>CAWFMR010000055.1:0-127057 GCA_963816845.1 uncultured Actinomycetes bacterium | reverse complement strand
CTCAGTCGACCCTGCAGGCGGCCGGGTTCAAGGTCACGCGCGTCGACAAGGAATCCGACAAGGACCCGGGCACGGTGCTCTCGCAGAACCCCAAGAGCGGCGCGCGGATCGACGCGGGCTCGACCATCTCGCTCACCGTGGCCAAGGAGCCCAGCCAGGTCCCCGTGCCCGACGTGACGGGCGAGGACGCGCCCGCGGCCATCGCGGCGCTGTCCGGGCAGGGCTTCGTGATCGACCAGCAGAGCAAGGACGTCCCGACCCCCGACGGCGACGGCGTCGTGCTCGAGCAGAGCCCGACCGGCGGCAAGAAGGCCAAGAAGGGCTCGAAGGTCACCATCGTGGTCGGCAAGTTCAACCCCAACCTCAATCCCGAGGGCGGCACGACCACGGGCGGCGGCACGACCAGCACGGGGACGACCCCGTGAGGGTCGCCGTCCTGGCCGGCGGCCGGTCGTCCGAGCACGAGGTCTCCCTCGAGTCCGCCGCCTCGGTGCGCGAGGGGCTGACCGAGGCGGGCCACGACGTCCTGTGGGTCGACCTCGCGCGCGACGGCGGCTGGTCGTGCGAGGGCGAGGAGGTGACGCTGCGCGCCGGCGGCGGCCTGCTGGAGGCCGACGCCGTGTTCCCCGCCCTGCACGGCCCCTTCGGCGAGGACGGCAGCGTGCAGGGGATGCTCGAGGTCCTCGACGTCCCCTACGTCGGCTCGGGCGTGCTGGCCAGCGCCCTGTGCATGGACAAGGTCATCTTCAAGGACGTCATGGGCCGCGCCGGCCTGCCGCAGGTGGCCTACTGGTCGCTGGACGGCGCCGCGGGCGTGGCGCTGTCCGATCCGTCGGCGGTCAGCTACCCGTGCTGGGTCAAGCCGGCGCGGCTGGGGTCGTCGGTCGGGATCGCGCGCGTCGACGCGCCCGGCGAGCTCGAGGCCGCGATCCAGGCGGCCGCCGCCCACGACCCGCGCGTCATCGTCGAGGCCAGCGCGCGCGGGATCGAGGTCGAGTGCTCCGTGCTCGGCCCGACCGATGCGCCGCAGGCCAGCCAGCCCGGCGAGATCCTGCTCGCCGGCGGCGAGGACGGCTGGTACGACTACGAGGCCAAGTACACGCCCGGGGGCATGGAGCTCGTGGTGCCGGCGCGCATCTCCGACGCCGCCCGCGAGCGGGTGCGCGAGCTGGCCGTGACCGCCTTCCGCCTGGCCGGCTGCAGCGGCCTGGCCCGCGCCGACTTCTTCGTCGACGGCGAGGACGTGGTGCTCAACGAGCTCAACACCATGCCCGGCTTCACGCAGACCAGCGTGTACGGAAAGCTCTGGGATCACAGCGGCATCGCCTATCCCGAGCTGTGCGACCGCCTGGTGCGGATCGCCATCGAGCGCTTCGAGCGCGAGCGCTTACGCCTGTTTTAGGCCCCGCAGGAGAGCATGCCGCCCGGGGGGCAGCCGGGGAGAGGAGAGGGCATGTTCTCGAGGAGGTTCGCTGCATCGATCGCGATCGCGGGAGCTGTCACCGCGCTCGCTGCGTGCGGGAGCAGCAGCGGTGGCGACAAGGGCGCGAAGGCGGGCTCGTCGCAGGCGAGCTCCAAGGGCGCGACGGCGATCAAGCCCGGCAAGGCCGGCGGCAAGCTCACGGTGCTCGCCTCGGCCGACGTCGACTATCTCGATCCCGGGCAGACGTACTACACCTTCGGCTACATGGTCCATTACGCGGTCAACCGGACCCTCTACTCGTTCAAGCCCGACAACCCCGAGAAGCCCGTCGAGGACCTCGCGGCCGGCCCGCCCGAGATCTCCTCCGACAACAAGACGGTCACCGTCCACATCAAGCCCGGGGTCAAGTACGCCCCGCCCGTCGATCGCGCGGTCAAGGCCGCCGACATCAAGTACGCCTTCGAGCGCGCCTTCTCCAAGGAGGTGCCCAGCGGGTACGCGGGGACGTACTTCAGCTCGATCGTCGGCACGCCCGCGAAGGCCAACAGCGGCGACATCAAGCCCATCTCGGGCATCGAGACGCCCGACGACACGACGATCGTCTTCCACCTCAAGACCGCGAGTGCGCCGCTCGTCTCGCAGGCGCTCGTGATGCCGATCACCACGCCCGTGCCCCAGGAGTACGCGGCGAAGTACGACCAGAAGACGCCGTCGACCTACGACCAGTACGTCGCCTTCACCGGCCCGTACATGGTCAAGCACGACCTCGCGACGGGCAAGGTGACCGGCCGCGTCGCCGGCAAGTCGATCGACATCGTGCGCAACCCCAACTGGGACAGGGCCACCGACTACCGGCCCGCCTACCTCGACGAGATCGAGATCCAGGAGGGCAACGACGACCTCGCCACCGCGTCGCGCCGCGCCCTCAGCGGCACCGCGTCGATCTGCTGCGACACGAGCCAGCCTCCGGCCCAGGTCCTCAAGCAGGCGGTCACGCACAACAAGGACCAGGTGCTCTTCGCGCCGGCGGGCGGCGTGCATTACGTCTCGTTCAACACCACGGTCAAGCCGTTCGACAACATCAACGTCCGCAAGGCGATCATCGCGGGCTCCGATCGCGAGGCGCTGCGCCTGACCACCGGCGGCGCGGTGTCGGGCGGCCTGGCCAGCGGCTGGCTGCCGCCCGGCCTGCCGGGCTACGAGGAGGCGGGCGGCCCCAAGCAGGACGACGACCTCGACTACCTGAAGAACCCCAAGGGCGATCCGGCCGTGGCCAGGAAGTACATGCTCGCGGCCAAGCAGCAGGACCCGAGCCTGCCGATCGACGCCAACGGCAAGTGGACGGGGAGCGACAAGGTCCTGACCATCACCGGCAACGCCGATCCGGCCAAGAAGACCGGCGAGGTCTTCCAGAACCAGATGGAGCAGCTCGGCTTCAAGATGAACCTGCGGCTGGTGCCCGCCGACACGCTGTACACGAAGTTCTGCGGCGTGCCGTCCCAGAACGTCGCGATCTGCCCGAGCGTCGGCTGGTTCCGGGACTTCGCCGACGCGCAGTCGATGCTCGACGCGACCTTCAACGGCGACAACATCCTCCAGCAGGGCAACGTCAACTGGCCCGAGCTCGACGTGCCGGCGATCAACGCCGCCATGAAGTCCGCGGCCGTGACGCCGATCGGCGCCGCCCGCAATCAGGCGTGGGCCAAGATCGACCACATGATCGCCGAGCAGGCGCCGGCCGTTCCCTATCTGTGGGACAACATCGCGGCGGTCCAGTCCAAGGACGTCGTCGGCGTGGTCAACGGCTACTACACCACGCACGACCTCAACTACACGTCGATCAAGTAGTCGACGCGAAGCGGCGCGCGGGCCCCGCCGTCGGGCGGGGCTCCGCCGCGCGCGGGGCGGCGGCGGGCTCGTCCGAACCCTGGTCGGCGAGCGCCTTGAGCGCCTGCCATGCTGGGTACGACGTGACGCATGGTCTCCACCGGTGTAGGGATTTGCCGTGCCAGACCACCCGTCACGTAGCTGACGCGCAGTACCGCACATGAACGGCGCCCCGATCCGCACAATAGAGCGATGACCTCGCAGGTCGGCACCCTGCTCCACGGGCGCTACCGGCTCGATGCCCAGATCGGCCACGGCGGCATGTCGACGGTCTACCGCGCCTTCGACACGGTGCTCGAGCGCCAGGTCGCGATCAAGCTCATGCACCGCGAGATCGCCTCGGACTCCGACCAGCTCGAGCGCTTCCGCCGCGAGGCGCGCGCGGTGGCGCAGCTCAACCACCCGCACGTCGTCGGCGTCATCGACGCCGGCGAGGAGGGGCACAACGGCGACCCCGACGGTCTCAGCACCCCGTACATCGTCTTCGAGTACGTCGAGGGGGAGACGCTCAAGGACCGCATCCGCCGCCACGGGCGACTCCCGGTCGGCGAGTCGGTGGCCTACGCGATCGAGATCGCCCGCGCGCTGGGCGCCGCCCACGACCACCGCATCGTCCACCGCGACGTCAAGCCCCAGAACGTCCTCATCGACGAGGAGGGCACGGCCAAGGTCACCGACTTCGGGATCGCGCGCTCGCTGACCGAGGAGGGGCTCACGGCGGACGGCCGCGTGCTGGGCACGACGGACTACGTCTCGCCCGAGCAGGCCCTGGGCCAGGACGTCGACCCCCAGAGCGACCTCTACTCGCTCGGCGTCGTCCTCTTCGAGATGCTCACGGGCGACGTCCCCTTCCACGGCGAGAACCAGGTCGCGGTGGCGATGAAGCACGTGCGCGAGGAGCTGCCCGACGTGCAGCTGCGCCGGCCCGAGGTCTCCAGCGCGCTGGCGGCCGTGGTCGACCGCGCCACGGCCAAGGACCTCGACCGCCGCTACGGCTCGGACCGCGAGCTGATCGCCGACCTCGAGGACGTGCTGGCCATCGAGACCGCGCGCTCGGGCCAGGCCACCGGCGAGGCCACGGCCGTCATCCGCACGCTTCCGGCGCGTGCCCGCCGGCGCCTGCCGCTGCGCATGCGCCACCCGTGGGCGCTGCTCGCCGCGCTCGTGCTCATCGGCGCCGCCGTGGCCGCGGCGCTGTACCTGGCCGCCGACCGCGCCCAGCACGGCGCCCAGGCCACGCGCAACATCCCGACGCCGAAGAACTCGGGGCTGACGCCGTTCTCGCTCAAGCAGGCCAACGCGCACGACTACGACCCGCTGGGCGACAACAAGTCCGAGCACCCACTGCAGGCCAAGCTCGTGGTCGACGGCGAGCGCAACACGTCGTGGTCGACGGAGACCTACGACGGCAACACGCTGGGCAGCAAGGCCGGCGTGGGGATCTACGTGGTCGCCGACCCGGCGGTGGCGGCGCGGGCGATCCAGATCCTGACGCCCACGAAGGGCTGGGCCGGCGCGATCTACGTGGCCAAGAAGGGCCCGGCGCCGCCGGGCATCGACAGCGGCTGGCAGAAGCTCGGGGACATCCCGAGCGCCAAGGCGAGCCAGCGGGTCGACCTCGACACCGCGGGCAACCGCTTTCGCTACTACCTGGTGTGGATCACCAAGCTCCCGCCCGGTGCCGACAAGGTCGCGATCTCGGAGATCCGCCTCTTCAAGTAGGCGCAGCGAAGAGCGGGCGGGATCCGTTCAGAATCCCGCCCGCTATATGCGCGACACCAGCCTCTAGCCGCGCAGGAGGCTGAGAACGGACTGCGGGGCCTGGTTGGCCTGCGCCAGCATGGCCGTGCCGGCCTGCTGGAGGATCTGGTTCTTGGTCAGGGTGACCATCTCCTCGGCCATGTCCACGTCGCGGATGCGGCTCTCGGCGGAGGTCAGGTTCTCCTGGTAGACGCCCGTCACGGACAGGGCGTGCTCGAGGCGGTTCTGCACGGCGCCGAGGCCCGAGCGCATCGCGCTGACCGCGTCGACCGCGGCGTCGATGGCGGACAGGCTGGCCGTGGCCATGTTCGAGTAGGCGTTGCCGACGGCGGTGGCCAGGTTCGAGAACGAGATCGCGATGGTCTCGTTGTCGTTGGCGCCCACCTGGAAGGTGACCGACGTGCTGCCGCTCAGCAGGCTGACGCCGTTGAACACGGCGGCGTTGCCGATGCGCGTGATCTCGGCCGACAGCTGGTCGACCTCGGACTGGATGGCGCCCTTGCCGGCGGCCGAGAGCGAGCCGTTGCGGTACTCGACGGCCAGCTCGCGGACGCGCTGCAGGATGCTGTGGACCTCGTCGAGGTTGCCCTCTGCGGTCTGCACCATGGACACGCCGTCCTGGATGTTGCGCTGAGCCTGTGCGAGGCCGCGGATCTGGCTGCGCATCTTCTCGGAGATGCCAAGACCAGCTGCGTCGTCGGCCGC
Source organism: uncultured Actinomycetes bacterium (assembly GCA_963816845.1). Taxonomy (GTDB): domain Bacteria; phylum Actinomycetota; class Thermoleophilia; order Solirubrobacterales; family Solirubrobacteraceae; genus JAOPZW01. The sequence continues at coordinate 121,281 of CAWFMR010000055.1, read as the reverse complement.
CTTGTTGATGCGGAGGCCAGACGAGAGCCTCTCCATAGACTTGGAGATCGCGTCGGACGTTGCCGACAGATGACGGTGGGCCTGAACGGCGTCCACGTTGGAGTTGATGCGGAGAGACATTGGGGGGGATTCCTTTCCTTAGGTCAGATCCTGCTGGGGGAGTTGCTGCTCGCCGGAGCGGGCACGTCGGGGAGCTCTGCGGGGGCCTTTGCCGCCGCGGCGTTCTCAGCCTGGACGGCCGCCCAGATCTCCTCGCGGTACACGGGGATGGACCTGGGTGCGGCGATGCCGATGCGCACGGTCGAGCCGGTGACCTCGATCACCTCGATGCAGATGTCGTTTGAGACTCTGATCTTCTCGCCTGCACGCCTTGTGATGATGAGCATCGCAACTCCTCCTTGGAGAACGGATCAGGCCGCGTGGACCCGCTCCTCCGTCGCCGGCCGCTGGAAGAGCGGGGCGCGGACGGGGGCGTCGGCGGTCTGGTTGATGACCTGGTGGCCGCGACCACCTGAGATCAAGATCGGCGCGTAGAGGTTCGCACTAAAGCCTTCGAGCGAATCCGTTGCGCGGACCGTCACGTAGACGGTGGGGTCGTCGGCCTCGGTCAGGCCGATTCGGGCGGCCTCCTCGTCGGAAAGCTCGACCTCGAAGTCGTCGAAGAACCGGAACGGGTTGGTCACCGGCACGGCGAGCTCGTGGTCGTCGAGGGAGTGCAGCCAGACGAACGCGCTGTCGTCGCTGCGGGCGAGCAGCGCATAGCGCGTGCCGCCAAGCCCGATGAGGCCGTTGGGAAACTCGATCACCGCCTCCTCGGGGATCTCGAGCACCCCAAAGCGGCTTGAGTGCAGCGTAACTACTGCCATGTTGCCTCCGGGGGTCGTTGTGCTCATTGCAGGAAGTCCATGAGCGACTGCTGGATCAGGGCGGCGCCACCACGCAGAGCGGCCTGAAGCGCCGTCTGCTGCGCGGACAGGTCGGTGAGCGCCTGGGGAAGATCGGCGTCCTGGGTCTTGGACAGGAACGCGGTCGTGATGTCGGTCGTGTCGTCCAGGCGCGTGCCGGCCGCGTCGACGCGGTTGGTCACGGCGCCGACCAGGCTGCGCTTGTCGGTCAGGTTGTCGAAGCCGGCGTCGATCGCCTTGAGGTCGCTGGTGCCCAGCGACGCGGTGTCGTTGGCCGCCAGATGGGCCGAGAGCGTGCGCAGGGTCGGCAGCAGGCCCGGCGAGGACGTCGTCGCCGGTCACGTTGACCTGGACGCTCACGCCGGGGCCGATCTGGCGCACGACCGGGGAGCGTCGCCCTGGTAGGCGTCGCCGGTGGCGGCGGAGTAGGGGGGCGTGTCGGTCGCCGTGCCGCTGAAGATGTAGCGGCCGTCGTAGGCGCTGTTGAGCGTGGTCTTGGCCTCTTCGGTGAGCTGGTCGATCTGCGGCCTTGATCGACTGGCGCCCGGCGTCGGAGGTCGAGCCGTTGGCCGCCTGGAGCGTCAGCTCGCGCACGTGCTGGACGATGTCGCTCAGCGAGCCCAGCGCGCTGTCGGTGGCGTCCAGCCAGCTGCGCGACTCGTCGACGGCGGTGCGGTACGCGCCGGTCGACTCGAGCTGGTCGTTGAGGCGCATGGCGCGCTCGGCGCCGAGCGGATCGTCCGAGGGCTTCTCGATGCGCTTGCCGCTGGAGACCTGGCTCTGGGCGGTCGCCAGGCGCTCCTGCACGCGGCGCAGGTCCGAGAGGACGTGGCGCTGCGACATGTCCGAGGTGATGCGCATGGCTACAGCCCGACCCGTCCGGCGCGGTTGATGAGCGTGTCGAGCATGTCGTCGACGGTCGACATCACGCGGGCCGAGGCCTGGTAGCCGCGCTGGAAGCGCAGCATGTTGGCCATCTCCTCGTCGAGCGAGACGCCCGAGACGTTCTGGCGGCGGTCCTGGGCGGCGTCGACGGCGGCCTGGGCGATCGACTGGGCGTTCGTCGCGCCCGCCGCGTCCGACCCGATCTGGCGGACGAGGCGCGCCGTACTGGCTGGTCGCGGTGCTGGTGTCGCGCAGGGCGGCGACGGCCGTGGCGATGTCGTTGGAGGCCGACCCGGCGCCCGACCCGGCGGTGATCGTCGAGGCGGCGGGGAGGCCGGTGCCGAGCGTGGCAGCGGTGTCGCCGGCGAAGAAGGCGGAGCCGTAGGCGGCGTTGACGTCGTCGTGCAGCGTCTTGGCGACGGCGTTGAGCGACGCCAGGTAACCCGGCAGGGTGGTGGTGGCAAGCGTCTTGAGCGCGCCGAGCTGGCCGCCGCCGGGGGCGAAGCCCGCGGGCGGGGGCGTCTGCCAGTCGGCGGTCACGTCGTTGACCACCGACTGGTTGCCGAGCATGACCTGGATGCGGCCGTTGCCGAGCTGGCTGACCGAGACCTGGCCGTACTGGCTGAGGTCGTCGAGGATCTGGTCACGGCGGTCGAGCAGGTCGTTCGGGCTCTGGCCGGCGTCGATGGCCGTGTCGATGGCCTTGTTGAGCTGCGCGAGGCTGCTGGCGGCCGCCTTGATCGGGCCCGTGGCCCCGGTGATGCTGGTGAACTCGGCGTTGGCGTCGTCGGTGGCGCTCGTGATGTCGCCGGCGAGCTTGCCGAAGGCGTCGCCCAGCGTCTGGGCGGCCGAGGCGACGGCCTGCTTGGAGCTGTCGGACTCGGGGTGGTTCGCGAGGTCGCTCCACGCGGTGTAGAACTTGCCCATCAGGGCGTTGATGCCGGTGGTCGACGGCTCGCCGACGGCGCTCTGCACGCGATCGAGGGCCTCGGCGCTCGTGGTCGCGTCGCCCAGCGCCATGCTCTGCGCGCGGACCTGGAGGTCGAGGAAGGAGTCGCGCAGGCGTCGGTAGGCCGTCACGTCGACGCCCTGGCCGAGGAACGCGCCCGCTCCGGTCTGCAGGGCACCGGCGGTCAGGTGCAGCGTGTCGGCCGCGCCGAGCGTGGCCTCCTGGCGCGTGTAGCCGACGGTGTTGGCGTTGGCCACGTTGTGCGCGGCGACGTCGAGCGCCTGCTGCTGGGCCAGGAGGCCGCGCAGCGAGGTCTGCAGTCCGAGGAAGCTCGAGATCATGGTCAGGCCTGCAGATCGAGGGTTCGGAAGGAGGCCTGCGGGCCGCGGGCGGAGGCGTGGGCCGCCGCGCCGCCGGCGAGGGCGCCGTAGCCGGTGTCGGGCTCGGCGCCGAGCTCGCGCATGAGGTGGTCGAGGAAGGCCAGCTCCTGGCGCATGAGGACGCGGTTGATGGCGTGCTCGCGCACGACCTCGGCCAGCAGGCCGCGCAGCTCGGCGGAGCGCCCGAGCGCGGCGCTCGCGTGGGCGGGCGCCAGCAGGTCGGCAAGCGATTCGATGGTCACCGTGTGGGGCGGGATGCCCAGCGCGGCGCCGGCGGTGGTGAGGATGGCGGTGCGCGTCCCCTCGAGGGCGGCGCGGCGGCCCATCTCGGCCTGGATGTCGGACAGGCGCGCCATGACCTCCTCGACCTCGCGGGCGCGGATGGCCTGGCCCTGGCGCAGGACGGCGCTCAGCAGGCGGCGCGCCGAGGCGATCTGGGCGTCGAGGTGCGCGATGACGTCGTCGCCGAGGCCGGGGGAGCGCACGAGCGTGGTGGTCACTTGCCCACCCCGCCCAGGTTGAGGTCGAGCCCGAGGCCGCCGTTCTCCTCGACCGCATCGGCGAGCGCGGTCGGCAGCAGCGAGGCGTACTCGTTGCCCGTGTCGCCGGCCGTCTTGAGCATCTCCTGGGCGAGCTGCTGCACGAGCATCTGCTCGAAGCCCTTGGAGGTGGCGTCGGGCTTGCTCGCGGCGGCGGGCGTGGCGGCCGAGGCCGCGGAGCTGTCGACCGGCCCGATCACCGCTTGATCCCGTTGGCGATCTCTTGGACCTGGTCGGACATCTGGATCGCCTTGGAGGCGAGCTCGAACGAGCGCTGGGCGTCCATCATGTCGGTCATCGCCTGCGTCGTATCGACGTTGGAGGTCTCGAGCACGCCCGACGCGAGGAGCGTCGTGCGCGGAGCGGGGCTCACGGCGCCGCTGGTGGCGGTGGCCTGGAAGCGGTTGTCGGCGCCGCCGTCGAGGCCGGCCGGGTTGGCGACGTTGACGAGGGTGACCTTGCCGGCGGCCTTGCCGTTCGCGGTGACGGTGCCGTCGGCGCCGATGGCGATCTGATCCTCGGTGGTGCCCTTGGGCACGGTCACCGGGGGCTCGAGCAGCGCGCCGTCCTGCATGGCGAGGCGGCCCTGCGCGTCGACCTGGAGGTTGCCGTCGCGGGTGAGCGAGCGCTGGGTGCCGTCCTTGACCTGGATGTAGCCGGGGCCCTGGATGGCGATGTCGAGCGAGCGGCCGGTCTCCTGGGAGGCGCCCTGGGCGTCGTTGCGGCCGATCATCTCCGCGGCGGCGCCGGAGCCGACACGCAGCGCGGTCGTCGCGCCCGGCGCACCCGCCGTGTAGGCGAGGTCGCGGTAGGCCATGCGGACGCTCTTGTAGCCCGTCGTGCTCGCATTCGCGAGATCGTTGGCCACGGCGTCGAGCCTGCTCTGCTGCGCGGCCATACCGGCCGCTGCGGTGTACATGCCTTCCAGCATCTGGGAGTAAGACCTCTATTCGGCGCGGCCTCCGCAGCAGGCGGTCCAGCCAACGCACCTTGTTGTCCTCCGTGGTTGTCGGCCGCTGACGCCCAGGCTTTAGCCCGGACGTTCGACCTGCTCAGCCCGGAAGTCCGCCGACCTGCGAAGCGGTCTGCCCCAGCGACGTGTCGATCGTCGTGATCGCGCGCTGGGTGGCCTCCATGGAGCGCATGGAGGCCATGAGGTCGACCATGGCGCGGGCCGGGTCGACGCCCGAGCCCTCCAGGGAGCCGGACTTGACCGTGCCGGTCGCCTGGCCGCCGGCCTGGCCGGTGAAGTTGGAGTCGCCCTGCTTGACCGGGTTGCGCACGTTGAAGAGCGCGACCTTGGTCGTGTCGATGGTGCCGTTGGCCACCGCGACCGGCTTGCCGCCGACGCCGAGGACCTGGTTGCCCATCTGGTCGACGAGGTTGCCCTTGGCGTCGGCCGTGAAGGAGCCGTTGCGCGTGTAGCGCACGCCCTGCTTGGTCTGCACGCCGAAGTAGCCGTCGCCGGTGACCGCGAGGTCGAGCGGCTGGCCGGTGTCGCGCAGGGCCTGCGGGCGCAGGTCGGTGACCTGCTTGTCGATGGCGGCGCCCTGGCCGAGCGGCCCGACGGTGGAGCCGTCGGTGCTGTTGCTCAGCATCAGGTCGCCGAAGGAGCGCTGCGAGACGCGGTCGGCCTTGTAGCCGGGCGTCGAGGCATTGGCGAGATCGTTGGCCAGCTGGTCCTGCCGGGCCATCTCGGCCAGCATGCCGGACGCTGCGATGTAGAGGCCACGTTCCATGCAAGTGTGGTCGTCGGCGGCCGATGAAGGAACTTGAATGCAGATCACCCCTGAGCTCGTCCTGCTGCGCACCGCGCTGGCGTCGCCCTCGCTGCGCCCGGGCGCGGTCGTGTCCGCCCGCGTCCTCGATCGCGGCGTGCTGTCCCTGCTCGGCGCCCGGGTGCCGGCCACGCTGCCCGAGGACGTGCGCACGGGCGACGTCCTGCGCCTCACGGTCAAGGAGGCCGGCCCCGACCGGATCCTGCTGCAGGTCGTCCAGCAGCCCCCGCCGGTGGCCACGCCGCCGGTCATGCTTCCCGGCGGCGCCACGGCGCGCGTGATCCACGAGGAGGACGAGCAGGAGGGCGCCGGCGCCCGCGGCGAGCGCGCCGTGACGCTGCGCTACGACTCCGCGACGCTCGGGCGCCTCGACATCCGTCTCTCGAGCGCGGGCGCCACGGTGGTGGCCTCCGAAGGCCCGCCGGCCGACGCGGCGCGGGCCGCCGCCGGCGACCTTGCGGGCGCGCTCGGCGCGCCGGTCGCCGTCGTCGCCCGCAGGAGCGCGCTCGATGCCCAAGCCTAGGCACGCCGCCGCGCTGCGCTACGACGAGGAGGCGGGCGGCGCCCCGCAGGTCGTCGCCGCCGGCAGCGGCATCGTGGCCGAGCGCATCATCGCGCTCGCCCGCGAGCACGGCGTGCCGATCCACGACGACGCGGGCCTGGCCGAGGCCCTCGCGCGGCTGCAGCTCGAGGCCCAGGTGCCCGAGGAGCTGTGGAAGGCCGTCGCCGAGGCGCTCGTGTGGGCCTACCGGCTCACGGCGCGCGCCTCTTAGGCGCGCTCTCCGCCCTCGCCTGCGGCGCCGCGCGCGCTTACTGCATCACCGAGGGGAAGGAGTCCCTCCGCGGCGCCCGGCCGGGCCGCGCTGGCGCCACCGTGGTCGATTGTGTGGCCAGGAGCCACACGATCGACCATCCTTCGCGCGGGAGACGCCACCGCGCTGACTTTTACGGCCAGGAGCCGCACAACTCAGCATCCTTGGGCGCGCCCACCCTCCGCGGAGGACGACCGCCCGCGGTCGCGCCGCCCCAGGGCTCCTTCCCCTCGGTGATGCTGTGAAGCGCCGCGCAGCGCCGCGAGCGCAACGAGGAAACCGCCGCAGAGCAGGCGACGATTCGCCCCCGAACGCACGAAGGCCCCGCATCCGAGCGGGGCCTTCGCGGTGAAGCTATGTCCGGTCGGGTCGCTCTAGGCGACCATGGCGAAGAGCTGCTCGTCGGCCTGGAGGGCCTGGCGCAGCGTCTTCTTCATCGCCGTGTGGATCTGGCAGACGCGGCTCTCGGAGACTCCGAGGATCTCGCCGATCTCGGAGAGCGTCATGTGCTTGACGTAGAGCAGCACGGCGACCTCGCGCTCGCGGCGCGGGAGGCGGGCGAAGGCGGCGCGGAACAGGTCCTTGGCCTCGCTCTGAGCGGCGGCGTGCAGCGGATCCTCGCGGGGATCGTCGCCGGCGATGGTGTCGACGCGCTCGATCGTGGTCTGATCGTCGGCCAGCACCGGGGTGTTCAGCGATGTGACGTCCGAGCGGGCGATCTCGTCGCGGCGGCGGCGCAGCTCGTCGACCTGGACGCCCAGGGCGTCGGCCAGCTCGGCGGTGGTCGGGCGGCGACCGTGGAGCACGGTGAAGGACTCGACGACCTTCTCGATGTCGCGCTCCCAGCGGCGCACGGAGCGGGGCGCCCAGTCCTGGCGGCGCAGCTCGTCGAGGACGGCGCCGTGGATGCGGGTCCACGCGTACTGCTCGAGCGTGGCGCCCTTGTCCGGGTCGTAGCGCTCGATCGAGTGGATGAGCGCCTCCAGGCCACAGGCGATGAAGTCCTCGGCCTCGCAGCGAGCTGGCATCTCGCGCAGCTTCTTGTAGACGATGTACTTGACCAGGGGGGCGAAGGTCAGGACAAGGCGGTCACGCAGGGCACGATCGTTCGTGCGGCGGTACTCGCGCCAGAGGGCGAGCGAGTCCTCCGAGGACATCCTGCGTGCCGCGCGACGGGGCGCGGTGGCGAGCGTCATGCTCGTTCTCCTTCGAGGGTGAGGGACCGGACGGGGCGTCGTATCGGCCACCTGTCGCAGTCGCTTGAACGGCTGGACGCTCGTCCGGGCGTCCATCCCCACTTCTGTGTAGGCCGGCCCGTCCTCAGGAATTTTCGGGGCGGGCCGATGAACGGACACATGGCCCTCCGTCTCATCGATGCTCCCGAACCCCCCCGCCCGGCCGCGCACGAGGCCGTCCCCGCCGCCCGCCTGGTCCCCGCCGCCACCGCACGCCTCGCCGCCGCCGACTGGGCCGGGTTCCGCGCCCTCTGCGCCGAGGCCGGCGAGGTCGCCGATCCCCACCGCCGCTACGAGGCGCGCCGCGCGCTCCTCGAGCTCGCCCTGAGCAAGGGCTCGAGCTCCGCGGTCCTGCTGGCCGCCGCCGCGGCCGCCGTGGACATGCTCCAGGCCGACCCGCGCGAGCCGGTCCTGCTCAACTACGCCGGCGTCATCTTCTACGAGCTCGGAGCCGTCAAGGCCGCGCAGGCGCTCTTCTCCGCCGCCCAGCGCCTGGACCCCGAGCTGCCCAACGTCGAGAACAACCTCGCCGAGTGCGCGCGCCGCAAGCGCGCGGGCGTGCGCGTGCTGGCGCAGGCCGCCGGCCCCGTGCGCGACCTGCAGCCCCGCATCGACCGCATCGCCGCCGCCGCCCGCCCGGCCGAGGGCCTCACCATCAGCCTCTGCATGATCGTCAAGGACGAGGAGGCGATGATCGGCCGCTGCCTGCAGGCCGCCCGCGAGGCCGTCGACGAGATCGTCGTCGTCGACACCGGGTCGACCGACCGCACCGTCGAGATCGCCGAGAGCCTCGGCGCCCGCGTCCTGCACCACGAGTGGGACGGCGACTTCTCCGCCGCGCGCAACGTGTCCTTCGAGGCCGCCACCGGCGACTGGGTCATGTACCTCGACGCCGACGAGGTGCTCGTGGCCGACGACGTGCAGCGCCTGCGCGCGCTGGCCGGGCGCACCTGGCGCGAGGCCTTCTTCCTGACCGAGATCAACCACACGGGCGATCTCGAGGACGGCACCGCGATCACGCACGACGCCATGCGCCTGTTGCGCAACCGCCCCGAGTACCGCTTCGACGGGCGCATCCACGAGCAGATCGCCCAGTGCCTGCCGGCCTACCTGCCCGAGCGCCAGGAGCGCACCACGGTGCGCGTCGAGCACTTCGGCTACCTGGGGTCGGTCCGCGACACCAAGGACAAGTCCAACCGCAACCTCGAGCTGCTCGAGCGCCAGGTGGCCGAGGGCGTCGACAACCCCTTCCTGCACTTCAACCTCGGCTCGGAGTACGCCGCCACCGGCGACGTCACCCGTGCCCTGACGCACTTCGAGCGCGCCTGGACGACCGTTCGCGGCGCCGGGCGCGTGAGCAGCGACGGCTACGCGCCGGCGCTGGCCTCGCGCTACGTCCACGCGCTGCGCAACGCCGGCCGCCTGGACGACGTCACCTCGGTGGGCGACGAGGTCCTCGAGATCTTCCCGGGCTTCACCGACATCGTCCTCGAGCAGGCGCTCGCCGCCCGCGACGCCGAGCGCCAGGAGGCGCTGCTGCGCCGCTGCCTGGAGATGGGCGACGGGCCCAGCCGCTACTCGGCGACCGTCGGCTGCGGCACCTACCGCCCGCTCGTGGCCCTCGCCGAGGTCCTGCGCCGCCGCGGCGCCGTCGAGGAGGCCGAGGAGACGCTGCGCGGCTGCCTGCGCGAGCACCCCGGCTTCCTGGCCGCCGTCGACCCCTATGCCGCCCTGCTCCTGCGCCGGGGCGTGCCCGCCGCCGAGGTCGTCGAGACCGTCCACGCCCTGGTGGCCGACTCGAGCCCGAGCATGCGCTTCCTGCTCGCCGTCTCGCTCAGCGAGGCCGGCGCCGTCGCCGAGGCCGAGACCGAGCTGCGCGCGGTGCTCGAGGCCCAGCCGGGCAACGCCCACGCGCGCGTCGCGCTGGCCGAGACGCTGCTGGCCCTGGGCCGCTACGCGGACGCCGCCGCCGAGGCCGCGGCCGTCGACGCCGAGGCGCCCTGCGCCGCCGCCGCCCAGCGCACCGAGCTCTTCGCCCTGCTGACCGACGGGACCTCGGCCGACGCCGGGGCCGCCGTCGCCCTGCCCGACGAGGAGCGCGCCGTGTTCGCCGCGTGGGAGGCCGTGCGCTCCGGCGCCGGCGCCCCGGCCGCGCTCCCGGCCCAGGCCGCCGCGCCCGTGCTCATCATGCTCGACGCCCTGGCGCGCCTGCAGGCCTTCGACGCCTTCGAGAGCCTGGTGGCCGTGCTCGAGGCCGTCGCCATGCCGTGGCGCGAGCGCCGCCAGGCGCTGGCCGAGCTGTACCTGCGCCACGGATACGCCGACTCGGCGGCCGAGGAGTGGATCGCGGCCTGCGAGCAGGGCGGGGTCGACGCGCAGGCGCTGCGCGGACTGGCCGCCGTGGCCGTCGCCCGGGGGCTCGACGAGGACGCTCAGGTGTTCGCCGCCGAGGCCGACGCGCTGGCCGCGGCCTGATCGGGCTCAAGTTCTCGTGACGCCTGCCGAATGCTCTGACGACCAGCCGGGCCACGGACGGCCCGGAGGACTTCCAGGAGGAACTGAGGACCCCATGAGCTTCGATGTGTCACCGCTGGCAGGATCGCCGTACACGGCGCCGTCGGTGGATCGCACGCGCCGCGCGAGCGAGAGCTCGCAGGGGTCGTTCGCGGGCGCCATCGGCTCGAGCGGCACGCCGCCGATCCCGGCCGAGGTCTGGGACCAGGTCGACGCCGCCGCGCGCCTGGCCGAGAGCCTGCACGCCGAGGGCCGCGCCGTGCGCTTCGACGTCCACAAGCTCGACGGCGGTGTGGTCGCCTCGCTCGTGGACGAGGACGGCGGCATGCTGCGCCCGCTCCTGCTCGACGACGTCGTCGACGTCGGCAAGCTCACCAACGAGATCGCCAAGGAGCACTAGATGGCCGGCATCCAGATTGGCGGCATCGCCTCCGGGATGGACACGGAGTCGATCATCACGCAGCTGATGTCGATCGAGTCGGCGCCGCGCACGCGCACCGCGCGCCAGCAGGTCACCGTCCAGGCCCGCCAGGACGCGCTGCGCCAGATCGACACGAAGCTCACCAATCTCAAGCTCGCCGCCGGCGACCTGCGCTCGGCCTCCATCTGGACGCCCACGCAGGCGATCTCCAGCGGCAACGAGAGCGTGCTCACGGCGCGCCAGGTCACCGGCGCCGCCCCGGGCGGCTACACCGTGAACGTCGCCGCGCTGGCCAGCGCGGACTCGCGCACCTACCAGTGGAACGCGGGCGGGGGCAGCCTCACGGTCGACTACAAGACCGACGGCAGCGCGCAGAGCAAGACCTTCGACCTGACCGGCATGAGCATCGACGATGCCGTGTCGACCATCAACAGCGACGACGGCGCGCCCGTCTGGGCCGTCAACGTCGGCGGCAAGCTGTCGCTCTCGCGGCGCGACACCGGCGACCACGCCAACTGGGGCTTCGACGCCTCCGGGCCGGCCATCGGCGCGCAGACCGCCTCGCGCGACGGCGCCAACGCGTCGTACACGGTCGCCGGTGACTCGACCGTCTACAGCTCGCACACGAACGTCGCCAGCGACGGCCTGCCGGGCATCGAGATGACCTTCAAGTCGACCGGCACGTCGACCGTCACGGTCTCCACGCCGGCCGCGAACCCCACCGACGTCGCGACCAAGCTCAAGGCCTTCGTCAGCGCCTACAACGACGCCGTCGACCTCGTGCGCAGCAAGCTGACCGAGAAGCGCGTGGTCGACCCGCAGAGCGACGACGACGCCAAGCAGGGCGCGCTCTTCGGCGACGACACGCTCGACAGCGTGCTGACCACCATGCGCCAGGCGATCTCGGAGGCCGGCCTGGACTCCCTGGGCGTCTCGGTGGCGTCGACCGGCAGCGGCACCTCGCCCGACGCGCTGGCCGGCAAGCTCAGCTTCGACCAGGCGACCTTCGACACCGCGTGGGCCGCCGGCCCGGCCGCCGTCAAGGCCAAGCTCGGCTCCCCGGACGCGCCCGGCTTCGCCCAGTCCTTCGAAGCCGTGCTGGACCCGATCACGCGGGCCGGCGACGGCCTGCTGGACCAGCGCGTCAGCGACGCCGACAGCGAGCTGTCCTACATCAAGGACAGCCTCGCCACCATGGACCTGCGCCTGCAGACCAAGGAGGACCTGCTGCGCAAGCAGTTCACCGCCATGGAGCAGGCCATCGCCGCGTCGCAGTCGGCGTCCTCCAGCCTCGCCGGCCAGCTCGCGCAGCTGAGCAGCGGCTGACGTCGGGGCTCAAGCTCATCTGCCAGCGGGCGATTACCGGGGGGACGTTGATCCGCCTCCCCCTCCCGGAGCATCGATGAACCCCTACGCCCGTCCCAACGCCTACCGCGAGAACAGCATCATGACGGCCTCGCCCGAGCAGCTGGTGGTCATGCTGTACGACGGGGCCGGTCGCTTCCTGCGCCAGGCCGAGGGCTCGATGATCGACGGCTCCTGGCTGCAGGCGAGCGAGAAGCTCAGCCGCGCCGAGGCGATCATCGACGAGCTGCTCGCCACCCTGGACATGGACGCCGGCGAGGTCGCCGACCGTCTGCAGTCCATCTACGTCTTCTGCAAGATGCGCCTCATCGAGGCGCGCATCGAGCGCGATGCCGTCCGCGTCGACCAGGTCGCCCGACTGCTCGGCGAGCTGCGCGAGGCGTGGTCGCAGGTCCGCTCCCCGGCGGTCGCGTGAGCGCCTGGGAGGCCCTCGAGGCCCTGGCCGCCGAGGAGGCCCAGCTCGTCGCCGACGAGCGCTTCGACGACCTCGCGGAGCTCAACCTCCGGCGCGCGGCGCTGATCGCGGCCCTGCCGAGCCCGCTGCCCGCCGTGGCCGCCGAGCCGCTGCGCAACGCGCTGGGCACCCAGCGCTCCACTGCGTCCGTCCTGCAGGCCCGCCGCGATGCCATCGGCACCGAGCTGGGCCGCCTGCGCCGCGGGCGCACCGGCGTGCAGGGCTACGCCCGCACGTTCGAAGTCCAACGCTGAGTCCAACGGCGCTCAAGGCGCGAGCCGAGGCGCCGATGACGTGATTGTTCCTCAAGGACGAGGACGAAGGCACCGGCATGGATGGCCGCCCGCCCACTCGATCCGTCCCGTCCCGTGGAAATTTACGACACCACTCAGTCCACTCTCGAGAAGGCCATCATGGGCGCTGCCGCTCGCCAGCAGGCGATCGCGCAGAACCTGGCCAACGTCGACACCCCCGGTTACCAGCGCGTCGACGTGGACTTCCACTCGACCCTGCGCGACGCCATGGCGTCGGGTGGGTCCGCGCTGAAGGACGCCACGTTCTCCCCCCAGCGTGACGCCTCCGCCCAGGTCCGCGCCGACGGCTCGACCGTCGACGCCGACGTCGAGGCCGCCGCCCAGGCGCGCAACGGCCTCGAGTACGAGACGCTCGTCCAGGTCTCCAAGGCGCGCGTCGACATCATCGAAGCCGCGATGGGCCGCTGACATGGGCCTCTTCGACGCACTCGACGCCTCCGGCAGCGCGCTCTCCGCCGAGCGCGTGCGCATGGACGTCACGGCCGAGAACCTCGCCAACGCGCAGTCCACGCGCACGGCCAACGGCCAGGGCCCGTACCGCCGCAAGGAGGTCGTCATGCAGGAGGCCGGCGCCGGCGTCGGCCCCAGCTTCGCCGACTCCCTGCAGGCCGCCCGCGGCGTCAAGGTCGCCGGCATCGTCGAGGACCCCACGCCTTCGCGTCGCGTCTACGACCCCGGTCACCCCGACGCCGACAAGCAGGGCTACGTCCTGATGCCCAACGTCAACACCGTCACCGAGATGACCGACCTCATCGGCGCCTCGCGTGCCTACGAGGCCAACGTCACCGCCATGCAGACCACCAAGTCGATGTTCGCCCGCACGCTGGACATCCTCAAGTGACGCTGCCGATCGACACCAGCATGCTCACGTCGGGCTCGGAGTGGAACGTCGGCTCGGTCGACGGCTCCTCGGGCGCCGGCGCCGCCGGCGGCGCGGCCCCGACCGGCGGCGGCTCGGGCTTCGGCTCGGTCCTCACCGACCAGCTCGACAAGCTCGAGGGCGTCCAGAACGACGCCGCCAAGGCTTCTCAGGACCTCGCCACCGGCCAGGCCACGGACCCGGAGGCGGTCGTCATGGCCGTCGAGCGGGCCCGACTGTCCATGCAGCTCGCTTCGACGCTGCGCACCAAGGCCGTCGAGGCCTTCTCCGACGTCTTCCACACACAGGTGTAATCGATGGGTGCTCTGCAGGCCATGTCCCCCCGGGGCCGCATCGTCCTCGTCGTCTCGGCGCTGGGCATCGCCCTCGTCGCCTTCATGCTCTTCCGCCTGGCCTCGGCGCCGAGCTACACGACGCTGCAGGCCGGCGTCGACCCGGCCAAGACCGGCAAGATCACCGCGGCGCTCGACCAGGCCGGCGTCTCCTACAAGCTCGCCGAACAACGGCACCGCCATCGCCGTCGTCTCCGGCCAGGAGTCCAAGGCCCGCGTCGCCCTCGCCGGCCAGGGACTGGCCGCCAGCGGCTCGCAGCCGGGCTACGAGCTGCTCGACAAGCAGAAGCTCGGCTCCTCCACCTTCCAGCAGCAGATCGCCTACCAGCGCGCCCTCGAGGGCCAGATCGCCCAGACCATCGGGCAGATCGACGGCATCTCGGGCGCCCAGGTCCAGCTCACGCTGCCCAAGGACGACCTCTTCGCCGACGAGAAGCAGCCCGCCACCGCGGCCGTGCTCCTCAACGCCGACTCCACCGCGATCGATCCCGCCGCCATCCGCGGCATCGCCTCGCTGGTCTCCTCCAGCGTGCCCAACCTCAAGCCCTCCAACGTGACGATCACCGACGCGTCGGGCTCGATGCTGTGGCCGCAGGACGGCGCCGGCGACGCGGGCGGCACGGCCTCCAAGCCGGCGGCCGAGGCCCGCTACGCGGCCGGCATGCAGAGCACGCTCGGCGCCCTCATCGCCCGCACCGTCGGCTCCGACAAGGCCCAGGTCCAGGTCCACGCCGACCTCAACGTCGACAAGGCGACCCAGGAGGAGCTCCAGTACGCCAAGAAGGGCACGCCGCTGGAGACCACCAAGGAGACCGAGAGCCTGAAGGGCTCGGGCAGCGCGGGCGGCGGGACCGCCGGCGCGGCCGCCAACCTGCCGACCTACGCGCAGAACGCGGCGTCGTCGGGCGGCAACTCCAACTACAAGCGCACCACCGGCAAGACGACGTTCGGCGTCGACAAGACCGTGACGCGCAAGGAGATCGCGCCGGGCGCCGTCAACAAGCTCGACGTCGCGCTGCTCGTCGACAAGTCGGTCCCGGCGGCCCAGGCCACCGCGCTCAAGCAGGCCGTGGCCGCCGCCGCCGGCATCAACCCCAAGCGCGGCGACACCATGACCCAGAGCACGGTCGTCTTCGCCAAGCCCAAGGCCGCTCCCGGCCCGGCCGGCCTGCCCGTGCCGCCCGCCTTCGTCACCCCGCTGAAGTACGCGGGCATCGGCCTGGCGAGCATCCTCTTCCTCTTCTTCATGACCCGGGCCCTGCGTCGTCGCGAGCAGGAGGCCCTGCCGATGCCGACGTGGCTCAGCGAGATCGAGGGCCCCCGCCCGCTGGCCGAGCTCGAGCAGTCCACGTCCTCGGCCCCGGCGCTGGCCGCCGTCGGCGCGGGCTCCCTGCCCGAGCCCGGGCGCTCGACGGTCGACAACCTCGTGCAGGAGCAGCCTGAGCGCGTCGCCCAGCAGCTGCGCGCCTGGATCAGCGAGGATCCGGAATGACCGAGGCCACGCTCGACCGTGAGCGCACCGAGCGCCCCGCGGGAGGGCCGCCCGGCGCCGCCGCCGGCTCCTCGGGCCTGAGCGGCCGCCAGAAGGCCGCCGTCCTGCTCATCAGCCTCGGCGCCGAGCGCGCCGCCAACGTCCTCAAGCACCTCGGCGAGCGCGAGGTCGAGTCGCTGTCGGCCGAGATGGCCGCGCTGTGGCGCGTGCGCCCGGAGACCAGCGCCGCCGTCATGCGCGAGGTCGAGGAGCGCCTGGCCAGCAACGACGTGATGGGCGGCGGCATGGGCGGGCCCGACTTCGCGCGCGAGGTGCTCTCGCAGCTCGTCGGCCCCGAGCGCGCCGACGAGATCATCGGCGCCGTCAGCGCCAAGCCCGAGTCGCGCCCCTTCGAGTTCCTGCGCCGCACGCCGCCCGAGCAGGTCCACGCCTTCCTGAAGGACGAGTCCCCGCAGACCATCGCGCTCGTGGTGGCCAGCGTGCACTCGACTCTCGCCGCGCGCGTGCTGGCCGAGCTCCCGCCCGAGCTGCAGGCCGACGTCGCCCTGCGCATCGCGACGATGAGCGAGACCAACCCGGACGTCATCCGCGACATCGAGCAGGGCCTGCGTCTCAAGCTCGCCAACGTCGTGGGCCAGGAGTTCGCCGCCGCCGGCGGCGTCGACGCCCTGGCCGAGATCCTCAACCGCGCGGGGCGCTCCACCGAGCGCAACGTCGTCGGCGTCATCAGCGAGTCCGACCAGGAGCTGGCCGACGAGATCAAGCTGCGCCTGTTCACCTTCGAGGACCTCGTCGTCCTGGAGGACCGCGACCTGCAGCTCGTGCTGCGCGAGGTCGACCAGAAGGAGCTCCAGCTCGCCCTGCGCGGCGTCGAGCAGAACGTCGTCGAGAAGATCCTCGCCAACATGTCCCAGCGCGGCGCCGAGATGCTGCGCGAGGACATGGAGGCGTCCGCGCCGCAGCGCAAGGCCGTCGTCGAGGAGGCCCAGGGCAAGGTCGTCGCCGCCGTGCGGCGCCTCGAGGACGCCGGCGCGCTCGTCATCCGCCGCGGCGCCGAAGAGGAAGAGGAGGTCGTGTGAGCGCCTACGGTCCCTTCGAGCTGGCCCCGCTGGAGGCCGTCATCGTCCCCGAGCGCCCCGCGCCGGGCAGCGCGCCGACCATCGACGCCGTCCGCGAGCAGGCCTTCGAGGAGGGCGTCTCCGCCGGCGTCGCGCAGGCCCAGAGCCAGCTCGACGGCCCGGCCTCCGCCCTCGCCGCCGCTGCCGACCAGCTTCAGGCCCTGCGCACCGACGCCGCCGCCTCCGTGGAGGCCGACGCCGTCGACCTCGCGCTGCGGATCGCCGAGCAGGTCGTGGGCGCCGCCATCGCGGCCGACCCCGAGCTCGTCGTCGAGGCCGTGCGCGGCGCGCTGCGCCGCCTGGTCGAGCGCGACCGTGTGCTGATCCTCGTCAACCCGGACGACCTCGAGCTCGTGCGCGACCACGTCGCGCGGCTCGTGGGCGAGCTGGGTGGCATCGAGCACTGCGAGGTGCAGGCCGAGCGCCGCGTGCGCCCGGGCGGCGCCATCGTGCGCACGAGCGAGGGCGAGGTCGACGCGACGCTCGAGACCAAGCTCGCTCGCGCCCGCGAGGTGCTCGAGCACGAACTCGCCAATGGCTGAGTCGCTCCTGAAGCGCCTCGGCGACGCCGTCGCCCGCGCCGATCTGCACCGCCGCCACGGGCGCGTGAGCGACCTCATCGGCCTCATCGTCGAGGCCACCGGCCTGGAGGCCGAGGTCGGCGAGGTGTGCGAGATCGCCACCGGCCGCGGCCGCGCGCCGGTGCCGGCCGAGGTGGTCGGCTTCCGCAAGCGCCGCACGCTGCTCATGCCGCTGGGCGAGCTGCACGGCATCGGCCCCGGCAACGTCGTCACCGCCACCGGCGAGCCCGTCCGCGTCCCTGTGGGCGACGAGCTGCTGGGCCGCGTGCTCGACGGTCTCGGGCGGCCGATCGACCAGGGCGAGGAGCTGCCCGACGGCCGCGTGCGCTCGGCCGCCGGCGCCCCGCCGGATGCCCTCGAGCGCCCGCGCATCCGCGAGCGCGTCGGCCTGGGCGTCCGCGTCCTGGACGGCATGGTCCCCTGCGGGCGCGGCCAGCGCCTGGGCATCTTCGCCGGCTCCGGCGTGGGCAAGTCCTCGCTGCTGGGCATGATCGCCCGCTCCACGACGGCCGACATCAACGTCATCTGCCTCGTCGGCGAGCGTGGCCGCGAGGTGCGCGAGTTCATCGAGCGCGACCTCGGCGACGCGATCGGCCACTCGGTCGTGATCGTGGCCACCTCCGACCAGCCGGCGCTCGTGCGCATCAAGGCGGCCCTGACCGCGACCTCGATCGCCGAGCACTTCCGCGACAAGGGCCACGACGTCCTTCTGATGATGGACTCGGTCACGCGCTTCGCCAACGCGCAGCGCGAGGTCGGCCTGGCCATCGGCGAGCCGCCGGCCACCCGCGGCTACACGCCGAGCGTCTTCGCCCTGCTCCCCAAGCTGCTCGAGCGCTCGGGCACCTCCCAGCACGGCTCCATCACCGGCCTCTACACGGTCCTGGTCGACGGCGACGACATGAACGAGCCGGTGGCCGACGCCGTGCGCTCGATCCTCGACGGCCACGTCGTGCTGACGCGCGAGCTGGCCCACGCCGGCCACTACCCGGCGGTCGACGTCCTGCAGTCGGTCTCGCGGTTGACCGGGGAGATCTCGGCGCCCGACGTGGCCGCCGCCGCCCAGCAGGCCCGCGCCCTGCTCGCCGCCTGGCACGACAAGCGCGACCTGATCGCCATCGGCGCCTACGAGCGCGGGTCCGACCCGCTCGTCGACCGCGCCCTCGAGCTCAAGCCCGCCATCGACGCCTTCCTGCGCCAGGCGGTCGATGCGCCGTCGACGCCCGAGGAGGCCGACGACGCGTTGCTGAGCCTGCTGGCCGGCGACATCGCCGCGGGCCTGGCCGCCGAGGTGGCCGCCGAGGTCGCGCCCGAGCTCGTCCCGTCCGCGCGGGCGATGGCCTATCCGCCGTCGGGCCCGGTCGCGCTGCCGCCGCTGAACCTCGGGGTCTGAGCCGCTCGTCCGCGGGGCGCCTGCGGCGCCGCGCGACGTCTACTGCATCACCGAGGGAAGTGGTCGACCCTGTGGCGTGGAGCTCCGAACGTCAGTGCTTCCCCACGTCCAGAGTGGGGCAGGACCCGCACGGTCGACCTCCCGCGGCGTGGCGACCTGGCAGAGTCGCGCGGGTGCGCGCCGCGCTCGTCCCGCTCCTCGCCGCCGCCGTGCTCGCCGCCGGCTGCGGCGGGGGCTCCCATCCGCCGGCGCGCCGGGCGGCGCCGGCACCGGCTCGCGCTACCTGCGTCGATCGCCTCCCGCTGGACACGCTGCTGCGCGTCCCCGGCGGGCCGCGCCGCCCGCGCCCGCTGATCCTCGCGCTCCACGGCGCGCGCCAGAGCGGCTACGGGCTGCAGAGCTACACGGGCTTCACCGACGACGCGCCCGGCTACCTCGTCGCCTATCCCAACACGCCGCACCACAACGGCTTCTGGAACCCCGACGACGTGCCGGCGCTGCTCGCGCTGGTCGACGCCATCGGGCGCTGCGAGCCGGTGACGCAGGTGAGCGCCGTCGGCTTCTCCAACGGCGGGCTCATGGCCAACGCGCTGGCCTGCCGTGCGGCGCGGCGGATCCGGGCCATCGTGCTGGTCGCCGCGGGCTACGAGGGCCTCGGGCGCTGCGCGCCGTCCGGGCCCGTGTCGGTCCTCTCGATCCACGGCTCGCGCGACCAGGTCGTGGCCTATCGCGGCATGCGCGCCTTCGTCGACACGTGGGCGCGGCGCGATCGCTGCGCCGCTCACCCGAGCGCGCGCCGGGAGGTCGAGGGGATCACCCACCTGCGCTGGCACGGCTGCGCGGCGGGCACGCGCGTGGAGCACCTGCGCGTCGCCGACGACACCCACGGCTGGCCCTCGATCACGGACGCCAACCAGCGCATGGTGCGCTTCCTACGCGCCGTGGGTTGAGGTCCGCCGGTCCGCGCTCGTACATCCCGCCCGCCCCGGATCTGGACAGATGATGGGCCCCCGGCGCCTCAATCGCCCGGACGGCGGACCGACTAAGGGTGCGTGAGCAATCCCCCCTTTGTCTTCTCTCTGGAGCGGGTGCGCGAGGTGCGCGCCCACGAGGAGGACCTGGCCCGTGAGGCCTTCGCCGCCAGCCTTTCGCTGCGTGCGCGGGGCGTCGCGCTGCTCGCCGACGCCCAGGCCCGCGCCGCTGCCGCCCGCGAGCGGGTCATCGCGCAGACCGAACCGCGCACGGGTGCCGCACTGCTCTCCGAGCAGGCCTGGCTCGAGCGCGTCCAGCGCTCGCAGGAGCAGGCCGCGCTGGAGCTCGACCGCCGTACCAACGAGCTGGAGCAGCGCCGCGCCGCGCTGACCAGCGCCGGCCAGCGCCGCCAGGTGCTCGACCGGTTGAAGGACCGCAAGCGCCAGGCGCACCAGGTCGAGTCCGGCCGCCGCGAGGCCGTCGCCCTCGACGAGATCGCCCTCAACGGCCACATGCGCAGGCTCGCGTCATGAGCCTCGCAACGATCGGCACCCGGCTCGGCGAGCTGCAGACGATGGTCGCGCAGATGAACGCTCCGGCGACCCCCGCGGCCGCTCCCGCCCCGACCGCACCCACGTCGTCGTTCGCCGGTGCGCTCGCCGCCGCCCAGACTTCTCCGTCCGCCGCGCCCGTCTCGGGCACCGGCGCCAGCTCCGCCTTCGACGCCCAGATCAACGCCGCCGCGGCCAGCAACGGGATCGACCCCGCGCTCCTGAAGGGTCTCGTCTCCCAGGAGTCCGGCTTCAACCCCAGCGCCCGCAGCGGCGCCGGCGCCGTCGGCCTCACCCAGCTGATGCCGGCCACCGCGTCCGCGCTGGGCGTGACCAACCCGCTCGATCCGGCGCAGTCGCTCCAGGGCGGCGCCAAGTACCTGCGCGAGCAGCTCGACCGCTTCGGCGGCGACGAGACACTCGCCCTGGCCGCCTACAACGCCGGCCCCGGCGCCGTCCAGAAGTACGGCGGCGTCCCGCCCTACGCCGAGACCCAGAACTACGTCACCAGCGTGATGGGCAAGGCCGCCGCGTTCCGAGGGGGGACCGCATGAGAGCGATCCCAACGGTGCCGGCGACGGCTCCGCCCACCGGCGCTCCGCAGAGCGGCTCCCCAGCCGCCGAGCGGGCAGGAGGGCAGGGCGACTTCGCCGCCACCCTCACCGACATCGCTACGGCCCGGACCGCACCTGCGGAAGGCCACAAGGACACGGACCGCCCCGCCGCCGACGACCAGTCGACCGGCGCCGAGCGCCAGCCCGAGCAGCAGCCCGCGCTCGACGCCGCGCCCGTCACGCCCGCGCCCGCCGAGCAGGACGCTCCGGCGCCGTCGTCCCACGACGACGACCGAGACGACGCCGACGCCACGCTCGCGCTGAACGAGGCCGCCGCCTCCGCGATCCCGATGGCCTCGGTCCTCGCCCTGACGACCGCCGCTCTCGACACCCCTGTCACCGTCACGTCGGTCACGGCTGCGACGCCGGCACCCGCCCCTGCCGCCGCGGCGCCCGCACGGGTTGCTGCCGCGCCGGCGCCCGCCGCTCCCGCCCCGGCCGTTGCTGCCGCCCCGGCTGCCGCCGCTGCCGCGCCGGTGGCTGCTGCCGCGCCGGTTGCTGCTGCCGCCACATCGGCGCCCGCCGCTCTCGCTCCCGTCGCCGCGTCGGCGCCCGCGGCGTCGGCTCCGGCCGGTGCCTCCGCGCCGGTCGCGGCTGCCGCGCCGGTGGCTGCTTCCGCGCCGGTTGGCGCTGCCGCGCCGGCTGCTGGCGCTGCGTCGGTGCCCGCCGCTCCCGCGGTGCCGGCCGCCCCCGCCGCCCCGACCACTTCCGCGACCGTCGCGGCCGGTGCTTCCACTTCGCCTGTCGCGGGCGGTCCGGCTGCTGCTGCCGCACCGGCTCCTGCACCCGCGCCGGCTCGCAGCCGCGCCCGCGCCGACCGCTTCGCCCGCGCCGGCGGCGGTGCCCGCCAGTCTTGCTTCCGCGTCCGCGTCCGCGCCCGCCGCTTCCGCGCCCGCTCGCGGCGGCTGCGCCCGCGCCGGCTGTGCCTGCGCCCGCGCCGACCGCTCCGGTTGCCGCTTCCGCCCCGGCCGCGGCGGTTGCCGCGCCGACGTCGTCCGCCGCCGCGCCGGCCGCCGGCCGACGTCGCCGAGGCGGTCGCTCCGATGCCCGCCGCGGCTCCCGAGCAGGCTGCTCCCGCGCCCGCTGCTGTCGCACCCGCGGCGGCTCCGGTCCCGGCCGCTGCACCCGCGCCGGCTCCCGCCACGACTTCCGCCACTCCCGCACGCACGCTCGACGGCGTCGCGGTGACGGCTCAGGCCGCTGCAGCCGCACCGGTCGCGCCGCAGCCGGCTCCTGCCGCGCCCGCTCCGGCGCCCGCCGTGATGACGGCCGCCGCGGTCGCCGCGGTTGCCGAGCAGGCTGCCCCCACCCCTGCCCCCGCCTCACCGGCGCCGGCCCGCGAGCACGCTGCCCAGGCCCCGGTCGCGCCCGTCTCGGCGGGCGAGCAGCCCGCTCCGGTCGCCGACCAGGCCGCTGCGGCCGCCGCGCCCGCCGCGCCCGCCGAGCAGCCCGCTGCGACTGCCCCGACCGTCCCGAACGCTCCGAGCGCCGCGTCGACCGACGACAACGCCGCCGCCGCGCAGCAGGCGCCCGTCGACCCGGGGGTGCCCGCGCCGCCGCCGGCCCAGCCGGCCGCCCCCGCCCAGGCCTTCGCCCCCGCGCAGGCCCCGACGCTGCCCGTGCGCGCCGACCACGTCCGCGCCATGCTGCGCGTCCTCGAGCACCGCGGCCAGGTCCAGGCCCAGCTCACGCTGCACCCGGCCGAGCTCGGCGGGGTCGAGGTGCGCCTGCGCCAGACGGCGCACGGCCTCATGGCCACCGTCACCGCCGACCGCGCCGACGCCGCCCACGTCCTCCAGCAGGCCGGGACCGAGCTGCGCCGCGCGCTCGAGGCCCAGGGCGTGCAGGTCGCCGGGCTCGACATCGGCATGGCCGGCGAGAACCAGGACGCCGCCAACGCGCGCGCCAACGAGCGCCGCGCCGAGAGCGCCCTCGCCGGCCCCCGCCGGCCGCGCGCCGGCGCCGGCGACGACAACGACCTTTCCCCCATCGACCCCGACCACCGCACCACGACCGCGTCGACGATCGCCCTCGGGGCCCTCGTCGACGTGCTCGCGTAGGAGCAGAGCCATGTCAACCGTCAATCCACTGAGCATCCCGAACGCGCCGCAGTCGACGACCTCGACGACGGCGAACCAGGATGCCTTCGGCAAGGACGCGTTCATGAAGCTGCTCGTCGAGCAGATGCGCCATCAGTCCCCTACTGACCCGTCCGACGGGCAGCAGTGGATCAACCAGATGACGCAGTTCTCGATGCTCGAGCAGATGCAGCAGCAGTCCGCCGGACAGGTCAAGGCCAACGCGGCCGGCTACCTGGGCAAGACCGTCACCTGGCTCGACGCCAAGGGACAGTCTGGCCAGGGGCTCGTCGAGCAGGTCGACTTCTCCGGCACCGAGCCCACCCTGACCGTCGCCGGCCATGCCGGCGTCAAGGTCGGCGAGGTCCAGGACATCGCATGACGCCCCTGTCGCACAACCCCGCGCTCGTGCCGCCCGTCGGCGCGCCGGCTCCCGTCGCTCCGGCGACGGCGCCGCGCACCGGTGGCGCTACGGCGCCCAACGGCCCGTCCTTCGCCGACGTCCTCGGCGAGAAGTCGGGCGCAGTCCAGCTCAGCAGTCACGCCAAGGCGCGCATCGAGCGCCGCGGGATCTCACTCGATTCCGCGACCCTCAGCCGCCTGCAGAACGGTGTCGACCGCGCCGCTGCCAAGGGCTCACGGGAGTCCGTCGTCCTCGTGGACGACGTGGCCTTCGTCGTGTCCGTCAAGGCCAGGACCGTCATCACGGCGGTCGATCGCGCCTCCATGCGCGATCACGTCTTCACCAACATCGATTCAGCAGTTCTCTCCTAAGCCAACCAAACCCGATACCGGCTGGACCTCACTGAGGAAGCCGGAGTTCCCGAAAGGAAATTCCTCTCATGATGCGAGGCATGTACTCCGCCATCAGCGGACTGCGCAACCACCAGATCATGCTTGACGTCACGGCCAACGACCTGGCCAACGTCAACACCGTCGGCTTCAAGGCGAGCCGCACCTCGTTCCGCGACTCGCTCGCCCAGCTGCAGCGCTCCGGCGCGTCGGCCACGCCCGGCAGCGCCGGCGCGAAGTCGGCCCAGATCGGCCTCGGCGTCCAGCTCGGCTCGATCGACAACCTCATGACCAACGGCGCGTTCATGTCGACGGGCAGCCCGTACGACGTCGCCATCACCGGCAGCGGCTGGTTCCGCGTGTCGAACACCGACCCGACGGCGGGCGCCACCCCGGCCGACCCCGAGACCTTCCCGGCCGGCTCGAACACCGAGTACACCCGGGCGGGCAACTTCACCCTGAACGACAAGGGCGAGCTCGCCACGCAGGACGGCTGGCGCGTCGTCGGCAAGGGCGTCGACGCGACCACCGGCGGGCCCTCGACGACCGACATCGTCATCAAGGTCCCCGACGGAGCCACCGACGTGTCGTTCAGCAACGACGGTGCCGTGACCTACACGCCCGCCGGCGGCGGCGCCCGCGCCACGGCCGGCTTCCTGTCGATCGCCGGGTTCCCGAACGAGTCCGGCCTGGATCGCAGCTCGGCCAACCGCTGGAAGGCGACCGGCAGCTCCGGCGCCGCGGCCGACGGCACGCCCGGCGTCAACGGCCTCGGCCAGACCGTGGGCGGCCAGCTCGAGATGAGCAACGTCGACCTGGCGACCGAGTTCACCAACATGATCACCGCGCAGCGTGGCTTCGAGGCCAGCTCGCGTGTGCTCTCGACCAGCGACGAGATGCTGCAGACGCTCGTCAACCTCAAGCACTAGGACCGTAGGAGCTGAAGCTGCGGGGCGGGTGGCGGAGGGCCGCCCGCCCCGCGGCGAAGGCTCCACCAGGGCCCACGGAGGCCATCATGATCAGACTTCACCGCCTTGGCTCGACCTACGAGCCCTTCCACGTCAACCCGGATCTCATCGCGACCGTCGAGGGTCATCCCGACGTCGTGCTGACGCTGACCAACGGCACCAAGCTCGTCGTGGCCGAGAGCGCCGACGAGATCGTCGCCACCGTTCGGCGTTGGCGCGTCG
Source organism: uncultured Actinomycetes bacterium (assembly GCA_963816845.1). Classification (GTDB taxonomy): domain Bacteria; phylum Actinomycetota; class Thermoleophilia; order Solirubrobacterales; family Solirubrobacteraceae; genus JAOPZW01. The sequence goes on along the minus strand of CAWFMR010000055.1, from coordinate 96,737 downwards.
ACATCATGGCTGACGCCATGCGCTCGACCTGACGCTCGCTCTCAAGCTGGCTCGCCTCTGGACCGATTACCGAGTCATGTCCGAGGAAGTCATCACGCGCCAGCTCGTCGTCTTCAGCCTCGGCGAGGAGGAGTACGCGCTCCCGATCGCCGACGTCCACGAGATCATCCGCTACACGGAGCCGCGCTCGGTCGCGTCGTCCGTGAGCTGGGTCCGCGGCGTCATCAGCCTGCGCGGCAAGATCGTCCCCGTCTACGACCTCGCGTCGCGCCTCGGCTGCGCCGCCTGCGAGGACATCGCCGAGCAGAAGATCGTCATCGTCGAGGCCGCGGGCCAGCTCGCCGGGGTCGTCGTCGACGACGTCGACGAGGTCATCACCGTCGATGCCGACCAGCTCGAGCGCCTCCCGGCCGCCGACGAAGCCGCGATCGACTCCATCGTCAAGCTCGACGACCGCCTGATCGTGCTGCTCAGCCCAGCCGGGCTCTTCGGCCTCAGCGCCGAGATCGCCGCCTAGCCACCGATGGCCCCCGCCCCCCGCATCGTCGTCGCCGACGACTCGCCGTTCATGCGCACCGTCCTCGGCGGTGCGCTTGCTGCTGCCGGCTTCGAGGTGGTGGGCACCGCCCGCGACGGCGACGAGGCGCTCGCCCAGTGCCGCGCCACGCGCCCCGACGCCATGACCCTCGACCTCGCCATGCCCGGCCTCGACGGCCTCGGCGTGCTGCGCGCCCTCAAGGAGAACGGCGCGCCCGACGTGCCGGTCATCGTCGTCAGCGCCTTCTCGCCCGCCCACGGCGCCCGCGCGGTCGACGCGCTGGCCGAGGGCGCCTTCGACCTCGTGCCCAAGCCCGCGGTCGGCGAGCCCTTCCACACCTTCACCGAGAACCTCGCCGAGCGCCTGCGCCAGGCCGTCGCCCAGGCGTCCACGGCTCCGCTCTTCGGCAACGGCGACGCCGTCAACGGCCACGCCGCACCCGCGCCCCGCGGCGCGGTGCCCGCCACCGGCGCCTCGCGCGCGGTGGTCATCGCCGCCTCCACCGGCGGCCCGCGGGCGCTCGCGCAGCTGCTCCCCGCGCTGCCCGCCCGCCTGGGCGAGGGGACGCTGATCGTCCAGCACATGCCCGCCGGCTTCACCGGCTCGCTGGCGGCGCGCCTGGATCGCATGTCGCCGCTGCACGTCCGCGAGGCCGCCCTCGGCGACCAGCTCGAGCCCGGCACCGCCCTCGTCGCCCCCGGCGGCACCCACCTTCGCCTCGACGGCGCGCGCCAGGCGCGGCTGACCGACGAGGCCCCGATCGGCGGCCTGCGCCCCCGCGCCGACCTCACGATCGCCGACGTCGCCGCCGGCTGGGGCGAGCGCACCCTGCTCGTCGTCCTGACCGGCATGGGCCGCGACGGCGCCCAGGGCGCCCGCGCCGTGCGCGCCGCCGGCGGGCGCATCATCTGCCAGGCCGCCGAGAGCTGCACCGTCTACGGCATGCCGCGCGCCGTGGTCGAGGACGGGCTGGCCGACCTCGTGCTGCCGCTGGGCGAGCTGGCGCAGGCCATCGCCGCGGAGGCCGGTGCGTGAGCGCCCTTCCGCTCATCCACGACGACTACGTGGCCTTCTGCGAGGGCGTCCGCGGCCTGTGCGAGATCGACCTGCTGCAGTACAAGCGCGGGCAGATGGAGCGCCGCGTGCGCTCGTTCGCCGAGCGCCGCGGCCACGCCGACCTGGCGACCTACCTGCGACTGCTGGCCGGCGACGCCGCCGCGCGCGACGAGTTCCTCGATCGCGTGACGATCAACGTCTCCAACCTGTGGCGCAACCCCGAGCAGTGGGAGCGCCTGCGCCACGACGTGGTGCCCGCCCTCGCCGCCGACGGCACCCTGCGCGCCTGGAGCGCGGGCTGCTCGTACGGCGCCGAGGCCTACACGCTGGCCGCCGTCTGCCGCCTGGCGGCTCCGGCGGCGTACACGTCGATCCTCGGGACCGACATCGACCGCCGCGCGATCGAGCGCGCCGAGCGCGGCGAGTTCGACGCCGAGGACGTCCGCGACGCTCCGCCCAACGCCCTGGCGCAGTTCTTCCTCGCCGACGGCGAGCGCTGGCGCCCGAGCGCCGAGCTGCGCGCGCTGGTCTCCTTCGAGGTCGGCGACCTGCTGACCCTGCGCCCGCCGGCCGGCGCCTACGACCTCGTCCTGTGCCGCAACACCGTCATCTACTTCAACGAGGACGTCCGCGACGCGCTCCACGCGCGCCTGGCGGACGCGCTGCGCCCCGGCGGCGTCCTCGTGGTCGGCGCCACCGAGCGCGTCACCGCGCCCGAGGCGATCGGCCTGCAGGCCACGGCCCCCTTCACCTACGCCAAGGAGGCCTGAGCGATGGACACGAGCCAGTACCTCCCGATGTTCCTCGCCGAGTGCCGCGAGCACCTGCAGGAGCTCAACCTCGCCGTCGTGCGCATCGAGGAGCAGCCCGAGGACGGCGCGACGGTCGACGAGATCTTCCGCATCGCCCATTCGCTGAAGGGCATGAGCGCGACCATGGGCTTCGCGGGCATGGCCGCCCTGACCCACCAGATGGAGGACGTCTTCGAGCTGCTGCGCCAGCGCACGGGCGGCCTGACGCGCGAGACGGTCGACGTCCTGCTCGAGTGCCTCGACGCCCTCGAGGGCGCCGCCGACGCCATCGAGGCCGACGGCTCGGAGAAGCCTGGAGCCCGCGGCCCTCATCGAGCGCCTGAAGGGCCTCGTCCGCGATCGCACCACCGACCAGCAGGTCGCGCGCCACGGCGGCGCCGCGCCCGCGCCGGTGCCCACGGCCGTCGTCGAGGCGGTCGGCACGGGCCACGCCATGCTGCACGCCCGCGTCACGCTGGCCGACGACACCCTGATGCCCGCGGTGCGGGCCTACATGGTCATCGCCGCGGCCGCCGACCTGGGCACCGTCGTCGCCTCCGCTCCGCAGGTGGACCACGTCGAGGCCTTCGACGGCCGCCGCGTGGACGTGTGGGTCGCCGCGGGGGTCGAGGCCGCCGCCCTCAGCGCCGCGCTGACCGCCGTGCCCGACGTCGCCGTCGCCGAGGTCGCCGAGGTCGCCGAGGCCGGAGATGTCGGCGGGGCCGAGCCGGTCGCCCCGGTGCCCGTCCCCGTCGTGGCCGGTGAGCGCAGCGAGGCGGGTCGCGTCGCCGCGACCGTCCGCGTCGACGCCGAGCGCCTGGACCAGCTCATGCACCTCATGGGCGAGCTCGTCGTCCAGCGCACCCAGGTCGAGGTCCTCGCGGCTCAGGCCGAGGTGCCCGGCCTCTCGCAGGCCATGCAGGACCTCACGCGCTGCTCGCACGCCCTGCAGGCGATCGTCATGCAGGTCCGCATGATCCCCGTGGAGGCCGTCTTCCTGCGCTTCCCGCGGCTCGTCCGCGACCTCTCGACCAAGCTCGGCAAGCACGTCGAGCTCGAGCTCGTCGGCCAGGACACCGAGCTCGACCGCACCGTCGTCGACGCGCTCGGCGATCCGCTCGTGCACCTCGTGCGCAACGCGCTCGACCACGGCCTCGAGACGCCCGCCGAGCGCGAGGCCGCCGGCAAGCCGCCGGCCGGGACCGTGCGCATCTCCGCCCGCCACGCCGGCGGCAACGTCGTCATCACGGTGGCCGACGACGGCCGCGGCGTCGATCGCCACGCCGTCGCCGCCAAGGCCGTCCGCGCCGGGCTCATCGCCCCCGAGCAGGCCGACGCGATCGACATGGCCCGCGCCATCGAGCTGCTCTTCACGCCGGGCTTCTCCACCCGCGACCAGGCCGACGACATCTCGGGCCGCGGGATCGGGATGGACGCGGTCCGCGCCAAGGTCCGCGAGCTGGGCGGCGAAGTCGTGCTGACCTCAGAGCCCGGGGCGGGCGCGACGGCGCAGATCCGCCTGCCGCTGACGCTGGCCATCATGTCGGCGCTGCTCGTGCGCGCCGGCGGGCGCGTCTTCGGGATCGCGCTGGACCGCATCGACCGCACCGTCCGCCTCGTCGACCACCCCGTGCGCTCCGCGGCCGGCCAGCGCATGCTCGTCGTCGGAGACGCCGTGCTGCCGCTCTACGACGCCGCTGCCGCGCTCGGCCACCAGCGCGCCGACGACTGCGAGTTCGCCGTCATCGTGCAGAGCCAGGAGCGCAGCATCGCGCTGGCCGTCTCGACGCTCATCGGCCAGCGCGAGCTCGTCACCCGCCCGCTCCCCGCGGACCTGGCCGATCTGGCCCCCGTGTCCGGCGCCGCCGTCCTCTCCGACGGCGAGATCGCCCTGCTCGTGGACTGCGACGCCCTCATGACCGACACCCTGGCACCGGCGCTGCGCGCCGCCTGAAAGGAACCGGACCAGCACATGCCCAACGCTCGCTACACCGACCTGCAGCTCGACGCCCTGCGCGAGCTCGCGAACATCGGCTCCGGCACCGCCGGGACGGCGCTCTCGTCGCTGCTCGGCAGCACGATCGAGCTCTCCGTGCCCAGTGCGTCGGCCCTCGAGCTGGCCGAGGCGGTCGAGGCCGCCGGCGCCCCCGAGGACCTCGTCTGGGGCGTGGTCGTGCCGGTCTCCGGCCAGGTCGACGCGACGGCGCTGCTGGTCATCGGCGACGACGACGCGCGGACGCTGTGCGCCATGCTCGGCGTCGAGGCCGACACCGAGACCGGGCGCTCGGCCCTGGGCGAGATCGGCAACATCATGGTCAGCTCCTACGTGGGCGCGCTGGCCACGATGACCGGCTTCGAGCTCGACCTGCGCCCGCCGCAGTCCACGCGCGACATGCTCGGTGCCGTCGTGGCCAGCGTCCTGGCCGCCCACAGCGACGCCCACGAGCTCGCGCTCGTCCTCGACTCCGAGCTCGAGGTCGCGGGCGAGGCCTGCACCCTGTCCTTCATGCTGCTGCCGACGCCCGCGGGCGTCGCCGAGCTGCTGCACCGGATCGGCCTCGGTGACTGATCTGTCCACAGCCACGGCGACCGAGGTCGTCGTCCGCATGGGCGAGCTCGTCGTGTCCGCGTCCGCGGGCGACGTGCTCGTCTGCGTCGGGCTGGGCTCGTGCATCGGCCTCGTGCTGGTGTGCCGGCGCGGCGGGGCCTGCGGGCTGGCGCACATCGTGCTGCCCGACTCGGGCGGCCGCGAGGGCGACCGCCCGGCCAAGTTCGCCGAGCGCGCGGTGCCCGCGCTGATCGGCGCCCTCGGCCACCACGGCGTGCGCGCCGAGTCGCTCGACGCGATCCTCGTCGGCGGCGCCCAGATGTTCACCACGAGCACCGGCATGGAGATCGGCGCCCGCAACGAGGCCGCCGTGCGCGCCGAGCTGCAGCGTGCCGGCATTCCCGTCACGGCGACCGCGACCGCCGGGAGCGTGGGCCGCACGGTCCGCGTGCACGTCGCCACTGGAAACGTGACCGTCCGCGAGGCCGGGTCCACGGAGGTAACCCTGCGATGAACGACTTCCTGTCCGCCGCCGAGATCGACGCGCTGTTCGATCAGGCCAACAGCGGCCGGCCCCCGGTCGAGAGCTCCGACAACGGCCAGGGCCGGCGTACCCGCTGGCTGCGCACGGTCGACTTCAGCCGCCCGAGCAAGTTCGGCATCGACCAGCAGCGCCGCCTGCGGCGCATCATGGACGTCTTCTGCGCCTCGGCCGCCACGCGGCTGAGCGCCGAGCACCGCCTGGAGGTCGAGCTCGAGGTCATCGACGCCGGCCAGTTCACCTTCGCCAACGCCATCGAGTCGGTGCCCGAGTCGTCGGTCGCCGCGGTCGTCGAGACCGCCGGCGGCGAGACGAAGATGATCATGACCGCCGAGCTCATCCTCGTGCTCGAGGTCATCGAGCGCCTGCTCGGCGGCACGGGCGACGGCGTCTCCGAGCGCGCGCTGACCGACATCGAGCGGGTCCTCGCGCGGCGCCTCTTCGGGGCCTTCGTGGAGTGCCTGTCGGCCACCTGGTACGACGTGTGCGCCGAGAGCCTCGAGCTCGGGCGCATCGACCCGCTCGGCGAGGGGCCCCAGATCGTCCCCGGCAGCGAGCCGGCGCTCGTGATCACCGTCGAGGCGCGCCTGGCGCGGCGCTCGACGACCCTGGCGCTGGTCGTGCCGTGGGTCACGCTGGCGCCCGTCGCGGCGGCCTTCGCCAGCCCCGACGAGGCCGCGGGCCTCACCGACGACCCCCGCTCGGCAGCCGCCGTGCGCGCCGGTCTGCGCGAGGTCGACGTCGACCTGCGCGCCGAGGTCGGCGAGACGCACCTCGCGCTCGACGACGTGCTCGCGCTGCGCCCCGGCGACGTGGTCAGGTTCGACGCGATGGCCGGCGACGACACGGCCGTGTACGCCGACGGCGTGCCCGTCCACCGCGCCCGCGCCGGGCGCTCGGGCGGCCGCCGCGCGATCCAGATCCTCGGTCCCTTCGGGGAGGAGACGCGATGAGCGATGCACCCCTTCTGAGCCTGGGCGAGTCGACCGCGGAGGCGGTCGAGCGCGCCCTGCAGAACGCCTATCCCGGCGCCGCGCGCGTCGGGGCGGTCGTCGCCGGACACGGCGCCGAGCAGGCCGGCGAGCAGGCCGTCCACGGCCTCGCCGTGCCCGCGGTGTGCGCCGAGGTCTCCTACGTCGACGGCGTCACCGGCGGCAACGTCTTCCTGCTCCCCGTCGAGGGCGCGCGGCGGCTGGCCGCCACCATGGGCGCCGAGGGCGCCGGCGCTTCGGCCGAGGGCGCCGAGCTCACCGAGCTCGAGCTCAGCGCCGTGGGCGAGGCCATGAACCAGATGATGTCGGCGGCCGCGCTGGCCACCTCGGGCGTCCTCGGCCAGGAGGTCGAGATCTCCCCGCCGCAGATCCGCGTGGTGACGACGGAGGCCGAGGCCGCCGAGATCCTGCGCGCCTCGGCGGCGCCGCACGTGCTGACCGTCGGCTTCACGGTGGCCGACGTCTCGGCGCGCCTCGTCCAGCTCGTGCCCAACGCCTTCGTGGTGCGGATGGACCGCGCGCTCGAGGCGCAGACCACCGAGTACACGACCGCTCCGCTGGGCGACGCGCTGCGCGCCGTCCCGGTGCGCGTGTGGGCCGAGCTCGGCCGCGCGCGGATGCCGGCCGGCACGTCGCTGGACCTGCCGACGGGCTCGGTCGTCGAGCTCGACCGCGAGGTCGAGGACCCCGTCGACCTCTACGTCGACGGCCTGCACTTCGCCACCGGCCGCCTGCGGGTGGCCGAGGACGGCAGCCTCCAGCTCGAGGTCGAGCAGGTTCTCGGCCTTCAGCGCGCCGCCACCGCGGTGGCCGAGCTCGCACCGCCGCCGCCCGCGGCCGCAGACGCGCCGACGTCGCGGACGAGCCCGACGTCGCGGACGAGCCGGACGTCGCGGACGAGCCCGAGGCGGCCGAAGAGATCCCACAAGCTGAACCTGAGTCCCCAACAGAAAGCAAGGAGGTGTGACATGGCCCGCGTTCTCGTCGTCGACGACGCCGCGTTCATGCGCAAGATGGTGAGCGACGTCCTCCTCGGCGGAGGCCACGAGGTCGTCGGCGAGGCCGGCGACGGCGTGGAGGCCGTGGAGCGCTACCAGGAGCTGCGTCCCGAGGTGACCACCCTGGACATCACGATGCCCGAGAAGGACGGTCTCTCGGCCCTGCGCGAGATCATCGAGCTCGATCCGACCGCCCGCGTCGTGATGTGCTCGGCGCTCGGCCAGGAGTCCAAGGTGCTCGAGTCGATCAAGCTCGGCGCCAAGGACTTCGTCGTCAAGCCCTTCCAGGCCGATCGCGTCCTGGGCGCCGTCGAGAAGGCCCTCTCCTAGCCCTCTCGCGCCCGCGCTCGCACGGGGCGGTAGAACGGACGTCCAGGCCGGCAGGCTGCGCTCAAGCACCCTCCGATCGCTGCCGTTGAGCAGGGCACACCCCTAGCAGTTCCTTCGCCTCACCCCCTAGTTGGACCCTCGAGCGCCCCGGCCCCCTCCGGGGCGCTCCTCGTTTAAACCGCGCGCGCAGGAACGTCCAAAGACCTTCTGGACGGGCGAAAGATCCGCGGCCCGGAGCCGATGACCAGGAGCGTGAAGGCCGCAACTGCTATCGGCATCGTCGTCGCGTGCGTCGGGATCCTTGGAGCCGCCATGATGGAGGGCACCTCTCCGACGGCGTTCCTGAACATGCCCGCGATGATCCTCGTGTTCGTCGGGACGTTCGCCGCCACCATGGCCGCGTGCGGCATGGACGCCATGAAGAAGATCCCGGCGTTCTACAAGATCGCCTTCGCGGGCTCCGAGCACCATCTGGCCGCCAAGGTCCACGAGCTCGTCGGCTTCGCCGAGAAGGCCCGCAAGGACGGCCTGCTCGCCCTGGAGTCGGATCTCGAGGAGATCGATGAGCCCTTCACCAAGAAGGGCATGCAGCTCGTCGTCGACGGCACCGACCCGGACCTCGTGCGCGAGATCCTCGAGGTCGAGGTCGACGCCATGGGCATCCGCCACAAGGAGGGTGCCGAGGTGTTCAAGACCGCCGGCGGCTTCGCCCCGACGATGGGCATCATCGGCACCGTCATGGGCCTCGTGCACGTGCTCCAGCACCTGAGCGCGCCCGAGACCCTCGGCCCGTCGATCTCCGGCGCCTTCATCGCCACGCTCATGGGCGTGGGCGCGGCCAACGTCGTCTTCCTGCCCGTCGCCAGCCGCCTGAAGGGCCTGTCGCACGAGGAGCTCCACGCGCGCAACCTGGTCCTCGAGGGCATCCTCTCGATCCAGGCCGGCGACAACCCGCGCGTCGTCTCCGAGAAGCTGATGAGCCTCGTGCCGCCCGCCGAGCGCCTCTCGGCCGAGGAGGCCGCCAAGCCGAACCTGCGTCTCGCCGACGCTCCCGCCGAAGCCGCCGAGGCGGCCGCCTAGCCATGGCCCGCAACAGCGGCCGCAGGCGCATGGGCGGCGAGGAGGAGGCCGAGGAGAGCGATGAGCGCTGGCTGCTCACCTACGCGGACATGATCACGCTGCTCATGGCGCTCTTCATGGTCCTCTTCTCGATCTCCTCGGTGAACGTCTCCAAGTTCGTGACCCTCCAGCGCTCGCTGCAGGACGCGTTCTCCGGGCGCATCCTGCCCGGCGGCCGCGCCCTGGAGGAGAGCGGCGGCTCCACGACCTCGCCGAAGGTGGCGGCCACGCCGCCGACCTCCTCGCCGGCCGTCACGGCCGACGGCGCCGCCGCCAAGGCCGCTGCCGCTGCTGCCGCCGCCGCCAAGGCCGCGGCCGCCAAGGCCGAGGAGAAGGACTTCAAGGCGCTCAAGGCGCGCGTCGACGCCTACGCCGCCAAGCACGGCCTCTCCAGCAAGGTGACGACCATCGTCACCAAGGACGGCCTCGTCATCCGCCTGCTCACCGACAAGCTGCTGTTCGGCAGCGGGTCGGCGACGGTGCAGCCCGGCGGGCGCGGCCTGCTGGCGAAGGTCGGCGCGCTCCTGCGCGCCGAGAACCAGCACGTCATCCGCGTGCGCGGGTTCACCGACCCCGTCCCCATCCACACGGCCGCGTTCCCCTCCAACTGGGAGCTGTCGGCCGGTCGCGCCGCATCCGTGGTGCGCGCCTTCGCGGAGGCCGGCGTCGCGCCGGAGCGCCTCGAGGCCGCCGGACGCGCCGCACTCGATCCCCTGTCAAGCAATGCGACCGCCCTCGGCCGCGCGCGCAACCGCCGCGTCGAGGTCCTGCTGCCCCGCGTGGCCACCGGAGCAGCCGCCGCGGAGGCCGAGAAGGCCTCCGGCGCGCGCCCCCGGTTCGCACCCGACTTCGGCCCGAAAGGCTTGAAATGAAGGGCAAGCTCAAGTTCATCGTTCCCCTCGTCCTGCTGCTCGTCCTCGGGCGGCGTCTACAAGTTCGTGCTGGCCAAGCCGGCCGCCGCGGCCAAGCCCAAGGTCGAGGGCGAGGTCTACGTCCTGCCCAAGGACTTCCTGATCAACCTCACCGACGGGAAGTTCGCCAAGCTCGGCGTCGGCCTCGTGTTCGACGAGGGCTTCGCCGCCGCTCCCGCCGGGGCGGCCGAGGGCGGCGCCGCGCCGCCCACCGGCTACGGCGTGCTGGCCCAGGAGGCCGTCGTGCGCGACATCGTCACCGACGTGGTGACCGATGAGAGCGCCAACGCCCTGACCAGCCGCAAGGGCCGCGAGGAGATCAAGAAGGAGATCCTCAAGCGCCTGAAGGCCCAGACCGATGTCAAGGCCCACGAGGTCCTGTTGACCGACGTGGCCGTGCAGTAGCCAACCGGAGACCGCCCATGTCCGATCAAGTCGAATTCGCACCGCTCGAGTCCAGCGCCAACGGCGAGCCCGCCGGCTCCGGCGACCTCGAGCGCCTGTACGACGTCATGGTCGAGCTGACCGTGGAGGTCGGCCGCACGCGCATGACGCTCGGCCAGGCCCTCGCGCTCGGCCCGGGCTCCGTGGTCACCCTCGACCGGCTGGCCGACAACCCCGTCGACCTGCTCGTCAACGGCCGCCCCATCGCCCGCGGCGAGGTCGTCGTCATCGACGAGGAGTTCGGCCTGCGCATCACCGAGGTCACCACGCCTCGCTCGCGCCCGTCGTAGCCCGGCGTTCGCCACAAGACGGCTCTGGACGTTCGTCCTAAAGCCGTTCGCGCTGCGGCCGATGACTAGACGGACTCGTCCCTCCCGAGTCGGTCCGTCTATTGCGAATCCCCCCTTTCATCTACGGGGCCGCCTCCGCGGCCCTCAGCCTGGTGCTGCTCGCACCGGCCGGCGCGCTCGGCGCGACCGGTACCGGTGAGAACACGCCGCTGAGCCTGCCCGCCGACAGCGGCGCCAAGAAGGTCACGACCGCATCCGGCAGCGGATCGCTCGTGCGCACCTTCGTCGGCCTGGCCATCGTGCTCGCCGTCATCTACGGCATCGCCTGGGTCCTCAAGCAGGTCAAGCGCTCCAAGGAAGAGCGCGGGCAGGGCACGAGCCTGGAGACGACCGCCGTCGTGGCGCTCGGCCCCAACCGCTCGCTGCACCTCGTCCGCGCCGGCCGCGAGCTGGTCCTCGTCGGCGTCGCCGAGCACGGCGTCACGCCGATCCGCACCTACACCGAGGACGAGGCGATCGACCTCGGCCTCATCGGCGAGGACGACGCGGACCTCGACGGCACGCCGCACGCGACGACCTCCCGCGCCGGCGCCGTGCGCTGGCTGGACCGCCTCAAGGACCGGACGGTGCGGCGATGAAGGGGCCCGACGGCACCAACGCCGTCCAGCTCCTGCTCCTCGTCGGCGGCCTGACGCTCATCCCCGCCCTGCTCTTCTGCGTCACCGCCTTCACGCGCATCATCATCGTCCTGGGCTTCATCCGCCAGGGCATGGGCACGCAGAGCGCGCCGCCCAACCAGGTGCTCGTCGGCATCGCCCTCTTCCTGACGATCTTCGTCATGGCGCCCACCTTCACGCAGATCAAGAAGGACGCCATCGACCCGCTGCAGAAGCACCAGATCACGCAGGCGCAGGCCTTCGACCGCGGCCAGGAGCCGCTGCGCGATTTCATGTTCCGCCAGACGCGGACGACCGATCTCGCCCTCTTCGTGAAGCTGGGCAAGATCGAGGACGTCAAGACGCGCAAGGACGTCCCCACCTACGTCCTCATCCCCGCGTTCATCATCTCCGAGCTCAAGACGGCCTTCCAGATCGGCTTCCTGATCTTCCTGCCGTTCCTCGTCATCGACCTCGTGGTGAGCTCGACGCTGATGTCGATGGGCATGGTGATGCTGCCGCCCGTCTTCATCTCGCTGCCCTTCAAGATCCTGCTCTTCGTCCTCGTGGACGGCTGGAACCTCGTCACCCGATCGCTCGTGGAGAGCTTCCACTGATGGGCGCCGACTCCGTCCTCGAGCTGTCCACGCAGGCGCTGGAGCTCGCGCTGCGCGTCGCGCTGCCGCTGCTGCTCGTCGGCCTCGTCGTGGGCCTGGCCGTGTCGGTCTTCCAGGCCGTCACGCAGATCCAGGAGCAGACGCTCGCCTTCATCCCGAAGATCCTCGCCATCGCGGGCGTGCTCATCGTCGGCGGCCCGTGGATGCTCAACCAGCTGCTGTCCTACACGACCGACCTCTGGTCGCGGATCCCGACCCTGATCGGATGACCGTCTCCGACCTCATGGGGCAGTTCGGGGCGCAGCACGTCACCGCCTTCATCCTCGTGCTGGCGCGCGTCAGCCCGCTCTTCGTGTTCGCGCCCATGTTCAGCTCCAAGCTCGTGCCCAGCCGCGTGCGCGGGATCGTCGCCGTGGCGCTGGCCATCGGGCTCTCGCCCGTCGTCTCCAAGGGCGTGACGCTGCCCACCGGGGCCATGGACGTGACCTGGCTCGTGCTCAAGGAGATGCTCATCGGCGGGGCCTTCGCCTTCGCCGTCGGCGGCCTGTCCGCCGCCCTGAGCTCCGCCGGCTCGTTCATCGACACCTCGATCGGCTTCTCCTACGGCAGCCTGGTCGACCCGCTGACCGGCACGCAGTCCACGGTCCTCGCGCAGGCCTACTCGCTCGTGGGCATGCTCATCTTCATCGCCATCGGCGGCGACGCCTGGGTCATCCAGGGCCTCGCGCGCACCTATGACCTCGTCGGCCTCGATCAGGCGCCGGCCCTCGGCCGCCTGGTCGGGCGGCGTCGACGCCGTCTTCGGCTCGATCTTCATCTCCGCCATCGAGGTCGCGGGGCCGGTGCTGCTGGCCCTGATCCTCACCGACGCCGCCTTCGGCGTCGTCTCGCGCGTCGTGCCGCAGCTCAACGTCTTCGCGGTCGGCTTCCCGGCCAAGATCGTCGTCGGCCTGCTGCTCGTGACCGCGACCCTGCCCTTCGTCGCGGGCTGGATCAGCAGCGAGCTGCAGCAGGACGTCGGCGCCGCCCTCCAAGCGATCCGGGTGGCCTGATGGCCGGCGAGAAGACCGAGAAGGCAACACCCAAGAAGCGCAGGGAAGCCCGCGAGAAGGGCCAGGTCGCGCGCTCCGCGGACCTGCAGGGCGCCGTCGTGCTGATCGCGGGCATCGTCGCCATCGGCTCCGCCGGGCCCGGGCTCGTGCAGCAGATGGGCGGCGTGATGCGCGGCGCGATCGAGCAGATCTCCGACCCCGGCATCGTCTCCAAGCAGGGCATCGGCCTGCTCATGATGAGCGCCGGCAAGGCCACGCTGCTGGCCGTCGCGCCGATCGCGCTGGCCTGCATGCTCGCCGGCGTCGCCGCGAGCGTAGGGATGGTCGGCTTCCGGCCCTCCGGCAAGGCGCTCAAGCCCGACTTCCGGCGCATCAACCCGCTATCGGGAGCCAAGAACCTCTTCGGGCCCAACGCGCTGGTCGAGACGGCCAAGTCGATCGCCAAGGTCGGCGTCGTCGCGGGCATCGTGGCCCTCGCGCTGCTGCCCAGGCTGCCCGAGTTCGGCGGCATGGTCGGCATCTCGCCCACCGACTTCGGCTCGATCCTCGCCACCGACATGGGCTCGCTGGTCAAGCGCGCCGCCTTCGCCTACCTGTTCATCGGCCTGGCCGACTTCGCCTGGCAGAAGCGCCGCACCGAGAAGTCCATGAAGATGGACAAGCAGGAGATCCGCGACGAGGCCAAGGGCCAGAACCTCCCCGCCGAGGTGCGATCGATGATCCGCCGGCGCCAGATGGAGGCCTCGCGCAAGCGCATGATGTCCAACGTCCCGACCGCGGACGTGGTCGTCACCAACCCGACGCACTACTCGGTCGCGCTGCGCTACGACACGAGCCGGGCCGACGCCCCCGAGGTCGTGGCCAAGGGCAAGGGCATCATCGCCCTGCGCATCCGCGAGCTGGCCGCCGAGCACGGCGTCCCGGTCATCCCCGACCCGCCGCTCGCGCGCGGGCTCTACGCGTCGGTCGAGATCGGCCACCTGATTCCCGAGGAGTTCTTCGGCGCCGTGGCCGCCGTCCTCGCCTTCGTCTACCGCACGGCGGCCCGGAGGGCTGCGGCATGACCAACTTCTTCAAGCAGGCCTCCAAGTACTCCGACCTCGTCGCCGCCGGCGCCGTGGTGCTGGTCGTCGTGATGATGATCATCCCGCTGCCGGCCTTCGTGCTGGACCTCGCGATCACGCTGAACGTCAGCGTCGCGCTGGCCATCGTCATCTCGACGCTCTACATGCCGCGGGCGATCGACTTCTCCTCGTTCCCGTCGCTGCTGCTGCTGACCACGCTCTTCCGCCTGGCCATCAACGTCTCGGTCACGCGCCTGATCCTCCTGCACGGCGACGCGGGCAAGGTCGTCTCGGCCTTCGGCAGCTTCGTCATCGGCGGCAACGTCGTCGTCGGCCTCGTCATCTTCCTCATCCTCGTCGTCATCCAGTTCGTCGTCGTCACCGCCGGCGCCGGCCGCGTGGCCGAGGTCGGGGCGCGCTTCACCCTCGACGCCATGCCGGGCAAGCAGATGGCGATCGACGCCGACCTCAACGCGGGCCAGATCACCGAGGAGGAGGCCCGCCTCCGGCGCGAGGACATCGCCCGCGAGGCCGACTTCTACGGCGCGATGGACGGCGCCTCGAAGTTCGTCAAGGGCGACGCGATGGCGGCGGTGCTCATCACCGCGATCAACCTCGTCGGCGGCATCGTGATCGGCGTCGTGCAGCAGGGCCTCCCGCTCTCGGAAGCCATCCACCACTTCTCGCTGCTGAGCGTCGGCGACGGCCTGGCCGCGCAGATCCCGGCGCTGCTCATCTCGGTGGCCACCGGCATCATCGTCACCCGCTCGGCCTCCAAGGACGACCTCGGCACCGACGTCGTCAAGCAGATCACCAGCCAGCGCAAGGCCCCGCTCGTGGCGGGCGCCGTCATCGCCTCCTTCGCCCTCGTCCCCGGCCTGCCGAAGATCCCGTTCCTCATCATCGGCGGCCTCTTCTTCCTGGCCGGCCGCGCGATCACCAGCGTGCTGGCCGAGCGCGAGGCGACCGAGGCGCAGGAGGCGGCCGCGGCCGCCCTGCCCGCGCCGGCGACGCCGCGCGACCAGGCCCTCGAGGCGCTGTCGATCGACCCCGTCGAGCTGTCGATCGGCTTCGGCCTCGTGCCGCTGGTCGACGGCGGCACGGGCGGCTCGCTGCTGGCCCGCGTCGGCGCGGTGCGCCGCCAGGTCGCCGCCGACCTCGGCGCCGTCATCCCGCCCGTGCGCATCCACGACGACGTGGCGCTGGGCTCGCACGAGTACGTGATGAAGGTGCGCGGCAACGAGGTCGCCCGCGGCTCGATCATGGCCGGCCACCAGCTCGCCCTCGACCCGGGCGACGCGGTCGGCCAGCTCGCCGGCATCCCGACCACCGAGCCCGCCTACGGCCTGCCGGCGGTGTGGATCCCCGACCCCGCCCGCGCCGAGGCCGAGGCCCTCGGCTACACGGTGGTCGACGCCGAGTCGGTCATCGTCACGCACCTCACCGAGACCATCCGCAGCCACGTGGCCGATCTGCTCACGCGACAGGACGTTCGCGCGCTGCTCGACAGGCTCAAGGAATCCAACGCCGCTGTCGTTGAGGAAGTTGTGCCCGACCTGCTCTCCGTCGGCGAGATCCAGCGCGTCCTGCAGTCCCTGCTGCGGGAGGGCGTCTCGATCCGCGATCTCGGCGCCATCGTCGAGGTGGTGGGCGATCGCGCCCGCGTGACCCGCGACCCGGTGCTGCTGGCCGAGTACGCGCGCCAGGCGCTCGGGCGGGCCATCGTCATGCCCCACGTCGACAGCGAGCAGCGCCTGCGGGCGATCTCCCTGGATCCCGCGATCGAGCAGGAGATCTCGGACTCCATCGCCCAGACGGCCGACGGCGAGTACCTCGCCATGGAGCCGTCCCGCGCGCACGCCCTCGTCGGCTCGCTCGCGGTCCAGGCCGAGAACGCCGTCGCCCGCGGCGGCCGCCCCGTCGTCATCTGCAGCTCGCGCGTGCGCCGCCACCTGCGCCGCCTCGTCGAGCAGAACCTGCCGCAGCTGTCCATCTGCGCCTACAACGAGATCGCACCCGGCATCAGCGTCGAGACCATCGGAGTCGTGTCCGCATGAACACCCCCACCGCCACCAAGACCTTCCGCGCCCGCAGCCTGACCGACGCCCTCGACGCAGGTGCGCGACGAGCTCGGCCCCGACGCCGTGGTCGTCCGCCGCCGCGAGGGCCTCGAGGGCGGCGTCGCCGGCTTCTTCCAGAGGGCCGTGGTCGAGATCGAGGCGCAGCCCGGCGGGACGGCGCTGCTGACCGCCGACGCCCCCGGGACGTCGCTGCTCGACGACGACGCCGCGATCGTGCCCGAGCCGATGCCGGCTCCGATCCAGATCGCTCCCACGCTCGCCCGTGACGCCGCGACGGCCGGCTTCGCCGCCGCGCTGGCGACCGCCGAGCGCACGACGGAGCCCCGCCGACGCCGGCGCCGGCGTCGCGACCGCTCCGCGCGCCCCGGCGATGCGCCCGCACACCGACGCGGCGGTGGACGCCATCCCGCACCCGCGCGACTCGGCGCCCGAGGTCGTGCCGGTCGTCACCGTGCCCTCGACCGCCCCCGCCTTCGTTCCCGAGCCCTTCGGCGCTCACGCGCCGGCGATGGGCACGGCCCTCGCGGTGGCGCCCGACCACGCGGAGGCCGACCGCGTCGCGGCGACCCTGCGCCGCGCGGGCCTCAGCGAGGCCTTCTCCGCCGCCGTCCTCGACGAGGCGATGATCCACGGCCTGCCCTTCACCGACGAGGGCCACACCGCCCTGCGCCCCCTCGTGGCCCGCGCCCTGGCGCGCCGGCTCACCGTCGCCCCCGTCAGCGGCGCCCGCGCGGTCGCCGTGGTCGGCGCCGGCGGGTCGGGCAAGACCGCCGTCATCGCGCGGCTGGCCCTCGCCTACGCCGCCGCCAGGCGCCTTCCCGTCGCGGTCATCGCGCTGCGCTCCAAGGACAGCGGCGCCGAGCTCGCCCGCCTGCTCGCCCCCGCCGGCGTGCCGATGTGGGCCACCGACGACGTCGAGGGCGCCGCCGCCCGCATCGCCAACCTGCGCCGCGGCGCGCTCGTGCTCGTCGACACCCACGGGCTGCCCGCGCAGATGAGGACCGATCCCTTCGTCGCCGACGCCCTCGCCGCCGACCTGCGCCGCCTGGGCCTCGACGAGGTCCACTTCGCCCTTCCCGCCACGCTCGCCGGCGAGGTCGCCCGCGAGATGCTCGCCGCCGCCCGCGACCTCGGTGCCGACCGCATCGCGGTCACCCACAGCGACGCCACCGCCCGCCTGGGCATGCCCGTCGAGCTGGCCGTCGAGGCGGGCCTGCCGATCTCCTATCTGGCCGACAGCGTCACGGTGCGCCCCGCCGCCGCCGAGGACCTGGCCTTCGCCCTGCTCCCGTGACAGCGCGTCATTACTCGACGAACCCAACCATGATCTTCCAGACCTACCCCTCGCGATGAGCCTGCCTGCCTTCGACACCCCGGTGATGCTGCGCGTCCCCGACCGCGAGGTCCTGCCGGGGCGCGTGACCTACAGCGGCCCGGGCTGGCTCGACGTCGAGCCGCGCCACGCGCCCCGCACCCCGCTGACCTTCCTCGAGCGCCACGCGGTCTTCCTGGAGTACGTCGACCCCGCCGGCCTCGTGCGTCTGCGCGGCCACGTCGTCATGTCGCCCGACTCGCCGCGCTTCGGAACGCCGACGCTGCGCTTCAACCACGCCCAGAACATCCAGCTCCTGCGTGCCCGCACGCACGCGGGAGGCATCGTGCATGCGCGGGTGAACCTCGTGAAGGCCGCCGACGACAGCGTGGCCCACGCCACGGTGACCGTCGCGGTGGGCACGAAGGAGTTCGCCGTCCGCGAGCTGCCGGGCGCCTTCGAGGGCGATCTCTACGACTTCACCATCTGGCCCGGCGGCAACGAGCCCCCGGTCAGCGGCCGCGCCAGCGTCTCGCGCATCGCCGCCAAGGGCCATGTCGTCCTCGACTACGTGATGGTCGCCGAGTTCGAGCGCGAGCGCCTCGGGCGCCTGCTGATCGCGAGGGGAGCATGAGCGAGCAGAACCGGCCCAAGGTCGCCGAGCACCCCGTGGCCGCCCGCCAGATCGCGCGGGCGCGCGCATGGGGCGCCCTCATCGGCTTCGTGCTCGTCTACTGGCTGTCGCGCCGCGCCGGCCTGCCCTTCCCGGAGTCGGGCGGCCGCGCGCTGGTCGGCGGCTTCGTCTGCCGCCTGCTGGCCTGGGCGGCCGTCGTCACCGTCTGGCGCCAGCTCATCCCGGCCCAGATCGCCGCCGCCCGCCGGCGCAACGCCCCGTGACCCCCGTCGACCCGGTCGGCCCGGTCGAGATCCGGCCCCGCCCGGTCGAGCGGCCGCTGCCCGTCGAGCGCTCGCCGCGTCCCGGCAAGCGCGATTCGCAGCGCGACCCGAATCGCCGCAAGCCCAGTCCCCAAGCCAAGAACGAGCCGCAGGACGGGCACATCGACGTCCGCGCCTAGCGCGGCGTCCAGGCCGATCTGGACGCTGCTCAAGATCCCCCACAGCGGGGCGATCAACTAGGCCACATAGGGGAGACAAGGAGTCGCCCCCGGGATTCTCAAGGAGAGAACATGTCCCTTCGCATCAACACCAACGTGGACGCCCAGGCGGCCCACCGTTACCTGAGCACCACGTCGGACGCCGTCTCCAAGTCGATGGAGCGCCTGTCCTCCGGCCTTCGCATCAACAAGGCCGCCGACGACGCCGCTGGCCTCGGCATCTCCGAGAAGATGCGCAGCCAGATCCGCGGCCTCGCTCAGTCGCAGCGCAACATCCAGGACGGCGTTTCGATGGTGCAGACCGCTGAAGGCAACCTCGACGAGGTCCACAGCATCCTCCAGCGTGTCCGCGAGCTCGCCGTGCAGTACAAGAACGGCTCGCTCTCGACCGCCGGCAAGGGCGCCATCCAGTCCGAGGTCGACGCGCTGTCGTCCGAGATCACCCGCATCCAGGGTGCCGCGCAGTTCAACGGCATCAGCCTCCTGGGCACCGCTTCGGCGATCACGTTCCAGGTCGGCGCCAACGACGGCCAGACCATCTCGATCACCTTCGGGTCGGTCGCCGTCTCGAGCTACGCCACGCTGAGCACGCTGCAGCTGTCGACGATCGACGCTGACGTCGACAAGGTCAGCGCCGCCCGCGCCGGCTTCGGTGCGGTCCAGAACCGCCTCGAGCACGCGCTGGCCGTCACCGCCAGCTACCAGGAGAACCTGACCTCCGCCGAGAGCCGCATCCGCGACGTGGACATGGCCGAGGAGATGGTCAACCTGACCAAGAACCAGATCCTGCAGCAGGCCGGCACCGCGATGCTGGCCCAGGCGAACCAGTCGCCGCAGGCCGTCCTGCAGCTCCTGCGCTAGGACGAACAAGCTCCAGAGGGACATATCCCTCGGGGGACGGATCAGTGGGCGGGCGGTCCGGGGGGGCCGCCCACCCGCGCACGAGCGGGCGGTCCGGGGGGGCCGCCCGCTCGCTTTTAAAGACCGCGGCGCCGCCGCCGATGACAGAGGGGAATGAGCCTGCCCGCCATCCTCGAGCGCATCGCGCAGATCGACCAGATCGTCGCGCCCAGGCCTCCCGCTTCAACGGGGGGCTCTTCGTCTTCCGGCTTCCTGACCGCGCTCAACGACGGCATCCAGCGCGGCTCCTCGCTCGCGGCTCCGGCCGCCGCTCCCGCGCTTCCGGGCGCCGGTGGGTCAGGGGCCCTGGCCGCCGCCCAGAGCCAGGTCGGGGTCTCCGAGCAGCCACCCGGCTCCAACGACGGCCCCCAGATCGCCGAGTACCGCACCGCCACGGCGGGCAGCGGCGTCGGGCCCTGGTGCGCCTACTTCACCTCGTGGGCCGCGGCGCAGGCCGGCGTCCCGCTGGGCGAGGCCGGGCAGGGCTTCGGCTCGGTCAGCGCGCTCTACAGCTGGGCCCAGCGCACCGGCCGCGCCACGCCGGCCGGCCCCGGCGTGCGCCCCAACCCGGGCGACCTCATCGTCTGGGGCGGGCGCCACGTCGGCATCGTGGAGTCCGTCGACGCCGACGGCTCCATCCATACGATCGAGGGCAACTCCTCGAACGCGGTCTCGCGGCGCACCTACGGCGCCGACGGTGGCGGCGCCACCGGCTACGTCCGGCTCGGCTGAGTGCCGCGGACCCTCGCGCGCGCTCCGGTCTGCCGGCAGTGGGCATGGGGCAAGCCTCTCCGCGACCGTCGGCTGGTACACCACGCCCATGGAGATGCGTCCGGCCACGCTCGAGGAGTTCGACGGCTTCGACCGCGCCGTGATGGCGGCCTTCCATCGCGAGGTGACCGAGGAGGAGCGCCGCGCCTTCCGGCGCACCGACGAGCCGGAGCGCTCGCTGGCGTGGTTCGACGACGGACGCATCGTCGCCGGCACCAGCATCTACAGCCGCCACGTGACGATTCCCGGCGCCGTCGTGCCGTGCGCCGCGGTGACCGCGGTGGGCGTCGTGCCCACCCACCGCCGGCGCGGCCTGCTCACCGCGATGATGCGCCGCCAGCTCGAGGACATCCACGCGCGCGGAGAGCCGGTCGCGGCGCTCTGGGCCTCCGAGGGGGCGATCTACGGGCGCTACGGGTACGGCGTCGCGGCCCGCGTCGGGGGCCTCACCGCCCGCCGCCCCATGGCGCGGCTGGCCACGCCGCCCCCGGTGGGCGACCCCCTGCGCGCAGGGCCGGCGGCCGACCACGTCGAGCACATGCGCGCGCTGTACGAGCGGATCCGCGGCGCGCGCCCGGGCATGCTCGATCGGCCCGGACCGTGGTGGGACGCCCGCCTGCACGACCCCGAGTCGCGGCGCAAGGGTGCCCAGCCGCTGCAGGCGCTCGTCGTCCCCGACGGCTATGCGCTGTACGCGGTGCGCGCCGACCGCGACGAGCAGGGACCCGCGGGCGAGGTGACGATCCGCGAGCTCGTCGCCGCGACGCCGGCGGCGCGGGCGCTCCTGTGGGAGTTCCTGCTCGACCAGGACCTGACGCGGACGATCGCCTGGCCGCTGGCGCCGCCCGACGAGCCGCTGTGGCTGATGCTCACCGACCCCGACGCCGTGCGCGTCGCCCTCGGGGCCTCCCTTTGGCTGCGGCTCGTCGACGTGCCGGGCGCACTGAGCGCCCGCACCTACGCCGCCGACCCCGACGTCGTGCTCGACGTCTCCGACGCCTTCTGCCCCTGGAACGCCGGGCGCTACCGGCTGGCCGGCGGCCTCTGCGAGCGCACCGACGCCGAGCCCGACCTCGCGCTCGACGCGACGGCGCTGGGCGCGGCGTACCTCGGCGGGACGCTGCTGACCGAGCTGGCGGCGGCGGGCCGCGTCGCCGAGCTGCGCCCGGGCGCGCTGGCCCGCGCGTCGGCGGCCCTGCGCGGCGACGTCGCGCCGTGGTGCCCGGAGATCTTCTGAGGGCTGCGGTGTCCGCCTTCCGCTAGGCGCTTGCGGTGCTGCGCGGCGCCTAAGGCATCACCGAGAGGAAGGCAGCCGCCCGCCGCGCCCGGGCGGGCCGCTCTGCTCAGCGTGGTCGATTGTGGGGCCAGGAGCCACACAAACGACCGTTGTCCGGGGTAGCTCACCCCGCACGGAGGACGACCGCCCGCGGTGGCGCCACCGTCCGCTCCCTTCCCTCGATGCGGCAGTTTGCGCCGCGAAGCGCCGCAAGCGCGGCGCGGAGAGAACGCCCGACTACAGCCCCGGCGCCGACAGCCGCCCGCCGTCGCCGGTCACCGTGCCGATGCGCGCCGTGCCCGGGTGGCGGGCGCTGAGCAGGGCGACGGCGTCGGCCGCGCGGGCCTCGGGGACGAGGGCGACGAAGCCGCAGCCCATGTTGAAGACGTCCCACATCTCGCTCGTGGGGACCTCGCCGAGCTCGGCCACCAGCGTGCAGATGGCGGGCACGGGCAGCGGCTGCTCGATGGCGAAGCCCAGGCGCTCGCCGCCCAGGCGCAGCAGGTTGCGCAGGCCGCCGCCGGTGATGTGGGCCAGGCCGTTGACGGCGATGTCCGAGCGCAGCAGGTCGAGGACGGCGCGCACGTAGATCACGGTGGGCTCGAGCAGCGCGTCGGCCACCGAGCGACCCTCGAGCAGCGCCGGGCGGTCGTCGAGCGCGAGCCCGCCGTCCTCCAGCAGGGCGCGGCGCGCCAGCGTGTAGCCGTTGGAGTGAAGGCCGCTCGAGGGCAGGCCGACGATCGCGTCGCCCGGCTGCGCCTCGGCGCCGGTGACGATCGCGTCGAGCGCGACGGTGCCCAGCGCGGTGCCGCACAGGTCGAAGCCGTGCGGGGAGGGATGGCCGCGGATGAGCTCGGGCAGCACCGCCAGCTCGCCGCCGGGGATCTCGATCCCCGCGGTCTGCGCGCCGACCTTCAGCCCGAGCGCGATGCGCGCCAGCGCCTGCGGATCGGCCTGCTCGACGGCCAGGTAGTCGAGCATCGCGATCGGCTCGGCGCCGACGCAGACGAGGTCGTTGACGTTCATGGCGATGCAGTCGATCCCCACCGTCTCGAGGCGATCGGCCTGCTCGGCGACGACGATCTTCGAGCCCACGCCGTCGGTCGAGACCGCGATCCCGAGGTTGGGGGCCACGCGCAGGACCGACGCGTAGTGCCCGTTGGGCAGCATCGAGATGCTGGGCCGGTCGAGCTCGATCGTGCGCAGGACGCCGACGAGGGCGTCGACCGCGGCGTCGGCCTGGCCCGTGTCGACGCCGGCGGCGGCATAGGACTCGCTCATCGCGAGCGATTCTGCCAAGCGCGCCGGAGCACCATGCCCGCGAGGGCCGCGCGGTAGGCGGCGTAGGGCGCGAACGAGCGGTCGCGCTCCACCGCGCGGATGATCCGCACCGAGGCCAGCGTGGAGACGAAGGCCGCGCCCACGCCGGCCGCGAAGGCGCTCGCCAGCGCGGGCGGGACGCCGCGCCGCGCCAGGCGCACGCCCTTGAGCGCGGTGGCCCCGACGATGACCGGCAGCGCCACGTGGCGCGAGAGCGCGTTGGCGTCGGCGCGGTCGAAGCCGCGCAGGCGCGCGGCTGCCAGCGTCATGCCGTTGCGCGAGACCCCGGGGATCAGCGCGCAGGCCTGGGCGAAGCCGAGGGCGAGCGCGTCGACGAAGCCGGCCTCCTCGCGCCGGCGGCCCGTCGGCCCGATCCGGTCGGCGGCCGCCATGGCCGCGGCGCCGAGCAGCAGGCCGACGGCGATGGTGGGCGGGGTGCCCAGGCGGCGCTCGATCGGGCGCTCGAGCGTGTAGCCGACGATGGCCGGCGGCACGAACGAGCCCAGGATGAGCACGGCGCGGCGGTGGTCCAGCCCGCGCGCCGCGGCCGCCACCTCGGCGCGCAGCCCGACGAGCAGCGCCGCCGCCGTGCCGGCGTGCAGCGCCACCTCGAAGGCCTTGCGCAGCTCGGGATCCAGGTCGGCGTAGGGCCAGCCGAGCAGCCACGGGACGAGCGTGGTGTGGGCCGAGGAGGAGATCGGCAGCAGCTCGGTGGGCCCGTGGAGCACCCCGAGCGCCACCGCGTGGCGCAGCTCGAGCGCGGCGTCAGGCCGGCGCATCCGCGGCGGTCCCGCGGTTGCGGTTGCGCCTCCAGCGGACGGCGAGGTACACGGCGCCGAGGACGATGAGCACGGCGACCGTGTAGTCGACGTAGTGCAGGGAGTCCTTCCAGCTCGTCCAGTTCTCGGCCGCCTTCTGGCCGGCGAAGGTGAGCGCGAAGACCCAGGGCAGGCAGCCCGCGATCGTCAGGACGCTGAACTTCCAGAACGGCATCCGCGCCACGCCCGCCGGCAGCGAGATGAAGGTGCGGACGATCGGCAGCATCCGGCTGAAGAAGACGGCCGGCGCGCCGTAGCGCTCGAACCAGCGGTCGGCCCAGGCGAGGTGCGAAGGCGTGATGTGCAGGAACTTCCCGTGCTTCTCGAGCAGCTCTAGACGACCGTAATAGCCGATCGCGTAGGCGATCCAGGAGCCCACGAGGTTCGCCGCCGAACCGACCGCGACGGCCGCCCACAGCGGGTATTCGCCCTGGTGGACGTTGAACCCGGCGAAGAGCATCGTCGCCTCGGACGGGATCGGGATGCAGGCGCTCTCGGCCACCATGAGCAGGAAGACCCCGGGCAGGCCGAGGTCGCCGACGACGTTGGTCGCGAAGGTGGCCAGCTTGTCGGTGACCGACGCGAGGACGAGGACGACCGCGAGCACGACGGCTCAGGGTAGGCGATGGCGCCCTAAACCCGCCGCACCCTTCTGCCGAGAACAGGGGTGATCCATGCCCCCCCGTGTGACGCTCGGCGTCGCGACCTACGAGCGCGACACATACCTCGCGGAGGCGGTTGCCTCCTGCCTGCGCCAGACCTACGACGACCTCGAGGTCCTCGTCGTGCTGGACGGCGGCTCGAACCCGAACATCGAGCGGGTCCTGGCCGGCTTCGACGATCCACGCCTGCGCCTGGTGCGCCACGAGTCAAACCGCGGGATCGCCGAGGCCTACAACACGATCATCCGCGAGGGCCGCGGCGAGCTCATCGCCATGCTCGGCGACGACGACGTCTGCGAGCCCGACCGCATCGCCCGCCAGGTCGCGGTCTTCGACCGCCACCCCGACACCGGCGTGGCCCACGGCGCGGCGTCGATCATCGACGGCCAGGGCGTGCAGCGCGGCACGTGGCCGAGCCGGGACCGCGCCCGCCACGAGCTGCTGCGCCATCTGGTGCGCGAGCACAACACGCTCGTCGACCCGTCGCGCATGGTCCACCGCCGCGTCTACGAGGCCGTCGGCGGCTACAGCAGCGACTTCCGCCTCGCCCAGGACTTCGACTTCTGGCTGCGCGCGGTGCGCGGCTTCCGCTTCCGCGACGTGCCCGGCGGGCCGCTCATCGGCCTGCGCCGCCACGGCGACAACTTCTCCGACGAGTCCGCCCAGGCCCTCGAGATCGAGGAGGTGCAGAACGCGCTGCGCTCGCTGATCGCCGCCGCGCCCCTGCGCGAGCTCGTGCCCGAGCTCGACTGGGGCGTCATGCATCCCGACGCCGCCGAGCGCCGGGCGCTCGAGCTGCTGGCCGACGCCCTGGAGCATCGCGTCCTGCCGCTGCCCGGCCTGGCCCGCGAGCTGCGCGATCGCGCCGCGCGCGTGCCCGCCGCGCCGCGCCCACGCCCCAACGGCCGCAAGATCGTCCTCACCTCGTTCGGCTTCAACGACTCGGGCGGCGGCACGACCGTCCCGCGCGTGGCGGCCAAGGAGCTCGCGCGCCGCGGCTGGGACGTCACCGTCTTCCACGCCGCCACGCGTCCCGATCCCTCCGGCGAGCCCTATGCCGTGCGCGAGTCCGACGAGGACGGCGTGCACCTGGTCGCCATCCACAACCGCCAGCACGGCCTGTGGGACCTCGGCAACCCGCTGCGCGAGCTCGACGACCCGCCCATCACGCAGGCCTTCGGCGCGCTGCTGGACCGCGTGCGCCCCGACGTCGTGCACTTCCACAACCTGCACAACCTCGGCGCTGCGCTCATCGACGAGGCCGCGACGCGCGGCCTGCCGAGCTACTTCTCGACCCACAACTACTGGCTCATCTGCCCGCGCGCCTACCTGCTCACCGGCGCCGGCGCGATCTGCGGCGGCCCCGGCGACCGCGGCCGCGACTGCGCCTCGTGCGTCGGCGCTCCGCACGACACCGCTGGCCACCAGCAGCGCCTGGAGGGCATCCGCGACCGCTTCACGCGCGGGATCTCGGTGTGCCTCGCCGTCTCCGACGCGATGCGCTGCACCCTGACCGGCCAGGACTACCCGGCCGAGATGATCGACGTCGTCCAGCAGGCCGTCCCCGCCGCCGACGAGGTCTGGGAGCGCCTGGGCCGCGACCGGCGTCCCGGTCGCAGCGGCGAGCGCCTGACCGTCGCCTTCTTCGGCTCCGCCTACCCGCACAAGGGCCCCCAGCTGCTGATCGAGGCCGCCCAGCGCACCGGCCGCGAGCTGCGCGTCCTCATCCACGGCGAGGTCGACGAGCGCTTCGCCCGCCAGCTGCGCGCCGCCGACACGCGCGGCGTGGTCGAGCTGTGCGGCGCCTTCGGCCCCGCCGAGCTGCCCGAGCTGCTCGCCGGTGTCGACGTCGCCGTGATGCCCTCCCTGTGGTGGGACTGCGCGCCGCTGATGGCGGCCGAGTGCCTGGCCGGCCGCGTGCCGCTCGTCGCCCCGCGCCTCGGCGGCCTGGGCGAGGCCGTGCGCGACGAGGTCGACGGCCTGCTCTTCGACGGTCTCGACGCCGGCGACCTCGCCCGCCAGCTCGATCGCCTCGCCGGCGAGCCGGGCCTGCTCGAGCGCCTGCAGGCCGGCATCGAGGCGCCGCGCCCGTTCGCCGAGTACGTCGACGAGCTCGAGGCCTACTACTCCGGCCAGCGCCCGTCGCGCGCGCCGCTCGCGACCGCCGCCCCGGCCATCACCTGGCAGGGCGACCACGGGCTGCACACGAGCCTCTCGCACATCAACAACGAGGTCACCGCGCGCCTGGAGCGCGTCCAGCGCCTGGACCGCGCGGGCGCGCCCCTGGACACGCCGCTGCCCCACCCCGCCGACGTCGAGGTGCGCCACCAGTGGCCGCCCGACCTGCGTCCGCCGCGCTCGGGGCGCCTGGCCGTCATCCAGCCCTGGGAGTTCGGCGCCATCCCGAGCCGAATGGGTGCCGGCCGCTCACGCGAGGACGTCGACGAGGTCTGGGTCCCCAGCGGCTACGTGCGCGACATGTACCTGCGCGCCGGCCTCGAGGACGACCGCGTCCACGTCGTGCCCAACGGCGTCGACCTCGAGCGCTTCTCGCCCGAGGGCCCCGCCTACGCGCTCGACGCCCCGGACGCGCTGCGCTTCCTCTTCGTCGGCGGCGCCATCGGCCGCAAGGGCGTCGACGTCCTGCTCGCCGCCTGGCAGCAGGCCTTCGCCGGGCGCGACGACGTGCAGCTCGTGATCAAGGACTTCGGCTCGGACGGCGTCTACCGCGGCGCCGACCGCAGCGCGGTGCGCGCGCTGGCCGACGCCGGCGCGCTCGTGCACCTCGACGCCGACCTCTCCGACGAGGAGATGGCCGCCCTCTACCGCGCCTGCGACGTGCTCGTGCATCCCTATCGCGGCGAGGGCTTCGCCATGCCCGTCCTCGAGGCGATGGCCAGCGGCCTGCCCGTCGTCCACACCGCCGGCGGCCCCACCGACGAGTTCTGCCCGCCGCAGGCCGGCTGGCGCATCCGCTCGCGCCGCGAGGCGCTCCCCGGCGGCCGCGTGGACCGCTTCGAGACCGCCGGCGAGCCGTGGATGCTCGAGCCCGACGTCGCGCACCTCGCCGAGCTCCTGCGCACTGCCGCCGACGCCGGCACCGAGGAGCGCCGGCGCCGCGGCGCCCTGGGCCGCTCGGCCGCCCTGCACTTCGGGTGGGACCGCGTGGCCGCGCTCTACGCCGAGCGCGCCGCCGCCCTGGCCGCCCGCGCGCCCGCGCCCGCTCGCCGACGAGCGCGAGCTCGACGGCGCCCCCGCCGTCCTGGCCACGCCGGCCTGGCGCGGCGAGGACGACCTCCCGGCCCTGCTGCAGGCATGGACGCAGGCCCCGGCCGGCGCCTGCCTCTACCTGCTCGCCGACCCCGCGACCGACGGCGAGCCGGCCGAGCTCGAGGCCCGCGTGATGGCGGCCGCGGCCGGCATCGACCTCGACGCCTGCCCCGACATCGCGATCCTGCGCGAGTACGCCGTCCCCGGCCGCGACGCCGCGCTGCACGCCGCCGCCGAGCTCTACGTACCCCTGCACGACGCGTGCGCGGGCCACCTGCGCCTGGCCGGCGCCAAGGCCGCGACGCCCGCCGAGCTGGGCATCCGGCTGGCCGCCCGGCCCGCCACCCACGCGGCCTGACGCCCACCCGCCTGCGTAGGCTGCCCCGCGTGGGCGTCCCCCTCTTCGATCCCGCCACGCCGCTGGCCGGCCTGCGACGACGGCTGGGCGAGGCCATCGACGAGGTGCTCGATCGCGGCCAGTACATCCTCGGGCCCGAGGTCGCGGCCTTCGAGCAGGAGGTCGCCGACGTTCCTCGGGATCGACCACGCGGTCGGGGTGGCCAACGGCACCGAGGCGCTGACCATCGCGCTGCGGGCGCTGGGCGTCGGCCCCGGCGACGACGTGGTCGTCCCCTCGTTCTCCTTCTACGCGTCGGCGGAGGCGGTCCCGCCCACGGGCGCCCGGCCGGTCTTCTGCGACGTCGACCAGGACACCTACTGCGCCACGCCGGACACCGTCAAGGCGGCGCTCACGCCGCGCACCAAGGCGGTCATCGTCGTCGACCTGTTCGGCAACGTCGCCCCGGTGCGCGACATCGAGGCGCTCGGCGTGCCGGTGGTCGAGGACGCCGCGCAGGCCGTCGGCTCGACCGGCCCCGATGGCCGCGCCGGCGCGCTGGGGACGCTGGCGACGCTGTCGTTCTACCCGTCGAAGAACCTCGGCGCCTTCGGCGACGGGGGCGCGGTCACCACGGCCGACGCGGCCCTGGCCGAGCGCGTGCGGATGCTGCGCTTCCACGGCTCGCGCGACAAGGTCAGCTACGAGCAGGTCGGCTACAACTCGCGCCTGGACGAGCTGCAGGCGGCCATCCTGCGCGTCCAGCTGCCCGAGCTCGAGCGATGGGCCGCCCACCGCCACGGGGTCGGCGAGTGGTACGCGGAGGCGGGCCTCGGCGACGCTCGTCGGGCTGCAGCGCGTCCCCGAGGGCACGCGCCCCGCCTGGCACGTGTACGTGGTCCGCCACGAGCGCGCCGACGACCTGGTCGCCGCCCTCGGCGCGGCCGGCATCGGATCGCGCGCCTACTACCGCACCCCGATCCACCGCCAGCCGGCGATGGCCGCCTTCGCGGGCGTCGAGCTGCCCGCGACCGACGAGCTGGCCCGCACGCACCTCGCCCTGCCGGTGTCCGCGGCCATGCGCCGCGACCAGGTCGACGAGGTCGTGGCCGCCGTGCGCGATGCGGATCTGGGTTGACCTGACCAACAGCCCCCATGTGCTCGTCATGCGGCCCGTCATCGACGTGCTGCGGGCCCGGGGGGCAGAGGTGCGCGTCACCGCGCGCGACTTCGCCCAGACCGTGCAGCTGTGCGAGCGCTTCGGCCTGGAGCACGAGGTCATCGGGCGTCACCGGGGCGGCCGCGTGGCGGCCAAGGCCGTCGGGCTGGCCCAGCGCTCGGGCGCGCTCGTGCGCTGGGCGCGCCGCAACGGCCCCTTCGACCTCGCGCTCGGGCACGGCTCCAACGACGTCACCGTCGCCGCGCGCGCTGCTGCGCATCCCGTCCTCGACGATGTTCGACTACGAGTGGGCGACGGTGCAGCACAACGTCAACTGCCGGCTCGCGCAGGCGGTCGTGGTGCCCGACGCGATCCCGCCCGAGCGCCTGGAGCGATACGGCGCGCGCGGCAAGCTGCACCGCTACCCGGGCCTGAAGGAGGAGTACTACCTCGCGGACTTCGAGCCCGACCCGGCGGTGCTCGACGAGCTGGGCCTCGATCGCTCCCAGCCACTGGCCGTCGTGCGCACGCCGCCCGTGGTGTCGCTGTACCACCGCTTCGAGAACGACGTCTTCGCCGACGTCCTCGCGCGCCTGCGCGGCACGCAGACCGTCGTGCTGCCCCGCATCCCCGAGCAGCGCGCCCAGCTCGACGGCTTCATCGTGCCCGAGCGCGCCGATCGACGCCCAGTCGCTCATCGCCTACGCCGATCTCGTCGTCAGCGCCGGCGGCACGATGAACCGCGAGGCCGTCGCGCTGGGCACGCCGGTGTGGACGACCTTCGAGGGCCGTATGGGCGCCGTCGACGAGCGCCTGATCGCCGAGGGCCGCCTGCGCCGGCTGCACGATGCCGGGGAGATCGACCTGCGCCGGCGCGAGCACGCCGACGCGGCGCGCGTGCGCCGCGATCCGAGCCTCCTGGTCGACCTGCTGTGCATCCCCGCGGGCGCCTGACATCCGGGCTCAACCCCGGGCGCCAATCCGCCGATCATCAAGGGGACAGTGCGGCTGCGTGCGACAGCCGTCGATTCCCCGTTCCCCCTCCCTCCCCCCAACATGAGCGTCAAAGCATCCGTCGTCGTCGTCACCTACGGCCAGCGTGCCGTGACCGAGCGCGGCCTGGATGCCCTGGCCGGCGCGCTCGGCGAGCAGCTCGGGCGCAGCTGGGAGCTCGTCCTCGTCGACAACGCCTCGCCGGACGACACGCCCGCCCTCCTGCGCCAGTGGTCCGACCGCGCCGAGGTGCTGCTCCTCCAGCACAACCTCAACTTCGCCGGGGGCTGCAACGCCGGCGCCGCGCGCGCTCGCGGCGACGTGCTGGTCTTCCTCAACAACGACACCGAGGTGGTGCCGGGCGCGCTCGAGGCGCTGGTGGCGCAGGTCGCCGAGCCCGGCGTGGCGATTGCCGGCCCGCGCCTGCTGTTCGAGGACGGGACGATCCAGCACGCCGGGGTCGGGTTCCTGCGCAACGCGCTCGGCGTCATGCCACAGCACGTCTTCCATCATCAGGACGGAATGCTTCCGGCCGCCCGCGGCACCTACGAGCTCGACTGCGTGACGGGGGCCTGCCTGGTCATCCGGCGCGACGTGTTCGAGCAGCTCGGCGGCTTCGACGAGGGGTACCGCAACGGCCTGGAAGACGTCGACCTCTGCCTGCGCGCCCGGATGGCCGGCCACCGCGTCGTCTACCGCGGCGACATCGCCTTCGTGCATGCCGAGGGCGCGTCGCGCGGCGCCGGGAGCGACCTGTGGGCCACGCCCGAGCGGCTCGCCGCGATGCGCTCCAATGACCTGCGCTTCATCGGCGCCTGGGGCGCGATGCTCGACGAGGACGTCGAGCTGGCCGGCGCCACCTGGGACGCTGAGCTGCACGAGATCCGCCCGACACCGGCCGCCGGCCCCGCCGGCGTGGTGCTCGAGGGCCAGCCCGGCGGCCTCGCGCCCGCCGGGGACGAGGCCCGTGCGATTCTCGCGGCCTGCGCGGCCGGCGGACCGCTGGTCGCCGCGCGCGACGAGCCGTTCCCGCGGGTCGCGCCGCGCCTGGATCCGTCGCTGCGCGCGCTCGTGCTCGACGCGCTCGGCCGCGAGCCGGTTCCGGGCGCCCCACGCATCGTCGTTCCGGCCGGGGCCCACGCGGTCCACGCCCTCGATGGCGCCGTGCTGCGTGCCGGGGTGGTTCCCACCGGCGGCGGCGAGCCGACGGAGGTCTGGGCGCCGGCGCCCGACGTGGCCGCCGCGTTCGCTGCGGCGGGCCTCCACGAGCGCCGGGTGCACATCGTCGCTCCGACGCTGCAACCGGTCGCCCTCGGTGAGGGCGGCGAGGGCGTGCTCGCCATCCTGCCGGCCCACGACGCCCGCGCCTGCGAGGCGACGCTCCGGGCCCTCCGCGGCGTGCACGACGTCCGACTGCTGCCCACCGTGGCCGCACGGGGCCTTGCGCAGGCAGTAGGCGGCGCGCTGCCCGGCGCCGAGTTGCTCGAACCCTGCGCCGACGAGCGCCGCTTCGCCGCGATCGCGGGCCGCGCCGACGTCGTGCTGGCGGCGGACGCCGACGACCTCTTCGAGCGTCGGGCGCTCATCGCGGCCGCGACCGGCGCGACCGTCGTCACGCCGCGCCGCCGCGGTCCGGCCGCGACCTTCGCAGGCGCGCACCACGACCTCGCCGCCGCGCTCGCGCAGACCGACCCGGCCGCTCGCGCAGAGCGCCGGGCCGTCGTCCTCGCGGCCACCGATCGGGCGCTCATCGCCGCTCGCGTGGCGCAGCTGGTGCAGCGCGGAGCCCTCGCCGCATGATCACCCGGCCCGAGAGCCCCGTCTACCTCAGAGCCATCGACGAGGGCGACCTCGAGCCGGTGCACCGCTGGCACAACGACACGGCGGCCGGGAGCGCTCGAGGTACGCGCCCGCTCTCGTCGCCGACGTTTCACCCTCAACCGAGTCGCCCCCCGCGCCGATGACCCGGGTATGAGCCCTGCGCCCCTCGTCAGCGTCATCATCCCTGCCTTCAAGCCGCAGCACCTGGTGAACGCCATCACCAGCGCCCGCGAGCAGACGTGCGCCGACATCGAGATCCTCGTGGGCGACGACACGCCCGACGGGCGGCTGGAGACCATCGTCACGAGCGTCGATGACCCGCGGGTCAGCTATCACCACCACGGTTTCGGCGACGCCGAACTGAACCTCCGGCGCCTGTGGGAGCGCTCGACCGGCCGCTACGTCAAGGTCCTCTTCGACGACGACGTCCTGCTGCCCGACTCGCTGACGGCGCTCGTGTCCGCCCTGGAGGCGCATCCCGCCTCCGCGCTCGCCTTCCATGAGCGGGTGTTCATCAACGACGCCGGGGAGGTCATCGAGTTGCCGCCGCGGATCCTCGACGACGGGGAGATCGCGGAGGTCGACCGCCAGACGCTCGTGGGCGGCCTGCTTGCCCCGGTCCGCAACTTCATCGGGGAGCCGAGCAACACGCTGCTGCGCCGCGAGCTCGTCGACATCGAGACGGTCTATACCTACGACGGGCTGAAGCTCGACTTCCTCGCAGACGTGGCGAGCTACCTCAACCTGTCCGAACAGGCGCCGCTCGTCGGCGTCGGCGGATACCTCAGCGCCTACCGCCGGCACGCCGCGCAGAGCTCGCACAGCTCCTCCCCGCGAATCTCCGCCGGCCTGTACGAGTGGGAGCTGATCATCCGCAAGGAGTCCGAGGCGGGCAACCTGGACGACCGTCAGCGCGAGGTGGCCCGGCAGTCGCTGCGGAACCTGTACGCGCCGTACGTCCGCTCGCTGCCCGAGATCGCGCGGTTCGCCTCGCGCCTGGACGGCCTCGTGGCCAACGGCACCGCCGGGCTGCGCTCCTCGGAGATCTTCGAGACCGACCTGCAGACGGCACGGACCGCCGTCGCCTCCCGCGTGGCCATCGCCAAGCGACCGCAGCCGCAGCCGAGCCACTGCCCGGTCTGCGATCAGGACGTGGAGGGCTGGCTCGCCAGCCCGCACGCCGCCCTCATCGACCTCAAGGTCATGGACGACATCGGCGTCGTCGGGTCGCGGCTGGACAAGCACCTCTGCCCGCGCTGCGGCTGCAATGACCGCGACCGCCACCTGTGGCTGTACATGCAGGCTGCCGGCCTGCTGGACGACCTGTCCGAGACGCGCATCCTGCACATCGCGCCGGAAGCCCGCCTCGAGCCCAAGCTCATGCAGCTCGGCCCGCGCGACTACGTCGGCGGCGACCTCATCCCGCAGCAGCCGCACCACGTCGCGATCAACATCGAGCAGATGCAGTTCGAGGACGATCGCTTCGACCTCATCATCTGCAACCACGTCCTCGAGCACGTGAACTTCCCCGAGCGTGCCGCGGCCGAGTTCGCGCGCTGTCTGGCGCCCGGCGGCCACGTCGTCGCGCAGACCCCGTACTCGCCGCTGCTCAAGCGCTCCATGGAGCTCACGGTCGCCGTGCCCGAGGCGTTCGCGATCTACTATTACGGCCAGAACGACCACGTGCGCATCGTCGGGCTCGACCTCATCGAGACCTTCCACACGGCGGGGTTCTCCGGCGAGCCGATCCCGCACACGACGCTGCTGGGCGAGCACGACCCGGAGGCCTCCGGCGTCAACCCGGCCGAGCCGTTCTTCCTCTTCGAGCTGGAGGGCGCCGCCGCCCGATGACCGACGCGGGTGCAGCTTCGAGCCGCGTGAAGCTCGCGATCATGCAGCCGTACCTGTTCCCGTACATCGGGTACTTCCAGCTGCTCGCGTCCGTGGACGAGTTCGTCGTCTACGACAACATCCAGTACACGAAGAAGGGCTGGATCAACCGCAACCGGTTCCTCCAGAACGGCGAGGACGTGATGTTCTCACTACCGCTCGCCAAGGCCTCGGACTACCTGGACGTCCGCGAGCGCGAGATCGCCGACGCGTACAAGCCGGCGGCGCTGCTGGCCAGGTTCGCGGGGGCGTACGGCAAGGCGCCCTTCTACGCGCAGACGCGTCCGCTGCTCGAGGACGTCCTCGGCAACCCCGAGCGCAACCTGTTCGCCTTCCTCCACGATGCGCTGCTCCGCATCGCGGCGCACCTCGGGCTGCAGACCGTGATCCGGGTGTCCTCGACGGTGCCGATCGACCACGCGCTCGCCGGGCAGGACAAGGTGCTCGCGCTGTGCGAGGCCCTCGGACGCGACGACGTACATCAACCCCATCGGCGGCGTCGAGCTCTACTCCCGGGAGGACTTCGCGGCCCGCGGGATCGAGCTGCACTTCCTCCAGCCGCTGCCGCTCGAATATGTGCAGTTCGGCCGGCCCTTCGTCCCGTGGCTGTCGATCATCGACGTCCTGATGTTCAACGAGCTGGACACCGTCCGCGCCTGGCTCGATTCGCACTACGAGCTGACCTGACGTGCTGCGCTGGCGCAAACTCGGCCTTGTCTTCAGCCCGCAGGCGCTGCCCGAGCGGCCACCGTGGCTGGCCGAATTCGCCCAGGCGCCCGCCACGCTCCTCTTCGACGACCGCGTGCGGGTGTTCTTCAGCTGCCGGCCGCCCGCGGGCCCGGACGGGATGTACGTCAGCCGGAGCGCGTTCGTCGACCTCGACCGCGGCGACCTCACGCGGGTGCTGTGCGTCAGCGACGAGCCGATCCTCCCGCTCGGCGGCACCGGCGAGTTCGACGAGTTCGGCACCTATCCGGTCTCGGTCGTGCGCGACGGGGACGGGTATCGCGCCTACTACGCGGGCTGGACTCGCTGTGAGTCGGTGCCGTTCACCACCGCCATCGGCATGGCGACGAGCGCCGACGCAGGTCACGTTCGAGAAGGCCGGTCGTGGACCGGTGATCCCGTACACGCCGGACGAGCCGTTCGTCATGAGCGGCCCGAAGGTCCGCCGGTTCGGCGAGGCGTGGCAGCTGTTCTACATCGCCGGGCGGCAGCTGGAAGGTCGTCGACGGCCGGCCCGAGCCCGTCTACAAGATCCGCATGGCGACGTCGCCCGACGGGATCACGTGGACGAAGCACGGCGAGGACCTCATCGAGAGCCGCGTCGAGCCCGACGAGGCGCAGGCCAGTCCGGACGTGCTGCTGCGCGACGGCATCTACCACATGTTCTTCTGCTACCGGTACAGCAGCAACTTCCGCGGCAGGGAGTTCGGCTACCGGATCGGCTACGCGCGCAGCACCGACCTGACCACCTGGCAGCGCGACGACGACCATGTCGGGATCGACGTGTCCGACGGCGACGGGTGGGACGCGGAGATGGTCGCCTACCCGCACGTGTTCGAGGTCGACGGGCGCACGTACATGGCCTACCTCGGCAACGAGGTCGGCCGCTTCGGCTTCGGCCTGGCCGAGCTCGAGGGAGACCTGCGCATGAAGTGGCGCAAGCTCGGGAAGATCTTCGACCCCGACACGCACGGCCTTCCCGCGGGGTGCGTCGGCTGGGCGCAGTCGCCGCAGCCGCTCGTCCTCGAGGACCGGGTGCGGATCTACTTCTCGACCCGCGTGCTCGATCCCGTGGCCGAGGGCAAGTACCTCAGCCACGTCGCCTTCGTCGACATGACGAAGGACCTCGAGACGGTCCTCGGCGTCGCAGACGAGCCCGTGATCGCTCTGGGGGCACTCGGGACGTTCGACGAGCACGGCATCTTCCCCATGAACGTCGTCCGCCATGGGCGACGCGCTCTACGGCTACACCTGACCGGCTGGAGCCGCCGCGTCTCGGTCTCGGTCGAGACGGGCATCGGGCTGGCCGTGAGCCGCGACGGCGGCCGGACCTTCGAGCGGGCCGGCGACGGTCCGGTGCTCTCGGCCATCGCTGCACGAGCCGTTCCTGGTCGGCGACGGGCACGTCCGGCGGGTCGGCGACCGCTTTCACATGTGGTACATCTTCGGCACGGACTGGAAGCGCTACGCCCCGGACGCGCGAGCCCGACCGCACGTACAAGATCGGCCACGCCGAATCCGGCGGACGGCATCCACTGGACCAAGGAGGACGAGGGTCGCCGCATCGTCGCCGACGTCCTCGGCGAGGAGGAGTGCCAGGCGCTGCCCTCGGTGGTCGAGATCGACGGCCGGCACCACATGGTCTTCTGCTTTCGGCACTCGTACGACTTCCGGACGAACCCCGAGCGCGGGTACCGCATCGGCCACGCGTGGTCGGACGATCTCCGCACCTGGACCCGCGACGACGCCACGCTTACCGTGCAGCCCACGGCTGGCGACTGGGACTCGGACATGCTCTGCTACCCGAACGTGTTCGCGTGTGACGGGCGGGTGTACCTCCTCTACAACGGCAACGCCTTCGGGCGGCACGGCTTCGGCGCCGCGATCCTCGAGCGATGAGCTCTCTGCAGTACCGCCGCGACACCGCCACGACCGACGACGTCCTCGCGCATCTGACGCGCTGCGACGCGGACTTCACGCCGCCACTGAGCGCGCGGCTCGACCTCGGGGACTACGCGGCGAAACTCGCCGAGCGGGCGGCCCGCTTCGAGGCGTGGGACGGGGGCCAGCTCGTGGGCCTCGTCGCGGCCTACGTCACCCCCGGGGCAGCCGAGGCGTTCATCAGCAACGTCAGCGTGGTCTCCGAGCTGCGCGGACACGGCGCCGCCGCGGCGCTCGTCGCCGACTGCATCGACCGCGCCCGGGGGTCGGGGGCGACGACGCTCACGCTGGAGGTGGCGACCGCCGACAGGGCCGCCGGGCGGTTCTACGAGAAGCTCGGCTTCACCGACCGCGACCCCGGACCCGCCGACCGGCCCACGACGACCCTGACCCTCGACCTGTGAGCTGACGATGACCGCCGAGCGCGACTACGACACGGAGATCCGCGACACGAGCGACCACAAGTACGTGTACGGCTTCGACTTCGACGTCATGCACCCGCTCATGATCCGGTCGTTCCTGCCGTTCTTCCGGCCGGGGAAGGTCCTCGAGCTCGGGAGCTTCAAGGGGGACTTCACGGACCGGCTGCTGCCGCACTTCAGCGACGTGACCTGCGTGGAGGCCTCCGGCGAGGCGCTGGAGGAGCACCGCGCCCGCCACGGCGACCGGGTTCGGCTCGTCCACTCCCGCTTCGAGGACGCGACGTTGCCGGAGCGCTACGCCAACGTCGTGCTCACGCACGTACTCGAGCACATCGACGACCGCGTCGGGCTGCTGCGGCGGATCAATGACGAGTGGCTGACCGACGACGGCCGGCTGCTCCTCGTCTGCCCCAACGCCAACGCGCCGTCGAGGCAGATCGCGGTGCTCATGGGCCTGATCTCGCACAACGCGGCGATCACGCCCGCGGAGGTCGAGCACGGCCACCGCATCACCTACTCGCTCGACACGCTCGAGCGCGACGCGGTCGCGGGCGGCCTGCGCGTCGTGCACCGCAGCGGGATCTTCTTCAAAGCGCTGGCGAACTTCCAGTGGGACCAGGTGATCCCCGCCGGCATCGTCGACGAGGCCTACCTCGACGGCTGCTACCGGCTCGGGCAGCGCTACCCGGACCTCTGCTCGAGCATCTTCCTCGTCTGCGAGCGGGGCGACCGGTAGCTCAACTTCGCCCGCCCGTTGGGCTCGACCAGGTTGACGAGGCGCCGAGGAGCGAGACCCACTGGTGGACGTCCTCCCAGTCGGGCGCCGCCCAGACGATCGTGCCGGCGCTCGTGTCGACGCTCATCCCGCGAGTCCCTCTCGGACGACCTCGGCGATCCGCTCGAGCTCGTCCAGGCTGAGGTCGTTGGCCATCGGAAGGCTGAGCGACCGCGCGGCGAGATGGGCCGTGCCGCGCAGGTCACCCGCGACGGGATGCTCCGCGAAGGCCGGGTGGCGATGCAGCGGCGGATCGAAGCACGACCGCGCCTCGACGCGCAGGCGCTCGGCGGCACGGAGGGCCGCGTCGCGACGCCGCGCGTCGGGCATGAGGAGCTGGAACACCTGCCACGTCGAGCCCTCGGCGCCGGACTGGAAGCGCACGGGCAGGTCGCCCAGCAGCGCGCGCAGGTGCTCGACCGCGCCGCGGCGGCGGGCGAGCACGGGCTCGAAGCGATCGAGCATGGCCAGCGCGCCTGCGGCGTGCAGCTCGGACATCTTGGCGTTGATGCCGGCGACCGCGCTGGTGCGCTCGGGCCCGTCGATGCCGAAGTTCACGAGGCTCTCGGCTCGCCGGGCGACCTCGGGGTCGCCGGTGACCAGCAGCCCGCCCTCGCCGACCGCGAACGGCTTGGTCACGTGGAAGGAGAAGACGTGGGTCGCGCCGTCGGAGCCGACCAGGCGACCGTGCTCGTCGCGGGCGCCGAACGCCGCGGCCGAGTCGACGACGAGCGGGACGCCCGCCGCGTCGCACGCGGCCAGCCACGCCTCGCGGGCGGCCAGCGGGGGCGCGGTGCCGAAGGTGGAGGTGGCCAGCACGCCGGCCACCCGGTCGCCCTGCTCGGCCAGGACCCGCGAGAGCTCGGACGGGTCGAGCTGCCACGCCGCGGTGTCGACGTCGATGAACAGGGGCACGAAGCCGGCCCACGCGATGGCGCATGCGGTGGCCGTGAAGGTGAAGGACGGCACGATGACGTGCCGGCGGCCGGCCACGGGGTCGCCGAGGGCCGCGCGCAGGGCCACCATGAGTCCCACCGTGCAGTTGGCCACGGGAAGGCACGACACGTCGGCGTCGAGGTAGGCGCCGGCGCGCTCGTCGAGCAGCTGTGCGCACGGGCCACCGTTGGAGAAGCGCCGGGCGTCCTCGCTCAGGCGGTAGTACGCGGCCACCGCGTCCAGCGGCGGCGGCTCCGGCCGCTGATAGGGAACAACGGGCGGGAGAGCGAGTGGGGGGACGGACGCTGGCGGCGGGGGCGCCACGCGCGCGTGAGTGAGGGATGTGGGCACCTTGTCCCTAGTGATCGACTGCGGCACGGCGCGGCTTGAGCTAGGCGACGAGCACGGTGCGACCCGCCCGCAGCGCGGAGAGCTCGCCGTCGGGAAGGGCCAGGCCATGCGGGCCGCAGCCGACGTCGAGCACGCTCGTGCGGGCGCGGCCGTCCGCGTCCACGACGTGGTCGATGACGGCGGCGTAGCGGGCGAGCCAGTTCAGCACTCATCGTTCATCGGCGGCGCTGCGTCGGAACTTGACCGGCTGCGTGCGCTGCCGCCCGCCGTTCCCGGGCTATCA
The DNA here is from genome assembly GCA_963816845.1 of uncultured Actinomycetes bacterium. Classification (GTDB taxonomy): domain Bacteria; phylum Actinomycetota; class Thermoleophilia; order Solirubrobacterales; family Solirubrobacteraceae; genus JAOPZW01. The sequence goes on along the minus strand of CAWFMR010000055.1, from coordinate 57,631 downwards.
TCGCGCCCGATGCGCCGACGCCTGCGCTCGGCGGCGTTCCCCCTGCATCGCCACTCCATCCCGCAGCTGGCGATCGACGGTGTGCTCGTCGCCGCCGCCTACTACCTGAGCTACCGCCTGCGGTTCGACACCGGGACGCCGAAGCGCTACGAGGAGCTGTTCGACTCCACGATCGTCTTCGTGGTGGTGTCGGCGCTCATCGTCTTCACCCTCTTCCGCCTCGAGCTCAAGCAGTGGCGCTACACGAGCTCGCGCGACTACCTCGGGATCTTCCAGGCGGTCCTCGTCAACACGCTCGTGCTGGCGGGCTTCATCGCCGTCACGCACCCCGTGACCGTGCGCTCGGGCGCGGGCGAGATCACCATCTCGGCGCCCACGGGCGTCATCGCGCTCTTCTTCCTGCTCACGCTGGTGCTGGTCGGCGGCGCGCGCTTCGTCGCGCGCATCGTCTACGAGGGCCCGGTGCGCGGGTTCCGCGCGCGCGCCGACGCCCGCCGCGTGCTCATCGTCGGCGCCGGCGAGGGCGGCCGGCTCGTCCTGCGCGAGGTGCTGCGCAACCCGCAGCTCGGCCTCGACCCCGTCGGCTTCGTCGACGACGACCCGCTCAAGCGCGGCATCCGGGTCGACGGCGTCAAGGTGCTCGGCCCGACCGACCAGCTCGGGCGCATCCTCGACGAGGCCGAGCCCGACGAGATCACCATCGCGATCCCGTCGGCGCCGGGCACGCATGCGCGCGCGCGTGGTGCGGGCGGCGCGCCAGCGCGGGATCCCGGTGCGCACGCTGCCGACCGTGTTCGAGCTGCTGCAGGCCGGCTCGGGCCAGGTCGTGCGCCAGGTGCGCGAGGTGCAGGTCGAGGACATCCTGGGCCGCGAGCCCGTGCGCATGGAGCTCGACCGCGTCGGCGGCTACCTCGGCGGCGAGGTGGTCATGATCACCGGCGCCGGCGGCTCGATCGGCGCCGAGCTGTGCCGCCAGATCGCCCGCGTCGCGCCGCGGCGGCTCGTGCTCGTCGACCACGCCGAGGAGAACCTCTTCCGCATCCAGCGCGAGCTCGAGGACGACCGCCACGTCCACCCCTCGACGATCGCGCCCGGTGCTCGCCGACTGCAAGGAGGGCGAGCGGATGCGCGAGGTCTTCGCCGAGCACCGCCCCGGCGTCGTCTTCCACGCCGCCGCCTACAAGCACGTCGGGCTCATGGAGCGCAACCCGGTCGAGGCGGTGCGCAACAACGCCCTGGCCACGCGGCTCGTCGCGCGGGTGGCGGGCGAGGCGGGCGCCAAGCGCTTCGTGCTCGTCTCCACCGACAAGGCCGTGCAGCCGGCGACGGTGATGGGCGCGTCGAAGGCGCTGGCCGAGTTCGCCGTCGAGGCCGCCCAGCAGCGCTGGCCCGAGACGAAGTTCGCCACCGTGCGCTTCGGCAACGTCCTGGGCTCCTCGGGCTCGGTGGTGCCGATCTTCCGCCGCCAGATCGCCCTCGGCGGCCCGGTGACGGTGACCGACGAGCGCATGACGCGCTACTTCATGACCATCCCCGAGGCCGTGCAGCTCGTCATCCGCGCCGCGCTCGCTGGGCGACGGCGGCGAGCTCTTCGTCCTGCAGATGGGCGAGCCGGTCTCGATCATGCAGCTCGCGCGCGACATGATCGAGCTCTCGGGGCTCGCGCCCGGGCGCGACATCGCCATCGAGGTCGTCGGACGCCGGCCGGGCGAGAAGCTGCACGAGGCCCTGTTCAACCCCTACGAGCGCCCCAAGCCCACCCCCGCCGACAAGATCACCCTCGCGCGCCGCGATGCGCTCGATCCTGGCGTCGTAGAGGCGATGTTCGACGAGATCGCGCTGCTCGTGCTCGAGGGCGACGCGGCCGGTCTGGCGGCCAAGGTCGGCGAGCTCTCGGCCGCCCGTCCCGCCGCCCAGGAGACGGGTGAGGCGCCAGCCGTACGGATCGTCCCCTAGCCTCACCCGTTCATGACGGCAGTTCTCGCCGCCTTCTCCCTTCAGGGCAAGATCGAGCAGTACGGGGCCTACGCGGGTGTCGCCGCGGTCTTCGGGCTCGGCATCCTGTCGCTGCTGTACTTCGCGCAGGCGCGTGAGGTCAAGCGCCTGCGCGAGTGGGCCGGCCGCGCGCCCGAGCGCGCCGCCGAGCTCGAGGCGCGCGTCACGGCCGACGCCCAGCGGCGCGTGGCGCCGGCTGCGCCGGTCGCCCCGCGGCCCACCGCGCCCGCGACACCCGCCGCCCAGCAGGCCGGGCCGCCGCCCACGCCGGGCGTCGCGGCGCCGGCCACCGTCGCGGCGGCCGCGGCGGGAGCGACGGCGACGACGGTGGCCAAGCCGGGCACGGCGGCGCCCCAGAACGGCACCGGCAGCGGCGCGGCGGTCCCGCCACCCGGCACCGAGGCCAAGCCGGGCGAGGGCGCGAAGGACGGCGAGGCCAAGGACGGCGAGGCCAAGAAGCCCGAGGAGGCCGGTGCCGAGCCCGCCGCCGGCGAGCCCAAGCCGTTCGGCCCGCAGCCCAAGCCCGCCGAGCCCGAAGCCAAGCCGCCCGTCCCGGCCGCGACGGCCGCCGCGGGAGCGGCGGCGGGCGCCGGGGCCGCCGCCGCGGCATCGCCGAGCGCCGCCGCGGGGACGGCCGCATCGCCGCCCGCCACCACGCCGCCCGCCGCGCCGGCGCCCGCGGGCCGCCCCGCGCCGCTGCGCGCTCCGACCCCGTCGGCCTCGCTGCCTCCGCGCACGCCCGCGGGCGCCCGGCCGCGCACCGACGCGGACGACGGCCGCTCGCGCGGGCGCCTCGCCGCCATCGTCGGCGCCGTGGTCGGCGTGATCGCCGTGCTCGCCGTCGCGGGCATCCTCATCTTCGGCGGCGGGGGCGACAAGCCCGCGCCCAAGCCCAACACCGTCGCGCAGCCCACGACCGACACCGCCGCCAACGGCTCGTCGACGCCCAGCAAGGCGCCGGTGAAGCTCGACCGCAAGGCCGTGCCGCTGGCCGTCCTCAACGGCACCACGGTGACCGGGCTCGCGCGCGGCGCCGCGGACAAGCTCACGGCCAAGGGCTACAACGAGCCCAACGTGGTGACCAACGACACCACCAACCAGCAGCGCCCGACGACCCAGGTCTACTACGAGGCCAAGGCCCGCGCGGCCGCGCTCGACGTCGCCAAGATCCTCGGCGTGCCCACCGCCCAGATCAAGCCGATGGACGCGAACGCGCGCGCGCTGGCGGACCGCGCCCAGGTCGCGGTCTTCGTCGGGGCCGACAAGGCGCAGTAGCCCCACCGCTCGCACATGACCATCCACCTGGCCCGCCACGGGCAGACGGCCTACAACCACGAGGGCCGCTTCCAGGGCCACCTGCCCGTGCCGCTCGACGCCACGGGCCGCGAGCAGGCCGCCGCGCTGGCCGAGGTCGCCGCGGGCGTCGAGATCGTCACGCTCGTATGCAGCCCGCTGCGCCGCGCGCGCGAGACGGCGGACATCGTGGCCGCGCGCATCGGCCTCGAGCCGGTGGAGGACGCGCGCTTCGCCGAGACCGACACCGGCGACTGGACGGACCGCTCGTTCGCCGAGATCCGCGCCGAGGACCCCGAGGGCTTCGCGCGCTTCGAGCGCTCGGACCCCGGCTTCCGCTATCCCGGCGGCGAGTCGTTCGCCGAGCAGTCCGATCGCGTCCAGGCCGGCCTCGCCGACCTGCGGGCGCAGCCGTCCGCGCTGCCCGCGCTCGTGGTCTGCCATCGCGGCGTCATCCGCCTCGCGCTGGCCGTGGCCCTCGGCGACGAGGCCGCGGGCGGGCGCGAGATCGCCAACGCCTCGCTGGTGACGCTTTGAACCGTCTGACGGCGGGCGTCTTCGCCGTCCTCGTGATCGCCACCTTCGGCGCCTTCTTCGTCGCGCAGCGCCTCAAGAACGCCCCGCCCGTGCTGGGCGCAGATCGGCGTGCGCGGCGTCTTCTCGCCCAACGGCGACGGCCGCTTCGACGTCACGCGCCTGACCTTCCGCGTCAAGGAGACCGACGACGTCTCGGTCTCGGTCCTCAACGCCGACGGCGACGAGGTGCGCGAGCTGCTCGGCGGGCGCCACGTGACCAAGGGGACGCTCGTGCGCCTGAAGTGGGACGGGCGCACCGACGACGGCAGCGCGGGCGCCCGACGGGCGCTACCGCTATCGCATCACGCTCCAGCACGAGGGGCGCAGCGTCCTGCTCGCGAGCTCGGTGCGGCTCGACACCACGCCGCCGCGCCCGCGGGTCGCCTCGATCGGCCCGAGCCACGCGTTCGGCCCCGAGCTCATGCCCAACGGCGCCGACGCCGTCGTGCACCTCGACACGCCGGGGCACAGGCCCGTCGTGCGGCTGTTCAAGACCGCGCCCGGGCCCACGCGGCTGGTGCTCGAGGACGACTCCCTGCAGGACGGCGCGAAGGTGTGGACGTGGGACGGCAAGACGCCGAGCGGCCGCCCGGTCTCGCCGGGCACCTACCTCGTCTCGATCGAGACGCGCGACGTGGCCGGCAACCGCGGCCTGTCGCCGCCGCTGAACCGCCGCGGCCTGCCGGCGACCGGCTACGGCGCCAAGCTCCCCGGGCACGGCGGCATCACCGTCCGCTACCTCGGCGTGCGCCCGCCCAACGTGGCCACGCCCGCGGGCGACCCGGTCGAGTTCTTCGTCGATGCGCGGCGCAAGCCGTGGACCTGGTCGGTGCGCCGCATCGGGTCGGGCGCGGCGACGCCCAGCCGCCGCAAGACCTCGGCGCGGGTGCGCCTGCACGCCCCGGGCCGCGAGTCGGGCGTCTACCTCATGCAGGTGCGCACCGCGACGCACACCACCTCGGTGCCCGTTCGCGGTCCAGAGCGCCAAGCGCCACCGCGTCCTCGTGGTGCTGCCCGTCATGACCTGGCAGGGGCGCAACTCGCTCGACGACGACGGCGACGGCCTGCCGAACCTGCTCGATCGCGGCGTCGGGGCCAAGCTCTTCCGCGTCTACGCCGGCGACGGGCTGCCCGCGGACTTCGCCACGCGCGATGCGCCGCTGCTGGCGTGGCTGGACCGCAGGGGCCACCGCTACGACATCACCACCGACGTGGCGCTCGCCGCCAACCGCGGCCCGCGGCTGGAGGACCACCGCGGCGTCATCCTCACCTCCGACGCGCGCTGGCTGCCGCGCGCCCTGCAGCAGCGCCTGCGCCGCTACGTGCGCGGCGGCGGCCGCGTCGCCTCCTTCGGCATCGACTCCCTGCGCCGGCAGGTCTCGCTCACCGGCCGCGGGCGGATGGTCGACCCCACGCCGCCCGCCACGACCGACGTCTTCGGCGCGCGCCTGCGCCCGCTGGTGCGCCTGCCCAAGCCCACCAACCTCGTGACGGCCAACGACGACATCGACTTCTTCCTCGGCACGGCGGGCGCCTTCGGCCCCTTCTCGCTCGTGCAGGAGGCCGAGCTCAGCGCGAACGAGGCCGAGGCCAGCGCGGTCACCGAGGACCCGCAGACCGGGCGGCCGGTCATCGCCGCCCAGCGCGAGGGCAAGGGGCTCGTGATCCGCTTCGGCGCGCCGGAGCTCCCCTCGCACCTGTCGGCGCGCGCCGACGACCCGAACACCACCGCCCTCCTGGATCGGACATGGACGCTCCTGTCCCGCTGATCCTCGCGGCCCTCCTCGCCGCCGGCGCCCTCGTGGCGCCCGGCCCGCGCGCGCGAGCCGCCGCGATGCTCGGCGCGCTCGTCCTCGCGCCGGTCATCCTCGGCTTCCACATCGCCGACTCCGACCAGGTCAAGCCGCTGCGCGACCACCCCTCGCTGGCGGTGGCGGGCGCGGTCGGCGCCGTGGTCGTGCTGGCCGTGCTGGCGGTGCTCTTCGACCGCCGCCCGTCGTGGCTGCCGGTGGCCGCCGCGGCGACGCTGCCCTTCCGCGTGCCGATCGCCTCGGGCGGCTCGACGGCGAACCTGCTCGTCCCGCTCTACCTCGTCGTCGCCGCCGGCGCCGCGGCCTACGCCGTGCCGCGGCTGGCCGGGCGGGAGCGCCCGGAGGGCGGGCGCGCGCCGGGGGTGCTCGAGTGGGCGCTGGCCGCCAGCCTGGCCCTCTACGGCATCCAGTCCAGCTACTCCGCCGACTTCGGCCATGCGCTGGAGAACGTCGTCTTCTTCTACGTCCCCTTCGCGCTGCTCTTCGCGCTGGTGGCCCGCGTGGCCTGGACGCCGAAGCTGGCGCGCGTCTGCCTCGGGGTGCTCGTCGTCCTCGCCCTGGCCCTCGTCGGGGTCGGCTTCGTCGAGTACGCCACGCGCCACCTGTTCCTCAACCCGAAGGTCATCGCGTCCAACCAGCTCGAGGACTACTTCCGCGTCAACTCGCTGTTCTTCGACCCCAACATCTACGGGCGCTTCCTCGCGATCGTGATGCTGCTGCTCGCCGCCTGGCTGCTGTGGGCGCGCCGCCAGCGCGAGGTCGTGGCCGGCGCGCTGCTGCTCGCCGTGCTGTGGGGCGGGCTGGTGCTGACCTTCTCGCAGTCGAGCTTCACCGCCCTGCTCGTCGGCCTGGCCATCCTCGGAGCGATGCGCTGGAGCGTGCGCTGGGCGCTGATCCTGTCGGGCGCCGCGCTGGTGGTCGCCGTGGGCATCGTCGCCCTCGCGCCGGGGGCGGTCCATCTCGAGCTCGGCAACTCGAAGTCGGCCGACAAGGCGACCAGCGGGCGCTATGACCTCATCAAGGGCGGCCTGAAGCTGTTCAAGCGGGCGCCGCTGGTGGGCCAGGGCTCGGGCTCGTTCGCGCGCGAGTACCGCCGCGCCGAGCACGTCTCGCCCGAGCGCGCGGCCTCGGCCTCGCACACGATCCCGGTGACCGTGGCCGCCGAGCAGGGGGTGATCGGGCTCGTGGCCTACCTCGCGCTGCTGGCGGCGGCGCTGGCGCGCCTGTTCCGCGGGGCGCGGCGGGTGCCCGAGCGCGCCGCGGTGGCGGCGGCCTTCGTGGCGCTGGTGGCCCATTCGATGATGTACGCGGCCTTCCTGGAGGACCCGCTGACGTGGACGCTGCTGGGGGCGGGCACGGCGATGGCGCTGTGGGCCGCGGTCGCGCGAGCCAGCGCCGGCATGAGGCGCGCAGAGGTCGGAGTCGTCGCCGCGCTGGCGGTGCTGGCGCTCGTCGCCGCGCTGCTCGTGCCGACCTACCCCAACTACGACACCTACTTCCACCTCGTGTGGGGGCGCGAGCTGATGCACGGCATGAAGCCCGACTTCGAGGCCTACGCCGCGCCGACCGAGCACCCCCTCTTCCTCGCCCTGTGCGCGCTCGTGCGGGCTGGTGGGCACCGACGGCGAGCGCCTGATCGTGCTCGTCTGCGTGCTGTCGCTCGTGGCGCTCGTCTGGGCCACCTTCCGGGTCGGCGACGCGTGCTTCGGCCCGTGGCCGGCCCTGGCCGGCGCCGTCTTCGTGGGCTCGAGCTTCGCCTTCCTGCTCTACGCCGCGCGCGCCTACGTCGACGTGCCCTTCCTGGCGCTCGTGCTGTGGGCGGCCGCGCTCGAGGCGCGCGCGCCGCGCCGCGGCCTGCCGGTCATGGCGACGCTGGCCGTGGCCGGGCTGCTGCGCCCCGAGGCGTGGGTGCTGGCCGGGGCCTACTGGCTGTGGTGCGGCTGGCGGCGGCTGGACCTGCTCGCGCTCGCCGCCGCCGCGCCGCTGCTGTGGTGCCTGGTCGACCTCTGGGTCACCGGCGATCCGCTCTTCTCGCTGCACGCCACCAACGACCTCGCCGACGAGCTCAACCGCAACCGCGGGCTGTCCTCGGTCCCGGGCTCGTTCGCGTCGTTCGTGACCGACACGGCCCGCCCGCCGGTGGCGCTCGCCGCCGCGGCCGGGCGCGCTGCTGCTGTGGCGGCTGCGCACCGGGCGCGCCCTGCACGTGCCGATCGCGCTGTTCGGCGCCGGCGTGGTCACCTTCCTGGCCACCGGGCTGGCCGGGCTCTCGGTGCTGCCGCGCTACCTCACGATCCCGGTGGTGGCCGTCTGCCTGGTCGCCGGCTACGGCGTGCTCGGGTTCACGACGCTGCCCGGCGGGCCGCGTGCGCCGGCTGTGGTCGCGCGCCGCGATCGCCGCCGCCGTGCTCGGTGCTCGTCTTCGTGGCGATCAAGGCGCCCGTCGTCGGCACGCTGCGCGGCGAGCTGCGCTTCATCAGGGGCTCGCACGACGACCTCGTGGCGATCCTCCACGCGCCCGCGGTCCAGCGCGACCTGCGCTGCGGCCCGCTGACCTACCCCAACTACCGGCTCGTGCCCGACTCGCGCTGGCTGCTGGACCTGCCGGCCCGGCGCGTGGGCGCGCGCAGCGCGCGCCGGCGCACGCGCGGCGTGGCGATGTTCGTCCTGGGGACCAAGGAGCTCAAGCGCTACGGCTTCGCCGCCGGCGCGAGCCCGTCGACCAACGTGCCCGACCCGGGCTTCGTCCCCATCGCCCGCAACGCGCGCTTCAGCGCCTACGCGGCCTGCGGCTGAGCCGCGTGGCCGGCGCCCAGGCGGATCGCGACCATGCACAGGTCGTCGGCCGGCCGGCCCTCGGCGTGGCGCACCGCGGCCGCGCGCAGCCCGGCGACGATGTCGGCCGGCGGCGCGCCCCGCAGGGCGATCAGCGTCTCGCGCGCGGCCTGCTCGCCGAAGAGGGCGTGGCGGTCGACCTCGCGCGCCGTGCGGGCCTCCGGCAGCCCGTCGGTGTAGAGCAGGACGCCGCCGCCGGGGCGCGAGCTCGGTGGTGACCGAGGTCCCCTCGAGCGTCGGCTCGATCCCCAGCGGCGGGCAGTGGCGCACGTGGGCCAGCGGAACGCCGCGATCGAGGTCCCACGGCGGCGGGTGGCCGGCGCTCGCCCACGTGACGGTGCTGCGGTCGGGGGCGATGCTCGCGCACAGCGCCGTGACGAACTCGGTGCCCGGATCGCGCTCGGCCAGCGCGGTGTTGGCCAGGCGCAGGATCGTCATCGGGTCGTCGGCGTACTCGGCGAAGAGGGCGATGGTGGCGCGCACGTACGAGGCGCGGCGAGCGGCGACGAGGCCGTGGCCGACGACGTCGCCGACCACCACGAGGGTGCTGTTCTCGGCGCCGCGGGCGACGAGGAAGAAGTCGCCCGCCACCAGCCCGTCGGCCGGCGTGTAGGAGGTCGCGATCTGGATGCCGTCGACCGCGGGCAGGTCGGGCGCGGTCAGGGCGGCGCGCAGGCTCTCGAGCTCCGCGCGGTCGCGCTCGGACTCGGCCAGGGAGAAGCGCAGCTTCGTCTCGCGCTCGAGCAGCGAGGAGACGAGCAGCGCCAGCCCGACGTAGACCGCCGCGCGCCCGACCGCCCCCACGATCTGCGCGGCGGTGCTGACGTGCGTCGCCGGGTTGATGATCGGCACGACGACCGAGAGCACGGTCGCGATGGCGGCGGCGACGATGGCCGCCGTGCGGCCGAGCACGAAGGCCGCCATGACGATCGGGAAGACGGCGAGGAAGACGAGGCTGAGGCCCGGCGTGTCGACGAACGCGCGGAGCACGAAGATCCCGATGAGCAGGCCGAAGATCCCTGCACCGAGCCGCTCCCGGCGTGTCCGGCCTCCACCCATTCAGCGCACCATACGTGCCCCGCTAATGCGAGACACGGGTGTCGACGCCGATCTGCGCCAGGCGCTGCCACAGCGGCTCGTCCTGGGCCCGCGCCGTCTGCGCCAGCGCCCACTCGCGCAGCGCCTCGTCGGGGCGCGCCCGCGCGCCGGCGCAGTCGAGCAGCGCCTGGGCGAAGGCCTCGGCGTCGGCGGCCACGGTCACGGCCTGCGACCACGTGCGCAGGCCCGCCAGGTCGGGCGCGACCGTGCGCCGGCCCAGGCGGGCGTACTTGAGGATGCGGTAGGGCAGGGCGGCGTCGTTGAAGGGCTCGACCTTGAACGGCACGATGCCGACGTCGGCGGACAGGACCAGGCGGGCGGCGGCCTCGTCGTCCAGGCGCCCCAGCCAGACGAGGTTCGCGGCCGCGCGGCAGAAGGCGAAGTCGGGGTCGTCGCGGCACTCCTCCTCGTGCCACTCGCCGACGAGCAGCAGCACGAGCCGGTCGCCGAGGCGCTCGCTGACCGCGCGCAGCAGCGCCCAGTCGGTGCGCCAGCCGAGGTGGCCGATCGAGATGGCGACGACGTCGCCGCCCTGCGGAGCCGGGAAGGAGTCGGCGGCGAGCGGCACGGTGATCGCGCGGCGCCCGGCGACGCCCTCGATGCGCGCGAGCTCCTCGGAGGCGGTGACGATCGTCGACGAGCGCTCGGCCGCCTGCTCGTGCAGGACCTCCAGGCGCTCGCGCTGCTTCTCGCTGGCGTCGTAGGCACGCTCGAAGCGATCCCAGCGCCAGTACCACAGCTCGCAGCCGGGGCACAGGCCCATGACCGCGCGAGCGAGCTGGTACTGCAGCGTGTGGAAGATGACGACGACGCGCGGCTCGCCCGCCCGGCGGCGCAGCGTGCGCACGAGGCGCCGCGCCTGGCGGGCGGCGACGGCGTCGCCGACGCCGAGGGGCATGCGCGCGAAGGCGCCGTAGGGCATCCGCGGCGGGTCGACGGCGATCACGCCGTCGGCGCGCAGCAGGTCCTCGGCCTGGTCGCGCAGGATGAAGCGCTCCAGCGGCGCGGGGAGCAGCAGGACGCAGATCGGCTGGCCGTCCACCGGCGGCAGGCTAGTGCAGCACCCCGGCGAGCACCGGCGCACCGGATACCGTCCCGGCCCGTGCAGGGCTACCTCAAGCGCCTCGCGACGTCGGGGCTCGCCTACCAGGCGTCGAGCCTGGTCGCGGGGTTCCTCGCCCTCTTCACCCTCCCGCTCTACACCCACCACCTGACCAAGGCGCAGCTCGGCTACGCCGAGACCCTGCTCACGGCGATCATCCTGGCCAGCATCGTCCTGCGCTTCGGCGTGGGCGAGGCCTTCGTGCGCTTCTACTTCGACGACGACGACGTCGTGCACCGCGATCGCCTGGCCCGCCGCACGACGTCCTTCGTGCTCGTCACGAGCACCGTCGCCGCGCTCGTGGCGGTCGTCTTCGCCGGCGCCCTCTCGCGGGCGCTGCTGGGCACGCGCGACGCGACCCTCATGGCCTACGGCGTGCTCGGCCTGTGGGCCTTCACCAACCTCGAGATCGCCTACGCGCTGCTGCGCGTCGACGAGCGCCGGCGCACCTACCTGATCGCGAGCGTCAGCAACGTGGTGCTCACCGTGGCGCTCACGGTGACGCTCGTGGTCGGCTTCGACGGCGGCGCGCGCGGCTACGTCCTGGGCAACTACGCGGCCTCGACCGTGGTGCTCGTCGGGCTGTGGGCCTTCGCGCTGCGCCATCGCATCGGGCTGGACCTGCGCGCGCCGCGCACGCTGGGCCCGCTGCTGCGCTTCGGGGCGCCGACGGTCCCGGCCGACGCGGCCGTCTTCGCGCTCAACGTCGTCGACCGCGCGTGGCTGCTGCGGGCCGACTCGCCGGCCGCCGCGGGCCTCTACGCCGTGTCGGTGAAGCTCGCCACCCTCGTCATCGTCGCCGTGCGCGGCTTCCAGGCCGCGTGGCCGCCGCTGGCCTACTCGATCGCCGACGAGGACGAGGCGCGCCACCTCTACGCGCTGGTGACGACGGCGTACGTGATCGTCACCGGGCTGGTGGTGGCGGGGCTGACGCTGCTCGGGCGCTGGGTCGTGCGGCTGCTGACCGCCGCCCCGTTCTACCCCGCGCACGAGGCGCTGCCGTGGGTGGCGCTGGGGTGGGCGCTGTACGGGCTCTTCCTCGTCTTCGTCACCATCGCCGGGCGCGCGAAGGTCACCACGCGCACGTTCCCGGCCGCGATCGTCGGGCTGGCGGTCAACGTCCTCGGCCTGGCGCTGCTGGTCGGGCCGCTCGGCCCCTCGGGCGCGGGCATCTCGCTGTGCGCCGCCTACCTGGCGATGCTCGTCGTCGTCCACGTGCTCACGCGGCGGCTGTTCGCGGTGCCCTTCGACTGGCCGCGCCTGGCCCGCATCGTCGCGATCGTGGGCGGGATCTCGGTGGCGGGCGAGCTGCTGCTGCCGACGAGCGGCGTCGAGGGCTTCGCGCTGCGTGCGCTCGCCCTGGCGGCCGTCCCCGTGGCGCTCGCGCCCGAGCTGCTGCGCCTGCGCCGCGAGCTCGTCTCAAGCGCGCCTTAAGCGTCTGCGCGGAGTTCGGTTGGGCGGCCCGACGGGCGGAAGGACGGCCCCGGGGCCGGCGTCGTGGTGAGGGAAGGCATCGCACCACCGAAACCCAGGAGAACCCCCCATGACCCGTCCGTTCCACCTCGCCGCGCTGGCCCTCGCCAGCGCGCTCGTGCTCGCCGCGTGCGGCAGCTCCGGCTCGTCGGGCTCGTCCGGCTCGTCCAGCGCGTACGGCACCTCCAGCGCGTCCAAGACCACGAGCACCGCCACCAGCTCGCCGCGCCCGACCTCGGTCGTCGGCACGAGCACGAGCTCGCTGGGCACCTTCCTCGTCGACGCCAAGGGCCGCGCGCTCTACCTGTGGAACGCCGACCACGGCTCGATGAGCACGTGCAGCGGCGCGTGCGCGCAGGCGTGGCCCCCGCTGACCACCACGGGCACGCCGAAGGCCGGCGGCAAGGTCAAGGCGTCCCTGCTGGGCACCACGACGCGCTCCGACGGCTCGCGCGAGGTCACCTACGCCGGCCACCCGCTCTACTACTTCGCGGGCGACAGCGCTCCCGGGCAGACCAGCGGCCAGGGCAGCGACGGCTTCGGCGCGCCGTGGTGGGTCGTCTCGCCGGCCGGCCAGGCGATCCAGTCGCACGTCGACGGATCGGTCTACAGGCGCGGGCCGCGGTTGTGCTCGACCGCGGCCTCGCGCAGCCCCTCGCCCCGATCCGGGCGCAGCGTCGCGGTCACGTGGCGCCAGTAGCGCCGCGGGTCGTGGCCGGGGAGCGCGAGCGCCGCGAGCGCGCGCACCGCGTAGGCCCACGCCGTGAGCACGCGCACCGCCGCGGCGGCGCCCGCGCGAGTGGTGCTTGCGCATGTAGCGGTCGCGGTTGCGCGAGAGCTCGACGATCCGCCGCTCGGGCACCTTGCCGGTCGAGAGCTGCTCGTGGTGCACGGCGACCGCGGCCGGCACGTAGAGCGTGCGCCAGCCCGCGTCGCGCAGGCGCCGGCAGAAGTCGACCTCGTCGGAGTAGACGAAGAAGGCCGGGTCGAACCAGTCGATCTCGCGCGCCGCGTCGGTGCGCACGAGCAGGCAGGCGGACTGCGCCCAGTCGACCTTGCGCGTGCGCTGTCCGCGGCTCTGGACGGTGAAGCGCTTGTGCAGGAAGAGCGCGCCCGACGAGGGCGGTGGTCGGCGTGGGGAAGCGCCACGCGCTGGCCTGCTCCGTCCCGTCGGGGCGCAGCAGGCGCGCGCCGGCCGCCGCGGCGTCGTCGCGCTCCTGCAGCGCCTCGCGCAGGGCCATCACGGCGCCGGGCCGCAGCTCGGAGTCCTCGTTGAGCAGCAGCGCGTAGCGCCCGCGGGCGCGCTTGAGCAGCGCGGTGTCGTTCTCGCCCTTGCCCGTCCGCCGCTCGAGCGCGATGACCTCCGGCGCCAGCGCGTGGTTGCGCGCGGCGGCCGGCGATCCGTCGCGCGAGGCGTTGTCGAGGACCAGGACCTCGGTCTCGAAGGGCAGGCCCTCGCGCTCGGCCGCGATGGCGTCCAGGCAGCGCACGAGCAGCTCGCGCTGCTCGGTGTTGACGACGCAGAAGGAGAGCTCGACAGCCACCGGTCCGCCTATTGTCACCACTTGGATGCGCGTCAGCGTCGTCGATCCCGCTGCCTACACGCCGCCCTACGACCGGGCGCTGTGCGCCGCGCTGGCCCAGGCCGGGGCCGAGGTCGAGCTCGTCACGGCGCCCTTCCCGCACGGCGAGGTCCCGCCCGCGCGGGGCTACACGGTGCGCGAGGACTTCTATCGCTTCGCACCCAAGGGCCGCGGCCGGCGCTGGGCCCGGCTGGCCCAGCACATCCCCGACATGCTGCGCGCCTCGCGCCGCGAGGCCGACGTCGTGCACTTCCAGTGGCTGGCCGTGCAGCCGCTCGACCAGCACCTGCTGCGCGCCTACAGCCACCCGCGCGTCATCACCGCGCACGACGTGCTCCCGCGCGAGCCGGTCCCGGGCCAGCGCGACGCCCAGCGCCAGCTCTACGAGCGCATGGACGCGATCGTCGTGCACACCGAGCACGGGCGCGCGCGGCTGGTCGACGAGCTCGGGGTGCCGGCCAAGCGCGTGCACGTGATCCCCCACGGGATCCTGCGCCCGGCCGGCGACGCCCCGCTGCCGCCCGAGCTGCCCGACTACGACGGCACGGTCGTGCTGTGCTTCGGCCTGCTGCGCCCCTACAAGGGCATCGACGTGCTCGTCGAGGCGTGGCAGGGGATCGAGGACGCCGAGCTGTGGATCGTCGGCGCGCCGCGGATGGACACCGCGCCGCTGCACGCCGCCGCGCCGCCGAGCGTGCGCTTCGTCGAGCGCTTCGTCAGCGAGGGCGAGGCGGCGGCGCTCTTCCGCCGCGCCGACCTCGCCGTCCTGCCCTACCGCGAGATCGAGCAGTCCGGCGTGCTCTTCACCGCGCTCGGGTTCGGCGTGCCGCTCGTCCTCACCGACGTCGGCGGCTTCCCCGAGTTCGCCGCCGCCGGCGCGGCCGAGCTCGTCGCGCCGGGCAACGCGGCCGCGCTGCACGACGCCCTCGCGGACCTGCTCGGCGACCCCGCCCGCCGCGCCACGCTGGCGATGGCCGCGCTGCGCCTCGCCGACGAGACGCATGGCTGGGACGCGATCGCGCGCGCCCACCTCGAGCTCTACGACTCGCTGCTGCGGTGACCGCCGTCGCCGTCGTCTTCTGGGTGGCCGTCGGCCTGCTCGTCTACGCGCAGGTCGGCTATCCGCTGCTGCTCGAGGTGCTGGGCCGCGTCCGGCGCGGGCGCGGTGTCGCGGCCGCCGAGCCCGACGGACGCCGAGCCGTCGGTGTCGCTCGTCGTCGCCGCGCACCGCGAGGCGGCGATCATCGCCGCCAAGGTGGCCAACGCGCGCGCGCTCGACTGGCCGGCCGAGCGCCTCGAGGTCATCGTCGCGTGCGACGGCTCGCCCGACGACACGCCCGCGCGCGCCCGCGCGGCGGGCGCCGACGTCGTGCTCGAGCTGCCGTGGGGCGGCAAGGTCCGCGCCCAGGACGCCGCCGTCGAGCGCGCCGGCGGCGAGCTGCTGGCCTTCTCCGACGCCAACGCGCTCTGGGAGCCCGGCGCGCTGCGCGCGCTGGCGGCGCCCTTCGCCGACGCCGCGCGTCGGCTACGCCTGCGGCCAGGTGCGCTTCGTCAACGACGGCGGCACCAACCAGGAGGGCGCTCTACTGGCGCTACGAGATGGCGATCCGGGCGCGCGAGTCCCAGCTGGCAGTCGGTCACCGCGGGCAACGGCGCCATCTACGCGGTGCGCCCCGAGGCCTACCTGCGACGTCGACCCGATCATGGGCCACGACCTGTCGCTGCCCTTCAACCTGGTCAAGCGCGGCTGGCGCGCGGTCTACGCCCCGGCGGCGCGCGCGACCGAGAAGATGGTGCCCACGGTCGAGGGCGAGTTCGCCCGCAAGCGGCGCATGATGAGCCACGCGTGGCCGATCGTCCTGCGCGGCGGCCTGCTGTCGCCGCGCGGCTACCCGCCGCTCTACGCGCTGATGATCGCCTCGCACCGGCTGCTGCGCTACGCGACGCCCTTCCTGCACCTGGTCGCGCTGGTCGCCAACGCGGCGCTGCTCGGCCAGGGGCTGGGTCTACGTCGCCACCTTCGCGCTCCAGGTCGCGCGTGCTCGCGCGCGGCGCTCGCCGGGCGCGTGGTCCGCGTGCGGCGCGCTGCTCGTCGCCCGCTACTACGTGCTCACCACCGCCTCGATGGCGGCCGGGCTGTGGGACTACCTGCGCCACGGCACGCCGGCGGGCTGGGACGCCGCCGGAGGGCACGCGCTGATGGCGCGCCGCGTCTTCGACGTGGTCGTCGCCGGCTCGGCGCTGCTCGTCGCATCGCCCCTGCTGCTCGCCGCGGTCGTCGCCATCCGCCTGGAGTCGCGCGGCAGCGCGATCTACCGCCAGCGGCGCGTGGGCAAGGACGGCCGCGCGTTCGACGTGCTCAAGCTGCGCACGATGGTCACCGGCGCCGAGCACATGGGCGCCGGGCTGGCCGTCAGCGAGGGCGACACGCGCATCACGCGCATCGGGCGCCTGCTGCGCCGCACGTCGCTCGACGAGATGCCCAACCTGTCAACGTCCTGCGCGGCGAGATGGCGATCGTCGGCCCGCGCCCGACGGTCCCCGTCCAGGTCGACCGCTACACCGAGCGCCAGCGCGGGCGCCTGGCGGTCAAGCCCGGGCATCACGGGCTGGGCGCAGGTCAACGGGCGCACCGAGCTGCCCTGGGACGAGCGCATCGAGCTCGACCTCTGGTACATCGAGCACCGCTCCTGGCGTCTGGACCTGCGCATCCTGCTGCTCACGGTGCGCATGGTCTTCGGCGGCCACGGCCTCTACCGCGGCGAGGCCCCCGCCTGGCGCGACCCGCCGAGCGACTCCTAGAGCGCCGCCGCCTTCCGGCGCCGGCGGTGCTGCGCGGCCAGGCATCGAGGGGAAGCGGCCCCGGGGTGGCGCGACCGCCGGCGGTCGTCCTCGGCGGGGTTGCGCTACCCCTGACAATGCTGGCTATTAGGGCTCCTGGCCCCAAAGGTCAGCACGCTTCCTCAAGCGCGGCCCCTGAGTACACGAGGGCGTCCCAGCCGGGCGCGGCGGGGTCAGCCCTCGGTGCCCGGCCGCGACCCGCCGCCGTCGCTGGAGGCTGTCGCCTTGCCGTCGCCCTTGAAGTGGGCGCGGTTCGCGGAGCGGTCGCGCCGGGCGGAACCGCCGCGCTCAGGGGAGCCGCTGCGCTGGGCGGAGCGGTCCCGCCCGGAGTCGCCGCGCTGGGCGGAGTCGCGGGCGCCAGAGGTGGAGCGGTCGCGCTGGCGGGCGCCGCCGCGCCCGGACTCGCCGCCCTGGGCGGAGCCGTCGCGCTGGGCGGAGCCATCGCGCTGGGCTGAGCGCTCGCGCTGGCCGGAGTCGCTGCGTTGCGAGCCGCCGTCGCGCCCGAAACCGTGGCGCTGCGCGCCATCGCGCCCGCCGCGCCGCTGGGAGCCCTCGCGCCGCGCGTGGCCGTCCCACGCCGCCGCTCGGCGCGGGCCGTCGCCGCCGAACCCGTCGTGACGGTGGTGGCGCCCGCCGTAGCGTGCGCGATCGCCGCTCGCCACGTGCGATGGCTTCGGTGCGGCCGCCGCCGTGGCCGCCGCGACCGGAGCCGCGGCCTGGGCGATGACGATGGGCTTCGCTGCTGGCGCGGCCTGCGCGCCGCGCGCGCCGCCCGCGCCGGCGCGGTGGGAGGCGCGGGACACGGTGGCGGGCACGTCCCCGCGTGCGTCGTGCATCTGCACCTCGTGCACCGCGACGTAGCCGGCGCTCCCGGCGCTCCCGGCCACCGCGGCGCACAGCATGGTCTTGGCCGCCAGGCCCTTCGCGGCGCCGAGCCCGGCCAGCGAGCCCCCGCCGGCCCCGGCCCCGGCACCAGCGCCGATCCCAGCAGCGCCGAGGACCGCCGCCTTCAGCCCGGCGGTCGGCACCACCGGAAGCAGCATCGCCATCGCGGAGCGCTGGCGGCGGACCTCGGTCTCGAACTCCGCGCAGCCCTCGCAGCGCGCCACGTGGCGGCGCAGGCCGGCGCGCTTGAGCGCCGCGCCGCGCGCCGTCGCGAGCTGCTCGCGGATCTCGACGCACGGCGTCTCGCGCGCCCGGCGCCAGCCGGCCAGCGACTCGCGCGCCTGGAAGACGAGCGCCTTCACCTTGTCGCGCCGCACGCCGAGGACCTCGGCGATCTCGTCGTGGCTGTGGTCGCCCAGCTCGAAGAGGACGAGCGCCGCGCGCTGCTCCTCGGGCAGCTGCTCGAGGTCGGCCAGCAGGCCGCGGAGCTCGGCGCGGCGATCGACATCGGCGGCCAGGCCGTCGCTGGCGGCATGCCCGTCGTCGAGGGCCACCTGCTCGCGGCGCGCGCGCAGGATCGACAGGCAGCGGTTGCGCGCGATGGTGAAGAGCCAGGCCTTGAGGAGGATCGGCCGCTCGCTGCTGCGCAGCGCGCGATAGGCCGCCATGAAGGTGTGCTGGAGGGCGTCCTCGGCCTCCTCGTCGCTGGCGAGCATGCGCCGGCAGAAGGCGAGCAGGCTGCGGTGATAGCGGTCGAAGACGAGCTCGAAGGCGCGCTCGTCGCCGGCGCGGACCCGGGCCACGAGGGCGTCGTCGGACCGCCCGCGCGGAAGGCGCAGGCGCGGTAGCGGCCGCCCGGGGGCGCGCACGCGTGCGGTGGTGGAGAGCGAAGCGTCCGTGGACAAGGTCCCAGCACATCCTTTCCAACGCGCGCATCCGGTGCGGGTTGGAAGCTGGCGGAGTCGTTGTGCCCGCCGACTATCCTGCGCAACCTCGATGCCGTTCTTCCGCCACGAAGGCAGCCGCCTCGCCTACACGATCTACGGAGACGGTCCGCGCACGTTCGTGCTGGTCCACGGGCTGCTGCTCTCGCAGAAGATGCACCGCCCGCTGGCCCGCGCCCTGGCCGAGCGCGGCAACCGGGTGGTGACGCTCGACCTGCTCGGTCACGGGCGCTCGGACCGCCCGCAGGACATGACGCGCTACTCGATGCCCTTCTTCGGGGAGCAGATGATCGCGCTGCTCGACCACCTCGAGCTCGACCAGGCGGTGCTGGGCGGGACCTCCCTGGGCGCCAACGCGACGCTCGAGGCCGCGGTGCGCGCGCCGGAGCGCGTGCGCGGCATGGTGGTCGAGATGCCCGTGCTCGACAACGCGCTGCTGGGCTGCGCGATCGCCTTCACGCCGCTGATGGTCGCCCTGACCTTCGGCGAGTCCGCCATGCGCCTCGTCGCCCGCGGCGCGCGGATGGTCCCCAGCGGCGTCGGCCCGCTGCTGGCCGACGTCGGCCTGGACACCATCCGCCAGGACCCCGCGCCCAGCGCGGCGGTCCTGCACGGCCTGTTCTTCGGTCGCACGGCGCCGCACAAGACGCTGCGCCGTCAGATCGCCGCGCCGGCCCTCGTGATCGGCCACGAGCGCGATCCGGTCCACCCCTTCAGCGACTCCGATGCACTGGTCGCCGAGCTGCCGAACGCCCGCCTGGTGCAGGCCAGCTCGATCCTCGAGCTGCGCATCAGCCCCGAGCGGCTGACCGGCGAGATCGGCGACTTCCTCGACACCTGCTGGCGGGCCCGGCGCCGCGGCGGTGCGTCGCGCGCGCGCCGCGTCGCCTAGGCTTCCGGATCGTCCATGGCCCATCGAGCCGAGGAAAAGGAGCGCCGGCGCCAGGAGCGCATCGCGCAGGAGGAGGCGGCCCGCAAGGCCGCCGCCCGCAGGCGCACGCTGCAGGTCGGCGGCGGCGTGGTGCTGGGCCTGGCCGTGGTCGCGGTCGTCGCGATCGTCGCGCTGGCCGGCGGCGGCGGCAGCAAGGACAAGCCCGCCAACGTCTCGAAGCTCACCGCCGACGCCAAGGCCGCCGGCTGCACCTTCTCGCAGTTCAAGTCCGAGGGCCGCAACCACACCGCGAGCAAGGTCACCTACAAGACCAACCCGCCCACGTCGGGCAACCACAACCCGACGCCGGCCGAGGACGGCATCTACCGCGCCGGCAACTCGCCGCCCAAGGAGAACTTCGTCCACACGCTCGAGCACGGGCGCATCGAGTTCCAGTACAAGCCGGGCACGCCCGCCGCCGACGTGGCCAAGCTGCGCCGGCTGGCCGAGGAGCCCTTCAACGGCACCTCGGGCTACCACGTCCTGCTCTTCGAGAACGACACGAACATGCCGGCCCAGTTCGCCGCGACGGCGTGGACGAAGTCGATCACCTGCCCGACCCTCTCCACGCAGGCGATCGGGGCCATGCGCGAGTTCCGCCAGGCCTTCACGGACAAGGGCCCCGAGTTCATCCCGTAGGCGCTGGGGCGGGCAGGCCCTGGCGCGCTTGCGGTAGCGTTAGGTGACGCATCGTTCACTTTTCGCAGGAGGCACGTCCCTACATGGCCAAGCAGCCCCGCATCCTCGTCGGCCAGGTGGCCGCGATCACCGGCGCCGCGCGCGGCATCGGCAAGGCGACGGCGCAGGCCTTCGCCCGCGAGGGCATGAAGGTGGCGATCGGGGACCTCGACGCCGAGCTCGCCGAGCAGGCGGCCGCCGAGATGGGGCCCAACGCGGCCGGGTTCGAGCTCGACGTGACCCGGCGCGACTCCTTCGAGGCGTTCCTCGACGCCGCCGAGGAGCGCTTCGGGCCGCTCGACGTGCTGGTCAACAACGCCGGCATCATGCCGCTGGGGCGCTTCATCGACGAGGACGAGGCGACCGCCGTGCGCATGGTCGACATCAACCTCCACGGCGTCATCCACGGCATGAAGCTCGCCCTGCCGCGCATGATGGCCCGCAACCGCGGCCACGTGGTCAACATCGCCTCGCAGGCCGGCAAGTACGGCGCGCCCGGCGGTGCGACGTACTCGGCCACCAAGCACGCGGTCATCGGCCTGACCGAGGCCGTCCGCGGGGAGCTGCACATCGAGGACTCGGCCGTGGAGCTGAGCTACGTCATGCCGTTCGTCGTCAAGACCGAGCTCGGCGCGGGCACCGAGGACGCGCGGGGGATGAAGAAGCTCGAGCCCGCCGACGTGGCCGACGCGATCGTCGACGCCATCAAGCACGGCGTGGTCGACGTGTGGGTGCCGCGCTCGGCCCGCCACACCCATCGCCTCAGCGCGCTGCTGCCGCGGCGCGCGAGCGAGGGCGTCGCCCGCGCCCTGAAGGCCGACCGCGTCCTCATGGGCGCCGACAAGCAGGCCCGCGCCGCCTACGAGCTGCGCGCGGCCCACTCCGAGCCGGGCCTCGAGCCCGGCGAGGAGCCGCGCCAGCTCACCTCCTAGCCGAAGCGCACCCCGGCGCGCCGGCGCACGAACCGCCCGGCCTGCGGGGTCGCCCGGGCGGGTGTTCATCGCCAGCCCGGCATCGGCGAACGCCCGCCCCGGCGAGCCCGCGCCCACCAGCGAGGCGACGCCGACGCTCGCGTCGGTCCCGACCGGCCCCCGCGAGGTCTCCACGCGCAGGTCCTGCGCCGCGTCGCGGATCGCGTCGGCCGTCGTCTTGGCCGCGTCCATGTCGGCGTGGGCGAGCAGCGCGGCGATCTCGTGGTCGCCCACGTAGGCGACGACGTCGGTCCCGCGCAGGCGCCGGCGCACGCCGTCGAGGATCCCGGCGACCAGCTTGTCGGCCGTCTCGGGGCCATGGCTCGAGCGCACCTCGGGCAGCCCGTGCAGCGAGCAGCGCACGAGCGCCGCCTGCTCGCCGTAGCGCCGGCAGCGCAGCAGCTGATGGCGCACGGCGCGCTCGAAGGCGCGCTGGCCGGGAGGGCCTGCGAGAACGCCGCCACCGGTGCCGCGCAGATCCTCGGGCGCGTCGGTCAGATGCCACAGCAGGCAGGCCTCGGCGCCGTCGGAGCGGTCCACGAGCGAGGCCGAGGCCCCGACCCGCAGGTACGAGCCGTCGCTGCGCGCCAGGCGCCACGTGCCGCGGTCGACGATCACGCGACGCTCGAGCACGAGCTGGCGCCGGACCTCCTCGTCGGGCAGGTCGGCCGGGTGCGTGAGGTCCTGCACGGTGCGCCCGATCAGCTCGTCGGCGCTGAAGCCCAGCAGCGTGCACAGCGAGCGGTTCACGCGCACGATGCGGCCCTCGCGCGAGATCAGCGCCATGGCCGCCGGCGCCACGTGGAAGGCGCGGTCGAGGCCGGCGAGCGCGGTCTCGCGGCGAGCGTGGACGCGGCCGCGGGCGACGAGCGCGTCGAGGCGGACCTTGAGCTCGTCGGCGCCGAACGGCTTGACGACGCAGTCGTGCGCGCCCGCCAGCAGCAGGCCGGGCACGTCGTCCGGCGAGGCCGCGAGCGTCAGCAGCGGCACCTCGCCGAGGCGCCGGCGCAGGGCGGTGATCGCGCTCGCGCCGGCCGCGGCGTCGAGCACCACGGCGTCGGGGCGCCCATCGGCGATCAGGCGCGCGGCCTCCAGCGCGTCGACCGCGTGGACGACGTCGTAGCGCAGGCCGATGAGCTCTCCGACGAAGGCCCCGAGCTCGGAGTCGCGGGTGACGACCAGGATGCTCGCGCGGTCGGCGCCGGGATCGCCGGCCGGGGCCGGTGCGTCGCGGCGCCCGTCGGCATCGAGCTCGGCGCGCAGGCGCTCGACCGTCGCGCGCTGGCGCTCGGCCACGTCGATCGTCGGCAGCGCCCTGGCGCCCTCGTCGTCGGCCCCGCCGTCGACGTTCACCGGCAGGTCGACCACGAAGAGCGCGCCGCCCTCGGGGGCGTCGGTCAGGGTGACCGTGCCGTTGTGCAGCGTCACGAGGTCGCGCACGATCGCGAGCCCCAGGCCGGTCCCTCCGGGCCGCGTCGCGCTGCCCGCGCCGCGGCGGTAGCGCTCGAAGATCGTCTCGCGCAGCCCGTCCTCCACGCCCGGCCCGCTGTCGGCGACCTCGATGCGCAGCCGCTCGCCGGCGTCCGCGACGGTGCAGCGCACGGTCCCGCCGGCCGGCGCGTACTTCAGCGCGTTGGCCAGCAGGTTGGAGACGACCGACAGCACCTTCTCCTCGTCCAGGCGGGCCGGCAGCTCGGGCGGCGCCTCGAGCACGAGGGCCTGGTCGCGCAGCTCGGCGACGCTGGCGAAGCCCTCGCAGCTCGAGCGCACCAGGCGGGCGACGTCGACGTCGCGCGGCTCGAGCTCGAGGTGCCCGCCGTCCAGGCGCGAGACCTGCAGCAGCTCCTCGACGCGCTTGAGCAGCACGTAGGCGTTGGCGCGGATGCGCCGGACGTCCTCGACCTGGCCGTCGCCGAGCTCGGCCGCGGCGAGCAGACGCCCGCACAGCCCGAGCACGATGGACAGCGGCGTCTTGAGCTCGTGGCCCACCCCGGCCAGCAGCTCACGGCGTTGATCGTCGAGCGCACGCGACCAACTCGCGAGCGAGCTGGCCTCGAGGTCGCGGCGGTTCACGTCATCGACGCGTCGCCCAACCGTCCTCCGCTGCGCTCGGGAATTGCCCCCGTCGGAATCCGATCCGACCATTCCCTATAACCCCCCCGGGTCTGCACGACATGTTGCTGCGGTACGTCCCGAATCAAAGCGGCCCGTTACCCCAACAGGTGGGGAAGTTCGTACCCCACCGTCCGCAGCGTCTTCCCCCCGCCGGGGCGTATGCAACTCACCCGTCTGCGTTCGGAGGCCGGGGCTACGTTCCCTGGGCACGGTCCAAAGCGGCACGACGCCCTCCCGATCGTGCGCCTGTCGCACACGCGGCAGGGGGCGGTCGAACCGACTCGCCTCATGCCGCCCTGCGGCCGCCGGGCGGTTCCCCGTCACCCCCCCAAGGGGGCCGCCCGAGCGGCAGTGGGGTAGAAAAGTACCCCCACAGATCTCCCGATGTGCAGTTTCATGACCCTTGCCGTCAGACATGGGCGGCACCGGTAAGCAAGGGGCAAACTCCGGGGGGAAACATGTCACAGCAGGAGCCCGAGGGCACGCGCCCTCATGGCGACGACGAGCCATTGAAGGTCATCGTCGTCGATGACGATCCGCTCGCGCGCAGGATGCTGCGCGACGTACTACAGAAAGCAGGCATCACGGTCATCGCCGAAGCCGGCAACGGCCGCGAAGCCATCGAGCTGAGCGTCTACTACAGGCCGGATGTCGTGGTCATGGACCTCGTCATGCCGGGCATGGACGGTGTCGCCGCCACGCGCCAGATCGTCGATCAGGCGCCCGATGTGCGGGTGGTGATGCTCACCTCCTCCGACAGCGAGGAGGTCGGGATGATGACGCTGCGCGCGGGGGCCTCCGGCTTCCTGTGCAAGAGCGTCGGCGTCGATGCGCTGCCGCGCGCGCTGCGCTGCGCCAAGGACGGCGAGGCCGTGGTCTCGCGAGCGCTGACCATGCGCCTCATCGAGGGCATGCGCCGCGTGCGCGAGGACGGCTCGGGCATGCGCCCGATTCGCAGCCCGCTGACGCCGCGCGAGTGGGAGGTGCTCGACCTGCTCTGCCAGGAGAGCTCGACCGACGAGATCGCCGACACGCTCGTGCTGTCGGTCGAGACCGTGCGCTCGCACATCAAGAGCGTCCTGCGCAAGCTCGGCGTGCGCTCTCGCCAGGAGGCCGTCAAGGCCGCTTCCGGACTGCGCTCGGGGCTCGTGCTGGACGGCGTGGCTCCGGCGTGACGGCGCGTCATTGCTCGGTGATCGCCGCGGGCATGCCCGGCGAGAGCCCTCGCGATGAGTCATCAGGCCGCGCCGGCCTACAGCGGCGCCGAGGCGGATCTCGACGCCTTCGCGGCCCAGGCCGCACATCAGCTCGGCGAGGCGGTCGCGCTCCTGCGCGGCTACCTCGTCGTGCTCGAGCAGCGCGGCGAGCGCGATCCCGAGCTGGGCGACGCCCTGCGGGGCCTGTCGGCCGGGACCGAGCGCGCGCAGCGCTTCGTCGACGACCTGCTCGACCTGGCCGCGGCCGGGCGCACCGAGCCGGTCGTCGAGCTGGTCGCGCTCGACGAGGTGCTCGCCGCCGCGCAGCGCCGGCTGGCCGGCGAGCTGACCGAGGCCGCCGCCGAGGTCCGCGCCGGCGGCCTGCCCGTCGTCCGCGCCGACCGCGAGCTCGTCGCGCGGCTGCTCGTGCACCTGCTGCGCGTCGCGCTGGCCGCCGGCGCGCGCAACGTCGAGGTCCAGGGCATCGAGGAGGCCGGCGCCGTCCGCGTGGAGATGCGCGACGACGGCACGCCGGCGACCCGCGAACCGTTCGCGCCCTTCGCCCGCGCCCGCGGGCGCGGTCCGCTCGTCGGCGCCGGGGTCGGGCTCACCGTGAGCCGGCGCCTCGTCGAGCTGCACGGCGGCACCATCGCGCTCGCCCAGGACGACGACGGCACGACGCTCGTCACCTTCACGCTTCCCGCCGAGGGTTAGGGCACCCGCGTGCGCATCCTGCTCTGCGACGACACCCCCGAGCTGCGAGCGCTGATGCGCTCCGCGCTCGAGTCCGGCGACGGCGTGGAGATCGTCGGCGAGGTGGGCGATGGCGACGCCGCCGTGCAGATCGCGGCCGACGCGCAGCCCGAGGTCGTCGTGCTCGACCTCGAGATGCCCGGCCCGGATCCGGAGGCGCTGCTCATCGGGCTGCGCCGCGCTGCGCCGGGCGCCGCGCTCGTGACCTTCTCGGGGCATCGGCCGGCCGACGTGGCCGGTGCCGCGGTCGACGAGATCGCGCTGCACGTGCCCAAGACGACGGACCTCGCGGTCGCGGCCAGGGCCGTGCGCGCGCTGGGCCATCGCCTGCGCGCCTGAACGCGCCCCCGCGCGCGGCGGCATACTGGGGGGATGAGCTCGAGCCCGGGCGTCGAGCCGCTGCGGCCGCGCTGCGCCTCGCGTCGTCATCGCCGACGACGACGCGGCGTTCCGCAGCGGCGTGCGGGCGGCGCTGCAGGATGCCGGGATCGTCGTCATCGCCGAGGCCGACAACGGCCGCGACGCGATCGACCTGGCGGTGCACTTCCGCCCCGACGTCGTGCTCATGGACGTCGTGATGGTCGGGATGGACGGGATCTCCGCCACGCGCGCGATCGCCGGGCGCGCGCCGGAGGTCAGCGTCGTCCTGCTGACCAGCTCGCAGGACGCCGAGCTGGGGATGATCGGCCTGCGCGCCGGCGCCGACGGGCACCTGGTCAAGGGCCTGGCCTTCCACGACCTCGTCGCCGCGGTGCGCTCAGCGGCCGAGGGCGAGCCCGTCCTGGCTCCGGCCGTGGCGCGCCGCCTGATCGAGCGCCTGCGCGCCCTGCCCGACGGCGGCCTCGGCGTGCGCCCGGTGCGCAGCACGCTGACCTCGCGCGAGTGGGAGGTGCTCGACCTCCTGTGCGCGGGGCTGTCGGTCGACGACGTGGCCGACCGGCTCGTGCTCGCGCGCGACACCGTCCGCACGCACGTCAAGCGCATCCTGCGCAAGCTCGGCGTGCACTCCCAGGCCGAGGCCATCGAGATGGCCAACGGGATCCGCGCGACCTACGCGCCGGGTCACCGCGAGCCGCTCGCGTAGACCCGGGCCCGTAGGGTGCCGGAGGCGGCACAGACGGCGAAGCCGTCGCGCGCGTCGCGAATCGGACCCACCCACCCGTCCCCCCGGCCGAAGGCCGGACTGTCTCTCTCGACATGAGAGGCGGGAGGTCCGCGTCGTGGTGCGGACCTCCCGCCTGGCGCCCCGGGTAGGGGGGTGACGAACCCGGGGCGTCGTCCTCAGGCTCTCGCCGAGCTCGCTAGCAGTGCAGGGCGAGATTCTCCGCCGGGTGGCC
Organism: uncultured Actinomycetes bacterium; assembly: GCA_963816845.1. Lineage (GTDB taxonomy): Bacteria > Actinomycetota > Thermoleophilia > Solirubrobacterales > Solirubrobacteraceae > JAOPZW01. Next base: position 31,214 of record CAWFMR010000055.1, on the reverse strand, counting down.
GGCCGAGATCGAGTGCGCCCTCCCTGGCGCTCAAAGGTAGGTCCTCGCGGTGAGGGCGCGGGCGGGCGCCGGCGAGGGGGCCGGGCGCGACAGCACGCGGGCGTAGGCGGCCAGCAGCGCGCCCTCGGAGTGCTGCCACGAGAGCTCGGTCTCCACGCGCTCGCGCGCCAGCGCGCCCATCCGCTCGCGCCGCGCGGGGTCGTCGAGCAGCTCGGCCACGCAGCGCCCGAGGCTCTCCGGGTCGCCGGGCGCGGCGTACAGCGCGCTGTCGCCGGCCGAGACGCGCGACTCGGGCAGCGCGTAGGAGGCCACCGCCCGCCCGAGCGCCATGTACTCGGGGATCTTGATCATGGTCGAGACGTCGTTGAGCGGGCTCGGCGGATCCGGCGCCAGGCAGACGTCCGACGAGGAGAGGATCAGGCGGATGTCGTCGTCGCCGCGCCAGCCGGCGAACTCGACGTGGTCGCCGAGCGCCAGCTCGTCGGCCAGCGCGCGCATGGCGGGCAGCGCATCGCCGTCGCCGACGAAGACCGCGTGCCAGTCGTCGCGCAGCGCCCGCAGCGCGGCGAGGGCGCGCAGCGCGTGGTCGACGCCGTCCTGCGGACCCATGATCCCCAGGTAGGAGATCAGGTGCGCGCGCCCGCGGCGCCACGCCGGGTCGGCCGGCACCGGGCGAAAGCGCGTCAGGTCGGGTCCGTTGCGCACCACGAAGACGTCCTCGGGATCCATGCCGCCGCGCTCGACGGCGACGCGCGCGTAGGAGCCGTTGGTGGCCAGCGAGACGTCGGCCATCCGATAGGCGACGCGCTCCGCGCGCAGCGTCGCGCGATAGCCGAGGTCCTCGCCGCGCCCGAAGCGCGAGCGGTAGAGCTCGGGCACCAGGTCGTGGTGGTCGAAGATGAAGCGCGTGCCCTGGCGGCGCAGGCTGCGCGCGGCCAGCAGCAGGAGGTCGGGCGGGTTGCAGGCGTGGACGACGTCGAAGTGCCGCTCGCGCGAGAGCCTGCGCACCAGCTTGCGCAGCCGCCAGAGGGCCTGCCCGTACTCGCGGGCGTAGCCCAGCGTGCTGCCCGCGGGACGCAGCGGGTAGCGGTGGATCTCGATGCCCTCGAGCACCTCGTAGGGCGCGTCGTCGCGATCGGCGCCCTGGGCGCAGGCGATGACGACCTGCCAGCCGGCGGCGGCCAGCGTGCGGCTGATGTTCCACACCCGGCGGTCGGCCGGGACGGGAGCGTTCTCGCTGATGATGAGGACGCGGCCGGCGCGCATCAGGCGGCACCACGGCCGGCGAAGACGGCTGGCACGGTGCGCGCCAGGATCTTCAGGTTGAGCCACAGCGAGCGGCTGCGGGCGTACTCGACGTCCAGCGCGACCATCTCCTCGAGCCCCAGCTCCGAGCGGCCGCTGACCTGCCACAGGCCGGTCATGCCGGGCTTGACCGCGAAGCGGTCGAACCAGTGCGGCGGGTAGTGCTCGACCTCGTAGGGGATCGGCGGGCGCGGGCCGACGAGCGACATGTCGCCGCGCAGCACGTTCCACAGCTGGGGCAGCTCGTCGAGGCTCGACTTGCGCAGGAAGCGCCCGACGCGCGTGACCCGGGTGTCGTTCGCCATCTTGAAGAAGTTCGACTCGTCGCCGTCCGCCTGCGCCTCGCTCTGGCCCTGCTCGCGGGCGATCAGGCCGATGACGAACTCGCGGTGGGTCTCGTGCCCGGCCCCGCTGTGCATGGTGCGGAACTTGTTGACGACGAAGGGCTCCTGGTTGCGTCCGACGCGGCGCTGGCGGTAGAGCACGCGCCCCCTCGAGTCCAGCAGGATGGCGGCCGCGAGGATGAGGAAGACGGGCACGAGCACGAGCAGCAGGACGGCGGAGACCGCCACGTCCAGCGCCCGACACGCCGCCGCCGAGTACCGCGACTCACCGTCGACGACGGCGAGGCGTGTGGTCGAGAGGCTGCCGGCTTCCGTGCTGCTCGCGCTCATGTCCCATCAACGTTCGGTGGGAGCCTGCGCTCGCGGAGGGAAAACGAATGATCCTCAGGCGGCGAGGGCGACGACGTGCGCGGCGAGCCGCTCGATCACGTAGTCCTGCTGCTCGTCGGAGAGGCCCGGGAAGAGCGGCAGCATGATGACGTCGGCGGCGGCCGCCTCGGTGTGCGGCAGCGGGACGCGCAGGGGCTCGGGGTAGGACGGCTCCTGGTGGATCGCCATCACGCCGCGGCGCGTGGCGATGCCGTCGTGCAGCAGCCGGCGCATGAGCTCGGTCCGCCCGACGGGCGAGTGGGCGCCCACGCGCACGCCGTAGGACTGCCACGTGCGCGACGCGTACTCGGGCTCGTAGGGAGCCTCGAGGTGCGGGATGTGCTCGAGCGCGGCGCCGTAGCGGTCGGCCTGGCGCTTGCGCTCGGCCAGGATGTCGTCCAGGGCCTCGAGCTGGCGCAGCCCGAGGGCCGCCTGCATGTCGGTCATGCGGCAGTTCCAGCCGCGCTCGGGATAGCCCTCGAAGACGATGTCCTTCGCGCCGTGGCGCGCGAGGTCCGACAGGTCCATGGCGTGCTGGCGCAGCGTGCGCAGGCGGGCGGCCACGGCCGGGTCGTGGACGGCGATCATGCCGCCCTCGCCGGTGGTGATGACCTTGCGCGGGTGCAGCGAGAAGCAGGCCAGCGGGCCCAGCGAGCCGATCGGCCGGCCCTTGTAGTGCGCGCCGATGGCGCAGGCGGCGTCCTCGACGAGCTCGAGCCCGTAGCGCTCGGCCAGGGCGATGAAGGCGTCCATGTCCGCCGGCAGCCCGATCTGGTGCACCGGCATGATGGCCTTCGTGCGCTCGGTGATCGCGCGCTCGGCCGAGGCGGGGTCGAGGTTGTAGGTCAGCGGGTCGATGTCGGCGAAGACGGGCGTCGCGCCGCACTGCCAGACGGCGTTGGCCGTGGCGATGAACGACAGCGACGGGACGATGACCTCGTCGCCGGGGCCGACGCCGGACACGTAGAGCGCGAGGTGCAGGGCCGTGGTGCAGTTGGTCGTCGCCACCGCGTCGGGCGCGCCCACGCGCTCGGCGTAGGCGGCCTCGAAGGCGGCGACCCGCGGGCCCTGAGAGACCCAGCCGGAGGCGACGGCCGCGGCGACGGCCGCGCCGTCCGCCTCGGTCAGCGACGGGCGCGCGAAGGGGACGTCCATCAGGAGGCCTTCGCCAGCGGGGAGTCGGCGAGCTCGCGCTCGGCGCGCCACCAGGTGACCAGGCGCGTGAGGCCCTCGAGCAGCCCGACCTCGGCGTCGAAGCCCAGGCGCTCGCGCGCGGCGTTCGTGTCGGCCAGGCGGCGGGTGACGCCGTTGACGGCCCGCGGCGGCCCGTGGACGACCGAGAGGTCGGAGTCCATGACCTGCAGCAGCGCCTCGGCGAGCTCGAGCAGGCTCGTCTCCACGCCGCTGGCGACGTTGAAGACCTGGTCGGTGAGGTCGGAGTTGGCGGCCAGGATGTTGGCGCGGGCGATGTCGCCGACGTAGATGAAGTCCATCGTCTGCAGGCCGTCGCCGAGGACGAGCGGCGGCTCGCCGGCCTCGATGCGCTCCATCCAGCGCACGAGCACCTCGGTGTAGAGGCCGTGGACGTCCATGCGCGCGCCGTAGGCGTTGAAGTAGCGCAGCGCGACGTAGTCGAGGTCCGACATCGCCTTGAAGCTGCGCAGCAGGCCCTCGTTGAAGACCTTGGCGGCGCCGTAGATCGTGTCGTTGTCGTACGGGTGATGGTCCTCGCGCGTGGGGAACTCCTCCGCGAGGCCGTAGACCGAGGCCGACGAGGCGGCCACGAGCTTGCGCACGCCCTCCTGCGCGGCGGCCTCGATGACGTTGTAGGTGCCGTCGACGAGGACCTCCAGCGCCAGGCGCGGCTCCTCGGCGCACTGCGTGATGCGGATCGCGGCCTGGTGGAAGACGACGTCGATGCCGCGCGTCAGCTCGCGCACGAGCGCCGCGTCGCGGATGTCGCCCTCGACGATCTCGACGTTGCCGTTGGCCGTGGCCCAGGCGAGGTTCTCGCGGCGGCCGCGGACGAAGTCGTCGAGCACGACCACCTCGCGCGCTTCCTGCGCGACCACCAGGTCGGCGATGTGCGAGCCGATCATGCCGGCACCGCCCGTGATCAGTACGCGGTCCCCGCGCAGATTCCGTTCCGAAGACATGCCCAGTCAACGGGCGGCGACGGCGCGATCTTCCGCGCCGCGCAGCTCGCGGACGACCCGCGCGGGGTTGCCGGCCGCGATCACGCCGGCCGGGATCGAGCGGGTGACGACGCTGCCGGCGCCGACCACGGAGTCCCTGCCGATGGTCACGCCCTTGAGGATCTTGGTCCCGTCGCCGATGAAGACGTTCTCCTCGAGGTGGACGGGCGCCATCGCGGGCCGGCCGCCCCGGCGGCGATCGGGATGCAGGTCGTGGAAGTCCGAATCGAGGATCTGCACGTTGGAGCCCAGCAGGGCGCGCGCGCCGATGTGGATGCCGGCGCCCTCGCTCTTGATGTAGGCGTTGTTGTTGATCTCGGCCTCGTCGCCGATCTCGATGACCGCCTCGGGGACGGCCGCCTCCAGGTGCAGGTAGCCGGTGTGGAACTCGGGCGAGGTCGGCCAGCCGAAGCGCACGTCGCGCCCGATCGCGATCGCGCCGCTGCCGAGCAGCAGCACCGGTTGGTGCACGATCCCCTTGCCGGTCACGCGGCGGCACGTCGACAGCGCCCGGTACTTCCAGATGCGCGGGAGCTGGAGGGCGTCGCGCAGGCGGGTGGCGCCCCTCACGGGGAGACCTCCATCGGGCGGCGCGGGCGGGGCAGGCGCGGAGGCCGAGGGCAGCACGCGCTGCGCCAGCTGTGACGATCGTGGCGAAGGCGGTCGGGAAGGTCAGGCGCAGCGTCAGCGCGTAGGCCCCGAGCGCGGCGAGCGTGACGGCCACGAGCTGCACGAGGGTCGGCGTGCCGGCAGCCGACAGCCCGATGCTGACCGGCACCGCCGACGGCGACCAGGCCCAGCGAGCCGACGGTCGCCGGCCCGACGTCGGCCCACAGGTGGCGCACCCAGCTCTCGTCGGTGCCGCGGACCATGAGCTTGTAGGCCACGACCATGAAGGCGGTGTGGACGATCGTGGCGGCGGCCGCCACCCCGGCGAGGCCCCACGGCGTGGCGATCAGCACGGCGCCGGCGTACGTGCCGAAGTGGCCGAAGCCGAAGCCGAGCAGCGCCCGCGGGCGCCCGGAGGCCATGAGCGCGACGCCGACCGCGTCGATGACCAGCGTCGAGGCGCCGCCCACCGCGAGGATCTGCATCGGCACGACGGCGGGGCTCCACTCCGAGCCGAACAGCCACGGCACGAGCTCGGGCGCGGTGATGGCGAGGATCGCGAGCAGCGGGAAGGTGAGGATCGCGATCAGGCGCACCATGTGGCCGCGCATGGCCGCCATCTCGCTCGCCCGACCGCGCCAGCAGCGGCAGCCCGACCTGGCCCATGACGATGCTGATCTTCTTCTGGTACTCGACGGCCAGGTTGTAGGCGCGGAAGTAGTAGCCCGCCTGCACGGCGCCGAGGCGCGCGCCGATGATCGCGTAGTCGCAGTTGCGGAAGCCGACCCAGCTGATCGAGGCGATCGACGCCGGCAGGCCGTAGCTCATGACCTCGCGCGCGGCCTGCAGGCGCATCCGCGGCAGCGGGGCGGGCGCGCTGGCCCACGCCAGCACGGTCGTCGTCAGCCCGGCCGCGATGCCGCCGAAGACGAGCGACTCGCCCTCCAGGCCGGCGATCGCGAGTACGACCGCGACGCCGACGCGCATGACCGAGGTGCCGAGGTCGATCATGCTCAGCCGCCGGAAGGCCAGGCGCCGGCGCAGCAGCGCCATCGGCACCGTGCCGGCCGCCGCGATGAGGAAGAGCGGCGAGGAGAGGCGGACGAACTCGGCGGTGCGCGCGCCGAAGATCGGCGAGACGATCAGACCGGCCGCCACGAGCGTGATCACCATGAACACGAGCCCGGTGACGAGGGCGAGCCAGAGGCCGGCCTGGAGGTGCTCGCGGTCGACCGTCTCGCGCTGGACGAGGGCCGTGCCGATGCCCTCGGCGGTGATGACGATCGCGAGCTCCTGGGCGATGATCGCGACGGCGAAGTAGCCGAACTCGGCCGGCGAGATCAGCCGCGCGAGCAGGATCATCGAGGCCATCAGCACGACCTCGGCGGTGCCGCGCACCATCGCCGCCCAGCGCACGCCGTGCACCGCCGCCGCGCGGAGGTCGGGAGCCTCGGGCGGTTCGAGGGTGTCGCTCATGACCTCACGGCGCGCCGCGGCAGCGCGGCGCCCAGCGGCCCGCGCATCCGCTCGCGCAGCTCGCGGCGGACGAAGCGGCGGAACTGCGGGTCGTCGACCTGCGGCGTGCGGCGCACGGCGGCGCGCACGTAGCCGTAGGTGAAGGCGGCGCCGGAGAGCCCGAAGGGCGGGACGCGGGCGAGCTTGAGCGAGCGCAGCAGCGCCCACGGCAGGCTCTGATGCAGGATCCATGCGCACTCGCCGTGGCGCGCGCGCCCGCGCAGGCGCCCGTCGGCCGAGCCCCAGTGGCGGTGGTGGCGCGCGACCAGCTCGGGCAGGCTGCGGGTGTCGAAGCCGCGCATCCGCGCGTAGGTCTCGTCGACCGTGTCCCAGGCCAGGCGCTCGGTGATGCCGCCGATGGCCTCCAGGCACTCGCGGCGGTAGAGCTTGACCGCCCCGTGGATGTGGCTGTCGGGGATCGGGATGAGCTGCCAGCCGTCCGGGGAGGGCTCGATCAGGCGCCCGCCGGCGAGCCCGAGCCCGGGCTCGGCGCGGAAGCGCTCGATCAGCGTCGCGAACCACTGCGGCGGGAGCTCGACGTCCCCGTCGAGCTTGCCGATGTGGGTGAACTCGCGCCAGCCGGCCTCGCGCAGGCCGAGGTTGAAGGCCCGCGCCTCCTTGGCCAGGGCCAGCCGGTCGGGGCCGGTGTCGCCCTCGAGCTGCGGCGCGCTGAGCACGGTCACGTAGTCGAGCTCGCGCTCCCAGCGCCGAGCGATCTGGAGCGTGTCGTCGCTCGACCCGTCGTCGACGATGACCCAGCGGTCGGGCCGGCGCTCCTGCGCGGCGATGGCCTGCGCGGTGCGATCCAGATGCGACGCCTCGTTGTAGACCGGGCTGACGATGAGCAGGCGCTCGGGCGCCGTGGTGGCGGGATCGGCCGACACGGGTCAGCTCCCGGGCGCGGCGGTGCCGTCGCCCGCGATGGCCAGGATGCCGACGCCGTAGCCGGCCTCGGGGTCGAGGATCCGCGCCGCGGCCTCGGAGCGCGAATGGGCGTCGAGCTTGGCGAAGGACGACGAGAGGTGGGTCTTCACCGTGCTCTCGGCGAGGAAGAGCTTGTCGGCGATCTCGCGGTTGGTGAAGCCGAGGACGACGAGGCCGAGGATCTGCTTCTCGCGATAGGAGAGCGGGCGCGGAGCGATCTGGCGCATGAGCCTGCTCGGCACCGCCAGCTGGCCGGCGAGCACCGCGTGGCCCGTGGCGACGAGGGCGCGATCGAGGTCGGCGTCGAGCACGAGCCCGGCCGCCCCGGCCAGCAGCGCGCGGCGCAGCGAGGCGTTGGGGGCGTCGGTCGGCATCGAGGCCACGATCCGTGCCTTCGAGTTCTTCTCGGCCACGGCGCGCACGTCGCGGATGCGCTCGGGCGCCTTCGCGCGGCTGAGCAGCACGACGAGGGTGTTGGGCTTCGCGCCGATCGGCGCGTCCAGGTCTTCGTGGGCGTAGGGGGCGAAGCCGGCCGTGGCCAGGAGCTCCGCCACATGGCGGCGGTCGGCCGGGTCGCCGCCGAGGACCGCCGCCACCGTCGGGGCCCACGGGCTGAGGGCTGGGCCCACGGTCGCTGCGTTCATGTCCCACCAACGCTCCGGCAGGCCGTCTGCTTGCGCCGGGCTCAGGTCGCGACGGCGGCGTGCACGTCGAGCAGGTCGAGCTCGGCGAGGCTGAGGCACAGGGCGCACAGCTCGGCCTCCACGGCGGCGACGGCCTGTCCGGTGCGCGCCGCGAAGCGGCGGGCGGCGAGCGCGGGGCCTCCGGCCTGGGTCAGCGCCTCGAGCAGCTCGCCGGTGCGAGGCTCGAGATGGTGATAGCGCCCGGTGCGCAGGTCCAGCATCACCGTCTCCGCGGCCAACGCCCGGAAGACCACCGAGGCGGGAAGGCTCACCGTCGCGCCGCGCAGGGTGGCGGGATCGGTCTGGTCGGCGGCGAACATGGGGACACAACGCCGCCGCCCTGCCGCTTCTCGCGCGTCGTCCGACGAACCGGGTCGTCCGTTTTTCGTCCCATCGTGCGAACGGGCCGCGTGCGTAGCGGCACGCGTCAGACGTTGTGTGGGCATGCAGATCGCCAAGGCACTGGTCCTCGCCGGGAGCGGCCCCCAGGATCGGCCGTGGCCGAGCGTGCGATCGATGCCCAAGGCACTGGTGCCCGTCGCCAACCGGCCGATCCTCTTTCACAACCTCGAGGCGCTGCGGCGCGCGGGCCTGCTCGAGGCCACCATCGCGGTCGATCCCGAGACGGCGTCCGCCATCCGCGGTGCCGTCGGCGACGGCTCGGACTGGGACCTGACGATCCGCTACCTCGACTGCGCGACCGACATGGGCCTGGGCTCGGCGCTGGCCACCGCGCGCGACTTCATCAGCGACGAGCCGGTGCTCGTCCAGCACGCGGGGGCCCTGATGCGCGAGCGCATCCAGCCGCACATCGCGGCCTTCGCCGACGAGCGCCTCGACGCGCTCACCCTTCGCCTGCGTCCCTATCCACGCGCGAGTAACGAAAGCGAGGCCGTCGCCGGCGGCTGGATGCTGAGCGAGCGCGCGGTCACGATGCTGACCGACGGCGATGGCGCCGCGCCGACCCGATCGCCTACGTCCGCGAGCACGGCGGCCAAGCGCGCGTGCAGGACGTCGACGGCTGCCTCTCCTGCCACGGCGACCAGGACATGCTGCTCGAGGCCAACCGCCGGATGCTCGAGGACATCGTCCCCGACTTCGACCCCGACGTCGGTGCAGGGCTCCGAGCTCCAGGGCCCCGTGATCGTGCACCCCACCGCCCGCGTGGAGGGCAGCCTGGTCCGCGGCCCCGCGATCATCGGCCCGCGCGCCCTCGTGCGCGACGCCTACATCGGCCCGTACACGGCGATCGGCGCCGACGTCGTCCTCGAGGGCACCGAGATCGAGCACTCGATCGTCTTCCCGGGCGCCGAGCTGCGCTTCGTCGGCACCCGCCTGGAGACGAGCATCATCGGCAAGGGGGCGCGCGTCGTGCGCTCCTTCGGCGTCCCCAACGCCTTGCGACTGTCCATCGGAGATGGCGCGGAGGTAGCGCTCTAATGACACCCACACAGGGCACTTCACGGATGCAGGCCACGAGCACGGGCGGCAAGGTGGAGCGAACGCCGCGCTGCGAGCACACGATGCTCACCAAGCCCGAGTGCCATTGCCAGGCGTGTCTGATGGCGCAGATCGCCGCTCACGGGTCGCTTTCGGCCACCGCCTGACCGCGCCACGAGCCGGGCCGGAAGTTCACGGCGCGAAGGCCCGTTGGTCGGAAGAAGGTAGGAGACCCAACGCGGGCCGGAGCGAAGCCGATGCAACTAGGAAGGCACCTACGTGAGCTGTGGAGACTGCGCCTTGGAGTGGCGATCAGCTTCGCGCTGGCGTTGTTCATCGCCGTCTCGAGCATCGACCACGTCGGCCTGCTGCCACCGAAGGTCTCGAGCCGTCAGCTGGAGATCGCCGCCGCCTCGACGCGCGTGCTGGTCGACTCGCCGCGGTCGGAGATCATCGACCTGCGCACCGACACGTACGCCTTCACCTCGCTGACCACGCGCGCCGCGCTGCTCGGCAACGTCATGGCCAGCGCGCCGGTGCGCGAGTACATCGCGCGCCGCGCCAAGATCGATCCGCAGCGCATCCAGGCGTCGGCACCGATCACGGCCGACGTGCCGCGCAACCTCAGCGAGCCGGGCAGCGAGAAGCGCGCGAGCGACATCCTGCGCTCGACCGACCAGTACCGCATCGACATCCAGTCCAACCCGACGGTCCCGATCCTCAACATCTCCGCCCAGGCCCCGAACAAGGACGCGGCGGAGCGCCTGGCCGACGGCGCCGTCGACGGGCTGCGCGACTACCTGGCCGCGCTGGCCGTGCGCCAGGGCACCGATCCGAAGAAGCAGGTCCGCCTCGAGCAGCTGGGCCGGGCGCGCGGCGGCGTGATCAACAAGGGCATCGGCCTGCAGATCGCGCTGCTCTCCTTCATCTTCGTCTTCACCCTCTCGTGCTGCGCCGTGCTCTTCCTCTCCCGCGTGCACCGCGGGTGGAGCGCGGCGGCGGCCGACGAGGCCCGGGAGCGCCCCGCGCCCCCGATGCCGGCCCCGCGGCCTGATCGGGCCGTCTTCGCGCCCGCCAACGGCCGCGACGTCGCGTGAGCCCGACGGCCGAGCTGCTGGCGCCGCGCGCGCCCGGGTACGTCGAGCCCACCCCGCGCGGGCGGCTGCCCTTCGAGCGCACCGCCGAGCGGCTGCGCTTCGACGGCGTGCCGCGCCCACGCGCGACCAGGGCCGGGGACTGGCCGCGGACCACGCGCGTCCTGCCGTGGATGCTCGCGGCCATGATGGCCGTGGTCTGGCTGGTCCCGTTCAACACGATCCAGCTGACGTTCTCGCTGCCGATCGACCTCAAGTTCGACCGGCTCGTGCTCCCGGTCATCTTCGCGGTCTGGGCCCTGATGGTGGCCATCGGCGGACCGCTGGCGCCGGTCCTGCGCTGGACGTGGATCCACACGGCGATCGCAGCCGTGCTGGCCGCCGCCTGCCTGAGCCTGGTCGTCGACGCGCGCTATCTCAACCAGACGCTCGAGTTCCTCACCTCGGCCAAGAAGCTGACGCTGCTGCTGTCCTACGCGATGCTCTTCGTGATCGTGGCGAGCAGCATCCGGCGCGCCGAGGTCCCGGCCTTCCTGAAGTACACGCTGGTCCTCGCCGTGCTCTGCGCGCTGGGCACCATCTGGGAGTACCGCTTCCACTACAACGTCTTCTACGGCTGGTCGGACAAGCTGCTGCCCGGCTTCTTCACGGTCGGCCACACCGAGTCCTCGGCGGTCGACGAGATCGGGCGGCGGATCGTCATCGGACCGGGGGAGATCTCGCTCGAGGCGGCCGCGATGCTGTCGATGGGCCTGCCCATCGCCCTGGTCGGGATCATGTCGTCGGCGCGCTGGCGCGGGCGCCTGCTCTACGGCCTCGCCGCCAGCATCCTCATGGCCGGCGCCATCTCGACCTACCGCAAGACCGCGCTCATCGCGCCGGTCTCGGCCATCCTGACCCTCGCCTACTACCGCCGCCGCGAGCTCGTCCGGCTGGCGCCGCTGGGGGTGATCGTCCTCCTCGCGGTCCATGTGCTCTCACCGGGCGCGTTCGGGGCCATCGCCGAGCAGCTGCACCCGACGCGGCTCGGCGCCGTGAGCACCGTCTCGGACCGCACGTCGGACTACGACGCCGTGCGCCCCGACGTGTGGACCCACCTGGCCTTCGGGCGCGGTTACGGCAGCTATGAGCACACGACCTACCGGGTACTCGACATGGAGATGCTGCGCCAGCTCATCGAGGTCGGGGTCGTGGGCCTGACCGCCTACATCATGCTGATGGTCTCCATCGTGGCCACCGCGCGCGCCCCGATCCGAAGGCGAAGGCCCGAGGAATCCCGGGTGGCCCTGGCCGCGGCGGCGACCGCCGTGTCCTTCCTGGTCATCTCGACCCTCTTCGACGTCATGTCGTTCCCGCACTGTCCGTACATCCTGTTGTGGATGGCGGGGCTGCTCGCGGTCGTGGTCACCCAACCTCCGGCCGACGAGCCGGCCGACGAGCCGGCCGCGGCGCCGGCCTAGATCCGATGCGGCGGCGCGGACGGCGGCTCGCGGCGGTCATCGCCGTCCTCGCTGGGGCGACGGCGCTGGCCGTCGCCTTCGTCTCGTCGGCCCAGGGCAAGCGCGAGCGCCGTGCGACCCCGGGCAACCTCGGCAGCGTCCTGGGCAAGGCGCACGGCGGCGACACCATCCTGCTGGCCTCGGGCGACTACGGGACCTTCTCGGGCGCCGCGAAGAAGTCCACGGTGACCATCAAGCCCGCGCCCGGAGCCCGGGCCACGATCCAGCTCGAGCTGCACACGGCGGCGCACCTGCGCTTCGTGGGGCTCACCATCGCCGGCGCCAAGATCCGCGCGCCCGCGCACGACATCACCATCGCCCGCAGCCGCTTCACGGCCGCGGCCCAGATCGACGCGACGCAGATGGTCGGCGCCGACATCCTCCTCGACCGCGACACCTTCTCGGGCATCGACGTGTGCTCGGACTGCTTCGAGGGCCGCGTGACGGTCCACGGCCGCGAGGGCCAGACCCGGCCGGTCGGCGTGACGGTGCAGAACTCGCTCTTCAACGGCGGCGGCAACTCCGACGGCATCCAGGTCGGCGCCTACGGCGTGCGCGTCCTGCACAACGAGTTCACCGGCATCCACATGGTCGACGCCACCCACACCGACGCGATCCAGCTCTACGGCCAGAGCCACACGATCGTCCGCGGCAACTACATCCACAACGCCGCGAGCGGGATCATGGCTCCCGACGGCACGAGCCACGAGCTGATCGAGGACAACGTGATCCGGACCGACGGGCGCCCGTCGGCCATCACGATCGGGTCCGACAACGGCTCGATCGTGCGCCGCAACACGCTGCCCGGCGGCCGCTGCGACTACCACCAGTCGTGCGGCATCCTCACCATCAACGCGGGCAACTCGGGCGTCCCGAGCCGCGGCACGGTCGTCGAGGACAACCTCCTCGGCGGCCTCACGGTCGGCGGCGGCTCGCAGCTGGGCGCCAAGCGCGGCAACCTCATCGGCCGCGCCGCGCGCGGCAGGCACCACGGGGTCGGCGCGCCGTCGGGCGTCGGGCCTGCTCGCTAGCTCGGCTCGGTCGACTGCCGGCGCCGCGGCGCTGCGTGGCCAACTGCTCATCGAGGGAAGGGAGTCCTCCGCTGCGCCCGGCGAGCCGAACGGCGACTCGGGCCTCAGCGTGCTGCTTTGGTGTCGCAGGACGACGCTTAGGCAGCATCCTTCGCGGCCACGGCGGTCGCTTGCGGAGGCCAGGAGCCACACAGTCGACCATCGTCCGGGTGCTCCCCGGCCCCGGCCACGCGGCGCCGCGAGCGGGCGAGCCGCTCAGATCCCGCGGGCGCGCCAGCGCAGCTGGCTGACGTGGCCGCGCACCCGGTGGGCTGCGCCGGTGGCCACGAAGGGGAGGAAGAGCATCGAGCGCCCGGCGCCGATGCGCCGGCGCAGCTGCAGGCCGCGCCACTCGCGCAGCCGCCGCGCGTCGGGGCAGACGTCGAGCGCGAAGGCGATCAGCTCGTCGACCGGCAGCGCGTCCGGGCCCTCGGTGAGGCCGCGGTCGTAGGCGCGGCTGGCGCGCCACAGGGCCTGGCGGGCCAGGGCGCGGCCGGCCATCGCGCGCAGCGCGCCGGCGTTCTCGAGCTGCTCGGCGCTCGAGGCGAAGAAGGAGTCGAAGGCCTTGCGGCGCTCGAGCAGGTCGACGATGGGCGAGTGCGCGCTGCGCAGCATGCCCTTCGGGTTGACCCGGTAGATGGCCTGCGCGATGCCGCGCACGCGGGCGATGTCGGAGACCGCCGCGATGCGCATCCACATGTTGAGGTCGCTGGAGTGCGTGCAGACGGGGTCGTAGCCGCCGACGGCGCGCTGCACCGAGGTGCGCACCACGACCTCGGGCGAGGAGATGCAGTTGTGGCCCGAGCGGCAGCGCAGCCGCAGCCAGTCGGCGCCGCTCCAGACCTGCGTGCCCTTCCAGCGTCCCTTGAGGGCCGGGGGCGGGCTGCCGACGTGCCAGTAGGGCGCGTGCCCGTAGACCATGCCCACCTTCGGGTTGGCCTCCATGACGGCGGTCGCGCGCGCCAGGGCACCCGGGACGAGGACGTCGTCGGCGGAGATGAGGACGACGTAGTCGCCGTCGGCCCACTCCAGGCCCGCGTTCGCCGTGCCGATGAGGCCGAGGTTCTGCTCGTTGCGCCGGTACTCCACGCGCGGGTCGGCGGCGGCCAGGCGCGACGCGACCGCGGGCGTGTCGTCGGGCGAGCAGTCGTCGAGGATCAGCACGCGGACGTCGACGCCCTCCTGCTCGAGGATGCTGCTCACGCAGCCCTCGAGCACGTCCGCGTACCGGTAGCACGGGACGATGACGCTGACGCTCGGGCTCACGCCGCCGTCTCCTGGGCGCAGCGCTGCTCCACGATCCGGCGGACGATCCGCTCGAACTCGGCGCCGGCGTCGGCCCAGGTGGTGCCGGTCACGCTGCCCGCGGCGGCCTCGACGCGCTCGGGCGAGCGGTCCTCGACGAGCGCGTTGAGCGCGTTGGCCAGCTCGAACGGCGTGGGCGGCGCGTAGGCCACGTGGTCGTTGTCGAGCACGATGCGGGCGTGCTCGGCGTCGTTGACCACCGGGATGCAGCCGCTGGCGAGCATCTCGTGCGGGACGAGCGAGACGTTGGTGGCCGAGAGCACGAGGCCGGCGACGCAGCGGTTGTAGAGCTCGTTGAGCTGCTTGGGGTTCAGGAAGCCGTGGTCGACGGCGCGGAAGGGCAGCTTGCCGGGCGGCTCGCCGTAGAAGTGGATGTCCACCTCGGGATGGCGGGCGGCGAAGAGGTCGAGCGTGGCGATCGCCAGCTCGTGCGCGCGGCGCGGCGTCGAGGGGCGGCAGTAGTAGCAGATGCCCGTGCGCCGGCTGTCGGCCCCGGGCGAGCGGTCGAGCGCGTAGGTCTCGAGGTCGCAGCCGAAGTCGAAGTGGTCGGTCTGCATGCCGTAGTCGCGGCGCAGCATCTGCGCCAGCCACCCGCCGTGCGTGACCGCGTGGAAGCCGAAGCGATAGGTGGCCTCGGCGAGGAGGGCCTCGCTGCCGGCCGGGTAGAACGACGGCTCGAAGTCCGCGACGCAGTAGCAGCGCGCGCCCAGGGCCGGCGAGGCGAGCACCGGGTAGGCGGTCTGCCAGCTGGTGGCGAAGATGACGTGGGCGTCTTCGATGCCGGCGCGCACGTCGCGCACCTCGGCGCGGATGTTCGGCAGCCAGGCGCGCAGGTTGCGTGCGGTGCTGCTCGATGTCCCAGCCGTGGCGGTCGTCGAGGTAGACGACGCAGGTGTGGCCGGCCTCCTCGAGGGCCCCGATCAGGCGGAACATCGTCGTGTGGCCGCCGGAGGTCGCGCTCGGCGGGACCGTGACCCAGGCCACCGTGAGCGGCTCGCCCGGCGCGTGCGGAGCGGGCTCCGGGAGGATCCACCCGCCGGCGGCGACCTCGGCGGCGCGCACGAGGTCCTCGCGCGCGATGGGCAGGCGGGCGTTGCCGGGCGGCGCGAGCGCGGCGGCGGCGCGCTTGCGCAGGCGCGTGGAGACGCCGGAGGCGCCCTCGCTGGTCAGCAGGCGGCGCGTCTGGCGCAGGCGGTCGGTGACGCTGGGACGGTTCGACATGGTCGCTGAAAGAACGCGGGGCGCTGCTTGGCCCTTCCGCATGGGAAAATCGGCCCTCAGCAGCGTTGATTGGTGGCATGCACACAGAGCAGCAGCGGATCGTCGTCGCCGTTTCGCCCGCGTCGGCCCTGGCCGCGCGGCCGCGGCTGTTCGCTGCGCTCGAGGCCGCCTTCCCCGTCAGCTTCGTCGCGCTGGGCGACGGTGGGCCGCCGCCGGAGGCGGCGGCGGCGATCGCCTTCGCGCAGGACCGGCGCCTTGCGGCGCGCGAGGACCTGGCGCGCCACGGGCTCGCGAGTCCTGGCGCTGTACGGCGACGGAGACGAGGACGCCGGCGCCGAGGACTTCGCGCTGCAGAGCACGCCCGGCGTCGACGCCCGCCTGCGCGGCATCGTCCTCTCGGGCCGGCTGGTCGGCCCCGCGCTCGAGCCCGACGGCGACGAGGTCCTGGCCGTCGCGGACTCCGGGCCGGCCTGGACGGCGTCGGCCGGGCCGGCGCCCGTGCAGCGCGTGCGCGCTGCGCTCGCGGAGCTCGACGCCGACGAGCCCCTGTACGCGCTGCTCTCGCGGCGCGCGCTGGCCACGATCGCCCTCATCCACTTCCTGCGCGCGGTCTCGGCGCCCGCCGGCTGGCGCCCGCCGCCGCTGCGGGCGACGATGCACTTCGACGACCCGAACCTGCGCTGGCGCAGCTACGGCTTCATCAACTACGGCGAGCTGCTCGAGCACGCCGACGCGCACGGCTACCACGTCGCGATGGCGACGATCCCCCTCGACGCCGGCCGCCCCAACCGCGCGGCGGCCGCCCTGTTCCGCGACCGCCCCGATCGCCTCTCGCTGGTCTTCCACGGCAACGACCACATCAAGGGCGAGCTCATGGCGCCCAAGGACGTCGCCGGCGCCATCGCGGTGGCGGCGCAGGCGCTGCGCCGGGTCGAGCGCTTCGAGCGCCGCTCCGCCCTGCACGTCGACCGCGTCATGACGCCGCCCCACGGGATGTGCTCCGAGCACATGACGCGCGCCCTCGGCGCCCTGGGCTTCGACGCGCTCGCGGCCATCTACCCGCGGCCGTGGACCGATCGCTTCCCGGCGGACCCGCCGCTCGCGGGCTGGCAACCGGCGGACTGGGTGGGCGGCTGTGCCGTCATCCCGCGCATCCCGCTGAGCTCGAGCGTCGCCGACATCGCGCTGCGCGCCTTCCTCGACCACCCGGTGGTGCTCTACGCCCACCACGAGGACGTCGCCGAGGGCCTGGAGCCGCTGGCGGCGGCCGCGGCGGCGGTCAACCGCCTGGGCGACGTGCAGTGGATGTCGATGGGCGAGATCGCGGCCAGCAACGGCGACCGTCTGCTGGCCGGCGACTGCGCCGTCGTGCGGCCGTTCGCGCGCCGCCTGCGCCTCGCCGCCGAGCCGGGCGCGCGCACCCTGCGCGTGCAGGCGCCGGCCGACGCGCTCGACGGCGGCTCGCTGCAGGGCTGGTCGGTCGGCGACGGCCCCGTCCAGCCCTTCGGCGCCGACGTCCCGTGGCAGGGCAACGGCCACGTCGAGATCCGCCTGCGCGGCGCGCAGGACCTCGACGCGAGCGACGTCGCGGCGCCGGCCTGGCGCCCGTGGCCGAAGCTGCGCCGCGCCGCCACCGAGGCGCGCGACCGCCTGCTGCCGCTGCGCCCCTAGCGCGACGCGCTCGCGGGCAGCGGCGGACGACGAAGCGACCGGCGGGACGACGAAGCGACCGGCCGCGAGCGGCCGGTCGCTTGGAAGGCGTGCTGGCGGGGCTCAGCCCGCGAGGCGCTCGTCGGCGGCGGCGGAGCGCTCGCCGCCCGTGGGCGTGCGCCCGGGCCACGAGCGCCGGCGCAGGGACTGCGCCGCCGACGGGATGCTGCCGCCATCGCGGGGAGTGGGTGCGTCCTCGCCGCCGGAGCGCTCGAGCGCGGCGGCTCGCCGCCAGCCGCGGGCGATGCCGGAGATCATGATCACGCCGAAGCAGGCGAGCCCGAAGATGAAGACGAAGGCGACGAGGGCGATCAGGCGGCTCCCGCCCTTCACGACCTCAGCCGACTGGGCCGCGCCGAGGCTCGAGATGACGACCTGGCGGGCGGCCGGCACGTTCTGGGCGCCGGCCACCGATCGCAGGTAGTCGCGCAGGCCGGTGCTCGCCGCGTTGGCCAGCCGTGCCGCCTGATCGGCGTCGGGCGCCTGCGCCGAGACGGCGATGATCGGCAGGGTCTCGTCGGCCTGCAAGGTCAGGATGTAGGTCTGCGCGGCGCTCGAGCTCTCCGACGCCGCCTTGGACAGCGGCGTGGGAGCGGTCGGACCGGTCGCGGAAGGGGCGACGGCCACGAGCTGGCTGGCCGGCACCCCGGCGTCCCGCGCGATGATCGTCTTCACGGGGCTCGAGGCCATCAGGTTGGCCAGCAGGGTCGCCCGCGAGCTCAGCGCATCGGCGCCCTTCGGGTTGAGGTCGACGACCTGGGAGTCCGGCGTATCGACGAGGACGCGCGCGGAGGCGACGCCCACGTGGTACTGGCGGCTCTCGAGCTTGGGCGGCGCCAGCGAGATGCGGTACGCCGTCATCAGCGCGATGGCGAGAGCCAGTATCGCGCCGAGGAAGACGAGGTAACGCAGGCGCCAGAGCTCGCGCAGGATGGTGATTGCTTCCATGTCAGTCGCAGTCGGTCGAGGGCCTTGGGTCGGTCCTACCTTTCCCCACCCAACGCAGGTGGTCCGGTTCTTCTTCCGCGTCGTTCGCCGAGCGGCTGTGCCGATGAGATGAGCCGCCGATCCGCGGAAGAAGACCGCTCCCACGGGCGTTGGTCGAAGCGAATGGACTTCAAGCGGCGGAGGATCAAGAACTCATGAGGACACTCGTCACCGGCGGCGCCGGCTTCATCGGCACACACCTGGTGCGCGCGCTCGTCGAGCGCGGCGACGAGGTGGTCGTACTCGACAGCCTCGAGCCCCAGGTCCACGGGGACACGCAGCCGGACCTCCCCGCGGGCGTCGAGCTGATCGTGGGCAACGTCGGCGATCGCGATCTCGCGATGCGCGCCCTCGAGGGCGCCGAGCGCGTCGTGCACCTCGCCGCCGCCGTCGGCGTCGGCCAGTCGATGTACGAGATCGCCCGCTACACCGAGCTCAACACGATGGCCACCGCGCGCTTCCTCGAGTACGTCGTGGCCCAGCGCCCCATGCCCGTGCGCATGGTGGTGGCCTCGTCGATGTCGATCTACGGCGAGGGCGAGTACGTGTGCGAGGAGCACGGCAGCGTCGCGCCGGGCCCGCGCCCCGAGGAGCAGCTGCTCGCCCGCGCGTGGGAGACGGCCTGCCCGTCCTGCGGCCGCGAGCTCAAGCCGCTCGGCACCAGCGAGGCCAAGCCGCTGATCCCGACCTCGATCTACGCGATCAACAAGCGCGACCACGAGGAGATGGTCCTCGTCACCGGCGCGGCCTACGGGATCCCCGCGGTCGCCCTGCGCTTCTTCAACGTCTACGGCCCGGGCCAGGCGCTCTCCAACCCGTACACGGGCGTCGCCGCGATCTTCGCGTCGCGCCTGCTCAACGGCCGCCCGCCGATCATCTTCGAGGACGGCGAGCAGTCGCGCGACTTCACGCACGTCTCGGACATCGTCCAGGGCATCCTGCTCGCGCTCGAGTCCGAGAGCGCCGTGGGCCACGCGGTGAACCTCGGCACCGGCCGCCCGACCTCGGTCGCGCAGGTCGCGCAGGTCATCTCGGCCGGCATGGGCCTCGAGATCGAGCCGATCCTCAACCAGCAGTACCGAGCCGGCGACATCCGCCACTGCTTCGCCGACCCCACCCGGGCGCGCGAGCTGCTCGGCTTCGAGGCCGCCACGACCTTCGAGGACGGGATGAGCGAGCTCGTCGAGTGGCTGCAGGACCAGGAGGCCGAGGACAAGGTCGACGACGCCACCCAGGAGCTGGCCGCCCGCGGCCTGGCCCGCTAGCGAGGACCCGAGCGAGCACCGTGACCGGACCCACCGAAGACCAGGCCGACGTCGCCATCATCATCGTCTCGACGAACGAGGCGAAGTGGCTGGAGCCGGCGCTGAGCACCGTCTTCGCCCACGCGGGCGACGCCAAGCTCGACGTCGTCGTCGTCGACAACGAGTCGACCGACGGCACGCGCGAGCTCGTCGAGTCGAAGTTCCCGGCTGCGCGCGTGGTCGACTCCCAGAACAAGGGCTTCGCCCACGCCAACAACCGCGGTGCGGAGACGTGCACGGCGCGCTACGTCCTCTTCCTCAATCCCGACACGGAGATCGTCGACGGGACGTTCGGGGAGCTGGCCGCGGCGCTCGACGCGCGGCCGGACGTGGGGATGGCGGGGGTCCGCCAGCTCACCGGCGACGGCACCCTGTGGCCGACCATCCGCTACTTCCCGAGCGTCCGCCGCGCGCTGGGCGAGGCCTTCGGGTCCGAGCGCTGGACGCGCCGGTCGCGGTGGGCCGGCGAGCGCGAGCTCGACCTCTCCGTCTACGAGACCGAGGTCGAGTGCGACTGGACCTCGGGGTCGTTCATGTTCTGCCGGCGCGAGGCGCTGCTGAGCGCGGGGCTGCTCGACGAGCGCTTCTTCATCTACTCCGAGGAGCCCGACCTGTGCCTGCGCATGAAGCGCGCGGGCTGGGCCACCCGCCACCTGCCGACGATGACCATCGTGCATCACGCGGGCAAGGGCGGGCTGCGCCCGAAGATGATCGCGCAGGATGTCTTCACCCGCCGGCAGTACGCCGACAAGCACCTCGTGGGACCCCATCGCGCCGCCTATCTCGCCGCCGTCGGGGCCCGGCACATGGTGCGCGCCACCGCCCCCGGGGGTGGGGTCGGGCCGCAGCGCCGGGCGGCCGCCCGGCTGGCCCTGCGCACGCTCGTGGGCCGCGAGGCGCCGCCGTTCGGCGCTCCGCCGCAGACGGCGATCAGCCGCGCGCGCACGCGCTAGCCGCCCTCCGTTCGCGCCCCGTAGCCCACCCGTTCGGGCGGGCGTGCGCCGCGCGATGTTTCGGGCACGAAGCGATCGGGCACTTGGTGGCGGACGTTCGGTGGTGCCTATGCGCCACGCGGCGTCAGAGACGACATGGGCGGGATTTCCTGTATAGGGTTCCCGCCTACCGGCGCAGTCTGGCGTGCGCGTCCGCGCCGGAAGCGTCTGTGCGACCTCAGGGCGTGAGGTCGACGGTCCGGCCGCAGTCGACTTCCAGCAATGGAGCGCTTCATGCTGCGCGCCTTCCATCGACACCCCCCTAGGTACACACATGTCCCACACCCCTCTCCGTCCGGATGATCCTCGCGCGCTCGTCGCGCGCTGGCGGCGTCGAGCGCGGCTCCCGCTCGCCGTCCTCGTCGCTTTCGCCGCCGTGCCCGCGATGGCGCAGGCCGCCGACCTGCACGCGACGCCGGCCAACCTGAGCAGCGTCTTCGCGAGCGCGCAGGGCGGCGACGTCATCCATCTCGCCGCGGGCAGCTACAGCCAGTTCAACGGCGGCGCCAAGGCCGGGCGCGTCACGCTCGTCCCCGAGCCCGGCGCCTCGGTCTCGATGAGCCTCGGCTCTGCGCCCAGCAACATCACGGTCAGCGGCGTGACGATGCCCGGGCGGCACCCTGCGCGGGGCGCACGACATCACGATCGCCAACAGCACCTTCACGGACACCCTGAACATCGTCTCCATGGTGGCCAACGCGAACATCGTCGTCGACCACGACGTCTTCAACAACATCAGCCCGTGCGGATCGTGCCCCGAGGGGCGCGTGACCGTCACCACCGAAGGCTCGAGGCCTCCGGGACCGAGCGGCGTGACGATCTCCAACAGCGTCTTCTCCGGCGGCAACTCCGACGGCGTGCAGATCACGGGCAACGCCAACGGCGTCGTGGTCGGGCCCGGGCAACGAGTTCTTCAACCTGGCCCAGTCGAGCTCGGTGCACACGGACTCGATCCAGCTCTACGGAGCCAGTGACACCACGATCACCGGCAACTACATCCACGACGCGGCCGAGGGCATCATGGCCCCCGACGGCGGCGACTCGGGCTTCCTGCACATCGAGAACAACGTGTTCTCGCGCATCGACCAGCAGGGGGTCTACCTCGGCTTCAAGCCCGGGCTCGTGCTCAACCACAACACGTTCTCCGCGGGCGTCATGCTCCACGACGACCCGACCAAGGGCGGCAACCCGACGGTCGGCGCGATCATCAAGAACAACATCCTGCTCAACGGCGTCGCCAAGCAGAACCTGATGGCCAACGCGATCGCCGTCGAGGACTACAACCTCCTCGCCGGCGGCTCCGGCGCGCACGACATCAAGGCCGGCAAGCCGACCTTCGCCGCGGGCGCCGCCCCGACGACCTTCGCCGGCTGGCTGCTCGCTCCCGGGAGCGTCGGGGCCAAGGCCGCCGACGATGGCGCCGACATGGGGATCCTCCCGGCGCCGGTGCGCGCATCGCCGGCGCCGGCGGCCGCACCGGCGAAGAAGACCGCGGCGATGCGCCGCGGCGGCGCGCCCGCGATCAGCATCAAGAGCCCGACGGCAGGCTCGCGCTTCAGCAGCCTGCTCAAGGTCGCCGCGACGGCCAAGGACAACAACGGCATCGACCGCGTCGGCTTCTGGCTCGACAACCACTGGATCGCGACCGACCGTACGGCGCCGTACGCGCTGCGGGCCCGCGTCCCCAAGGGCACGCGCTTCCGCTCGCACACGCTGACGGTGCGCGCCTTCTCGCCCGACGGGCAGATCAGCTCCCTGTCGGTGACGCTCAGGCGCGTCCGCCACGTCGCCCGCTCGGCCCGCGCGGGCCGGAGCGCGGCCTGGCGGCTGTCGGCCAAGCCGTCCAAGCGCGGCACCGCGCTGCGCGGCAGCGGCACCCCGCGCCACCGCGTCAAGGTCTACCTGGCTCGCTGCACCGACCCCAGTGGCCGCGTCGCCAAGCGCCTCAAGCTGCGCGCCGACGCGAAGGGCAAGGTGAGCACGACCACGCGCACGGGCAACCTCTGCGCCGTGCGCCTGCAGCCGGTGTAGGGCAGCACTAGGTCTGAGCCCGCGGCGGAGCGCTCCAGCGCACTGCCGCGGGCGAGTCCGCCCGCGCGAGGTAGCGCTGCGGCTCGCCGGTCCCGTCGGCGTTGGCCTTCCACACCGCGCCGTCGACGCCGTAGAGCACGTGGGCGTCGTCGAGCCACTCGACCTGGTCGTCGACCGAGCGCGCGTCGCTGATCGGCGTCTCGCGCATGGTGGCGAGGTCGAGCACGGTCAGGTGCCACGGCGTCGAGGCTGACCCGGTGCGCTTCTTGTAGGCGATCCGCGTGCCGTCGGGCGAGAGCGAGGGGCACTCGACGTTCTCGTGGATGACATGCGCACGGCGCTGGCTGACCGAGCCCTCGATCAGGTACGTCTTGCCGCCCGTGGCCAGCGTGGCGTAGAACCGGTCGCTGTCGCGGGCGAAGGTGACGCCCCAGTAGTTGACGTCGACGGCCGTGACCTGCTTGCTGCCGCGGAACACGGTGAACTGCTCGAGGTCGGCGATCTTGGCGCCGGTGGCCATGTCGATCATCGTCGTCTGCGTCGAGAAGGACCCCGGGATCGGCGTACGCGTGGCCGGTGACGAAGAGCGTCACCGCGCCGTAGCGGCCGTCGGGCGAGACCCGCGCGCGGCTCGGTATGCCGGTGACGCCGAGCGCGTGGCTCACGCGGAGGTCCGGGCCGAACACCTCGGCCCGGTAGCCGGCCGCGAAGCCCCCGCCGCGCTTCAGGCACAGCCCGCGGCCGCCGGCGAAGTAGACGCGGTCGCAGTGCAGGGCGGTGAGGGTCTGCTGGTCGGGTCGCGCGGCGGGCGCGATCACGACCTGGCTGCGGTGCGCGAGGCTGCGGAAGAGGATCGTCGGGCGGTTGGCCGCCCGCGCCTCGGGCAGCGCCTTGGAGGCGCCGGACGAGACGGCGCCGTTGTCGTCGCGGCCGCTGATCCCCAGCGCCACGGCGACCGCCGCGGCCAGCACGCACACGCCGACGAGGACCCCGAAGAGGACTCCCCGCCGGCTCCTAAGAATGCGCGGGCTCCCGCGTGCGGACGAGCAGCACCGCGGCCAGCGCGGTCGCCGCCACGAGCGCCGCGGCGAAGCAGGCGATCGCGTTGTGCAGGCCCCACAGGGTCCACAGCGCGCCGAAGGCGACGGAGGCGAGCAGGCGGGCGATGTTGGTAACGGTACCGACGAGCGCCAGGCCGCTGCCCCGCACCTCGTCCGGCACGACGCTGCTGCCCAGCGCCATGAGGACGCCGTCGGTCGCGGCGTAGTAGCAGCCGAGCAGGCCGAGCGCGAGGAACAGGACGACCCAGCCGGTCATCGGCGACAGCAGCGTGGCGTAGACCGCGATGAGCAGGGCGTAGCCGCCGAGGAACACGCGGCCGCGGCCGAAGCGGTCGGCGAGCTTGCCCATCGGCACCGCGAGCACCATGTAGGTGGTCGCGCTGCCGACGAAGAGCAGCGGGAAGAGCGAGTTGCCGAGGTCGAGCTTGTCCTGCAGGGCGAGGAAGACGAAGGCGTCGCTCGCCGTGGCCAGGCTCAGCGCGCCGCCGGCGACCAGCAGCGCGCGGTAGCGCGGGAGGGCGAGCAGCGCGACGGCCGCGCGCAGCGACGGCGCGGGCTGCGACGGCGCGTCGCGCGGCGTCGCGCGCCTGCTTGGGCTGGACGAGCAGGACGAGGATGCCCAGCCCGATGAGCGCGATGAAGAAGCTGACGAGGAAGATCGAGTTGAAGGCCAGCGGCGCGAGCGCCAGCAGCCCGAAGGCCAGCAGCGGGCCGATCATCGCCCCGGTCGTATCGAGCGCGCGGTGGACGCCGAAGGCGGCGCCGAGCTGGCGCTCGGGCGTGGAGAGCGAGATCATCGCGTCGCGCGGGGCCGTGCGGATGCCCTTGCCGATGCGGTCGATCAGCACCGTCGCCCCGATGGCCGACAGCGCGGTGCCGACGGTCGCCAGCAGGATCTTGCACATGGCCGAGAGGCCGTAGCCGACGGTCGCGACCTCCTTGTGGCGGCGGAAGCGGTCGCCGACGAAGCCGCTGGCCAGCCCGACCAGCGCCGCGGCGCCGTTGTAGATGCCGTCGATGACCCCGAAGGCCAGCGGGGTGAAGCCGCCGACGTAGACGAGGTACAGCGGCAGGATGGTGACCACCATCTCCGAGGAGATGTCGGTGAACAGGCTCGTGAGCCCGAGCAGGAAGACCGTGCGCGGCACGGCCGCCCCGCCGGTGCGCTCGCGCACCAGCAGACGGCGGTGGGCCCGCAGCAGAGCAGTCGAGTTGGAGACCTGGTACACGCGAACCCCCCGGACGCGTCAGTCGTTGAGCCGCTGCACGGCCCTTGCCGCGAACTTGCGCGCCACCTGGCACGGCGCCGCGACGCTGAGCACGCGGCTGCCCGAGAGCGGCACGTAGAGGATCGGCTGTCCGAGCATCCCGCAGAACGCGGTCTTGTTGGAAACGGCGACCTGCTGGCGCTTGTGCATCTGGCGCTTGAGCTTCGCGAACGGCACCGACTGGACCGCCAGCGTCACGAAGCGCTTGCCGTCCTGCGAGCGGTAGATGCACGTCGGGCCCTGAGGCGCCTCCAGCGGGTCCTGCAGCGGCGCCCCGACGATCGCTCCGGCCTGTGCCTTGGACACGAGGTTGCACGGGGTGAACCGGCTGCGGGGCTTGCTGCCCTGGCGCTCGACGAGCTTCTGGTAGCCGGGCTGGGCGTCGGCCTTGGGCTTCGCGCCCTCGGCTCCGGCGCCGGCCGCGCCCTTCGCCGCGGGGGCGGCCTCGTTGAGCCGCCCGGCGGTGACGGAGTCCTGCGGCGCCTGCGCGACCAGCGGGTTCTGCGGGCTGCCCGGCGGCGGCTTGGGCGTGGACTGCCCGCCGCACGCGGCGAGCAGCGCGGTCATCAGCAGCAGGGCGATCAGGCTGAGCGAGCGCACGCCGATCCTCTTGTCATCGTCGCGATTCACGGCTCAGCCTCCGGGGGCGAACAGGACGTCCACCGAGTAGTTGGTCGCGTTGTAGCTGCTGCTGGGGAAGACCGAGGTCGCGCTGTAAGCGAAGACCCCGTTGGGGCTGACCAGGTCCGCGAGCGCGTGCAGCGGCGGGTTGTCGATCGGCCCCGTGGCGAAGGCCGCCGACGTGACCGAGTAGTGCCCGCTGGGCGCCAGGTAGGACGCCACGTAGGTCGTCCCGGCGGTCACCGCGACCGGGGTGGCGAAGGTCAGCGTCTGCCAGCCCGACGCGCTCTCGCCGGAGAAGGTGCCCTGCGCGAGCAGCGCCCCGGTGGCGCTCCACAGCGCGCCCACGTGGATGCCGGTGTTGGCGGCCGCCTTGTAGAAGCGCACGCCGGTCACCGACCCGGCGACGTCCGCGGTGAACTTCACGCCGAGCACGACCGAGCCCGGATCGCCCGCGTCGACCACGCCCGGCGTGGTGAACTCGAGGATCGAGGCCTTGGGCGTGACGGCGTTGGAGGCGCCCGACGCCGGGCCGGTCCCGGCGCCGTTCGTCGCGGTGACCTTGAACGTGTAGGCGGTGCCGTTGGTCAGCCCGGAGACGCGGGTCTTCGTCGTCGAGGCGCCGACGTCGACCGGAGTCCCGGCCGTCGCGCCCGCGAAGGGCGTCACGGTGTAGCCGGTGATCGCGCTGCCGCCGTCGTCGCTCGGCACGGTCCAGCTCACGAGCGCCGACTTCGTGTCGGCCTCGGCCGTGGCGCCGGTGGGCGCCGCCGGCGCGCCGGCGCCGGTCGGCGTGACCGAGTTGGAGGCCGCGGAGGCCGCGCCCGACCCGCTCGGATTCGACGCCGTGACCTTGAAGGTGTAGGCGGTGCCGGGGGTCAGCCCGGTGATCGTCTTGCTCGTCGCCGGCGGCGTGCCGGTGACCGTGGTCGCCGTCTGCGCCGCCGAGCCGATGTAGGGGGTGATGTCATACGACGTCGGCGGACCGCCGGTGGCGGGGGCCGTCCACGACACGCTCGCCGAGGCCTGGCCGGCGGTCGCGGTCACGCCGGTGACCTGGCCCGGCGCCCCGGCGGGCTGGAAGAGGACGTCGACCCCGTAGTTGCTGGCGCCGAAGCTGCTGGACGGGAAGGCGCTCGCCGACGTGTACGCGTACAGGCCGTTCGCGCTGGTCGAGTCGGCGATCGCGTGCAGCGGCGCGTTGTCGACGGCGGAGGCGAAGCCGCCGCTCGTCACCGAGTAGTGGCCGCTCGGGGCGAAGTACGAGGCGACGTAGGTGGTCCCCGCCGTGATCGTCACCGGGGTGGCGAAGGTCACGTGCTGCCAGCCGGAGGCCGTCTCGTTGGTGAAGGTCGCCTGCGCCAGGCGCGTGCCGGTGGACGACCACAGGCTGCCGATGTGCGTCCCCGTGTTGGCGGCGGCCTTGTAGAAGCGGATGCCCGTCACCGAGCCGCCGAAGTCGGTCTTGAACTTCACGCCGACCTCGACGGCGTTGAGGTCGCCCGCGTCGACGGTCGCCGGGGCGGCGAAGTCGAGGATCGTGTCCTGCGGGGTGACCGCGTTGGAGGCCGACGACGCCGGGCCCGTGCCCACCCCGTTCGTGGCGGTGACCTTGAACGTGTAGGCCGTCCCGGTGGTCAGCCCGGTCATCGTCTTGCTCGTGGTCGACGCGCCGACCTGCACGGCGGTCTGCGCCGCGGAGCCGATGTACGGCGTGACGGTGTAGCCGGTGATCGCGCTGTCGCCGTCGCTGTTGGGCGGGCTCCAGCTCACGAGCGCGGACGTCGTCGCCGGCCGCGCGCTCACGGCGGTCGGCGCCGAGGGCACCACGGGCGCCGACGGGGTCACGGCGTTGGACTGCGCCGACGCCGGGCCCGCGCCGTTGGCGTTGAGCGCCTGGACGGTGAACGTGTAGGTCGTCCCGCTCGTCAGGCCGGTGATGGTCTTGCTCGTCGCCGGCGGCGTGCCCGTGATCGTCGTCGCCGTCTGCGCCGTCGAGCCGACGTACGGGGTGATCTTGTACGAGGTCACCGGGCCGCCGGTCGCCGGCGCGGTCCACGAGACGTCGGCCGAGTGCTGGCCGGCCTCCGACCGCCGTCGCGCCGGTCACCTGGCCGGGCGCCGGGACGGCGTACGTGACGTCGACCCAGTAGTTGGCGGCGGCGTAGGTGCTGCTCGGGAACGTGCTCGTCGTGCTGTAGGCGTAGACGCCGTTGGAGCTGGTGGAGTCGGCGAGCGCGTGCAGGGGCGGGTTGTCGACGGCCGTGGCGAGGCCGCTGTTGGTGTGCGAGTAGTGGCCGCTGGGCGCGAAGTACGAGGCGACGTAGGTCGTCCCCGCGGTGACCGACACCGGGCTGGCGAACGTGACCGTCTGCCACCCGGAGGCGCTCTCGTTGGCGAAGGTCGCCTGCGCCAGGCGCGTGCCGGTGGAGGACCACAGGCTGCCGGTGTGCACGCCGATGTTGGTCGACGCCTTGTAGAAGCGGATGCCGGTGATCGAGCCGTTGTAGTCGGCCTTGAACTTGACGCCGAGCTCGACCGAGGTGGTGTCGCCCGAGTCGACGGTGGCCGGCGTGCCGAAGTCGAAGATCGTCGCCTGCGGCGTCACGGCGTTCGAGGCGGCCGACGCGGGACTCGTGCCCACGGCGTTGGTGGCGGTGACCTTGAACGTGTAGGCCGTGCCGTTGGTCAGGCCGGTGACCGTCGCGCTGGTCGCCGAGGCGCCTGCCGACACGGGCGTCTGCGCCGTCGCGCCGACGTAGGGCGTCACGGTGTAGCCCGTGATCGGGCTGTCGCCGTCGGCCTGCGGCGCCGTCCACGTCACCTTCGCCTGGCTGGAGGCCGCCTGCGCCGCGACTCCCGTCGGCGCCGCCGGCGCCACCGCGGTCAGCGGGGTCACGGCGTTGGACTGCGCCGACACCGGGCCGGAGCCGGTCGGGTTGATCGCCTGCACCGTGAACGTGTAGGTCGTGCCCGTGGTCAGCCCCGTGATCGTTGCGGCGTTCGCGGGCGGCGAGCCGTTGATCGTCGTGGGCGTCTGCGCCGTCGAGCCGACGTACGGGGTGATCTTGTAGGACGTCACGGCGCCGCCGGTCGCGGGCGCCGACCACGTCACGTTCGCGGACGTCTTGCCGCCGGCGACGGCGCTCACGTTGGTGACCTGGCCGGGCGCCGGGGTCGGCGAGAAGACCACGTCGACCCAGTAGTTGGCCGCGCCGAAGGAGTTGGTCGGGAACGTGCTCGAGGCGGCGTAGGTGTAGACGCCGTTGGTCTCGGTGCCCGTGTTGCGGATGGCGTGCAGGGGCGGCGCGTCGGCCGTGCCGCCGCCGTTGGGCCCGGGCGCGGGGTTGCGGTACAGGTAGTTGGCCGTGGCCGCGTAGTGGCCGTTGGGCGCGTAGTAGGACGCGATGTAGGTGGTGCCCGGCGTGACCTGGACCGGAGTGGCGAAGGTGACGGTCTGCCAGCCCGAGCCCGTCTCGCCGGTGAAGGTCGCCTGGGCCAGGCGCGTCCCGTCGGTGCTCCACAGCCAGCCGATGTGCGTGCCGGTGTTCGCCGCGGCCTTGTAGAAGCGCACGCCCGTGACGGCGCCGAAGCTGTCGGCCTTGAACTTGACCCCGACCTCGACCGCCGTCGGGTCGCCCGAGTCGGCGTCCGCGCTGGGCACCTGGGTGCTCGTGCCCCACAGCGAGCACGGGCAGTTGACGTTGACCGTGACGCCGGCGCCGGGCGTCTGCAGGTTGCCGCTGTCGTCGACGGCGCGCACCTTGACGACGGTCGAGGGGTTGCCGTGGGCGGTCCACGTGTAGGTCCAGCTCGTGGTGCCGGTCGCCGGGTGCCACGTCGTGCCGCCGTCGGTCGAGACCTCGACGCCGGCCACGACGCCGCCGCCGGTGTCGGACGCGGTGCCGGTGATCGTCACCTGCGCG
The DNA here is from genome assembly GCA_963816845.1 of uncultured Actinomycetes bacterium. Taxonomy (GTDB): domain Bacteria; phylum Actinomycetota; class Thermoleophilia; order Solirubrobacterales; family Solirubrobacteraceae; genus JAOPZW01. Next base: position 1,741 of record CAWFMR010000055.1, on the reverse strand, counting down.
CCGTCGGACACGCGTCGAGGGGACGCTGATCGTCGAGGTCGGCGCGGTGCTGTCGGTCGACGCCGAGGCGGCGGTCAGGCCCGACTGGATCGTCGCCGGGCTGGGCGCCCATGTCGGCGAACAGGTTCACCGTCGCCTGCTGCATGTTGCGATCGGGCGCCGTGCTGTCCGGGTTCTAGTCGTCGAGGCCCCACGCCCACTGGACGGTGCCGGCGCCGAACACGCGCGCGCCGCTGGGCGCGCGGTACATGGTCAGGTTGTGCGTCGCGGTCCCGTTGAGCGTGGTCGTGCTGCCGTAGTCGGTGAAGACCTCGACGCCGCTCACCGTGGTCGAGGAGAGCTTGAACTCGCCGGCCGGGCGGAAGCCGTTGTCGGCGTCCTCGTCCCACTCGTAGCCGAGCGTGTTGGGCGCGAGCTGCAGGCTCTGGCCCGAGGTCAGGCTCGTCGCGGCGGTGTTGCGCCACAGGCGCAGGTTCTTGTAGGCGAAGGGCACCGTGATCCGCGACGTGCCCGAGTTGACGACGAAGGACTGGCCGGTCAGCGCGTTCTCCGGGGTGACGTTCTCCGACGGCGTCGTGAAGCGCGGGTCGCGCCAGGTGCCGGTCCACTCGACCGGGTCCTGCCGCGCGGTGAAGTGCGTGTCCTTGTAGGAGACGAGCGTGCGGTCCTGCGTGTTGGTCCCGTCGATGCTCGGCTCCCAGCGCGTCTTCCAGAACATCTCGTTGCCGGTGAAGAAGGCGAGGTTGACGCCGGCGTCGCGCGCGGCCTCGACGTTGGCGCGCTGCGCCGCCGACCAGTACTCGTCGTGGCCGCTCGAGATGAAGACCTTGTGGTTCTTCAGCAGCGCGCGGGTTGCGGCCGACGTCGACGCTCGAGTGTAGCTCACGTCGTAGCCGTTGGCCTCGAGGAAGCGGATCATCGGGTACTCGGCGCCGCTGAACAGCCACGAGCGGCCGCCGTCGTCCTCGGCGGTGTGGAACGGCCGGTTGTAGGAGACCTTGTAGGCGCCCTTGTAGGCGGCGGGGTCGCCGGGCGGGCAGGCCACCGTGCACTTGTAGAGGCTGTTGCCGCCGTAGGTGTTGTAGGCCTGCCAGGTCGCGTCGGAGGTCTGCACCACGACGTCCGAGTGGCTCGCGTCGTCGCGCACGACGAACGAGATCTGGCTGTCGCCGCCGGTGTCGTTGCGCACGAGGTGGGCGATGTAGACGCCGGACACGGCGGTGCTCGGCACCGTCCAGGACCCCGACACCGACCAGTTGCCGCAGTCGACGAGCCCGGTGCTCGCGTGGGTCAGGCACGCCGGCTGGGTCGCCGTCCCGGTCGGCGCGAGGTTCGAGGCGATCAGCCGCGCCCCGTCGCCGCCGTAGTAGCCCAGGCGCAGGATGTCGATGTGGTAGTTCGAGGTCGCCGACTTGATCTTGAAGGAGATCGTCTCGCCCTTGTTGACGCTCATCGACGTCGCGAAGCCCTGGATCGTCGGTCGCCGGCGCCGTCGACCTCCCAGGTGCTCGGGGCGGCGCCCGGCCTGCGTGTTCTCGCACGCGACCGGGTTGACGACCGGTGGCGTGCATGGAGCCGCCTGCGACGCGGACGGGGCCACGCCGAGCACCACCAGCGCCGCGATCAGGGCGAGCAGGACCGCAGGCGTACGGGGGGTTGCGGACTTCGTCGACTGCCGCCTTCCGGGGCTTGTCTCGTTCCCAGGAGCAACGGCCGGTCCTGCGCTCAACTCGCGTTGTCC
>CAWFMR010000054.1:0-31001 GCA_963816845.1 uncultured Actinomycetes bacterium | reverse complement strand
CGTCGCGGCGAACTTCTTCCTCACCAAGCGCGTGCTCGGCAGCCAGGTCCACGTGACGATCGACGGCCACAACGCCCCGGTCCGCCACGTCGGCGCCAAGACCAAGTTCTACGTCGGCAAGCTCCCGAGCTCCATCAGGCTGCACTTCGGCAAGCGCTACCGCGTGGTCATCCGCGCGTGCGACAAGACGGGCTGCTCGCGCACGGTGCGCGACAAGACGCTGCCCAAGCCCAGTCTGTAGGACCGGCGCGCTGGGCGCGCGTGACCCTCGTGGAGGGCTGGCCGCGCGCTCAGCCGGCGGTGACCCCGATGGTGAACGTCTCGGGCGGCGAGAAGCAGTTGTTGGCGGCGCTCGTCTCGGGCACGGGGTGGCTGTCGTTGGCGCAGGCGATGAGGTGGTACGCGCCCGGCGCGACCGCCGGGATGACCGCACTGACGGTGGCTGCCGGGTTCGACTCGCCGCCCGGGACGAGGGTGGGCTCCGCGCTCGTCGCGCCGAGCGCGACGTCGCCCTCGCCCCTCGCCGTGTCGCGCGACAGGTAGTAGCGCGTCGTGCGTCGGGTCCGCGGAGGCCGAGCCGAGGTTCTTCGTCGATGTGGGCGATCGACAGCGTGCCGCCGACCAGGACCTGCGCCGGGAGCGCGAGCACGGCGGTGACCGCGAGATCGGCGCAGCCGTCGCCCTCCTTGCCGAACCAGACGGAGCGGTTCTCCGACACGGTGGTGCCGGCGTTGGACTGCACGGTGAAGGCCGTGCCCAGGAAGCTGTTCGGGCAGCCCGCGTAAGCGTGCACGGAGGCGTAGTCGCCCCACTGGTTCCGGCTGAAGCTCGTCGAGCCGGTGGCGAGCCGGTGCATCGTGATCCCGGACCAGTCGCGGGGATCCGGGCGCAGGAACGCGTCGGCCGACGGGAACCGCCCGCCGCCCATCTCGTAGAGGACGATGCCGAGCTCGTGGCGCTCGTTGACGCCGACCGCGGGATACGTCCAGGCGAACTTCTTGTTCCAGATCGTGTGCTCCTCGACGAGCTTCAGGCTGGACGTGCGGAAGACCGCGACGCGCACCTGCGGAAACGGGAACCGCTTGTCCTGCGTCGCGGTCCACATCCAGCCCACCGAGTTGCCGGCGTGGAAGCCCACCGTCTGGTTGTCGCCGAAGCGCTGGCATGGGTCGTCGCCGTCCGGCGACGGGCACTTGCCGAGGTTGCGCGAGACGGCGGCGTAGTTGTGGACGTCGCGCGCCACGCTCTTGAGGTTCGTGGAGCTGTCCGCCAGCGAGTAGATCCGCAGCTCGTCGCCGTTCGTGGTGTCGCTCGTGTGGCCGGCGAAGAACATCGTGGAGCCCGCGTGCTCGACCGGCGCGAGCGAGGTCTCCTTCTTGACGTTCCAGGCGCGCCAGCTGAACCGGCAGTCGCCGTCGTCGAGGTGGTCCAGCGACAGGCGGATGATCTCGGCCCCGCCCGACGTGTGCTTGAGCGTGCGGACGTCCGTCACGACGTAGAGGAACTTGCCGGTCGACGACATCTTGTTGAAGTCGAAGAACGACTTGCTGATGCCGAACATGCTGGGGCTGAGCGTGAGGTCGCACGGCTGGCCGGGCCCGAGGAGCTCGGACTGATTGGCGAACATCCGCAGCGTGAGCGCGTTCTGCTTGGTGGGGTTCGGGTTGCTCTGACCACAGCGCACGCCACCGCAGTTGTTCTGCAGCAGCCAGAACGTGAGCGTGTGGTCGCCGCGGTCGACCGCGTAGGCGACCTGGTCGCAGCAGACCTTGTCCCCGGGCGGCGGGTTGGAGGCCGGATTGAGCACGAGCGAGCTCGGCCACGTGAGGCCGTCATCGGTCGACAGCCGGGCCCACGTGTTCCCGGTGGCGAGGATGACGTTGCCGTCGTTGACCGCGGTCGGCTCCTGGACCACGCTTCCGCCGAGCGGATTGGTCGGCGTGCTGCGGAAGAGCGTGAAGTGATCCGAGGCGGCGCGCTGCTCGGGCGACGGGGCGCCCGAGGTCGTCTGCGACTCGGTCGGCTTGTAGGGCGTGTCCTGCGGCGGCCGCGGCTCGCCCACCAGCCCCTCCTCGAACTCCTCGTTGGGCTCCACGTCGTCGATCTGGCCGGGCGTCGCGTCCTGCGCCGAGCGTGAGCGTGACGCGGCGTCCGCTTGCGTTGCCTGACCGCGAGGCCACGGATGCCGCCACCGCCGTCGCACAGCAGCAGACACAGCAGACCGCAACGGCAGCCGCCACGGCGAAGCGCGCCCACATCACGCCACGGGTGAGTCGAAGGGTCCGCGCCAGGTCGGGCATCGGCGACGCACGGTGCCAGGACGCGGTTTCTGAACGCTTTCACGGCGGGCTCGCGACGGCGCGACCTTCGGCGGCGGGCCGGCCTCAGCCGTTGACCGAGAAGCTCGAGTTCGGGTTGATCTCGCGCAGGCGCGAGTAGAAGCCCGCGTCGAGGACGATCTCGTCGTTGTAGGCGCAGCGGACCTGGACCGGGTCGGCGTCGTGGTCGTGGCCGTGCTCGACGCGGTCGATGAGCTCGGCCATCAGGTGCCCGACGACCGGGGCGTTCTTGAACTGGTTGCCGCTCGTGCCGATGGCCATGTAGAAGCCGTCGAGGACGGAGCGGTCGTAGATCGGGATCCAGTCGTCGGAGACGTCGTAGAGGTCGACGATGCCCTTGCGCTCGTTGGGGATGCGCAGCGACGGCATGCGCCGCGCGAGGCGGAAGACCTGCGCCTCCCACTGCTGCTCGGTGACGTGGCGGTCGAACTTGTCGGGCTCGTCGACCCAGACCCGCGGGTCGCAGTCGGGGTCCTCTGAGCCGATGAGGATGTTGTTGCCGCTCTCGGGGCGGAAGTAGATCCCGGTGTCGCCGTCGGAGGTGTGGTAGCCGTCGTGCTCGAAGTCGAAGTCCGGCGGCGAGGGCACGTGGTGGACCTCGTGGCGCAGCGCGCGCGTCTTGACGTTCATCTCGTCCTCGACGCCGGCCATGCGGTTGATGACGAACGAGTGCGGGCCCGCGACGTTGACCACGACCGGCGCGTCGATCTCGGTGCCGTCGGTCAGCGTGACGCCGGCCACGCGCCCGTCGGCGCGGCGGATCTCGGCGACCTCGGCGCGGAAGAGGAACTCGCCGCCCTTGGCCTCGGCCGCGCGCTGGAGGTTGTGGGTGGCGAGCTGGGGATCGTTGACGTAGCCCGAGCCGGGGGTGAAGATCGCGCCGTCGAGCTCGGCCTGCGGCTCGTCCCAGAAGTGCGGGTCGTCGGGGCGCCGGGGCGGCCAGAAGGCGTCGGTCGAGTAGACGGGCACCTTCTCGACGAGCTTGGCGTTGTCCCACTCCTCGTACTCGACGCCGAGGTCGCGGTAGTGCGCGAGGACCTTCTCGTGGTGGCCGGTCGCGCTCTTGAGCAGCACCGTCCCGCACTGCATGTAGCGCGCCGTGCCCATGTCGTCCACGGCGCCGAGGTAGCGCTCCCAGTCCTGCCAGTAGAAGAAGCCCTCGTAGGCCATCGCGACGCCTTCGCGCGACGAGTAGTGCGCGCGCACGATCGCGCACGAGTTGCTCGTCGGCCCGTAGCCCGAGGCCGGCAGCTTGTCGATGTTCAGCGTCTTGTAGCCGCGCTTGCACAGCTCGAACGCGGTCGCGGCGCCGATGACGCCCGCGCCGATGATGATCGCGTCAACCCGCCTGGCCATCGGGGCTAATATATCTGTCTTCAGGCCAGTGGTCGATGAACGTCCCAACCCTGCCGTTGCGGTCCCCGGCGAGCTGCTCGCCGATCGCGCCTACGCCGAGCTGCGCGACCGCATCGTGACGCTGGCCATCGCGCCGGGCGCGCCGATCAACGAGGACGCCCTCGGGCGCGAGCTCGAGATGGGCCGCACCCCGGTGCGCGAGGCGATCAAGCGCCTGGCGCTCGAGCGCCTCGTCACGGTCTATCCGCGCCGCGGCACCTTCGCCTCGGAGATCAACATCACCGACCTCGCGGCGATCTCCGACGTGCGCGTGCAGCTCGAGGGCCATGCCGCGCGCCGCGCCGCCGAGCGCCTCACGCCCGCCCAGCGCGAGGAGCTCGACGCGCTCGTCGGCGAGATCGACGCGCGCGAGGGCAGCGGCGACGCCGACGCGCTCATGCGCCTGGACGCCCAGATCCACCGCTGCGTCTACGCGTGGTCGGGCAACGCCTACCTGCAGGAGACGCTCGAGCGCTACCTGAACCTGTCGCTGCGCATCTGGTACCTCGTGCTCGACCGCCTGCCCCACCTGTTCGACCGCGTCCACGAGCACCGCGACCTGCTCGCGGCCATCCGCGCCGGCCAGCCCAAGCGCGCGCACGACATCGCCGCCGACCACGTGGCGACGTTCGAGACCGAGATCCGCGGCGTCCTCTAGGACGCCGGCGGCGCGTCAGTCCTCGTCAGCCGAGACGCGCAGGGCGCGCAGCTCGGACAGCTCGCGCTCGGTCACCGGCTCGGTCACCTCGAGCGGCTCGCGCACGCGCAGGTCCCAGCCGGTGGCCGCGCGGACGTCGTCGAGCTCGACGCCGGGATGCAGGGCGACGAGCTCGAGCTCGCCGTCGTCGGGGGAGGGGCGCAGGATGCCGAGGTCGGTGATGACCGCCGACCCGGGGCCGCCGTTGGCGCCGTCGAGCTCGCGCCCGACGGAGGTGACGAAGTCCACCTCGTCCACGAACGAGCGCTGCGAGTGGCGCAGCAGGACGATCACGCGGCCGGCCGAGCGCGCGATCTCCGGGGCGCCGCCGGCGCCCGGCAGGCGCACCTTGGGCGCGTCGTAGTCGCCGATGACCGTGGTGTTGATGTTGCCGAAGCGGTCGATCTGCGAGGCGCCGAGGAAGCCGACGTCGATGCGCCCGCCGCCGATCCAGTAGTTGAACATCTCCGGCACCGAGACCAGGTCCTGGGCGCCGGCGGCGAGGTCGTCGTCGCCGATCGAGAGCGGCAGGCGCTGCGGGCGCGCGCCGATGGCGCCGGACTCGTAGACGAGCACGCAGCCGGGCGTGTCCAGGCGCCGGGCGAGATTGGCGGCGGCGTTGGGAGGCCCGACGCCGACCAGCACGACCTCGCCGTCGACCAGCTCGCGCGCGGCGCCGATGGTCATGACCTCCTCGGGCGTCGGATCGACGGCGCTCACCGTGCCACCGCCGGTGCCCCGACGGGCGCGTCCGCCGCGAGGACGTTCTCCTCCATCCATTGCGTGAAGCGGTCGCGGTCGCGCGAGATCGCGTCCCAGTCTGAGTAGAAGCCGTTGTCGCGCACGGAGAAGTCGGCGGCATAGGACGGCCACGCGCCGTTGGGCACGTGGCAGACGGCATCGAGCACCCATGAGGGCAGCACGACCGAGCGCGGCTTGGGCGTGAGCTCGTCGACGACCTCCTCGACGGTGACGATCGCGTGCTTGGCGGCCAGCACCGCCTCCTTCTGGACCCCGGAGAGCCCCCAGAGCTGGACGTTGCCCTGCTTGTCGGCCTGCTGGGCGTGGATGATGGCGACGTCGGGGTTGATGGCCCGCACCGCGGTGAGCTTCTCCCCGGTGAACGGGCAGTCGATGAAGGCGACGTCGTGGTTGTGCTCGGGCAGGTCGGTGCCGGCGTAGCCGCGCAGCGTGCCGAAGGGGAGGTTCGACGCGCCCGCCGCGTAGGCGTTGGCCAGGCCGGCGTGGGAGTGCTCGACGAGCTCGAGCGGCCGCGGCCAGCCGTTCTCGACGGCGTCGCGCATGCGGTGCAGCGATCCCACACCCGGGTTGCCGCCGTAGGAGAAGATCATGCGCGCCACGCGCCCGAGGCCGATCATCTGGTCGAAGAGGATGTCGGGCGTGAGCCGGACGACCGTGAGGTCGGTATGGCCCTGGCGCAGCACCTCGTGGCCGGCGGCGAACGGGATGAGGTGCGTGAAGCCCTCCAGGGAGACGAAGCTTGCATCCCTGACCAGCGCTGCAACGGCTTCGGGCAGCGGCTGGATCCTGCCGGCCTTCCTCACCCCGGACCTCCCCGTTCGTTCGTCATGCGCACATATGTGCGCAACAGGAACACACTACCTGAGTGCGCTGTCACGGGAAAGGGTCCGCGTGGCCTCTCAGACGCGCTCGACGGTGAGCGCCATGCCCTGGCCGACGCCGATGCACAAGGTGGCCAGGCCGCGCCTGAGGTCGGCGTCCTCGAGCCGTCTCAGGAGTCCGAGCACGAGGCGCACGCCCGACGCGCCGAGCGGGTGGCCGACCGCGATCGCGCCACCGTAGGCGTTGACGTTCTCGGGGTCGAGGCCGAGGCGTCGGATGCTCGCGATGACCTGGGTCGCGAACGCCTCGTTGATCTCGACGGCATCGAGGTCGGAGACCTCCCAGCCGCTGCGGGCGAGGACCTTCTCCGTCGACGGCACGGGGCCCAGCCCCATGATGTGCGGCGCCACCCCGGCGGAGGCCGAGGCCACGATCCGCGCGCGCGGGGTGAGGCCGTGGCGCTCCAGCGCCTCGCCGCTGGCGACGACGATGGCCGAGGCGCCGTCGGAGAGCGGCGACGCGGTGCCGGCGGTCACGATGCCGTCGGCCTTGAAGGCGGGCTTGAGCTTGGCCAGTGCCTCGGCGCTCGTGTCCGCCCGCGGCACCTCGTCCTCGGTCACCTCGTCCTTGGCGGTCTCGACGGGCACGAAGTCGAGCGCCAGGCGGTCCGAGTGCCGGGCCGTCAGCTGCTGGGAGCGCAGGCCCCAGGCGTCGGAGTCCTCGCGGCTGATGGCGTCCAGGACGGCGACCTCCTCGGCCGTCTCGCCGAGGCTGATCGTCGCCTTGCCGCCGTCGAGGTCCTTGAACCTCGGGTTGACCAGGCGCCAGCCGAGCGTCGTGTCGGCCACGTCGCCGGCGGCCGCCCAGGGCCGCGGGCTCTTGGGCAGGACCATCGGCGCGCGCGTCATCGACTCGACGCCGCCCGCCACGACGACGTCGGCCTCGCCGGCGCGGATCTGCTGGGCCGCGGAGGCGACGGCCTGCAGGCTGCTGGCGCACAGGCGATTGACGGTGTAGCCCGGGACCTCGTCCGGCAGGCCGGCCAGCAGCGCGGCCATGCGCGCGACGTTGCGGTTGTCCTCGCCGGCCTGGTTGGCGGCGCCGAAGATGACCTCGTCGACCGCGTCGTGGGGGACGCCGGCGCGCTCGAGCGCGGCGCCGAGGACGAGGGCGGCGAGGTCGTCGGGGCGGGAGTCGGCGAGGGCGCCGCGATAGCGCCCGAAGGGCGTGCGGACGCCGCCGACGAGAAAGGCATCGGTCATGCGGTGCGCTCCAAGAGGTCGGTGAGCAGGGAACGGACGGCGACGATCTCGTCGTCGTTGATCCCGTGCTCCTGGTCGTCGTAAACATGCAGCTCGCAGCGGGCGCCCGCGCGCTGGAAGGCCACCACGGTGTCGCGGACGGCGTCGACGGGGATCCAGTCGTCGTCCTCGGCGATCCCGAAGAACACCGGCAGGTCCTCGAGCGAGCCCGCCGGCATGCGGTCGGTGTCGGGCGTCCCGAACAGCGCGCCGGTGAGGATGGCCGCCGCGCCGTAGGGCTCGGGCCGGCGCGCCAGGTGCTCGGCGACGATGCAGGCGCCCTGGGAGAAGCCGACGAGGGCGATGGCGGGCAGCGCGCGTCCGTCGCCGCGGGCCCCGGCGACCGCCGCCTCGATGGCCTCCAGCGACCATCCCAGCCACGGCTCGTTGTCCTCCATCGGGTCGTAGAAGCGGCCCGGATACCACGAGCGCCCGGACGCGCGGGGCAGGACGTAGGCCACCTCGTCGTCGAGCGCGAGGCGCTGCGCGGCCTCGAGCATGAACTCGGGGTCGAGGTCGCGGCCGTGGACGAGGACGGCGGCCACTCGGGCGTCGGGATTGCCGGCGCGCACCAGCCCGGTGCTGAGGTGCGGGTTGCCCGTCATGTTCGTGATGCGCACAGCCGTACGCAGAGCGCACGCTAGCAGGCCGAGTCGCTCAGCTGACGGTGCGGTGGTACGCCGGGCCCTGCTGGGTGAGCGCGTTGGAGATCGTGTTCGCCGTTTCGACCAGCGGGGGCAGGATCCGCCGGCGCAGGTCGTCGAGCGACACGCGCGAGACGGCGGAGGAGACGTTGAGCGCGGCGATCGTGTCCGGCCCGCGGCGGATCGGCGCCGCGACCGAGCGCAGGCCGATCTCGAGCTCCTGGTCGACCAGCGCCCAGCCGCGCTGGCGCGTCTCGTCGAGCGCGGCGCGCAGGCGATCGGGATCGGTCGTCGTGCGCTCGGTCCACGCGGCGAGCGTGGTCCCGTTGAGGTAGCGGTCGAGCTCGTCGGCGGGCAGGGCGGCCAGCAGGACGCGCCCCATCGACGTGCAGTGCGCGGGCAGGCGCGTGCCGACGCTCAGGGTGATCGACATGATCCGCCGCGTGGGCACGCGCGCGACGTAGACCACGTCGGGCAGATCGAGCGTCGCGGCCGAGCACGACTCGTGGGTCTCCTCGACCAGCGTCTCCATGAGCGGCAGCGCGAGCTCGGAGAGGTTCAGCGAGGAGAGGTAGGCCCAGCCCAGCGTCAGCAGGCGCGGGGTGGGCGAGAACAGCCGCCCGTCGGAGCGCACGTGCCCGAGCTTCTCGAGGGTGAGCAGGATCCGGCGCGCCGTGGCGCGCGTGATGCCGGTGAGGTTGGCCACCTCGCTGAGCGTCAGCGCCGGGCGCTCGCGCGAGAACACCTGGATGACCGCCATGCCGCGCTCGAGCGACTGCAGCGACTGCTGTCGCTCCCCGTTGGCTGCACGATCGGTCTCCGGCGCGTCGGCCATCGGCTGACTGTAACGGAGGCTCAGGGCCGCACGGGAGCGCTCCCTCGTCGCGCCGTACGATTCGTTCGACGCACATGCGTTCGCTCCGCGCACAATCGGGGTACTGAGGCGGGCGATGGTTGACAACGATGTCATGCCGATCGGCCTGCGCTCGTGGAGCTGAGCCTCGGCGCGGACTTCGCTCGTCTCCTGAAGCCCGAGGACCTGTCCGGCTTCTCTGTCGTGCTCGAGGGCGATGCAGACCCGGGTCCCGAGGCCCTGGCCGCCGGCGGCGTCCTGGGTTTCGGCGATCATGCGTGGGTGCGCACCGAGGCGCTGCGTCGTCTGGCCGGCCCCGCGGCCACTCCCGAATGGGAGGAGGGCTTCGCCGCGATGCTCGACTACGCGCGCACGCGGGGGTGGGTCGATGACGAGCAGGGCGCGGTCCGCGGCCACGTGGAGCGCCGTGAGTCGACCCCGGTGATCGTCGCGAACGGCGACCCGTCGTGAGCCGCGAGCTGCGCGACGCGGTCCTGCTCAGCTTCGACAACCTCGGCGAGGCGGCGGACCTCGAGCGCGGCACCGCGCACGAGCCCATCGGCGACGACCCCTCGGTGACCGTCGGGCTGCCGCGCGCGCTCGAGGCGCTCGCCGCGCTCGACCTGCGCGCGACGTTCTTCGTCGAGGGCCTGAACGCCGAGCTCTATCCCCAGGCCCTGCGCGACATCGCCGCGGCCGGCCACGAGGTCGGGCTGCACGGCTGGCGCCACGAGGTCTGGGACGCGCTGTCGCCCGACGAGGAGGACGAGCTCCTGGGCCGCGGCGTCGCCGCGTTCGCGGGCCTCGGCCTCGAGGTCGAGGGCTTCCGACCCCCCGGCGGCGGACTCGGGCCGCGGACGCTCGAGGCCCTGGCCGCCCACGGGCTGCGCTGGTGCTCGCCGGCGGGCGAGCGCACCGGGCGCACGGCGGGCATCGCGTGCCTGCCCTTCCGCTGGCCGGCGGTCGACGCCTACCACCGACTCGAATCCTTCACCGACCGGCGCACGTCTTGGGGCGACCGGGCGGACGTCGCCTCGCCGCGCGAGGCCGCCGATGCGCTCATCGGCGCCCTCGACGCGCGGGGCGACGACCCGCTCGTCCTCATCCTGCACCCGTTCCTCATGCTCTCGGAGTCCGAGGCCGCGCAGGCGCGCCGGGTCCTCGACCGTGTGGCCGAGCTGGTGGCGCGCGGCGAGCGGTGGGTGGCGCCGGGCCGCGAGCTCGCGGCGCTGGTGGGCTCGGCGTCGAACGTCGGTCCTACCCCCTCCTGACGGGGGAAGACCGACGTTCGACGCAGCGAGCCGCTCCGGCGGCCGCGGACCCCTCCCTCGGTGATGCCGTTCGCGCCGCGCGACGCGACAGGCGCGCGCGGAGGCCTCAGGCCTCCGGTGCCAGGATCAGGTCGAACCGCGCGCTGCGCCACGGCTCGGTCATCTCGCGCCCGTCGGGCGCGGTGCCGGGGTCGTGGTGCTCGAAGGTCGCGAGCAGCGAGCTGCGCACGCCGAACACCGCGTCGGTGTCGAGGTACTGGTCGCTCTCGTCGAAGACGTGGGTGATGAGGGTCTGGTAGCCCGGGGCCGTGACCTTGAAGTGGACGTGGGCCGGGCGCATCGGGCTGCGGCTGGTGGCCGCCAGCATGCTGCCCACCGGGCCGTCGGTCGGGATCGGATAGGCCTCCGGCTGGACGGTCCAGAACCAGTAGCGGCCCTCGTCGTCGGAGTGCAGGTGCCCGCGGCCGCGCGCCTCCTCGAGGCCTTCGTACTGGACGTCGTAGAAGCCGTCCTCGTCGGCCTGCCAGATGTCGAGCAGCGCGCCGGGGATCGCCTCGCCGTCGGTGGAGCGCACCGTGCCGCTCATGAAGCACGGCGTGCCGGGCGCGCCGTTGGCCAGGTCGTCGCCGTTCTCGAAGGCGGGGGAGCCCTCGACGAAGAAGGGGCCGAAGACCGTCGACTCCGTGGCGCCGGCCGGGCGACGGTGGTTCATGCCCACGACGAGCATCGACAGACCGAGGGTGTCGGAGGCGAGGATGAACTCCTGGCGCTTGTCGTCGGTGATGTGGCCGGTGCGCGTGAGGAAGTCGATGGCGGCGAACCACTCGTCCTCGGTGAGCTGGACCTCGCTGGCGAAGGCGTGCAGGTGGCGCACGAGCGACTGCATGACCTCGCGCAGGCGGGGATCGGGGGTGGCGTCGAAGCTGGCCTCGACGGCCCGGGTCAAGTCGGCGTCGGCGAGGTTGCGCCGCTCTTTCGTGGCAGGTTGGTCGGTCACCCCTCGACCTTCGCGCGGGCCGCCCGGCCTGTCAAGTGCCACTGCACGGGCTACGGGCCGTCGGGGTCCAGCCAGCCGCCGAGCGCGCCCTCGAGCTCGCGCGCCAGCGCCAGCAGCGCCCGCTCGTGGCCGTGGCGGCCGATGAGCTGGACGCCGACGGGAAGGCCGCCCGTCGTGCGCGCCACGGGCATCGCCACGGCCGGCAGGCCGAGGGCGCTGGCGTACGTGCACAGCGTGAGCTTGCCTCCCGGGCGCACGGGCTCCCCGTCCACCGGACCGAAGCTCCCGCCCACAGGCGGCGCGACGTCGGGCGCCACCGGGCACAGCGCGGCGCCGTGGCGCTCGAGCCACGCGTCGGCCTCGAGCTCCAGGGCCAGCAGCCGCGCGAACGCGTCGAGGTAGGGCGCCAGCGCCGGCTCGAAGCCGCGCAACGCCCCGAGCATCTCGCGGATCGGGGGCGAGAGCTCCTCCTCGTGACCGCCCAGGGCCGGCAGCATCCCGCTCGCCGCCTCGTGCACGAGCACGGTGTCGAAGGCCGCCCGGACCTCGGCCTGGCCGGGCGGGCGCGACTCGACGACGTCGTGGCCGGCATCGCCGAGCGCGTCGGCCGCGCGCCTCACCGCCGCGCGGCAGGCCGCGGCCACCGGCTGAAGGCCGTCGTCCTCGAAGACCGCGACGGCGGTCGGAGCACCGACCGCCGGCTCCAGCGGCGCCAGCACCGCCAGGGCCAGCTCGAGGTCGTCGACGCAGCGCGCCATCGGACCCACGCTGGCCATCATCCGCGGACCGGGACCGTTGACCATCGGGTGGTGGTCGGCCCACGGCACCGTGCCGCGTCCGGGCCGCAGGCTGAGCACGCCGCAGAAGTGCGCGGGGCAGCGGATCGAGCCGCCGTAGTCGGAGCCGAGCCCGAGCGGCGTCATGGCGCTGGCCAGCGCCGCCGCTTCGCCGCCCGAGGAGCCGCCGGCCGAGCGCGTGACGTCGTGGGGATTGCGTGTCGCGCCGAACAGCTCGTTGTAGGTGTCCCAATGCGCGCAGAACTCCGGGACGTTCGTCTTGCCCAGCAGGATCGCGCCCGCGTCGCGCAGGCGCCGCAGCGGCACCGCGTCGGCGTCGTCGACGTGGTCGGCGAACAGGCGCGACCCGTTCGGCGACGGCATGCCGGCGGCCGCGATCGGGTCCTTGGCCGTGAAGGGCACGCCGTGCAGCGGGCCGAGGTGCTCGCCGCGCGCGAGCGCCGCGTCGGCCTCGACCGCGTCGGCGCGCGCCTCGTCCAGGCGCGGGATGACGAGCGCGTTGACCTGCGGGTCGCGCTCGGCGATGCGCGCGGCGTGGGCGTCGAAGAGCTCGACGGCGCTCACCTCGCGGTGGCGGATCGCCTGCGCCATCCATGTCGCAGACGCCTTGACGAGCTGCTCGGACATGGCCCGGCGGTGAGCCTAGTTCATGGCGAGCGATGCGGCGGCGAGCGCATCCTGGGCGGCCGCGGCGCGATCGGCTGCGGCCCGGTAGACCGCGAACGCGCGGCGGTTGCGCCGCTCCTGCCACGCGTCGTAAGCCAGGGCCGCGTCAGCCTCCGCGGCGGCCCAGGCGCAGCGCAGCGGGTCCTCGTCGAGCGTGGTGGCGAAGGCGCTCGTCAGGACGAGCTCGCCGGTCGAGCGGAGGGCCTGGAAGCAGGTCCGGAGGCGCTCGGAGGACATGCAGTGTCGTCTCGTGCGGCTCGCATGCGTTACGCGCCGAGGTCGGCGTCGCCCAAGTGATGCAACGTTCGGCGGCGACGAGGAGACTCCCGAACCGATGGCGCTTCTCATGCTCTTCGCGCTGGTCGCCGGGGCGGGCACCGCGCTCAGCCCCTGCGTGCTGCCGGTCCTGCCCGCCCTGCTGAGCGCCGGGGTCACCGGCGGACGCCGCCGACCGGTGGGCATCGCCCTCGGCCTGGCCGCGACCTTCACGGTGACGATCGTCGGCCTGGCGAGCGTCATCGACGGCGTCGGGCTGGGGCCGGGGCTGACGCGGACGCTGGCCGTCGTCGTGCTCATCGGCTTCGGCGTCGTGGTGGCGGTGCCGTCGCTGGCCGCGCGCCTGGAGGCGCCCCTGGCGCGGTTGTCGCGCCTGGGCCCGCGCAGCCGCGGCGACGGCTTCGCCTCGGGCCTGCTCGTCGGCGCCGCACTGGGCTTCGTCTACGCCCCCTGCGCCGGGCCGATCCTGGCCGCGGTCATCGCGGTCGGGGCGGCGTCGTCGCGCACGGTGCCCGTCGGCCTCGCGTTCGCGCTGGGCTCCGCGCTCGTCCTCCTGGCGCTGTCGCTCGGCGGGCGCGCCCTCGCCGGGCGCGTGCGCGCCACGGGGCGCGGCCCGGGCCTGCAGCGCGCGCTGGCCGCCGTCCTCATCCTCACCGGCGTGGCCATGGCGACGAACCTCGACGTGCGCTTCCAGTCGGCCATCGCCGACCACCTGCCCGCGGGGCTCGTCAACCCGACGCGCGGCCTCGAGACCTCGCACGCCGTCTCCAGCCGGCTCGACGACCTGCGCGGCCCGTCGCGCTTCGCGGTCGCGGCCACCGGGCGCCAGGGCGTCCAGGGGGCGCGCCTGCCGCGCCTGGGCGCCGCTCCGGACTTCACGGGCAACCAGCGCTGGTTCAACACGCCCGGCGGCCAGCCGCTGAGCCTCCGGGCCCTGCGCGGCAAGGTCGTGCTCGTCGACTTCTGGACCTACACCTGCATCAACTGCCTGCGCACGCTGCCCTACCTCGAGGCGTGGGACGCCCGCTACCGCCGCGACGGCCTCGTCATCGTCGGGGTGCACTCGCCCGAGTTCCCCTTCGAGCGCGATGCCGGCAACGTGGCGAGCGCCATCCAGCGCGAGGGGATCCGCTATCCCGTGGCGCAGGACAACAAGCTCGCGACGTGGGACGCGTGGGGCAATCAGTACTGGCCCGCCGACTACCTCGTCGACGCGCGCGGCCAGGTCCGCGGCGCGCATTTCGGCGAGGGCGACTACGACCGCACCGAGATGGACATCCGGGCGCTCCTGAAGGAGGCCGGCCACCCGAACCCGGGCGCCATGGCCGACCCCAAGGGCGCCGTGCACCCGACGCGCCTGGCGACGCCCGAGACCTACCTGGGCCTGGCGCGCGCCGAGCGCTTCGACCCGCCGCCGCTGCGCGGCACGCACACCTACGCGCAGGCCCCCAAGCTCGCGACGAGCCACTTCGCGCTGTCGGGGACCTGGGACGAGGACGAGGTCGCCGCCACGGCGCGCGCCGACGCCGCCATCCACGCCGCGATCCTCGGCAAGGACGCCTACCTCGTCCTCAGCCCGCCGCCGGGCGGCGCGGGCGACGTCAGGGTCCTGCTCGACGGCCACCCGATCGCGGACGATCGCGCCGGCGCCGACGTCCACCACGGCGTGGTGCGCGTCGATCGCCAGCGGCTGTACCACCTGGTCTCCGTCGCCCGCCAGCGAGCACCACGTGCTCACGCTGCGCGTCGCGCCCGGAGTCCAGGCGTACGCCTTCACGTTCGGATAGCGTCGGCGCGATGCTCGCGGGTCCGCTCGGCTGCGCGCGCTGCGCCTCGAAGCGGCGCAGACGCAGGGCGTTGGCGACGACCGAGATGCTCGAGAAGACCATCGCCAGGCTGGCGATGACCGGGTTGAGCAGTCCGATGGCGGCGAGGGGGACGGCCGCGGCGTTGTAGCCGAAGGCCCATGCCAGGTTCTGCCTGATGGTGCGCAGCGTGGCGCGGCTCAGGCGGATGGCGTCCGCGGCGGCCCGCAGATCGCCGGAGACGAGCGTGAGGTCCGAGGCCTCGATGGCCACGTCGGTGCCGGTCCCGATGGAAAGGCCCAGGTCGGCCTGCGCGAGGGCCGGGGCGTCGTTGACGCCGTCGCCGACCATGGCCACGACGCGGCCTTCGCGCTGCAGGCGCCGGACGACGTCGGCCTTGTCGGCCGGCAGCACCTCGGCGATGACCTCGTCGATGCCCACCTCGGCCGCGACCGCGCGGGCCGTCGTCTCGTTGTCGCCCGTCAGGAGGACCGGCCGCAGGCCGAGCGCCTTCAGCGAAGCGACCGCTTCGGCGGACGTCTCCTTGACCGTGTCGGCGACCACGAAGACGGCGGTGGCTCGTCCGTCCCAGCCGGCGGCGATGGCGGTCTGTCCCCGGGCCTCGGCGGCACGGCGGGCGGCGTCGAGCTCGGGCGGGAGGTGCATCGCCCACTCGGCCAGGAGGGCTGGCCGCCCGACGATCAACGCGTGCCCGTCGACGACGCCCTCGACGCCCAGGCCCTCGCGGTTGGCGAACCCGCTCGACGGCGGCCAGGGGCCCATCGCGGCCGCTGCCTTGGCGATGGCCTGCGCGATCGGGTGCTCCGACGCGTGCTCGAGCGCGCCGACCAGGCGCAGCGCGCGGTCGCGCGCGACGCCATCCGCGACCGCGATCTCGACCAGGCTCATCCTGCCGGTGGTCACGGTGCCCGTCTTGTCGAGGACGACGGTGTCGACCGCGCGCGTGGACTCCAGGACCTCGGGGCCCTTGATGAGCAGGCCGAGTTGAGCGCCGCGGCCCGTGCCGACCATGAGGGCCGTCGGCGTGGCCAGCCCGAGCGCGCACGGGCAGGCGATGATGAGCACGGCCACCGCGGCGGTGAAGGCGAAGGTCGCGCTCTCGCCCGTGCCGAGCCAGAAGGCCAGCGTGGCGACCGACAGCGCGATGACGACCGGGACGAAGACACCGGAGATCCGGTCGGCCAGGCGCTGGACCGGCGCCTTGCCCGTCTGGGCGTCCTCGACGAGCCGGGCGATCTGGGCGAGGGCGGTGTCGGCGCCGATCCTCGTCGCGCGGATGACGAGGCGCCCGCCGGCGTTGACGGTCGCGCCCGCGACCTCGGAGCCCTCCGAGACCTCGACGGGCATCGACTCACCGGTGAGCATGCTCATGTCGACGGCCGACGTCCCCTGCTCGACGACGCCGTCGGTGGCGACCTTCTCTCCCGGACGCACGACGAAGCGGTCGCCGATCGCGAGCTGCTCGACGGGGACGCGGCGCTCGGCGCCGTCGGCGTCGAGGATCGCGACGTCCTTGGCGCCGAGCTCCAGCAGCGCCTCGAGGGCGGCGCCCGCGCGGCGCTTGGCCTTGGCCTCGAAGTAGCGCCCGGCGAGCAGGAAGGTCGTGACGACGCCGGCCGTCTCGAGGTAGATCTGGTCGGCGCCCGCGCCCGCCCTGGGGATGACCTCGAAGGCCATCCGCATGTCGTTCATGCCGGCGTCGCCGATGAACAGCGCGTAGAGCGACCACAGCCACGCGGCCAGCGTGCCCAGCGAGACCAGCGTGTCCATCGTCGCCGCGCCGTGCCGGAGGTTGGTCCAGGCGGCCTTGTGGAACGGCCACGCGGCCCACAGCACGACGGGCGTGACGAGGTTCAGCGAGAGCCACTGGAAGTTGTCGAACTGCAGGGCCGGCACCATCGCCAGCACCAGCGCCGGCAGCGACAGCACGGCGGCCAGCAGCACGCGCCGGCGCAGGGCCGCGATGGCCTCCGGCTCGCGGTCGGCCCGCTCGTCGCCCGCCGCCGGCGTCGACGACGGCAGAGTCGCGGCGTAGCCGGCCGCTTCGACCGCGCCCACCAGGTCCGCGGCGGCCACCGCGCCCGGGTCGAACTGCACCCGGGCCTTCTCGGTGGCGTAGTTGACCGTCGCGGTCACGCCGTCGAGCTTGTTGAGCCTGCGCTCGACGCGGTTGGCGCACGACGCGCACGTCATGCCCGCGATCGGGAGCTCGAGGTGCTCCGTCGTGGCGCTCATCGGGAGACCTCCTGGGTGAAGGCCGCGGTGTGGATGCGCCCCTCGCTCTTGAACTGCAGGAACAGGCGGTACCGGCCGGCCGTCGGGAACGCGGCCATGAAGCGCAGGCTGCTCTCGTCGGGGTGCACGTGCAGGAAGGCGAGATCGCCCTGGCGCAGCGCGACCAGGTGGCCCTTGGCGCCCAGGTACTGCTCGACCGCGACGGGCTTGCCGTCGCGGGTCACGTCGAACGCCAGTCGCGACTCGGCGCCCGCGCGGCTCGCGCCCTCGGTGAGCTTCACGTGCAGGCCGTCGACGTCCACGCCGCGCACCGGCGCGGGCAGCGCCCGCGAGCGCACCGTGCCGTCCGCGGCGAGGTCGTCGGCCAGCGTGTGCGGCTTGCCGCTCACGGAGAAGTCCGCGAACACGCGGTAGGTCCCGGCGTCGCGCAGCGTCACGGGCACCGACCAGGTCCCGTCGGCCGCCTGGGTCGGGTGCAGGTGCTGGAAGCCCGTCATGTCGCGCCGCACGACGATGAAGTGCATGCGCTTGGTGTGCTCGACGTCGAAGTCGCGCACGGTCTGGCCGCGGCGATCGACGATGCGGAAGGCGAGCTCGAACGGCTTGCCCGGGGTCGCCGCGGTGCGCGCGAGCCTGAGGGTGAGGCCGTCATCGCTGACCGCCAGGCCGCGGACGGGCTGAGGGGCCATCTTGGCGCCGGCGCGCATCGCACCCATCGCAGGCTCGTCCACCCGCGGGTCGGCCTGCCGACCCGGGTGGGCGTCGATGCGGCTCCCCGCGAAGGCCGCGGCGGCGAAGACGAGCGCGAGGACGACCGCGAAGCCGCCCAGCCTGGCCGCGACGCTCATGCCGCCACCGCGTCGTAGCCGGCCTCGTCGACGGCCGCGATGACGGCGGCCTGGTCGACGTCGGTTCCGTCGACGCGGACGAGCTTCGTGTCCAGATCGACGTCGACCGAGGCGACGCCGGCGACCTGCGTGACCTCCTCGGTCACGGCGACCCTGCAGTGCTCGCACGTCATGCCGGCGACCACGTAGGTCTGATGAGAGGGGGAGAGAGGGGTCATCTGCGCGTCCTTCCGTCTCGGTGTTCCAGATACCCCAAAGGGGTATAAGTGGCGATGGCGGGCAATATACACCCAGGGGGTATATGCGACGCAGTACGGATAACCCCACGGCGGCGCGCGGACCGCGATCGCTCGCACCGAAGAGCGCGCACCGGCGAACATGTGCCATGGCCGACGGCGCGACGACCGGGACGGTGGAGCTCCTCGAGCGCTCCGCCGAGCTCGACGCGCTCGACGGCCACCTGGCGGCGGTGGGCGGCGCAGGGCCGCGGGCGGCTGGTGCTCGTCGCCGGCGAGGCGGGGATCGGCAAGACGGCGCTCGTGCGGGCCTTCTGCGAGCGCGCGCGCCCGGGCCGGGTCCTGTGGGGCGCGTGCGACGCGCTCTTCACCCCGCGCCCGCTCGGCCCGTTCGTCGACATCGCCGACGAGCTGGGCGGCGAGCCCGCCGCGGTGGTGGCCGAGGGCGGCGCCCCGGGCGCGCTGCTCGCGGCCCTCGCGCGATCGCTGCGCGGCCGACCGCCCGACATCGTCGTCCTCGAGGACCTCCACTGGGCCGACGAGGCGACGCTCGACGTCCTGCGCCTGCTGGCCCGCCGCATCGAGTCGCTCCCCGCGCTCGTGGTGGCCACCTATCGCGACGACGAGATCGATCCACGCCACCCGCTGCGGATGGTCCTGGGCGAGCTGCCCAGCGGCTCGGCGGCGCGGCTGGCGCTGGCGCCGCTGTCGGCCCAGGGCGTGGCCGAGCTCGCCGGGTCGCTGGGGATCGACCACGCCGAGCTGTATCGCCGGACCGCCGGCAACCCGTTCTACGTGACCGAGGTCCTCGCGGCGGCCGACGCCGAGATCCCCGAGACCGTCCGCGACGCCGTCCTCGCCCGCGCCGCGCGGCTCGACGACAGCGCGCGGGCGCTGCTGGACGCCGTGGCGATCGCGCCGCTGCGCTCCGAGCTCTCGCTGCTCTCCGCGCTGGCCGACGGCGACCTGGACGGCCTCGACGACTGCCTGGCCAGCGGGATGCTGCGTGCCGAGCGCGACGCGGTGCGCTTCCGCCACGAGATCGCGCGCGTGGCGGTCGAAGAGGCGCTCTCGCCCCATCGGCGCCTCGAGCTCAACCGCAGAGCGCTCCTGGCGCTTGCCGAGCGCGGCGCGCGCTCTGATCCTGCCCGCCTCGCCCACCAC
Organism: uncultured Actinomycetes bacterium; assembly: GCA_963816845.1. Lineage (GTDB taxonomy): Bacteria > Actinomycetota > Thermoleophilia > Solirubrobacterales > Solirubrobacteraceae > JAOPZW01. Next base: position 11,872 of record CAWFMR010000054.1, on the reverse strand, counting down.
GCCGAGGCCGCCGACGAGCCCGAGGCCGTGCTGCTCCACGCGCCGGCCGCCGGCGAGCGGGCCGCCATGCTCGGCTCCCATCGCGAGGCGGCCGCCCAGTTCGCTCGCGCGTTGCGCTACGCGGACGACCTGCCGCGCGAGCCCCTGGTCGACCTGCTCGACCGCCGCTCGTACGAGTGCTACCTCACCCACGACATCGCGGGCGCCGTCGAGGCCCGCCGGCGCGCCCTCGACGCCCACCGCACGGCCGGCGACATCCGCAGCCAGGGCGACGCGCACCGCTGGCTCTCGCGCCTGGCCTGGTTCATGGGCGACAACGCCGCAGCCGAGGACGAGGCACGGCGAGCCGTCGAGCTGCTCGAACGGCTCGAGCCCGGGCGCGAGCTGGCGATGGCCTACAGCAACATGGCGCAGCTGCGGATGCTGGCCAGCGACCAGCCGGGCGCCACGCTCTGGGGCGAGCGCGCGCTGGCGCTGGCCGAACGCCTCGGCGAGACCGAGATCGTCGTGCACGCGCTCAACAACGTCGGGGCCGCGGAGATGGAGCAGGAGATCCCCGGCGGGGCCGCCAAGCTCGAACGCAGCCTCGCGCTGGCCCTCGAGGCCGGCCTGGAGGAGCACGTGGCCCGCGCCTACACCAACCTGGGCGCCGGGTCGGTGGCGATCCGCGCCTACGCGATCGGCGATCGCCACCTCGACGCCGGGATCGCGTACTGCGCCGAGCACGACCTGACCTCGTGGGTCGCGTACATGGCCGGGTGGCGCGCGCGCTCGGAGCTCGACCACGGGCGCTGGGACGCCGCCGCCACGACCGCCTCGGACGTGCTGGCGGTGCCCGACGTCCCGCCGCCGACGCGGATCACCCCGCTCACGGTCCTCGGTCGCCTGCGGGCTCGCCGGGGCGATCCCGACGCGTGGGCGCCGCTCGACGAGGCGCTCGAGCTCTCGCGTGGGATGGGCGAGGTGCAACGCGTCGCCCCGGTGGCCGCCGCCCGGGCGGAGGCGCGCTGGCTCGCCGGGGAGAGCGAGGCCATCGCGGGGGAGACCGACGCGGCGCTCGAGCTCGGGCAGCCCCATCGCTGGGCCGTCGGCGAGCTGTACCTGTGGCGCCGCCGGGCCGGGGTCGTGGATGCCTTCGATCCCGACCTTGTCGCCGAGCCGTTCGGGCTCGAGCTGGCCGGCGACTGGGCGGCGGCCGACGCGCGCTGGACGGCGATGGGCTGCCCGTACGAGGCGGCGCTGGCCCTGGGCCACGCCGACGACGCGGCCGCGCAGCGCCGCGGCCTGGCGGAGCTCCAACGGCTGGGCGCCCACGCCGCCGCGCGCCGCATCGCCCGCGCCCTACGCGAGCGCGGGCTGCGCGACGTCAGCCGCGGGCCGCGGGCCGCGACGCGCGAGAACCCCGCGGGGCTCACCGCGCGCGAGCTGGAGGTCGTCGCGCTCGTGGCCGACGGGCTGCGCAACGCCGAGATCGCCGCGCGGCTCTTCCTGTCCGAGAAGACCGTCGCCCACCACGTCTCGGCCATCCTGCGCAAGCTCGGCGTCGCCACGCGCAGTCAGGCCGGTGCCGAGGCCGCCCGCCTCGGGATCGTCGAAAGATAGGCAGTCCTCCCGATGTCGGGCCCGGGGCGCGGACCTAGCGTTGCCGCGTGCCCAGAACGACCAAGGCAACGGACAACCTGATGACTCCCGAAAGGAGCTTCGCATGGACCTGTATGTGATTCTGCGCCGCAGCGGCTGGCGCTCGCCCGACGAGCTCGGCGAGGCGGCCGCGCGCTCCAAGCAGGTCGCCGACGACGACATGCCCGACGACATCAAGTGGATCCGCAGCTACGTCCTCGAGGAGGGCGGCGGCTCGGTCGGCACCGTCTGCGTCTACCAGGCGTCGAGCCCCGAGGCGATCCGCAAGCACGCCAAGCTCGCGGACCTGCCCGTCGACGAGATCATCGCCGTGGCCGACACGGTGATCATCCGGCCCGATCCCCAGCCGGCCAACGCCTGACGCGACACCCAGGGGGGCCCTATCAGGCACCGGGGGCGGCGACGATGCGGTCGTCGCCCACCGGCTGCCCGGCGCCGTCCGTGCCGCCGCGGCGCAGCAGGACGAGCGATACCGCGGGGAAGATCACGACCGACAGCAGACCGGCGGCGATGAGCGCCGCGGCGTTGGCCGGTGTGACGACGTTCAGCGCGAGCCCGACGGCGGTCGCGGCGACGATGAACGGCAGCGACGTGGCCTGCATGAGCACCGCCACGGCCAGCCGGTCGCGCGGGATGACCGAGCGGTAGAGGAGCGCGGGCAGGCCGCGGACGAGCAGCAGCGCGGCGAGGAAGATCGGGACGTGCAGCAGGGTCGACATGTCGGCCGTGAGGGCGTCGAGGTCGTACTTGACGCCGGTCGTCACGAAGAAGACCGGGATGAAGATCCCGAAGCCGGCGGCCTCGAGCTTGCGGCGGAAGTCGGGATGGGTCATCGCCCGGTCGCGGTCGACGAGCGAGATGATCGCGCCGGCGATGAAGGCGCCGAGGATGACCTCGAGGCCGAGCTCGGTGGCGAGCGCCACGAGCCCGATGAGCAGCACGAACGCCGCGCGGATGCGGATCTGCGCGGTGGTGTCCTGCAGGCGGCGCAGCACGTCGCCCAAGCGGCGCGAGTGCTCGACCCCCGCGATGAGCAGCGCCACGAGCACCGCGACCACGAACAGCCCGCCGAGCAGGATGACCTTCGACGCGGTGGAGCCCGACTCGCGCGAGAAGAAGAGCGAGAGCAGGATCACGGTGGCGAAGTCGGCGATCGTGCCCGCGGCGATCACGAGCTGCCCGAAGGTCGACCCGATCTCGTCGGCGTCCTTGAGGACGGGCACGAGGACGCCGAGCGAGGTGGCCGACAGCACGATGGCCACGAACAGCGGCTCCGAGGCCAGGCCGCCCGCCTTCAGCAGGAGCCCGACGAGGACCGCGATCGCGATCGAGAGCGCGAAGCCCACGAGCGCCAGGCGCAGCACCTGCCCGCGCAGGCGCTCGAAGTCGATCTCCAGGCCGGCGAGGAAGAGCAGGTAGGCCAGGCCCACCGTCGAGAAGACCTGGACGGGGTCGTCGACATGGACCCAGCCGAGCACGGCGGGCCCGACGAGGATCCCGATCACGATCTCCAGCACGACCGACGGCAGTCGCACCGCGGGGAGGAAGCCGAGCGCCAGCGGGGCGGCGAAGCCGGCCGCGACGATGATCAGCAGGTTCGTGAACGCGAGCTCCATGGCGCTGCGCAGTCCCCGGCGACGACACGGCCGTTACGCGTGGCTGCCCGCGGCGTGCCAGATCGGGGACGAGAGGGTGAAACGAATCGCCCGCTCGCCGGTCGGTAGGGGCATGACCGAGCTGACCGCCGAGCAGGAGCGACTGTGCGACGAGTCCCGCTGGGACTTCTCCGACCTCAGAGCGCTGTACGTCAACTGCACGCTCAAGCGCTCGCCCGAGGTCTCCCACACCCAGGGCCTTGCCGACCTGTCGATCGCGATCATGGAGCGCAACGGCGTCGCGGTGGAGACGATCCGGGCGGTCGACCACGAGATCGCCACGGGCGTCTACCCCGACATGACCGAGCACGGCTGGGAGCGCGACGACTGGCCGGCGATCTCCGAGAAGGTCCTGGCCGCCGACATCCTCGTCCTCACCTCGCCGATCTGGCTGGGGGAGAAGTCGTCGGTCTGCACGCGGGTCATCGAGCGCCTCTACGGCAACAGCCACATCCTCAACGACGAGGGTCAGTACGCCTACTACGGCCGCGTGGGCGGCTGCCTGATCACGGGCAACGAGGACGGCGCCAAGCACTGCGCGATGAACATCCTCTACTCGCTGCAGCACCTCGGCTACGTCATCCCGCCGCAGGCCGACTCGGCGTGGCTGGGCGAGGCGGGGCCGGGCCCGAGCTACCTCGACCCGGGCTCGGGCGGACCGGACAACGACTTCACCAACCGCAACACGACCTTCCTGACCTGGAACCTCTTGCACCTGGCGCGCATGCTCAAGGACGCCGGCGGCATCCCGGCCCATGGCAACCAGCGCTCGGCGTGGGACGCGGGCTGCCGCTTCGACTTCGCCAACCCGGACTACCGCTGACCCCTACGATCCGCGGGCGATGAGCCGCCCTGAAGGTCTTGTTCATCGGCGGCTCGGGGCGGATCAGCTCCGCGTGCTCCCAGCGCGCGGTGGACCTGGGGATCGACCTGCACGTCCTCAACCGCGGGCGCACGTCGACGCGACCGCTGCCCGCCGAGGCGCGCCGCCTCGAGGGCGACATCCGCGACCCGGCGTCCGCCCGCGCGGCGATCGGCGATCGCGAGTTCGACGCCGTCGTCGACTTCGTCGCCTTCACGCCCGAGCACGTCCAGCTCGACGTCGATCTCTTCACCGGGCGCACCGGGCAGTTCGTCTTCATCAGCTCGGCGTCGGCCTACCAGAAGCCCGTCGGCCGCCTGCCGATCGTCGAGTCGACGCCGCTGCGCAACCCCGTCTGGCCCTACTCGCAGGACAAGATCGCGTGCGAGGAGCTCCTGGTGCGCGCGTACCGCGAGGACGGCTTCCCGGCGACGATCGTGCGTCCCTCGCATACCTACGACCGCATGAACGCTCCCCTTCGAGGGCGGCTGGACCGTCGTCGAGCGCATGCGCGAGGGCAAGGAGGTCGTCGTCCACGGCGACGGCACCTCGCTGTGGACGCTCACCCATCACGTGGACTTCGCCAAGGCCTTCGTCGGGCTGCTCGGCCATCCGCAGGCGATCGGCGACAGCTTCCACATCACCTCCGACGAGGTGCTCACGTGGAACCAGATCTACGAGCTCGTCGGCGCCGCTGCGGGCGCGCAGCCGCGCCTCGTCCACGTCGCGTCCGAGGCGATCTTCGCCGCCGACGAGCGCTGGGGTCGCTCGCTGCTGGGCGACAAGGCGCACTCGGTGATCTTCGACAACGCGAAGGTGAAGGCCCTGGTCCCCGACTACGTCGCGACGATCCCCTTCGCCCGCGGGGCGCGCGAGATCGTCGCCTGGCACGACGAGGACCCCGCGCGTCGCGCGGTCGACGAGCGCGTCGACGCGCTGATGGACGAGCTCGTGGCGCGCTACGGCCAGCGCCACACCGCGACCTCCTCGATCGCGGTGCAGCGCTGACCGGCTGCGACGCCGCTAGCGACCGGCGAGCGCGTGCGTGAAGCGCAGCGCGTCGATGGTCCCCAGGCCGCTGGCCATGTCGTAGCCACGGACGGCCTTGTAGCCCGGCACGGTGAACACCGCGTTGCCGTTGTCGTCGAGCAGGGTGAACGTGTTGTCGCCGATGGTGACGTCCACGATCCCCTTGTTGGCGTTGGTGCCGATGCCGTACAGCCGCGGGTTGATCCAGCCCAATTGCCGGGACACGGCGGCGCCTCGCGCGCGCGGAGTTAGGACCTCGGGCGGGAGCGGTCACCGAAGGCCCGGCGGCTGGACCCTATCCGAGCGTCGAGCTCCCCGCCAGGGACGGCCGCAGGACCACCTCGCACACATCCGTAGGCTTCAACGCGGGGTGCAGATCGAGACGCGCTATGCCCGCAATGGCGACGCCACCATCGCGTGGACGGCGGCGGGCGACGCGCCGACCGACCTGCTCTTCGTCCCCGGCTTCATCTCGCACGTCGAGCACCTGTGGGAGCAGCCGGGGCTGGCGGGCTTCTTCGAGCGCCTGATGGGCTTCACCCGGCTGCTGATCATGGACCGCCGCGGCTGCGGCCTCTCCGATCCGCGCCGCGAGACCGTGTCGCTCGAGGACGAGGCCCGCGACGTGCTCGCCGTCCTCGACGCCGCGGGCAGCGAGCGCGCGGTGCTGATGGGCTACACGACCGGCGGACTGCTCGCCATCACCACCGCCGCGATGGCGCCCGAGCGTGTGCAGGCCGTCGTCCTCTACGCCTCGATGGCCCGCGCGCTGGCCAACGCGGACGTGGACTGGACCTACGACGCCGACGGGCGCCGGGCGATGTGGGCGCAGCTCTCCGAGGTGTGGGGCACGGGCGCCAACCTCGCGCAGATCGCCCCCTCGCGGGCCGACGACCCGCGCATGAAGGCCTGGCTGGCGCGCATGGAGCGCCTCTCCTCGAGCCCGGGCGAGCTGCTGCGGCTCATGAACTCCACCGGCGATCACGACATCACCCACCTGCTCGGCGAGCTGCGCGTCCCGACGCTCATCCTGCACCGCACCGGCGACCGTCTGATCGACGTGCGCCACTCGCGCTACCTGGCCGCGCGCATCCCGGGCGCGCGCTACGTCGAGCTCGAGGGCGTCGACAACCTCCCGGGCGCGGTCGACAGCTCGGACATGCTCGGCGAGATCGAGGAGTTCCTCACCGGTGGGCGCTCGCGCACGGTCGCGCGCGACCTGCTGACCGTCATCTTCAGCGACATCGTCGGCTCGACCGGCCACGCGGCGCGCCTGGGCGACGCGCGCTGGCGCGACCTGCTCGGCGCCCACCAGACCGCGGTGCGCCGCGAGATCGACCGCTTCGGCGGGCGCGAGGTCAAGACGATCGGCGACGCCTTCCTCATCGCCTTCGACGGCGCGCCGTCGCAGGCCGTGCGCTGCGCGGAGGCCATCGTCGAGGCGGTCCGCGCGGTGGGCCTGGAGGTCCGGGTCGGCCTGCACACCGGCGAGTGCGAGGTCATCGGCGACGACGTCGGCGGCATGGCGGTCCACATCGCCGCGCGCGTCGCGGCGCTGGCGGCGCCCGGCGAGGTGCTCGCGTCGGGGACGACCTACGGGACGGTCGTCGGGGCGGGACTGAGGTTCGAGGAGCGTGGCATGCAGGCGCTCAACGGCGTTCCGGGGCACTGGCCGCTGTTCGCGCTGGCCTCGACCTGATCGTCCGCGTGCAGACCGGGCCGCGACCGCAACCTTCGCGGTGGGTGCCCTGTTGGGGTGCTTAGGCAAGCCCCCCGAACAGGAGGAAGCACTCGATGCGATCCCGCATCCGCAAGGCCCTCAACGTGCGCGCCAACGGTCCCTGGATCCTCGCCGCCGCGCTGCTCGTAGCGCTGCTGGTGGCACCGTTCGCCGGCGCCTTCGGCGAAGGCAACAGCGTCCGTGGCGGCGCGCGCAACCCGTCTGCCGACTCCCGCAAGGCGTACACGAAGGAGACGCAGATCATCGCCAACGTCAGCTCGTACGGCACGCGCCAGTCGAACAAGTCCAACAACGGCGGCGGCGCCGTGTACGGCTGCCGCTCGGCCGCCGGCGGCACGCCGAAGGGCAACGAGCCCTGCGTGCGCGCCAGCAACCTGGCCGACGGCCGCGCGTTCGAGTTCAACGCCAACGGTGGCACCGAGGTGGGCGCCATCACCGGCCCGGCCGCGGCGGCCCCGTTCACCACGACCGCGAAGGGCGTGGCCACCGGCCTGAACGCCGACCAGGTCGACGGCAAGAGCGCCGACGAGATCACTGCCGCGGCGCAGGCGAGGTTCGCCACCGTCACCGGCGCCGGCGCCCTGGGCGACCAGCGCGGCGCCACGGCCGTCGGCCCGCTCGGCGGCCGGGCGTCTACAGCGTCGACTTCAACGCCGACGTGAGCAAGTGCGCCCGGACGGCGACGATCACCGGCGACGCGCCGGGCGTCGTCACGACCGACGGCGACCGACGCTGACACCGTTGCGGTGCACACGTTCGACCGGCGCGGGCGCCGCGGCCGACCGCTCGTTCCACCTCGTCGTCACCTGCTAGTCGGCTGACGACGGATCGCGCCCTCGCGCGCGCGCCACGGCGTAGCGCGCGAGGAGCGCGGTCAGGTCGGCCACGCCGCCGTACAGGTGGCCGACCGGCCCGGTGACCAGCCATCCCGCCATCCGGCGGGCGCGGGCGTTCGATGGCCGACGTCGGGCCCTAGTCCGTAGTTCAGACTCGCTCGCGAGAGAAGCGCGCCGTTGCCAACGTTGCATCGGTGCAAGTGTCGGGCATCCAAACCAGACGAGCGCTGCTCGCGGCCATCACCGCCGTCGTCGCGCTGTCCTGCGCGCCTGCGGCCGGCGCCTCATCGGTCGCGCCGACGACGGCGGTGCTCGGCGCCGGCGACGTGGCGGGCCTGACCCTGGCAACGACGTCTGCGGCGCCCTGGACCCGGCTCGTCAGCCGGCACGCGACCGCGGGCGCGCGCGCCTCGACCAGCGTGCTGCGCTCGCCGGGCAACCCGAAGCTCCTCGTCGTCAGCCGCGCGCTGGTCGCGCGCGACTCGGCCCATGCGAGCGCCTTCAAGCGCGCCCTGGGCCGCGTCGGCAAGACCGCCGCCGACGCCGCCGACGCCCGCGCCCTGGGCGTCAAGGCGAGCGCGCTGAGCAAGGCCCAGCGGATCGTGTGGCGCGACGGCCCGGTCGTCGGCGAGCTCGTGGCCGTCGGCGCCGCGAAGGGCGATGGCCTGGTCAGCCGCCTCGAGGACATCGTGCGCACGCGCGTGCGGCGCACCATCGGCCAGAGCGCGTGGGACGGCCTGCTCGCCCGCGCGGGCGGCACGCGCCCCGGCCCCGCGACGGCCCAGCAGGCCTTCGCTCTGGCGGTCGCGCCGCTGCCCGGCGTGCGCGTTCCCAGAGGCCCCCGCGGCTCGATCCCCGACGGCACGCTGGCCACGAGCTGGGTCCTGGCCAACTACGGGCGCCTGGCGCCCAGCCGGCGCTCGGCGGTCGACAAGATCGTGCGCAAGGCGTTCGCGCTGTCCGTCGAGGGCCGCGCCGCCGGCGCGCAGCTCAACGCCGTGCGCGACCAGGCCATCGCCTTCGTCGGCCAGCAGACGGGGGTGCAGCTCACGCTGCCGGTCACCATCGTCCGCGACTACCCGTCGACGGGCAGCGGCGCCGCGACGCTCGGCGTCGACGCGGGCGGCAGCTACCGCTCCGCCCAGCCGGCGGCGCGCTGCATCGTCAGCGTCCGCGGAGGCGGCGCGTCCAAGACGGTCATCGCCGCCCAGGTCTTCCACTGCCTGCAGATCCAGCTCGCCGGGCGCGCCGATGGCCTGCAGACCCTCGACGCGTCGCGTCCATGGCTCGGCGAGGGCAGCTCGGCCTACGCCGGCTGCCTCTTCGCCCAGGACGGCGCCGCGCCCTACCGCAAGGCGTACGCCACGTACGTCGACGACCCGACGACCCCGCTGGACCATCGCACCTACGACGCGATCGGCTTCTTCGCCCACCTGAGCACGACCGGGAGCGGCGCGCTGGCCTCGTTCGCCGACGCGATGCGCGCGCCGTCGGTGGCCCAGGCGTATCCGGACGTCGCCCGCGAGGGCGCCGCGGGCCTCTTCGACTCGTGGGCGTCGAGCCTCTACCGCGCGCCGCAGCGCGGTGCCGCGTGGGACGTCAGCGGCCCGTGCGCGCCCCCGCGGGCCAGCGCCGCCGACCCGACGCCGATCGTCCTCGGCAACCGCTCGAGCGTGACGGTCACGGCGGCCGCGTACGCCGCGCACACCTTCGAGCTCTTCGCGGATCACTCGGCGGCGAGCGCCATCCGCGTGCACCGCCTCAGCGGTCACCTGCGCGTCGCCTCGGGCGGCCTCGACGACCAGCCCCAGAGCGACGTCACCTACTGCCTCTCGCGCGGCGGCCGCGACGACAACCCGGCCATCGCCCTCAGTGGCGGGACCGGCGGCGCGAAGGCCACCATCACGGCCATCGACGGCGGCCAGGCCTGCGCTCCCGGCGGCACGGCCAGCTGCCGGACGCAGCTCTGCCTCGTCTTCGGCGGCAACTCGATCGCGCCGCCCGTGACCGACCCCGGGATCCCGCTCGGGCCCTACGACAACCCGATCCCGGCCGAGAACGCCAAGCAGGGCACGCCGGCGAGCATCTGGAACATCTCCGGCCCCGGCGATCAGAACCTGCAGGGCTTCACGACCAACATCAGCTACGACCAGGGCCAGACCGTCCAGTTCAAGATCACGGCCAACGTCGCCTACCGGATGGACATCTACCGGCTCGGCTGGTACGGCGGCGACGGGGCCCGCAAGGTGGCGGCGATGACCGGGTTCCCCGCCGCGGTCCAGGGCCAGTGCCCGGTCCAGCCGACGACGGGGCTCGTCGACTGCGGGGGCTGGTCGGTGTCCGCGTCGTGGGCGATCCCGCCCGACGCCGTCTCCGGCGTCTACTTCGCCCACCTCGTCGGCAACGACGGCGGCGAGAGCCACATCGTCTTCGTGGTCCGCAACGACCGCTCGCGCTCGGACATCTACTACCAGACGTCCGACACCACCTGGCAGGCCTACAACGACTACGGCGGCAACAGCCTGTACACGGGCGGCCCGCTGACGGGAGGCAACACTCCGCGCGCCGCCAAGGTCAGCTACAACCGGCCCTTCGTCACGCGCGGCGTCGACTCCGGCCAGGACTGGATCTTCAACGCCGAGGTCCCGATGATCCGCTGGCTGGAGCGCAACGGCTACGACGTCAGCTACGAGACCGGCGTCGACACCGACCGCTACGGCGGCGCTGATCCGCAACCACAAGATCTTCATGTCCTCCGGGCACGACGAGTACTGGTCCGGGCAGCAGCGCGCCAACGTCACCAGCGCGCGCGACGCCGGCGTGAACCTCGCCTTCTTCAGCGGCAACGAGGTCTTCTGGAAGACGCGCTGGGAGGACAACTACCGCACGCTCGTCTCCTACAAGGAGACGCACGAGAACGCCCACGTCGACCCCTCGGGGTGTGGACGGGCACGTTCATGGACAACCGCTCGATCAACCCGGATGGACCGCGGCCCCAGAACGCCCTGACCGGCACCCTGTTCTCGGTCACGTCGGGGACCCGGGCCATCGAGGTCCCGGCCCAGTACCACAACATGCCGTTCTGGCGGGACTCGGGCGTCGGCACGACGCTGCCGGACGGAACGCTGGGCTACGAGTGGGACTCCGACAACGACCACCAACGGCTTCCGGCCGCCCGGCGAGGTGGACCTCTCCGCGACCACACGACCGCCACCGGCGTCAGCGTGCTCACCGACCAGGGCTCGACGTACAACACCACGGGCACCGCGAGCCACAGCCTGACGCTCTACCGGGCGCCCAGCGGCGCGCTCGTGTTCGGCGCCGGGACCGTGCAGTGGGCCTGGGGCCTCGACACGCTGCACGACCGCGACCCGTCCACGGTGAGCAGGCCCATGCAGCAGGCGACCCTCAACCTGCTCGCGGACATGCAGGTGCAGCCGGCCACCCGACAGAACGACCTCATGCCGGAAACGGCCGTGGCCAACCCGCTGGCCCCGATGCCCTAGCGGCGGCGAGTGCCCGGGGCGCCGGTCCCCCGCTATCGTCACGCTCCCATGCCCGCCGCCGTCAAGACGTCCGTCACAGAGCTGCCCGAATCGCGTGTCCGCGTGGAGGCCGAGGTCCCCGCCGCGGAGATCGAGCGGCGCATGCAGGCCACCGCGCGACAGCTCGGTCAGAACCTGCGCATGCCCGGCTTTCGCAAGGGCAAGGTGCCGCCGCCGGTCGTGATCCAGCGCATCGGCCGCGAGAGCGTGCTCGACGAGACCGTGCGCGGGGCGATGGGCCGCTGGTACCTCGACGCGATCGACGCCGCCGGCATCCACCCGGTCGGCGACCCCGACCTCGACGTCGGCGACCTCCCCGGCGAGGGCCAGCCGCTGACCTTCACCATCGAGATCGGCGTGCGCCCCACGGCCACGCTCGGGGAGTACAAGGGCGTCGAGGTCGGCAAGCGCGAGGCCGGCGCCGACGACGCGGCCGTCGATGCCGAGCTCGAGGCCCTGCGCGAGCGCAGCGCGCGCCTGGAGACCGCCGAGGGCGCCGCCGCGGCGGACGGCGACTTCGTGGTCATGGACTACGTCGGCTCCATCGACGGCGAGAACTTCGC
>CAWFMR010000053.1:0-14281 GCA_963816845.1 uncultured Actinomycetes bacterium | reverse complement strand
TGGACATCATGCGGGCCGTGCGCTCCTTCGACCCGTGCCTGCCGTGCGGCGTGCACATGTACACCGGAGCGGGCCGGGTGAAGAAGGTCGTGCACCGTCCGACGGGTCTGTGCTGATGGCGGCCGAGCCCGCAACCGAGAGGATGGCGCTCGACTCCGAGCGCCACCTGGCCCGCGTCCAGGAGCTCACCGAGGCGCTCGAGGGGCTCGACGAGGGCCACGCGAGGGAGGTCGCCGAGGACCTCGTCGGCGCGATCGTCGACCTCTATGGCGAGGGCCTGCGGCGGGTCGTCGAGGCGCTCCAGCAGGCCGGGGCCGCCGGCCAGGCGATCCACGAGCAGCTCGTGCAGGACGGCGTGGTGGCGAGCCTGCTGCTCATCCACGACCTCTACCCGATCGACCTCGAGACGCGGGTGCTCGAGGCGCTCGCGACCGTGCGGCCGTACATGGAGTCCCATGGCGGCGACGTCCAGCTGCTCGAGCTCGACCACGGCGTCGCGCGGTTGCGGCTCGTCGGGCACTGCGAGGGATGTCCGGCGTCCGCCGCGACGCTCGAGCTGGCCATCAAGGAGGCGCTCGACGAGGCCGCCCCCGACCTGGCCGGCCTCGAGGTCGAGGGCGTCGCGCCCCCGCCGGCGCGCGGGATCGGCCCGTCGCCCGGGCTCCTGCAGATCCAGATGCCCGACGCCGGCGCGCCGGCGCCGACGCCCACCTGGATGGCGCTCGATCGCGCGGGCGACGTCGCCCCCGGCGAGCTGCGCACGGTGACCCTGCGGGGCGCCGAGCTGATCGTGGCCAACATCGAGGGCACCCTGCTGGCCTATCGCAGCGCGTGCGCCGGCTGCGGCGCCGGCCTGGGCGACGCCGCGCTCAGCGGGGACATCCTCACGTGCGCGCGCTGCGGGCGCGCGTTCGACCTGCCGCGGGCGGGGCGCGCGCTGGGCGCCGAGCAGGCCCAGCTCGAGCCCGTGCCGCTGCTCGGCCGCGCCGGCGCGGAGGTGAAGGTGGCGCTGGCCCCGTGAGCGCAACCCCGCCTGGCGCGCCCAACGCGGACGTCGTCGCCAGCCTGCGGCGCATGGCGCGCCCGCGGGCGGCCCCGGCGCCCCCGTCGGCCGGCGGCGACGCGCGCTGCGACCTGTGCGGTGCGCGGATGTCCGAGGAGCACCGCCACCTGCTCGATGTCCACGAGCGGCGGATCCTCTGCGCCTGCGAGCCGTGCTGCGCGATGCGCTCGGGCGAGGACGACCTGCGTCCGACCGGGACGCGGACGCTGCGCCTGGAGGGCTTCGAGCTCTCCGACGAGCTGTGGGCGCAGTTCCAGATCCCGATCGGCCTGGCCTTCTTCTTCGTCAGCGACGTGGCGGACGGCGTCGTGGCGCTCTACCCGAGCCCGGCCGGCGCGACGGAGTGCGAGCTCTACCTCGCCGCGTGGAACGAGCTGGTGGGCGCCAACCCCGTCCTGGCGGACCTCGAGCCGGAGGTCGAGGCGCTGATCGTCAACCGGCTCGCAGACCCGCCCGTCCACGCGATCGTGCCGATCGATCGCTGCTACGAGCTCGTGGGGATGATCAAGGCTCGCTGGGAGGGGATCTCGGGCGGGGACGCGGTCGAGAACGCGGTCGAGGCCTTCTTCGCGCGGCTGACCGACACGCGGAGCGCGGCGTGAGCGGCGAGATCGTCGCCGAGGCGCGGATCGCGCCCGAGTTCCAGGTCCACGACGTGACGTGGGTGCCCGATGCCGCCGCACCCACGCTGTCGTTCGCGCTCGGCGTCACCGAGACCTCGGGGCGCGAGGTCTTCACCATCGCGCTGACGGCCCAGATCAACATCGATCCTGCCCGCCGCAGCTACGACGCCGAGACCCGGGAGGCTCTGGTGGAGCTCTTCGGGCCGCCCGAGCGCTGGGCGGCGACCACGAAGAGCTTCGTGTGGACGCAGGTCAGCACCCTCGTCCCGAGCTTCACGGGCGAGACGACCTTCACGCTGCCGGTGCCCTGCACGTACGACCTCGAGCTCGCGGCGGCCAAGTACCTCTACAACCTCCCCGACGGCGAGGCGCCGCTGAGCTTTCACTTCACCGGCTCGGTGCTGCACCGCGGCGACGCGGGGCAGCTGCAGGTCGTGCTCATCCCGTGGACCTGCTCGGCCGACTGGCGCATGCCGGTCGCGACGTGGCGGGAGATGATGGAGCGCCACTACCCCAACGGCGCCTTCGTGCGGCTGCACGCCGACACGCTCGCCGCGCTCTCGCGCCGCAAGGCGCGCCAGGGGCTGCCGTCCTACGACGCCTGCGTCGCCGACCTGCTCGAGGACGACTGACGTGGACGCCGCGCTCGAGGAGCTCCTGGGCACGCTGCTCTACGAGGGCTACGCGCTGTACCCCTACACGCCGGGCGCGACCAAGAACGCGACGCCGACCCCGTTCGGGATCGTCTACCCGCCGGCCTACGCCCAGGCCACGTCCTCGACGTTCGACAAGCTGCGCATGCAGGGGGTCGCGCGCGCGGACGGCGATGCGGTGCTGGCCGGCGAGGTGCGCTTCCTGCAGGGCGCGGGGGACGGCCATCAGGCCGTGCCGCGCCGCCTCGAGGCGCCCGGGCGCCCGCTCGCCGACCTGGCCCGCGCGCCGCACGTCGAGCCCTTCGAGCACGGCGGGCTGCACGGCCGCCTGCGGATGTCGGCGGACGATCTCGGCGACGGGCGCTGGCGCGTGATGCTGTGCGTCCACAACACGACGCCGGTGACCGAGGGCCTCGATCGTGCCGGCGCGCTGGCGGCGAGCCTGCTCTCCACGCATCCGGTCCTCAGGATCGACGGCGGGCGCTTCGTCTCGCCGCTCGAGGCGCCGGAGGCCGAGAGCGTCAACACCTTCCCCGTGCTGGCGACCGAGGCCGACGACGCGCTGCTCGGCGCGGCGATCATGCTGCCCGACCACCCGCGCCTGGCGCCCGAGAGCCGGGGCGACCTCTTCGACGGCACCGAGATCGAGGAGGCGCTGCTGCTGCACGTCCTCGCCCTCTCAGACGACGAGCGCGCAGAGATCTCCGCCGCCGACCCGGCCGTGCGCGAGATGGTCGCCCGCGCCGCCGCGGCCACGCCCGAGGACATCTTCGCCCTGCACGGGCGCACCGTGCTCTCCGATCCCGCGCCGCCGCACGCCGAGCCGCCGGGCGAGAAGCAGGTCGAGGTCGACGGCGTCACCTATCGCCTGGGCGACAAGGTCGTCCTGCGCCTCGACGATCGGCCCGACCCCTACGACCAGATCCTCAACGGCAAGGTCGCGACGGTCGAGCGCATCTACTTCGACTACGACGACAAGCTCTACTTCGGCGTCACCGTCGACGACGACCCCGGCCAGGAGCTCATGCGCGAGACGGGGCGCTACCTCTTCTTCTTCACCGGCGAGCTGGAGGCGTGCACGACGTGACGCAGACCATGCAGAAGCAGATCCTCGTGGCCGGCATCGGCAACGCGTGGCTGCGCGACGACGGCTTCGGCGGGGAGGTCGTCAAGCGCCTCGAGGGCCGCGAGCTGCCCTCCGGCGTGAGCGTCATGGACTTCGGCACCGGCGGCCTGGACCTCGCCTACGAGGTCATGCGCGGCTACGACGCCCTGATCCTCGTCGACATCAGCCGCCAGGGCGGCGAGCCGGGCACGCTCTACGTCATGGAGCCCGACGAGGACGACATCGCGGCCGGCATCGAGGACGGCGAGATGCTCGACCCGCACGGGATGGACCCGCAGACCGTGCTGCGCTTCGTGCGCGCCGTGGGCGGCTGGCCGGGCAAGGTCATCGTCATCGCGTGCGAGCCGGCCGAGGTCGAGGAGATGGGCCTGGGTCTCAGCGATCAGGTCAGCGCGGCCGTCGACCGCGCCGTCGAGCTCGTGGAGTCGACGTGCACGAGCTCTCTCTAGCCAGCGCGGTCATCGCCACCGTCGAGCGCCACGCGGCCGGGCGGCGGGTGACCGCGGTCTACCTGCAGGTCGGCTACCTGCGCCAGGTCGTCCCCGCCTCGCTCGAGTTCTACTTCGAGCACGTCGCGCGCGGCACGGTCGTCGAGGGCGCGCGCCTGGAGCAGGAGGCGATCCCAGCCCGCCTGCGCTGCGGCTGCGGGCGCGAATGGGAGCTCGACGGCATCGACTTCCGCTGCTCGGCCTGCGGCGCGGCCGACGCCGTGGTCGTCAGCGGCGAGGAGTTTCTGGTGGAATCGATCGACGTCGAGCAACAGGAGGCCGCATGCACCGCGTGAAGGTCCGGGTCGTCGAGGACGCGCTGGACGCCAACAACACGATCGCCCGCGCCAACCGCGCCGACTTCGACGCCCACGGCGTCACCGTGATCAACCTCATGAGCTCGCCGGGGGCGGGCAAGACGACGCTCCTCGAGGCCCTGCTGGCCGAGGGGATCGACGGCGTGCGGGTCGGGGTGCTCGAAGGCGACGTCCAGGGCTCGATGGACGCCGACCGGCTGGCCAGCCTGCACGTGCCGGTGACCCAGCTCAACACCGACCCGGGCTTCGGCGGCGAGTGCCATCTCGACGCCAACATGGTGCGCAGCGCGCTGCCCGCCCTGCCCCTGCACGACATCGATCTGCTCATCATCGAGAACGTCGGCAACCTCGTGTGCCCGGCGGAGTTCCACGTCGGCGAGGACGCCCGCGTGATGGTCTCCTCGGTCACCGAGGGCGAGGACAAGCCGCTGAAGTACCCGCTCATGTTCCGCACGTGCGACCTCGTGCTGGTCAACAAGCTCGACCTCATGCCGCACCTGGAGGTCGATCTCGAGCTCTTCCTGCACAACCTCGACGCCGTGCACCCCGACGTCGAGCGCATGCTCGTCAGCGCGCGCACCGGCGAGGGGATCGACGCCTGGCGGACGTGGCTGTCGGAGCTCGTCGCCGCGCGCTCGGGGGCGGCCGTGTGACCGCCGCGGCCTCGCCCGGCGCCGTGCGTGAGCGCGTGGAGCGCCGGCTGGCCGAGCGCCGGGAGGCCAGCGAGGGGCTCTACTCGCCCGACGGCGTGGCGCGCGTGGCGCGCCTGTGCCACCGCATGGCCGAGCGCTTCGCGCGCGACGGCCGGCTCGTCGCGGTCGGCGCGACGGCTGCCGCGCGCTCGGACGCGCGCCACGTCGCCGTCGAGTTCGTCCACCCGGTCATCGTGGGCAAGCGCGCGCTGCCGGCCATCGGACTGACCGGCGAGACCGGCCCGGTCCTGCGCGAGCTCGACCTCATCGCCGAGCCCGACGACATCGTCATCGCCTTCGGCGAGCCGGCCGACGGTCCGCAGCTCGGGCAGGCGGTGGCGCTCGCCCGCGAGCGCGGCTGCCTCACGGTGGCCTTCGCGCCCACTCGGCGCCGAGTGGGAGCTCGAGGCGCCGAGCGCCGACCCCTTCGTGCGCCAGGAGCTGGCCGAGACGGCCTACCACGTGCTCTGGGAGCTCGTGCACGTCTTCTTCGAGCATCGCGGGTTGCTCGAGGGCCGCACCGAGCAACGTGTGCACGACGTCGGCGCGTCGAGCTTCCTCTATCCCTTCCTGGGCGAGCAGGAGCACGACCTCGACGCGATCCTGGGCGACGTCGCCGCCTCGGCCGCCATGAAGGCCGACGAGGTCGGCGCGCTGCGCGAGCAGACGCTGGGCGACGGCTTCGAGGCCCTGTGCGCCGCGGCGGCCGACCTGCGCGCCGCCTTCGACGCCGGCGGCCGGCTGCTGGCCCTGGGCAACGGCGGCTCGGCCACCGACGCGATGGACGCGGTCGCCGACTTCTCCGGGCCGCCGCTCGCCAGCGGCTGGCCCGCGCGCCCCGCGCTCGACCTCACGGCCGACACGGCGATCATCACCGCCATCGCCAACGACATCGGCACCGAGGCGATCTTCTCGCGCCAGGTCATCGCCTACGGGCGGCGCGGCGACGTGCTGCTCGCGCTCTCGACGAGCGGCAACTCCCTCAGCGTGCTCGAGGCGCTCGGCGAGGCGCGCCGGCGCGGCCTGCGCACCATCGCCCTCGTCGGCTACGACGGCGGCCGCGTCGCCTCCGAGGCCCTGGCCGACCACGTCGTCGTCACGCGCTCGCAGCACATCCCGCGCATCCAGGAGGCGCAGGCGACGGCGTACCACGTCCTGCGGGAGCTCGTGGAGTCATGACGCGGCGCGCGTCGGGGCGCGTGGAGGGGGTGGTCCAGGGCGTCGGCTTTCGCCCCTACGTCTACCGGCTGGCCCGCGAGGAGGGGCTCGCCGGCTACGTGCTCAACGACGAGCGCGGCGTGCTCCTCGACGTCGAGGGCGACTGCGAGGCGGTCGAGCGCTTCGTGGCCAGGCTGCCGGCCGAAGCGCCGCCGCTGGCGAGCATCGAGTCGGTCGCCTGGGCGTCGCTGCCGCCCACCGGAGAGCTGCGCTTTCGCATCCTCGAGAGCGCCCACGGCGGCGAGCCCGACGCGCCGGTCGCCGCCGACGCGGCCACCTGCACCGCCTGCCTGGGCGAGCTCCTCGATCCCGCTGACCGCCGGTATCGCTACCCGTTCGTCAACTGCACCGACTGCGGTCCGCGCTTCACCATCGTGCGCGGCGTGCCCTACGACCGGCCGCTGACGACGATGGCCGGCTTTGCCATGTGCCCCGCGTGCCAGGCCGAGTACGACGACCCCGGCGACCGTCGCTTCCACGCGCAGCCCAACGCGTGCCCGGTCTGCGGTCCGACCGTGCGCCTGGGGGAGGCCGCGGGCGATGACGCGATGCACCTGGCGGCCGCGGCCCTGCTCGACGGCGAGATCGTGGCCGTCAAGGGCCTGGGCGGCTACCACCTCGCGTGCCGCGCCGACGACGAGCAGGCGGTCGCGCGGCTGCGCGCGCGCAAGCACCGCGAGGACCGGCCCTTCGCGCTCATGGTCCCCAACGTCGCGACCGCGCGGACCCTCGTCGAGCTGGGCGAGGCCGAGGCGCAGCTGCTGGCCGGGCACGAGCGGCCGATCGTGCTCGCGCGCCGGCGCCCCGACGCGCCCGTGGCGGCCGCGGTCGCCCCGCGCAGCGGCGAGCTCGGCGTGATGCTGCCCTACTCGCCGCTGCATCACCTGCTCGCGCACGACACGGCGACGACGCTCGTGATGACCAGCGGCAACGTGTCCGACGAGCCGATCGCCTACCACGACGACGACGCGCGCGAACGCCTGGCGGGCATCGCCGACCACGTCCTGCTCCACGACCGCCCGATCCACACGCGCACCGACGACTCGGTCGTGCGCGCCGTCGACGGCCGCCCGCTCATGCTGCGCCGCTCGCGCGGCCACGTCCCCGCGGCGCTCGCGCTCCCGCTCGCCGCCCCCGGCCTGCTGGCCTGCGGGGCCGAGCTGAAGAGCACCTTCTGCGTGGCCAAGGGCGCGCGCGCGTGGGTCGGCCACCACATCGGCGACCTGCGCAACGAGGAGACCCTGCGCTCCTTCACCGAGGGCGTGGCCCACTTCGAGGAGCTCTTCGCCGTGTCCCCGGAGGTCGTCGCCCACGACCTGCACCCCGACTACCTGTCGACCACCTACGCGCTGGCGCGCGAGGGCGTCGAGCACGTCGCCGTGCAGCACCACCACGCCCACCTGGCGGCGGTCCTGGCCGAGCACGGCGAGCGCGGCCCCGCCGTCGGGGCGATCTACGACGGGACCGGGTACGGCACCGACGGGACGGTCTGGGGAGGCGAGCTGCTGTCCGGCGACCTCGAGGGCTTCGCGCGCGACGGCGCCCTGTGGCCCGTGCGGATGCCCGGCGGCGACCGCGCCGTGCGCCAGCCCTGGCGGATGGCCTGCGCATGGCTGACGGCGGCCCAGGAGGCCGAGCCGGCGCCGCTGGCCGGGATCGAGCCGCGCACGTGGCACGCCGTCGCGCAGCTGGCCCGCACCGGCCTGGCCGCGCCGCTGACCACGAGCATGGGCCGCCTGTTCGACGCCGTCGCGGCGCTGTGCGGCGTGCGCACCGTGGTGACCTACGAGGGCCAGGCGGCCGTCGAGCTCGAGGCGGTCGCCGACCGCTCCGAGCGCGGTGCCTATCCGCTCGACGTGGCCGCCGGCGTGCTCGACGCCCGCCCGACGGTGCTGGCGGTGGCCGACGACGTGGCCGCCGGCGTCGAGCCGGCGGTCGTCGCGGCGCGCTTTCACCGCGCGGTCGCGCGCGCGACCGCTCAGGCGTGCGCCGAGGTCGCCGCCACGCGCGGCCTCGACACCGTGGTGCTCTCCGGCGGTGTGTGGCAGAACCGCCTGCTGCTCGAGCTGACGCTGGCGCTGCTGCGCGACGGCGGCCTGCGCGTGCTCGTGCCCGAGCGCCTGCCGCCCAACGACGGCGCGATCTCCTTCGGGCAGGCCGCCGTGGCCGCGGCGCTCAGCGCGCCGACGCGCTGACGAAGGCGACGAAGTCGTCGACCAGCGGGCGCGCGGGCCCGGCGGCGAGCCGCATCACGTGCCACGCGCGCGGCGGGGGCGCCGGATCGATCGCGATGACGCCGAGCAGGCCGGCGTCGACGTCCGACGTCACCGCATCGGCCGACAGGAACGAGATCCCCAGGCCGATCCGCGCCGCCTGGCGGATCGCGCCGTTGGAGCCGACGGTCAGCGTCTCGCCGTGCAGGGCGTTGGCCGACAGGAACTCCTCGTTGGCCGAGCGCGTCCCGGAGTCGGGCTCGCGCAGCAGCCAGGTGCGCCCGCCGAGCTGCGACGGCGCGACCGCGCCGCCGCCGGCGAGCGGATCGTCGGCGGCGCTGATGAGCACGAGCTCGTTGGGGCGAAACGGCTGTGCGCGGATGCGCTCGTCGTTGGGCGGGCGCCCGCCGAAGGCGACGTCCGCGCTGTGCGCCAGCAGCGAGTCGAGGACCTGGCCGCGGTTGCCGACGCTCAGGGCCAGGCGCACCTCCGGGTGCTCGAGCGAGTACGTCCGCATGAGCGAGGGGACGAACGACTCGGCCGCGGTCGTCACGGCGGCGATGCGCAGGATGCGCTGAGTGGTCGCGGCGGCCTCGAGCGCCGTCCGGCGCCCCGTGTCGAGCAGCCCGATGACGTCGGTCGCGTACGGCGCGAAGGCCTCGCCGGCGGGCGTCGGCCGCACGCCGCGGCCGTCGCGCTCGAGCAGCGGCGTGCCGACCTCGCGCGCCAGCGCCGTGATCGCGGCCGACACCGACGGCTGGGTGACCACGAGCTCGTCGGCGGCCGCGGTGACCGACCCGCTGCGGACCACCGCGAGGAAGCTGCGCAGCTGGGTGAGCGTGACCGACACCGGACGCGAACCATAGACGAAAACCTCTGTATTGCCATCGATCTTTTGATTGCTCCCACAGCAAACACGCTCCATGCTGCCCGACGTGACCGCCTCGCATGCCGAGCCCACCCCCAAGGATCGCTGGACGTCGGGCGTCACGCCCTACGCGCAGATGGGCTACTGGGACCCCGACTACGAGCCCAAGGACACCGACGTGCTGTGCGCCTTCCGCGTGACGCCGCAGGAGGGCGTCGACGCGATCGAGGCGGCCGCCGCCGTGGCGGGCGAGTCGTCGACGGCGACATGGACCGTCGTGTGGACCGACCGCCTGACGCCCTACGAGCACTACCAGGCCAAGGCCTACCGGGTCGACGAGGTCCCGGGCACCCCCGGGCAGTACATCGCCTACATCGCCTATGACATCGACCTCTTCGAGGAGGGCTCGATCGCGAACCTGACGTCGTCGATCATCGGCAACGTCTTCGGCTTCAAGGCGCTCAAGGCGCTGCGCCTGGAGGACATGCGGATCCCGCTGGCGTACGTCAAGACCTTCCAGGGCCCGCCGCACGGCATCGTCATGGAGCGCGAGTACCTCGACAAGTTCGGCCGCCCGCTGCTGGGCGCCACGACGAAGCCCAAGCTCGGACTCTCGGCCAAGAACTACGCCCGCGTCGTCTACGAGGCGCTGCGGGGCGGCCTGGACTTCACCAAGGACGACGAGAACATCAACTCCCAGCCGTTCATGCGCTGGCGCGACCGCTACCTGCACTCGATCGAGGCCGTCAACCGCGCGTCGGCCCGGACGGGCGAGGTCAAGGGCCACTACATGAACGTCACGGCGGCGTCCATGGAGGAGATGTACGAGCGCGCCGAGTTCGCCAAGGAGATCGGGTCGATCATCATCATGATGGACCTCACCATCGGCTTCACGGCGATGACGTCGATGTCGCGGTGGGCCCGCGCGAACGGGATGCTGCTGCACCTGCACCGCGCCGGGCACGGGACCTACACGCGCCAGAAGACCCACGGCGTGTCCTTCCGGGTGATCGCCAAGTGGTGTCGCCTGCTGGGCGTCGACCACATCCACGCCGGCACCGTGGTGGGCAAGCTCGAGGGCGACCCCGACATGATCCGCGGCTACTACGACGTCTGCCGTCAGCGCTTCAACCGCGCCGACCCGCAGACCGGGCTCTACTTCGACCAGGACTGGGGCTCGATGCCGGGCGTCATGCCGGTCGCCTCGGGCGGCATCCACGCCGGCCAGATGTACCAGCTGCTGCACTACCTCGGCGAGGACGTGGTGCTGCAGTTCGGCGGCGGCACCATCGGCCATCCGATGGGCATCGCCGCCGGCGCGACCGCCAACCGCGTCGCGGTCGAGGCGATGATCATGGCCCGCAACGAGGGCCGCGACTACTTCGCCGAGGGCCCCGACATCCTCGTCGACGCGGCCAAGGGCTGCCCCGAGCTCGACGCGGCGCTCGAGGTCTGGAAGGACGTCAGCTTCGACTACGAGTCGACCGACACCCCCGACGTCCTCGTCACGCCCACCCTGAGCTAGGAGGAGCGCCATGCGCATCACCCAGGGAACGTTCTCCTACCTGCCCGACCTCACCGACGCCCAGATCGAGGCCCAGCTGCGCTACGCCCTGCGCCAGGGCTGGGCGATCATGGTCGAGCACACCGACGACCCGCACCCGCGCAACGCGCTGTGGGAGATGTGGGCGCCGCCGCAGTTCGACCTCATCGAGGACGACGTCGACGTCGTCATGAGCGAGATCCGCGGGGCGCGCGAGGCGTGGCCGCACGGCTACGTGAAGGTGGTCTGCTACGACCGCTCGCTCGGCCGGCAGACCACGGCGCTGGCCTTCGTCGTCGGGCGCCCGCCGGTCGAGCCGGGCTTCGCGGTCCAGCGCCAGGAGAAGGCCGACCGCCAGGTCCGCTACACGGTCCACGCCTATGCGACCGACGCCCCCTCCGGGCAGCGCTACGGGGCGCCGGGCACGGCCACGGCCAACGGCGGGCGCCGCTCGTGACCGTGGCCGTCGCCGACGCGCCCCCCGCGCGCGACATCGAAGGCGTGCTCGCGCAGCTCGATGCCGACCTCGTCGCGCTGGAGCCGGTGAAGACGCGCATCCGCGAGATCGCGGCGCTGCTGGTCATCGATCGGTTGCGCCGCGAGCAGGGCCTGGCCTGCGCGCGTCCTTCGCTGCACATGAGCTTCACCGGCAACCCCGGCACGGGGAAGACGACCGTCGCGCTGCGCATGGCCGAGGTCCTGCATCGGCTCGGCTACATCGAGAAGCCGAAGGTCGTGTCCGTCACCCGCGACGACCTCGTCGGCCAGTACGTCGGCCACACGGCCCCGAAGACCCGGGAGGTGCTCAAGCGCGCCCGCGGCGGCGTGCTCTTCATCGACGAGGCGTACTACCTCTACCGCCCCGAGAACGAGCGCGACTACGGCCAGGAGGCGATCGAGATCCTGCTGCAGGTCATGGAGGCCGAGCGCGACGACCTCGTCGTCGTCCTGGCGGGCTACCGCGATCGCATGGAGACCTTCTTTGCCTCGAACCCGGGCATGGGCTCGCGCGTCGCGCACCACATCCACTTCCCCGACTTCGACGTGCGCGAGCTGATCGCGATCGCGGACCTCATGCTCGACCAGCAGGGCTACGAGCTCACGGCCGACGCGCGTGAGGCCTTCGGCGCCTACGTCGAGCGCCGCGTCCGGCGCGCGCGCTTCGCGCACGGGCGCAGCATCCGCAACGCCATCGAGCGCGCGCGGATGCGCCAGGCCAGCCGCCTCTACGACCGTCGCGAGGCGCTGGAGCGCCGCGACCTGGTGACCATCGAGGCCGCGGACATCCTCGCCAGCTCGGTCTTCGCCGACGAGGACGGCGCCCTGCAGCGCAGCGAGGAGGAGTAGATGCCGCGCCCGATCATCCTTGGGGTCGTCGGGGACTCCGCCGCCGGCAAGACGACGATCACCCGCGGGCTGGTGCGGCTGCTCGGCGACGAGCACGTGACCCACATCGCCGCCGACGACTACCACCGCTTCGACCGCCGCCAGCGCGCCGAGCGCGCGATCACCCCGCTGCACCCCGACTGCAACTACCTCGACATCATGGAGCAGGACCTCGCGCACGTCCGCGGCGGACGGGCCATCCTCAAGCCGGTCTACCAGCACAAGGACGGCACGTTCGGGCCCGCCGTGTACGTCGAACCGCGCCAGTTCACCGTCGTCGAGGGGCTGCTGGGCTACCACACGCAGACCCTGCGCGACAGCTTCGACGTCCGCGTCTTCCTCGCCCCGCCCGAGGACCTGCGCCGCCAGTGGAAGGTGCAGCGCGACTGCTCGCGGCGGGGCTACACGAGCGACCAGGTGCTCGAGGAGCTCGACCGTCGCGGGCCCGACTCGGAGGCCTACATCCGCCCCCAGCAGCGCTGGGCGGACATCGTCGTCTCCTTCATGCCGGGCGATCGCGGCGACCAGGAGCACCTCGACGCCCAGCTCACGCTGCGCGACGGCCTCGGCCACCCCGACCTGAGCGCGCCCATCAACGGCGACGGCAAGGGCATGCGCCTGCGCGAGGGCGAGCACGAGCGCCATCTGTGGATCCCCGGCGACATCGACGCCGGCGCGGCCGCGGAGGTCGAGGAGGCGATCTGGGATCGCATGCACTTCGCCAGCCACCTGCGCTCCGAGCGCCTGGGCGAGTTCACCATCGCCACCGAGCTGCACCGCTCGGAGTCGCTGGCGATCGTGCAGCTGCTGGTCCTCTACCACCTGGTGACGGCGCGCGCGAGCGTGGCGCTGGGCGCCGCCGGCTCGCGCGTGGACCGCGAGCCGGCGCGCGAGGCCCCGCAGCGCATCAGCGCTTGAGCAGCACCCACACGAGTGCGGCGGCGAAGGCGATCTGCCCGAAGGTCGCCGCGGTGCCGAGGTTGGCGGCGCCCAGCAGCGCCGCGATCGCGGTGACCACCGCGAAGACGGCGAGCAGGCCGAGCACGCCGCGGAGCACGCGGCGGATCACGCGCCGGCCGCCTGACCTTCGAGGGCGGCCACGAGGGCCGGCACGTCGGCGCCGGGGTCGGCGTCGGCCAGCGCCCGCTCGGCCGCGCGCCGTCCGCCCAGGGCGCGCAGGCCCCGCTCGCCGTGCTCGGCGACGAAGTCGGCCAGGGCGCTGGCGCGCCGCGCCGCCAGCCGCCGCGCCGGCAGGTCGAGGCGCGCGCGATGGGCGTCGAGCGCGGCCACGAGCTCGTCGATGCCGCTCACCGGCGCGATCGAGCAGATCGCCACCACCTCGGTCTCGCGATCGCCGAGCGAGCGCAGGGCCGCGTGAAGGTCGCGCCGCGCGCGCTGGGCCACCGCGCCGAGGTCGGCCTTGGTCACGACGAGCACATCGGGGATCTCCATGATCCCGGCCTTGAGGAACTGCAGGACGTCGCCCGAGCCGGGCTGGACGATGACCGCGACGGTGTCCGCGACCTCGGCCACGTCCGTCTCGCTCTGGCCGACCCCGACGGTCTCGACGACCACGATGTCGAAGGCGGCGGCCAGGGCCTGGGCGGCGGCGCGCGTGGCGGGCGCCAGCCCGCCGAGGCGCCCGGCGGCGGCGGTCGAGCGGATGAAGACGCCGGCGTCGGCCGGATCGAAGGGGATGCGCGCGCGGTCGCCCAGCAGCGACCCGCCCGAGCGGCGCGACGAGGGGTCGACGGCGAGCACCGCGACGCTGCGCCCGTCCGCCGCCACGCGCGCACGAGCTCGCCCAGCAGCGTCGACTTGCCCGCGCCCGGCGGCCCGGTGATCCCGACCACGTGGGCGCGCGCCTCGCCGCCCAGGGCGGCGGGGGAGACCTCGTGCAGCAGCGCCGTCACCTGCTCGTGGGCATCGCGGGTCTCGACGAGGTTGAGCACCGCGGGCGCCGCGGCCAGGTCGCCCTCGCGCAGTCGCACGCCGAGCTGCGCCCCGGCGCTCATCGCGAGCACTCGCTCCGAGAGGAGTCGCTCACGACGGCCGAGCAACGGCGCGCTGCTGCGCCCGAGACGCGGCGAC
>CAWFMR010000052.1:0-67372 GCA_963816845.1 uncultured Actinomycetes bacterium | reverse complement strand
CCTAGAAGCTTGGAAGGCTTCTGTGCAACCACAACACTTCGCCCGCAAGCCCAACCAAGGGTACCTCAGGTCAGCCGGGCGATGTGGGGCGCCGCTCCTCGGTGGGCACCGCGCCGGCATCGTCGGTCAGGGTCGGCGGCGGCCAGGGGCCGAACCAGTTGTCGGCGGCGCCGTCGAGGGTGACGACCGAGCCGCTGAGCGCGCGGCCGACCGGGCCGGCGAGCAGCGCGACGAGCCAGCCGAACTCCTGCATCGTGCCGAGGCGCTGCAGCGGGACGCTGCGGGCGGCGCCCTTCCACACGACCTCGGGGTACTTGCGCAGCGACTCGGTGTCGAAGCGCCCGATGGCGGCGGCGACGACGGCGATGCCGGCGCGACGCCCACTCGGCGGCGAGCTCGCGCGTCAGCTGCTCGACGGCCGCGCGCGCGGCTCCGGTGTGCGCCATCGCCGGCATGCCCTGGTGCGGCGAGACGGTGACGTTGACGACTGTCCCCCCGTCGGCGCCGAACCCGGCCCCGACCGCGGCGCGGGTCATCGTGTACGGTCCCGCCGACGTTGAGGCGGCGCACGGCGCGCCAGCCCTTGGCCGCGATCTCCTCGGCAGGGACGAAGTACTGGCCGCCGGCGTTGTTGACGAGCACGTCGAGGCGCCCGTGGCGCTCGCGGACGGTCTCGACGATCCGCGTCGCGTCGGCGGGCTCGCGGATGTCGCCGGCGACGTGCGAGCAGCGCTCGCCGATCTCCGCCGCGGCCTCATCGAGGACCTCCTCGCGGCGCCCGGCGATGACCACCTGCGCCCCGGCCGCCGCGAGCTCGATCGCCGCCTGCTTGCCGAGGTTGGTGCCGCCGCCCGTGACGAGAACCACGCGCCCGGCGAGCGCCTCGGGCGCGAAGATCTGCGAGGGCAGCGGCGTCAAGGTCGAGCGGGGGAGCCGGGATTCGAACCCGAATTCATGGTTTTGGAGACCATGCGCATAGCCGTTAACTCACTCCCCCGGGGAGTCGAGTGGCCATCGTAGCGAGCAATCGCCGTCCGACCTTCTGCGAACATGCGTTCGTGCACACGAGGCCGCAGACAACTACTCGTACGCCTACCTGCTCGGTGCCTATCTCGGCGACGGCTACGTCGCGAATACCGGCCGCAGCTTCCAGCTCGTCATCACGCTCGACGCGCATCTATCCCGACATCATCGAGGAATGCAGGGCCGCGATCGTGCTGAGCCTGCCCTCGACTCGACCGCGCGGCAATCGCCTCGCCGTGCACCGCTCGGTTCGGCGTCACGGCGGGGTGGAAGGACTGGCCGGAGCTCTTCCCCCAGATGGGCCCAGGCCGCAAGCACGAGCGGCCGATCGTCCTCGCGCCGTGGCAGCGCGAGATCGTCGACGCCCATCCGTGGCCCTTCGTGCGCGGGCTCATCCACTCCGACGGCTGCCGGACCGTCAACCGCTTCAAGACACGGCTGCCGTCGGGGCGCGTGGCCGAGTACGCCTATCCGCGCTACTTCTTCAGCAACCTGTCGGCCGACATCCGCGGCCTGTTCTGCGAGAGCTGCGAGCGGCTCGGGCTGCGCTGGACGCAGTCCAACCACCGCAACATCTCGATCTCGCATCGCACGAGCGTCGCGCTGCTCGACGAGAACGTGGGGCCGAAGTGCTGAGCGCTACGCGGCGCGCCGGCCGCGTCGCGGCCTGGGGTCCGCCGCGCCGGCGGCTCGGCGTGCGCGCGCGCGGCAGCAGGTGCGTCCCGCGCAGGCGGTGCAGCTCGCGCGCCACCGACTTGCGGGCCTGCTCCATGACCTGGACGCGGCGCGAGCCGCTCATGAGGTTGAGGCCCATGAGGGCGCAGTCGTCGCCGCCGGGCTGCAGGACGAGCACGTCGGTGCCCTCGCGGCGCAGCTTGCGGGCTTCGTGGGCCAGGCGCCGTCCGGCCGCGGCGCGCATGAGCCGCGCGAAGCGATCGGCGGGCGAGCCGCCGGCGACGGGCGCCACCGACGACATGGGGTTCAGGCAGACGACGAGGTCGAGGTCGGCCCCGCACAGCAGATCCAGATTCGAGGTCGAGCAGATCCCGCCGTCGACGTAGCGTCGGCCGGCGACGCTGACCGGGTGGTAGAAGCCCGGGATCGCGCACGAGGCGGCGACCGCCGTCGCCCGCGGACGTCGTCGGGGCATCGTCGCGTCCGAAGGCCACGCGCTTACCCGAGCTGTAGTCGGCAGCGACCGCCCAGTAGCTCGGGTGGCCGGGCCAGTGACCGGGCACGAAGCCCTCGACCAGCTCGCGGATGGGCCCGGTCGAGATGAAGCCGCGCGGCAGCCAGCCGGCCAGCACGACGGCGGGCGCGTGGCTGCGCAGGTGCAGCATCGTGTTCAGGGCCAGGCGCCAGGAGCCCGGTCCGACCGGCGGCAGCGCGCAGCTGCAGGCGGTAGTCCGAGCCCGGCAGCTTCGACGACAAGTCGTCCGCGCGCGACTCGGCCTCCGCGAAGCCCTCCAGCGTGCGACCGGCGGCGTAGGCGCTCATGTACTCCGACGGGATGCCGCTCGCGGCCAGGGCTCCGACCACCGCGCCCGCCGAGGTGCCGACGATGCGCTCGGCGTCCACGGCCCGCCAGCCGGTCTCGGTCTCGAGTGCGTCGAGCGCCCCGATGAGCCAGGAGGCGCCAACCACGCCCCCTGCCCCCAGGACAAGACCCACACGCATGACGAGCACCGTACCCACCTCGACGGACTGTCAAGCGGGCCTTTAGCGGCGCGCCGGGGTGAGAAATGCCCCCCGGAGCAGGAAGAACGGCTCGGCGGCGCCCGCGGCGCGCAGAGGAGTCCGCAATCGGCTCCCGAACGTCGGCTGCATGACCGCCCAGGGCGGACGAGGGACCGACGAGACACCCCGGATGCTGCTGGTCTTCGACGGGCTGGGCGCCGACGACCTCGTTCGCCCCGCCCAGGTCGCCGCGGTCCTGACGGCGCTCGAGGAGATCTTCCTCGTCACCCTCCTGCGCGACGCGCCTCCGCCGGACCATACGCGGCGCGAGTGGGCGCTCGACTACGACGACCAGGCCGTGCAGATCGGGCTCGAGGGACTGACGCTCGAGTCTCCGCTGCACGTCGTGCTCGCGCTGCCGTGGCACGTCTACACCGTCCCGTTCTCCGCGTTCGCCTACGGCGTCGCGCATGTGTTCGGCGCGCCCTCGCAGTCGGCGCCCCTCTTCGATCGGGCGCGCGAGGACTTCTGGAGCAGCCGCCTCGCCGGCAGCAGTCCGAAGGCGGAGTGGATGGAGTGGCAGGCGTGGCTCGAGTACAAGCACGAGGAGGCGATGCGGACGGTGCCGTTCCACCTGGCCGAGGTCGACATCGAGCTGACCCTGCCGCCGGCGCTCGAGCCCGAGGCCGGACCGCACGGCCCGCCCGACTGAGCCGCCGCGGACGCGGGCCTAGAGTGAGCGCATGCGGATCCGGATCATCGACGCGTTCACCGACCGGCCGTTCGCCGGCAATCCCGCCGCGGTGTGCCTGCTCGACGAGGCCGACACGTGGCCCGACGAGCGCTGGATGCAGCAGGTCGCCGCGGAGATGCACCTGTCGGAGACCGCGTTCGCCCACCCGCTGACCGGGAGCGCCGAAGCCGACTGGGCGCTGCGCTGGTTCACGCCCGAGGTCGAGACCAACCTGTGCGGCCACGCGACCCTCGCCACGGCGCACGCGATGCACAACGACCGCGGCACGCCCGGGACCGTGCGCTTCATGAGCCGCAGCGGCGTGCTCGTCGCGCACACGGCGCGAGGACGGCACCATCACGCTCGACTTCCCGGCCGCGCCCGTGAGCGAGGCGCCCGCGCCCGACGGCCTGGCCGAGGCACTCGGCGCCACCCCGCAGGCCACCTACACCACCGGCGCGCTCGGCGACCTGCTGGTCGTCCTCGACGACGAGGCGGCCGTGCGGACGCTGGCGCCCGACCTCGGCGCCATCGCGCGCATCGCCCGGCGCGACGGCATCCGCGGCGTCATCGCCACCGCGAGCGCCTCCAGGCCGGACGCCGGCTACGACTTCCTCTCGCGCTTCTTCGCCCCCGCCGACGGCATCCCCGAGGATCCCGTCACGGGCAGCGCCCACACCGCGTTGGCGCCGTACTGGTCGCAGCCGCCTCGGCCGCGACGGCCTCACCGGCCTGCAGGCCTCGGCGCGCGGCGGCCTCGTGCGCACGTCGATCCACGGCGATCGCGTCCACCTCACCGGCCATGCGGTCGTCGTCCTCGACGGCACGCTGACCGCGGCTTGAGTGCGGGCGGAGGGACTCGAACCCCCAAGGCTTGCGCCACCGGCACCTAAAGCCGGCGTGTCTACCAATTTCACCACGCCCGCTCGCACGCCAACCGTCGCACGCGGCCCGCGCCGGATTGTATGGTCCGCCCCGCATGGCCGAGGATGACGTCAGGATCGAGCATCCCAACCGCAAGAAGGCCTCGAGCAAGGCGAGCAGGGCCGTCGTCATCCTGCTCCTGCTCGTCTCCGCGGCGCTCGTCCTCATCGTGACGATCGGGGGCTGGGATGCCCTGCAGGGCGCCAAGCTCCTGCAGATCGTCTACGTCGTCATCTACCTGGGGATGGCCTACTACGTCGCGCGCTGGAACCGCGGCGTGCTGCCGGTGGCCGCGGCGCTCGCGATCATCCTGCTCATCTTCGCCGCGGTCGCCGGCCCGGCGTGGTTCGAGCGCGACAAGACCGGCTTCAACGACCCCGCGCTCGACTCGAGCCTGCTCGGGCTCATCACGCTGCTCATCGTCCCGGTCCAGGCCCTGCTCATCGTCTTCTCGATGCAGGCCTTCTCGCAGGAGTGGAACGTCGAGGTCGAGCGCCGCTCGGACGGCTCGACGACGCCCGCGCCGGCTGCCGGGTGACGTAGTCTTAGCGAGCGCGCCCGGGTAGCCCAACTGGCAGAGGCGATCGGCTCAAACCCGATTCCAGTGCGGGTTCGAATCCCGCCCCGGGTATCGTCCGAGTCGGCTGGCACCCTGGGAACGTGCGTTCGATCGAGCAGCGTGAGCAGGTTGCGACACTGATCGCCGGTGGCTTGAACGACTGCCAGATCGAGCGCGAGACCGGGATCCCCCGCCGCACGATCTGTGACTGGCGGCGCTCTCCTCTCGGCCACTCGGTGACGGTCAACGTGCGCGGTCTGCGAAGGCGCACCGGAACGTCTGCCCGCAGCCAGCTACGCCTATCTGCTGGGCGCCTATCTCGGCGACGGGCACATCGTCCTCACACGGCGCGGGGTCTACCGGCTGCGCGTGGCGTGCGACCTGCTGCACCTGAACATCGCCTGGTGGATCGCGCTCGCGATCGAGGACGTCCGCGGGCGCCGAGCCGCTCTCCATCCGCGCATCCACTCCCGCGCGCTGGACGTCTCGTCGTACTGGAAGCACTGGCCATGCCTGTTCCCGCAGCACGGCCCCGGCCGCAAGCACGAGCGCCGCATCGCGCTGGTGCCGTGGCAGCAGCGGATCGTCGACGCTCACCCCGATCAGCTGGTGCGCGGGCTGATCCACTCCGATGGCTCGCGGCACATCAATCGCATCAAGCACCCGAAGCGAACGTACGAGTACGTGCGATACGAGTTCAGCAATCGCTCGGACGACATCAAGCGCATCTTCTGTGAGGCGTGCGATGCGCTCGGCGTCCAGTGGCGGGTCATGAACCGCGCCTCGATCTCCGTCGCCCGCCGTGCCTCGGTCGCGAGGCTCGACGAGTTCATCGGCCCCAAGCGATAGGCCGGCGATCCCGCCGGTCCGACGCGGTCCAAGGCGGCTTTACGCTTTGGACATGCTCGACCACGCGATCACGGCCTTCGACGACCTCCGCGAGCACATCGGGGAGCCGCACCAGCGGGTGCTCGACAAGCAGCTCGACCACCTCGATCGCCATTGCCGCGACTTCATCGAGCGCTCGCCGATCGCGATGCTCGCGACCGCCGACGCCGAGGGGCGCTGCGACTGCTCGCCGCGCGGCGGCCCCCCGGGGTTCGTGCGCGTGCTCGACGAGCGCCGCCTCGCGATCCCGGACTACACCGGCAACCGCCGCCAGGACTCGAACGCCAACCTGCTCGCGAACTCCCACGTCGCCCTGCTCTTCCTGCTGCCCGGCATGGGCGAGACGCTGCGGGTCAACGGGCGCGCGACGCTGACGCGCGAGCCCGAGCTGCTCGAGGGCCTGATCACGGGCGGCACGAAGCCGCCGCGGATGGCGCTCCTGGTCGAGGTGGCCGAGGCCTACCTGCACTGCGCGAAGGCCTTCATGCGCAGCGGTGTCTGGGAGCCGTCCACGTGGACTCCGGCCGAGGAGCTGCCGTCGGCGGCCCAGATCTACCGCGACCATCGCGACACTCCGGGCCTGACGGTCGAGCAGACGCAGTCAGAGCTCGAGGAGAGCTTCCGCGAGCGGATGTGGTGAGCGCCCGCCGGTGACGAGCGCCGGTCGCTAGGCGGCCGCGAGCCCGCCCGCCAGGCGCGCCGGGATGTCGTCGTCGGCCGTGGCGAAGAAGCCGCCGACGACGTCCTCGAGGTGGTCCATCGACTCGGCCGCGTAGAGGATCGGCTGGTACTTGGTGATGTCGTACTCGATCGCGCTCATCTCGGCGAGGTCGAGCGGGCGGATCTCGGTGTGGCGGAACTCCTCGATCTCGCCGTAGCTCGAGAGGATGCCCGCGCCGTAGGCCTTGAGCTCCGAGCCCTCGCGGATGACGCCGAACTCGAGGGTGAACCAGAAGACGTCGGCGATGATCTGCAGCGCCTCGTCGGTCTCGACGCGGCGAGCGGCCTCGCCGGCCAGGCGCTTGACCTCCGCGAAGCGGGGGCTCGCGAGCATGTTCCCGTGGCCGATGACCTCGTGGATGATGTCCGGCTCGGGGGTGTAGAGCGGCTCGGACGGGTGGCGGACGTACTGCGTGGAGTGAAAGACGCGGTCGGCCAGCGCGCCGTAGAACTCGCGCAGCGGGACCAGGCCGGGAGCGCAGTGGTACTCGAAGCCCGTGAGCGGGCGCAAGCCGGCGGTCACCTCGGTGAGCTGCGGGACGCGATCCTCGGGCAGGGCGAGGCGGGCCTTGCCCTCCAGGTACTCGCGGCAGGCGTACTTCTCGTGCTTGTCGTGCAGCTCGCGGCAGACGACGCGCCAGATCTCGTGCTCGGTCTCGGTGTAGTCGACGTGCGGGATCGGCTCGCCGGGCGTCCACGCCATGGCGGCGGCGGCGATCTCGTTGCGACGCTTGCGGTACTCGGGGTCGTTGAACCCCGGGTGGTCCTGGCCGAGATGGACCTCGACCTTGCCGTCCTCGTGTTGCGTGACGGGCGAGTACAGCTGGGCCTCTTCGAACATCTGCCCCTCCTCGGGTGGTGCGCTCCGCCACAAGGGCACCACGTCGCGGCGGCGACTGGCAACTCTGCGCGCTGCGACCGGTCAGGACGCCCAACATCGCTCAGTCAACCCCGGTAGCTTCTGTACAACATGACCAGTCCGATCGACGACCTCGACGCACGCCTCATCGCCCTGATGGCCGCCGAGCCGCGCATCGGCCTGATGGAGGCCTCGCGGCGGCTCAACGTCGCGCGCGGCACCGTGCAGGCGCGCCTGGCCAAGCTCACCGAACGCGGCGTCATCCGCAGCTTCGGCCCCGAGGTCGACCCGTCGAAGATCGGCTATCCGGTCCTCGCCTTCGTCTTCCTCGAGATCACGCAGGGGCGGCTCATCGAGGCGATCGCGCACCTGGAATCGGTTCCAGAGGTGCTCGAGGCCCACGCCACGAGCGGCCCGCGCGATCTGCTGTGCCGCGTCGCGGCCCACGACACCGAGCAGCTGCAGGAGATCATCAACCGCCTGCTCAGCACGTCGGCGGTGCGGCGCTCCACGAGCTACATCGTGCTCTCGACGCAGATCGCCCACCGCACGGGTCCGCTGGTCCAGGCCGCCGCCGGCACCTGACGCGTATCGTTGCGGGCGCAACCACGAGAGGAGAGCCGATGCCCCGCAGCACGTTCGACGACCCGGTGCGCGAGCTCATCAAGGGCCGCAACTTCTGCCACGTCGCGACTCTCAACGAGAACGGCTCGATCCACGCCACGCTCGTGTGGGTCGACGTCGACGGCGACACGGTCGTCCTCAACTCCGCCCGCGGCCGGCGCTGGCCGACCAACGTCGAGCGCACCGGCCGAGCCTCGCTGCTCGTCGCCAACGCCGAGGACCAGTACGAGTACGTCTGGATCGACGCGGCGCTCGAGGAGGCCACCGAGGAGGACGGCCTCGACGTCATCAACGCCCTGAGCGAGAAGTACGAGGGCCGCCCCTACCCGCCGCTGAAGCCCGGCGAGGTCCGCGTGACGCTGCGCCTCGATCCCCGAGCGCGTCGTCCACCGCGGCGGCTAGGAACCGCAGGTGCGCATCGACCACGTCATCTGGGTCGCGGGCGACCTGGACGCGACCGCCGACCGGCTCGCCGAGGAGCACGGCCTCCCGAGCGGCGGCGGCGGCCGCCACGTCGGCATCGGCACGCACAACCGCGTCTTCCCGCTGGGCGGCGGCTACCTCGAGGTGCTGGCCATCGCCGATCACGAGGAGGCGGCGGACTCGGTCATCGGCCGCGCGGTCGCGGCGGCGCCCGATGGCCTCTTCGGCTGGGCGGTGGCGGTCGAGGACGTGCCCGCCGAGGCGCAGCGCCTCGGCCTCGAGGTGACGAGCATCGAGCGCGGCGGCCTGACCGCTCGCCTGACCGGCGTCGCGCAGGCCATGGCCGAGCCGTGGCTGCCGTTCTTCATCCAGCGCGATCCGGGCATCGCGGATCCCGGCGCGAGCGGCGATGCGGGCGCCATCGCGTGGATCGAGCTGGCGGCCGACCCCGAGCGCCTGCACGCGTGGCTGGGCGGCGGCGAGGAGCTGCCCGCTGCGCTACGCGGCCGGCGAGGCCCCGGGCCTGCGCGCCGTCGGCCTGGGCTCCGGCGCCGTCATTCGGTGACGATCGCCTCCAGCGCGTCGACGATCGCGGGCGCCGCGACGAGCAGCCCGGCGCCGGTGCCCGGCAGCGCGTCGAGGTGGCGGGTCTCGAGGCCCACCGCGGCGCAGAGCATCTCGCCCGCCGCCCAGTCCCAGGCGTTGAGGCCGTACTCGTAGTAGGCGTCGTAGCGCCCGGCCGCCAGCCACGCGAGGTCGAGCGCGGCGGAGCCGAGCCGGCGGATGTCGCGCACCTGGGGCAGCAGCCGCGCCACCACGGCGGCCTGGGCCGCGCGCACGCGGGCGTCGTAGCCGAACCCTGTCGCCACCATCGCGGTGGCGACGTCGTCGCGCGCCGATCCGTGCAGCGGCTCGCCGTTGAGGTGGGCCGGCTCCCCCACGCGGACCGTGAAGAGCTCGTCGCGCAGCGGGTCGAGGACGACCCCGACCTGACCCTCGCAGGCCACCGACACGGACCACTGCGGGATCCCGAACAGGTAGTTGATCGTGCCGTCGAGCGGGTCGACGACCCAGCGCAGCCCCGACGAGCCGGGCAGGTCGTCGCCCTCCTCCCCCAGGATGGCGTCGTCGGGCCGGCGCGCGGCGATGAGCTCGCGGATCGCGCGCTCGGCCTCGAGGTCGGCCTCGGAGACGAGGTCGGTCGGCGTCGACTTCGCCGCGACCTCGCGCACGCCGCGCTGGTAGTAGTCGAGCAGCACGGTGGCCGACGCGCGCGCCGCGGCCACCGCCACGTCGAGCAGGTCCTCGGTGCTCACAGCTCCGGGCGGCGGTCGGCCCACGGGCGCGCCTGCTCGATCTGCGCGGCGAGGGAGAGGAGGGTCGCCTCGTCGCCCGGGCGGCCGACGAGCTGGACGGCCAGCGGCAGGCCCTCGCCGTCGAAGCCCGCGGGCACCGAGGCCGCGGGCTGCCCGGTGGCGTTGAAGACCCCGTAGTACGGCACCCGCGCGACGACGGCGTTGAGCGTCCACAGGGCGCCGCGGCCATGGAACTGACCGACGCGGAACGGCGGCCCGGAGGGCCCCGGCGTGAGCACGACGTCGGCGTGGTCGAAGATCGCGTTCACCCGTGCCGCCACGGCCTCCTCGGCGGCGCGCGCCCTGGCGAGCTGCCCGGCGGGGACGAGCGCGCCCAGCCGCGCCATCGCGCGCGTGCGCGGCTCGAGCCGCGCGGGGTGCTCCACGCCGCGCGCGTCGTCGTGGATCCCGCGCAGGTAGCGCGCCACGAGGTTCGGCCAGGCCGCCGGCCCGTAGTCGATCTCGCGCTCGGCGACGTCGTGGCCCAGCGAGCGCAGGAGCTCCGCCGTCTCCTCCACGGCCCGGCGCTGCTCGCCTCCGAGCCGCGCCAGCGCGCCCGGCGGCACCTTGGTGGAGACGGCGACGCGCAGGCGCCCCGGCTCGCGCGCGGCGGCCTCGACGAAGCCGCCGCCCCCGGCTGCCGCCTCGAGGAACAGCGCGGCGTCGGCCACCCGGCGCGCCAGCGGCCCGTACACGCCCAGGCCGTGCCAGATCTCGCGCTTGGGTCCCACCGAGATGCGGTCGCGCTGGGGCTTGATCCCGAACAGGCCGCAGAACGCGGCGGGGATGCGGATCGAGCCGCCGCCGTCGGAGCCCAGGGCGACGCCGACCATGCCGGCGGCCACGGCGGCGGCCGTCCCGCCGCTCGAGCCGCCGGGCGTGTGGTCCAGCGACCAGGGGTTGCGCGTGGCGCCGAAGGCCAGCGACTCCGTGAACGGGAAGATCGTCAGCTCGGGCACGTGCGTCTTGCCGATGACGACGGCGCCCGCCTCGCGCAGCGCGCGCACGACGTCGGCGTCGCGCTCGCGCGGGCCGCCGTGCGACAGCGAGCCCCACGCCGTGACCTCGCCGGCGACGTCCGTGTCGTCCTTGATCGCCACCGGCACGCCGAGCAGCGGGCGCCGATCGCCCGCGCCGCGACGCGCATCGGCCTGGTCGGCCTCGGTCAGGGCGCGGTGGGCGAGCACCACGCGGAAGGCGTTGAGCTGCGGGTCCGCCTGCCAGATGCGGTCGAGCGACGCCTCGACGAGCTCGCGCGCCGAGACCTCGCCGGCGGCCACCAGGCGCGCCTGCTCGGCGGCGCCGGCGAAGCAGAGGTCGGTGGCGTCCATGGCGCGGGCGAAGCGATGTGCACGCGATCGGCTGTGCGTGGGTCGGGCCGCGGAGCGTGCGGGCGGCGGTCGTGGAATCAGCCATCTAATGTCCTGCCGCCATGGACCGCGGCCCCCTCGCCTGCACGGACGCCGAGCGCCGCGCCGCGCTCGCGCTGCTGCGGCGGCTGCGCCGCGCCCGGCGCTCGCCGCGGGTCGAGGCGCGGTGGGTGCGGCCCGGGTGGCCGGCGTGGCAGGCGCTGTGCGCGGTGGCCGGCGTGGTCGGCGCGGTGCTCAGCGTGGGCCATCCGCTCGCCGGACTGATCGTCGCCGGCTGCGCCTTCGCGCTCTCCGCCGCCCACGGCCGCGGCCTGCTCCCGCTCGGGCGCGCCCGGGCGACGCAGGACGTGGTGGCGCGCGCGCGCGAGCCGCGCGAGGTCGCGCTCATCGTCCTCGCCGCGGTCGACCGCCCTCGGACGACCGTCCTGGGTCGCGTCCCGGCGGCGCTGGAGTGGCTGCAGGGCTCGTTGGCGGTGACCGTCGCGCTGGCCGGGGCGCGCGTGGCCGGCGCGGACGGCACCCTGCTCGGCGTCGCCCAGCTCGTCCCGGCGGCGGTGGCGCTCGTGGCGGCCGCGGGCCTCCTCGACGCCATCGTCGCGCCCGTCGCCGAGGCCGACACGGCCGCGGCGGACGCGGCCGTCGCCACCGCGAGGGACGCGCCCTGGGCCGAGGTCGTCTTCGTCGGGGCCGGCGAGCTCGGGCTGCGCGCGCGCCTGCGCGCCGAGCGCCGCGCGCCCGAGACCACCGTCCTGCTGTGGCTCGAGCCCGCGCCGCGGCCGTGGTGGAGCAGCGCGCATCCGACGCTCGCCGAGATCGCCGCCGAGACCGGCGCCCCGCGCCGGCGCGGGCGCGCCGTGCCCTCCGGGCGAGCGCCCGGCGCTCGCGCTCGGCGGACCCCGCGAGCAG
This sequence comes from uncultured Actinomycetes bacterium, assembly GCA_963816845.1. Lineage (GTDB taxonomy): Bacteria > Actinomycetota > Thermoleophilia > Solirubrobacterales > Solirubrobacteraceae > JAOPZW01. The sequence goes on along the minus strand of CAWFMR010000052.1, from coordinate 55,311 downwards.
CTGCGCGAGCTCGCCGCCGTGGTCGTCGAGGGGATCGACGCGCGGCTGCGTCAGTCGCCGTCGGCCAGCTCGACGAAGTAGTCCAGGGCGCCCGGGTTGGCCAGCGACTCGCGGCTGGCCGCCTGGTCGGGCGCCTGGCCCATCAGGATCCGCTTGACCGGGACCTCGAGCGCCTTGCCCGACAGGGTGCGCGGGACCTCGGCGATCTGGTGGATCTCGTTGGGCACGTGGCGCGGCGAGCAGTCCTCGCGGATGCGCTTCTTGATGCGCGCGACGAGGTCGTCGTCGAGCGTCGCGCCCTCGCGCAGCACGACGAAGAGCGGCATCCAGCCGTCCGTGCCCTCGCGCGGGACGTCGACCACGAGCGCGTCGACGACGTCGTCGTCGGCCAGCACCGCGCTGTAGATCTCGCTCGTGCCCATGCGGATCCCGCCGCGGTTGATGGTCGAGTCCGAGCGCCCGGAGATGATCGCCGTGCCGCGCTCGGTGATCTCGATCCAGTCGCCGTGGCGCCAGACGCCCGGGTACATCGAGAAGTAGCTCTCGCGCAGTCGCGAGCCGTCGTCGTCGCCCCAGAAGGAGATCGGCATCGACGGCATCGGCTCGGTCAGGACGAGCTCGCCCACCTGCCCGACGAGCGCGTTGCCGTCCTCGTCGAAGGCCTCGACCTCGGCGCCCAGCGCCCGCGCCTGCAGCTCGCCCTCGTAGACCGGCAGCGTCGGCACGCCGCCGACGAACGCGGTGCACAGGTCGGTCCCGCCGCTGGTGGAGAACAGCCACGTGTCCGAGCCGACGTGCTCGTAGACCCACTCGAAGCCCTCCGGCGCCAGCGGCGATCCCGTCGAGCCCACGGCCCGCAGCGCGCTGAGGTCGCGGCCGTCGCGCGGCTCGATGCCGGCCTTCATGCACGACGCGATGTACGACGCGCTCGTGCCGAACGTCGTCATGCCGGTGTCCTGCGCGAGGTCCCACAGCACGCCGAGGTCGGGCGATCCCGGGTTGCCGTCGTAGAGGACGATCGACGCCGGCGTGAGCAGCACGCCGACCAGGAAGTTCCACATCATCCAGCCGGTGGTGGTGAACCAGAAGACGCGGTCGCCCTCCTGCGCGTCGAGGTGCAGGTGCATGTACTTGAGGTGCTCGAGCAGGATGCCGCCCTGGCTGTGGACGATCGGCTTGGGCAGGCCGGTCGTGCCCGAGCTGAAGAGCAGCCAGAGCGGGTGGTCGAACGGGACCTGCTCGAAGGTCAGCGGCTCGTCGTGGGCCACGAGCTCCGACGGCCAGCCGCTGGCGTCCAGGTAGCCGAAGCGCACGACCTGCGCGCCGATCTCCTCGGCGATGGCGGCGACGGCCTCGCCGCGGTCGTGGTCGCGCCCGCCGTAGCGGTAGCCGTCGACCGCCAGGAGCACCTTGGGCTCGATCTGGGCGAAGCGGTCGACCACCGAGCGCGCGCCGAACTCGGGCGCGGCGCTCGACCACACCGCGCCGATCGAGGCGGTGGCCAGGAAGGCCGCGATCGTCTCGGGGATGTTGGGCATGTAGGCGGCCACGCGGTCGCCCGGGCCGACGCCCATGCGCCGCAGCCCGGCGGCGATGCGCGCGGTCTGCTCGCGCAGCTCGCCCCACGTCCACTGCGAGAGCTCGCGCAGCTCGCTGGCGTGGCGGATGGCCACCGCGTCGTCGTCGCGGTCGCGGAAGAAGTGCTCGGCGTAGGACAGCCGCGACCCCGGGAACCACTGCGCGCCGGGCATCTCGCGGCGTCCGAGCACGCGCTCGTACGGCTCGGAGGCCTGCACGTCGAAGAACTCCCAGATCGCGCCCCAGAAGCCCTCGAGGTCGTCGACCGACCAGCGCCACAGCTCGTCGTAGTCGCCCTCGCGACCGACGGCGCGCGCGAAGCGGGCGATCGTCGCGCGCTCGGCGCGCTCGGCGGACGGGCGCCACAGCAGCTTGGGCTCCATGGACGCTGAGGGTAGATGGGTCCCCTGTCCCATTGCGCTCCGGCCGCAACGACGTGTAGGAATCAGGGCAACCGATCCCGAGGAGGCGCACCCATGCCCTACCCCGTGACGTTCCGGGCTGACTACGTCGAGAAGCGAAGTCGCCTCACGACGTTCTTCCGACTGATCCTGGCCATCCCGCACTTCATCGCGGTCACGCTCTACTTCCTCGCGGCCGAGGTCGTCGTGATCATCTCGTGGTTCGCGCTCCTCTTCACCGGTCGCTATCCGCAGGGGATGTACGACTTCGTCGCGGGCGCGCTGCGCTACCAGACGCGCGTCTACGGCTACGCAGCCCTGCTCAGCGACCAGTACCCGCCGTTCTCGGGCGATCCCGCGACGCCCTACCCGGTCGACCTGGTCATAGGGCCGCCGAAGGCGGAGTACAGCCGCCTGAAGGTGCTCTTCCGCATCATCCTCGCGATCCCCGTGCTCATCATCCAGTACGCGATGCAGATCGTGGCCCAGGTCGGCGCGTTCCTCGCCTGGTGGGCCATCGTCTTCCTCGGGCGCCAGCCGAAGGGCCTGCAGGACATGATCGTGCTGGGGCTGAGCTACCAGCAGCGCGCGACCGCCTACCTCGCCCTGATCACCGAGGACTGGCCGCCCTTCACCGACGACACGACGGGCCGCAGCGTCGAGGCCGCGCCGGCGTTCGGGGCGCTGGCCTCCAGCCCGCCGGCCGCCGGTCCTGAGCACCCGACCTCGGTGCCGCCCGGCGGCTACGCCTCGCCCGAGCGCGAGGCGGCCTTCCCGTCCGCGCCGCGCGCCGCCGCCGGCCGAGCGCCGAGCCCGCCGGTCGCCGAGCCGCCGGTCGCCGAGCCGCCGCGTCGGAGGCGCCCACGCCCGAGCCGCCCGCGTCGAGCCGGCCGAGCGCGCCGAGCCCGAGCCGCCGCGCGCCCGAGCCGCCGGCCGCCGGCGCCCGAGCCCGAGCCGACCGCTCGCCGAGCCGGGCCCGTCGGCGCCGACCTCCGGCGACCCGCTCGGCGGGACGGCTCCGCCCGCCGCCGGAGGCCGCGCCGCCGGCCGAGCCCGAGCCCGCCCTCGCCCGGCGACTGGCCCGACCCCGAGCCCGAGCCCGGCCCGCCCTCGCCCGGCGACTGGCCCGATCCCGAGCCGCCCGCGCCGCGCGCCGACGACGACGAGGACGAGCCGCCGCCGGGCCCGTTCGGCCCGAGCTCGCACGAACCCCTAGCGGCGCTCTGCCCGCGCCGCTCTGCGGCCATTCGGACGGCCTCGGGCTCGAGGCCGTCCACCAGCCTCCGGAGGCGCTACGCCGGCGTGATCGGGTTGCGCTTGCGCGGCCAGTCGCGCGCCTTGCCGGCCGCGAGCGCGAAGCGCTTGACCAGCTCGTCGCGCAGGTCCTCGGGCTGGATCACCGCGTCGACGACGAGCTCGGAGGCGAGGTGCAGGATGTCGATGTCCTCGGCGTACTCGCGGCGCAGCTCCTCGGTGCGCCGGGCGCGCTCGTCGGGGTCCTCGATCGCCTGCAGCTGGTTGTAGAAGACCGCGTTGACCGCCGCCTGCGGCCCCATCACCGCGATCGAGGCGGTGGGCAGCGCGAGGCACGCGTCGGGGTCGAAGGCCGGGCCGGCCATCGCGTAGAGGCCGGCGCCGTAGGCCTTGCGCACGATCACGCTGAGCTTCGGCACGGTCGCCTCGCTGACCGCGCTGATCATCTTCGCCCCGTGGCGGATGATCCCCTGGCGCTCGACGGCGGTGCCGATCATGAAGCCGGGGACGTCGGCCAGGAAGAGCAGCGGCACGTTGAAGGCGTTGCAGGTCTGGATGAAGCGCGCGGCCTTGTCGGCGGAGTCGACGAACAGCACGCCGCCCTTCTGCTTGGGCTGGTTGGCGACGATGCCGATCGACGCGCCCCTCCAGGCGCGCGTAGCCGACGACGAGCTCCTTGGCCCAGCGCGGGTGGACCTCGAGGAACGAGTCCGCGTCGACCAGCGACGTCGAGCAGCGCCTTGATGTCGAAGGGCTTGTTCTCGTCGGCCGGGATCAGCTCGCGGATCGGCGCGTCCGAGCCCGGTGGCGCGGGCGGCGCCGGCGGCGGCTCCTGCTCCCAGTGCGAGGGGAAGTAGGACAGGTAGGCCTTGGCGAGGTCGATGCCCTCCTCGTCGGTCTTGACCAGCATGTGCCCGCAGCCGCTCACGCCGGTGTGCATGCGCGCGCCGCCCATCTCCTCGAGCGTCACCTTCTCGCCGATGACCATCTCGGCCATCCGCGGCGAGCCGAGGTACATCGACGCGTTGCCGTCGCGCATGATCACCACGTCGCAGAAGGCGGGGATGTAGGCGCCGCCCGCGGCCGACGGGCCGAAGAGCACGCACACCTGCGGCACGACGCCCGAGAGCTTGACCTCGGTGTGGAAGATCCGCCCCGCGCCGCGGCGGCCGGGGAACATCTGCACCTGCTCGGTGATGCGCGCGCCGGCCGAGTCGACGAGGTAGACCATCGGCACCCGCAGGCTCAGCGCGCGCTCCTGGATGCGGATGATCTTCTCGACCGTCTTCGGGCCCCAGGAGCCCGCCTTCACCGTCGGGTCGTTGGCCATCATCGCCACCGGCCGCCCGGCGATGCGGCCCAGGCCGGTGACGACGCCGTCGGCGCCCAGGCCGTCGCCCTCCCAGTTGGCCAGCAGCGCCTCCTCGACGAACGAGCCCGTCGTCGAGCAGCCGCGCGACGCGCTCGCGCACGGGCAGCTTGCCCTGCTCGCGCGCCTTGTCGTGATGGCGCTCGGGGCCGCCGCCCAGGGCGCGGTCCAGCGCCTGCTTGAGGTCGCTCACTGCTCGCTCCTGATCTCGAAGACATGGGCCTCGCCGCGCGAGGGCGCGGGCGGCAGCGGCCGGCTCGGTCGCAGACCGATGGCGAGCAGCCCGCCGGCGCCGACGGCCAGCACGAGCGGCCAGCCGAGCAGCGTCGCCTTGCCGCCGGCGGCGGCCACCGTCGTGGCCAGCAGGACCGTCGACGCCGATCCACCCCGGGCCCGGCGCACGGTCCACCGCCGAGAACGCGCACAGCCCGAAGCCGCACGCGTAGAGGAAGAGCTCCCAGCCGGTGCCCGCGCCGGGGCCGAAGAGCGGCGAGGAACCGAAGACCTGATCCACCACGAGGGTCAAGGCCAGGCCCAGCGCGGCCAGCCCGCCCGCGTCGGCGAAGGCGACGGCGCGCGCCGGATGGTGGTCGCGGCTGGCCACGGTCGCGGCGGCGAGAACGGCGACGAGCACGAGCAGGAGCCAGCGGAAGGTCTGCACGCCGTCGGGCGAGAAGACCAGGTCGACGAAGCCCAGGACGGCGAGGACGAGGCTCACCGCGCCGAGCAGCACGCAGAGCGCCGAGTCCGCGCGCGACCCCGAGGCCGAAGCCGAGCGCCGCCAGCGCGCCGCCGGCCCAGGCCAGCGTGCCGCTCGAGTCCAGGCCGTCGGAGCCGAGCAGCAGCGACAGCCGCGCGAGCGTCGGCACCGCCAGCGCGAAGGTCACGGCCAGCAGGGCGCTCTGATAGGCCCGCGGCGCGTCGCCCTCGCGCGGCGCGCGCAGCGCCAGCGTGCCCACGAACGCCAGGGCGGCGGCCGCGTAGGCGAAGTGGATGCCCTTCCCCCACGCGTCGTCGAAGCGCACCTGGAGCAGCGCGACGAGGGCGGCCAGCGCCACCGCGCCGGCCGCGACGACGTCACCCCGGTGCGGCAACGGACGCAGCATGGAAGGGCCGGGAGGCTAGTCCAAAGCAGTCATGATGCTCGTCATGACAGCGCGTCATTGCTCGACCCTGGACAGCGGCAACCCCCAAAGGAGGCCCTCGCGATGAGCCTCGTCCTGACCGAAGACCACGGCCCCGTCCGCCACCTCGTCCTCAACCGCCCCGAGAAGCGCAACGCGCTCAACGACGAGCTGATCCTGGCCATCCGCGAGGCCGCCGCCGCGGCCGCCGCCGACCGCGACGTGCTCTGCGTCGTGGTCCGCGGCGCGGGCCCGATGTTCTCGAGCGGCATGGACTTCGGCGGCCTGGCGGCGCTGGCCGCCGACCCGGGGCGCCTGCGCGAGTTCCGCCGCCCGATCCTCGAGACGTGGAACCTGCTCGAGGAGATGGCCAAGCCGACGATCTGCCAGGTCCACGGCGCGTGCATCGGCGGCGCGATGGAGCTCGCGCTGGCCTGCGACCTGCGCGTGATGGCCGTCGACGCGCTCATCGGCATGCCCGAGACCCGCGTGGGCCTCATCCCCGACGTCGGCGGGTCGTCGCGGCTGCCCGCGGTCGTCGGCCTGGGCCGCGCCAAGGAGCTCGTGATGACCGGGCCGCATGATCGACGGCACGGAGGCCGAGCGCATCGGCCTGGTCAACCGCGTGGCGCCCGCCGACGAGCTCGACGCGGCCACCGCGGGGCTCGTCGGCGAGCTCCTGGCCTGCGCGCCGGTGGCGGTCGGGCACGCCAAGCGCGTGCTCGACGCGGCGGCCAAGCCGGCGCTGGCCTCCACGCTCGAGCACGAGGTCACGGTCCAGGCGCTGTGCGCGCGCACCGAGGACTTCGCCGAGGGAACGCGCGCCTTCGCGGAGAAGCGCCAGCCGGAGTTCAGCGGGCGCTGAGGCGCTACTCGGGGCGTGCCGCGGGCGCGTCGCCGAGGACCTGCGCGAGGCGTTCGCGGCGGGCGGCGCCGAGCGCCTCGAGCTCGGCCAGCCGCTCCTTGTTGCGCCGGCGCAGCTCGGCCGCCCGGTCGGGCGCCAGCAGGTCGTACATGTCGCGGATGGCGCTCCATCATGCCTCTGCAGGGAGTGATCGGACGCCGCGGCGCGCAGATTAAGCGGGGCGTTCAGTGCGCGCAGCCGGCGTCGTGGCACGCGTCGCCCGCGAACCCGGCGCCGTCGAGCGGCGAGCTCACGCAGCAGCCCTCGCCGCGCCACGCCTCGCGCCCCTCCTTGACCGCGACGGCTGCGATCAGCAGCCCGACGACCGGGTCCAGCCACCACGCGCCGAGCAGCGCGTTGCCCAGCAGCCCGAGCAGCAGCGCGCCGGCGAGGTAGGCGCAGAGCATGTTCTGGCGGCCCTCGCCCGCTGGTCGCCGCCGATCCGAGCTGGTCGGCGAGGCGCTGCTTGGCGATCGCCGAGCGCCGGCATGAGGACGACCGAGCCGATCGGCGCAGCGCGATGCCGACGCCAGCTCGTCCTCGGCGTGCTCGCCGCGACCAGCGCCTTGACCGATTCGAAGCCGACGTACGGGCGCGAGCAGGAAGAACTGCACCGCGACGAGCCTCTGCGCGCGCTCCTCGGCGGCGTGGGAGAAGACGCGCTGCGCCGGTGAAGCGCCAGATGATGATCACGCTGGCGAAGCCCTCGATCGCCGAGTCCAGTCCGAAGCCGACGAGCGCGATCGAGCCCGCGACGATGCCGGCCGCGATGGCCACGGCGCCTTCGACGGTCATCCACGCAAGCGACAGCCACGAGAGCAGCTTCACCCGGCCGGCCAGGAGCTCGTAGCGGTCGCGGGTGATCGCGCGCGACGGCCATCAGGCTGATGGCGCCTCGTGTCGCGCTGACCGGCGGCGAGCAGCGCGCGGCCGCGGTCGGTCAGCGAGTACATGACCATCCTGCCGTCGCGCTCGCGAGCGCGCGAGCCCGGCGGCCTTGAGCTGGCGGGCGTGGTGGGAGACGAGCTTCTCGTCTCGCCCGACGATCCACGCCAGGTCGCAGACGCACGCGCGCTCGCCGGCGCGCAGCGCCAGGGCGACGGCGAGCCGCGTCGGGTCGCCGAGCGCCTTCGCCGCGGCCGACCAAGCTTCGAGCACCTCGATGGACGGGCATGGCCGCGCGCACGCCCTCGGCCATCGGCAGATCGAGGCACAGCAGATCGCAGGAGTCGGGCTCTGGCGCCATCGGCGCCAGGCTATCTCAACGTTCAAACGGACGTACGATCGTCCGGCTCGAGCGGCTCGACCGGCAGCCCCGCCGCGCGCCAGGCCTGAAAGCCGCCGTCGAGGTCGGTCGCCCGGTCGTGCCCGAGCTCGTGCAGCGTCGCGGCGGCGAGGCTCGACTGAAAGCCGGCGTCGCACATGACGATCAGCGGGCGCTCGGGATCGGCCACGCGCTCGTCGCGGTGCGATCCGTCCGGGTCGCAGCGCCACTCGAGCACGTTGCGGGCGATGAACACGCTGCCCGGCACCACGCCGTCGCGCTCGCGCTGGCTCTCGGCGCGGATGTCGACCAGCACCGCGCCGGCGTCGATCGCCGCCCGCGCGGCGGCGGGATCCACCCGCGTCAGTCGCGCCCGCGCCTGCTCGAGGAGCTCGTCGATCCTGCTCATGACGCCTCCCGCCAGTCGACCGCTCCGGCCACGAGGGTGTGGCTGCCCAGCGGGCGGCCGAGGACGTCGCGCGCGGCGCGCGCGGCCTCGAGCAGCGCCTCGAGGTCGATGCCGGTCTCGACGCCCATCTCGTGCAGCATCGAGACGAGGTCCTCCGTGGCGATGTTGCCGGTGGCGCCCGCCGGCACCGGGCAGCCGCCGAGCTCGCCGAAGGAGGACTCGAAGGAGTCGATGCCCACCTCGAGCGCCGCCAGCACGTTGGCCAGGCCCTGCCCGCGGGTGTTGTGGAAGTGCGCCGTGAGCTCGACGTCGTCGCCCAGGACGGTCGCGCGCCTGCTCGAAGAAGGCGCGCACCTGCAGCGGGTTGGCCATCCCCGTGGTGTCGCCGAAGCCGACCTCCTGCGCCCCGGCGCGCACGAGCCGGCCGGCGATGTCGAGCACGCGCTCGGGCGCGACGTGGCCCTCGTAGGGGCAGCCGAAGGCCACCGAGATGACCGCCTCGCAGCGCAGCCCCTCCTCGCGGGCGTGGCCGAGCACGCGCTCGAGGCCGAGCAGCGACTCGCGGATCGAGCGATTGACGTTCTTGCGGTTGTGGGTCTCCGACGCCGAGAGGAAGACGTTGATCTCCTGAAAGCGCCCGTGGTTGACGAGCGCGTTCTGCAGCCCGCGCTCGTTGGGGATCAGCACGGAGACCGAGACGTCCTCGGGGCGGTCGATGCGGGCCAGCACCTCGTCGGCGTCGGCCAGCTGGGGGATGACGTCGGCGCGCACGAAGCTCGTCGCCTCGATGCGGCGCAGGCCCGTGCGCATGAGCGCGTCGATGAGCCGGACCTTGTCGTCGGTGGCGATGACCTCCGGCTCGTTCTGGAAGCCGTCGCGAGGGCCCACCTCGCGGATGCGCACGCTGCGTGGAAGGTCTGGCACCACAACCGTGAACATATACTCGCCGCCCTTGAGCGAGCCCATTGCCATCATCGGGGCCACCGGTGCGCTCGGCTTCGGCCTGACGCTGCGCTGGGGCCGCGCCGGGGTGCCCGTCGTCCTGGGCTCGCGCGACGCGGGCCGCGCCGTCGAGGCCGCCGAGCGCGCCCGCGCGGCCCTTCCCGACGGCCGCTTCGAGGGCTACGAGAACGCCGAGGCGGCCGGGAAGGCCGACGTCGTCGTGCTCTGCGTGCCCTTCCGCAACCAGTCCGAGAACGCTGACCAACCTCAAGGGCGCGCTGCGCGAGCACCAGCTCGTCGTCGACGCCACCGTCCCGCTGGCCGCCGCTGTCAGCGGCCGCGCCACGCGCATGCTCGGCGTCTGGCAGGGCTCGGCCGCCCAGCAGGCCCAGGAGATGGTGCCCGACGGCGTGCGGGTCGTCAGCGCGCTGCACACGGTGAGCGCCGCGACGTGCGGCGACCTCGAGCACCCGCTCGACGAGGACGTCCTCGTGTGCGGCGACCGCCGCGAGGACAAGGACCGCGTCATCGGCCTCATCGACCGCATCGACGGCCTGCGCGGCGTCGACGCCGGGCGCCTGGAGATGGCGCGCATCGCCGAGTCGCTGACCGCCCTGCTGATCTCGATCAACGTGCGCCACAAGACGCACGCCGGGATCAAGATCACCGGAGTGTGACGCCGTGGTCGTCGTCCTCGCCGGTGGCACGGGCGGCGCCAAGCTCGCCCGCGGGATGCTCGACGTGGTCGGCGACGAGCTCGTCGTGGTGGCCAACACCGCCGACGACGTCGAGATCTACGGCGCCTACGTGTGCCCCGATCCGGACCTCGTGCGCCTTCTGGCTGGCCGACCGCATCGACGAGCGCGGCTGGGGCCTTCACGGCGACACCTTCAACGCGATGGCCCAGCTGCGCGAGCTGGGGGTCGACGTCTGGTTCAACCTCGGCGACCGCGACCTCGCCATCGGCCTGCGCCGCGCGCAGCGCCTCGCCGAGGGCGCGACGCTCACCGAGGCCATCGCCGAGCTCACGCGGGGCCTCGGGCTCGGCGCGCGCGTGCTGCCGATGGCCGACCAGCCGGTGCGCACCCGCGTCCTCGCCCGCGGCCGTTGGGTGCCCTTCCAGGAGTTCATGATCCGCGAGCGCGGCGAGGGCCCGGTCGACGGCGTCGAGCTCCAGGGGGTCGAGGCATCGCACGCCCCGCAGGCCGTCCTCGACGCGATCGCCGGCGCGCGCGCCGTGATCCTCGGGCCGTCGAACCCGGTCATCTCCGTGCGCACGATCCTCGAGGTGCCCGGCATCGGCGAGGCGGTACGCGCGACCGCGGCGCCCGTCGTCGCCGTGTCCCCCATCGTCGGCGGCGAGGTGCTCAAGGGGCCGACCGAGGCCTTCATGACGTGGGCCGGTCTGCCCGCGAGCGCGGCGGGGACCGCGCTCGCCTACGAGGGCCTGCTCGACGGGATGGTCGCCGACGAGGCCGTCGAGGACGTGCCCACGCTCCAGGCCGACACGCTCATGGCCGACGCCGCCGCCCGCCGGCGCGTGGCCGAGGACGTCCTGCGCTTCGCGGAGAGTCTGCGCCGATGAGGACGTGCGCCGTGCTGCCGGTCAAGCGCTTCGACGACGCCAAGCAGCGCCTGGACAAGACGCTCAACGCCGGCACCCGCAGGGCGCTGGCCGAGGCCATGGTCAGCGACGTGCTCCACGCGCTGCGCCGGTCTGAGCGGATCGACAAGGTCATCGTGGTCACCGGCGAGAACGGCGCGGAGGCCCTGGCCCGCGCCTACGACGCCGAGTCGATCCCCGACGACGACCGCGGCCACTCGCACGCGGCGCGCGCCGGCGTCGACTGGGCCCTCGAGCGCGACTACGCCCGCGTCCTGCTCGTCCCCGGCGACTGCCCGGCGCTCGACCCGCGCGAGGTCGACGAGCTGGTGGCCGGCGCGATGAGCGCGCCCGACGTCGTCATCGTCCCGGACCGCCACGGCACGGGCACCAACGCGCTGCTGCTCGCGCCCCCCGACGCCATCGGCCCCAGCTTCGGGCCGGGCAGCCGCGAGCGCCACGAGCAGGCGGCCAGCGCCAGCGGCGCGCGCTGGCGCGTGGCCGAGCCGCGCTCGCTCGTGCTCGACGTCGACACCGCCGACGACCTCGCGGTCCTGCGCGCCGCGCTCGACGCGCGCACCGGCGGCGCGGCGCACACGCGCGGACTGCTGGCGCGGCTCGACCGGCACCCCCCTCGACAGCGGTGAAGGGCACGCCGCCGCCAGGAGGCCGGACCCCGTGGGCCTGAGCGCCCTGCGGGCGTGGGCGCTCGACGGCCTGCCCGAGGTGCGCCCGGGCGACGACCTCGCCGCCCTGCTGGGCGCCGGCGGCTACGAGCCCGGCGACGTGCTGGTGGTCGCGCACAAGATCGTCTCCAAGGCCGAGGGCGCGCTGCGGGCGCTCGAGGACGTCGTCGTCGGCGAGCGTGCGCGTGAGCTCGCGCGCGAGCACGCCAAGGACCCGCGCCACGTGCAGGTCATCCTCGACGAGTCCGCGGCCGTGCTGCGCGCGCAGCGCGGCGTGCTCATCTGCCGCACCCATCACGGCTTCGTGTGCGCCAACGCGGGCGTCGACACCTCCAACGCCCCCGAGGGCGGCGCGCTCGTCGTCCTGCCGCGCGACCCCGACGCGAGCGCCCGCGCGCTGCGCGCCGCCCTGCCCGGCCGCCCCGCCGTGGTCATCGCCGACTCCTTCGGCCGCGCCTGGCGCCATGGGCAGTGCGACGTGGCCATCGGCATCGCCGGGCTGACCGCCCTCGACGACTGGCGCGGGCGCCGCGACCCGCGCGGCCTCGAGCTGCGCGCCACCGCGATCGCCGTCGCCGACGAGGCCGCGGCCGCGGCCGACCTGGTGCGCGACAAGGCCTCGCGCCAGCCGGCGGTCATCGTCCGCGGCCTCGCGCGCTTCGTCACCGACGAGGACGGCCCCGGGGCGGCCGCGCTCATCCGCCCGGTCGACGAGGACCTCTTCGCCTGACCGCGAGCCCCGCGCGTCGAACGTCGGTCCTCCCACGTCCAGACGGGGCAAGACCGACGTTCGACGCCGGCCCGGGCTCAGCTGCCCAGGCGCACGACGCGCTGGCGGCGCACGCCGCGCGGCGTCTGGACCTGGATCTCGTCGCCGGCGCGGCTGCCCATGAGCGCCTTGGCCACCGGCGACTCGGCCGAGAGCTTGCCCGCCGACAGGTCGGCCTCCGTCGGCCCCACGAGCGTGTACGTCGCCTCGCGGCCCGTCTCCTCGTCGGCCACCGTCACCGTCGTGCCGAAGCTCACGACGGTGGCGTCGGTCGGCGCCTCGACCACGACCGCGTTGCGCAGGCGTTCGACCAGGCGCTTGATCTTGGTCTCCAGGTGCGCCTGGTCCTCCTTGGCGATGTGGTACTCGGCGTTCTCCTTGAGGTCGCCGAGCTCGCGCGCGGCCATGATGCGCCGCGCCATGTCGCGGCGCGCCTCGCCCTCCAGGTGCGCCAGCTCGGCCTTGAGGGCCTCGAGGCCTTCCGCGGTGATCGCTTCTCCATCGCTCATCGCGTTCATTGTGGCGGGCCGGCCGCCGCGGCGTCCTGCACGTCGCCCAGCCGCGGGCGCTCGCCGAAGCCCTGCAGCCACCAGGTCGCGCCGGCGGCCTCGAGATCGGCCAGGCGCTCGGCGTCGGGGCGCTCGTGGTTGACGAGCACCACGTCGAAGGCACCGGCGCCCTCGGGGCGGTGCTGGGCGACGATCTCGAGCAGGGCGCGCACGTCGTCGGCGGTCAGCGACTGACTGTGGCTGACCGGGAAGGCGCCGTCGTAGCGGGCCGCGCGCACGAGCGGGCGGCGGTTGGGCCACACGCACCCCAGCCACACCGGCGGGCGCGGCTGCTGCAGCGGCGTCGGACGCACGACGGCATCGTCGAGCGCGAACGCGGCGCCGTGGCGCGTCACGGCCTCGCCGCGCCACAGGTCGACCACGAGCTCGAGCGCCTCGTCGAGCAGGGCCGCGCGGGCCCGCGGGTCGCGCTCCTCGCCGAAGGCGCTGAGCTCGCGCCGGCTGTCGCCGCCGAGGCCGGCGCCGAAGACCATGCGCCCGCCGGAGAGCCGATCGAGGACGGCGACCTGGCGCGCGACGTCCCACGGGCGCCGGCGCGCCAGCGGCGTGACCATCGCCCCCAGGCGCAGGCCCTCGGTGGCCAGCGCGACGGCGGTCAGCGCGATCCACGGATCGGCCACCTCGAGCCCGTCGAAGGTCATGACGTGGTCCCACACGAAGAAGCCGTCCCAGCCGCTCGCCTCGGCCTGCGCGGCGACCGCGGCCAGCGCGCGCACGTCGGACAGCTCGCCGAAGGGCGCGACGTAGAGGCCGTGGCGCATGCTCAGGCGGCGGCCGCCACCGGCCAGGACCGGCGCACGTCGTAGAGCGTCGTGCGCTCGGCGGCCGGGCGGCCGGCGGCGTGGGCGGCGGCGATCAGCTGCGGCGGATCCAGGCGCACGCCGTGGTAGGAGCCGGCCAGCCGGCTGATGCTCTCCTCCATCAGCGTGCCGCCGAGGTCGTTGACGCCCCACGACAGCGACTCGGTCGCCACGTCGAGGCCCATCTTCACCCACGAGGCCTGGAGGCTCGGGATGGTGCGCCCGAGCGCGAGCCGGAAGACCGCGGTGTGCTTGAGGTTCTCCTCGCGCGAGATCTCCTCGACCCCGTGCGTGCGCCCGAGCAGGGTGTGGAAGGGGATGAACGAGAGCGGGACGAACTCGGTGATCCCGCCGGTGCGCTCCTGCAGCGCGCGCACCACGCGCATGTGCTCGGCCAGCTCCCAGGGCTCCTCGATGTGGCCGAACATCACGGTGGCCGTCGAGCGCAGGCCGGCCGCGTGGCTGGCCTCGATGATCTCCACCCAGCGCGCCACGGGCAGCTTGTTGGGGCTGATGCGCTCGCGCACGCCGTCGTGGAGGACCTCCGCGGCGGTGCCGGGCGTCGAGTCCAGGCCGGCGTCGCGCAGCTGCGCGAAGACCTCGCCGGGCGCCAGCCCGGAGATGTCGCACATGTGCGCGATCTCCATCGGGCTGTAGGCGTGCAGGTGCAGCTGCGGGGCCGTCTCCTTGACCAGGCGCAGCCAGAAGAGGTAGTCGTCGAGCGTCCAGTCGGGGTGGATGCCCGACTGCATGCAGATCTCGGTGGCGCCGTAGTCGACGGCCTCGTGCACGCGGCGCACGAACTCCTCGCGATCGTGCTGGTAGGCGTCGGGCGAGCGCTTGCCCTGCCCGAAGCCGCAGAACGCGCAGCCGACGATGCACACGTTGGAGACGTTGATGTTGCGGTTGACGACGAAGGTCACGGTGTCGCCCGCCAGCTCGGCGCGCAGCTCGTCGGCGGCCTGGCGCAGGTCCTCGATCGCCTCGGGCCGCGTCTCGGCGAAGAGCGCGGTGAGCTCGTCCTCGGTCAGGCGCTCGCCCTCGCGCCCGCGGGCGATCGCGCCGGCCACGAGGTCGGTGCGGATCGCGCGGGCCTCGGTGCGCCCCGAGCCGCGGCGCGGGATGAAGCTCCAGTACTTCGTCTTGACGACGTCGAGGACGCCCTGCGCCACCCACTCGGGGTCGATGTAGCGCGCGTAGACGCACAGGCGCTCGGTCAGCGCCACGCCGTCCTGCGCCAGGCGCTTGCGGACCTGGTGGGGCGAGGGGAACGGGTGCTCGGGCGAGATGTGGTCGCCGTTGGCGCTCAGGCCGCCGAGGTCGGTGGCCCCCGCCGCGACGAGCTCGGGCCACCAGTCGGCGAGGTTGGGCGGCACCTGGACGCCGACGTCGGGCATCAGCCGGTGCGTCTCGGCCACGAGGCGCTTCATGTCCTCGATCCCGATCGGCGTCGCCCACTGCGGTAGGTCGCGGTGCGGCGCGTCGGACAGGCCCGTGCGCCAGAAGCTCTCGGCCGCCTCCGTGGCGATCTCGGCGGGCTCCTCGCCGTAGTAGCGGCGGTGCGGGACGAAGTTCTGCAGGATGACCTCCTGCAGGTGCCCATGCTCGGCGTGCACGGCGGCCAGGGCCTCGAGCGAAGCCATCCGGTCGGACTCGGACTCACCGATGCCCACGAGGATGCCGCTCGTGAACGGGATCCGCAGCTCGCCGGCCGCCCGAATGGTGGCCAGCCGCCGCTCGGGGTGCTTGGTCGGCGAGCCCTGGTGGGCGGCGAGGTCGGGGTTGACCGACTCGAGCATGAGGCCCTGCGAGGCGGTGACCTCGCGCAGGCGCGCGAGATCGTCGCGTGACAGGACACCGAGGTTGGTGTGGGGCAGCAGCCCGCGCTCGAGCCCCTGCTGGCAGGCCCACGCCACGTAGGCCGTGAAGTCCTCGAAGCCCCACTCGCCGAGGCGCTCGCGCACGCCGGGGTGATGGTCGGGCGCCTCGCCGGTGAGGACGAGCAGCTCCTTGACGCGCCGGCGCGCGGCGTCGTCGAGCAGCGCGGTCACCTCGTCGGGCGCGTGCAGGTGCGGACGGTGCGTGGCGAAGGCGCAGTACTTGCAGAAGCACTGGCACGTGCGCGAGAGCGAGAGCGTGACGTTGCGCGAGAAGGTGACGCGGCGCCGCACCCACGAGACCCTACAGGCGCGGCTGCGCCGGCTCGCGGCGGCGGCTGCCATGCTCCCGCGCCGATGGCCCGCTCCCGCGCCCTCGTCGCGCTCGCCCTGGCCGCCGCGCTCGCCGTCGCCGGCTGCTCGCGCACCTCGGAGGACCGCCCCAACCAGTCGGCGCGGCTCGTCCTGGACTTCCAGCCCAACGCCGTCCACGCCGGGATCTACCTGGCGCTCGAGCGCGACTTCACCGGCGCCGAGGGGGTCGACCTGAGCGTCGCCGCGCCGTCGTCCTCGACCGACAGCGTCAAGCTCCTGCTCGGCGGCCGCGCGCAGTTCGCGATCCTCGACATCCACGACCTGGCCCTCGCCCGCGAGAAGGGGCGCGACATCGTCGGGGTGATGGCGCTCGTGCAGCGCCCGCTGGCCGCCGTCATCGCCCAGCCGCAGGTCGCGCGGCCGCGCGACCTCGAGGGCAGGCGCGTGGGGGTCACGGGCCTGCCCTCCGACAACGCCGTCCTGAGCTCGATCGTGCGCGGCGACGGCGGCGACCCGAGCAAGGTGCACGAGGTGACCATCGGCTTCCAGGCCGTCACGGCGCTGCTCTCGCGCCGCGTCGACGCGGCGACGGCGTTCTGGAACGCCGAGGGCGTGGCTCTGCAGGCCAAGCGCCCGGGCATGCACCAGTTCAAGGTCGACGACTTCGGCGCCCCGCCCTACCCCGAGCTCGTGCTGTGCGTGAGCCGCCAGACCCTGAACGAGGACCGCGGGCTGGTGGCGGCCACCGTGCGCGCCCTGCGTCGCGGCTACGAGGAGACGATCAACGACCCGGAGTCGGCGGTCGAGTCGCTCGTCGAGCGCGCGCACGTGGACCGCGCCGCCACCGCGCGCGAGCTCGACGCCGTGTCGCCGGCCTTCACGGAGGGCGCCACGCGCTACGGCGAGCTCGATCCCAAGGCGCTGGCCGCCTGGGCGCGCTGGGAGGCCCGCTTCGGCATCACCAAGCGCCCGCCCGACGTCGCCCGCGCCTTCGCCCCGGGCTTCTAGTAGTGGCGCGGCCCGAGGGCGACGTCGCCCTTGTCGGCGCCGCGCAGGCGCTGCGCGAGCACCTCGTCGGGGTCGCCGTGCAGCAGCCAGCCGCCCTCGATGCGCTCGACCAGCCCCTCGCGGGCCAGACCCGTCAGCGCGGTCGTGACCGACGGGCGCCGCGCCCCGACCAGGGTGGCCAGCGTGCGATGGGGCAGCCCGACCGGCACGCGCACGCCGTCGGGGCCGACGCGGCCCCAGCGCTCGGCGAGCGCCCACAGCAGCACGATCATCCGGTCGTCGACGCGCGGCAGCTGCGCGATGGCGCGCTGGAAGGCAAGGCTGCGCACGCGCCGCACGTGGCGCGCGTGCAGCGCCGTCGCCAGCGAGGGCCAGCGCCCGGAGGCGATGGCCACGCGCGTGTCGAGGACCGCCACGCGCGCCGGCGTGTGCACGTTCCAGCTGGCCGAGAAGGGCAGCGCGTCGAAGGCGACGTCGTCGTCCCACGGGCGCAGGATGTCGCCCGCGCCCAGCAGCTCGGTCGTGGTGCGCCCGGCGAAGAGCATGTCGCGCGTGACCATCCCGTCGATGAGCAGGAAGCCGACGACCGGGTGGACGTCCCCGAGCTCGCGCTCGGGCTCCCACGGCCCGGGCTCGAGCACGTGGGAGGGCACCGCCAGCACGCGCGCCGCGGCGGCGCGCTCCTGCGGGTTGAGGCCCTCCCCCATGTCGGGCTCGATGTCGAGGAGGTTGATGGTGTTGCGCTGCGTGGACATGCTGCTGCGGGCGCCGCTAAAAGACGCTCTGCGTAGGTTTCCCTGGCGCGCGGGCACTCAACCACCGTCGTCGGCCATGAGCCCCGCGACCAGCTGAGCGCCCTCGCGCGCCATCCGCGAGCGCGGGACGACGAGGTCGAATCCCGCCTGCAGCGCGCGCTCGCGCACCTCAGGCTCCACGTGGGCGAAGAAGCCGAGGGTACGCACTTCGTGTAGCTCGCCGCCGGTGGCGAGGGTCTCGAAGAGCTCGACGCCGTCGACGTCGGGCGAGGTGAGATCGACAACCAGCAGGTCGATGCCGCCGACCTCGTCCCACGCCTCGAGCTCGCCGGTGATGAGGTCGACCTCGTGGCCGGCGGTCTGCAGCGCCGACTGGACCTTGGAGCCGAACAGGAGGTCCGGAATGAGCGCGGCGACGCGCGCCATCACTGCGAACGCAGGCGCCGGAACTCCTGGCGCGCGGACTCCGGGCGGCCCCACATCTGCACGACCTCGACGCGGCCGCTGCGCACCTCGCGCACCGCGAGCTCGCCGGTGATCCCGGCGTCGTCGAGCAGCTTGAGCGCGCCGTGCACCGCCGGCACCGCCGCGGCGTGGCCGAAGCTGTGGGCCACCAGCAGCCGCCAGTCCCAGTCATGGCGCGAGTAGGGCTGCGCGTTGCAGGTGACGAGGTACAGCGCCGCGTCGATGTAGCGCGACTCGTCGTCGATGCGCAGGTCCAGCTCGAGGTCCGTCCAATCGCCGGGGAGCGAGTCGACCACCTGCTGAAAGGTGTCGGCGAGGGCCATCGTTGGGCAGCCTAGCGTGCATGAAGACGCTCTTGCCCCTCGCGTTCATGGTCGCGCTGGCGGCCGCCCCGGCCGCGGCCACGGCGAAGACGCTCGTCTCCTTCGAGCAGTCCGGAGGCATCGCCGGCGTGACGGTCACCGTCGCGGTGTCGACCACGGGGCACGTCACCGGCGACGTCAACGGCCGCGATCGCTCGCACCGCCTGCGCGCCGCCACGCTGCGCCACCTGCGGGGCCTGCTCGCCGATGCCCGCTGGGAGCGCGCGAGCCCGGGGCCGTCGCAGTGCGCGGACTGCTTCTCCTACGTGGTGCGCTACCACGGCCACCGCGCCCGCTACGACGACAGCCAGTCCCGGCAGGTGCCCGAGCTCGGTGCGCGCGGTCGTGGCCGAGCTCGTGCGGATCAGCCGCGGCGGGCGCTAGCCGAAGAGCGTGTCGACGATCAGGAAGAGGTTCAGCGCGATGATGAGCGCGGCCACGATCGAGGCCACGACGGTCGTCAGCCTGCGATTGACGAGCGCGCCCATGATGTCCTTGCGGCGGGTCAGGAGCACGAGCGGCACCAGCGCGAAGGGGATCCCGAAGCTCAGCACGACCTGCGAGATGACCAGCGAGCGCGAGGGGTTCACGCCGATGGCGAGCACGATCAGCGCGGGGGTCATGGTGATCAGGCGGCGCAGCACCAGGGGGATCGTGCGGGCGATGAAGCCCTGCATGACGACCTGCCCGGCGTAGGTGCCGACGCTCGAGGACGCGAGGCCCGAGGCCAGCAGCGCCAGCGCGAACGCGAGCGCGGTCCCGCCGCCGGCCAGCGCGGCGAACTGGGTGTGGGCCTCCTCGATCGAGTCGAGCTCGGTGAGGCCCCCGCCGTGGAACAGCGAGGCGGCGATGATCAGCATCGACATGTTGACCAGGCCGGCGATGCCCATCGCGATGCTCACGTCGATGCGCTGGAAGTGCAGCAGCCGCTTGCGCTCGCCGTCGTCGCGCGGCGGGACGCGCCCCTGCGTCAGCGCCGAGTGCAGGTAGATGACGTGCGGCATGACCGTGGCGCCGAGGATGCCGGTCGCCAGCAGCACGGAGTCCGTGCCCTCGAAGCCGGGGATGAAGCCCTTGGCGGCCGCGCCGGCATCGAAGCCGATGCGCAGCGTGTCGTAGAGGAAGCCGAGGATGATGAGCCCGAGCAGGCCGGCGATGACGGCCTCGAAGCGCCGGTAGCCCTTGGCCTGCAGCCCGAGGATCGCGAAGGCGATGACGGCGGTGATGAGCCCCGCCTGGAAGAGCGGCACGTGGAAGAGCAGGTTCAGCGCGATGGCGGCGCCGACGAACTCGGCGAGGTCGGTCGCCATGGCGATCAGCTCGGCCTGGACCCACAGCCCCCACGTGACCGGCCGCGGGAAGTGATCGCGGCACAGCTCGGGGAGGTTGCGCCCGGTCGCGAGGCCGATCTTGGCCGAGAGGTTCTGGATCAGCATCGCCATGAGGTTGGCGCTGAGCAGCACCCACAGCAGCAGGTAGCCGTACTTGGCGCCGCCGGCGATGTTCGTGGCGAAGTTGCCGGGGTCGACGTAGGCGATGCAGGCGACGAAGGCCGGCCCGAGCAGGGCGAAGGTGCCGCGCAGGCGCCCGCGCGACTGCAGCTGCTGCAGTCGACTCGGCGAGGGAAGTGAGACGGCGGCGTCGGTCACGCCGCCACCTCGGCCCGCATGGCGCGCGCGAGCGCCCCGCCGAGCACGTGGACGTCGTCGCCGAAGCGAGCGAAGGTGGGACCGTCGAACGGCTGCTTGTCGATGACCTCGAAGTCGTCGCCGGGCGCGATGCCCCGCTCGGCCAGGTAGCGCAGCATCTCCGGATCGGAGTCGGAGATGCGCACGAAGGTGGCGCGCGCCCCGGCGGCGAGGTCGGCCAGCGCGCTGGTCGGGCGCTCCTCCATGACGAGGTCGGCCGTGGGGATCGGGTCGCCGTGCGGGTCGACGGTCGGATTCCCGAGCTTGGCGGCGATGAGCGCCTCGAGCTCCTCGGAGAGGACGTGCTCGAGGACCTCGGCCTCGGCGTGGACGCGATCCCACGGCACGTCGAGCGACTCGGCGAGGTAGAGCTCGAGCAGGCGGTGGTGGCGGATGACCTCGAGCGCCACGCGCTCGCCGTCCGCGGTCAGCTCGACGCCCTTGTAGGGGACGTGGTCGACCAGCCCGAGCTCGCCCAGGCGCTTGCACATGCCCGAGGCCGAGGCCGCGGTGACGCCCAGGCGCTCGGCGAGCGCGTTGGTCGTGGCCGGGCCCTCGTCGCGCTGAGCGATTGCGTAAATCGCCTTCGCATAGTCCTCAATCGCAGGTGATCGCTCCATCAAACCTAGATTATGGCACGCCTAAATCTAGCGTCAAGCGGCGCTGGACTACTCTGGACGGATGGCCGCCACCGTCGCCGAGGCCGCAGCCGCCGACCGCCTGCTGACCGAGGAGGTCGCCCTCGTCGACCGTTCCGAGCGCGGCAAGCTCGCGCTGACCGGGGCGCAGGCCAAGGAGCTGCTCACCGGCCAGGTCACGAACGACATCGAGGCGCTCACGCCCGGCACCGGCTGCTACGCCGCCCTGCTGACCAACAAGGGCAAGATGCTGGCCGACCTGCGCGTGCTCGACACCGGCTCCGAGCTGTGGATCGACACCGAGCGGGTGGCGCTCCAGGCGCTGTTCGACAACCTGCGCCGCGGCGCGGTGGGCTGGCAGGCCGAGCTGCACAAGCGCACGCTCCAGCAGGCGCTGCTCTCCCTCGTCGGCCCGCAGGCGACGCGCGCCGTGGGCGGCGAGGTCGGCCCCGAGCTCGCCAACCGCGCGGCGCAGCTCGGGGGCGCCGACGTGCTGCTCGTCGCCACCGACCTGGGCGTCGACGTCGTCTGCGCCGCCGAGGACGCCGAGCGCGTGCGGGGCGCCCTCGACGTCCCCGTCGTGCCCGAGGCCGCCGCGGAGGTCCTGCGCGTCGAGTCCGGGCGCCCGCGCTACGGCCTCGACCTCGACGACGCGCACCATCCCCCAGGAGGCCGGCCTCAACGAGCGCGCGGTGAGCTTCACCAAGGGCTGCTACGTCGGCCAGGAGACCGTCGCGCGCCTGCACTACCGCGGCAAGCCCAACCGCCACCTGCGCGGGCTGCGGTTGTCGGCGCCGGTGGCGACGGGGACCCCGTTGGTCCTCGGCGAGCGCGAGGTCGGTCGGGTCGGCTCGAGCGTCGTCTCCCCGCGCCTCGGTCCGATCGGGCTGGCGCTGGTGCGCCGCGAGGCGGCGGTGGGCGACGAGCTCGTCGCGGGCTCGGCGGTCGCGGTGGTCGCTGAGCTGCCGTTCTCCGCGTAGTCGTCCGCGCTGCGCGGGCGGCGCTGCTTGCGCTTACAGCATCACCGAGGGAGGGAGTCCCGCCGCTGGCGGCCGTCCCTGGCGCGTTGGCGCTCGTCGCGGGAACGAGCGGGGAGTTTGTGGCGGCTATGGCCGTCTAACTCCCCTTTCGTCGCTGGCGCTGGCGCGTTGGCGCTCGACCGCGCGACGCTTGTCGGGTTTGTCCGGTACGGCACGACAAACCCGACAAGCGTGCACCTGCACCGACCGCGGAGCCGCTCGCGCCCCGACCACCGCTCACTCCCTTCCCTCGATGCGGCAGTAAGCGCAGCGCACCGCCGCAAGCGCCGCGCGGCAGGCAGGCGACGCACGGCAGGGCAGGCGCGGCAGACGGCGTGCCGGAGCCCGCGCCTTGACCCCGCGCCCCGACGCGATGTAGAAGCGGGCGTGCGCCGGGTCGCGCCGCTCATCCTCGCCGTGCTCGCGCTGGTCCCCGCGGCGGCCGCGGCGAAGTCCAACGACTCGCTGGCGCCGCCCGACGCCCCGCCGCACTGGCTGCCGCCCGAGGCGTGGGTCTACAACCACTGGATCCCCTACGACGAGGGGAGGCTGTACGCGCTGCTGCACATCACGCGCGAGCAGCTCTGGCAGCAGCTGCGCGACGACCATCGCAACATCGCCCAGCTCGCCGCCCGCCACGGCTGGCGCGACCCCGGCCGGCTGGCGGACGCGCTCGTCGCCCCGTGGCGCGCGCACGTCAGCGCGGCGCGCCTCGCGGTGCTGCGCGGCCGCGCGGTGCGCACGATCACCCAGGGCCACCTGTCCCAGCACCTGTTCTTCCACTCGCTGCACCAGTTCGCGATCCCCTCGCGCGCACCGCAGATCTTCGGCCTCAGCGACGCCGCCTTCCGCGACGTGCGCCGCACGCTGGAGCTCAGCCCGCTGACCATCGCGCGCCTGCACGGGCGCTCGCCGGCGCGGGTGGAGGCGCTGAGCGTCGCGGCGCTGCGCGAGCGCGCCCGCGCCGGCGTCGCCGGCCACGCGATCACCAAGCGCCAGGCGCGCATCCTGCTGCGCCGCCAGGTCACGCAGCTTCCGCGCTGGCTGGGCCAGGCGCGCTACAACGGACCGCCCAAGACGCACCGCGGGCTGCTCGTCGCGCTCCCGCACGACTACGCCACCAACCCGTCGGTCTCGGCCGACGGGACGCACGTCGTCTACGAGCAGTACCGCCAGAAGCTGCCGGTGGCGCTGCGCCTGGGCGAGATCGCGGTCGTCTCGCGCGACCTGCGCAGCGGCCGCGACACGCTGGTCAGCCGCCCGGCGGCGCCGCGCGCCGACGAGCCGCTCGATCCGCGCTCGGCCTACAACGCGACCGTCTCGGGCGACGGGCGCCTCGTGGCCTACGAGTCGTCCCCGGGCAACGTGAACTTCGCCAAGCGCTACGGGCGCATCGGCGTGCACCTCGCCGACACGGCGCGCGGGCGCACGACGCGCATCGACCACCCGCCGCGCGGCGAGGACCTCTCGCAGTCGGCCTACAACCCGCAGCTGGCCGCCGACGGGCGCCACCTCGCCTTCCAGGCCGTGCGCGGCGCGGGCACGGCGCAGGTCTTCGTCTGCGACCTGCACAGCGGCTCGCGCACCCTGGCCAGCGCCGGGCTTCCGCGCGCGGCGCGCGGGACCGTCACCTCGATCTACGAGCCGCGGCTCTCGGCCGACGGGCGCTTCGTCGCCTTCACGGCCGTGACGAGCCGCGCCACCGGCGGGCCGGGCGCGACCGCCTCGCGCGTCGTGCTGCGCGACCTCGTCGCCCACACCTCGACGACCGTGAGCGCCGGGGTGGCGGGGTTCGCCTCGGACCCGACCGTGTCGGCCGACGGCCGCCTGGTGGCCTTCACGGCCGGCGAGGCGGTGCCCCAGCTCTACCTGCGCGACCGCTCCGACGCCGCGGCGAAGGCGCTCACCGCGCCGGACGCCGGCGCCGTCGTCGACCCGCAGCTCTCCGCCGACGGGCGCGTGCTCGCCTACACCGTCGTGCGCGGCGCGCGCAGCCACGTCGAGGTCCGCCGCGCTCGACAGCGGCGCCGTCGCAGCAGGTCGCCAGCGCGAAGGGCTCGGTCACCGATCCGTCGCTCTCCGCCGACGGCAGCGTGCTGGCCTTCACCTCCGACGCGCCCGACCTCGCGCCGGGCAAGACCGACCGCAACCGCGGCGTCTTCGCGCGCGACCTGCGCGCGGGCACGACGACGCTGGTCAGCGCGCCCACGAAGCCGGCGCCCGCCAAGCCGCCGCTGCCGACGTCGACGGCCCCGAACGCGCTCGGCCCCGTGGGCGTCGGCACCCTGGCCGCGCCGCGGATCAGCATCCTCGACAACGCCTTCGTGCGCGGCCACGAGGGCCCGAGGCTGACGGTCCGGCCCGGGACCGTCGTCACCTGGCGCTGGCGCAGCCAGTCCTCGCACAACGTGACCGTGCGCTCGGGGCCCGCGCGCTTCCGCTCCCCCACGCGCTCACGCGGCGTGTTCGCGCGGCGGCTGACGCGCGTCGGCACCTACCGGATCGTCTGCACCCTGCACTCGCCCGGCATGGGCATGACCGTCGTCGTGCGCTGACGCGAGCAGGCGCGCCACGGCGGCGCGGTCGGCACCGCCGTGGAGGTCCAACGCGGGCGCGTCGTGGGCGTCGAGCCATGTCGCGACGATCCGCGCCTCGTCCACCTCGTCGGGCGCCAGGCACGCGGTCGCGCCGGTGCCGTCGCCGCCGCGCAGCGCGCGCACCGTGCGCTCCATGACCTCGTCGAGGTCGCCCGGCGGCCCCCAGTCGACCACGCGCCCGCCGACGAGCCAGAACGCGTCGCAGCGCCCGCCGCCCGGGTGCTCGGCCAGCACGAGCCGGGGGCGCGCGTGGGTGGCGGCCAGCACGCCGCCCAGGCGCTCGAGCAGCCACGCCAGGCGCTCGCGCCGGCGGCGCAGCCAGGCGGCGCGCTCGAAGTTCTGCTCGGCGGCGGCCCCGCGCATCTGCTCGTCGAGGTGGGCCAGCAGCGCGGCGCCGCCGTCGCCCTCGCCGGTGAAGAGCGCGAGGGCCTCGTCGAGGCGCCGGCGATAGAGGTTGGGATCGAGGTCGCCCAGGCAGGGCGAGAGGCAGCGCCCCATCTGCCCGTAGGCGCTCGGCCAGTAGCGGCGCGGGAGCTTGCGCGCGCAATGGCGCAGGCCGAACAGCGAGTTGAGCTGCTCGAGCAGCTCGACGGCCGCCGCCCGGCCGCGCAGCGGCCCGACGCTGACGCCGCGCCCCGCCGCCGGCGCGGGCGCCACCTCGAGGATGGGGAAGGCGATGTCCAGGCGGCAGCGCAGGTAGACGTAGCGATCGACGTGCTTCAGGCGCGCGTTGCCCGGCGGGCGCAGGCGCTTGATGAGGCGGCTCTCGAGCAGCAGCGCGCCGAGCTCGGAGTTCGTGCGCTCGTGCTCGACCGTCTCGGCCTGCTCGACCCACGCCCCCTCGCGCGCGGAGGCCTGGAAGTGGGCGCGCGCCCGCGTGCGCACGCTGACCGACTTGCCGACGTAGATGACCTGGCCCGAGGCGTTGCGCACCACGTACACGCCGGGGTCGTCGGTCAGGTGGCCGAGGTCGGGCACGCGCCGGTGCGCGCCGCTCATCCGCGCCGGACCGTCGGTGGCCCTGGCCCGCGGGCGCTTCGGGCGCGCGGGGCGTACGAGATCGAGCGCGTCGCGGACCGTCATCGCGTGCGCGCACAGCCGCGGGAAGAGCGCGCAGAAGACGCGCGCGCACGTCTCCGCGTCGGCCAGGGCCCGGTGGGAGACCTCGACGTCGATCCCCAGCGACTCGGCCAGCGCCCGCAGGCGGCGCTGGCGCCCGAGCGGGTGAAGGCGGCGCGCCAGCGCGACCGTGCACAGCTGCGGCGGGTTGGGCCAGCGCAGCCCAGCGCGCTCGAAGGCCTGGCGCAGCACGCGGCGGTCGAACGACGCGCTGTGGGCCACCAGCACGCGCCCGCGCAGCTGCGCGGCCAGCTCGGGCAGCTGCGCCTCGGCCGGCGGCGCCTCGTCGACCATCGCCTGGGTGATGCCGGTGAAGCGCTGGATCCCGCGCGAGAGCGGCGCGCGCACGGTCAGCAGCGTCTCCCAGCGCTCGTGCAGCTCGCCCCCGCCGACGAGCACGGCGCCGACCTCGGTCAGCTCGCAGGCGTCGCCCGCCAGCCCGTTCGTCTCGGTGTCGACGACGAGGAACTCCGTGGTGGCGACGGGCTGATCGAGATCCATCCGGACCGTGCTCTATACGCCTCGCGCCCGACGGAACGACAGCGAACGTGCGTGGGATGCCGCCGGAGGCCGTGGGTACCCTCGAAGCGCACCCGGTCTGGAAGGAGGCAGCGCATGACGACTTCGGCCACCCGGCAGGGGACCGACCGCACCATCGCCGAGCGTGAGGCCTGGGAGGCCTATCGCGAGAGCCTGCGCGATCTCGCGGGCGCCGACTACGAGGAGGCCGAGCGCATCTCGTGGGCCCGCCTTCAGGAAACGCTGCGCGAGCTGAGCGCCGCCGCCACGGCCAACTGAGCGGCCGATCTCCAGCGAACGGCGCCGTCCAGTCGACGCCACGAAAGCCCGATCTCGATTAGGGTTCGCGGCAGGCCGCACGAGCGGCCGGGTCGACTGGAGACGGATGCAGATGAGGCGCACGGCGGCGCACGCGTCGCTCGCAGTCGCGGTGGTGCTCGCGGTGGGGGCCTGCGGGAGCAGCTCGGCGGACTACAAGAACGACCCACGCCCGCCGGGCCCGATCGTCATCACGGGCTACATCTCCGACCAGCGCGTCTCGGTCTCGCCGCGCAGCCTCGGCGCCGGCCCGATCTCGCTGATCGTGACCAACCAGACCGGCACGGCGCAGCGCGTGACGCTCGAGAGCGCCGGCCCGACCGGATCGGGCCCGGGCATCAGGCAGGTCACGGCGCCCATCAGCCCGCAGGACACGGCGACGCTCAAGGTCGACGTCAAGCCCGGCAGCTACTCCGTGCACGTCGCCGGCGACGCCATCCGCGCCGCGCGCCTGAAGGTCGGGCCCGAGCGCACGAGCGCGCAGAACGACCTGTTGCAACCGTAGACCGCCGGCCGGCGCTTCTGACACCATCGGCACATGCCGTTCCGGGCACTCGCCGCGCTGCTGTGCGTCGGCCTCCTCTTCGGGGCCCGCGCGATGGCGCAGGGGACGCAGCAGCAGTCTCCGCAGGAGCTCTTCCGCGACGTGCTGCTCAAGGACGCCGACACGACCAGCGGCGTCAAGCGCCTGCTGCGCACGAACGCCGGCTTCGTCTCGCCCACGCCGGTCTTCACCGACCTCACGGGCGACGGCAAGTCCGACGCCGTGGTGACGGTCGAGAACGGCGGCGCGGCGGGCGCCGTGGCCGCCTACGTCCTCACGGCCGAGGGCTCGGACAGCGGCGCGCTGCGCGTCGTCTTCCGCAACCAGTCGCTCTACCAGGGCCACGTGCGCACGAGCGGCCCCACGGTGACGGTGATCGACCCGATCTACGAGCGCGGCGACGACGTCTGCTGCCCGCGCCACGCGACCGAGCGCGACTACGCCTGGGACGCCAGCCTGAAGACGTTCACGCGCCGCGCGACGCGGACGGTGACCGTCGGCCCCATCGCCACGAACGGCTAGCGGCGCGGGCGCTGAGCGCGGCGCCCTATCGCAGCAGCCGCAGGTTGCCGCTCACGCGGCCGACGGCGCGGCGGGGGCCGTGCAGCGCGACGCCGAGGTACTCGAGATCGGCCGTGGCGGTGAGCGCCACGTGCGCCCTGACCTCGTCGTAGTCGTTGGTCTGCTGGCCGACGGCCGGGATGTCGATGACGCCCACGCCCGCCGCGAGCGCCCTCGCCCGCAGCTCGGGCAGGGCCTCGCGCGCGGCGCCCAGCACCGGGAGGCCCTTCTCGAACAGCCCGGGATGCACCCCGCCGTCGGCGTCGACGAGGTCGGGGCCGGCGAGCCCGTCGACGGTGGCGCCGAGCGTGACCGCGAGCACCGCGGCCGCGTTGGCCGCCAGCCCGGGCGCCAGGCCGGCGTCGACGACGATCACGCAGCGTTCCGCGCTCTGTCCGGTCATCGAGCGGCAGGCTAGTCGAGCCGCCGGGATCGACGCATGAATCCGTACGACGTGCGCCAGAATGGCGCCATGACCGAACTTGATGCGCTCGACCACGCCCTGGTGCGCGAGCTGCAGGACGATGCACGGCAGACCAATCGCGACCTGGCGGCGGCGGTCCATGCCGCGCCGTCGACGTCCTCCGAGCGCGTGCGGGCGCTGCGCGCCACCGGCGTCATCCGCGGCTACCACGCCGACATCGCGCTCGAGGCGCTCGGGCGCCGCGTGCAGGCGCTCATCGCGGTGCGCATCCGCCCGCCGTCGCGCGAGCACATCGAGGCCTTCCGCGACTGGGCCGGCGCCCTGCCGGAGACCGTCGGGGTCTTCGTCGTCTCGGGCGGCGACGACTTCCTGCTGCATGTCGCGGTCCCCGACACCGACGCGCTGTACGCCTTCGTCATCGACCGCCTCACCGAGCGCCGCGAGGTGGCCGACGTGCGCACCTCGGTGGTCTACGAGCACATCCGCCGTCCGGTGCTCGAGCCCCTCGGTTCGGATAGCCGAACCTGACAACCACTGCGTGTGTGCAATACTTGCGTACGTGCAAGCAAGTAGTACGCCCACGCAGGTATCCCCCAAGGAGCTCGCCGCCGAGCTCGTCCTCATGTGGCACCACCTCATGCGCGGCAACGCCGGCGCCATCTACGCGATCGTGGAGGAGCTCGATCTCACCATCACGCAGATGAAGGCGCTGCACGCGCTCGCCGACTGCGGCAGCGAGGTCTCGGTCAAGGAGCTCGGCGATCGCCTCGCGATGTCGCTCCCCGGGGCCAGCCGCACCGTCGATGCGCTGCTGCGCCGCGGCTGGCTGGAGCGCCGCGAGGACGAGCACGACCGGCGCATGAAGCGCGTCGGGATCACGGAGTCCGGCCGCGCGGTCGTCGAGCGCATCGACAACGCCCGCCTTGCCGGCATCGAGCAGTACACCGCCTCCCTCACCCCAGAGCAGCGCTCGCGCCTCGCGGCCGCTCTCGCCGACCTCCCCCACCACTCATGACACGCATTCGCAACGCCATCACCGACGACAACCGCCGCTGGTGGACCCTCGGCGCGATGTGCTTCGCGCTGTTCATGATCATGCTCGACAACACGGTCGTGAACGTCGCCCTGCCGGCGATCCAGAAGGACCTGCACTCGTCGATCAGCGGCCTGGAATGGACCGTCAACGCCTACACGCTGAGCTTCGCCGTCCTGCTCGTCACCGGCGGGCGCCTGGGCGACATCTTCGGCCGCCGGCGCATGTTCCTCTTCGGCGTCGTCGTCTTCGGCCTGTCGAGCGCCTTCATCGGGCTCTCGCAGAGCGAGGCGTGGCTGGTCGCCGGGCGCGCGGCCCAGGGCATCGGCGCCGCCTTCATGATGCCGGCCACCCTCTCGATCATCACCAACGCCTTCCCGGCGCACGAGCGCGGCAAGGCGATCGGCACCTGGGCCGGCGTCAGCGCCCTGGCCCTGGCCATCGGCCCCGTGGTCGGCGGCTTCCTGGTCGAGAACGTCTCCTGGCAGTCGATCTTCTTCCTCAACGTGCCCGTGGCCGCGCTGGCCGTCGTCGTCACCCTCGCCGCCACGCGCGAGTCGCGCGACGAGAACTCGACGCATCACGTCGACTTCCCGGGCGTCACCGCCATCACCATCGGCCTCGCCGCCCTCGTCCTCGCGCTCGTCGAGGGCAACTCGTGGGGCTGGGGCTCGGCGGCGATCGTGGGGCTCCTCGCCGTCTCGGCCGTCGGCCTGATCGCCTTCGCGATCGTGGAGCGGCGCGTGGTCGAGCCGATGGTCGACTTCCGCGTTCTTCCGCTCGCGCTCGTTCCTGGGGGCCAACCTCGTGGCCTTCATCGTGAGCTTCGCGATGCTGGCGATGTTCTTCTTCCTGGCCCTCTACATGCAGAACATCAAGGACTACTCGCCGCTTCAGGCGGGCGTGCGCTTCCTGCCCTCGACCGTGGTCATCATCCTGGTGGCACCGATCGCCGGGCGGCTCTCGGACCGCATCGGTCCGCGCCCGCTGATGACGGCCGGGCTGCTCATCGTGGCCGCCTCGCTCTTCTGGCAGGGCCATCTCCAGGTCGACACGAGCTACGGCTTCCTGATCGGCGCCTTCATGCTGATGGGCCTCGGCATGGGCCTCGTGATGTCGCCGATGAGCACCGCCGGGATGAACGCCGTCGAGCCGTCCAAGGCCGGCGTGGCGAGCGGCATCCTGACCATGAGCCGCATGGTCGGCGGCACCTTCGGCGTCGCCGCCATGGGCGCACTCATCACCGGTCTGGGCAAGTCGAAGATCGACGACCTGCTGCCCGCGATGCCCGCGGCCCAGCGCCAGGACCTCGCCGACTCGCTCGGCGCCGGCGGCGCGCGGGTCGGCGGCCAGGTGGGCGACGCCGTCAACCAGGCCTTCGTCTACGCCCTCAACGACGGCCTGCGCATCGGTGCCGCGGTCGCGGTCCTCGGCGCGCTGCTGGCGTGGCTGCTGATCGCCGATCGCGCCGAGGCTCCGGCCGAGGTCGGCGCGACGGACGCCGTCCACCGCGCCGAGGCCGAGGCGGCGCTGGCCGAGGCCGTCTAGAGGCACCCGCTGTCCGGCGCCGCCGCTAGCTTCGGCGGCGCCGGATGCAGGTTCTCGACCACGTCGACCTCGACGCGATCCGCGCGCTCCACGAGCGCGAGGAGTTCTTCTGGCTGGACCTCGACTCGCCCAGCGACGCCGATCTCGACGCGCTCGGCGCGCTGCTGGAGATCCCCGACCTCGCCATCGAGGACACCAAGGAGTTCGGCCAGCGCCCGAAGCTCGACGACTACGGCGCGCGCGTGCTCATCGTCTTCTACGGGGCGCACGACACGAGCCTCGTCGAGGTCCACGTCCACGTCTCAGGCGAGGAGGTCGTGACCGTCAGGCGCAGCCCGTGCGCACATCTCTGGGAGGCACGGGAGCGCGCGGCCACGGCGAAGGTGCGCACCGAGCAGGATCTCGTCTACCGCGTGCTCGACGCGCTGGCGGACTCCCTGCGAGCGCTCGCCGACCGCTACGCGGCGGAGGTCGAGCGCCTCGAGGAGATCGCCTTCGAGCGGCCCAAGCCGGCCGACCGCCGTCGGATGAGCGAGCTGCGCTCGGACCTGTTCCGCCTGCAGCAGATCGTGGTCCCCGCAGCGCGAGATGCTGGCCCGCGGCGGCGAGCTGCTCGAGACCCTCCCCGGCCTCGAGCGCGACGTCGCGCGCCACCCCTTCCGCGACGTCCACGACGACCTCGTGGTGACCGCCAACCAGATCGACTACCTGCGCGAGCTGCTGTCCGAGGCGGTCAACGTGCTCATCAACCAGATGGCCGGCCGCCTGACCATCGTGGCCACGATCTTCCTGCCGCTGACCTTCGCCACGGGCTTCTTCGGGATGAACTTCGGCTGGCTGGTCAGCCACATCGACTCCGCCGAGTCCTTCCTGGTGCTCGGCGTGGGTGGGATGATCGTCCCGCTGATCGTCGCCGCCGTGCTGCTGCTGCGCGCCGGCTACCTCCGCGGGCGGTAGGGTTCCCGGCCCCCGCTGAACGCGGACGTACAGCAAGCGAGCTGGACTGGGAGCGAAACTGAACATGGCGGTCGATCTGACGCAGGTGGCTCACGTCGAGGCCCAGCCGGGCGACCTGCCGCCCACGATGGCGGCATGGGTCATCCGCCAGGAGCGCGAGGGCGAGCCGATCGACGCCTTCCAGGTCGAGGAGATCGAGGTGCCCGAGCCGGGCGCCTTCGAGGTCATCGTCCGCGTCATGGCCGCCGGCGTGAACTTCAACAACGTGTGGGCGGCGCTGGGCAAGCCCGTCTCCGTCTTCCGCTACCACCCCGAGTGCGACCACCACATCGGCGGCTCGGACGCCTCGGGGGTCGTGTGGAAGGTCGGTCCCGGCGTGACGCGCTGGAAGCCCGGCGACGAGGTCGTCCTGCACTGCAACCAGGCCTCCTACGAGGACCCCGAGGTCCACGGCCTCGATCCCCTGGCCGCGCCTTCGCAGCAGATCTGGGGCTACGAGACCAGCTGGGGCTCGTTCGCGCAGTTCACCAAGGTCCAGGCCCAGCAGCTGCTGCCCAAGCCCGCGCACCTCGCCTGGGAGGAGGCGGCGTCCTACGGGCTGACCTACTTCACCGCCTACCGCATGCTCATGGATCGCGCCGCGCTGCAGGCCGGCCATCGGGTGCTCATCTGGGGCGCCGCCGGCGGCCTGGGGGTCTTCGCCACCCAGCTGTGCCAGGCGGCCGGCGCGGAGTGCGTGGGCGTCGTCTCCTCGGCGCAGAAGGGCGCGCTCATCGAGCAGCTGGGCGCCAAGGGCGTTCATCGACCGCAACGAGTTCGCGGGCATGATGCGCCGCGGGGGCGAGACGCCCGACGAGGAGAAGGCGCGCTTCGCGGTCTCGCGGGAGTTCCTCAAGCGCGTCAAGGACGTCCTGGGCGACGCGCCCGACATCGTCTTCGAGCACGTCGGCAAGGCGACCTTCCCCACCTCGGTGTTCGTCGTCAAGCCGTTCGGCAAGGTCGTCATCTGCGGCGCGACGTCGGGCTACGACCTCGACTTCGACGTGCGCTACCTGTGGATGCGCCAGAAGCAGATCATCGGCTCGCACTTCGCCAACGCCTGGCAGTGCAACCTCGCCAACCGCCTGATCGAGGAGAGCAAGGTCCGGCCCGTGCTGTGGCGTACGATGGGCTTCGACCAGGTCGCGGAGGCCCACCAGCTCATGCACGAGAACAAGCACCTCGGAAAGATCGCCATCCTCGTCGGCGCCACCGAAGAGGGCCAGGGCCGCACGGCCGAGGGCCCCGGCGCCATCCGCGCGGAGGTGGGTGCCTGATGGGCATCGTGCACATCAACTGGTACGCGACCGGCTTCCGCGCCGACAAGATGGAGGCCGGCCTGGCCGGCATCGCGCCGATCGCCCTGCGCTACGGGGCGCACGCCTACCAGGTCCACCGCTTCCGCGACGACCTCTACAAGTTCCTGCAGACCGCGGAGTTCGACACGAAGCTCGAGTTCGAGCGCTACTGGCACGGCCCCGAGTTCGTCGACTTCCGGGTCCTGGCGTCGAGCTGGTACCAGGTGCCCGTCCTCTACGGCTGGACCGATCTCGTCGTCGCCGGCACGCTCGAGCCCGAGGAGGCCGTGCACTCGTCGCGCGGCCTCGCGGACGCCGCGCCCACCGGCGACCTCGCCGGCTGACGCTGGTCGCCCCTAGGCGATGCGCGACTTGCGCTCGGGCGAGCGCTCGATGTCCATCCGCATGCGCGCGAGCGACTGGCGGATGAGGCGCGAGACCTGCATCTGGCTGACGCCGATGCGCTGAGCGATCTCGGTCTGGGTCAGGTCGTGCTCGAAGCGCAGGCGCAGGACCTCCTGGTCGCGCTCGGAGAGCACGTCGAAGGCGCCGTCGAGCAGCGCGCGCATCTCGGCGCGCTCGATCTCGGGGTCGACGGTGCCCAGCGAGTCGGCCAGCGTGACGTCCTCGCCCGTCGGCTCGTCGAGCGAGCGCGTGCGCCGCGCGCTGACGCTCTGGATGGTGGCCAGGACCTCCTCGAAGGGAGCCTGGACGGAGTCGGCGAGCTCCTGGACGGTCGGCGAGCGCCCGAGCTCGTGGGTGAGCTTGTCGCGTGCCTTGGCCACGCGCAGCTGCAGCTCCTGCAGGCCGCGCGGGACGCGCATGGCCCACGTCTTGTCGCGGAAGTGGCGCTTGATCTCGCCGAGCACCGTCGGCGTCGCGTAGGAGGAGAAGCGCACCTCGCGGGTGAGGTCGAAGCCGTCGATCGCCTTCATGATCCCGATGCAGGCGACCTGCACGAGGTCGTCGAGGGGCTCGCCGCGGTTGGCGTAGCGCCCCGCGAGCGCCCGCGCCAGGGGCAGCATCTCCTCTGCCAGTTGGTCGCGCGCGCGCGCGTCGCCCTGCTCGTGAATGCGCCGCAGAAGCTCCTGTTCTCGCAGGGCGCGTGCGGCGGTTGTGATGGCCTCCCCTTGGTCCATGCGATCGCCGGCCAGCGAGCATACCCGTCGTGGGGGTCAGGCGAGAGCGGCGAAGGGCCACTTGTTGGAGCGTGGGGAGCTCCTCACCCCCGCCCAGCGCCTTCTCGAGCTGGAAGCGTGCAGCGCCTCCCGTCGAGGTGCAGGGTGGCCAGCTGGTTGTCGAACCACGGGCCCTCGACGATCTCCCAGGTCAGCGATTCGTCCTGCACGCCCGCGGCGCGCGCCAGTCCGCGCCCGACGAGCTCCGCGCCGCCCGTCATCGCGAGCTTGATGGCGCGCTTCTCGTTGGAGTCCAGGGGATTGCGCAGCGGCGAGCAGACGGCCTGGTAGACGGGCGCCTGCCACGCGGGCTGCCCGTCGGTGGGCCGCGCCTGGGCGACGTAGGCGTGGTGCACGTCGCCGGAGAGCAGCACGACGCTCCCGGGCGCCGCTGCCGCGCTCTCCCGCGGCGATCTCCCCCAGCAGCCGCTCGAGCGCGCGCAGCGAGTCGCCGAACGCGGCCCAGTGCTCGAGGTCGAGGCCCTGGCGCAGCCGCTCGGCCGCGGCCGAGGCCAGCGCGCCCCACGCGCCGTCGGCGACCGCCTCGTTCCAGGCCTCCAGGTAGTGCATGCCGCGCCCGAGGAAGACGGGCAGCGAGGTCCCCAGCAGCAGGTGGTCGAAGTCGCCGCGCGTCCACTCCTCGATGCAGGCCCACTCCTCGGCGTCGACCATC
Source organism: uncultured Actinomycetes bacterium (assembly GCA_963816845.1). GTDB lineage: Bacteria > Actinomycetota > Thermoleophilia > Solirubrobacterales > Solirubrobacteraceae > JAOPZW01. Next base: position 20,704 of record CAWFMR010000052.1, on the reverse strand, counting down.
GCGCGCCCGCCGGGCTCGAGCACGCGCCCCGCGCGCGAGTCCATCATCACGATGCGCGTGCGACCGATGTCGCGGCGGTAGCTCCAGCGCGCGCCGGCCACCTCGCGGTCGGCGCGGAAGGCGAAGTCGCGCACGATGGGCGCCGGCGTCGCCGTCGGCGGCGCGGACCGCGCGGTAGCAGGCGTCCTCCTCGCGATCCTCGGGCGACAGGTTGCCCAGGTGCTGGTAGCACCAGTAGGACATGAAGGCCCCGACGATGCGCTCGTCCCACCAGCCGGTGGCGCGCATCTGCGCCACCCAGTCGCGCGAGGTGTTCCAGTCGTCGATGACGTCGTGGTCGTCGAAGATCATCGCCGTGGGCACCGTCGACAGCAGCCAGCGCACCGCCGGCTCGCACCAGGCGTCGCGGTACAGGCGGCAGTACTCCTGGAAGTCGGAGATCTGCAGCCCGGGCGGGACGTCGACGTCGCGCCGGGCGCGGATGAACTCCTCGGTGGCCGGCGCGACCTCGTCGGCGTAGACCTGGTCGCCGAGCATGAGCAGCAGGTGCGGCCACTCGTCGGGCTCCTGGTCGCGCATCCGCAGGGCGAGGGCGCGCAGGGCGTCGTGCCCGCGCCCCTCGGGGTCCTCGTCCTTGGTCAGGGTCCACGGCGGCTCGTTGGGATAGGCGCAGCGGCACGACCCGAACGAGATCCGCAGGCCGTGGTCGTCGGCGACCGTGCGCACGCAGCTCGACGGCCACTCCCAGTCAGGCGGCGGCCACACGCGCTCGCCGTCGAAGGCGACCTCGTACGGGACGTCGCCCTCGGCCGGCAGCCCGGTGACGTGCACGAGCGCGAAGTGATGGCCCTCGACCTCGAAGGTGCGCTCGGTGGCGCCCAGGACCTCGACCTCGCAGGGCCCGTCGGCCTCGACCCACACGGTCGCGTGGCCGGCGCCGACGTGGCGCAGCAGCGGACCGACAACCAGCGCAGGAGGCAGCGGGCGCTAACCCCGCTCGAGCGGGGCCATCGTCAGGCCGGCGTCGTTGAGCTGCTCCCAGTACAGCTCGGCGGGCTCCTGGTGGCCGCTCCACACGATCGCCTGGCCGCGGTTGTGGATCTGGTCGGCGATCGCGTAGCCCCCGTCGACGGTGACGCCCGGGACGTAGCGCGCGAGCGTGTGCGCCACGTGATCGAACGTGTTGTGGTCGTCGTTGCGCACGATGACGCGCCATGCGCCGCCCAGGCCGGTGCCCGGATCCTGGGTGCGTGGAAGCTCGATCGTCTGTCCCACGGGCCCTAAATCTACCGATTCTTCTTCGACCAGTAGCGGTCGAGTCCGGGCCATAACGTGTCGGGCGGCATCGCCTGCAGGAAGGCCCGCGTCGCGGTCGCGTCGGGCGCCCGCTCCATCTCGGCCACCATCGCCGCCGCGTAGGACTCCTGGTCGGTCTCGAGCGCCAGCGCCGCCCAGCGGTCGAGCGCCGCATGCATCGTCGCGATGTGGTCGCCGACGTCGTCGTAGGTGCCGAAGTGCGTGACCGCCAGGCGCGCGGGCTCCCAGGCCGCGACCGTCTCCAGCGACTGGTGCCAGAGCTCGATGTCGATGTCGGGCGGCGGCGTCGGCGGGATGATCGGGCCGCCCTCGACGCGCACGCCGCCCACGTCGCCGACGAAGGCCGTGCCGGTGGGCTCGTGCAGGTAGGACACGTGGTGGGAGGCGTGGCCGGGGGTGTACTCGACGCGCCACGGGCCGATGCTCTCGCCGCCGCTCAGGACGCGCAGGTTGGCCTCGGGGACCGGGACGACCTCCCCCCACAGGCGCTTCATGTCGTCGCCGTACAGGCGCGCGGCGCTGGCGGTGAGCCGGCTGGGGTCGATCAGGTGCGGCGCGCCGCGCTCGTGGACCCACACCTCGACGTCGGGCCAGCGGCGCACGAGCGCCCCCGTGGCGCCCGCGTGGTCGAAGTGGATGTGGGTCAGCAGGATCCGCTGCGGAGGCGCGTCGAGGGCCTCGAGCAGCGTGTGGTGCGAGGACTCCGGGCCGGGGTCGACGATGACCCCGTCGTGCTGGAAGCAGCAGATGACGAGCGGGTTGCCGAGGTGGTGGACGTCGATCTCACGGGGTGATGACACGACGGCGGACCATACAATCGCGCCATGGAGCACCGCCTGCCCGAGCGCGACCGCCCCTGGATGATGCGGACGTACTCGGGCCATTCGACCGCCAAGAAGAGCAACGAGCTCTACCGCTCGAACCTCGGCAAGGGCCAGACCGGGCTGTCGATCGCCTTCGACCTGCCCACCCAGACCGGCTACGACCCCGACCACGAGCTCGCCCGCGGCGAGGTCGGCAAGGTCGGCGTGCCGATCGCCCACAAGGGCGACATGCACGCGCTGCTCGACGGGATCCCGCTCGACGAGATGAACACGTCGATGACGATCAACGCGACGGCGGCCTGGCTGCTGGCGCTCTACATCGTCGTCGCCGAGGAGAACGGCCTGGATCCCGCGACGCTCCAGGGCACGACCCAGAACGACATCATCAAGGAGTTCCTGGCCCGCGGGACCTACGCCTTCCCGCCCGGCCCCTCGATGCGCCTGATCGCCGACATGGTGGCCTACACCGTCGAGCGCGTCCCGCGCTGGAACCCGATCAACATCTGCTCCTACCACCTGCAGGAGGCGGGGGCCACGCCCGTGCAGGAGATCGCCTACGCGATGGCCAACGCCATCGCCGTCCTCGACGCCGTGCGCGAACGGGTCGACGAGGCGATCATGCCGACGGTCTTCGGGCGCATCTCCTTCTTCGTCAACGCCGGCGTGCGCTTCGTCGAGGAGCACGCCAAGCTGCGGGCGATGGGCGTGCTGTGGGAGGAGCTCGGCCGCGAGCGCTACGGCGTGCAGGACCCCAAGCACCTGCGCTTCCGCTACGGCGTGCAGGTCAACTCGCTCGGCCTGACCGAGTCCCAGCCCGAGAACAACGTCCAGCGCATCGTGCTCGAGGCGCTCGCGGTCACCCTCGGCCGCGACGCGCGGGCACGGGCGATCCAGCTGCCGGCGTGGAACGAGGCGCTCGGACTGCCGCGCCCGTGGGACCAGCAGTGGTCGCTGCGCATCCAGCAGGTGCTGGCCTACGAGACCGACCTGCTCGAGTACCCCGACCTCTTCGAGGGCTCCAAGGTGATGGACGGGCTCGTGGCCGAGCTGCTCGAGGGCGCGCGGGCCGAGATGGCGATCGTCGACGAGCACGGGGGCGCGGTCGGCGCGGTGGACTACATGAAGTCCGCGCTCGTCGACTCGCACCGCGAGCGGATCCGCCGCATCGAGGCCGGCGAGCAGGTCATCGTCGGCGTCAACCGCTACACCGAGGCCGAGCCCTCGCCGCTGCTCGAGGGCGGCGACGGCGGCATCCTCACCGTCGATCAGGCGGTCGAGGCGCAGCAGCGCGAGGCGGTCGAGCGCTGGCGCGCCGAGCGCGACCAGGCCGCGGTCGACGCCGCGCTCGCGACGCTGCGCGAGGTGGCGGCCGGCGAGGACAACATCATGGAGGCGACGCTCGCGGCCGCGCGCGCCGGCGCCACCACCGGCGAGTGGTCCGGGGCGCTGCGCGACGCGTTCGGCGAGTTCCGCGCGCCCACCGGCGTGGGCGAGGCGGCCGCCGGGCCGGCCGACTCGGCGGCGCTCGAGGAGCTGCGCGAGGAGGTCGACCGCGTCAGCGAGTCGCTCGGGCGGCGGCTGAAGATCCTCGTCGGCAAGCCGGGCCTCGACGGGCACTCCAACGGCGCCGAGCAGATCGCCGTGCGCGCCCGCGACATCGGCATGGACGTCGTCTACGAGGGCATCCGCCTCACGCCGTCGCAGATCGCGGCCAGCGCGCTGCAGGAGGGCGTCCACGTCGTCGGCCTGTCGATCCTGTCGGGCTCGCACCGCGAGCTGATCCCGACCGTCGTGCAGACCCTGCGCGACCGCGGCGTCGACGCGCCGGTGGTGGTGGGCGGGATCATCCCCGAGGCCGACGTCGAGCCGCTGAAGGCGGCCGGGGTCGCGGCGGTCTACACGCCCAAGGACTTCGACCTGACGCAGATCATGCGCGACATCGTGGCGCTGGTGGCAGAGCGCCACGGCGTCGCCGCGTCTCGGCGCAGCAGCGCGCCGTTGCTCGGCCGTCGTGAGCGTCTCCTCTCGAGCGAGTCCTCGCGATGAGCGCCGGGCGCAGCTCGGCGCGCGGCTGCGCGAGGGCGACCTGGCCGCGGCGCCCGCGGTGCTCAACCTCGTCGAGACCCGCGATGCCCACGAGCAGGTGACGGCGCTGCTGCGCGAGGTCTCCCCCGCCGCCCTGGGCGGCGAGGCGCGCGCCCACGTGGTCGGGATCACCGGGCCGCCGGGCGCGGGCAAGTCGACGCTGCTGGGCGAGCTCGTGCGCGCGTGGCGGGCGGACGGGCGCAGCGTCGCGGTGCTCGCCGTCGACCCCTCGTCGCGGCGCTCGGGCGGGTCGCTGCTGGGCGACCGCGCGCGCATCCCCTTCGATCCGGCCGACGCCGGCGTCTTCATCCGCTCGACCGCCGCCGCCGGGCGCCTCGGCGGGCTGGCGCCCGCCACGCGCGCCGCCGCCCAGGCCCTGGCCGCCGCCTTCGACATCGTGGTCGTCGAGACCGTCGGGGTCGGCCAGAGCGAGACCGACGTCGCCGAGGTGGCCGACACCGTCGCGGTCATCGTCCAGCCCGGCTCGGGCGACGTCCTGCAGTTCCTCAAGGCCGGGATCATGGAGATCCCCGACGTGCTCGTGGTGACCAAGGCCGACCTCGGCGACGGTGGCCCAGCGCGCGCGGCGCGACCTGCACGCGGCCCTGCGCTCGCTCGGCGATCGCGAGACCGAGGTGGTGGCGATCTGCTCGATCGCGCCGGTGAGCGGCATCGACGAGCTCGTGGCCGCGCTCGACGCCCACCGCGCGCGCCTCGACCTGCCGGCGCGGCGGCTGGCGGCGCGGCGCGCCAGCGCCCTGGCCGACTTCGTCGCCGAGCACGGCGAGCGGGGCCTGCGCGCCCTGGGCGGACGGCGCGCGGCCGAGCGGGCGCTGGCCGACGCCGACCCCGGCGCCGACGTGCCGGCCCTCGTGGCCGCCCTCGAAGGTCAGGCGGCCGGCGCGTGATCCGCGGCGTGCTCCGCGGCGTGCTCGGCCTGCTCGCCGTCTTCGCGGTGGTCACCGCGATCGCGGCGCTGCTGGGCGCCGCCAACCTCGGCACCGCGGCGACCTTCGGGCAGATCGCCTTCGCCGCCGCACTCGTGTGGGTGCTGCTCAAGCGCTGATGCGCTGCGGGGCCCCGCGCACCGGCTCGCGGTCCACGCGCGAGCCGGCGGCGCCCAGCGCCACGCTCGCGCGCGCCGTCACCAGGTGGTAGAGGACCAGCAGCTGCACGATCGCCAGCGACTCCGAGCGGTGCAGCTCGGTGGCGATGGTGAACTCGCCCAGGCGCTCGGAGCGCAGGTGGCTGGCGAAGTGCATGCGATCCCAGATCGCCTCCTCGACCTCCGCGGCCGCGCCGGCGTCGATGTCGCCGGGGATCCACAGATGGCGCTCGTGCTCGCCCTCGCGCAGGCGCATGCCCTTGCCGTCGCCGTTGATGGGCGCGCTCAGGTCGGGGTGGCCGAGGCCGTCGCGCAGCGTGAGCTGGGCGTCGAGGTGCTCCTGGTCGCCGCGATCGCCCGGCATGAAGGAGACGACGATGTCCGCCCAGCGCTGCTGGGGGCGGATGTAGGCCTCCGAGTCGGGCCCGCGACGGTCGAGCTCCTCGAGCACCTGGTCGCTCGTGTAGCCCCGCCGCGAGCAGTCGCGCTGCACCTTCCACTGGCGGCGCAGCTCCTCGGGCGGGGCGAGGAAGACGCGGACGTCGAAGCTGTCGCGCAGGGTCTGCGTGTGGTAGCCCAGCAGCCCCTCGACGACGGTGAACTGGCGCGGCTCGACGTACACGGCGGGCCCGAACGTGCCGTCCTTGTGCTGGTAGACCGGCTTGAGGATGGCCCGTCCGCCGCGGACGTGCGCGAGGTCCTGCTCCATGATGTCGAGGTAGTTGCAGTCGGGGTGCAGCGGGGTGATCGCGCGCTCGGCGCGCTGGCGGCGGTCGAAGCGGTGGTAGTCGTCGGCGGCGATGTGGGTCACGTGCTCGTCGCCGAGCAGCCGCACCAGCCCGCGGGTGATCGTCGTCTTGCCGGCGGCGGAGTCCCCGACGACCCCAAGGATGATCGGGCGCGGCATCTACTCCTCCTCGCTGCGCTGCAGGTCGCCGTCCTCGTCGGCGAAGACCGAGCTGGCGAGGATGTCCGCGGCCTCGATGGTCACCAGGTCGCGGCGCTCCAGCGCCTCGCGACGGTCGTAGAGGCGGCTGGCCTGGCGCATCCGCGCGCGCTCGATGGCGTTGCGGATGCTGCGCCCGTGCGCGAAGCGCGCGCGCCGGACGCGGCGCTCGACGTAGGCGCCGAAGGCCTCACGCGCGTCGGCCGTGAGCTCGTAGCCCTGCTGGTCGAGCATGAGGTCCGCGATCGCGATCAGCTCGCGCACGTCGAAGTCGGGGAAGTGGATGTGGTGCGCGACGCGCGAGCCCATGCCCGGGTTCGAGGCAAAGAAGGTCTCCATGCGATCGCGGTAGCCCGCCAGGACGACGACGAGGTCGTCGCGCTCGGCCTCCATGACCTGCAGCAGGATCTCGATCGCCTCCTGGCCGTAGTCGCGCTCGTTCTCGGGGCGGTAGAGGTAGTACGCCTCGTCGATGAAGAGCACGCCGCCGCGGGCGCGCTTGAGCACCTCCCGGGTCTTCGGGGCCGTGTGGCCGACGTACTGGCCGACGAGGTCGTCGCGGGTGACGGACACGACCTTCGGCTTCTCGATGTAGCCGAGCCGATGCAGGACCTCGGCCATGCGCAGCGCGACGGTCGTCTTCCCCGTGCCGGGGTTGCCGGTGAAGCTCATGTGCAGCGAAGGACGCGCGCAGGCCAGGCCCTGCTCGCGGCGCAGGCGATCGATGACCAGCAGCGCCGCGATCTCGCGGATGCGCGTCTTCACCGGCTCCAGCGCGACGAGGTCGGCATCGAGCTGCGCGAGCACGCCCTCGATGTCGCGCGCGGGGGGCGCGTCGGCGACGGCCACGGTCACGAGCGGCGCCCGCCGTTGGCCGTGGCCGTGCCCGGCGCCCCGTAGCGCTGCCCGGAGGGGCGCGTCGGTCGCGTAGGCGTGGATCGTGTAGCGGACCTGGCGGTCGGCCTTCTCCTGGCGCTGGACCGCGAAGCCCGGCTCGACCGGCGGGCGCCCGACGACGAAGGCCAGCGCCGTGGTCTGCCGCCCGAGCGAGCGGTCGTAGCAGACCACCTTCACGTAGCCGTGCGGCCACGCCTCGCGCGCCCCGCGGATCTCGCTCATGACGACGTCGACGTCGTCCTCGATGAGGTCGAACTGCGGCGGCGCCCACATCTCCCACAGCGCGTTGCGCGGGTGCGGGTCGTCGGTGTGCTCGACCATGATCGCCCAGCCCTGGCGCAGGGCGTAGCGCAGCTGGGCCTCGATCTGGGCGTCGGTGAGGTCGGGCAGGTAGGAGAACGTTCCCTGGGTGATGCGCATGGCGCTCCTCCTAGCTCAGGGTGGGCGTGACGAGGACGTCGGGGGTGTCGGTCGACTCGTAGTCGAAGCTGACGTCCTTCCAGACCTCGAGCGCCGCGTCGAGCTCCGGGCAGCCCTTGGCCGCGTCGACGAGGATGTCGGGGCCCTCGGCGAAGTAGTCGCGGCCCTCGTTGCGGGCCATGATCATCGCCTCGACCGCGACGCGGTTGGCGGTCGCGCCGGCCGCGATGCCCATCGGATGGCCGATGGTGCCGCCGCCGAACTGCAGCACCACGTCCTCGCCGAGGTAGTGCAGCAGCTGGTACATCTGGCCGGCGTGGATGCCGCCCGAGGCGACCGGCATGACGCCCGGCATCGAGCCCCAGTCCTGGTCGAAGTAGAGCCCGGTCTGCGGGTCGGCGCGGTTGAAGCGCTGACGGCAGACGTCGTAGTAGCCGCGGATCATGTCGGGGTCGCCCTCGAGCTTGCCCACCACGGTGCCGGCGTGGATGTGGTCGACGCCCAGCAGGCGGCACCACTTGGCGATGACCCGGAAGGACACGCCGTGGGTCTTCTGGCGCGTGTAGGTCCCGTGCCCGGCGCGGTGCAGGTGCAGCAGCATCCCGTTCGCGCGGGCCCACCGCGACATCGACGTCATCGCCGTGAAGCCGATGGTGAGGTCCATCATGATGATGATCGACCCGATCTCCTTGGCGAACTCGGCGCGCTCGTACATCTCCTCCATGGACGCCGCCGTGACGTTCATGTAGTGGCCCTTGACCTCGCCCGTCCGGGCCGACGCGCGGTTGACGGCCTCGATCGAGTACAGGTAGCGGTCGCGCCAGCGCATGAACGGCTGGGAGTTGATGTTCTCGTCGTCCTTGGTGAAGTCCAGGCCGCCCCGCAGCGCCTCGTAGACGACGCGGGCGTAGTTCTTGGCCGAGAGGCCGAGCTTGGGCTTCGTCGTGGCGCCCAGCAGCGGGCGGCCGAACTTGTCGAGGTACTCGCGCTCCATGACGATGCCGTGCGGCGGGCCCTGGAAGGTCTTGACGTACGCCAGCGGGATCCGCATGTCCTCCAGGCGCAGCGCCTTGAGCGCCTTGAAGCCGAAGACGTTGCCGATGATCGACGACGTCAGGTTCGCGATCGAGCCCTCCTCGAAGAGGTCGATGTCATAGGCGATGTAGGCGATGTACTGCCCGGGCGTGCCCGGGACCTCGTCGACCCGGTAGGCCTTGGCCTGGTAGTGCTCGTAGGGCGTCAGGCGGTCGGTCCACACGACGGTCCATGTCGCCGTCGACGACTCGCCCGCCACGGCGGCGGCCGCCTCGATCGCGTCGACGCCCTCCTGCGGCGTCACGCGGAAGGCGCACAGCACGTCGGTGTCCTTGGGCTCGTAGTCGGGGTCCCAGTAGCCCATCTGCGCGTAGGGCGTGACGCCCGACGTCCAGCGGTCCTTGGGGGTGGGCTCGGCATGCGAGGCGGTCACGTCGGCCAGCATGGAGCGTGTTTGCTTTGGGAGCAATCAAAAGATCCATGGCAATACAGAGGTTTTCGTCTATGGTTCGCGTCCGGTGTCGGTCACGCTCACCCAGCTGCGCAGCTTCCTCGCGGTGGTCCGCAGCGGGTCGGTCACCGCGGCCGCCGACGAGCTCGTGGTCACCCAGCCGTCGGTGTCGGCCGCGATCACGGCGCTGGCGCGCGAGGTCGGCACGCCGCTGCTCGAGCGCGACGGCCGCGGCGTGCGGCCGACGCCCGCCGGCGAGGCCTTCGCGCCGTACGCGACCGACGTCATCGGGCTGCTCGACACGGGGCGCCGGACGGCGCTCGAGGCCGCCGCGACCACTGAGCGCATCCTGCGCATCGCCGCCGTGACGACCGCGGCCGAGTCGTTCGTCCCCTCGCTCATGCGGACGTACTCGCTCGAGCACCCGGAGGTGCGCCTGGCCCTGAGCGTCGGCAACCGCGGCCAGGTCCTCGACTCGCTGCTGGCCCACAGCGCGGACGTCGCCTTCGGCGGGCGCCCGCCCAACGACGAGCGCATCCGCGCACAGCCGTTTCGCCCCAACGAGCTCGTGCTCATCAGCGCCGCCGACGATCCGCTCGCCGGCGGCGGCGCCGTCGCGCCGTCGCAGCTCGGCGGGCGCACCTGGCTGCTGCGCGAGCCCGACTCCGGGACGCGCTCGGCCAACGAGGAGTTCCTGTCGGCCAACGCCCTGCACGGCGAGACGCTGACCGTCGGCTCCAACGGCGCGATCCGCCAGGCGGCGCGGATCGGCCTGGGGATCTCGTTCCTGTCGGCCGATGCGGTGACGTCGGACGTCGACGCCGGCCTGCTCGGCGTCATCGCGATCGATCCGGCGCCCCCGCCGCGCGCGTGGCACGTGATGCGGCTCGCCGTCGGCCCCGCGCGCCCGCTGGTCGACGACTTCGTCGCCTTCGTCAGCGCGTCGGCGCGCTGAGCGCCGCGGCCACGGCCGCCTGCCCGAAGGAGATCGCGCCGTCGTTGGGCGGCAGGCGCTCGGGCACGAGCACGCGCAGGCCGCCGTCGCGCAGCAGCGCCAGCGTCAGCTCGAGCAGCAGGCGGTTCTGCCACACGCCGCCGGCGAGCACGACGGTGTCGAGGCCGCGCGTGGCGGCGACCTCGGCGCACGCCTGAGCGGTCGCGCGCGCGACCGCGCGGTGAAAGCGCGCCGCGACGACCGCCGGCTCGACGCCGGCGGCCACGTCGTCGGCCACCGCCAGCACCGTCGGGCGGGCGTCGAGCACGCCGGCGGCCACGTCGAGCGGATAGGCGCCGCGCTCGGAGCGGTCGGCGACCGCCTCGAGCTCGACGGCCGCCTGGCCCTCGTAGGTCACCTCGGTGCGCACGCCGCACAGCGCCGCGACGGCGTCGAAGAGGCGGCCCATGCTCGTGGTCAGCGGCGCGGCCAGGCCGGTGCGGGCCAGCTGCGCGACGGCGTGCCACGTGCGCGGCTCGATCCCGGCCAGCGGCGCCGGCTCGGCCTCCTGGGCCGCCGTCAGCCACGCGCAGGCCATCCGCCACGGCTGGCGCACGGCGCGGTCGCCGCCGGGCATCCGCACCGGCCACAGGGCGCCGTCGCGCGCGAAGCCCTCGAGGTCGCCGGCCAGCAGCTCGCCGCCCCAGACCGTCCCGTCGGTGCCGTACCCGGTGCCGTCGTAGATCGCCCCGACGGCGGGGCCGCGCTCGCCGTGCTCGGCCAGGACCGCCGCCAGGTGGGCGTGGTGGTGCTGGACGGCGACGTGCTCGACGCCCTCGCGCGCCAGCGCGTAGGTGGTCGACAGGTAGTCGGGGTGCAGGTCGTGGGCGACGACCTCCGGGGTCACGGCGAAGAGCTCCTCGAAGTGCGCCACGCCCTCGGTGAAGGAGCGCAGCGTCTCCTCGTTGCGCAGGTCGCCGATGTGGTGGCCGACCCACGCGCGCGCGCCCTTGGCCACGCAGAAGGTGCTCTTGAGCTCGGCCCCGCAGGCCAGCAGGCCGGGGGCGGCGAGCGGGAGCGCGAGCGCCGCGGGGACGTGGCCGCGCGAGCGGCGCAGCATGAGCGGGCGGCCGTCGACGGCGCGCACGACCGAGTCGTCGGTGCGCGTGTGGATCGGGCGGTCGTGGAGCAGGACGTGGTCGGCGATGCCCGCCAGGCGCTCGCGCGCGTCGTCGTCGCGGTAGGCGATCGGCTCGTCGGACACGTTGCCGCTGGTCATCACGAGCGTCGTCGCCGTGTCGTGCGCGAGCAGGTGGTGCAGCGGCGAGTAGGGCAGCATCACGCCGAGCTCGCCGCTGCGCGGGGCGACCGCCGCCGCCACGGGCGCGCCGGGGCGCCGCGCGCGCGAGCACGATCGGGCGCTCGTGCCCGGCCAGCAGCTGCGCCTCGGCCTCGCCCAGCTCGACGAGCGTCCGCGCCGTCGCGACGTCGCGGCACCATGAGCGCGAAGGGCCGGTCCTCGCGGTGCTTGCGCGCGCGCAGCCGCGCGACCGCCTGCTCGTCGTCGGCGCGGCACGCGAGGTGGTAGCCGCCCAGGCCCTTGACGGCCACGATCTCGCCGTCGAGCAGGGCCGCGGCCGCCAGGCGCATCGCGTCGTCGCCCGCGGCCTCCCCCAGGCGCACGGTCGGACCGCAGACCGGGCACGCGTTGGGCTGCGCGTGGAAGCGACGGTCGCCGGGGTCGTCGTACTCGGCCTGGCACGCGGGGCACATCGCGAAGCCGGCCATCGTCGTCAGCGGCCGGTCGTAGGGCACGCCGCGCACGATCGTGAAGCGCGGGCCGCAGTCGGTGCAGTTGACGAACGGGTAGCGATAGCGGCGGTCGGCGGGATCGAGGAGCTCGCCCAGGCAGGCGGCGCAGGTGGCCGCGTCGGCGGCGACCGGCGCGTCGGGCTCGCCGCCGTGGGCGCTCTCGAGGATGCGGAAGCGCAGCTCCCCGGTGGGCGGCAGCGACGCCCAGGCGACCGACTCGATGCTGGCCAGCGGCGGCGCCTCGGCCGGCAGCCTGGCCACGAAGCGCTCGACCGCCTCGCAGTCGCCCTCGACGTCGAGCAGCACGCCGCGCTCGTCGTTGAGCACGTAGCCGGCGAGCCCCTCCTCGCGGGCCAGCCGGTAGACGTAGGGGCGAAAGCCGACGCCCTGGACCACCCCCTCCACGCGCCCCGACGCGCGCCGCGTCATGACTCCACGAGCTCCCGCAGGACGTGGTAGGCCGTCGCCTGCGCCTCCTGGATGCGCGGGATGTGCTGCGAGCGCGTGACGACGACGTGGTCGGCCAGGGCCTCGGAGGCGACGCGGCCCGCCGTCGTAGCCGACGAGGGCGATGGTGCGCAGGCCGCGCCGGCGCGCCTCGCCGAGCGCCTCGAGCACGCTGAGCGAGTTGCCGCTCGTCGAGAGCGCGAGCAGCACGTCGCCGCGCCGCCCGTAGGCGATGACCTGGCGCGAGAAGATCGCCTCGGTGCCGATGTCGTTGGCGATGGCGGTGATGATCGCCGTGTCGGCCGTGAGGTCGAGCGCGGGGCGCGCGGGCCAGCCGCTGGCGGGCGGCGGCCCGGCGAAGTCGGCGACCGCGTCCATCGCGTCGGTGGCCGAGCCGCCGTTGCCCAGGGCCAGCAGCCGGCCGCCGGCGTCGAAGGCGGCGCGCAGGTCGGCCGCCGCGGCGCACAGGGCCTCGAAGCCGTCGCCCAGCGTCTGCTCGCGCAGCGCGCCGACCTCGTCGGCCTTCATCGCCGGCCGAGGCGGCGACGTCGCCCAGGATCGCGTCGAGGTCGTGCTCCTGCTCGCCCAGGAAGGGATAGAGGAAGCTCGACGCGCCGACGTCGTGCACGCGCTGCTCGGTGCGGCCCTCGAGCAGCCCGCGATGCTCGAAGAAGACGTGCACGAGCTCCCAGAGCACGTGGTAGGCCGTCTCGGCCAGCTCCTGGCGCACGAAGGGGTCGGCGCTCGGCGGCTCGAGCTCCCACTCGGCGCCGAGCGGCGCGAAGGCCACCGTGAGGCAGCCGCGCTCGCGGGCGAGCGCCACCGCCTGCCCGAGCTGCGGACCGTCGGCCGGCTCGCCGAAGGCGATGACGATGTCGTCGGGCTCGGCGATGAGGTCGAGCTCGCGCAGCGACCGGGCCGGTCTCGCCGGTCAGCCCGATGGCCGGCAGCGCGCGCTTGCCCACGATGACCGGGTGGACGAACTCGACGGCGACGTGGCGCGCGTCCGAGCGCGCGGCAGCCGTCGCGCCGACCGCGACGAGCCGGCCGTCGCGCGCGAAGCGCTCGGCCATGCGGTGGCACAGGCGCGCCAGGCGCGCCACGCCGTCGGGCGAGTAGAGCCCCTCGCTGGCCTCCCGGCGCTCGGCCAGCCGGCGCTCCACGCGCTCACGCACGGCGCCGGGCGAGGCCGCGGCGGTCACACGGCCGCCCCCGAGCGCGCGGCGACGAGCTCCGACAGCCACGTCCGCCAGGCGTCGATCCCCTCGCCGGTGCGCGCGCTGACGAGCATGCGCTCGACGTCGGGGTGCACGGCGTCGAGGTTGTGCAGGAAGCGCTCGAGATCGACCTCCAGGTGCGGCATGAGGTCGAGCTTGTTGACCAGCACGAGGTCGCACGTGCGGAACATGAGCGGGTACTTCAGCGGCTTGTCCTCGCCCTCGGTGACCGAGGAGACCATCACGCGGGCGTCCTCGCCGACGTGGAACTCCGCCGGGCACACGAGGTTGCCGACGTTCTCGATGATGAGCAGGTCGATGTCGTGCAGGGGCAGGGCGGGCAGCGCGCTGCGCACCATGTTGGCGTCGAGATGGCACTCGCCGCCGAAGCCCGGGTCGGTGTTGAGCTGGGTCACCGGCACGTGCAGGCTGGCCAGCCGGTCGGCGTCCATCGAGCCCTGGACGTCGCCTTCGAGCACCCCGACCCGCACGCCGTCGATCCCCTCGGCCAGCAGGCGCCTCGAGGAGCGTCGTCTTGCCCGCCCCCGGCGAGCTCATGAGGTTGATCACGGTGACGCCGTGGGCGTCGAAGTCGGCGCGGTTGGCGCGGGCGATCGTGTTGTTGGCGTCCAGCGCGTCCTCGACGACCCTGACCTTCACGCGGTGCATGCGGCCTCCTGTTGCTCGACGTCGATCGATTCCACCAGAAACTCCTCGCCGCTGACGACCACGGCGTCGGCCGCGCCGCAGGCCGAGCAGCGGAAGTCGATGCCGTCGAGCTCCCATTCGCGCCCGCAGCCGCAGCGCAGGCGCGCGGGGATCGCCTCCTGCTCCAGGCGCGCGCCCTCGACGACCGTGCCGCGCGCGACGTGCTCGAAGTAGAACTCGAGCGAGGCGGGCACGACCTGGCGCAGGTAGCCGACCTGCAGGTAGACCGCGGTCACCCGCCGCCCGGCCGCGTGGCGCTCGACGGTGGCGATGACCGCGCTGGCTAGAGAGAGCTCGTGCACGTCGACTCCACGAGCTCGACGGCGCGGTCGACGGCCGCGCTGACCTGATCGCTGAGGCCCAGGCCCATCTCCTCGACCTCGGCCGGCTCGCACGCGATGACGATGACCTTGCCCGGCCAGCCGCCCACGGCGCGCACGAAGCGCAGCACGGTCTGCGGGTCCATCCCGTGCGGGTCGAGCATCTCGCCGTCCTCGATGCCGGCCGCGATGTCGTCCTCGTCGGGCTCCATGACGTAGAGCGTGCCCGGCTCGCCGCCCTGGCGGCTGATGTCGACGAGGATCAGGGCGTCGTAGCCGCGCATGACCTCGTAGGCGAGGTCCAGGCCGCCGGTGCCGAAGTCCATGACGCTCACGCCGGAGGGCAGCTCGCGGCCCTCGAGGCGCTTGACGACCTCCCCGCCGAAGCCGTCGTCGCGCAGCCACGCGTTGCCGATGCCGGCCACGAGGATCTGCTTCTGCATGGTCTGCGTCACGTCGTGCACGCCTCCAGCTCGCCGGTGAAGAAGAAGAGGTAGCGCCCCGTCTCGCGCATGAGCTCCTGGCCGGGGTCGTCGTCGACGGTGACGCCGAAGTAGAGCTTGTCGTCGTAGTCGAAGTAGATGCGCTCGACCGTCGCGACGCTTGCCGTTGAGGATCTGGTCGTAGGGGTCGGGGCGATCGTCGAGGCGCAGGACGACCTTGTCGCCCAGGCGATAGGTGACGCCGTCGACCTCGACCTGCTTCTCGCCCGGCGGCTCGGCGTGCGGCGGCGCGGGATCGGAGAGCACGGTGCGCCCGTGCAGGGCGAAGATGTCCTCGGGCGTGGCCGCGGCGGCGCGGGCGACCATCTCGCGCACGGCCGGGTCGGCGGCGGAGATCTCTGCGCGCTCGTCGTCTGAGAGGGCGAGGACGTGCAGCAGCAGCGCCTCCTCGATCTCGGTGCCGTCGAAGAGGTCGCCGCGGCTCTCGGGCGCCAGGCGCGGGTGGTCGGGCAGCATGATCGCCGCGCCGAGCAGCGCGTCGTCGGCCTCGGTCGCCAGCACGGGGAAGGTGTTGACGCTCTCGGCCTCCGGCGCCTCGAGCGGCGAGACGAAGCGCCCGCCGTCGATCCTGAGGACCGGATGCGTGGAGAGCAGGCTCGCCGCCAGCGCGCCGGCACGATCGAGGCCCTCGGTCGACCGGCGTCGTGTTGTGGACGCACAGCATCACGCGCCAGCGCCCGTCGCCGAGATCGTCCGCCGACATCCGCAGGCGGCCGTGCAGGCCGCCGTGCTCGAAGGGCTCGACGTGCGGCGCGCGGGCCAGGTCGGCGAGCGGGCGCCCCGGCGCCTCGAGGCGGCGCGGCACGGCCTGATGGCCGTCCCCCGCGCCCTGCAGGAAGCGCACCTCGCCGGCTCAGCACCGCATCGCCGTCCGCGCGCGCGACGCCCTGCATGCGCAGCTTGTCGAACGTGCGAGGGCGTGGCCTGGGCGTAGGCCGGCGGGTAGACGATCCCGAACGGGGTCGGCGTCGCGTTCTTGGTCGCGCCCGGCGTGTAGGGGTACAGCGCGTAGCCCTCGTAGAGCAGCGTGCCCAGGAGCTCCTCGAGCGCGGCGTCCACGTCAGTCGTCCTCCAGCAGGTCGGCGACGCAGGCGTCGTAGGACGGCAGCCCCTGGCGCGCCTTGCGGCGCGAGAGCGCGGCGAGCGTGTCGGCGTGCAGCCGCACGAAGGCGCCGTTGGGGTAGTGGCGCTCCATCATCTCCCGCCACGTCGCGACCGGCATGCGCCAGTCGGCCGAGCAGGTCCACGGGATGAGCACGACCTGCAGCTGCCCCGCGTCGCCGCGGTGCAGCACCGAGCCGGTGAAGTGGAAGCTCAGCGGCGCCTCGCCGTCGGGGAGGTTGTAGAGGTACTTGGCCGCCGCGAGCTCGAGGTCGTACGTGCAGGGCACCGGCAGCGTGAAGGTCGTCTCGCCCGTGAAGCTCGGGACGAGGGTGCTGACCTGCGTCCACACGAAGCTCTTCGTGGTCGCCGCCCAGCGCTCGGGCGGCCCGAAGAGCTCCACCAGAGCCTCCCGGGTCTCGGCGTCGTAGCTGCGGCGGGCAGGATCGATGTTGATCTGGGCCGTCAGCGCGATGGTGAAGACCTCGCGCCCCGAGGTCTCGGTGACGCCGAGCGCGAACGACAGCGTGGGTGCGGCGGCATCGGGCACCCACGTCACGTCGTGGACCTGGAACTCGGGCGCGATCCGCGCCTCGGCGACGATCTCGCCGCGTCACGCCGCGCTCCGCGTGTCGGTCAGCCGCGCGAAGAAGGCCTCGACCGCGTTCTCGACCGCGTCCCCGCCCGAGATCCCCTCCCAGCGAGCCTTGATCATCCCCACGAGCTCGTAGCAGCGATCGATCGGCACGATCGCGTGGACGGGCGGGTCGGCGAGCCGGTTGACGATCAGCGCCTCGACCTCCGGCTCGAGGTCCGCCAGGACGGGGTTGGCGCCCACCAGCTCGTTCCACGCGGCGAGGTAGAGCTCGCACTCCGTCGCGCCGGCCGGGCTCGGGTAGAGCGCCACGACGCCGTCCGCCACGTCGCTGACGAAGAAGAAGGCCAGGCCGATCGGGATCTGGAACTGCGCCCACAGCTCGTCGGAGAGCTCGAAGCCCTCCAGGCGCAGCGTCCGCGTCCCGGTCGGACGCAGGTCGTCCTCGCCCGAGCGCATCGCGCAGCACGGCTCGCAGGCGCAGAGGATCCGCCGCTCGTGGACATCGAGCAGGTGGCGGTGCTCCTCGGACATCCGCGCACCGCACAGGTCGCAGCGCGCGTCGCCGCCGGCCGACGGGGGCGCCGGGCGCCGCCCGCGGGCGCGCCATGCGCCGCAGGCTGGCGACGACGTCCGCGTTGGGCGCGCCAGGCGGGGTTGCGCTCACGGGGCCAGCGCCACCTTCACCTCCGCGCCGGCGCGGCCGAGCAGCGGCACGGGCTCGAGCTGGGCCTGCTCGGCGCCCAGCGCGCGCCCCGCCCGCGGCAGGTCGAACGCGCGCCCGCAGCGCGCGCACGTGAGGATGTCCCCGCTGAGCGCGGCGTCGCCCAGGCCGGCGCCGCAGCCGGCGCACGCGCTGCGATAGGCCAGCAGGGTGCCCTCGATGTTGGCCACGATCAGCTCGGCGCCCCGCAGGGTCACCGTGCGCAGCTCGCCGGGGGCGACGTCGCCCGCGCGATCGAGCGCCATCCAGGTGGGCGTCGGCGCCGGCGCGCCGGCGTCGGGCATCTGGATCTGCAGGAGCCCGGGCGACGGGCCGATCCCGCGCGCCGGCGGGGGCGCGACGCCCTCGACCTCGAGGCCGGCCAGGTCGGGGGCGGCCTCGTCGAGCGCCTCCTTGATGGCCAGCTCGAGCGTCGCGGCGGACGCCGGGCATCCCTCGCAGTGCCCGACGAGCCGCAACCGCGCGACGCCGTGGTCGAGCTCGAGCAGCTGGACGTCGCCGCCATGGGACTCCATGTACGGCCGCACGGTCGCGAGCGCCTCGAGCACCCGCGTCTCGAGGTCGATCGGGTAGAGGTCGTGGATGAGCAGCAGGCTCGCCACCACGCCGTCCTGCACGAGCTGCTCGTGGATCGCCTGGCCGGCGGCCCCGGCCTGCTGGAGCGCCTCGACGACCCGCCGCAGGCCCTCGCCATAGAGATCGACGATCGCGCCGACGAGGTCCTCGGCGACCTCCCTCGCGTGGCCCTCGTCGAGCCCCTCGAGCGCCTCGGTGAGCTCCTGCACGCGGGCCAGGTGGCGCTCGGAGTCGAGCGCCATCCTCTCGGTTGCGGGCTCGGCCGCCATCAGCACAGACCCGTCGGACGGTGCACGACCTTCTTCACCCGGCCCGCTCCGGTGTACATGTGCACGCCGCACGGCAGGCACGGGTCGAAGGAGCGCACGGCCCGCATGATGTCCACGCCCTTGAAGTTCTCCGGGCCGTTCTCCTCGAAGATCGGCGTGTTCTGCACGGCGTCCTCGTAGGGGCCGGGAGTGCCGTAGACGTCGCGCGGGTTGGCGTTCCACGGGGTCGGCGGGTAGGGCTGGTAGTTGGCGATCTTGCCCTCGCGAATGACCATGTGGTGCGAGAGCACGCCGCGGGCGGCCTCGTGGAAGCCGACGCTGACCGCCTCGTCGGGGACCTTGAAGTCCGACCAGCTCTTCGTGCGCCCCGCCCGGACCTCGACCAGGGCCTTCTCGAGGCAGTGCAGCCCCACCAGCGCCGAGTAGGCCTGGTGGTAGGAGCGGGCACGGTCGCGCTCGACGGCGTTGGACTTCTCGGGCACGTGCCACTCGAGCTCCATCTCGGGCATGCCGGCCGTCTTGGGCAGCACCATCTGCAGGCTGTGGCCGGTCGCCTTGAGGTAGCCGATGTCGACCAGCCCGGCCTTGGCCGTCACCCACTGGCGGGCGAAGGGTCCGCCGCCGGTGTCGCACGCGACGTAGGTGTCGTTGCGCTGGTCGTACATGCGCGGCGACACGACCCAGCTGTACTTGTCGGCCCAGTCGCGCTTCTGGGGCTTGGGCAGCGTCACCTTGTTCCACGGGTGGCGCTTGTCGACCGGGTTGCCGAGCGGGTCCTGGGTCACCAGGGTCTCCTCGCCGGCCCAGTCGTCGAAGTACGACGAGCCCAGCAGGATCCGCATCGCCAGGTTGATCTCGACGAGGTCGGTCGTGATCAGCTCGCCCTTGAAGACCAGCCCGGGCGTGATGTAGCGGTGCCGGCCCCACTCGCCCATGTTCTTGTAGGTGTAGTCGACGTGGTCGGGGTCGTCGAAGCAGCCCCAGCACACGAGGTCCGTGTCGCGGTAGCCGACCATGTCGTAGCCCGGCAGCTCCTGCAGGAAGAAGTCGTACAGGTCGTCGTGCATCGGCACCGTGCGCTTGACGTACTCGATGTAGCGCATGAGCCGCACGTAGTAGTCCGTGCAGGTCTGGTGCGTGATGTGGGCGCTGACGCCGCCGGGCATGATCGTCGACGGGTGGGTGTGGCGCCCGCCGAAGAGGCAGTACATCTCGCGGGTGTAGCGCGCCACCTGCAGCGTCTCGAGGTAGAAGCTGCCGGTGAACGGGTTCAGCGCCCGCATGATGTCGGCGATCGTCTTGTAGCCGTGGATGTCGCCGTGCGGCGAGGCGGTCTCCTCGGCCTTCTTGAGCAGCGTCGGGTTGGTCTCCTTGACCATCTGCTCGCAGAAGTCCACGTTGGCCATGCAGTCGTTGAAGATCGCGTGGTCGAACATGAAGTCCGCCGACTCGGCCAGGTTGTAGGCGTAGTCGCCGAGCTTGGGCGGCTTGACGCCGTAGGCCATGTTCTGGTTCAGGCACGAGCACGTGCAGTGGTTGTCACCGCAGATGCCGCAGATGCGGCTGGTGATGAAGTGCGCGTCGCGCGGGTCGATCCCCTTCATGAAGATGTCGAAGCCCGCGGAAGACCATCGACGTCGAGTAGCACTTCATGACCTGGTGGTTGGTGAAGTCGATCTCGGTGTGGATGCCCAGCGACCCGACGATGCGGGTGATGGGGTCCCACGACATCTCCTTGACGACGACCTTCTGATCCTGGGGTGTCTCAACGGCCATGGGTCTCTCCCCTCACCAGCGCGGCTGGTAGCCGGTGGTCAGTTCGCGCCCGGGCCTGCGCCACTCGGGCTCCTTGTCGTACTTCGTCTTGATGTTGCGACCGCGGAAGAACTTCAGGAGCGGGCCGTAGGTGAAGCGCACCGTGGTGGCCTGCACGTTGCCCCACTGGTCGGGGTCCATGAAGGGCATGTACTTGTCGGGGAAGCCGGGCATCGTGCAGGCCATGCAGATGCCGCCGACGTTCGGACAGCCGCCGACGCCGTTGACCCACCCGCGGACCGGCACGTTGCAGCGCACCACCGGCCCCTTGCAGCCGAGCTTGACCAGGCAGCGCGGGTCGTCGCCGTACTCGGTGGCGAACTGGCCCTGCTCGGTGTAGCCGGCGCGGTTGCAGCTCTCGCGCACGGTCCGGCCGAAGAGCCACTTGGGCCGCAGCTGGTCGTCGAGCTCGGGCGCCGGAGCCAGGCCGCCGAGGTGCAGCACGAGGTAGAGCAGCGTCTCGGTCATGTTGTCGGGCTGCGCCGGGCAGCCGGGGATGCACACGACCGGCAGGCCGGCCTTGGACTTCCACTTCCAGCCCAGGTAGTCGGGCAGGCCCATCGCGCCGGTCGGGTTGTTCTTCATGGCCGGGATGCCGCCGTA
>CAWFMR010000051.1:0-29151 GCA_963816845.1 uncultured Actinomycetes bacterium | reverse complement strand
CCACGCCGCGCCCCACGCCCGCGCCGGCGGCCACGCGCCATCCATGGCCTCCCGGCGAGGCTGACCGTGCCCGCCGAGTTCACGCCCGGGCAAGCCTCCAGCGAGCGCCTCGTCGTCCACGTCGTGTGGATGACCAGCGGGCTGGGCTGCGACGGCGACACGGTCGCGATGACGGCGGCCACCAGCCCGTCGCTCGAGGATCTGCTGACGGGCGCCATCCCGGGCATGCCCGGGGTCGTCATCTACAACCCGATGCTCGCCTACGAGACCGGCGAGGACCTCATGCAGGCGTGGTACGACGCGGCGAGCGGCAGGCTCGACCCGTTCGTGCTCGTGCTCGAGGGTCGGTCGCCAATGAGCAGATCAACGGCGACGGCCACTGGGCCGCGTTCGGCGTGGACCGGGCGACCGGGCAGCCGATCACGACGTGCACGTGGATCGACCGCCTGGTCCCCAGGGCCGCCGCGGTCATGGCGCTCGGCACCTGTGCCGCCTACGGCGGGATCCCCGCGATGCGCAACAACCCCACGGGCGCCATGGGCCTGCGCGACTACCTCGGCGCCGGCTGGACCTCGCGCCTCGGAATCCCGATTGTCAACCTCCCCGGCTGCCCGGTGGCGCCCGACAACATCACCGAGACGCTGCTGCACCTCGCGCTGCAGCTGGGCGGCATGACGGCGATGATCGACCTCGACGAGCAGGGGCGCCCGCGGTGGCTGTTCGACCGCACGGTGCACGAGGGCTGCGACCGCGCCGGCCTCGCCGAGCAGGGCAAGTTCGCGGACTCCTTCGGCGCCGGCGATGGCTGTCTCGTCAAGCTGGGGTGCATGGGGCCCGTTGTGAAGTGCAACGTGCCCGTCCGCGGCTGGGTCAACGGCATCGGCGGCTGCCCGAACGTCGGGGGCATCTGCATCGGCTGCACGAGCGCGGGGTTCCCGGACCGCTTCATGCCCTTCGCGGAGCCGTCGCGACTCGGAGTGCTCGCCGCGCGCGGAGCGCGCTTCACCTACGGCCCTGTCCTCAGGCATCTGCGCGAGCGCAAGATGCAGCGCACCTACGAGCGCGCGCCCGCCTGGCGGCGGCCGGGCGCCGAGCTGAAGACGGGCTACGAGAGGCGCTGGTGACCGACGCACTCGCGCGCCCCGTCCATGCCGGTGGCACCGATCGGCCGTTCGGCGAGCTCAGCCTCGACGACGTGCGCGCGCACGCGGCCGAGCTCGCCTCGGCCGCGGGCTGGGGTCCGACGGCGCGGGTCGCCACCGTCGCGCACGCGTGGCGCGAGCTCGCCACGCACATGGCCGGCGCCGGGGCGCAGACCGTCGCCGATCTCGGGGCGCCGACCGCTGCCGAGTTCGCCGAGCGCCTGTGGGTGCTGCCGCCGGGCGGCAGCCTGCTGCGCTGATCGCGCGCGCCATATGCTCGCGCCCCATGCGCCGCCTGCTCTGCATCGTGCTCTTGATGGCGGCCCTCCCCGCGAGCGCGCAGGCGGCCGATCCGCTCGCCGTGAAGGGCGGGCGCCTCGTCGACGGGCGCGGGCGCGCGGTCGTCCTGCACGGCGTCAACGTGGTCTACAAGCTTGCGCCCTACGCGCCGGACTTCACGCGCGCCGAAGCGCGCCGCGTGCGCGGCTGGGGCATGAACGCGATCCGGCTCGGCGTGTCGTGGCGGGCGCTCGAGCCCGCCCGCGGCACGATCGACACGGCGTACGTCGCGCGCGTGCGCACGCTGGTGCGCCGCGCCGGCGACGAGGGCCTGTGGGTGCTCATCGACATGCGCCAGGATCGCTCGCTCGTGCCCGCCTTGCACCGTGCCGACCCGAGCGCCCCGACCTTCTACGAGGACTGGCTGACAACCGACTTCGGCTACCCGTTCGCTGTCCATGTGGGCGCGGCGAACCAGGGCCTGAGCTACCACGTCTACTGCGGCCAGCCGATCCGCCCGGATCCGTGTCGCACGCAGGAGGCGCAGGCGCTGGCCAACGGCGTGCGCAACGCCGCGGACAACCACGCGGCCGCGCTGGTGACGGAGTTCGGGGCCACCGACAGGCTCGACATCCTGCGCCGCGTGGCCGACGGCGCCGACGCGATGGGCGTCGGCTGGCTGTACTGGCAGTACAAGACCTACGGCGACCCGACGACCTCGGCCGCCGGCGAGGGGCCCGACGCGGAGTCGCTTGTCACCCCGGCGGGCGCCGTCAAGGCGGCCAAGGTGCGCGAGCTGGCGCGCGCCTACCCGGCGCGCATCGCCGGGCGCGGCGCGCGCTGGAGCTATCGGGCGAGCGACGGGCGCTTCAGCCTGCGCTGGACCGCGGCGCGCCTCGCTGACACGGTGGTCGCGCTGCCGCGGCTCGCCTATCCGCGCGGGTTCACCGTGCGCGCCCACGGCGTGCGCGTGGTGCGCCGCGCGCCGCTGACCCTGCGCGGCTCGGGCCGCGCGTCCATCACCATCACCCGGAGGTAGGCATGGCCATCGGATGCTTCGTCTCGGTCGGACGCACCCTGCAGGACGCCGTCGCGCGCGTCACGCTGGCCGAGGAGCTCGGCTACGAGGCGGCCTACGTGACCCACATTGCCGCGCGCGACTCGCTCACCGTGCTCGCCGCCTACGCGGCGGCGACGTCGCGCATCGGCCTGGGGACCGGCGTCGTGCCGATCTACACGCGCACGCCGGCGACCATGGCCATGACGGCGGCCACGTTGCACGAGCAGTCCGGTGGGCGCCTGCGCCTGGGCCTCGGCGTCTCGCACCGCCCCGTCGTCGAGGGCTGGCACGGCCAGACCATCGACAAGCCCGTGGCCGAGATGCGCGAGTACGTCGCCATCGTGCGCGCGATCCTCGCCGGCGAGCAGCCGCCGCGGGGCGAGAAGTGGCAGACGAGCTTCGCGCTCAGCGGGATCGGCCCCTACCCGGAGCTGCCGATCTACATCGCGGCCCTGTCGCCGGCGATGCTGCGCCTGGCCGGCGAGGTCGCCGACGGCGCGATGCTGTGGCTCTGCAACCCCGAGTACATCCGCGCCGTCGTCATGCCCGAGCTGCGGGCGGGCCGCCGGGCACACGCGGCCGCAGGCCGTGGGTCGGGCGCCGGCAGGACGATGGAGGACTTCGACGTGGTCGCCGCCGTCCCGTCGGCCGTCGTCGAGGACCCCGAGGTCGCGTTGGCGGCGATGCGCAGGGACCTGCTGGCCTACTTCGGCCTGCCGTTCTACCGCGCGATGCTCGAGCGCTCGGGCTTCGAGGCGGACATCGCCGCCTACGACGAGGCCGCCGCGCGCGGCGACGGCGAGGCCATGCAGGCGGCGATCTCCGAGCGCTTCCTCGGCGAGCTGTGCGCGATCGGCTCGCCCGACGACGTCCGCGCCGGCTTGGCGCGCTATGTCGATGCGGGCGTGACGTCGCCGTGCGTCGGCCCGGTGGCCAAGACGGACTTCGAAGCGACGCTGCGGGCGGTGCGCCGCCGGGGTAGACCTCGCCGGCCGCTCCCGCCGTGCGCTTGCGGCGCCGCGCGGCGCTTATCCCCGCGCGGAGGACGACCGCGAACGGTCGCGCCCCGGGTCCGCTTCCCCTCGGTGATGCTTTAAACGCGCCGCAGCGCCGCAAGCCGCCCACGGCAGCCCCGCTTGGCCAGCAGCTCGCCGCATGCGGCGAGCGCCAGCGCGCCGCACACGAGCAGGGCCGCGAGCCGCATCGCGCGGCAGGATACGCTTGGACCATGGCGATGGATCCGCTTCTCGACGGGCACGGCCGCCGGATCGGCGATCTGCGCGTGTCGGTCACCGACCGCTGCAACTTCCGCTGCCAGTACTGCATGCCCGCCGAGGGACTGCCGTGGCTCGAGCGCGACGACGTCCTGCACTTCGAGGAGATCGAGCGGCTCGTGGCGCTGCTGGCCTCGATGGGCGTCACCGACGTGCGCCTGACCGGCGGCGAGCCGCTCGTGCGCCGCGACTTCCCGACGCTGGTCGGGATGCTCGCCCCGCTCGTCGAGGACCTGAGCATCACCACCAACGGCTACCTGCTCGAGCGCGACGCCGAGGCGCTCGTGCGCGCCGGCGCCACGCGCTTCAACGTCTCGATCGACTCGCTGCAGCGCGACCGCTTCTTCGAGATGACGCGCCGCGACGCGCTGCCGCGCGTGCTGCGCGGCCTCGAGGTGCTGGCGAGCTTCCCCGAGGCCCACCCGATCAAGGTCAACGCGGTCGCCATGCGCGGCTTCACCGAGGACGAGGTGCTGCCGTTCGCGCGCTTCGCCCGCGAGCACCCCTACGAGGTGCGCTTCATCGAGTTCATGCCGCTCGACGCCGACCACGCCTGGACGCCCGACAGCGTCCTCTCCGGCGAGGAGATCCGCGCGATCATCGAGCGGCAGTGGGCGCTCGAGCCGGTGGAGCGCGAGCCGCACGCCACCGCGCGCGTCTACCGCTTCGCCGACGGCCGCGGCTCGATCGGGTTCATCAACCCGGTCTCCGAGCCGTTCTGCGGCGACTGCAACCGCATCCGCCTGACGGCCGACGGCCGGCTGCGCACCTGCCTGTTCTCGCTCAACGAGACCGACCTGCGCACGCCGCTGCGCGAGGGCGCCGACGACGCCGAGCTCGAGCAGATCGTCCGCGACGCGGTGTGGCGCAAGGAGCTCAAGCACCACGTCAACGAGCCGGGCTTCGTCCAGCCGGTGCGGACGATGAGCGCCATCGGCGGCTGAGCGGCGCCGCGGCGTCAGCGCCCGCCGAGCAGCGCCGCCGCCTGCAGGATGTCCTCGGGGCCGTTGACGGTGAAGAACGGCTCCTCGTCGGGCCACTCGACGATCCGCGGGTCCAGCGCGGCGACGACGTCGCCCGCCGGTGAGGCGAAGTCGCAGCCGGCGAGCGCGCTCAGCGCCCGCGGCTCGTAGCGCGCGCACAGCGGCTGCAGGCGGCCGGCCGCCCGCGGCACCACGGCCACCGCGCCGCGCGAGCGCTCGCGCGCGAGTGCCGCGACGAGGCCGCGGGTCACGAACGGCATGTCCCCCGCGACCACCACGACGGGGCGCCCGCGCGCGCAGCGCAGGGCCTGCACGACTCCCGCCAGCGGATGGCGCGGCTCCTCGGCATCGAGCCAGATCGCGATCTCGACGTCGAGGCTCGGCAGGAGGGTCGACTGCTTGGCCACCACGGCCACCTCGTCGAGCACGGCGCGCAGCACGCTCAGCGGGTAGTGCAGCAGCGGCCGGCCCTCGAGCTCGACCATCGCCTTGTCGCCGCCGATGCGCCGGCCGCCGCCGCCGGCGAGCACCGCCCCGATGCAGCTGCGCCGGGCCATCGAGCTACACCGTCGCGGGGCCCTGGCCGTAGTCGCCGAA
This sequence comes from uncultured Actinomycetes bacterium, assembly GCA_963816845.1. Taxonomy (GTDB): domain Bacteria; phylum Actinomycetota; class Thermoleophilia; order Solirubrobacterales; family Solirubrobacteraceae; genus JAOPZW01. The sequence continues at coordinate 23,816 of CAWFMR010000051.1, read as the reverse complement.
CGGTGCGTCGCGGTCGGCCACGGCGCCGCGGACGTCGGCGAGGGCGCGCTGCGTGAAGGCCGTCCCCTCGGGCGTGTGGCGCGCCGCGCCGTCCAGCAGCGTGCCGATCAGCTGCGTGCTGTGCAGGCCCATCGCCTCGAAGGCCTGGTTGACCAGCAGCTTCATGGCCGCGGCCTGATTGTGCGGGAGCAGAGCCACGCGGCGGGCGAGGGCCATCCCCGCCGCCTCGAGCTCGGCCGCGGGCACCGCCTCGGAAGCCAGCCCCCACTGCACCGCGCGGGCGCCGTCGATCGCGTCGCCGGTCAGCAGCAGGCGCTTGGAGCGCTCCAGGCCGAGGCGGTACATCCACATCGCGGTCGTCGGCGAGCCCCAGACGCGCGCCGGCGGGTAGCCGATGCGGCAGTCCTCCGCGCAGACGATGAGGTCCGAGCACAGCGCGAAGTCGGTGCCGCCGGCGACGCAGTAGCCATGGACCTGGGCGACGACCGGCTTGGGCGACCGCCACAGCGCCATGTAGGCGTCGACGAAGCGGCGCATGGTCTGATAGTCGGCGATCGGGTCCCACGGCGCTCCCGCCTCGGCCTCCCGCATGGACTCGGAGCCCCAGCCGATGTCGTAGCCCGCGCAGAACGCGCTCCCGGCGCCGCGCAGGCGCACGACGCGGACCTCGTCGTCGGCCATTGCGCGGGCCAGCGCCGCGTCGAAGTCCTCGACGAGCTGCGGCGTGATCGCGTTCCGGCGCTCCGGACGGTTGAGCGTCAGCGTGGCCACGGCATCGGCGGCCTCGTAGAGCACGGTGTCGCCCATCGAGCGCAGCCTATGCTGTGCGCGATGGAACCGTCCGTCGAGACCAAGGCCTGGCTGCGCTGCTACCGCTGCTGGTCGACCGACCTCGAGGTGCAGGTGCACTACGAGGGCATCCACAAGATCGACCCGCAGACCGGCGAGCGCGGCGAGGTCGTCGACGAGCTCCAGGAGGCCGTCGTGCAGTGCCTGGACTGCATGCACGACCAGCCGCACCTGGGCTTCCGCGACGGCCGCGTCGAGCCGATCGAGGATCGCTGGGAGCGCATGATCGCGGGCACGCCGTGGGTCGCCTCGTGCACGGTCACCGTCGACGCCGAGGAGGTCGAGACGTGCTCGGGCCCCGAGGCCGGCGACGCGCTCAGCTACGCCGCCTTCGGCGACCACGGCACGCGCGAGTTCTTCACCCACGTGCGCTTCCACAAGCACGACGACGAGAACACGATCACCGTCCACCTGCTGGTCGAGCTCTACGCGCGCTCGCAGGAGGAGGCCACCGAGGTGCTCGAGGAGGCCGCCCGCGGGCGCCTCGCGCTCACCTCGCTGGCCGAGGAGTCGCGGCCCCCCGCGGCGACCGGCGACGACCCGCACTGAGCGCCCGGGCGGCCGGCTCGCGCGTCATCCCTGAGGACGACGACAGCCCTGCGAGGCTGGTCTACCGTCCGCGGGGATGGGCCGCCCGGCTTTCACGAACGCGTCCCGGCGCGCGCTCGATCCCGAGCGCGTCCTGGCCGCGCTCGCCGTCCTCTTCGCGCTCGCCCAGCTCATCGAGGCGGCCCTCGTCGACGACGCCGGCGTCCGCGCCGTCACCCTCGTCTTCGCGCTGCTGACCCCCGTCCCGCTCGCCTTCGCGTGGCGCGCGCCGCTCGCCAGCCTGCTCGCCGTCGACCTGCTCTTCCTGCTCGGGGCGATCCTGGGCGGCCGCCTGCTCGACAGCTCTCAGGTCGCGGTCTTCCTCTGCGTGGTCGGCGTCTTCCTGGTCGGGCTGCGCGCGCCCGATGCGCCACCTCGTGGTCGGCGCCGTCGCGGCGGCCGGCCTGCTGACGGCGACCTCGCTGCTGGAGGGGGCACCCGGCGACCTCGTGTCGGGGCTCGCCTGGGTGGCGATCGTGCCGGTGGGCATCCCGGCCCTCGCCGGCCGGGTGCTGCGCTCGCGCAATGCGCTGAACCGCCGCCTGGACGAGCAGGCCCGGGAGATCGAGCGCAACCGCGCCGAGCGCGAGGCGGCGGCGGTGCTGGGCGAGCGCACCCGGATCGCGCGCGAGCTGCACGACGTCGTCGCCCATGACGTCTCGGTCATGCTCGTGCAGGCCGCGGCCGCCAAGCGCACCGTGCCCGCCGACCCCGAGCGCGCGCGCGCCGCGATCGCCGCGGTCGAGGAGACCGGCCGCGAGGCGCTCGGCGAGCTGCGGCGGCTGCTCGGCGTCCTGCGGCGCGGCGACGAGGAGCTCGCGCTGGCTCCACAGCCCTCGCTGGAGCGCATCGGGTCGCTCGTCGCCCGCATGCGCGCCACCGGGCTGCCCGTCGAGCTCGAGGTGGCCGGCGAGCCCGTCCACCTGCCGCCCGGCGTCGACGCCGCCGCCTTTCGCATCGTCCAGGAGGCGCTCGTCAACGTCGTGCGCCACGCGGCCGCCACGCGCGCGCTGGTGCGCGTCGACTACGAGCCGGAGGCCGTCGAGCTCGTCGTCAGCGACGACGGCGTCGGCGGCGACGGCCCCATCCACGACGGCCGCGGGCTCGTCAACCTGCGCGAGCGCGTCGCGCTCTACGGCGGCGAGCTGCGCGCCGACCGCCGCCGGCCGCGCGGCTTCGAGCTGCGCGCGCGCCTGCCCATCGGGGAGCCCGCGACGTGACGATCCCGCGGCCGCGGCGCTCCGATCTCGCGCTGGCGGCGGCGCTCGGCGTGCTCATCGAGCTCGAGCTGGCGCTCTCGTCGGTGCGCGACGCCCCGCTCGCGCCCGCCCTGCTGCTGGGCGCGGTCCTCACCGCGGCGATGGCGTGGCGCAGTACCGCGCCGCTCGCCGCGCTGGGCGCGGTGGCGGCCGCGGCCCTCGGGCTCGCGGCGGTGGACACGCCCCCCGAGAGCCTCGCCTCCACCTCGATCCTCGTCGCCATCCTGTCCTTCGCGATCGGCGCGCACCTGCCCCGCCGCCGGGCCCAGGCCGGCCTCGCGGGCGTGCTGGCGCTGGTCGCGGTCGTCACGGCGCTCGGCCCCGACCAGACGGTGGGCGACGTCGTCTTCCCCGTCGTCCTCTTCTCCGGCTGCTGGGCGCTGGGACGCGTCGGGCGCGGCCGCGCGCGCCTGACCGCCGAGCTGACGGCCCGCACCGAGCAGCTCGAGCGCGAGCGCACCGAGCGCGAGCGCGACGCCGTGGCGCGCGAGCGTGTGCGGATCGCCCGCGAGCTGCACGACGTCGTCGCGCATTCGGTCTCGGTCATGGTCGTGCAGGCCGGCGCGGCGCGCAGCGTGCTCGACCGCGACCCCGACGCCTCGGTCCGCGCGCTGGGAGCGGTCGAGGCCACCGGCCGCGAGGCGTTGACCGAGATGCGCCGTCTGCTCGGCATCCTGCGCCCCGACGGCGAGGACGCCGACCACTCCCCGCAGCCCTCGCTCGATCGCCTCGGCGCGCTCATCGCCCGCTCGCGCGACGCGGGGCTCGACATCGAGCTGCGCGTCGAGGGGCGCGCGGGGCCGCTGGCGCCCGGGGTCGACCTGACCGCGTTCCGCCTCGTGCAGGAGGGCCTGACCAACGCGCTCAAGCACGGCGCGCGCGGCCGGGCGCGGGTCGTGCTGCGCTGGTCCGAGGAGGTACTCGAGGTCGAGGTCGCCAACCGCGTCGCCGCCGACGGCCCCGCCGCCCACGGGCTCGCGAGCGGCGGGCAGGGGCTGGTCGGCATGCGCGAGCGCGTGGCGCTGTGCGGCGGCGAGCTGCGGGCCGGCCCCATCGGGCGCGGCTTCGTCGTCCGCGCGCGTCTGCCGCGCGAGCGCGGCTTCAGCTCGCGAGCGCGCGCAGCTGCCTGACCGCGAGGGTGAGGCCGGCGAGGTCGGCGCCGCCCTCCCCCGCCATCGCTCGCGCCAGGTCGGCGAGGCGCTGCAGCGCGTCGGGATGGGCCTCCACGAAGCGCTCGACGGCGTCCTCGACCGGCGCGCCGGGGGCGTCCTCGAGGGCCTTGCACGCCAGCTCGCGCCGCGCGCGCCACAGGTCGTCGCGCAGGGCCTGCAGAGCCCAGCGCTGCATCCGGGTGCTCACCGGCAGGGCGTCGAGCTGCTGCTCGATCCAGGCGATCTGCAAGCGGTCCTCCAGCAGCACGAAGGCCATGCCGGCGTCCTCGACGCTGCGCCCGACCGACCCCGCGGCGGAGATGACGTCGGGGGCATAGCCCAGCGCGGTCAGGTAGGCGTGGACGTGGGCCATCTCGTCGGGCACGCCCTGCTCGACGAGCGCGGCCGCGGCGCGCGACAGCGCCTCGCGCCGCTCGTCGAGCTTGGGCAGCAGCGCCAGCAGGCGCCCGAAGCCCTCGCGCCCGGCGGCGATCGCCGTGCCCAGGTCGGCCCCGTGGGCGTTTTCGAGGTACCACCGCGCCGTCGACTCGACGAGCCCGTCGACGCCCTCCAGCAGCGTCCACTGCGCCTGGCGCTCGACGCCCGAGAGCTGCTCGACCTCCGCCCAGCGCTGCTCGGCACCGGTGACGTCGCGGGCGATCCGGTAGGCGCGCACGACATCGGCGGGCTCGGCGCCCTGCTCGGCGACCAGCCGCGAGACGAAGGTCGGCCCGAGCGCGTTGACGACGTGGTTGGAGACGATCGTCGCCACCAGCTCGCGGCGCAGCGGGTGCTCGCTGAGCAGATGACCCAGGCGCTCGACGACGGCCGGCGGGAAGTAGCCGCGCAGGTCGCCCTCGAGATAGGCGTCGTCGGGCAGCGAGGACCGCAGCAGCGCGCCGGTGAGGCTGCGCTTGGCGTAGGCCAGCAGGACGGCCAGCTCCGGGCGCTCGAGGCCGCGGCCCGAGCGCCGGCGATCGGACATCTCCTCGGAGGTGGGCAGGAACTCGACCTCGCGCTGGAGCAGCCCCTCGGCCTCGAGCGCGGCCATGAGGTCCTCGTAGGCGAACATGCGCGTCGCCGAGCCGCGTACCTCCTGAGCCAGCATCTGGGCCTGCAGGAACGAGTCATAGAGGACGTGGGCGGCCACGTCGTCGGTGACCTCGGCCAGCAGCGCGTCGCGCTCGGCGGCCTCGAGCTCGCCGCGGCGCACGGCGAGGTCGACGAGGACCTTGAGGTTGACCTCGTGGTCGGAGCAGTCCACGCCGGCCGAGTTGTCGATGAAGTCGGCGTTGATCAGGCCGCCCTCGCGGGCGAACTCGATCCGCGCGCGCTGGGTCAGCCCGAGGTTGCCGCCCTCGGCCACCACGCGGCAGCGCAGCTCGGTCGCGTCGACGCGGATGGCGTCGCTGGAGCGGTCGAGGGCCTCGGCGTCGGTCTCGGTCGAGGCCTTGACCACCGTCCCGATGCCGCCGTTCCACAGCACGTCGACCGGCGCCTGGAGGATCGCGTGGATGACCTCGTTGGGCGTGAGCACGGCGTCGTCGATGCCCAGGGCGGCGCGCGCCTGCTCGGGCAGCTCGATGCGCTTGGCGCTGCGCGCCCACACGCCGCCGCCCTCGGACAGCGCGGCGCGGTCGTAGTCGTCCCACGAGGACCCCGCCAACGCGAACAGCCGCTTGCGCTCGGCGAAGCCCTTGCCGGCGTCGGGTTCCGGGTCGATGAACACGTGGCGGTGGTCGTAGGCGGCGACGAGGCGGATCTTGTCGCTCAGCAGCATCCCGTTGCCGAAGACGTCGCCGGACATGTCGCCGATGCCCACCGCGGTGAACTCGTCGACGGCGGGGTCCAGTTCGAGCTCGCGGAAGTGGCGCTTGAGCGACTCCCACGCGCCGCGCGCCGTGATCCCGAGCGCCTTGTGGTCATAGCCCTTCGAGCCGCCCGAGGCGAAGGCGTCGCCCAGCCAGAAGCCGTAGCGCCCGGCGACGCGATTGGCGGTGTCCGAGAACGTCGCCGTGCCCTTGTCCGCGGCGACGACCAGGTAGGTGTCGTCGTCGTCGAGCACGCGCACGCCCTCGGGATGCACGACCTCGCCCTCGACCAGGTTGTCGGTGAGGTCGAGCAGGCCGCTGATGAAGGTCATGTAGCCGCGCTCGACCTCGGCCTTCAGCGCGGCCGGGTCGTCGGGGCGCTGGCGCAGGTAGAAGCCGCCCTTGGCGCCGTCGGGCACGATGACCGCGTTCTTGGTCATCTGCGCGCGCATGAGCCCGAAGACCTCGGTGCGGTAGTCCATGCGGTCCGACCAGCGCAGCCCGCCGCGGGCGATCTTGCCGCCGCGCAGGTGGATCCCCTCGACCTCGGGCGCGTAGACGTAGATCTCGAACAGCGGCGGCGGCTGCGGGATGGCGGGCACGTCGGCCGAGGACAGCTTGAAGGCGATCGAGCGGCGACCCTGGCGGTAGGCGTTCGTGCGCACCGTCGCCTCGATGAGCCCGAGCTGGTTGCGCAGGATGCGGTCGTGGTCGAGCGAGGGCACCGCCTCGAGGTCCTCGAGGATGTCGTCGTGCAGCGCGGCCTCGGCCGCCTCGTCGCGCTCGATCGCCGGGTCGTTGCGCAGCTCGAACAGGCGGATGAGCTTGGCCGTGATGTGCGGGTTGGCCGCGATCACGTCGTTCTGGTAGCTCTCGGTGAAGCGCGAGCCGATGCGCTGGCGGTACTTGCGGTAGGCGCGCAGGATCGCGATGCGCCGCCAGTCCTGGCCGGCGTTGATGATCAGGCGGTTCAGCGAGTCCGACTCGGCCTCGCCGCGCCAGATGGCGGCGATGCACTGCGCGACGCGTTCGCCGCACTCCTCGAGGTCGAGCGGCTGGTCGGTGGGGCCGAGCACGCCGAAGTCCTGCAGCCACAGGGCGCCGTCGCCGCCCAGCAGCCGCGTGGGGCGCTCCTCGACCACGCGCAGGCCCAGGTGCTCGAGCGTCGGCATGGCCTGGGAGAGCTCGACCTTGTCGCCCACCCGGTACATCCCGATGCGCGTGAGCCCGTCGGGCTCGTTGCGCAGCCCCACGTGGAAGGCCTCGCCCCCGGTGAACAGGCGCTCGAAGCGCCCGATGTCGCCGGCGGCCGCGGACGGATCGACGGCCGCCTTGTAGGAGTCGGGCAGGCGCGGGGTCCAGCGCTTGGCCAGCATGCGCCCGCGCTCCTCGCCGTGGCGCGCGACGAGCTCGTCGCGCGCGCGGTCGTCCCACGTGCGCGCGAGCTCGAGGATCTCGGCCTCGACGTCGCGGCGCGAGAGCTCCGGCAGGCCGCCCTGGGCGCGGTGGATCGTGAAGTGCACGCGCACCCGGTCGCCCTCGGTGAGCACCTCGTGGGCGTCGACCGTGCTGGCGTCGAAGCGCCGGCGCAGGAAGGCGCGCAGGCGCTCGAGCAGCGCCGCGTCGTAGCCCCCCTTGGGCAGCGCGACGATGATCGACGCGGTGCGCCCGTCGGCGTCGCGGCGACCCAGGACGCGCCCCTGCTCGGCCTGCAGGCCCATGAGCGCGACGACGGCGCCGCGCAGGTCGTCGGTGGGGGCGGCGAAGAGCTCGTCCTTGGGGAAGGACTCGAAGAGCGAGACCGCCGACTTGTAGTCGTGCGAGCCGGCGATCAGGTCCTCGCTGGCCAGGATCCGCTGCAGCTTGCGATGCAGGACGGGCGTCTCGGACGCGGGCTCGGCGTAGGCCTTGGTGGTGAAGAGGCCGATGAGGCGCGCCTCGCCGACGATCTCGCCGGCGGACGAGACGCGGCGGATGCCGACGTAGTCCATGCGCGCGCGGCGGTGCACCGGCGACAACCGGTTGGTCTTGGAGACCAGCAGCAGCTCGCCGCCGAGCGCCCGCTCGCGCAGGCTGGGGTCGAGCGTCTCGACCGCCACCGGCTCGGCGTACGCCGAGCGCGCCTCGTCGTCGAGCAGCCCCAGGCCGGAGCCGGGCACGACGCGCAGCGCACCGTCGACCAGCTCGTAGTCGCGCGCGCCGAGGAAGATGAAGTTCTCGCGCGCCAGCCACTCGAGGAACGAGACGACCTCGGCCACCTCGTCCTCCTCGTAGCGCGCGGTGCCCTCGCGCGCGACCTCGACCACGGACTCGACGCGCTCGCGCAGCTGCGGGAAGTCGCGCACGACGCGGCGCACGTCGGCCAGCACCCGGCGCACGGCGTCCTCGAGGTCGGCGAGGTCCTCGGGCGCCAGGCGCCGGTCGAGCTCGAAGTGCATGACCGACTCGGTCGCCGGGGCCCCGCTGGGATGCAGGATGCGCACGATGGCGCCGTCGGCCGAGCGCTCGGTGCCGACGATCGGGTGCAGCACGCGGACGATGCCCAGGCCGCGGGCCCCGAGCTCCGCGCTGACGGAGTCGACGAGGAAGGGCAGATCCTCGGTGTTGGTCTCGACGACCGAGCCGCCCGGCTCGTAGCCGTGCTCGGCGAGGGTCGGGTTGAAGGCCCGCACGGCCATCGGAGCGCCGTCGCGCGAGGCCGCGAGCGCGAAGGCGCCGAGGACCTCGTTGTACAGGGCCTCCGCGTCGGGCCCGTCGCCGTCGGCGGCCGTCGCCAGCCGGCGCAGGTACGCGTGCGCGAACGCCTGCACCGTCTCGACGCGGTCAGGCGGCAGCCGCTCCTGCACGAGCTGCTCGATGGGACCCATGTGGTCCCATCATGCCTCCCCGCGCACGCCGTTGCCATTCAGGACGCGATCGATCAGGCCGTACTCCACGGCCTCGGCCGGGGTGAAGAAGCGGTCGCGCTCCATGTCGTCGTGGACCTGCTCCTTGGACTGCCCGCTGTGCTCGGCGAAGATCTCGTCGAGGCGGTCGCGCAGCGCCAGCGTCTCGGCCGCGTGGATGGCGATGTCCGTCTGCTGGCCCTGGAAGCCGCCCGAGGGCTGGTGGATGAGCATCCGCCCGTTGGGCAGCGACGTGCGCTTGCCCGGAGCGCCGCCGACGAGCACGAGGGCCGCCGCCGACATCGCGATCCCGCAGCACGTCGTGTGCACGGCCGGGCGGATGTGCTGCATCGTGTCGTAGATGGCCAGCCCGGCGTAGGCGACGCCGCCCGGGCGAGTTGACGTAGAGCTGGATCGGGGCGTCCGGGTCGGCCGACTCGAGGTGCAGCAGCTGGGCCACCACGAGGTTGGCGACCTCGTCGTCGATGGGCTGGCCGAGGAAGACGATGCGCTCGTCGAGCAGGCGCGAGTAGATGTCGAAGGACCGCTCGCCGCGCGGGTCCTGCTTGACGACCATGGGCACGAGAGGCACGGGAACCAACTCCTTTCCGCAACCATTTGGTTGCACGTTTCTCGTCAGGCTATCATGCAACCCCATGGTTGCGCGTGACATCACTCTCCCGGTCGATCCCGACGAGGCCTGGGACGCCCTCACCGACCCCGAGCTGCTCGAGCAGTGGTTCGGCGACGGCGACCGCGAGGCGGTCATCGAGGAGGCCGAGCCCGGCGAGCGACTGGTCTTCTGGTGGTGGGAGGAGGGCGAGCCGGGGTCGCGCGTCGAGCTGCGCCTCGTCGCGGTGCCGAGCGGCACCCGCGTGAGCGTGCGCGAGGCCCCCGTGGGGCCGTTCGCGCTCGCGTGACCCAGCCCGACGTCTTCGCGGCGCTCGCCGACCCCACGCGCCGGACGGTCATGCGCGAGGTCTCCACGCGCGGCAGCGCGACGGCGACCGAGCTGGCGCTCCCCCTGGGCGTGACGCGCCAGGCGGTGGCCAAGCATCTCGCCGTCCTCGCCGACGCGGGCCTGGTGGACGCGCGCCGCGAGGGCCGCGAGACGCGCTACCGCCCCACTCCCGCCCCGCTCGGCGAGGCCATCTCGTGGATGACGTCGGTCGGCGGGGCGTGGGACGAGCGCCTGGCCGCGCTCGAGCGCCAGGTCGCGCGCCGGCGCGAGCGCGGCTGACGGCGGTGGTCCTCAGAGCGAGCTACGGCGCGTAGCGCTGTGCGCCGATCAGGATCGCGGCGATCGTCGCCGGCCGGTCTGACTTGTTGCGCCAGGCGTGACGCGCGCCGTGCTGCACCACCACGTCGCCGGCTACGAGCTTGACCTCGGCTCCATCCGACAGCTCGATCCAGACCTCGCCGTCGAGCACGACGTTGTAGTCGACCGTCGGGGTCGTGTGCATGCCCGGATGGTCAGGCTCGAGCGTCTCGGCGATGCCGGGCGAATGCTCGGCGGCCTCCGCGGCGGCGGCCGCCCCGTCGAATCCGCTGTCGGCGTAGACCGCGTCCGGCGGGAACGTGAGGACGATGAAGCTCGTCGCGCCCGGGTCGGGGACGAGTGACGGCGCACTCGGGGTGGGATCAGCCCCATCGAAGGGCAACGTCGGGCGGGGCGCCGTGGTCCAGACCAGCGCCTGGCCGAAGCCTGGGGTGTTGACGAAGTCGTGGGCGCGGGGACTCGCGTCATCGCTCGACACCACGCTGCGCCCACTGGAATCGGTGGCGATGACGACTCGTCTGACCTTCATGACGGCTGACTCCTTGCGGTTGAGAGCTATCCCCACATGCGCTCGGCCGTGCGACCGACCAGCTCGAGCTTCTCGCGCTGGATCTGGGGCGTGACCTTGTTGCCGCCCGCGGTGGAGGCGAAGCCGCATTGGCACGAGATCGCGAGGCGGTCGAGCCCAACCAGACGGCCGGCCTGCCGGATCCGGTCGACGAGCAGGTCGTCGGATTCGACGACGGGGTTCTTGCTCGAGACCAGCCCGAGGACGACGACCTGATGGTCGAGCGTCTTCTCGATCGGCTCGAACCCGCCTGAGCGCTCGTCGTCGTACTCGAGCAGCAGGACGTCATAGCCCTTCAGGCGCGGGAAGACTGCGTCGGCGATCGCGTCGTAGGCGCCCGCCGCGAGGTAGCGGCTCTCGCTGTTGCCCTTGCACAGGTGGATGGCGAAGGTCAGCTCGCCGCTGGCGGCGACGTCGGTGATCGAGTCGAGCAGCTCGATGCCCTCACCGAGCATCCGCGCGGCGCCGATCCCCAGCCGGTCGTATTGCGCGCATACCGCCGGGTCGGCGAGCGTCGCGATGTCCGTCGCATCGATCTGGACGTACGTGCAGCCGAGGCGCACCAGCTCTCCGATCTCCTCCTTGAGGATGTCCGTCGCATCGGCGAAGGCATCGAACGGATCTGCGTAGGCCTCCGTCGAGCTCTCCGGGTTCCACCACTTGCCGAGCATGAGCGGACTGGGGAGCGTCGCCTTCGCCGGCTGATCGGTGCGGGCGCGAAGGTAGGTGAACTCCTCGGTGGCGACCGAGCGGACACGCCGCAGCTTGGCGCTCACGGAATGCTGCGCGACCGTGCGCGTCAGGTCCTCCGTGCCGTAGGCCTCGTCGCCGCGCCAGGTCGTCGGCGGTGGCGGCGGCCCGTCGATGCCCTCGACGGCATCGATGAGGCTTCCGGTGAAGACGAGCCGCCGAGCCTCGCCGTCGCTGAGGACGTCGAGGCCGCAATCGCGCTGCAGGGCGATCGCATCGTCCACGGCGCGATCCTCGACCCGCTTGTAGTCGTGCCTCGAGAGGTCCCCGCTCTCGAGCGCATGCCGAGCGTCCATCAGGTACGCGGGACGCAGGAGAGACCCGACGTTCTCGGCGCGATACGTCATCGGTCGACCGTATGTCAGTGGCGGCGAGCATCGAACCGTGCGGTTCCAGCCACCGGAACCAGCGCCTGCGTGTCTCCCGGCGCCGCGACATACGATCGACCGCAGGCGACGAGAGGGGACCGATGGAGGTTGGCCTCGTCCTGCTGGGTCATGACGGCGTCGCGGACGACGCCGCGTACGCAGAGGAACACGGATTTCACACCGCGGGCTTCGTGGACTCGCCGCTGCTCTACGCCGACCCGTTCGTCTCGATGGCACTGACCGCGGAGCGCACCTCGACGCTGCGCATCGGAGCGATGCTGGCCATCCCCAGCAACCGCAACGCGGCCTCGCTGGTCACGGCGATCGCCACGGTCAACCGGCTCGCGCCGGGCAGGACCTTTCTCGGGATCGGGACAGGCTTCACGGGGCGCGCCGTCTTCGGACTCCGTGCGCTGCCCGTCGCACGCTTCACCGAGTACGTGCGCTCCTGCCGCGCGCTGCTCGACGGTGACGAGGTTCTCCACCACGACGCGGAGCACGCCCGGCACATCCGCCTCAGACACGCCGAGGGCCGCTACATCGACCCCAGGCACATCCCGATCTACATGGCGGCCGACGGGCCGCGCGCGCTCGCGGCGACCGGAGAGGCAGCGGAAGGCTGGATCACCTCGCTGCAGCTGTCGCACTACATGGAGACCTCGGTCGACGTGTTCACCGAGTCCTTCGCCGCCGTCAGACGAGCCGCCGCCCAGGCCGGCCGATCGATGGACGACGCGTACACGATGGCGTCAGCCGGGTTCTGCGTCCTCGACGAGGGCGAGTCCCCGACCTCCGAGCGCGCCCTCGAGTACATCGGCGCCTACGCGATGCTGCCCTTCCACGCCTACGCGGACAACCCCGGCATCGCCGACTACCTCCCGCCGCCGATCCGCGATCGCCTCGACGTGTACGAGCGCGAGGTGCTCGCTCGCTTCGACGTGGCGGCGGATCGGCGCTACCAGGAGACGCATCGGGGCCACCTGTCCCACCTGCTCGACGGTGAGGCCGAGGTCCTCACCGACGACATCGTTCGCATGACCACCCTCACGGGCACGGCGCAGGAGATCGCCCAACTCTTGAGGCGGCTCGAAGCGGCAGGTCTGCGCAACGTGTCGCTCAACCCGCCGCCGCATCTGGTCCGCGAGACGGTGCGCATGTACGCGGAGAAGGTCGCACCGCTGCTCGCCGGGACGCCCGCGTAGGCCCGCGCTCCTGCTCCCTTGACCTGGCGAGCGATCGGCGGGTAGCTTCGGCCACGGAGGGGAGCGACATGGAGCAGGACCCGTCGGTGGCACAGCGCATCGTGCTCACGCTGGAGGCGTGCGCCGCCACCGAGCGCTCGCTGACCCTGAAGGAGCTCGTCGGCGAGACCCGCCTGCCCAAGACGACCCTCCACCGCACCTGCTGGAAGCTGGTCGAGCTCGGTCTCCTCGAGCACTCCGATGACGGGTTCTCGATCGGGATGAAGGTGTTCGCGCTGGGCAACTCGAGCCCGGTCCTGAACGCGATCCGCATTGCCGCGGTGCCGTTTCTCCTCGAGCTGCAGCAGGTGACGCACGGGATGTCCAATCTCGCCGTGCTGCACGACGGCAAGGCACTGGTCATCGACGCGCTCTACACCCCGCAGCCGGCGCTCCCCCGGCTGGTCGGCGGCGCCCTACCGCTGCATTGCACGGCCGTGGGGAAGGCGATCGTCGCCAGCCTCGAGTCCGGCGAACGCGAGAGGCTGCTCGGAGAAGGTCCCCTCCCGCCTGCGACCGGGCGGACGATCGTGCGCCCGACGCTGCTGCGCGAGCACCTCGGCCGCGTGGCCGAGGAAGGGATCGCGGTCTCGGACGAGGAGTTCATGACCGGCATCTGCGGCGTCGCTGCGGCGTTCAGCGTGCGCGGACGCGCGACGGTCGCCATCGGCTTCGTCGGCACCGGCAGCCGAGCGGTCGTCAACCGCGTCTCGGGACCCGTGCGAGAGGCGGCTGCCGCCCTCCAGCACGAGCTGGCCTGATGGGTCGCGACCGGCGGTTCCGGTCAGCGAAACCAGCCGCTTGAGCCCACTGTCTCGCTCACCGACGATGCGAGCCGAATGGCGCTCCCGGACACCACCTACGAGCTGCCGTTCAACATCACGCGCGCGAGCCACGTCGAGTTGCTCGTCGCCGATCTGGAGCGCAGCCTGCGCTTCTACGTCGAGGTGATCGGCCTCGCGATCACCGAGCGCGACGACGGGGCGGCCTACCTGCGCGGGATCGAGGAGTCCTGCCATCACAGCCTCGTGCTGCGGGTCGCACCCCACGCGTCGCACTGCGTGCGGATCGCCTTTCGCGTCTTCACCGACGAGCAGCTCGAGCGCCTGGCCGAGCACCTCGCGAACCTGGAGCTCGAACCCGTCTGGGCTGATGTCCCGCATCAAGGGCGCACGCTGCACGTGTCGGACCCCGGCGGGGTGCCGCTCGAGTTCTGCGCGCGCATGCCGGTCCAACCACGATTGCTGACGCGCTTTCACCTCCACCGCGGCGGCAACGCGCTGCGCCTCGACCACTTCCAGCTGCATGTGCCCGAAGTGCGGTCGCTGTGCGCGTTCTACACCGGCATCGGCTTTCGCATCAGCGAGTACGTGACGCCCGACGACGACGCGCTGGTGGCGGTCTTCCTGCAGCGAAAGGGCAACCCGCACGATCTCGTCCTGTTCGCCGGCCCGGGACCGCGCTTCCACCACGTCGCGTTCACGACCCCGGACACGCACACGCTCGTTCGGGCGTGCGACATCGCGGGCGAGCTCGGCTACGGCATCGACGTCGAGCGCGGGCCGGGACGCCACGGGCCGGGACACGCGCTCTACGCCTACATGCGCGATCCCGACGGCCACCGCGTGGAGCTGTTCACGACCCACTACCAGACGCTCGACCTCGACGACGAGCCCGTCCGCTGGGACGCCCGAGAGCCGGGCTTCGGCATGCCCTGGGGGCTCCCCGCCCAGCGAACGTGGCACGAGGAGGCCTCCCCGTTCGTGGGCGTGGACCCGGTCGGGTCATTCGCCGCAAGCGGCCCTGTCGCGCTCGAGGACTTCCTCGCCGTGGATCGCTGAGGCGCGAACCCCGCGCAGCGGATGCTGTGGCGTCGGTCGCCCTCGAGGCGGTGGATCGGCGATGATCGGCGCCCACCGAAGGCGCCGCCGCCGGCGGCGCGACGAAAGGACGGGCACCGTGGCCGAGAAGCGGCTGATCATCTCCATCTTCGACGCGGAGGCCGAAGCCGACGAGGCCGCGGCCGCCCTGCGCACGCGCGCGCGGTCGTCGACGACGCGATCGGTGTCCTCGTCCTCGACGAGCACGGCGAGCTCAAGACCCACAAGGTCGGCGCGACGAGCGGCGGCAAGGGCGCGGCCGCCGGGGCCGTCCTCGGTCTCCTGGGGCCCATCGGCCTCGGCGTGGGGGCCGTCGGCGGCGTGCTGCTGGGCAAGCTCCACCACAAGGACCTGGGGCTCGACGACGCCGATCGCGAGCGCCTCGGCGCCGCGCTGCGCGGCGGCAAGGCTGCCGTCGGGGTGCTCGCCGACCCGGACGAGCTCGTCCCTGTCGAGTCCATTCTCGTCGGCCGGGGCGGCGAGACGGAGGCGCACGAGCTCGACGCGGCGGTCATGCGCGAGGTCGCCGACAGCGCGGGGGCCTGACCGCCTCACCCCTCGGCGCGCACGGCCACGGCTTGCCGTTGGCCGGCGATGCCGATGCGCGGCCCGTGCGGGCCGCGCCCTCCTGGTTGCTCATCGGTCACATTCGCGCCTGGTCGCGTGTCATGAGATCTGAACCGACGAACACCGCCGAGATGAGCAACCAAGGAGTCAGCCATGAAGACCCTCCCCGACCATCGCCCCGCCGACACCCTCGTCGGCCGCTGGGAGCTGGACCCCGAGCGCTCGAGTGTCGAGTTCCGCGTCGGGCACTTCTGGGGCCTGGCGACCGTCAAAGGCCACTTCGACGACTACGAGGGCCGGCTCGACCTGGGCGCGGACCCGGCGATCGAGCTGACGATCGACGCCGCCAGCGTGCAGACCGGCAACCCCAAGCGCGATCAGCACCTGCGCTCGGCCCCGTTCTTCGACGCCGAGAACCACCCGAGCGTGCAGTTCGTCTCGGACTCGGTCGTCCTGCAGGGCGACACGCTGAGCGTGCGCGGGTGGCTGTTCGCCCGCGACCGGTCGATCCCGCTCGAACTCGACGCGCGCGTCCGCCGGGTCAACGGCGAGCTCGAGATCGAGGCGGGCACCAGCGCCTCGCATCGCGAGCTGGGGATGACCTGGAGCCCGCTCAAGATGATCCCGCCGCGCAGCGAGCTGCACGTCACGGGCTACCTCGTGCCCGCCACCGAGCAGGCTGGTTGACCTAGGCCCGCTCCGCCACCAGCGCGAACTTGCGCACCCGCCCCTCGTCCAGCCACTCGATCCACAGCCGGTGGGCGGCGAGCAGCTCGTCGAGCGCCCGGCGGCCGATCTGCGCGGCGATGTCCTCGGCGTCCGCGGCGAACGCGCCCGCCAGCGCCTGCGCCACCGAGCGGTGCGCGCGGCTGTGGTCCTCCTGCCACGTGACGACGAGCCCGGCCCGCGTCAGCGACGCGGCCATCTCGTCGAGCGGGGTGAGCCAGACCGTGTCGGCGTCGGGCATCGCCGCGCGCTCGGCCGCCGTGAGCGGCGGCCCCTCCTCGAGCGTGAAGGCGAACCGCCCGCCGGGCGCGCAGCGCCGCGGCGATCTCGCCGACCAGCGCGTCCTTGTCCTCGAAGGCGAGCATCGTCTCGAGCAGGAGCACGACGTCGAACGGGCCGGGGGGAGGGGCGGGATCTGCGCGATCGCGAAGCGGCAGGGCAGGTCGCCCGCGCGCTCGCGGGCGATGGCGACGGCGCTCGCGCTCGCGTCCACCCCCAGGTAGGCGCAGTCCAGCTCCCGCGTGAGGAACCGCCCGGGCCCGGCGATCCCGCAGCACAGGTCCAGCACCGTGACGCCGGGGCCGATGCCGGCCTGCGCCGCCAGGGCCCGGATCTCGCCGGCGGTCATGAAGCTCTCCTGCCCGACGAACTCGCCGGGGGCGTAGGCCGACGCGCGTGCGCCGTGCAGTGCGCGATCGAACGGCGCGCGGTCGTCCTGCCTCATGGCCCTGATCCACGCGCCGCCATCGGCCCCGGATCTTGCCGCAGCCGGCGCCGGGAAGGTGCGACGGCGTGCGGGCGTCCGGATTAACGTCAGTCCTCGACGAACTCACGACCTCGGAGGCGCGGTGCGAGCCAGTCAGGCGGGCCCGGCGGCCGGGCTGATCGCCCAGTTGCTGCTGCTCGCGGTCCTGGCGGGGACCGCCGGGCTCGGCGCGGCCGGCTGGGTCGTCGGCGTCGCCTGCGCCGTGACGATGGCGGCGGTGCTGGCGCGCGGCCTCGCGCGCCGTCGCGGTGAACGGCTGGGCCCGGCGTCGTGGCTGACGCTCGCGCGGGCCACGCTCGCCGTCGGCGTCGCCGCGCTGGCCGCGGACTCGTTCGCGCACGACACGCCGGTCGCGCTGCTCGTGACGCTCGCCGCCGTCGCGCTCGCGCTGGACGCGGCCGACGGATGGCTGGCGCGGCGCACCGGGACGGCGACCGGGCTGGGCGCGCGCTTCGACGGCGAGGTCGACGCGTTCCTGATCCTCGCCCTCAGCGTCTACGTCGCCCCCGCGGTCGGCGCGTGGGTGCTCGCGATCGGGGCGGCGCGCTACCTGTTCCTCGCCGGCGAGTGGCTGCTGCCGTGGATGCGCGCGCCGCTGCCGCCGCGCCGCTGGCGCAGGATCGTCGCCGCGGCGCAGGGGATCGTGCTGACGGTCGCGGCCGCCGAGGTGCTGCCCCGGGCGCTCACGCAGGCCCTCCTGGTCGCCGCGCTCGCCGCGCTGGCGGCGTCGGTGGGCGAGTGCGTGTGGTGGCTGTGGCGCCACCGGGACGCCGTGCGCGACGAGGCGCCGGCAGGCGCGGCGTCGGTCAGCCCGAGCGCGGGCCGCTGCGCACGGGCCTCGCCGTGGCGCTCACGGTCCTCGCCGTGCTGCTCCTCTGGGCTGCCGTCGTCGCGCCGGACCAGCCCAGGCTGCTCACCGTCGGCGCGTTCGCGCGGCTGCCGCTCGAGCTCCTCGTCGTCGTCGTCGCGGCCGTGCTGCTGCCCGCCATCCCGCGCCGCGTGCTCGCCGTGGTCGCGGGAACGCTGCTGGCGGTGCTCGTGGTGGTGAAGGTCCTCGACATGGGGTTCATCACGGCCTACGACCGGCCGTTCGACCCCGTCTCGGACTCGAGCTACGTGGGGATCGGCGTCGAGACGCTGCGCGACGCGATCGGCAGGTCGAGCGCGAACGTCGCCCTCGCCGTCATCGTCGTGCTCGTCGTCGGGCTCCTCGCGCTCCCGGTCCTGGCGCTGCTGCGCCTCACGCGCGTCGCGGCCGGTCACCGCGACTGGGCGCTTCGCGCCGCCGCCGTGCTCGGCGTCCTCTGGGTGGTCCTGCGCGTCCTCGGCGCGCCGGTGGCCTCCACGAGCGCGGCCGCCCTCGCCGTCCGCGAGGTGCAGGCGGTCCGCACGGGCCTGCACGCTCAGGAGATCCTCGCCCGCGAGATCCCCCGCGACCGCTTCCGCGCCACGCCCGCCGACCGCCTGCTGACCGGCCTGCGCGGCAAGGACGTCCTGCTGCTGTTCGTCGAGAGCTACGGGAGGGTCGCGGTCCAGGACTCGTCCTTCTCGCCCGGGGTCGACGCCGTGCTCGACAAGGGCACCGCGCAGCTGCGGGCGGGAGGCTTCTCCTCGCGCAGCGCCTTCCTCACCTCGTCGACGTTCGGCGGGCTCAGCTGGCTGGCGCACTCCACCCTGCAGTCGGGGATCCGGATCGGCACCCAGCGCGGCTACGACCAGCTCGTCAAGAGCGACCGCCTCACCCTGAGCGGGGCGTTCAAGCGCGCCGGATGGCGGGCGGTCGTCGACGACCCCGTGAACAAGCGGACGTGGCCGGAGGGCTCGAGCTTCTACCACTACGACAAGGTCTACGACCGCCGCAACGTCGGCTACCGCGGCCCGGGCTTCGGCCTGCCCCCGATGCCCGACCAGTACGTCCTTTCGAGCCTGCACCGCCTCGAGCTCGCCAAGCGCCACCGGCCCCCGGTCTTCGCCGAGGTCGACCTCATCTCGAGCCACACGCCGTGGACGCGCATCCCCCGGCTCATCCCCTGGGACGACGTCGGCGACGGCTCGATCTTCGACCGCGTCCCGGCGGAGGAGTCCACGCGGGCCAAGCTCTTCGGCGACGCCCATCGGGCCCGCGCCGCCTACGGCCATTCGATCGAGTACACGATGAGCACCATCGTCTCCTTCGTGCAGCACTACGGCGACGACAAGCTCGTGGTCGTCCTCCTGGGCGACCATCAGCCCCCGATCGTCACCGGCCAGGGCGCCACCCACGACGTGCCGATCTCGATCATCGCCCACGACCCGAAGGTGATCGACCAGATCGCCGGATGGGGCTGGCAGGACGGCCTGCTGCCGAGCCCGCAGGCGCCGGTCTGGCCGATGAGCGCGTTCCGCGACCGCTTCCTCACCGCGTTCGGCTCGTCGCCGGCGAGCGGCTGACCACCCCTCGCGACGAGAACGCGATGGACGGGTCCGAGGGGTTCACGCGCAAGGCGTTCCTGCAGCGGTCCGGCGCGGCGGGCGCCGCGATGCTTTCGCGCCGGGTCGGTGTGGGCGACGGCGCCGACCGCGGCGCGCCCGCCGGCACGGCCGGCGCGGCGACCCCCCGATCCGCAACCTCGTGATCTCCTGCCAGGAGAACCGCTCCTTCGACAGCTACTTCGGCTTCGCGCCGGAGGTGCAGCGCCGCGGCTTCGGCCCGCCGCCCGGCTTCTCCCAGCCCGACGCGGCCGGCGGCCGGCACCCGGTGTTCCACCAGACCGCGCTGCGGAGCGCCGACCCCCGCCACTCGTGGGCCGCGGCGCACGTCCAGTGCGACGGCGGGCGGATGGACGGCTTCTTCAAGAGCTCGGGCAACGCCGCGATCGGCTTCTACACCGCGGACGAGCTGCCGTTCTACTACTCGCTCTTCGACGCTCCCGACGCCGCGCTGTGCGCGAACTACTTCTGCTCGATGCTCGGCTCGAGCACCCCCAACCACCTCTACCTGATGTCCGCCACCTCGGGCGGCATCACGAGCAACGGCATCTGCTGCTTGGGGATCCTCGACTCGGGGCGGTGGCCGATCATCCTCGACCTGCTCGACGAGGCCGGGGTCACCTGGAAGATCTACAACCTCGTCGGCATCGACGACATCCTCACGGCCGCGACGCGACAACGCGGCGATGTTCTGGAGCCGCTGGGCGCACGACCCGCGCACGTTCGCCACGCAACGAGGACTACCTGCAGGACTGCGCGGCCGGCACGCTGCCCGCCGTCTCGTGGGTCATCCCGAGCTACGGGGACCACCTCGACGAGCACCCGCCGGAGGACGTGTCGATCGGGATGCGCCGCCAGCAGCAGGTCATCGAGGCGCTGCGCGCGTCGCCGCTCTATCCGCGCTCCGCGTTCCTGCTCACCTACGACGAGCACGGCGGCTTCTTCGACCACGTCGCGCCGCCGCAGGTCGACGCGTACGGCCTCGGCATCCGCGTGCCGCTCTGGGTGATCTCGCCGATGCTGCGCCGCCGGGGCGTCGTCGCGACGCGCCTGCCCGCCGAGCACGTCTCGACGCTCAAGCTGATCGAGCGCCTGCACGGCCTGCCCACGCTCGCTTCGCGCAACCACGCGTTCGACCACGCGACGCCGACGGGTCCCGGCCACGACGCGCTACGGCGCGCCCGCCCCTCCGCGCGACGGCCTGAGCGCGATCAGCGACCTGACGGAGCTGTTCGACCTCGACCGCCGCGCCCGGATGAGCCCGCCGGAAGTGACTACCGGCTGCGACTGCGCCGGAACGGGGTCTCGAAGACCGACGCGAAGACCCGCGCGAACACGATCGTCAGCGGCACCACCAGGGCGAGCGAGACGACGAAGGCAGGAACACCCTGGCGGACCCGGCCGGCCACGATCTTCTCGTAGACGACGACGACGATCGGGCCGTGCGTCAGGTACAGGCTGTAGGACGACGCGCCGAGGTTGCGGATCGGCCGCGCGTCGAGCAGGCGCAGGAGAGGGGCCGGACGGCCGGTGGCCAGACCGGCCAGAAGACACGCGATGGCCGGGCCCAGCGCGAGGTCGACCCAGAACAGGTGGTCGAGCGTCCACACCGAACCCTGCCACCCGATCATCGCGAGCACGGGCGCTGCGGCGGCGAGCGCGAGCCCAGCCCACGGCCACGACCGGCGAGCCCTGCTCGCGCCCACGATGCCGGCGCTCACGACGCCGACCGCGAACAGCGCGGCGAGGTCGGGCGGAGACTGGATCACGAAGACGTCCAGGCCGGAGACGTGCGGGCGCCAGGATCCCCACCGCCGCCACGACGAGCGTCACGGTGGCGACCATGACGATGGCGCCCCACCGGCGCACCATCAGCAGCAGCAGAGGGAACACGACGTACAGCTGGGCCTCGACGGCGATCGACCAGAACGATTGGTCGGGGGTCGGCGCACCGACGAGGTTCTGCACCAGCAGGCCGTTGACGACGACCGACTTCGCGTCGGGCGCTCCCTGCCCCGGCGGAGGGACGACCAGCCACGCCACCGCGAGGCTGAAGGCGAGGGCGGCGTAGTACGGCGGCAGGATGCGCAGGGCCCGCCGGCGCGCGAACCGGGAGACCCCGTCGAGTCGCCAGCCGTGGCGGGCCGGTGACAGGGCCAGCGAGAAGCCGGACAGCACGATGAACACGACGACCGCGAACCGCCCGTAGATGAACCAGCCGGCCCAGAACGGTGCGCGGTCGACCGGGTAGCCGGGGAAGGCGCGCAGGAAGACGTGGTTGACCACCACGAACAGCGCCGCCAGGCCCCGGACGCCGTCCAGGCCGGCCAGCCACTGTCGCGGAGGGCCGGCGTCTGCAGCTACGCGGCCGCCGGTGGTGTGCGGCCGATGCGCTGAGGCAGCGGTCGTCAGTCCTCCAGGAAGCGGGGCGAGAGCGCGTAGCGCAGCAGCACCACGTCGCCGATCTGGCGCACCTCGGCGAGCGTCGCGCGCCGCCCCGCGTTCCACGGGAAGCGCCCGTCGCTGACGAAGCGCGGGGCGCTCGAGTCGCCGACGAAGAAGGGCGCCACGACGAGCTGCAGCTCGTCGACGAGGTCGTCGGCCAGGAACTGGGTGTGCACGACGCCGCCGCCCTCGACCATCAGCCGCTCCACGCCGCGGTCGGCGAGGTCCTCGCTGAGCCGGCGCATCCGCACGCGCCGGCCGCCGTCGACGATCGTCGCCACCGGCCCGAGCTGCGCGCGGGCGTCGGCCACCCGCGGGCTCGGCGTGTAGACGAGCTTCTCGGCCTCGCCGGTGGTGAAGAAGTTCGAGCGCGCGTCGAGGTCCACCCGGTTGGTCACGGTGATCTTCATCGGAGACGGTGCGAGCCCGCGAGCCGTGCGCCGGTCGCGGCGGCGCCTGCGAGCGCACGAGCAGCCGCGGGTTGTCGGTGCGCACGGTGACGGCGCCGACCATGATCGCGTCGCAGGAGGCGCGCACCTCGTCGACCCGGTCGAAGTCGGCCTCGTTGGACAGCGCGAGGCGCGGCGTCTGGTCGCCGAGGTAGCCGTCGAGCGACACGCTGCAGCTCAGCAGGGTGTACGGGCGGTCAGACATCCGCGGCTCCGCCGCCGCGAGGATCCGGGCCCGCGGCGAGTGGCCGCTCGAGCCACGGCGCCCACCGGGTGCGGCGCGCCCAGGCCGCCACGAGGACGGCGGCGCCCGGCAGGCTGGCGACGAAGACCATCACGCCATATACGACCGCGGTCGCGACCCCGCGTGACGCGCCCAGGCCGGCGGCGGCGAACGCCCAAGCCGTCACGCCCTCGCGCGGCCCCCAGCCGCCGACGTTGGGCAGCGCCGCGGCGAGCATCACGAGCAGCGCCAGCGGCAGCATCCGCGACAGCGGCGCGGTCGCCCCCGCGGTCCGCGCGGCGATCAGGAACGTGACGGTGTGGCCCGCGACGACCAGCGCCGACGCGAGCGCGATGGCCGGCCATGCCCGCCGGGCGAGCAGCCCGTCGCGCAGGTCGCGGGTCGCGGCGCTGCGCAGCCGCGCCCAGCGCGACCGGCCGACGGCGGGCCGCACGCGCGCCGCCAGCGCGACGCCGGCCGCCCCGGCGAGGAGCGCGAGCGCGACGAACGGCATGGCCGCCCGCACGGGCGACGGCACGACGAGCAGCACGGCGACGGTGAGGACGACCTGCACGACCTGCCCGGCCGAGCGCTCCCACGCCACGGCGCGCAGCCCACGGCCGACGTCGCTCGTGTCGCGGCCGTGGCTGATCCCGCGGTGGACGTCGCCCACCACCCCGCCGGGCAGCGTGACGTTGAGGAAGAGCGAGCGGTAGTACGCGGCCACCGCCGTGCCCAGCGGCAGGTCGACGCCGAGGCCGCGGGCCACGATCCTCCAGCGCCAGGCGCAGCACACGGTCGTCAGCACGCCGAGGCCGGCCGCGGCCGCCAGCGCCCCGCCGTCGACGGTGCGCAGGCCGTCGAGGAACGGGCCCGTGCCCAGGCGCCAGACCAGGACGGCGAGCGTCGCGGCGGCGGCGGCGAGGCGGCCCCACCGCCACGCGGCGCGGCGGCTCGTGACGCTGCGCGAGGGGCGGACGGCGGTCTTCACGCCAGCACCAGCAGGTCGGCATGGTCGACGGTGACCGCGAGCTCCCCGGCGGCCGCCTGCGCGAGGCGCCGGTCGCGGTAGGCGCCGGCCTCGGCGGCCAGCGCGGGCTCCTGCTCGCAGGCGGCGGCGACCGACCCGCCGAGCCACTCGGCCATCAGTTCGGCGTGGGCCACATCAAGGCGCCATGGGCTCGGCCGGACGAGGACCTCGGCGCCCGTCCGGCGGAGCTCCTCGACGGCGGCGGCGACCGCGTCCGGTCCGAGCAGGCGGCCCGCCGTCGTCGTGCGGCGCTGGTGGGCGTTGAAGGCGGCGGCGATGCGCGCGTCCAAGGGATCCGACGGGGTCAGGTCGACGCGGCCGACGACCGTCATCGCGAGCAGGATCGGACAGCGCCCGATCGCCGTGCAGGCGCCGAGCATCCCGGCCAGCTCGTCCGCGGTCAGCATGTCGAGCAGCGCCGAGGCGACGATGAGGCTCGCCCCGGCGAGATCGCCCGGCGCCAGCCGGGTGATGTCGGACCGCCTCGCCTCGACAGTGACCGCGGCCCCGTC
>CAWFMR010000050.1:0-140485 GCA_963816845.1 uncultured Actinomycetes bacterium | reverse complement strand
ATGTCAAGAGATTGAGAGAAATCTGTGACGGGGTGGGCGGCTGGAGCAGGCGCCAGACGCGGCGGGCGAGGTAGCGCTTGAGGCAGCGGATGGCCTCGCGGGTGCTCTTGCCTTCGCTGGCGTTTGCGGTCGAGGTAGTCGCGCGTCTCGGGGTGGCAGCGCGCGCGGGTGACGACGACGCGGTGCAGCGCCGCGTTGATCTGGCGGTTGCCGCCCCGATCGAGCCGATGGCGCTGGGTGCTTGCCCGAGCTGGCCGGGATCGGCGCGACGCCGGCGGCGCGGGCGAGCTTGGCCTCGCTGCGCGAAGCGATGGCGCCGGCGATCTCGCCGACGAGCTTGGCCGCGGTCAGCGGCCCGAACCCCGGCTCGGTGAGCAGCTGCGGCGCGACCTGGGCGACGAGGTCGGTGATCTCTCGCTCGAGCGCGTTGATCGCCGACGGTGAGCTCGCGCAGGCGGCGCAGCTCGTCGCGCGCGATCCGAACGCGCATCGTCTGCTCGGCGCGCGCGAGCCGCCGGGCGATCCGCGTCGTCCATTTCTTCGAGAACAGCGCGCCGCCGGGCAGCGTGAGCTCGGGCCAGAGATCGTGCAGATGCCACTGCAGCGTGCTGTTGAGCTCGACGCGGTGGCGGACCAGGCGCTCGCGATGGTCGACGAGCAGCCGCAGGTCGAGCTCGGGCCCGTCCAAGCGCGCGCCGCGGTAGCGTCTCGATGCCCTCCTGCAGCGCGGCGCGCGCGACGTTGACCGCGTCGATCGGATCGCTACTTGCCGCGCTCGCGGCTTGAGCGCCGGCGTCCCGGCCATCAGCTGCGTCGGGATCGCGCACGACCCGCTCGCCGCGCGCGATCAAGAACCGCTCCAGCGACGCCTGAGACATGCCGGCAGTCCTCCAGCGCCCACACCCGCTCGCCATCGAGGCCGCGCGCCCAGCATCAACAGCGCCGCGAACCCGCGCGCGCCGACCGGGACCGTCTTGCTCGCCGAGCAGCTCGACCGGTCGCAGCCGTTGATCGCCGCGATCGTGTGCGAACGCTTGTGGGTGTCCGCCCCGAGCACGATCATGACCTCGTCCACGTCCTTTCCGATCCGGATGCGGACGCCCGGCGGACACGGCTTGCTGGAGGCGCTGCCACGCACCTATCAAGTCACGCCGAACATCCCCGACCGGCGACGAGCGACACAACAAAAGGAAGTCAGGCCACCCCGGCCGACAGCCTCAAAGAGAGTCAGCTCGCCGCCCGGTCGGGACCCTCTCCACCTCGTCGGACGTCACCGACACCCGAATCGAAACAGCAAGCCTCGAAGCAGCAGCGCGGCTACACCTGATTCGGCTCGGCGCCGCGCTGCCGAGATTCGGGGCATGAAACTGCTCTCCCGAGGGCCCTGGTGATGTCCGGCGGCGAGCTGAGGTTCGGCTGACTGGGACGAGGGGCCTTCTGGGAGAACGCAGGTTGGGCAGGCCGTTTTGGACGATGGGCTTCGAGCCCGGCCTTTTCAGTGGCCGCCCCTGCGACTTGCCCGGTTGCGCTGCGAGCGCGGATCCGTCGATGTCGTTTGCCCGCCGGTTCTCCTCGTGATCAACGACGGCGAGGAGGAGAGGTGAGAGCGGTAGCTCTGGATGTCCATCGCGACTTCTGTGAGGTGGCGATCCTCGCCGAGGGCCGGCTGCGCTCAGCGGGCCGGATCCAGACGCGGCCCGAGGCGTTGGAGCTGTTCGCGCAGAGTCTCGACCCGCGTGATCTGGTGGCGTTGGAGGTGACGGGCAATGCGTGGGCGATCGCGCGGATCCTCGAGCCGCACGTGGCGCGCGTGATCGTCGTCTCGCCGAGCGACACCGGCATCCGCCAAGCGCGCGCGAAGACCGACCGCCTCGACGCGCGCGCGTTGGCGCGGCTGTTGTGGGCGGGGCAGTTGGATGGGGTGTGGTCGCCGGATGAGCGCATCGGCGCGATGCGCCGGCGCCTGGCGCGCCGCGCGCAGCTCGTGCGTGCTCGGGCGCGCGCGAAGAACGAGATCCACGCGGTGTTGATGCGCTGTTTGAAGGACCGCCCGCCGGCGTCGGATCTGTTCGGCGTCAAGGGCCGGGCGTGGCTGGCCGAGCAGCAGCTGCCGGTCTGCGAGCGCGAGACCGTCGACTCGGCCGTGCGCCAGGTCGGCTTCCTCGACAGCGAGATCGCGCAGGTCGACAGGTTGATCGCCGCCGAGGCGCTGTCCTGGCCGCAGGTCAAACGGCTGATGACCGTCCCCGGGGGTCAACGTGATCGTCGCCGCGACGTTCATGGCCGCCGAGGGTGTCCGAGGTTCTGTGTGTGAGGCCGAGGCGATCTGATGGATGTCGGTCGGGGAGTCGGTCTCCGAAGTGGATCTTGAGGCCCCGCGGGGCGCCGGTCCAGTTGTAGGGCTTCTTCCACGCTCCTTGGGCTGTGAGGATGGCGAGGTAGATGAGCTTGGTGGCGGCCCGGCTCAAAGTGCCCGCGGGTCTTGATCGTCTTTCTGATCTGGCGGTTGAGGTTCTCGATGCTGTTGGTGGTGTAGACCGCGCGGCGCAGGTCGGTGGGCAGCGCGAGGAACGGGGTGATGTAGTCTCAG
This sequence comes from uncultured Actinomycetes bacterium, assembly GCA_963816845.1. Lineage (GTDB taxonomy): Bacteria > Actinomycetota > Thermoleophilia > Solirubrobacterales > Solirubrobacteraceae > JAOPZW01. The sequence goes on along the minus strand of CAWFMR010000050.1, from coordinate 137,895 downwards.
CGCTCACGCCAGGAGTCGGCGATCATCGGGTAGCGCTCGCCCCACGCCTCGTCGAACGCCTGGAGGGCCTGCTCGGCGGCGTCGGCGTTGACGGCGCGGTAGACCGGCCGCGAGCGGCTCACGCTCGCTTCCCCCAGACCAACAGCGCGGCGCCCCGCGCACGAGGCGCTCGTTCACTGTGCTGCGGCGTTACGCACCGCCGCGGGCGCCACAAAAAAGGGGGGACGGGCGGGCGCCCGGTAGCCGCAGACCCCGCACAGCACACGGGAAGCCCCCTGTTCGCCCTCGCCTACGCACCCGCGACCGGCTCACCATCGGCCGATCGGCCGGTGTTTGGAGGCACGGGCAGGTCAAGAGGTTCCGCCTCCAATCCCGTGCAAGATCTCACGGTCGGGCGGCTCGCTTTGACACCGCCCCGCTGGCAGACATAGCGTCGCCGCCCGGACCAGCGAGGACCGCACCCCAGACGCCCCCCAGTCTCACAGGAGGCACCAACCCCCATGGGTGATCGCCACCCCACCCTCGAGCCCGGCGCCGACACCAGGCGCACGCAACGGTGTGACGCGAGGCGCTTGGGCGCCGACCGGGCGCTGCTCGAGGGCTACCTACAGCGGCGCAACACGGTCGACCGTGACGCGCTGGTGGAGCGCTTCCTGCCGCTCGCGCGCGCCCTGGCGCGCCGCTACCAGCACACCGGAGAGCCCTTCGACGACCTCTTCCAGGTCGCCTGTCTGGGGCTCGTCAAGGCGATCGATCGCTTCGACCTCAGCCGCGACGTCGCGTTGACCAGCTACGCCGCACCGACCATGGTGGGCGAAATCAGGCGCTACCTGCGCGACCGCACATGGTCGCTGCGCGTGCCCCGCGGCCTGCAGGAGCTGGCGCTGCGCGTGGACAAGAACGTCATCGAGCTGTCCAGCGCCCTGCACCGCCAACCCACCGTGGCGGAGATCGCCCGCGCCGCCGCGGCCACCGAGGAGCAGGTGCTCGAGGCGCTGCAGGCCGCCGGCGCCTACCGCGCGACGTCGCTGGACACCCCGCACGCCGGCGGGAACGCGACCGGCGACACGCTCGCTGACACCGTCGCCAGCACCGAGCACGGCTTCGACCTGGCCGAGGACCGCGCCACGCTCGCCCAACTACTACGCGCGATCACCCCGCGCGAGCGCGAGGTGCTGCGCCTGCACTTCCAGGAGAACCTCACCCAACGACAGATCGGCCAGCGCATCGGCGTCTCGCAGATGCAGACCTCACGCATCATCCACCACTCCATCGCCCGCCTGCACACAGCCGCGCACGCATAACGACCCGGACCGGTCAGGTGTGGTCGGGCGCACTAGGCCCGACCGGATCTCGGCGATCCACGCGTGCCACGGTCCTTGGGCGCCGTCGTCACGACTTCACAGACCAACCCGGCCCGGACCCACTCAGCCCCGACACGGTCATCGTCAGTTGACCGCGGACCCGGTCGGGATCGAGGCCCGGCCCGACGCAACCCCGCACGTCACGCACGCACAAGGGCGCGAGAACATGAACATGCTCGACCCGTGGCTGTCGCTCACGCCTGGCGGACCCGTTGTTCGACGGCCGCGGGTGCTCCGGCTCCAGCTGGCGCTCCGGCGCGATGCGCACGACACCCCACCCGTTGGGTGGCCCGGACTGAGCGGTGCGACACCACTCGCGTTCCAACACGTCTCGCGCTGGCCCTTGAGCGCGTCACGACGGCCAGGCTCGGCCTCGACAGCACCCGCTATGTCAGGCCGAAGCGGCGCACGAGCTCGAGCACGCTGTGGCGTGAGTGCGTGGACGGCGGCCCGCTATCGAGCGTGATGGCGTAGCGCGCGCCGAGCGACGCCAGGTAGCACGCGCGTGCGTCCATGAACGCGCACAGCGCGCGGACGAGCAGCTCGTCGTCGACCTCGCCCTCGGGGGCGTCAAGCTGCGCGCCGAGCACGACGGCCGCGGCGAGCAGGTCGCGGCTGGCGTCGGCGGCGGGCTCGAGGATCGGCTGGCGATAACCCATCGGGGTTGGTGCTCCTGTGGGACAGCGGCCGTCTCAGGTGCGGTCCGCGGCGGTCCTCGCTGGTCTGGGCGGCCGCGACGCTATGTCCGCCGGCGGGCGCTGTCAAAGCCGGCTGCCCGACCGTGAGATCTTGCACGGGATTGGACGCGGAACCTCTGAGCTGCCCATACCTCCAAACACCAGCCGATCGGCCGATGGTGATCCGGTCGCGGGTGCGTAGGCGAGGGCGAACAGGGGGCTTCCCGTGTGCTGTGCGGAGTCTGCGCGCGACCGCGCGCCCGCCCGGTCACCCTTTTGCGCGGGCCGCAGCGCTGGGCAGCGGACAGCGGCACAGGCGCTCGCGGATCTTCGACAGCAACACTTCGGGCCCACTGGCTTGTCGGTCACCCGTGGGGCGAGAGGCCGTCGCTCTCCGAGCGCCGAGCCGCCCTCAGACCGACCATGACCCCGGCCGACCGGCCCGCCACTGTTGGGCTCTCGGGCATAGGCCGGCCGTCGTCGCGGCGCACCTCGCGCCTGCTCACAACGGCGGGAAAAGACAACCATCCCGAGCAATCCACGTGGCGCAGCGCCGCGGGTTGGTTAGGCTCCACGGACCGTGGATTGGCACGACATCGCACGGCTGCGGTCGCCGGACTTCACCATCGTCCGCCGCGGCTACGACAAGCACGAGGTCGACAAGTTCCTCGAGCAACTCGTCGACTGGCTCGAAACCGACGCGGCGCAGGACATCGGTGAGGTCGCGGTCACGCGCAAGCTCGAGCTCGTCGGCAAGTCGACCGCGCACATCCTGCTGACCACCGAGCAGGAGGCCCAGGAACTCAAACGCCAGAGCGAGGAGGACTGCGCCGAGCTGCGCGCGCAGGCCGAGGCCGACGCCCAGACGCTCCGCGCCAACGCCGACGACGACGCCCGCCGCGCCCGCGAGAAAGCCAAGGCCGAGGCCACCGAGACCATCGAGGAGGGCCTGCGCCGCCGCGGCCAGATCGACCACCAGATCCACGACCTCGAAGACCATCGCGCCGCCGTGCTCGAAGATCTGGGCCGCCTGCGTGCCGAACTCAGCGCCACGATCGACGCGCACCCGCCCACGCCGGCCAAGCAGAACGGCGAGCCCGACCGCAACGCGCCAGACGCCGAGCCCGCCCAGCAGAGCTAAACGCTCAGTCGCAGGGCACGTTGACGCAGCCCGAGCGAAACGGCGTGCGCTCGCCCGCCTCGAGAGCACGAACGGCGCCGAGGATCACTCCCGCTATGCACGCGACGAGCGGGCGTCTCAGACTCGGCTTCCGGGTGTCGCCATCGACCGTCCGTCGGCTGCTCGCCCGCGCGGGACTCGGACCGGCTCCACGCAGGTCAGGTCCGGGCTGGCGCGAGTTCCTGGGCACCCAGGCGGCCAGCATCGTCGCCTGCGACTTCTTCACGGTTGAGAGCGTGTTCTTGCGCCGCTACTACGCCCTGTTCTTCATCGCGCACGCAAGCCGGCGCGTCTGGCTGGCCGGTTGCTCGACCAAGCCCACCGGCGCCTGGGCCACTCAGCAGGCACGCAACCTCGGCCTCGACTTCGCGGACGAGGGCATGCGGTTCCTGATCCGCGATCGCGACAGCAAGTACAGCGGCCTCTTCGACGAGGTGTTCCGCGGCGGCGGCATCCGGGTCGTCAAGACGCCGGTGCGGGCGCCGCAGGCTAACGCCATCGCCGAGCGTTTCGTCAGAACCATCCGCGCCGAATGCCTCGACTGGCTGCTGATCCTCAACCGCCGCCACCTCGAGCGCGTGCTGCGTGTCTACGTCGAGCACTACAACACGCACAGGCCGCATCGCGCGCTTAGGCTCCAACCACCTCAACCTCGGGAGCCACCGCCATCAGCCATCGTCGGCGAGATCGAGCGCCACGACAGCCTCGGTGGCCTCATCCACGAGTACTACCGACACGCCGCCTGACGTGCGACACGACTATTGGCGCCCTTCAGGGGGTCGCCCAGTCCGCGATGTGCTCCCTGAGCGCGGTGACCATCTCGGGGGAGGAGGTCTGCAACGCTGCGGCGAGCCATCCATCGGTCCACGGAAGCGGTAGTAGCCGGCGCAGGTCGTCGACGAGCTTGTAGAAGGCCGTGGGGTCCTGGCCGGTGGACCAGACATCGGAATTCAGGCCTTCGAGGCGGATGCGGGTGAAGTGCTCGCCCGGAGCGCCTGGGTGCTCGAACTCCTCAGCGAACCCGGCGGCGAGCTCGGCGAGATGTCCTCGGCGCTCGTCGCGGCCGAAGCTCCACGGATGCTGCAGCCGTGCCCGGGTGGCTACCGCTGTGCCGGCTCGCTTGGTCTCGATGATCGCCGCTTCGGCGTACTGCAAGAGAGCTAGAGAGCCGATCCCGATTCGTCCGAAGCGCGAGCCGTCGCCGAACTTGGAGGAGCCACCGAGGCTCATGAACTGCTCGCAGAACTCCTTGGTGGTCATGCCCTCGCCGTCGTCGGCGACGGTGAGTTCAGCGTGCGACTCGATGCGCGAGAGGTCAACGTCGACGCGGCTGGCGCCGGCGTCCGATGAGTTGAGGATCGCTTCGCGAAGGGCCTTCGCAAAGCTGTCATAGGTCTGGCGGCTGAGCTCGGGCACCAAACCCGCGCGGGCGACGTAGCGCAGCGCGACGCGGCCGTTGGGCTCATCGGCCGACGGCGGTTCGACCTGACGCAACACGGCATCGCGGCTAGGCATCGGAGGCCACCCGCGGCTCGACGAGCTGGAGCTGCAGATGTTCGAAGCGAGCCATCGACCCGCGGACGTATTCCTCGTCGACGTCGACGCTCAACCATTTCCGGCCGAGGGCCTCCGCGACGGCCCCGGTGACGTTGCTGCCGGCGAACGGATCGACCACGAGGTCGTCCTTCTCGGTGAGCAGGTTGACGAAGAAGTCGGGGATCTCTGCCGGGAAGCGTGCCGGATGGGCGCGTAGGTCGCGTTCTTTGCAGGCGTCGAGATAGTCGCGGTCGTTGCCGGTGTTGGAGATGGCCAGCAGGTTCGGCGGGATCGCGCCGCCGCGGTCCTCGGTGAAGCCCTCGCGGATGACGTGGCCAGAGGGTCGGCGACCGCGGTTGTAGGGCCATGAAGATGTGGCTCGGGCTCGCTGTCCGGGCTCGGGCGTAGCGTCGCTGGTGGTCCCGGGCGGGGGCTCATGGTTGAGAGCGTGTCTGGGCGCCGGCGGTTTCTATGGGCTGAGCGCCCGCGATTTGTAGTTGGCCGCCCCCGCGAGTGTCCGGGTGTGCTGAGAGCACGGATCCGTAGTTGTCGTTCTCGCCCGGCGCCTCTCGTTGATCGTCACCGGCGACGGAGGAGGATTGGATGCGAAGTATCGGGATGGACGTGCATCGCGATTTCTGCGAGGTCGCGATCGCGCAGGACGGCGCGGTGCGTTCGGCGGCCCGGGTCAAGACCGACCCGGCGACGCTTGAGCTGTTCGCGCGCAGCCTGGTCGACAGTGACGAGGTCGTGCTCGAGGCGACCGCGAACGCGCTGGCGATCGCGCGGATCATCGAACCGCACGTGCAGCGCGTGGTGCTGGCCAACCCCAAGACCGTGCGCGAGAGCTCGCGGCGCGCGAAGACCGACCAGATCGATGCCAGGGTGCTGGCGCAGCTGCTGGCAGTCGGGTTTCTGGATGAGGTCTGGACGCCGGATGAGAAGGCCAGGACACGGCGGCGGCTGATCTCGCGCCGCTGCGCGCTGGTGCGTGCCCGCACACGCGACAAGAATCAGGTGCATGCGGTACTCCAGCGCAACCTGATCGAGCGCCCGCCGGTCAGCGACCTGTTCGGCATGCGTGGGCGTCGCTGGCTAGCCGAGCGGCTGGACCAGTTGCCGCTCGATGAGCAGCTGACGGTGCAGGCCGGCTTGCGCCAGATCGACTTCACCAGCAGCGAGATCGATCAGCTCGACAAGATCCTCGGCGCCGACGCGATCAGCGACGCCGACGCGCTGAGGTTGATGACGCTCCCGGGCGTCAGCCTGGTCACCGCGATCGCTGTGCTCGGCGCGATCGGCGACATCCGCCGCTTCAAGACGCCGCGCCAGCTCGTCGCCTATCTCGGCCTGGATCCGCGGGTGCGCCAGTCCGGCAACGAGCCGGCCAAGCACGGCAAGATCAGCAAGCAAGGCCCCGGCGATGTCCGCGGCCTGCTCGTCGAAGCGGCCTGGCACGCCGCGCGCAGCGCCGGTCCGCTGCGCGCCTTTCACCAACGCATCGCTGCACGACGCGGCTCGAACGTCGCGACGGTCGCGACCGCCCGCAAGATGGTCGCGATCGTCTGGCATCTGCTCAGCCGCGGCGAGAACTATGCGTTCGCGCGCCCTGCGCTGGTGCGCGAGAAGATCCGCCGCCTCGAGTTGATGCTCGGCGCGCCTCGCCACCAGGGACGCTCCGCGACCGCACGCGCGCACCTAAAGACCCACCAACGCCAAGCCGAACACGCCGTCGTCGAACAAGCCGAGCAGGCGTATCGCCGGCTGGTCGCCGACTGGCAAAGCTCACGACCAAAGGCGGGCGCGGGCGCGACACCGGGGCGCGCATCTCAAAGGCCCTCGAAGGGCAAAGCCGCGCGGCAGACTCCGTGAAGCCCCAAGGTCTGCGCTTCGCTTCGTCAGTCACCCGCGCCCAAAACCGAGTCTCGCACCGAGGAGCACCAGCGTCCAGCCAACTTGACTTTCATCCGTAGGTGCCGCTGTCGATCAGGCGCTTCATCGCGTCTGTGTACTCGCGCAGGACGCGGCTGTTGTCCGCCTTAGGGTGCGGCGTCTTGGAGAGCCACCAGATGTAGTTGACCGAGTCCTTGACGCGTACCCGCTCCACCGTCACCCACTGCGCAGGACTAGGTAGGCGCGCGGGGTTGTACCAGTAGAAGTCCTGGGCCAAGACGAACGGGCGCTTGGGGCGACGACACAGGCTGACAAGCAGCTCGAACTGGTAGATGCTCTTAACCGGCTGGCCTGCTTCCCAGGCGCCGCCGAGGTCGAGAACGAGGCTGCCGGTGGGCTTGAGCACCCGCCAGAATTCGTCGGCGAACGGCAGGAACCACTCCTTGTAGGCGTCCTGGCTCTCGTTCCCATACTCCTTTGGGCGTTGCAGCGCGAACGGCGGCGAGGTCACGATGAGATCGACCGATTCGTCCTCCAGCCGCGCATCGAGCGTCTCGATCGCGTCACCGAGCCAAGCTTCCCCAGCGTCGGTCTTATAGGCGATCAGCGGCTCGTCGTTGATGGATCTCGCGGGGACGGCCATGGGGGCGCCATCGTAGCCTTCGACCCCGACGTGCCCGGCGGCCCCCCTCGCGGCTCCCGGTCTGCGAGAGACATCGTCCCGGCGACCCTTCGACCCTACGGTGGGCCGCCGCGAGACGTTGGTCCGGGTTCGCCGGTCGCCTAGGCCCATAGCGCTGGGAGCGGGACCGCGAGCGCGTCTTGCGCGCGGGCGTCGACGTCGCGGGCCAGTCGGTCGGCGTGTTGCTCGGCTGCGTCGGCCACGCGCTCAACGAACCGCGTGATGCTCTCGCGTTCGCTAGCGGAGAGCTCAAAGGCGATCTGATCGAGCGTGCTGACCAGCGGAGCCCAGGCCTCGGTCGCCGACTCCTCCATGGCCGGCGTCAGGCGCAGGACGGTGCTGCGGCGGTCGAGTGGATGGGCGTCGCGGGTGATTTGGCCTGCTCGCTGGAGGCGGTGGACAACGCCGGTGGTGCCGCCGGACGAGAGCTGAAGCTGGGTTGCGAGCTGGCTGGTCGTCAGTTCGCCCGCGCGCGCGAGATGCTGGACGGCGAGAACCGCGGCCGCGGTGAGACCGAGTCGTCTGGCAAGCGCCGCACGGTGGCGTGCGTCGGCGAGCGCCTTGCGATTGAGCGCGGCACGGATCGACAAGGCAGAGTCGAGGGCGTCCGGCATTTCAGGCTCCCAGAGAGCGAGCGGACGGCTGAGTGTCGTTGAGCTGCCCAGCTACGTCGCGGAGCACGTTGACTAGCCTCTCGCGACGGTCCTCGCCGAGCGCGTGCACGGACAAGAGGACGAGCGCGGCGAGCGGTGCCGGGTCCATGTGCACCGGGACCGCCAGCGAAGTCATGTCGCTTTGGGCGTTGACTGCGTAGCCGTCGCGGCGGACTTCGGCGGCGCGCGCTTCGAGGTCGGGCATGGCCATGTGGTCGTCGGCCGGGCGCTGTGCCTCGCGCCATGACTGGCGGTAGGCGAGCAGGACGCTGCCGCCCGCCGAATCGGTGGCGGGCACCAGCGACCAGAGCGCGGGTGCTCGGTCGCCGGCTCGGGCTACGACGATCACATCGCCGTAGCTGGGCACGACGAGGTAGGCGTCGAGGCCGGTCGCCTGTCGGAGCTGGCGCACCGCGTGCGCCCCGTCCGTGACGAGCGGCAGCCGCGCGGCGAGCTGCCCTGCGAGGGCGAGCAGACGCGGGGTCGGCGAGTAGGTGTGGCGCTGGCGGTAGCTGCCCTGCCCGCATTTGAGGTATCCCTCGTCCTCGAGCGAGTGCAGTAGGCGCCGGGCGGTGCGGTCGTGGATGCCCATCGTCGCTGCGAGCCCTGGCGCGGACGCCGCGTGGAACACGAGCACCTCAAGCGTGCGCAACGCGCGCGCGGCGGTGAGGTTGGACAGCTTGCGGGCCGGTGGCTGGCGAACGCCGATCACCGGTGGGCGCGTCGGCGCGGCTGGGCTGGGATGCGTCATGCGTCCCGGCCCAGGGCGACTTGCTCAACGGCGGCGAGCGTCCTAACCCACGCTGTCGCCGTCTTGGCGGCGGCGAGCAGTGCCTCGCGCGACCGCGACGTCACCTCGTCCTCGTAGCGCTCGTACGCGTCGTGGAGTCGTTCGAACGCTTCCCGCGCGCCTTCGTGCGCGACATCGCGCACCAGCGGCGTGGCGCCTACGACGATCGCGCCCGGCCGGTTCTCCAGCGGCTGCTCCTCGAGCTGCATGAGCAGCCCCTCAAGGCCGCGGAGCCGATCGTGCCGGTCGTCGATCGGTCGCGTGTCCCGCGGCGAGGTCGTTGCGTAGGCGTCGGCAGCATCGCGGGTTGCGTTGGCTCTCAGGTCGCGGACGACATCGACCAGCACCTCGATCTCGCACGCGTCGAAGCGGACGCGAACGTCGTCGGGTGACCCCAGTCCCACCACCTTCATGACTTCCCCTCCTGCGGACGTCGGCTACGCGCTCGCTTGCTCGTTGACGGGGTGGACGTGCTGTAGCGGCGGGGCTTGTCGCTGATTTGGCGCACTTGGCCGGCGGCGGCCAGCCGTGTCAGGCAGTTGCCCACCGCGCCGGCCGACCGTCCGAGCGCCCTGGCGACCGCGGTCGCGCCCACGCCGGTGTCCTGCGAGTTGACGTGCTCGAGGACGAGCCCATCGAGCTGACCGGGACGCAACCGCTGAGACGAGGAGGCCGATGGCGACGGCTCGTCGCTCTGCCCGAGCGACCAGCGCTCCGGCAGCCGGCGGCGTCCGTCACGCCCGCCCGGATGGCGACGAACAACGCCGGTGCGCTCGAGCCCCGCGAGCGCCTTGCCGACGGTCGAACGACCCAGCCCGGTAGCCGTTGCGACCTCGGCGCCAGTCAGCTCGTCGCCGGAGGCGAGGGCCGTGGTTACCGCCTCTTCGCTGGTGGGCTTGGCGGCGCTCACGAGGTCACCTCCAGAGTGTCGTCGCTGGGTTGGGCGAGCTGGCTGAGGATCGCGCCTAGGGCTTCGGAGGCTGCGAGATCGCGTTGGGCGAGCTCCTCCTCGTCCTTGGGCCGCGAGACGTAGGTGCCCAGCGAGCCCGAAGCGTCCTTGTGCAGCCGCGCCAGCGTTCGAGTGAGCTCGTCGGGCGGTTGGGTCAGCGCGACGGTCCCGCGGTCGATGTGCGCGGCCCATCCGAGGTCCTCAAGCAACCGCAGGTCCTCGGCGAACTCGCGGCCCACACGTTGCGCGTCGGCGTACTCGCGTCGGTCGACGCACATCCACACGTCGCCGATCGCGGTGAGGTGGGTGATCACCACCTCGTAGATGGCGTCCCGCTGCGCGCGAGAGATAGTCACGGGCATGATCTGCTCCTTCGGTCAGGGCAACCGAAGACGAGGCTCAAGGCCGACCCACCGTCGCGCCACGGCCAGGCGCGCGACAATCGGCGACGCATCGGGGCTCTGCTCCTCGGTGCCGGGCCCCGGGGCGCTCCAACGCCGCCGGGGCCACCTGTGTACGGACGGCGGCGACCATAGCTCCAGCCCCCGCGCCGAGCGAGCCCGAAACGGGCTGAATCCACGGCAATCCGCGGTTATCGCCGCGATTTCAGGCACTAGTGCCTGAACTGGAGCGCGATCATCGGCGACCTGCGGCGATCCCCGATGGGACAGAAGCCCCGCGCGTGCAGGGCTTCTCTCTACATGGAGCTAGGGGGACTCGAACCCCCGACCTCCTGGGTGCGATCCAGGCGCTCTCCCAACTGAGCTATAGCCCCGGGTGGGTCGCCAAGTGTAGCCCGCGTTCGGGCGCTGGGGGGTCTGGGTAGATCGGCCGGCCGGAGACGCGGCTATCGTCCGCGCACGAACATCAATGAGCTTTCGCAACCGGCTGACGCTGTTCTTCGTCCTCATCGTCGTCGTCCCGATGGTGGCGGTGGCGTTCGTCCTCTTCCGGCTCATCGCCGACAACGAGAGCGGGAAGGCCGACGCGCGGCTGGCGGCCACCAAGGGCTCGGCGATCAACCTCTACCGCGAGGACTACAACCGGGCCAACCGGGCGGCGGAGAAGATCGGCGGCGACGTGGTCCTGGCGCAGGCGCTGCGCACGAACGACACCCAGGGGCTCCAGGCGCGCCTGGACGTCCTGCTCAAGCAGGAGAACGTGCGCCGAATCGTGATCGCGCGCGGCAACCGGGCGATCGCCCAGTCGGGCAGCGCGACCGCCGTCTTCCCGGCGTCGCGCAACCTCGTGGGCCGGGGCAACCGGTCGTTCGGCACGCTGCAGGTGTCCGTGCAGGAGCCGTCGACCTACACGGGCCTGCTCTCGCGCGTCACGGACTCCGGGGCGGTGGTGCAGCGGGTCGGCGGCCCGGTGCTGGCGGCGTCGGTGAAGGGCGTCGACCCCGGCTCGATCCCGTCCGACCACGGTGAGTTGTCGGTCGGCGGCAAGGGCTTCGCCGCGGCCTCGTTCGCCGTGCCCAGCTTCCTCGGCGCGGCCGATCGGGTCGCCGTCCTCGCGCCCAAGGCGAAGGAATCCACCGCCGTGCGCAACGGGCGCATCCTGGCGGCCGGCATCCTGGCCGGCTTCTTCGTCCTCGCCTTCACCTTCGCGCTGCTGGTCTCGCGCTCTCTGCAGCGCCAGATCGACGCCTTCCTACAGGCCGCCCGGCGCCTGGGCTCGGGCGACTTCACCGTCGAGGTCCCGACCGAGGGCCACGACGAGTTCGCGGCGTTGGGCGAGGAGTTCAACAAGATGTCGCGCCAGCTGGAGGAGCGCCTGGAGGAGCTCAACCAGGAGCGCGCGCGCCTGCAGGACGCGATGCGCCGTATCGGCGAGACGTTCGCCGCCAACCTCGATCGCGAGGGCCTGCTGGAGATCGTGGTCAGGACCGCGGTCGACGGCGTGGGGGCCGACGCCGGCCGCGCCTCGGTGCGGCCGAACGCCAGCTCGCCGCTCGAGCAGGTGGCGCTGACCGGCTCGGTCGACGGGCTCGAGGAGGCCGTGCGTGCCGCCGAGGCGAAGGTGCTCGAGACCGGCGAGCCGTGTGAGGCCACCGTCGACGGCGTCGGGGCGCTGTCGCACCCGATGCGCCGCGGCGACGACGTCCACGCGCGCGTGTCGGGCGTGGTCTCGGTGGCGCGCCGCGACCGGCCGTTCAGCGCCGCCGAGCGCGAGCTCTTCCACTACCTGGCCGAGCAGGCCGCGGTGTCGATCGAGAACGTCGGCCTGCACGAGACGGTCGAGCGCCAGGCGGTGACCGACGAGCTGACCGGCCTGTTCAACCGCCGGCGCTTCCAGGAGGCGATGGCGACCGAGGTCGAGCGCTCCAAGCGCTTCGGCCAGCCGGTCGGTCTGGTGCTGCTCGACCTCGACGACTTCAAGGCCGTCAACGACACCTACGGCCACCAGCAGGGCGATCTCGTCCTGCGCGAGGTGGCCCGCGTGCTGCGCGAGACCTCGCGCGAGATCGACGAGCCGGCGCGCTACGGCGGCGAGGAGCTGGCCGTGGTCCTGCCCGGCACCGACCTCGAGGGCGCCTACAACCTGGCCGAGCGCGTGCGCGCCGGGATCGAGGAGCTGGCCCTGCCCCTGCTGGACGGCGAGGGGACGCTGGGCGTGACCGCGAGCTTCGGGGTGGCGACCCTGCCCGGCTCGGCCGACGACATGCGCGAGCTCGTCGCGGCGGCCGACGAGGCGCTCTACCGGGCCAAGCGCGCCGGCAAGAACCGCACCGTGCGGGCTGAGGGCTCCCCCCGGCTGTAGATCGCGGCCTGCGTCGCTAGGGTTTGTGACGCCATGGGACTGCTCGACGACGCGATCAAGGAACATCTCGAGCTCAAGCGGCGCCACGGCGCCGACCCCGGCGAGGTCGCGCGCCTCGAGCACGAGGCGCTGGGCCCCGCCCGTCGCGACCCGGCCCCCGCCGCGGTCGACGAGCCCGTGGCCGCCGAACCGGCGCCGGCGCCGGTCGCCGACCACGACCTCTTCCTCGACGACGACGGCGACCACGACGAGGTTCCCGCCGAGGAGCGCCTCGAGGCTCCGATCCACCACGTCGAGCCCGAGCCCGAGCCCGACCGGTCGCGCAGGAGGCCCCGGTGCCCGCGCCGGAGCCGCCGGTCGAGGTCGAGCAGCCCACGCGCCAGTTCTCGCTGGAGGAGGTCGAGGCCGCCACCGAGGCGCCCGAGGCTCCCCCGGAGCCCGCGCCCCCCGCAGAGGCCGGGGCCCCGCCCGCCGAGGACGTCGTCCCCGCCGACGACGAGCCCGACGGCGAAGACGTGCTCGAGGAGACCCCGGAGTTCCTCCAGGAGACGCCCGAGCACGACCGGCTCTGGTTCGAGCAGAAGCCTCCGCGCGACTTCGACTTCTAGTGGCCAAGCGCCTGACGTGGCTCGACGTCTTCACGTCGCGCCCGCTCACCGGCAACGGCCTCGCCGTCGTCCACCATGCCGACGGCATCGACGACGCGACGATGCTCGCCTTCGCGCGTGAGACGAAGCTCTCGGAGACCAGCTTCGTCCAGAGCGCGACCGAGCCGGGCGCCGACTACCGCAACCGCATCTGGACCATCGTGAGCGAGCTGCCCTTCGCCGGGCACCCGTCGCTCGGCACGGCGGTCGCCATCGCGCACGCGCGCGCGGAGACCGAGGCGCACTACGTCCAGCAGACGAAGGCGGGACTGCAGGCGGTGGACGTCGAGCTCGGGCCCAGCGGCGTCGCGCGCGCGTCGATGCTCCAGGAGCCGGCGGTCTTCGGCGACGAGATCGACCCCGGGCGGGTCTTCGCCGCGCTCGGCCTCGACGCCTCCGACGCGCACCCCGAGCTGCCGCCCCAGGTCGTCTCGACCGGCCTGACCCACCTGATGGTCCCCGCGCGCGACGATGCCGTCCTGCTCCGCGCGCGGCCCGACAACGCGCTGCTCGACGCGCTCCTGAGCGAGCTCGGCGTGATCTGCGCGTACCTCACGGCCTACGACCCGTCCCATGACGCGGCGCAGGCACGCGGCTACTTCGCGGCGGACGGGCTCATCATCGAGGACCCGGCCACCGGCTCGGCGGCCGGGCCGCTGTGCGCCTACCTCAACGCCCGCACCGGCGCCGCCCGCGTCGACATCGTCCAGGGCGAGGCCATGGGCCGCCCGAGCCGCCTCATGTGCGAGGCCGGCGAGCGCGTGCGCGTCGCCGGGGACGTGGTCCTGCTCGCCGAGGGCGAGATCGAGCTCTGAGCACGACGCCTGCGAAGGCCAGGGCGGGCGCGCCCTGGCGCCCGGTCATGGCGCCGCAGGCGCGCCCGCGGTGTGCTTGGCCCTCCGTGGCAAGCGGAAGCGATTCGCGCGCCTCCCGTTCCCCAACACAAGACGCGCTGCCTATGCCGTCGAAGTGTCGACCGCACGCCCTCCGATCTTCACGATCCGGCCCCGTTGCTGGACGGAAGGCTGAACGAACGGCCGCTAGACTCGAGGCCCCCGCGGGGCCATAGCTCAGATGGGAGAGCGCCTGCTTTGCAAGCAGGAGGTCGCCGGTTCGATCCCGGCTGGCTCCATCCCGGAGGCGCTACTCGATGGGCACGCGCGCGGACGTGGTCAAGGGCCCGCGAGCCGCCCCCGGGTCTCTCAGGTCCGGTTTCGAATTGGCGGCTCGCGGCCCTCGAGAACGATGACCCTGCGGCCTCCCGTCTCCAAACAAACGGCCTGCGGGGCGTTCGGTGCGGCTCGTATCGACCGATTGCAGGTGACGCTCGACGGAGCATGTCCGCGTTCTGACCAGCGTGCCATCAACGGATGCGATAGAGACCGCCGGGGCGGGGTCGGGCTTCGGCGAGGACGTGTTCGAGCACGGCGGCGATGACGTTGCGCGGCCCGCGCTCGTCGTATCCTTCTTCGCATGACGTTGCTGTGGCCTCGCGTTGACGCGCTTCTGCCGGTTCCGGCGGTCGCCCCGCGGCCGCCGCTCGTGCACGTCCCGGCGTAGGCGCTCCCGCCGCATCCGGCTGGAGCGCCGGAACTGACTCCACTGAACGCCGGTTAGACGTCTACGAAGGAGACCTCGATGTTCGCTGCACGTCTGCTCGCGGGAGCGCCCCGATGAGCACGAACGCATTGCCCACCCAGTCGACCGACTTCCCCGGCTGGTACGGCGAGGTGGTTCGCCGGGCCGAGTTGGCCGAGAACTCGGCCGTCCGCGGCGCCATGGTGATCAAGCCGTATGGATACGCGATCTGGGAGGCGATCCAGCGCGCGCTCGACGATCGGATCAAGGCGACGGGCCATGAGAACCTCTACTTCCCGCTGTTCGTGCCCGCGTCGGTGCTCGCCCAGGAGGGCGAGCTCGTCAAGGGCTTCGCGCCCGAGGTCGCGGTCGTGTCCGAGGCGGGCGGCAAGCGCCTCGAAGAGCCGCTGGCGGTGCGTCCGACCTCGGAGGCGCTGATCTGGTCGACGTACGCCCGTTGGGTGCAGTCCTACCGCGACCTGCCGCTGCTCTACAACCAGTGGGCCAACTCGGTCCGCTGGGAGCTCAGGCCCCGCCTGTTCCTGCGCACGAGCGAGTTCCTGTGGCAGGAAGGCCACACCGCGCACGAGACCGAGGCCGAGGCGCTCGCCGAGACGCTGACGATCCTCCACGACGTCTACGCCGACACCATCGAGAACGTCCTCGCCATCCCGGTGCTCCGCGGGCGCAAGAGCGAGAGCGAGCGGTTCCCGGGCGCCGTCGAGACCTACACGCTGGAGGCGCTGATGCGCGATGGCAAGGCGCTCCAGGCCGCCACCTCGCACTACCTCGGCCAGGGTTTCGCCCGCACCTTCGACGTTCGCTTCACCGGCCGGGACGGGGCCGAGCACCATCCCTACGCCACCTCCTGGGGAGCGACCACGCGGCTCGTCGGCGCGGTCGTGATGGCGCACGGCGACGACGGCGGGCTGCGTCTGCCGCCGCTGGTCGCCCCGCAGCAGGTCGTGATCGTTCCGATCTATCGCGAGAGCGAGCAGGCCGACGTCCTTCGGGCGGCGGCAGCGATCCGCGACGAGCTGAGAGCCGCCGGTGTGCGTGTCCGGCTCGACGATCGCGCCGAGTACCGGCCGGGCTTCAAGTTCAACGAGTGGGAGCTGAAGGGCGCCCCCGTACGGATCGAGCTCGGTGGCCGCGATCTCGCCGCCGGGGCGGCCACCGTCGCTCGCCGCGATACGGGGAAGAAGCAGCAGATCCCGCTCGCCAGCGTCGCCACCGAGATCCAGGAGCTCCTGGGCGCCATCCAGACGTCGCTGTTCCGTGCCGCCCTCCACGATCGGGAGCGCCGGACCCTCAGCAACCTCGACAGCTATCCCGAGATGATCGAGTACCTGCGCGAGGCGCGCGGGTTCGCCTCCGCGTCGTGGTGCGGCAGCGGGGAATGCGAGGCGCGCGTCAAGGACGAGAGCTCAGCGACGATCCGCTGCCTGCCGCTGGTGCAACAGCCGCAACGATCGAACACGTGCATCTGCTGTGGCCGGGCCGCCGCGCACTCGGCGGTGTGGGCGCAGGCGTACTAGCGGCGCTGGGTGTCGAGGTCGACGCCGCTTCTCGCGGCGTGCTGGCGCACGACGGTTCCGGCGAGCGTCGCGAGCCGCGCGCGGTCGCGTGCGGGCAGCACGTCGAGGAGTCCGGCCAGCGTCTCGTTCGCCTGCGCAGCGATCTGCTCGGTGAGGTGCCGGCCCGCGGCGGTCAGCCGGACGTGGACCGCGCGACCGTCGTGCGCGGCTGTGCTGCGCTCGACCAGTCCGCGCCGCTGGGCGCGGTCGATGAGGCCGGTCACGCTCGACTTCTCCAGCTTCAGGTGGCGGGCGAGGTCGAGCATCGCGGGCTCGCGGTCGCGCAGGATGCCGAGCAGCCGAAGCTGCGTGATCGACAGCTCGTGCTCGGCGGCGATCTCCCCCAGCAGCGCCTGAACGGCGAACGACAGCTGGACGACCGCGTCGACCGGGTCGAGTTCCTCGGCGCTTGCGCTCATGGCCGGCATCGTACTCGAGATAGTTCGTGGCGCGTACTAATATAGTTCGTGACACGAACCAAGGAGAGTCATCCGATGCACGCCGCCGTCGTCCGTTGCTTCGATCGCCCACCCCGCTATGAGACCGTCGACGAGCCCCACGCGGGCGGCGCGCACGAGACCGTCGTCGGCGTCCTCGCGGCCGGCCTGCACCCGCGGGTGCGCTCCAGCGCCGCCGGCTCGCACTACACCAGCGGCGACGAGCTGCCGCTGATCCCGGGCATCGACGGCGTCGGCCGCACGCCCGAGGGCGACCTCGTGTACTTCGTCCTCCCCGACACCACCCTCGGAGCGATGGCCGAGCGGACCGTGGTGGACCGACGCCGCAGCGTCGCCCTCCCGGCCGACTGCGACGTGGTGGCGGCCGCCGCCGCGATGAACCCGGCGATGTCCTCGTGGATCGCGCTGCGCTCACGGATCGCGATCCAACCCGGGCAGCGCGTGCTCGTCCTCGGCGCGACCGGCAACGCCGGCCGGATGGCCGTCGAGATCGCCAAGCACCTCGGCGCGGGCCAGGTGATCGGTGCCGGGCGCGACGCCGAACGGCTCGCCGCGCTCGGCGACCTCGGTGCCGACCTCACCCTGTCGTTGGCCCGCGAGGATGCCTACGACGCGCTCGGCGAGGCCGCCGCCGACGTCGACATCGTCATCGACTACCTGTGGGGCACGCCCGCCGAGCATGCCATCCGCGCCCTCGTCACCCGCCGCCACGACCGCAGCCGCCCGCTCGATTGGATCCAGGTCGGCTCCGTCGCCGGTCCGGACATCGCCCTCCCGTCGGCGGCGCTGCGCGCCGCGAACCTGCGCATCATGGGCAGCGGCCAGGGCTCCGTCACCACCGCCGCGATCGTCGCCCAGCTCCCCGCCCTCGCGGCCGAGATCACCGCCGGCACGCTCACGGTCAACGCCGCGCCCCGTCCCCCTGAGCGAGGTCGAAGCCGCGTGGAACGCCCCCACGGCCGCCGGCCGACGCGTCGTCTTCGTGCCCTGACCGCCGACAGCCGAGTGGCGGCGCGCGAAGGTCGTCACGGAGGACCTGACGGCGGCGCCCGCAGGGAGGCATGATGCCCCTGTCGATTTCCCCGCATCCCGTTCGTCTTAGGGGTCACCATCCCACAAGGAGGACGCGATGAAGTACATGCTGCTGATCCACCAGGGCACCACTCCGCTCCCGGGCACGCCGGAGTGGGAGGCCCTCTCCGACGAGCAGAAGGGCGCGGTCTACGCGGGCTACCAGGCCGTCAACGAGACGCCCGGGATGACGCCGGGCGTGCAGATGGCGTCGCCCGAGACGGCGACCACCGTGCGGGTTCAGGACGGCAGGACGCTGACGACGGACGGGCCGTTCGTCGACATCAAGGAGGCCATCGGGGGCTACTGCTTCCTCGACGCCGACGACCTCGATGCCGCGATCGAGCTGGCCACGAAGATCCCCGCCGCCAGCATGGGCGGCGCCGTCGAGGTGCGCCCGCTGGTCTAGTGGACGCCATCCTCGACCAGGCGTTCCGCGAGCAGCGGGGACGCGTCCTCGCCGCGCTCATCGGCTTCCTCGGCGACTTCGACCTCGCCGAGGAAGCCACGCAGGAGGCGTTCGCGATCGCGGCGGAGCGCTGGCCGCGCGACGGCGCCCCGACCCATCCCGGCACGTGGCTGGTGACGACGGCGCGCAACCGGGCCATCGACCGCATCCGCCGCGACCGCACGCTGGCCGAGAAGACCCGCCTGCTCGAGGTGCCGGAGGCGGTGGAGGACATCATGGACGAGGAGACCACCTTCCCCGACGAGCGCCTCGAGCTCGTCTTCACCTGCTGCCATCCGGCGCTCGACACCGAGGCCCAGGTGGCGCTGACGCTGCGCACGCTCGGCGGCCTGACCACGCCCGAGATCGCGCGCGCCTTCCTGGTCGCCGAGCCGACGATGGCCCAGCGCCTCGTGCGCGCCAAGCGCAAGATCAAGGCCGCCGGGATCCCGTTCCGCGTGCCGCCCGATCACCTGCTCCCGGATCGGCTCGCCGCCGTGCTGGCCGTCGTCTACCTGATCTTCAACGAGGGATATGCGGGACGCAACGACCTGGCGGCCGAGGCCCTGCGGCTCGGCCGGGCGCTGGCCGAGCTGATGCCCGACGAGCCCGAGGTCCACGGCCTGCTGGCGATGATGCTGATGCACGACGCCCGCCGCGCCGCGCGCTTTCGCGACGGCGACCTCGTCCTGCTCGCCGACCAGGACCGCTCGCTGTGGGACGCTGCGCAGATCGCCGCCGGGCGCGCGCAGCTCGACCGCGCCCTCGCGCTGCGCGGGCGTGGCGCGTACGTCCTGCAGGCCGCGATCGCGTCCCTGCACCTCGACGAGCCTCGCGACATGCCCCAGATCGCCGCGCTCTACGGCGAGCTCGCCCGCCTCACCGACTCGCCGGTCGTCGAGCTCAGCCGGGCCGTCGCCGTCGCCGAGGCCGACGGTCCCGAGGCGGGCCTCGAGATCGTCGACGGCCTCGACCTCGACGACTACCGCTACCTGCACTCGACGCGCGGCGAGCTGCTGCGACGCCTCGGACGCACCGCGGAGGCGCGCGACGCCTTCGGTCGGGCGCTCGCGCTCGCCGACGACGAGGCGGAGCGGCGGCTCCTCGAGCGCCGGCTGGACGAGCTCGGCGCGGCCTAGGCCGGTGTACCGCGCCTTCACTCCATCGCACCGCGGCGGCGCCGGCTCGCCGCTGGTCTGCCTGCACGGCTTCATGGAGACGTGGCGGACGTGGGAGCTCGTGCTGCCCGCGCTCGAGCGCCGCCACGACGTGCTCGCCCCGACCCTCCCCGGGCACGCGGGCGGGCCTGCGCTGGAAGGCGCGCCGACCGGACACCTGATGGCGGACGCCGTCGAGCGCGCCATGGACGAAGCGGGGTTCGACACCGCCCACGTCGTCGGCAGCTCGCTCGGCGGCTTCGTCGCGCTGCAGCTCGCCGCGCGCGGACGCGCGCGGACCGTGGTGGCCTTCGCGCCGGCCGGCGGCTGGGCGGCCGGCGACACCCTGCTGCCCGAGGTGCTGGGGTTGCAGGCGCGACTGCACGAGCAGGCCAGGGCGACGGCACCGCACGCGGAGGCGATCGTCGCCACGGCCGAGGGCCGGCGCCGGGCGACGCAGCTCGTCGTCTCGAGCTGCGAGCACATCCCGCCCGAGCTCATCGCCCACCAGATGCTCGCGGTCGCGAGCGCCGCCGGCGCGCCCGCCCTGATCGAGCACGGCCTGCGCGAGGGCTACGGCGAGCTCGACGCGCAGGCCATCGCCTGCCCGGTGCGCATCGTGTGGGGCACCGGCGACCGGCTGCTGCCATGGCCGTCGGCCGCCGCGCGCTTTCGTCACGAGTGGCTTGCGCACGCCGACTGGGTCGAGCTCGACGGCGTCGGTCATTCCCCGCAGCTCGACGTCCCGCTCGAGGCCGCTCAGCTCATCCTCGGCTTCACGGCCGACTGACGGCCGCGCTCAGGCGTCGGGGTAGAGGCCCTCGAACGCGTCCCGCGCCGCCTCGAGCTGGCGGCGCCCCTGCGCGACGGTCCAGCGCCGGGTGGCGCGATCGACGGCGAGGACCGTCCAGCCCTTGCCGTCCTCGTCGCTGAGGTGCACGAGCAGCGTGTCGCGGTTGTGCTCGACGCGCAGCCGATGGGCCGGGTTGCCCGCCTCGCTGAGGATGCGCGGGCGCTCCTCGTCGGCGTCGGCGACGAACGACGTCCAGCGCGAGGCGGCGGGCCGTGCCATGGCGCCCGATCTTCGCATGGCGACACGCATCCCGACACAAGAAACACCTGCCACGAGACGTTGCTCGGCGTGATCTCCGATATGGCCGGCGCCGTTTCCACGACGAACGGAGGGCGGGCACCGCGACACGTGAGGCTCATGTGGGCGGTCCCCGCGCTGCTCCTGGCCGCCGCGATCCTGGCGGCCATCGCCCTTCCCGCGCCGGCCGCGACGCCGGGCGTCCCCGAGTTCGTCCAGCAGGTCAACAAGCGCGCCGTGGCGACGAGCGTCGCGCTCGCGCCGACCGCCAACATCACCACCGGCAACCGGCTCGTGGTGCAGGTCGGCGTGTGGGGCTCCGGGAACCCGAGCGCGTCGGGCGTGACGGACTCCGCCGGCAACACGTACACGAAGGTCAAGGGCTTCAAGGCCTCGGACAACACCGAGCTGAGCGTGTGGACCGCTCCGATCACGGCGGGCGGTGGGACGAAGCCGACGGTCACCGTCACGACCAGCGCCCGCGCCGACATCGGCGCCGCGGTCCTCGAGTACTCCGGGCTGTCGACGGCCGCCGGCGCGGCGGCGGTCGACCAGACCGCGCAGTCGACCGCCACCACGGGCGCGGCCGCCGTCGTGAGCGCCGGCCCGACGCCGGCGACGACCGCCGCGGGCGAGCTGGCGATCGGCTTCTACGCCGACTCGGGCTTCTCGAACAACCTCGCCGGTGACGCGACCTACAGCGTGCGCACCAACGTCTCGCCGACCGGCGACATGGAGCTGCTGGCGCAGGACCAGATCCTGACCGGCACGGGCGCGACGCCGAACCCGACCACCAGCACCGGCGCGAACACCCCGTGGCTGGCGGCGACCGTCGTCTTCAAGACCGGCGCGCCCGCGCCGCCGCCGACCGCGCCGGCGACGCCGAGCGCGCCGACGGCCTCCGCGGGCGACGGCCAGGCCACCGTGTCGTGGACCGCGCCCGACAACGGCGGCAGCACGATCACGAAGTACACGGTGACGCCGTACGTCGGCTCGACGGCGCAGACGCCCAAGGACGTCACCGGCAGCCCGGCCCCGACGAGCACCACGATCTCGGGGCTGACCAACGGGACCGCCTACACCTTCAAGGTCAGCGCGACCAACGCCGTCGGCACGAGCGCGCAGTCGGCGGCCTCCAACGCGGTCACGCCGGTGACGGCGCCCCCGACCACGCTGGCCTTCGTCCAGCAGGTCAACAAGCGCGGCGTGGCGGCCAGCCTGGCGCTTGCGCCCACCGCCAACATCTCCAGCGGCAACCGCCTCATCGTCGAGGCCGGCGTGTGGAGCGCCGGCAACGCGAGCGCGTCGGGCGTGACCGACTCGGCCGGCAACACGTACACCAAGCTGACGTCGCTCAAGGCCTCGGACAACACCGAGCTCAGCGTGTGGAGCGCGCCGATCACGGCCGGCTCGGGCACCAAGCCCACCATCACGGTCACGACCACCGCCAGCGCGGACATCGGCGCCACCGTCCTCGAGTACTCGGGCCTGTCGAGCGCGGGCGGATCGGGCGTCGTCGACGTGCTCAAGACGGCGACCGGCAAGACGTCGGCGGCGTCCGCCGTCTCCTCGGGCGCGACCGCGGCCAGCACCAGCGCCGGCGAGCTGGCGATGGGCTTCTACGCCGACTCGGGCTTCGGCAACACCCTGGCCGGCGACCCCGGCTACAGCGTGCGCACCAACGTCTCGCCGACCAACGACATGGAGCTCCTGGTCCAGGACCGCGTCCTGTCGACCGCCGGCACGACCGCCAGCCCCACGACGGCGACGGGCGCGAACACGCCGTGGGTCGCCGCCACCATCGTCCTCAAGACGTCGGCGCCCGCGGCGCCGAGCCCGCCCAACACGCCCAATGGCGTCACGGCCTCGCCGGGCAACGGGCAGGCGACCGTGAGCTGGACGGCGCCCGCCGACGGCGGGAGCCCCATCACGAAGTACACCGTCACGCCCTACGTCGGCACGACCGCCCAGACGCCGACCGTCGTCACCGGCAACCCGCCGGCCACGACCACCACCGTCACGGGCCTGGTCAACAACACGACCTACACCTTCACGGTCTCGGCCACCAACGCGAACGGCACGAGCGCGCCGTCGGTCGCCTCCAATCCGGTCACGCCGGCGAGCTCGCCGGCCGGCCAGTGGGCGGCCCTCATGAACTGGCCGATGGTCGCGGTCCACTCCGTCCTGCTCAAGAACGGCAACCTGCTCATCTGGGACGGCTGGCAGAACCCCGAGCCGACCGCCGTCTGGAACGCGACCTCGCAGACCTTCCCGACGACGATCAACGCCCCGGGCAGCATCTTCTGCTCGGGCAACGTCCACCTGCCCGACGGGCGCATCCTCACCGCCGGCGGCGACGGCATCTTCACCACCGGCAACCTCGGCCTGGCCGACACGACGATCTTCGATCCCGCGACGGGGACGTGGAAGCGCGTCGCCGACATGAACCGGCCGCGCTGGTACCCGTCGCTCACCGAGCTCGCCGACGGCCGCTACGTGGCCATCAGCGGCAACTCGACCAACCAGACGACGTGGGCCGACACGCCGGAGGTCTACGACCCCGCGGCCGACACGTGGACGTTGCTGACGGGCGTCTCGACGCCCCAGGTCCACGAGGAGGAGTACCCGTTCAGCTATCTCGCCCCGAACGGCAAGGTCTTCACCATCGGGCCGCAGGAGGACAACTCGTTCTTCCTCGACGTCGACGCCAAGACGTGGACGCCGGTCGGCGGCGCCAGCGGCGTCGTCAACGGCTCGTCCGTCATGTACCGCCCGGGCAAGATCCTCTACAGCGGCGGGGCGCCGAGCGTCCAGACCTCGACGACGGCCAAGGCCAACGCGGCCGTCATCGACCTCAACGCCGGCACGCCGGCGTGGCGCACGGTGCCCTCGATGCACAGCGCCCGCATCTACCACACGCTGACCATGCTGGCCGACGGGACCGTCCTCGCCGTCGGCGGTGAGAACTCGAGCGACCAGTCGATCGTCACGAGCGGCGTGCTGACCGCCGAGATCTGGGACCCGGCCACGGAGACGTGGACCAACGTCGGCGCGATGGCGGCGGCCCGCAACTACCACTCGACCGCAGTGCTCATGCCCGACGGCCGCGTGCTCGTGGCCGGCGGCGGCCACTACAACGGCGGCACGGGCCCCGGGCAGTTCTCCGCGCAGTTCTACTCGCCGCCGTACCTGTTCAACGGCTCGCGCCCGACGATCGCCAACGCTCCGGCGGGCGCCACATACGGCTCGAACTTCACCGTCTCGACGCCCGACGCGGCCTCGATCCGCTCGGTCAACCTCGTCTCGCTGGGCGCCGACACGCACCAGAGCGACATGGACCAGCATTTCGTCCCGCTGAGCTTCACGGCCAACTCCGGCTCGCTGACCGTGCAGGCGCCGGCGGCCGCCGCGCTGGCCCCGCCCGGCACCTACATGCTCTTCATCGTCGACGACAAGGGCGTGCCCTCGGTCGCCAGCATGGTCGGCATGTCGCGCACGCTCGGCGCGCCGGCGACGCCGGCCAAGCCGACGGCCTCCGCGGGCGACGGGCAGGCGACGGTGAGCTGGTCGGCTCCCGACGACGGCGGCAGCACGATCACGAAGTACACGGTGACCCCGTACATCGGCTCGACGGCGCAGACGCCCAAGGACGTCACCGGCAACCCGGCCGCGACGAGCACCACGATCTCGGGGCTGACCAACGGCACTGCCTACACCTTCAAGGTCAGCGCGACCAACGCCGTCGGCACGAGCGCGCAGTCGGCGGCCTCCGATCCGGTGACTCCGGCCGCGCCCGTCGCCGGCGCCCTGGCCTTCGTCCAGCAGGTCAACAAGCGCGGCGTGGCCGCGAGCCTGGCGCTCCAGCCGACGGCCGCCGTCACCACCGGCAACCGCCTGATCGTGCAGGTCGGCGTGTGGAGCTTCGGCAAGGCCACCGCGTCGGGCGTGACCGACTCGGCCGGCAACACCTACACCAAGCTCACGTCGGTCAAGGCGTCCGACGACACCGAGCTGAGCGTGTGGAGCGCGCCGATCACGGCGGGCGGCGGGACGCGACCGACGGTCACCGTCACGACCACGGGGAGCGCCGACATCGGCGCCAGCGTGCTCGAGTACTCGGGCCTGTCGACCGCGGCGGGGACGGGCGTGGTCGACGTGCTCAAGACCGCGACGGGCACGACCAGCGCGGCCGGCAACGTGTCCTCGGGGGCGACCGCGGCCAGTACCGCTGCCGGTGAGCTGGCGATGGGCTTCTACGCCGACTCGGGCTTCGGCAACGCCCTCACCGGCGACCCGACCTACACGGTGCGCACCAACGTCTCCCCGACGGGCGACATGGAGCTGCTGGCCCAGGACCGCGTCCTGACGGCCACTGGCACCACCGCCAATCCGACCACCAGGACCGGGGCCAGCACCCCGTGGCTGGCGGCCACGCTGGTGCTCAAGAGCGCCGCGCCGCCGGCGGGCGGAGCGACGGCCCAGGC
Source organism: uncultured Actinomycetes bacterium (assembly GCA_963816845.1). GTDB lineage: Bacteria > Actinomycetota > Thermoleophilia > Solirubrobacterales > Solirubrobacteraceae > JAOPZW01. Next base: position 112,898 of record CAWFMR010000050.1, on the reverse strand, counting down.
GCAGACGCAGTCGGTGGCGCTGAGCGCTCGGACGGCGGACCGGTCGTCGGCCGCCGCGGCTCCGGAGCCGATCACCGACGCGCCGGTGCAGGCCGACAAGCTGGTCTACTCGTTCACCGCCGTGGCGCCGGCGCAGTCGAAGAGCGACCCCGCCACGCTGCTCTTCTGCCCGCTGAACTTCCTGACCATCGGCAAGAGCTGACCGCCGCGACAGGGGCTGCTCGCGGTCAGGCCGCCGCGAGCAGCTCCGCGGCCACGCGGTCGGTCGCGTCGCCCGCTCCGCCGAGCAGCCGCCGGCACAGCTGCGCGCGGCGGAAGAACAGCGGCGCGTCGTGCTCCCACGTCGCCCCGATGCCGCCGTGCGTGACGATGTTCTGGCGCGCGGCGAAGTCGAGCGCCGAGCCGGCGGCCGAGCGCGCCGCGCTGGCCGCCAGCGCGAACTGCTCGGGCTGGTCGTCGAAGGCCCAGCCCGTGTAGTAGAGCAGCGAGCGAGCGTTCTCCTGGCGGCGCAGGACCTCGGTGAGGCCGTGCTTGATGGCCTGGTAGGAGCCGATGGCGCGGCCGAAGGTGAAGCGCTCCTTGGCGTACTGCGACGGCCATCTCCAGCGCGGTCTCGACCGCTCCGAGCGACTCGGCGGCCAGCAGCGCCTGCGCCAGGTACCACGCGCGCGCGAGCTGCTCCTCGGTCGACGTCGAGGCGGCGCCCGGCGGCGCCCTCGAGCGTGCACGTGCCCGAGCGAGCGGGTCGCGTCGTAGCGCGTCACTGCCTCGACCCGGGCGGCGCTCGCCTCGACGGCGCCCGCGACGGGCGCGCCGGACTCGTCGACGCCGACGACGACGAGCAGGTCGGCGCCCGGGCGCGTCGGGCACCCAGGCCACCTCGCCGGTGAAGCTCACGCTCTCGCCGTCGACCGTCGCGCGCGGCGCGTCGGCGCGGTGCTTGCCGCTGCGCGCGTCGACCGTCCAGCCCTCGACGAGGTCGCCGGGCGGGCGCGCGGGCAGCCACGCCGGGCGCACGTCGCCGGTGGCCACGGCGTCCAGCGACGCGTCGCCCGCCGCCTGCAGCAGCGCGCTGGCGGGCAGCAGCCCGAGCAGCGGCGCGCCGGCCAGCACGCGGCCGCACTCCTGCGCGACGAGCATGGCGTCGAAGGCGCTCAGCCCGGCGCCGCCGTGGTCCTCGTCGATCAGCAGTCCGGGCCAGCCGGCCTCGACCACCGTCGGCCACAGGTCGGGCAGGGTGCCGCCCTCGAGCGCCTCGCGAGCGGCCTCGATGGTCTTCACGCGCGAGAGCGCGCCGCGCGCGGCCTCGCGCAGGAACTCCTGCTCGTCGGACAGTGCGAGGTTCATACGGCCGCGGCCTCCTTCTCCTTGGCGCGCAGCTCGCTGAAGGGCACGCCCTTGTCCAGGCGCGGCTCGGGCGGCAGGCCCAGCACCCGCTCGCCGATCGTGTTGCGCAGGATCTCCTCGGTCCCGCCGGCGGACTTCAGGCCGGGCAGGAACGAGATCATGTAGGCCCACTGGTCGTCCTCGTCGAGGGCGTCGGGGCCGAGCACGTCGGCGATGAGCTCGCCGGCGGCGATGGCGGCGTTGACCGTCGTCACCTTGGCCAGCCCGGCCTCCGGGCCGGGGATCTGGCCCTTGGCCAGCGCGGTCAGCGTCCGGTAGCCGGTGAACTTGATGGCCAGCAGGTCGACGCCGATCTCGCCCAGGCGCTTGCGGATCTCGGGGTCGCGGCGCGGCGTCGGCGTCGGCGGCGATGGCTCGCGCGAAGCGGTCCTCCTTGTAGCCCATGCCCTCGGAGCCCAGGCCGATCGTCACGCGCTCGAACATGAGCGTGGTCAGCGCGGTGCGCCAGCCGTCGTTGACCTGGCCGACGACGGCGTCGGCGGGCAGGCGCACGTCGTCGAGGAAGACCTCGTTGAACTCGGCCTCGCCCGAGATCTGGCGCAGGCCGCGGACGGTGACGCCCTCGGCGTCCATCGGCAGGACGAACATGGTCAGGCCCTTGTGCTTGTGCAGCTCGGGGTCGGTGCGCGCGAGCAGCAGGCCGAAGGCGGCGAACTGCGCGTTGGTCGTCCACACCTTCTGGCCGTTGAGCACCCAGGTGCCGTCGTCCTCGAGGCGGGCGCGCGTCTGCACCGCCGCGAGGTCCGAGCCGGCGGCCGGCTCGGAGAAGAGCTGGCACCAGACCTCGTCGCCGTGCAGCATCGGCCCGAGGTAGCGGCGCCTTCTGCTCCTCGGTGCCGTGGGCGATGATCGTCGGGCCGAGCATGCCGACGCCGATGACGTCGAGGATGCCCGGGCACGCCCGCCCGCGCGATCTCCTGGCTGACGATGACCTGCTCGATCGGCCCCTGTCCCTGGCCGCCGACGTCGACCGGCCAGGTGACGCCCGCGAGGCCGCCCTCGGCGAGCTGGCCCTGCCAGCGCCGGCGCGCGTCGACGTACGCGTCGTCCTCGGCTCCGGCCCGCGTGCTGCGTGCCTCGGGCGCCTGCGCCTTGTGCTCCTGCAGCCAGGCGCGCACCCTCTGGCGGAACTCGGCCTGCTGCGGGGTGTCGTTCAGGTCCACGCGTGCTCCTTTGGCTGACTGGCCAGTCGGTCCAGGGGAATATACGTAGCCGCGCGATCGGCCGGCGCCGGCACCGCCGTTCGCGCGGGCCCACGAGGTAATCTCGACACCATGGGGCACGGCACTCGCGAACGTACGTGGACCGAGATCGAGCGCCGGATCGTGCGCGGCGAGATGGCCGCGGGGGCGCGCCTCGACGAGGACGAGCTGGCCGGTCAGCTGGAGGTCGACCCGCCCGTCGTGCGCGAGGCCCTCTGCCGGCTGGAGCGCGACGGCTTCGTGCGTCCCGAGGACGGGGGCAGCTTCGCCGTCGCCCCGCTGAGCGAGATCGAGGTCCGCGAGGGCTACCCCGTGGTCATCCTCCTCGAGGGCCTGGCCGTGCGCACCACGCCCGAGTTCCCGCCCGCGGCCGTCGATCGGCTGCGCGAGATCAACGCGGCGATGGCCGAGGAGCGCTCGGACGCGATGGCCGCCGCCACGCACGACTACGAGTTCCACGAGGAGCTCGTGCGCCACTGCGGCAACGAGCAGCTCCTCTCGACCCTGCGCCCGCTCAAGCGCCTGCTGCTGCGCTACGAGTACAACTACATGGCGGCCGAGGACTTCGTCAGCCGCTCGGTGCACCAGCACGAGCAGATCATCCAGGCGCTGGAGCACGGCGACCGCGACGCGGCCTCCACGCTCGTCGAGGGCAACTTCCGCGACTCGCTGCCGGGCATCCTCGAGCAGCTCTAAAGCGCCGCTTTAGCACTCCATTTTCCGGCCCGCGCGCCGAATAAGCGAGCGTGGACCAGCCTGCGCCCATCTGGCGGCGTGTCGCGGCACGCCGATCCGCGCCGTTCGCCGGTGCGCTGCTGGCCGCCTTCGCGGTCGCTCCGATCGGCGCCACCACCCTCGACCCCACGGTCTACGCGATCGCGATCGTCCTGGGCGCCCTCAGCGTGGGCCTCATGGAGCGCCAGCAGGGCACCTTCGCGCCGTCGTTCCTCTTCCTCCTGTCCGCCGGTCTGCTGCGCCATGGCGTCGGCGGCGCCAGCGCCGGCGTCGGGGTGGTCACGCTGCTGCCGGTCACCGCCACCGCGCTGCACGGCAGCCGCCGCCAGCTGGCGCTCGTCATCGCGGGGGTGGCCGCCTACTTCGTGGTGCCCGTGGTGCTCATCGGCGGCGAGCAGTACCCGGCCTCGGGGCTGCGCAGCGGCGCGCTCTACGTCATCGTCGGCGCCATGATCGGCTACACCGTCCAGCAGCTCGTCGCGCAGGTGCGCGACCGCGTGATCGAGGCCAAGCGCCGCGGCAACGCCCTCGCGGACCTCGCCTTCACCGACGCGCTCACGGGGCTGGGCAACCGGCGCGCGTGGGAGACGTGGCTCGACGCCGCCCTGGATGCGGCACGCGCCGACGGCGAGCCGCTGTGCGTCGCGGTCCTCGACCTCGACCACTTCAAGGCCTTCAACGACGCTCACGGCCACCCTGCGGGCGACGCCCTGCTGGCCGGCGCGGCGGTGTCGTGGCGGCGCGAGCTGCGCCCGACCGACATCCTGGCGCGCTACGGCGGCGAGGAGTTCGCCGCGGTCCTGCCGGCCTGCTCGCTGGAGGGCGCGCAGGTGGTCGTCGAGCGCATCCGCGAGGCGACGCCGGCCGGGCAGACGGTGTCGGCCGGCATCGCGCAGTGGGACGGCAGCGAGGAGGCGGCGGCGCTCGTCGCGCGCGCCGACGGCGCGCTCTACGCCGCCAAGGCGGCCGGGCGCGACCGCGCGCTGGCCGCCGCCGCGTAGGCTTCGCCGGAGCATGGCGCAGTTCCACTGGGATCCGGACGGCTACCTGGAGATGGTCCGCGCGGAGGTGCCGGACTACGACCGCATCCAGGACGAGCTGGCGCGCGCGACGGACGGGATCGACGCGCGGCGCGTGCTCGAGCTGGGGACCGGGTCGGGCGTCACGTCGCGGCGCGTGCTCGAACGCCATCCGCACGCCCAGCTGACCGGCGTCGACTCGAGCGAGCACATGCTCGCCGCGGCCGACCTTCCGGGGGCCGACCTGCGCCTGCAGGATCTTCGCGACCCGCTGCCCGAGGGGCCGTTCGACCTCGTCTTCTCCGCGCTCGCCATCCACCACCTCGACGGCCCGGGCAAGGCCGACCTCTTCGCCCGCGTCGCCGCCGTGCTGGCGCCCGGCGGGCGCTTCGCCATGGCCGACGTCGTCGTGCCCGAGGATCCGGCCGACGTGGTGACACCGCTGGACGCCGGCTTCGACCTGCCCGACACGGTGCCCGACCTGCTGCGGTGGATGGGCGACGCCGGGCTGCGCGCCCGCGTGAGCTGGCAGGCCCGCGACCTGGCCGTGCTGGTCGCCGACCGACCGGCCTAGGACACCGCGGCGAAGCCGCGGTTGAGCAGCTGCGTGGCCTGCTTGCCGGGGTCGGGCGAGTGCAGGAGGACCACGCCCAGGCGGCGCCCGTTGCGGCGCGCCGCCGCGACGAGGCAGCGCCCGGCGGCGTCGGTGTAGCCGGTCTTGATCCCGATCGTCCCGGGGTAGCCGGTGCGCAGCAGCGGGTTGTTGTTGAAGAGGTAGATGCGCCCGCCCTTGATCGGGAAGGGCAGCACGGCGCGCCGGCGGCGCGACGATGCGCGCCAGCCGCGGGCGGTCGAGGACCGCGCGCGCCATCTCGGCGAGGTCGATCGCGCAGGAGTGGTTGCCGGCGTCCTCGAAGCCGTCGGGCGAGCTGAAGCGCGTGCAGGTGAGGCCGAGGTCGCCGGCGCGCTCGTTCATGTGCGCCACGAAGGCGGCGACGGTGCCGCTCATGCGCTGGGCCAGCGCGATGGCGGCGTCGTTGCCCGAGGGCAGCAGCAGCCCGTTGAGCATCGTCTCGAGCTTGATGCGCTTGCCCTTGGGCAGCACGCCCACGGCCGAGCCCTTGTAGGCCAGCGCCTCCTTGGTCACGCGGACCTTGGCGTCGGGCGGCGCGCGGTCGACCACGAGCAGCGCGGTCATCATCTTCGTCAGGCTGGCGATCGGCAGCACGCGATCGGGCTGGCGGCGCCACAGGACCGCGCCGGTGTCGAGGTCGAAGAGCAGGCCGCTGCGCGGGGGGTGCTTGAACGCCACGCGCACCGGGTCGGACGCCTCCGGTCAGCCCGAGCGCCAGCGGACGGTCGCCCGGGTCGGCCGCCTGCACCGGCCCGTTGGAGACCTGCAGCGGCCCCGCCACGACCTGCGTGCGCCCGCCGTGCGTGGCCTGGGTGGCGGCGCCTCCGCCGCCGCAGCCGGCGAGCGCGAGCACCGCGATCAGGACTCCTGCGCGCCTCATCGGTCAGGAGGATGCAGCAGCGCGCCGACGATCCCGAATCCGAACAGGGCGAGGACGAGCCCCGAGAGCACGGTGAGGATGTCGACCCCGCCCTGGAGCGCCGCGTGCACGGTGAGGTAGAGCAGGCCGCCGACCGAGAGCAGCGCCACCAGCAGGATCGCGCCCCGCATCAGTAGACGGGGTACTTCGGCTGGCCGTAGGCCGCGCTCAGGCGTTTCGCGAACAGCTTGATGGCCAGCAGGCCGAAGACGAACCCGCCGACGTGGGCGAAGTACGCGACGCCTCCTCCGTTGCCGCTCGGGTTGGTCAGGCCGACGGCGCCGAAGACCGCCTGCTGGGCGAACCAGATGAAGAGGAAGAGGACGGCCGGCAGCTCGAGGAAGGTGAAGAAGATGATGAGGAAGATCAGCGTCAGCACCCGCGCGCGCGGATAGAGGACGATGTAGCCGCCCAGCACCCCCGCGATGGCGCCCGACGCGCCCAGCGTCGGCACCGCCGAGTCGGGCGAGATCGCGGCCTGCAGGGCCAGGGCCGCGATCCCGGCCAGCAGGTAGAAGATGACGAAGCGCACCGGCCCCATGGAGTCCTCGACGTTGTTGCCGAAGATCCACAGGAAGAGCATGTTGCCGCCGAGGTGCAGCAGGCCCGCGTGGGTGAACATGCCCGTGAAGACGGTCGCCCACGTCGGGATGTCGTCTTGGATGCGCTTGTCGCAGGCGACCGCCGTCCCCTGCTGGACGAGCTCGCAGTGCTGGCCGGGGTGCGTGAGCTCGTACGGGACCGCGCCGTAATGAAAGAGGGCGCTCTGGCTCAGCGAGTTGCCCGAGAAGTCGATCCCCGACTTCGGCTGCAGGAAGAGGTAGACGAAGACGTTGATCGCGATCAGCGCGATCGTGACGATCGGCGTGCGATCGGTCGGGATGTTGTCCTTGAGCGGGAACAGGGCGTGGGAAGGCTACCCGCCCGACAGCGCCGACCTACCGCAGGACGAGGCTCGTGCGCCGCTCGCGCTCGCCGGCCGCCGAGCCGGCGCGGACGATGAGGGCGTAGCGCCCGGCGCGCAGCCGGCGCATCGCATGCAGCCGGACGCGGATGGCGTCGGCGGCGGCGCGCGTGCGGGCGCGGGCGAACGTCCGCCCGCTGCGCATCAGGGCGATGCGCACCATCGTGCCGCGCTGGCCGAGCACCCGGCAGGCCACGCCGCGTCCGCGCTGCGCGCAGCTGACGCGCAGGGGGCGCTTCGTGGCCGCGCGGTGCGCCGCCACCGCCGGCGCGGTGGTGCCGGAGGGCGCGGCGGCCGTCGCGGGCACCGCGGGCAGCGCCACCGGCGCGGCGACCACGCTGCCCGCGTCGACCACGGCGCCGAAGGACTGCGCCCAGTACGTCGGGGCGCCCGCGGCGCCGACGCCGGTGGCGCGGTACTCGGGGCGCTCGATGTTCGCCCGGTGCTCGGGGGACGCCAGCCAGGCGTCGACCACGGCCTGGGCCGTGGCGTAGCCGGTCGCGATGTTCTCGCCCCACTCCGCGGCCGGATAGCCGCAGGCGGCCACGCGCTCGTCCGCGGTGCGGGAGTCCGGCGGGGGATCGTCGTGGTCCAGGTAGTCGTAGGCGGCCATGTTGCGCGCCTTCCACTCGGCCGACGCGGTCAGCGTGGGGGAGACGACGAGCGCCACGAGCCCGAGTTGCGCGCGGTGGGCGTTGACGAGCGTGACGACCTGGGCGGCGAGGTCGGCCCGGTCCGCGGGCCAGCTGGGACCCGGCACGCAGTTGCCCGCGGCGGTGGCTGCCGCGGGGGTGCCGGCGACGGCGGCCGCGCTGAGCAGCGCGGCGAGCATGGTGAACGGGCGACGGGCCAAGCGTCGAGCACAACCGGACCGGGGGCGCCGAACGTATCGGCGTCTGGGTACCCATCCCTTCCGCCATGCGATGCGCGGTCGGAAACGCGCCCTCGACGGCGTGCTCAGCGCGACAGATGGATTGCAGCGCTTCCTAGGCCGTCGCGGCGAGGGGGCCCACGCCGGGCCGATCCTGCTCGATGTGCGTGTCGGCGTGGTAGCTCGAGCGCACGAGCGGGCCCGCCGCGATGTGATCGAAGCCCAGCGCGTAGGCGGCCTGCTCGAGGGCCTTGAACTCGTCGGGGTGCCAGTAGCGCACGACCGGCAGGTGCTGCTCGGTGGGGCGCAGGTACTGCCCGACCGTGAGGACCTGGACGTCGTGCTCGCGCAGCATCCCGAACGCCTCGACCATCTCCTCGTGGGTCTCGCCGAGGCCGACCATGAGGCCCGACTTCGTGACCACGTCGTCGCCGCCCATCGCCTTGGCGTTGCGCAGCACGCGCAGCGAGCGCTCCCAGCGCGAGCCGCGGCGCGCCACCGGGTACAGGCGCGGCGCGACCTCGACGTTGTGGTTGAAGACGTCGGGACGCTCGGCGATGACCTTGGCCAGCGGCATCTCCTGGCCGCGGAAGTCGGGGGTCAGGACCTCGACCTTGCACTCGGGCGCCTGGCGGCGGATCTGGCGGATGACCCCGACGAAGGCGCCGGCGCCGTAGTCGGGCAGGTCGTCGCGGTCGACGCTCGTGATGACGGCGTGGCGCAGCCCCATCCGCGCGACGCTGCGCGCCACGCGCGCGGGCTCGAGCGGGTCGTTCCAGGTCGGCTTGCCGGTCTTGACGTTGCAGAAGCCGCAGCGGCGCGTGCAGGTGTCGCCGAGGATCATGAAGGTGGCCGTGCCGCGGTCCCAGCAGTCGCCGATGTTGGGGCACGCGGCCTCCTGGCAGACCGTGTGCAGGTTCTCGGCCTCGATGCGGGCGCGCAGCTCGCGATAGCGCGCGCTCCCGGGCGCGGGGACCTTGAACCACGAGGGCTTGCGATCGCGCAGTCCGTGGACCTCGGCGCCCAGCACCTGCAGCACGTCCATGCCGCCGGGATTGGCGCGCGACCGCGTCTTGTGCTCGCGCTGGCTCACGGCCTCGGACGATACAACTCAGCCCCGTGCTCCCCGCCGCGACGCCACCGCCGCCGCCCATCGTGCGCCACTACATCCCCTATCCGGCGCGCCGCAAGCGCGAGATGCGCGCCTACGCGCGCCGGCACTACGGGATCGACGACTACCGGCTGCGCGACCCGAAGGTCATCGTCGAGCACGTCGCGGTCGCCGGCTCGACCAGCGCCGTCTTCGCCACCTTCGCGCCCGACGTCCCCGACGTCGAGCTCCACGAGCTGCCCCAGGTGTGCTCGCACTTCGTCGTGGGCAGCGACGGCAGCGTCGTGCAGATGGTCCCGCTCTCGCTCATGTGCCGGCACACCGTCGGCCTGAACTACACCGCGATCGGCATCGAGCACGTCGGCTTCCGCGACGGCGACGTCCTCGGCAACGCGCGCGAGCTGCGCGCCTCGCTGCGCCTCACGCGCTGGCTGCGCTGCCGTTACGGGATCGCGATCAAGAACGTCATCGGCCACAACGAGTCGCTCACCTCGCCCTATCACCGCGAGCGCGTTGCGGCGCTGCGCCACCAGACCCACGGCGACTGGGTCCACGCGTCGATGGTCCGCTACCGGGCGCGCCTGCGCGCCCTGCCGTGCTCGTCGTAGCATCGCGGCCATGCAGACCGGCACGTCGCGCACGAAGCTCGACCCCGACGGCGAGGAGCGCTTCGTCTCGCTGCGCCGCGCGCTCGGGGTGACGAGCTTCGGGATCAACCAGCTGGTGCTCGAGGCGCGCCAGCGCGGGCGCATCCATCGCCACCAGCGCCAGGAGGAGGTCTACCTCGTCCTCGAGGGGACCCTGACGCTGGTCGTCGAGGGCGACGAGCAGACGGTCGAGCGCGGCGAGCTGGTGCGAGTCGCGCCGGAGGTGCGCCGCCAGCTCGTCAACCGCGGGCCCGAGCGGCTCGTGATGGTCGCGCTGGGCGGCGACGGCGAGCACACCGGCCGCGACGGCGAGGCGTTCGCCTCCTGGGACGATGAGAAGGGCGCGCCGCCGCAGGAGATCCCGCTGCCCGACGACCTGCCGGCCTAGCGCCGGCGGCTGGTGCAGGCCGAAGGGTGAGCCCTGGTCGTCGCGGCAGAGCTTGAACCGCCCGTGCTTCGCCTGGGACTCCTCGTCGCCCTCGACGTCCATGTCCTCGACGGTGCCCCCGAGCTCGCGCACGCGCTGCATCGCCGCGTCGATGTCGTCGACCGCGAAGAAGACGTAGGGCGACGCTTCGGCGTCGCCGCCGTGGATCCCGGCGCGTCCCTCGGGCGTGTGGATCATGAAGCCGTTGCCCGAGGGCCCGGGCTCGAAGCGCCACCCGAAGAGGCCCTCGTAGAACGCCCGCCCGCGGTCGGCATCGTCGACGCCCATCTCGATGAACGTCATGCCGGGACCGGCGCGGCGCCGACCGCCGCCTCCAGGCGCGCCGCCGACACCAGCCGCTGGCGGCGGCCGAAGGCCTCGGCGAAGCGGAAGGCCATGCGCTTGCGAAAGCACGGCAGGTGGCCGCCGGTCCCGAGCTCGCGCGTGACCGAGGTCATGCGCACGTCGGGCAGGCCGCAGGGCACGACCCACTCGAAGGGCTGAAGGTCGTTGTCGACGTTGACCGCGAAGCCGTGCGTCGTCACCTCGCGCGAGCGATGCACGCCGATCGAGGCGATCTTGCGCTCCGCGGTCCAGACGCCGATGAAGTCGCGCCCGTCGCCGGAGCGCCCGCGCGGCGCGGGGACGCCCTCGTCGACGAGCGCGGTGACGATCGCCTGCTCCATCGTGCGCACGTAGCCCATGAGGTCGGCCACGCGCATGATCGGGTAGCCGACGAGCTGGCCCGGGCCGTGGTAGGTCAGCAGGCCGCCGCGGTCGACGTCGACGATGTCGATGCCCTGCATCCGGTACCAGTCCTCGCCCATCGCGAGCTCGCCGGGCGTCGAGCGCCGGCCGCGGGTGTAGACGGGCGGGTGCTCGAGCAGCAGCAGCGTGTCGGGGATCGCGTCGGCCTGGCGCGCGGCGCGCACGCGCTCCTGCAGCGCCCACGCCTCGCGGTACTCGACGACGCCGAGATTCACCGTCCACAGCTCGCCTGCCATCACCTCATGATGGCACCATCGTCGTCATGCCCAACACGCTGGTCATCACGAAGGTGGGCCCCGACGCGGAGCGCATCCTCGATGCCTTCCAGGAGCGCACCCGGCTCGCCGCCCGCGACGGCGAGACCGCGCGCATCTTCACCTTCGAGGGGGCCGGGCACGACGTCGACGTGGGCGCCGAGCTCGACGCCATCGATCCCGATTGGTCGCAGCACGTCGAGGTCGCCACCCAGACGTGACGTAGACGCTCGCACATGAAGTCGCGCGATCTGGCCATGGACAGTCTCGTCCGGGCGCTCTTCACTACGCGGCATGAGCCGCCTCGTCCAGTACCTGACCCTCGCGACCGCGCTCGGCTGCGGCCTCTCGGCCGGCGTCTTCTTCGCCTTCTCGTCCTTCGTGATGCCTGCCCTCGACCGCCTCGCGCCGGCGCAGAGCATCCGCGCCATGAACTCGATCAACAAGCTCGCGGTCACGCCCGTCTTCATGGCGGCGCTCTTCGGCACCGCGCTGGCGTGCGCGGTCCTCGGCGTGTGGGCCGTCGCCTCGTGGGGCGAGCGCCCCGCCGCGCTCGTGCTCGCCGGCTGCGCGCTGTTCCTCCTCGGCGCCATCGTGGTCACCGTGGCGGCCAATGTCCCGCTCAACGACGCGCTGATGAACGTCGACCCCGAGGCCGCGGACGCGGCGACGCGTTGGAGCAGCTACCTCTCCGACTGGACGGCGTACAACCACGCGCGCGCCGTGACGGCCATCGCCGCCTCGGGGCTGCTGATCTTGGCGCTGCGGGTCAGCCCTTGACGGCGTAGTCGTCGAGGCCGCCGCCGAGCAGCGCGAGCGCCTCCTCGGCGAGCGCGCGGACCTCGGCCGCCAGCCTCGGGTGCCGCGCGCCCTCGACGATCCGGCGCCGCGCGTGGTGCACGATCGCGCTGTGGACGCCCATCATCGCGTTGGCCGCGACCCACGGCCTGACGTCGGCGTCGTCGGCGCCCGTCTCCTGCGCGAGGAGGGCCGCCAGCGAGGCGGTGTAGCTGGCGAAGATCTGCTGCTCGCGGGCCAGTAGGGCGGGGCTGCCGGCGATCATGCGCGTGAGCGCCGCGAGCTCCTCGCGGGCCTGGGGGTCGCGCTTGGCGAGCAGCCCGCGCTCGGCGAGGATGAACCGGCCGAAGGCGGCGAGCGCCGGCTCACCGGATTCGCGCTCGCGGATCGTCCGCAGCAGCTCGTCCTCGAAGGACTGAAGCCGCCAGTAGACGAGGTCCTCCTTGGTGGGGAAGTAGTTGAAGACCGTCTGCTCGGACACCTCGGCGGCTCGGGCGACCTCCGCCACGGTGACGCGGTCGAACCCGCGCTCGCTGAACAGCCGCCGCGCGGTCTCGGCGATCAGCTGGCGCGTCTGCTCCTTCTTGCGCTCGCGCAGGCCGGGCCGCGGCGATTCGACCGTGCTCATGACGAAAAGTGTACCAGCCATAAAGATGGTTGCGCACGATTTCTAGAGTTGCTATAAGTTTGGTGCAGCACCAGTCATATGTCGAAGGAGGCCGACATGAGCCAGGCAACGCTGCACCACCACACACGGCCGATCCAGAGCGAGCCACCCCCTGCGCCCGCCGTGGGCGTCGCCTTCGCGGCGATCGTCCTCGCGATGCTGCCCGCGGTCCTCGACCAGACGATCCTCGCCACCGCGCTGCCCGTCATCGCCGGCGACCTCGGGAGCCTCACCGACGTGTCGTGGGTCGTGACGGCCTACGTCGTCGCCGCGGCCGCCACCACGCCCCTGTGGGGCAAGCTCGGCGACCGCATCGGGCGCAAGCTCCTCCTCGAGGTCGCGCTGCTCGTCTTCGTCCTCGCGTCGGCGCTGTGCGGCACGGCCCAGGACATCACGCAGCTGATCGTCCTGCGCGCCGTCCAGGGTGCGGCCGCCGGCGGCCTGATGACGCTCGCGATGGCCGCCGTCGGCGATCTCGTCGCGCCGCGCGAGCGCGGCCGCTACCAGGGCTACATCGCCGCCACCTTCGCCGCGGCGACCATCGTCGGTCCGCTGATCGGCGGCGTGCTCGTCGACCACGCGAGCTGGCGCTGGGTCTTCCTCGTCAACCTGCCGATCGGCGCCGCCGCGCTCGCCGGGCTGCACCTGCGCCTGCCGGCGCCGGACGCCGCGGGCGCCGACCGCCCGCTGGACGTGGCGGGCGCCGCGCTGCTGGCCGGCGCGACCACCGCCCTGATGCTGACCTGCATCTGGGGCGGATCGCGCTACGCCTGGGACTCGGCGCTCATCGTCGCCCTGATTGCCGCGTCCATCGTCCTGTCCGGTGCCCTGCTCGTCCGCGAGCGCCGCGCCGCCGACCCGATCGTCCCCTTCCACCTGCTGCGCACGGGGCCGGTGGCCATCGCGAGCGCCGCGCTGTTCCTCGCGACCGCGGCGCTGTTCTCGGTCACGGTGTTCGTGCCGCTCTTCCTCGAGACGACGACCGGGGCGAGCCCGACCGAGGCCGGGCTGCTGCTGGTGCCGGCCATGCTCGGCATCGCCGTCTCGACGACGCTCTCCGGGCGCAGCATCGTGCGCACGGGGCGCTACAAGCGCTTCCCGATCGCCGGGCTGGCGCTCATGACCGCGGCGCTCGTCCTGCTCGCCGCCGTCGCCGGCGACCCGTCGCAGGTGACCACCGGTGTCGCCCTCGCCGTGTTCGGCCTCGGCTTCGGCATGGTCACGCAGGTCCTGATCGTGGCCGTCCAGAACAGTGTCGAGCGCCGCGAGCTGGGCGTCGCCACCGCCACGACCGGCTTCTTCCGGGCGCTCGGCGGGGCGGTCGGCGCCGCCGTCCTCGGCGCGGTGTTCGCCGCGCAGGCCGGCGCGCACGCGACGGATGGCATCGCGCACGCGGTGCGCGCCGACGTCATCGACGGCGTCCAGGCGGTGTTCCTGGTCGCCGCTCCGCTCGCCGCGCTGGCGCTGCTCGTCGTGCTGCGCCTGCCCGAGCTCCCACTGCAGACGGCCAACCACAAGTCCTAGGGAGGACCACATGACTTCCACCTTCAGCACCGCCGTCGCGCTGCGCAGCGAGCAGTCCGGCGGCGCCCTGTCCGTGACCGACAACACGCTGCCGGCCCGCTGGGACGGCCCGCCGCTGCACCACCACGAGTTCGACGAGGCGTTCTACGTGCTCGACGGCGAGATCACGTTCCAGGTGCGCGACGAGCTCTTCGCCGCGGGGCCGGGCGCGGTGGCCTTCGCGCCCGGCGGCGTCGCGCACACCCTGGCCAACTTCGGCGACGCGCCGGCGCGCTACCTGCTGCTGTGCACGCCGGCCGGCTTCGAGGCCTACTTCGGCCGCCTGGCGGCCGAGGCCGCCGGCGAGGACCCGCCCGCATGGGCGCTGGCGCCGACGCCGCCGGTCACCACCGTCGGCGGGCAGATCGGCGAACGCGGCGACGTCGCCGCGGCCACGCCGATCGCGCCCGCCGGCGACCACTTCAACGTCGTCGTGCGCGGCGAGCAGAACGATGGGCGGGTCGGGGTGATGCTGAACCGCATGCCCCCCGGCGCGACCGGGCCGCCGTTGCACCACCACGCGTTCGACGAGATGTTCTACGTCTTGGAGGGTGAGCTCGCCTTCCAGGTCGAGGACGAGCTCGTCACGAAGGGATCCGGCGAGCTCGTCTTCGTCCCGGGCGGCGTCGCGCACGCGTTCACCAATCGCGGCGATGCGCCGGCGCGCTTCCTCATCGCCTGCACGCCCGCTGGCTTCGAGCGCCACTTCGCGCGCAGGGCCGCGGAGGCGGAGGGGGTCGCTCCGCCTGCCTGGGCCATGCTGCCCGTACCGTCCGTCACGAAGGTCGGGCCGCCGATCGGCGGGTGACCGACGAGTTTCGCCGCCGCCCGCGGTCTAACCGCACACACCACGAACACAGGAGATTGGAGATGGCAAAGATCGTCGTTTCGCAGTTCGTCTCGGTGGACGGCGTGATCGAGGACCCGGGCGGGTCCGAGGGATGGGACCGCGGCGGCTGGGCGTTCAAGTACGAGCGCGGCCCCGAGGGCGACCAGTTCAAGCTCGACGAGGTCATGACGTCCGACGCCCTGCTGCTCGGCCGCGTGACCTACGAGGGCTTCGCCGAGGCGTGGCCGTCGCGCGAGGGCGAGTTCGCCGACAAGTTCAACGGCATGCGCAAGTACGTCGTGTCGGCCTCGATGGACACGGCCGACTGGAGCAACTCGGTCGTCGTCAAGCCCGACGAGCTCGTCGACACGGTGACGAAGCTTCGCGCAGGAGCCCGGCGGGGACGTCCTCGTCAACGGCAGCGCCCAGCTGGTCGAGGCCCTGCGCGCCCACGACCTCGTCGACGAGTACCGCCTGATGGTCTTCCCGACCGTGCTGGGCGCCGGCAAGCGGCTGTTCGCCGGCGGCGGCGACGTGAGCTCGCTGCGGCTGGCCGACGCCAAGCCGGCGGGCGAGTGCGTGATCCTCACCTACGAGCCCGCGAAGTGATCGAGCTCACGCCGATCGGCAGGGTCGAGTCCGAGCTGACCGACCGGGCGTCGGCGCCCAAGCAGGGAAGCGAAGGGGCGCCCGACGCCTGGCTGGTCTTCGAGCCGTCCGTGCTCGACGGCCTCGACGGCATCGGGCCGGGCGCCGAGGTCATCGTCCTCACCTGGCTGCACCGCGCTCAGCGCGACGTCCTGCGCGTGCACCCGCGCGACGATCCGGCCAACCCGCTCACCGGCGTCTTCGCCACGCGCTCAGCCGATCGCCCGAACCCGATCGGCCTGCACCCGGTGCAGGTCGTGGCGGTCGAGGGCGCGCGGGTCCGCGTGCGCGGCCTGGAGGCCGTCGACGGCACGCCGATCGTCGACGTCAAGCCGGTGCTGCACCGGAGGCTGGACACGTGATCGCCGAGCTCGACGCCGTCGCGCGGGCCGTCTTCGCGGGCAACCGCTACATGACGCTCGGCACCGCCGACGAGCACGGTCACCCGTGGGTGTCGCCGGTGTGGTTCGCGCGGGCGGGCTACGACGAGCTCTTCTGGGTCTCGTCGCCGCACGCGCGCCACTCGCGCAACATCGCCGCGCGGCCGCAGGTCAGCATCGTCGTCTTCGATTCGCAGGTCCCCGTCGGGTCGGCCGCGGCCGTCTACATGCTGGCGACCGCCGCCGAGCTGACGGGCGCCGCGCTCGAGCGCGGCATGGAGGTCTTCGCGCGCGAGGACGCCGCCCAGGGCCTGCGCCCTTGGACGCTCGCCGACGTCACGGCGCCCGCCCGCCACCGCCTGTACCGCGCCGCCGTGACCGAGCACTGGGTGCTCGGCCCGCACGACGAGCGGCTGCCGGTGAGGCCCGCCTAGAGGCTCTCGAGCCGCCGCTTGACGGCAGCCAGGAACTGCGCGGCGAGCGCGCCGTCGAGCGCGCGGTGGTCCCAGGACAGGCCGAGCACCGTCATCGGGCGGATGGCGATCGAGTCGTTGCCGTCCTCGTCGGTGACCACCACCGGGCGCTTGACCACCGCCTCGAGGTCGAGGATCGCGACCTGCGGCTGGTTGATGACCGGCGTCGCCATCACCGATCCGAACTGGCCCGGGTTGGTGATCGTGAACGTGCCGCCCTGGACGTCGTCGGGACGCAGCTGGCGCGAGCGCGCCGCGCGGGCCAGCTCCTTGATGCGCTTGGAGAGCCCCTCGGCCGACAGGTCCTGGGCCGACCGGATGACCGGCACGATGAGCCCGTCGTCGCCCAGCGACACCGCGATGCCGAGGTTGACGTCGCTGTGGACGGTGTGCTCGTCGCCCTCCAGCCAGGCGTTGAGCGCGGGGTACTCGCGCAGCGCGTCGATGCGTGGCGCGGGCGACGAAGGGCAGCGCGGTCAGCCCGGCCTGCTTGCGGGCGCGCTCGACGCGCGACATGTCGGCCTCGATCCACGTCGTGCACGTGGCCGCCGTGTCGAGCGAGCGCTTCATGTGCTCGCCGACGAGCTTGCGCATGCGCGACAGCGGAGCCGCCGCCGGCGGCTGGTAGGCGCCGGCTGCAGCGGCCGGTGCCGCAGCGACCGGTGCGGGAGCCGGCTCGGCGCGGCGCCGCGGCAGCCGGCTTGGGCGCGGGCGGCTCGGGCCGGTAGGGCGACTCGATGTGCAGCGGCGGCTCGGCCGCCTCGGCGGCACCCAGGCCGGCCGACTCGATGAAGGCGAGCACGTCCTGCTTGCGCACGCGCCCCTCGCGCCCGGTGCCCTGCACCTGGTCGAGGTCGACGTCGTGCTCGGCCGCGATGCGCTGGACCACCGGCGAGTAGCGGCGGGCGCCCGCCGCGCGCCGCGCGCGCGGCGCCTCGTCGGGCGTGGCCGTGCCCGGCTCCGGGGACGGCGTCGCGGTCGCCTGCACCGGCGTCTCGCCGGTGGCCGCCGCGGCCTCGCTGGTCGGCGGCGCGCCGTTCTGCTCGGAGGCGTGCGCCTGCCCGGGCTTGGCGTCGGTGGCCAGCCGCGCGAGGACGGTGCCGACCTCGACCGTCGTGCCGACCTCGACCACGATCTCGGCCACGCGCCCGGCCGCCGGCGACGGGACCTCGGTGTCGATCTTGTCGGTCGAGATGTCGACGATCGCCTCCTCGTACTCGACCCAGTCGCCGACCTGCTTGCGCCACTCGACGATCGTGCCCTCGGAGACCGAGACCCCCATCTGGGGCATGACGACGTCGACGAGCGTCTCAGTACTCGAGGAGCTCACGGGCGGCCTCCTTCACGCGGTCGACGCTCGGCAGCAGCGCCTGCTCGAGCGGGGGCGAGAACGGGATCGGCACGTCGGGCGTGGCCACGCGGCGCACGGGCCCGTCGAGGTCCTCGAAGCCCTTCTCGGCGATGACGGCGGCCACCTGCGCGCCGGCGGCGCACGTCTGGTTGGCCTCGTCGACGATCAGCACCTTCGACGTCTTGCGCACGCTGGCGAGGATCGCCTCCTCGTCGAGCGGCACCAGCGAGCGCAGGTCGAGCACCTCGACCGAGGCGCCGTCGAGGTCCTCGGTGGCCTCGAGCGCGGTGTGGACCATCGCGCCGTAGGCGATGACCGTCAGGTCGGTGCCCTCGCGCGCGACGCGGGCGGTCAGCGGCGTCTCGTAGAGGCCGTCGGGCACCTCGCCCTTGACGCGCCGGTAGAGGTGCTTGTGCTCGAGGTAGACGACCGGGTTGTGGTCGCGGATGGCGGAGATCAGCAGGCCCTTGGCGTCCTCGGCCGTCGAGGGCGCGACCACCTTCATCCCGGGCGAGTGCATGAACCACGCCTCGGGGTTCTGCGAGTGGAACGGCCCGCCGGAGAAGCCGCCGCCGCTGGGCAGGCGCACGGTGATGTTCACCGGCAGCCCCTGGCGGTAGTACATCTTGCCCGCGACGTTGACGAGCTGGTCGAAGCCGCAGGAGATGAAGTCGGCGAACTGCATCTCGCAGATCGGCCGCATCCCGACGACGGCGGCGCCGACGGCGGTGCCGACGATGCCCGACTCGGCCAGCGGCGTGTCCATCACGCGGTTGGGGCCGAACTCGTCGATGAAGCCGTCGGTGACCTTGAAGGCGCCGCCGAAGACGCCGATGTCCTCGCCCATCACGAGCACGCGCTCGTCGTGGCGCATCTCCTGGCGCATCGCGTCGGAGATCGCCTGCAGGTAGGTCATGGTCGCCACTAGGACGCACCCCCCGCGAAGCCGCTCCACGGCGCGTTGCCGTCACCGAGCAGGATCTCGTCCTCGTCGTCGTGGAAGAGCCGGTGCGTGGCGGTCTCGGGATCGGGCATCGGCATGGCCAGCGCCTCCTCGGTGCCGGCGTCGATCGCCTGCCTTGACCTCCTCGCGCAGCGCCGCGGTGTCGACGCCGGCGCTCGCGCACGCGCGACTCCTGGCGGTCGATCGGGTCCTTCTGGCGCCACTCCTCGACCTGCTCCTTGGGCACGTACTTCATGTCGTCGTGCGCGGCGTGGCCGTGCATGCGCATGGTCACGGCCTCGAGCAGCGTCGGGCCCGTCGCCGGCCAGCGCGCGCTCGCGGGCGCGCGCGCGTGGCCTCGAACATCGCCTCGACGTCGTTGCCGTCGACCGACTCGCCCGGGAAGCCGTAGGCCGCAGCGCGCTCGACGGGGTCGACGGCGAACTGGCTGGCGGTCGGCGTCGAGTAGGCGTACTGGTTGTTCTCGAGCACGAAGATGACCGGCAGCTTCTGCACGCCGGCCCAGTTCATGGCCTCGTGGAAGTCGCCGCGCGAGGTCGAGCCGTCGCCGAACCAGGTGATCGCGCAGCGCTGCTCGCCGCGCAGCTTGAAGGCCATCGCCATGCCGGTGGCGACGAGCATCATGTCGGGCAGCATCGAGACCATCCCGACGCAGCCCAGGCGGTGGTCGCCGAAGTGCACGTTGCCGTCGCGCCCGCCGGTGATGCCGCCCTCGCGGCCCATGTACTGGCCGAGGATGCGCGCGGGCGTCACGCCGCGCACGAGGTGCGCCGCCGAGGTCGCGGTGCAGGATGCAGAGGCGGTCGTGGGCGCTCATCGCGAAGGTCGAGCCGACCGAGACGGCCTCCTGCCCGAAGCCGTCGTAGAACGAGCCGGGCACCTTGCCCTGGCGGTAGAGGTTCATCGCGCGCTCCTCGATGCCCCGCATGAGGAGCATGTAGCGCAGGAGGGCGACGCGATCGTCGAGCGTCAGGTGCTCGGATACGGCGCCCGGCGCGTCGGCGCGCGCCGTCTTGGTTGCCATCGGGCCTGCTGTTCCCTTCGTGGTCGGGGGCCCGCGCGGGATCGCCGCGCGTAGGGCCCGAGCCTCGCACCCGTGGCCGGGATCTCCGGACCGCGCGGGGGCGCCTCTCACTCCAGGCTCCGGAGGGTAGCTGACCCCTACCCTTCGAGGATGGGCGAGGCCCTCTGGCAGACCCGTCTGCGCTGGCGGCTGAGGGGAGCGATGCTGTGGCCGGCCTTCGTCGCCGCGGTCGTGATCGAGGCCGTGCTGCTCGATCGGCTGCCGGTCTCGGGCGACGACGGCCCGGGGCTCTTCGCCGCCGTGCTGCTCGCGGGCTTCGCCAACCTCGTCGTCGTCGCGGTCGCCGCGCCCCTGGCCGGGCGCTGGCTGCGCCGGCGCCGCCCCGGGATGCCCCCGGTGATCGCGACCGACCGGGCGGGGGCCGTCCTGGTCGCGGCCGGCGGTGCGCTCGTCGTGGCCCTCGGCCTCCTGCACCACTCCAGCGTGCAGGCCGCGCGCGCCGACCTCAGCGCCCAGGCGACCTCGGCGCGGCGCTTCGTCATCAGCCAGGCGCCGCGCGAGTTCCAGGCCAACGTCGACCACCTCGACACGGTCAAGCAGGGCGACGACCTCTACCGCACCTGCGTCGCCGGCCCGGACCCCCATCGCGCCTTCTGCGTCTTCGTCAACACCGACCAGTCGCCGCCCGGCGTCACCCACGACCCCGACCAGCGGCCCAACGCGGCGGTGGCGCGCTCGGGGCGGTAGGCGTCTGGTCGTCGCGCGGCGCTTGGCCGTACTGCGCGCGCTTACAGCATCACCGAGGGGAAGTGAGCCCGGGGTGGTGCGGGCGCGGGCGGTCGTCCTCCGTGGGCCGAAGGATGCTGGGTTTGCGGCTCCTGGCCCCGCTAGTCAGCGCGGTGCTGACGAAGTGTCGTCCTGCGACACCAAGGGAGCACGCTCGCGCTCGGTGGTCGCCTGCCACGGGCGAGCAGCGCCCGCCTCTTCCCTCGGTGATGCTGTTCAGCGCGGCGCGGCGGCGCAACGCACGCGGAGACCGGGCGACTACGCCGCGTAGTCGCCGGCGCCCAGGAAGTGCAGCGAGACGTAGGGCTCGTCGCCGACGACCCACGAGTCGTGGCCGGGGGCGACGTGGAACAGCTGGCCGGGCTCCATCACGCGCTCCTCGCCGTCGTCCATGAGGACGGCGGCGCGGCCCGAGATGACGAGGCCGACGTGTTCGACCTGGCAGCGCGCGTCCGGATCCCCGCCCACGTGCCGCGACCAGCGCCAGCCGGGCTCGTAGGTCGCGCGCCCCACGACCATCCCGCCGATGCGCACGACCTCGAAGCGCCCGCGCTCGAACTCGCGCACCTCGTCGGGCGCGTCGAACGCCCGCAGGTCGATGCCGGGCATCGCGCTCAGAAGGCCAGCGCGATCGGGTGCTCGAGGAGCGCCTTGATGCGGGCCAGGAACTCGGCCGCGTCGGCGCCGTAGAGGATCCGGTGGTCGCAGACGAGGGTGATGGTCATGATGTTGCGCGCGACGATCTCGCCGTCGCGGACCACGGCCCGCGGCTCCATCTTGCCGACCGCGAGGATCGCGGCCTGCGGCGGGTTGATGACGGCGCTGAACTCCGTCACGCCGAACATGCCGAGGTTCGAGACGGTGAAGGTGCCGCCCGAGAGCTCGGGCGGCGTGACGGCGTTGGCCCGCACCCGCTCGGCCAGCGTCCGCGAGTCGCGCGCGATCTCGCCCAGCGACTTGCGGTCGGCGTCGAACACCGTCGGCACGACGAGCGCCTCCTGCGCGGCGACGGCGACCCCGACGTTGACGCGGGAGTAGAGCTCGAAGCGGCCGTCCTTGTAGGAGCCGTTGGCGCGCGGGTACTCGCGCAGCGCCAGCGCCGACGCCTTGACGACCATGTCGTTGAAGGACGGGACGGCGCCGCTGACGGTCTCGGCCGCGGCCTTGAGCTGCTTGCGCAGCTCGACGGCGCCCTCCATGTCGACGTCGGTGGCGATCGTGAACTCGGGGACGGTGGCCTTGGACTCCGCCATCCGCCGCGCGATGACCTGCTGGGTGCGCGTGAGCTCCTGGACGCTGACGTCGCCCTTCGCCGTGCCGGTCTCGGCGATGCTCGCCGGCGCCGGCGGCGGGACCGCAGCGGCCGGAGCGGCCTGGGGCTCGGCCGCGGGTGCGGCCGGCGCGGCGGGCGCCGCCTCGGCCGGCGCGGCCTGCGGTGCGGCGGCCTGCGGGGCGCCGGACGCGGCCGCCTCGACGTCGGCCTTCACGATCCGTCCGCCCGGGCCCGTGCCCTGCAGCGCGGAGAGGTCGATGCCCTGCTCGCGCGCGATGCGCCGCGCGACCGGCGACGCCTTCGCGCGCCCGCCGTTGCCGTCGGCCGACGGAGCGGCGGCGCCGGACTCGGCTGCCGCGGGCTGACGCTCCGGCTCGGGCGCCGCCGCGGGCGGCTCGGCGGTGGCGGCCGGCGCGGCGGCGGGCGGCGCCTCGGCCGGACCGCCGTTGCCCGACGCCTCGGCCTGCTGCGTCGCCTCGGCCCGCGCGCCGCCGCCGGCCGCCGCCTCGCCGCCGGCGCCGATGCGGGCGATGACCTCGCCGATGGGCAGCGTGTCGCCCTCCTGGGCGACGATCGACAGCGTGCCGGCGCTGTCGGCCTCGTAGGTCATCGTGGCCTTGTCGGTCTCGATCTCCACGAGCTCGTCGCCGCGGGTGACCTCGTCCCCCTCGGCCTTGAGCCACTTGAGGATCGTGCCCTCTTCCATCGAGTCGGAGAGGCGCGGCATGACGACATCGGGCATGGCAAGGATGCTACCCACGAGCCGCGGCCCGTCGCGGGACGGGCGTCAGTTCGACGCGGCGAGCAGGCGTGTCAGGTCGTCGACCGGCATCGGCCGCGCGAAATGAAAGCCCTGTCCGACGTCGCAGCCCAGCGCCATCACGGCGCGGCGCTGCTCCTCGTCCTCGATGCCCTCGGCCACCGTGCGCAGGCCCAGCGCGTGCGCCAGGGACACGATGGCGCCGGCGATCGACGAGCCCTGGCCGTCGCCGAGACCGGCGACGAACGAGCGGTCGACCTTGATCACGTCGAGCGGGAACCGGCGCAGATGGGCCAGCGACGAGTAGCCGGTCCCGAAGTCGTCCATCGCCAGGCGCACGCCGAGGTCCTTGAGCGCGCGCAGGATGGCCGCGGCGCCGGCCTCCATGATCGCGCTCTCGGTGATCTCGACGACCAGGCAGCTCGGGTCGAGGCCGTTGTCGTCGAGGGCCGCGCGCACCTGCGCGACGAAGTCCGGCTGCTGGAGCTGGCGCGGCGAGACGTTGACCGACACCTGCAGGGTCGCCATCCCCGTCTCGTCGATGATCCGCCGCAGCGTCGCGCACGCCTCGCTGAGGACCCAGGCGCCGATGGGGACGATCAGCCCGGTCTCCTCGGCCAGCGGGATGAACGACCCGGGCGGCACGAGGCCGCGCTCGGGGTGCTCCCAGCGCACGAGCGCCTCGAAGCCCTCGATGCGCGCGTCGGCGAGCGAGACCAGGGGCTGGCAGTGCAGGCGCAGCTCGCCGCGCCCGATGCCGCGACGCAGCGCGGCCTCGAGCGCGAGGCGGTCGCGCACGTCCTGGCGCATGGCCTCGTCGAAGAGCTCGACGCCCTGGCCGCGGGCCTTGGCGCGGTACATCGCGGCGTCGGCGTCGCGGATGAGGTCCTCGGGCGTCTCGAAGCCGTCGCGCGAGAGCGCGATGCCGATGCTCGCCTGCAGGAAGGCCTCTCCGTCCTGCACGATGAAGGGCTCGGCGAAGGTCTCGAGCAGGCGCTGGGCGATCGCGCGCGCGTCCTCGCCGTCGCCGATGTCCTCGCACAGCAGCGTCAGCTCGTCGCCGCCGAAGCGCGCGAGCGTGTCCGACGGGCGCAGGGCTGAGCTCAGGCGCATGGCCACGTCGACGAGCAGGCGGTCACCGGCCTTGTGGCCCAGCGAGTCGTTGACGAGCTTGAAGCGATCGAGGTCGAGGAAGACGACCGCCACGACGCGGTCGCGCCGGCGCGAGCGCCGCAGCGCCTGGCCGAGGCGGTCGAGGAAGAGCGCGCGGTTGGGCAGGCCGGTGAGCCCGTCGTGCAGCGCCCGGTGGGCGAGCTCGAGCTCGGCGCTCTTGCGCTCGGAGATGTCGCGCGAGACGCACACCATCTCGAGCGCCTCGCCGCCGGGCCCGCGCACGGCGCGGAAGGTCGTCTCCAGCCACACGATCGAGCCGTCGCGGCGCCGGGCGCGGTAGGCGGCGGTGCGCGAGCGCTCCTCGCGCAGCGCCCCCACCCAGTTGCGCTCGATGATCTCCATGTCGTCCGGGTGGTCCATGTCCAGCTGCTTGGGCGTCCGGCCGAGCATCGCGTCGGAGTCCCAGCCGAGCATGGCCCGCGAGACGGGCGACGCGTAGAGGAAGGTGCCGTCGATGGTGTGGCGCGACAGGAAGTCGGTCGAGTGCTCGGCCAGCATCCGGTACTCGGCCTCGCGGGCGGCCAGCGCCATGCGCGCGGTGACCTCGACGGTGACGTCCTCGATCGTCCCCACGAGGCCCATCGGCTCGTCCGGGCCCTTCGAGACGGGCGCCATGTGGATGCGCGCCCAGCGATCGATGCCGGCCACGACCCGCACGTCGAGCGACGTGCGCTCGCCCAGCGCCCGCGCGCGACGGAACTCGCCGACGAGGCGCTCGCGGTCCTCGACCGGGACGCGCTCGAGCCAGGGCGCGCCGTCGAGGACCTCGGCGGGCATGTCGAAGATCTCGCGCAGGCGCTCGTTGGCGTAGGCCAGCCGGCCGTCCTCGGCGATGGCGAAGACGCCGACCGGCGAGGCCGAGGCCAGCGTGCGGAAGCGCTCCTCGCTCTGGGCCAGCGCGTGCTCGGCGGCGCGGCGCTCGCCGATGTCGGCCATCTGCGAGAGGAAGTACTGCGGTCCGCCGTCCGCGTTGCGCACGACGGTCACGTGCAGCGCGACCCACGCCTCGGTGCCGTCGGCGCGCAGGTAGCGCTTCTCGGCGCTGTAGGTGTTCTGCTCGCCGGCGGCGAGCGCGCGCATCGCCTCGCGGTCGTCCTCGTGGTGGGCGGGATGGGTGACGTCGCGCACGGCCACGCCGGCCAGCTGCTGGGGCTCGCGGCCGAGCATGGCCGCCAGCGAGTGGTTGACGCGCACGAAGCGCCCGTCGGTGCCGGTGATGGCCATGCCGATCGCGGCGTCCTCGAAGGCGCGCTGGAAGCGCTCCTCGGCGTCGCGCAGCGCGGTGGTCTCCTGGTAGGTGCCGATGGTGACGCCGAGCTCGCGGTCGATGCCGATGCTGCCCAGGCACCAGCGCCAGCCGGTCTCGGCCGACCCGAAGCGCAGCGCCAGCTCGAGGCCGTCGCGCTCGCCCCCCAGCAGCTCCTGCCACGCCGGCACGGCGGCGACGCGGTCCTCGGGATGCAGGAAGTCGCCGACGAGCTCCCCGAGGAGCTCGTCGACCGGCACGCCGAGGCGCTGCTCGAGCGCCGCGTTGGCGAAGAGGATGGTCCCCTCGTAGTCGGTGACGACGGCGATGTCCGGGGTCAGCTCGAGGACCCGCGCAGCGGTGAGCCGCTGAAGCAGGGCAGGGTCGGTGCGTCGTGAGCCGGGCACATCGTGGTCATCGGCTTTCCAGGCGCGCTATTGAGCGCCGCGCGCGATGCTCTGGACGCCGCGGCTACAGGTCGCGGAACGTCGCGAGCACGGCGTCGACGACCTGCGGCTCGTGCGGGAAGGCGATCTGCTCGAGGTTCTTCGCGTAGGGCATCGGCACGTCGGCGCCGGTGACGCGCCCGACCGGCGCGTCGAGGTCGTCGAAGGCCTGCTCCTGGACGAGCGCGGCGAGGTTGGCGCCGACGCCGCCGTGCGGCCAGCCCTCCTCGACGATCACGCAGCGGTTGGTCTTGCGCACCGAGGCGAGGATGGTGTCGAGGTCCAGGGGGCGCAGCGTCCGCGGGTCGATGACCTCGGCCTCGACGCCGTGCTCCTCGGAGAGGATCTTGGCGGCCTTCTGGGCGGTCGACGCCATGCGCGAGATGCCGACGATGGTCACGTCGGAGCCCTCGCGGCGGATGACGGCCTCGCCGAAGTTGACGAGGTGGTCGTCGTCCTCGGGCACCTCGCCGCGCTGGCCGTAGAGGTACTCGTGCTCGATGAAGATCACGGGGTTGTCGTCGCGGATGGCCGCCTTCAGCAGGCCCTTGGCGTCGGCCGGCGTCGAGGGCACGGCGACGAGCAGGCCGGGCACGTGCAGGAAGAGGGCCTCGAAGCAGTGCGAATGCGTCGGGCCGAGCTGGTGGCCGGCGCCCTGGGGCATGCGCACGACGAGCGGGACGCTGACCTGGCCGCCGAACATGTAGCGGATGTGGGCGGCGTGGTTGACGATCTGATCGAACGCGAGCAGCGAGAAGTTGATCGTCATGAGCTCGACCACGGGGCGCAGCCCGGTCATGGCGGCACCGACGCCCATGCCCACGATGGTGTTCTCGGAGATCGGGGTGTCGCGCACGCGCTTCTCGCCGAACTCCTCGAGCAGCCCCGCGGTGACCTTGAAGGCGCCGTTGAAGACGCCGATGTCCTCGCCCATGAGCATGACGTTCTCGTCGCGCAGCATCTCCTCGCGCAGGGCCTCGTTGAGCGCCTCGCGGTAGCGCAGCACGCGCGTGCCGGTCGACTGCTGGGGCTGTGCGGTGGCGGCCATGCTCAGGTGTCCTCTCCGGCCTCGACGGCCGCCGTCATCTGCTGCGGGACGGAGCCCGTCTCGCTCGACGTGCCGTCCGAGTTGGAGCTCACGTGCTGCTCGGCGAGCTCGCGCTCGTCCTCGCCCTTGTGCACGCCGGCCGAGCGCTCGTCGACCGAGTACCAGCCGCGGACCTGGCCGCCGAGGACGTAGACGTCGTCGTAGAGCGACTCGGGCGCCGGCATCTCGGACTCGTCGGCGAAGGCCACCGCGTCGTCGACCTGGGCGACCGCGTCCTGGTCGAACTGCTCGCGCTCGTCCGCGCTGACGATCCCCTCGGCCTCCAGGCGGTCGCCCCACTGCAGGATCGGGTCGCGCTTGCGCCACTCCTCGACCTGCTCCTTGGTGCGGTACTCCTCGGGGTCGGCCATCGAGTGGCCGCGGAAGCGGTAGGTGATGGCCTCGACCAGCACCGGGCGGCGCTCCTCGCGGGCGATCCGCAGCGCCTCCTGGGTGACGTGGAAGGTGTCGAGCACGTCCATGCCGTCGCACTCCATGCCCGGGACGCCGAAGCCCTCGCCCTTGACCTGCAGGTCGGTCACGGCCGAGTGGCGCTCGAGCGCGGTCCCCATGCCGAACTGGTTGTTGGTGACCATGAAGACCACCGGCAGCTTCCACAGCGCCGCCAGGTTCATGGTCTCGCCGAAGGTGCCCTGGTTGGACGCGCCGTCGCCGAAGGTGCACAGCGTCGCGTCCTCGGTGCCCAGGTAGTCGGAGGCCAGGCCGAAGCCGGCCGCGATCGGCAGGTTGCCGCCGACGATCCCGTAGCCGCCCATGAAGCGCTTCTCGAGGTCGAACATGTGCATCGACCCGCCGCGCCCCTTCGAGACGCCGTCGACGCGCCCGAAGAGCTCGGCCATGACGCCGTTGGGATCGGTGCCGCGCACGAGCGCGTGGCCGTGCGAGCGGTAGGTCGAGATCAGGTAGTCGTCGTCGCGCATCGCGCGCGCCGATCCGACGATCGTCGCCTCCTCGCCGATCGCGAGGTGCAGGAAGCCGCCGACCTTGGCCTTGGCGTACATCTCTCCCGCGCGCTCCTCGAAGCGGCGGATGAGCATCATCGTCTGCAGCCACTCGCGGGCTACGTTGCGCTCTGGAAGGGGGTGTTCGGCCATCGCGTGCAGGACGTTAGCGCAGGGTCGACGCCGGTCCTGCCCGGTTCGACGCTGGCTTACGCCGATGACGAAGGCTGCGCGGCCGGCGCGGCCGCGCCGGAGATCGACGCCATCGCCGACCACTCGGGCTCGTAGACGTGCGCCGACTTCGCGTGCACCACGAGCGCTCCCGTCGCGGCGCCCAGCTCGCCGGCCACGCGCTCCTGCAGGCGCGCGAGCTCCACGAGATTCCCGTAGGCCTTCTTGCCGAAGTCGAGGCTGTGGGCGTAGACGACCAGCTCGATCGCGCCGTCGCGCAGCCAGAAGTCGAGCATGCTCACGCACGGGACGTAGCTCGTGTCGGTCAGCGGCTGGAAGGTGGTGATCGTCGCCGAGCGGCACTCCGGGTCGGCGCGCAGGCGATCGACGACCCACGCGAGCTGGTCGCGCCCGCTGCCGGCGTAGTCGAAGAGGCGCACGGCGTAGCTCTTGGCGTAGCCCAGCTCCGCGACGTCCCTGGGGTCGAAGAAGTTCGCGTGCATCCACGCGAGCCACCGTGGGTCGCCCAGGCGTGCGATGACCTCGTCGTCGGGCGACGGGTCGCGCTACGATCGAGGGTCAGCAGCGCGAGCTCGCGCGTGGCCTGGCCGTCGTAGGTCGCGAGCGCGCCCTGCTCGAGGATCGCGCGCGAGACGGCCAGCCAGCCCTCGCCCAGCGTCGGCGCCTCGATCACCACGATGCTGCCCATGGCCCGATGCTAATGACGCAGGTCGGCGTCGCCCTCGAACGACGCCCAGCGCTCGAAGAACTCGCGCGCGTCCATCGTCTCGAGGTCGGCCCGGATCATCGCGATCACGCGCTTGGCGTCGCGGGGGAGCAGGTCCCAGTAGAGGACCGTCTCGCCCTCGTCGACGTCGATGATCTCGACGTGGTCGACGCGCTCGGGCGCTGCGAGCACGGCCGGAGCGCGACCCTCGCGGCGCACCACGAGGCGGTAGCGGCCCTTGGCCCGCATCAAGCCCCGGCCACTCGCTCGCCGTCCCACACGGCCGGCACGTCGCGCACGCCGAGGGCGATCGCGCGGGCCGTCGCCTCCTCGAGCCTGTCGCCCACGCTGCGCAGCTCGGCCGCCTTGATGACCGCGGCCGGATGCATCTCGCACGCCGCCGCCGCGATGACGACGTTGTCGGGCTCGGCCAGCGAGCGCCCGCCGGCGAAGGCCTGGCGGTAGGCCGCCAGCGCGAAGGCCACCGTGCGCCCGATCTGCTTGGCGTAGGTCGCCACGCGCATCGCGAAGAGGCTGTCGAAGGGGAAGGGATCGGGCCAGCGCACGGGCTGCAGGCCCTGCTCGGCCGCCGTGCGCTCGATCTGCGCCAGCGCGATGTCGCGCTCCTCGGCGCACCGGAACGACTCCCAGCTCTCGGCGCCCGGCAGCTCGCGGGCGAGCACCGGGATCCACTCCACCCCCGGGTGGTCGTGCAGCGCGCGCTCGGCGGCGACGTACGCCGCCGGCGAGGCGAGGTCGAAGAAGAAGGCGGGGGCGTCAGCCGTGGATGAGCCAGCCATCCGCCGCCCGTGCCGCCTCCATGACCGCCTCGCTCAGCGTCGGGTGGCCGTGGATGATGCGCGCGAGCTCGGGGTAGCCGCCCTCCAGCAGCTTGACGTTGACCAGCTCCTGGATGAGCTCGGTCGACTTCGAGCCGATGATGTGGCCGCCCAGCAGCTCGCCGTAGCGCTTGTCGCCGACGATCTTGATCAGGCCGCTGCGGTCGCCGTAGACCGTGCCGGCGCCGACGGCGCCGTACTGGACCTTGCCGATGGTGACGTCGTGGCCGGCCTCGCGCGCCTGCTCCTCGGTGAGCCCGAACGACGCGACGTTGGGGTTGCAGAAGGTCGCGCGCGGGATGTCGACGTACTCGATCGGGTGCGTCTCCAGACCGGCGGCGTCCTCGACGGCGATGATCCCCTCGTCGGAGGCCTTGTGGGCCAGCGCCGGACCGCGGACGAGGTCGCCGATGGCCCACACGCCCTTGGCGCTCGTGCGCAGCGCGCCGTCGACCTCGATCAGCCCGTTCTCGCCGGTCTTGACGCCGGCCTCGTCGAGGCCGAGGCCTTCGACGTCGGCGCCGCGCCCGGCCGCGATGACGAGCCAGTCGGCCTCGCCGGCCTCGCCCTTGAAGGAGAAGGTGCAGCTCGTGTCGCCGGTCTCGACGTTCTCCACCAGCGTGCCGGTGTGGACCTTGATCCCCTGCTTCTTGAAGCCGCGCTCGGCGAGCTTGGAGATGTCGGCGTCCTCGGTCGGCAGCACGCGGTCGAGCGCCTCGAAGAGGGTGACCTCGACGCCGAGGCGCGCGTAGGCCGAGGCGATCTCGGTGCCCGACGCGCCGGCGCCGACGACGACCATCGTCTTGGGCAGCTCCTTGAGCGCCCACGCCTCCTCGGTGCCGATCACGCGCTTGCCGAACTTCGTGCCGGGGATGGGCTTCTTGACCGATCCGGTGGCGAGCACGATGCACTTCGACGCGTCGATCTCGTCGCCGTCCTTGCTCGAGCCGACGCGCACGGTGCCCGCGCCGGTCAGCGCCCCGTGGCCTTCGAGGTAGTCGATCTTGTTCTTCTTGAACAGCCCGGCGACGCCCCCGGTCAGGGTCTTGACCACCTTCGCGCGGCGCTCCATGACGGCGCCGAAGTCGACCTCGGGGTCGCCCACCTTGATGCCGAACTCGCCGGCGTCGCGCACCTCGTCGAGCACGTCGGCCACGCGCAGCACGGCCTTGGCCGGGATGCAGGCGTAGTTCAGGCAGCGACCGCCGATCACGTCCTTCTCGATGACGGCGGTCTTCATGCCGAGCTGGGCGGCGCGGATCGCGGCGACGTAGCCGCCCGGACCCGAGCCGATGACGACGCAGTCGTACTGGGAGTCAGCCATAGAGCGCCTGAATCTAACGAACGCGCTGCGGAGCCTGGAGCCTGCCCATCACGCGGATGAGCTTCCAGAACAGCCAGCCGGCGCCGCAGATGATCGGCACGCACACCACGACGGCGAGGACGTTGGAGGCGCGCAGCAGGAAGAGCGAGAAGAAGACGACGATGATCCCGAGCAGCGCCTCGAAGCCCAGCACGGCCCAGTAGCGCGCGAGCCACAGGCCGCCCGCGGCGACGAACATCACGGCGCAGAACGCGAGGACGCCGATCGCGCTGGGCTGCTCGCCCTGCACGTCGACGCCCGCCAGGAGAGCGACCAGGTTGGCGGTGCCCAGCGCGGCGGCGACGAGCGCCGCGGCGACCAGCGCGGGCGGGCGCTCGCCCGGCGCGAGCGGCTCGAGTTGCGCGCGAACGGCGGCGTTGCGCTCCTCGGCGCGCGCGTAGCCGCGGCGCATCCGATCCGCCGGAGGGGCTTCGGGCGGCGGCGGCGCCGCGACCGGGGGCCCGGCGCCGGGACGCCGCTTGCGGCTGCGCCTACCCACGAGGGGGCACCTCCGCGGGCCATCCGGGCCCGCGTCCTGATGGAGACGGTCGGCGTCCGGCCGCCCGAGACGTCGTGGCGGCGCGCAGCGCGCGCGCCGCCGCCTCGGGGTCGTCGGCCTGGGCGATCGCGCGGACGACGACGATCCGCCGCGCGCCCGCCTTGACCACCGCGGCGACGTTGCCGGCATCGAGGCCGCCGATGGCGAACCACGGGACCGACACGTGCGCGGCGGCGTACTTGATCGGCTCGACGCCGATCGCCGGCCGGCCCTCCTTGGTCGGCGTGGCGTGCACGGGCCCGACGGCGATGTAGTCCGCGCCGGTGCGACAGCCCGCCTGGGCCTGCTGCATCGAGTGCGTCGACAGCCCGACGATCGCGTCGTCGCCGACGAGCTTGCGGGCGCGGTCGACCGGCATGTCGTCCTGGCCGACGTGCACGCCGTCGGCGCCGCCGGCGGCCGCGAGGTCGGGGCGGTCGTTGAGCAGGAAGAGCGCGCCCGCGGCGTGGCAGAGCTCGCGCGCGGTCTCGGCGGCGGCCAGCAGCTCGTCGTCGGTGGCGTCCTTGTCGCGCAGCTGGAAGAGGTCGACGCCGCCGGCCAGCGCGCCCTCGAGGGCGCGCTCCATCCCGCCGCGGTCGGCGACGAAGTACAGGCGGGCATCGCGCAGGCGTGCTCGGCGGTCCACGCCCACAGTCTCGCAAGCCCGCGCGCTACCATCGGAGGTCAACGGGAGCCCGTTCTGCATTGGGCTGAGAGGGCGGCACCACGGCCGCCGACCGTCAGGAGCTGATCCGGGTCATGCCGGCGAAGCGAGAGGACACGACATCCCACAAGACAGCGACAGCGGTAGCTACGACGTAGCCGTCGTCGGCGGCGGCATCGTCGGCCTCGCCGTGGCCTGGCGCGCCCGTGCCCGCGGGCTGTCGGTCCTCCTGCTCGAGCGCGGCGAGCTCGGCGCCGGGACGTCGCGCGTGGCCGCGGGCATGCTCGCGCCGGTGGCCGAGACCGACGCCGGCGAGCGGGCCCTGCTCGAGCTGGGCCTGCAGAGCGCGCGCAGCTGGCCGGACTTCGCCGCGCAGCTGGCCGAGGTCAGCGGCATGGAGGTCGGCTACCGCCCGTGCGGCACGCTGATGCTCGCGCGCGATCGCGACGAGGCCGAGGCGCTCGAGCGCGAGCGCGACCTGCGCGAGCGCTTCGGGCTGAAGGTCGAGGCGCTGCTGCCCAGCGCGGCGCGCCGCCTGGAGCCGGCCCTCGCGCCCACCGTGCGCAGCGCCCTGCACCTGCCCGACGACCACTCCGCCGATCCGCGGCTGGTGTGCGCCGCGCTCGCGCGCGCCGCCGAGCGCGCCGGTGCGGTGCTGCGCACGGGCGTGGAGGTCTCCGACCCCGGCGCGCTGCCCGCCGAGCAGGTCGTGGTGGCCTGCGGGCCGTGGTCGGGCTCGTTCGGCGACGAGGCGCGCGTGCGCCCGGTCAAGGGCCAGTCGCTGCGCCTGCGCGACCCGGCCGGCCCCGGCCTGCTGCAGCGCGTCGTCCGCTGGGGGCAGCCCAGTCCGGGCTACCTCGTGCCGCGCGGCGACGGGCGCTACGTGCTCGGCGCGACGCAGGAGGAGCGCGGCTTCGACACCGCGGTCACCGCCCTCGGCGTGCACGACCTGCTGCGCGACGCCGCCGAGCTCGTGCCCGGCGTGCTCGAGCTCGAGGTCGAGGAGGCGATCGCCGGCCTGCGACCCGGCACGCCCGACAACGCTCCGATCATCGGCCGCGCGCGGAGCGACCCCCGGATCGTGTGGGCCACCGGGCACTACCGCAACGGCGTGCTGCTGACACCCGTCACCGCCGACCTCGTGGTCGCCGAGCTGGCGGGCGAGCCGGTCGACCACGCCTTCGGTCCCGAGCGCTTCGCGGCTCCGGGAGGGTCGAACGTCGGTCTTCCCCCGTCAGGGCGTGGTAGGACCGACGTTCGACGCTCGTCGCGCGTGGGGGTTGCGTCGTGATCGTCCTCAACGGCGAGCCGCGCGAGCGCGACGGCGCGACGATCGTCGAGCTGCTGGCCGACCTCGGCGTCGAGGAGCTCGCCCGCGGTGTCGCCGTCGCCGTCAACGGGGAGATCGTCCCCAGGGCGCACTGGCCGTCCCACCGCGTCGACACGGGCGACCGCGTCGAGGCGCTGTCCGCCATGCAGGGAGGCTGACCGTGAGCACCGAGCAGATACCGATCACCGACACGCCGTTCGAGATCGCCGGGCGCACGCTGCGCTCGCGCCTGATCCTCGGGACCGGCGGCTTCCCGCGCCTGGAGACGCTGGCCGAGGCCATCCGCGCCACGCGTGCCGAGCTCGTCACCATCGCCCTGCGGCGCATCGACCCGTCGGCGCGCGGCTCGCTCGTCGACGTCCTCGAGGACTGCGGCGTCGAGCTGCTGCCCAACACCGCCGGCTGCTACACGGCCCGCGACGCCGTCGTCACCGCGCGCCTGGCCCGCGAGGCGTTCGAGACCGACTGGGTCAAGCTCGAGGTCATCGGCGACGAGCGCACGCTGCTGCCCGACGCGCCCGAGCTGCTGCTGGCGGCCGAGGAGCTCGTGGCCGACGGCTTCGTCGTCCTGCCCTACACCAACGACGATCCGATCCTCGCCCGCCGCCTGGAGGACGTCGGCTGCGCGGCCGTCATGCCGCTGGGCTCGCCGATCGGGTCGGGCATGGGCATCCGCAACCCGTACAACCTCGCCCTCATCGTCGAGCGCGCCGGGGTGCCGGTGATCCTCGACGCGGGCGTCGGCACGGCGAGCGACGCGGCCCTTGCCATGGAGCTCGGCTGCGACGGCGTGCTGTGCGCGAGCGCGATCGCCCGCGCGCAGGATCCGGTGGCCATGGCCCACGCCATCCGCGCCGCGGTCGAGGCCGGCCGGCTGGCCCGCGGCGCCGGGCGCATCCCGCGGCGCCTGCACGCCGAGGCCTCGTCGCCCGAGGCGGGCATGGCCGACCTGACGCCGCCGGTGCAGTGATCGACGAGCTCATCGACCGCTGGCAGGCCGCGTGGGTCGGGCGCGACCGCGCGGCCTTCATCCCGCTGTGCACGCCCGACATCCACTACGAGGATCCGCTGTGCGGCGAGCCGCTCGAGGGGCCCGCCGAGGTCGGCGACCACGCCGCGCGCCTGTGGGCCGCCTTTCCCGACGCGCGCATCGAGCGCACGGGCGAGCGCCTGACCGACGGGCGCTTCGTGGCCGCGCCGTGCAAGCTGCTGGGCACCCATCGCGGCGAGCTCGAGGGCCTCGCGCCCACCGGGCGCTTCGTGGTCATGCACCTCGTGTCCTACTGCGAGCTCGACCCCGACCGCGAGCGCCTGTGGCACGTGCGCGCGTTCTTCGACGCCTACGACGCCGCGGTCCAGCTCGGCGTGCTCCCCGCGCGCGGCACGCTCGGGGAGCGCGCGCTGTTCATGCTGCGCGGCTTCGGCCTGCGCGCGCGGGGTGGATGACTGATTCCGCGACCCCCGTACTCGCCTGTACGCGTTCCGCGGCGCCGGATCGCCACCCGCGAGGGGCCGGGCAACCAGCCCGCCCCCCTTCGCCGTGCGGCGCCCGGCATCCACGGCCCGCGCACATGCGAGCACGGCGGCCGCGGAACCAACCATCCAACTACTGGACCGTCAGCGTCGCGGTCATCCCCGGGTGGATGGTGCACACGTAGTTGATCGTGCCCGCCTTGGTGGGGGTGAACGAGAACGTGCCGCCCTTGCCGAAGTTGTCGGACTTGATGGTCTCGCCCGACTGGGAGGTGACGTTGTGGTCGACCGAGTCGTCGTTGGTCCACGTCACCTTCTGACCCACCTTGACGGTGACGGCCTTGGGGTCGAAGGCGATGTTCTGCATCTTGATCGCCACGCCGCCGCCGCTCGACGACGCCGCGGCCGTCGAGGCGGAGCCGGAGCTCGACCCGCTGCTGGTGGAGCTGCTGTTGGAGCTCCCGCAGCCGGCAGCGGCCAGCGCGACGAGCGCGCAGAGTGCAGGCAGGATTCGTCTCATGTTCATCACGACGCCTCCTCGCATCGATCCTTCCTAGGCAACGTGCGCCAGCACCGGCGCGTGGTCCGAGAGCCGGCCCCGATCCAGCGTACGCCCCGGGCCGTCGGCGCGCAGCGATCGCACGAGGACGTGGTCGACGCTGTGGCCGGCGACCGCCTCGAAGCCGGGCGCGTGCGGATGTCGCGTGTTGAGGTCGCCGCCCAGCACGACCGGCGCGCCGGCCGACCAGGCCGTCGCGGTCTGCGCGGCCAGCGCGACGTCGGCCTGCGCCCGCGCCTCGGAGTGCGCCTGGGCGTGCAGGTTGCAGACCCACCAGCCGCGCTCCAGGCGCACGCCGTGCATCACGCGCCGCTCGGGCCACGAGCGCAGCGTGAGGACACGGTGCTCGGCCACCGCCTCCCCGCGCACGAGGATCGCGTTGGCCCCGCCGCCCCAGGACTTGACGAGATCGGGGCGCCGCCGCGCGGCCCAGCGCGAGAGCGGAAGGACCCAGTTGCGCGAGGTCAGCGCGGTGCGCGCGCTCGCCCCGCACGCGCGGCCGAGCTCGGGCGGCCACCACGGCGCCACCTCCTGCAGCAGGGCGACGTCCCACTCCCATCCGGCGAGCCGCGCGGCGAAGTCGGCGAGCTGCTCGCGCGGCGCGTCGGGCACCGAGCGCCCGTGAAAGAGGTTCCAGGTCAGCACCAGCATCGCTCCGTATCCTCCCCGCCTTGCCGCGCCACTTCCTCACCGGCTCCGAGCTGAGCGCCGACGAGCTGCTCGCGCTGCTCGACCGCGCCGCCGAGCTCAAGGCGGCGCCACGCTCGTCCGACGCGCTGCGCGACCGCATCGTCGCGCTCGTCTTCCAGAAGGCCTCGACGCGCACGCGCGTGTCCTTCGAGGCCGGCATCGTCGAGCTCGGTGGGCATCCGATGCTCCTGCGCCCCGACGAGATGCAGCTCTCGCGCGGGGAGTCGGTCAAGGACACCGCGCTCGTGCTCTCGCGCCACGTCGACGCCGTGGGCGTGCGCACGGGGCCCGACGCGCTGCTCGAGGAGCTCGCCGCCGAAGGGACGATCCCGGTCTTCAACATGCTCACCGCGGGCCACCACCCGTGCCAGGCGCTGGCCGACCTGCTCACGCTGCGCGAGGCCTTCGGCCGCCTCGAGGGCCTCAAGCTGGCCTACGTCGGCGACGGCAACAACGTCGCGCGGTCGCTGGTCGTGCTCGGCGGCCTGGCCGGCGTCGAGGTCGTCCTCTCCTCGCCGCCCGGCTACGAGCTCGACGGGGCCCAGACCGTCAGCGACCCGGCGCAGGCGGTGCGCGGGGCGCACGCCGTCTACACCGACGTCTGGGTCTCCATGGGCGACGAGGCGACGGCCGACGCGCGCCGCGCCGCGCTGGCGCCCTACCGCATCGACGACGCCCTGCTCGACCGCGCCGCGCCCGACGCCATCGCCCTGCACTGCCTGCCCGCCCATCCCGGCGAGGAGATCACGGCCGAGGTCCTCTACGGGCCGCGCCAGCGCATCTGGGACCAGGCCGAGAACCGCCGCCACGCGCAGAAGGCGCTCCTGGAATGGCTGCTCGCTACGACGCGATAGGGCGGACCTACACCGCGACCCGCGCCACCGAGCCGCGCATCGCGGCGCGCATCTGGGCCGCCCTGGGCGACGCGCGCACGGTGGTCAACGTCGGCGCCGGCACCGGCAGCTACGAGCCGCCGGATCGCGCCGTGACGGCGGTCGAGCCGTCGGCGG
The DNA here is from genome assembly GCA_963816845.1 of uncultured Actinomycetes bacterium. Lineage (GTDB taxonomy): Bacteria > Actinomycetota > Thermoleophilia > Solirubrobacterales > Solirubrobacteraceae > JAOPZW01. The sequence continues at coordinate 76,146 of CAWFMR010000050.1, read as the reverse complement.
TGATGATCGCCCAGCGTCCGCCGGGCGCCGCGCCGGCGGTGCAGGCCAGCGCCGAGGCGCTGCCCTTCGACGACGCGAGCTTCGACGCCGCGATGGCCGTCCTCACGCTCCACCACTGGAGCGACTGGCGCGCCGGCTGCGCCGAGCTGCGGCGCGTCGCGCGCGACCGCGTCGTCGTCCTCTCGTGGGACCCGACGCTACGTCGGGCGCATGTGGATCGGTCCCGAGTACTTCCCGCAGTACATGCAGCGAGGACGTCGACGGGTTCCCGTCGCTGGCCGACCAGGCGGCAGCGCTGGACGCCGAGGTCGAGGTCGTGCCGGTCCCCTGGGACTGCCGCGACGGCTTCTTCGGCGCCTTCTGGCGCCGGCCCGAGGCCTACCTCGACCCGGCGGTGCGCGCCGGCATCTCGACGCTGGCCAAGCGCAGCGAGGACGAGCTGGCCGAGGGGCTCGCGCGCCTGCGGGCCGATCTCGACAGCGGCGCCTGGGCGCGCCGCCACGCCGACCTGCTCGAGCGCGACGAGCTCGACCTCGGCTACCGCCTGCTCGTCGGCCCTCTCGGCCGGTAGGCACGCGCGCCGGTCGGGCACTAGGGTCCGTCGGGTTCTGTCCGTGCCCGAGGGAGGCCGTATGCCCCAGCCCAAGTCGTCACGTTCGTCGTCGAGTCGTGCCCGCAAGCCGGCCGCCAAGAGCGCGGCGAGCAAGCCGGCCGCCAAGAGCGCGGCGAGCAAGCCGGCCGCCAAGAGCGCCGCGAGCAAGCCGGCCGCCAAGCGCTCGGCGGCCAAGAAGCCCGCGGCCAAGCGCGCCACGACGAGCCGGGCGAGCACGAGCCGCGCGACCGCGACCAAGGCGCCCGCGCGCGAGGAGGCCGTGCGCGCGAACCTCACCGCGCTGCGCGACACGCTGCGCAAGGGCGTCGTCCTCACCGCGGACGGCTTGAAGGCCACGCTCGACGACGCCGTCAAGCGCGGACGGATCACCCGCAAGGACGCCACCGAGCTCTCGCAGAGCCTGCTCTCCGCGGGTCGGTCGCAGGCCGACGGCTTCCGCTCGGACCTCGAGCAGCTCCTGGGCCGCGGGCGCTCGCAGGCGCTGCACTCCAGCGACCGCGTGCTGCAGGAGGTCGACCGCGCCCGGCGTCGCGTGGGCGTCGGGCCGTCCTTCCCCATCTCCCTCTACGACGAGCTCAACGCGCCGCAGATCGTGAGCCGCCTGAAGGACCTCACGCCCGCCCAGCTGCGCAAGGTGCGCGACTACGAGCGGCGCAACGACAGTCGCAAGTCCGTGCTCGGCGCGATCGAGAAGCAGCTCGCCTGAACTACGCTGGGGGCAATGGACGCCCCCACGAAGACCCGCGTCGAGCGCGGCGACGAGCTCGAGCTGACGGTCGACAGCCTCGCCTTCGGCGGCGCCGGCGTGGCACGCCGCGACGGCTACGTCGTCTTCGTGCGCGACGCCATTCCCGGCGACACCGTGCGCGCGGTCGTGACCAAGCGCAAGAAGGCCTACGCCGAGGCGCGCACCGTCGCGCTGCTCGAGCCCGGCCCCGAGCGCATCGACGCGGTCGCGTCGCACCCGGGCGCCCCGTGGCAGGTGCTGCCCTACGAGCGCCAGGTGGCGATCAAGGCCGAGCAGGTGCAGGACGCCCTGCAGCGGATCGGCCATCTCGAGGGCTACGAGCTCGAGCCGCTGGTGCCCGCCGTCGAGCAGTGGCGCTATCGCAACAAGCTCGAGTACTCGTTCGGCACGGCGCCCGACGGCGAGCTCATCTGCGGCTTCCACGCGCCGGGGTCGTGGGAGCAGATCGAGCACGTCGAGGATTGCCTGCTGGCCTCCGAGGCCGGCAACCAGGCGCGGCGCGCGGCGCTGCAGTGGTGCCGCGAGCGCGGCCTGCGTGCCTACGATCGCCGCGCGCAGACGGGCCTGCTGCGCAACCTCGTCGTCCGCGAGGGTCGCCGCACCGGCGAGCTGCAGGTCCGCATCGTCACGTCCGACGAGGGCCTGGGCGCACCGGACTTCGACGGCTTCGCCGAGGCGGTCGGCGCCGGGAGCGTCGTGTGGACCCGCGCGCTCGACGTCGGCGAGACCACTGCCGGCGGCATCTCCGAGGTGCTGCACGGCACCGAGGCCATCGAGGAGGAGCTCGGCGGCCTGCGCTTTCGCATCAGCGCCGACGCCTTCTTTCAGACCAACACCGAGATGGCGGAGCGCCTGTACGGGCTGGCGGCCGACTACGCCGGCCTGCAGGGCTGGGAGCGCGTCTACGACCTGTTCTGCGGCATCGGGACGATCGGCCTGTCGCTGGCGCCGCGCGCGGGCGAGGTCTGGGGCCTGGAGATCGTCGAGGAGGCGATCGCCGATGCGATCGCCAATGCGCGGCGCAACGAGATCGACAACGCGCGCTTCTTCGCGGGCGACGTGCGCCTCGCGCTGCGCCAGATGGTCGAGACCTCCGGGCGGCCCGACGTCCTGGTCGTCGACCCGCCGCGCTCGGGTCTCTCGTCGAAGATCGTGCGGCGGGTGATCGAGGCGGCCCCGACGCGGATCGTCTACGTCTCCTGCAACCCGACGACGCTCGCGCCCAACGCGGCGCAGCTGGTCGAGGCGGGCTACGCCCTGCGCCGCGTGCGCCCGGTGGACATGTTCCCGCAGACGCCCCACATCGAGTGCGTGGCGCTGCTCGAGCGCACCTGAATCCTTCACGGGATCGACACTCGATCCTGGTCGTCCGGGCGGTGTAAGACATCGAACATTGCGATCCAATGCCGCAATGCGCGTACGGACACGTTCTCTCCTGGCTGCCGGCCTGTCGGCCGCGGCCCTCTCCGTCCTCCCCGCCACGGCAGGCGCGGACGGCTTCCCGCTCGTCGGCTGGTGGCCGATGAACGAAGGCTCAGGGCAGGTCATCCACGACTGGTCTGGGCATGGCAACAACGGCACGCTGGGCAACTCGGCCGGCGTCGACGATCAGGATCCGGCCTGGATCCGAGGGGTCTTCTCGGGCTCTGCGCTCAGCTTCGGCGGCAACGACATGGTGCGGATCCCCGACTCCACGAGCCTGGAGCCCGCCAACGTGACGGTTGCGGCCTGGATCCGCGGCTCGAGCTCGCCCGGGCAGTACAAGTACGTCGTCGGCAAGGGCGCCAACGGCTGCCTGAGCGGCTCGTACGGGCTCTACACCTCCGACAACGGCGGGCTGGCCTTCTACATCGGCGACGGGTCACAGAACTTCGTGCGCTCGCCCGAGGCCCCGACCTCCATCTGGGACGGCAAGTGGCACAACGCCGCGGGCACCTTCGACGGTAAGACGGTGCGCCTGTTCATCGACGGCGTCCAGGTCGGTGCGGGCACGCCCTCGAGCACGCCCATCGTCTACAACCCGCCCGACGGCGGCGGCGTCATCGGCAACTACGGCGGCACCTGCGACCTGTTCTTCGTCGGCGACGTCGACGGTGTGCAGATCTGGTCGCGCGCGCTGCCGGTGGCCGACATCTGGAGCTTCCTCAAGGCCCTGTTCACCACCAGCCGCTGACCTTCGCCGGGAGCGCCGGCGCCCAGCCGGCGCTCCCCGCGGTCAGCCCTCGCCGAGCGCGTCGCCCAGGCGGGCGTCGCCCAGCGGCTGCTCGACGCGCTCGAGCACGCCCAGCAGCTCGGTGACGCGGCACACGAGCAGGCGCTCCTCGTCGACCTCGACCCAGGCGCCGGCCGACGCCGGGAAGACGACGTGGTCGCCCGGGCGCACCGGCATCTGCACGCCCGCGGTCTCCCACCAGTCGACGCCCTGGCCCACGGACAGCACGATGCCGTGCTGCGGCGGCGGCTCGTGGGAGCCCGCCGGCACCACCAGCCCCGACTGGCGCATGCGGTCGGGCTCGAGCTCCTTGATCACCACGCGGTCGAACAGCGGGCGCAGCTGGTGGCGGGCCATGCTGCAAGAGTAGAGGCGCGGCCCCCCGTCCTCCCCCGGACCGCTGCTGCGTCACCCCTGGTGTGCGGGGGTACCTCTCCGCGTCGTGGCCAGCGCTCCGGATCGCCCGGGACCGCGTGCGCCGCGGATACGCGACGTGGCCGAGCGCGCGGGCGTGGGCATCGGCACCGTCTCCCGCGTGCTCAACGACTCGGCCGGGGTGGCCGAGGCCACCCGGGTGCGCGTGCGGGCCGTGATGGACGAGCTCGGCTACCGCCCCAGCGCGACCGCGCGCAACCTGTCGCTCGGGCGCACGCAGACGCTCGGCGTGATCGCCCCGTTCTTCACCAGCCCGTCGGTGGTCGAGCGCCTGCGCGGCATCGACGACGTCGTCGGGCGCAGCGCGTACGACCTCACGCTCTTCAACATCGAGACGCTCGACCAGCGCCGCGCGGCGCTGCGGCGCTTCGCCCACCGCGACCGGGTCGACGGGGTGATCGTCATCTCGCTGCCGCTGACGCCGGCCGAGGTGCGCGCGCTGCACCGCGACGGGGTGCCGACGGTCCTGGTCGACGTCGCGCAGGCGCTGGTGCCCCATGTGGCCATCGATGACGTCGCCGGCGGAGCGATGGCCGCGGGCCATCTGCTCGAGGCCGGCCACCGCGACATCGCCTTCGTCGGCGACGTCGAGAACAACCCGTTCGCGTTCGCCTCGAGCCAGCGGCGGCTGGAGGGCATGCGGGGCGCGATGGGCGAGGCGGGCGTCGCGCTGCCGGCGCGCTACGTCAGGCGCGGCCCCTACGGCCGCGAGAGCGCCCTGGAGCTCACGCGCGAGCTGCTGGCGCTGCGCCGGCGGCCCACCGCCATCTTCGCGGCCTCCGACGTCCAGGCCTTCGGCGTGCTCGACGCGGCCGCGCGCGCGGGGCTCTCCGTGCCCGGCGATCTGTCGGTCATCGGCTTCGACGACATCGAGCTGGCGGCGGCGATCGGCCTGACGACCGTGCGCCAGCCGCTGCGCGAGTCCGGCCGCCTGGGCGCCCAGCTGCTCCTGGCAGCGCTCGACGGCGATGAAGCGTCGTCTCCGGGCGAGCCGCCGGCGGGTCTGCCGCCGCTCGAAGTGGTGGTGCGCCGGACGGTTTCGCAACCAGTGACGTAATTCGACGCACGACGCCTTGACAGGCGCCGCCGGAGCGTTAGCCTGGAACCGGTTCCACAGCGTTCGCGGCCGACGGGGAGGAGCGTCGCCGGCCGGCGAGGAGGTACGGGTCACGCGAACCACCACCCCCCACATCCGATCCGGCGTGGGCACGGTCGAAGACGACCTGCTGCGCCGATACGTCTCGGCCGGCGACCTCGCTGCGCGCGAGGAGCTCGTCGCTCGCATGCGCCCGATCATGCGGCGGCTGGCCCGTCGCTATCGCCACACCGGCTACGTCGAAGACCTCGAGCAGGCCGCCGCGTTGGGCCTGACGAAGGCGCTCGAGCGCTTCGATCCCGGCTTCGGCACCGACTTCCTGCGCTACGCCGTGCCGACCATGATCGGCGAGATGCGCCGCTGGCTGCGCGACCACACGTGGGCCGTGCGCCCGCCGCGCGAGGCGGCCGAGACGTGGCTCGAGCTGCTGTCGGCCACCGAGCGCCTGAGCGCGACCCTCGGCCACGCGCCGACCACCTCGGACCTCGCCGAGCACCTCGACCTCTCGGTCGAGCGCGTCATCGCCGCCCAGGACGCGCGCCGCGGACGCTGGGCCCTGTCGCTCGACGCCCCGGCCCATTCCGACACCGAGGACCGCACGGTCGGCGATCAGCTCGGGGCCGAGGACGAGGGGCTGCGCCGCGCCTTCGATCGCGCGTGGCTGCACGAGCTCTCGACCCTGCTCGAGCCGCTCGAGCGCGACGTCATGAACCTGTACTTCGCCGGCGACCTGTCCCAGCGCGAGATCGCGCGGCGGATGGGCATGTCGCAGATGAAGGTCTGCCGAGTGCTGCGCCGGGGCGTCGAGCGCCTGCGCGACGCCGACCAGGCCGCCGCGGCCTAGTCCTCGTCGGCGGGAGGGTCGCCGCCGGAGTCGCCGCCGCGCTGGCGCCCCAGCCAGTCGCTCAGCTGCTGGCCGACCTCGCCGATCGACGAGCCCGCCTGCTGGAAGGCGTCGGACACGCGCTTGGCGTAGTGCTCCTGGGCGGCGTCGGCCTCGTCGCGCAGCGGCGGCTCGTGGCCGCGGCGGATGTAGTCGCCCGAGACGATCCGGTCGTACTCGCCCGCGCGCACCCACTCGAGCAGCAGCCGCACGCGGCGAACCGGCATCGGGTGGGTGAGGCCCATGTCGGCCATCAGCCGCGTGAGCTTCTCGAGGCCCTTGCCGCCCTCGCTGTAGTCCATCGCCTGCGCGATGAAGGCGTCGAGGTTGAGGTCCGCGGAGGCCTCGCCGGCCGAGATGACCATGAGCGCGCGGCAGACGGCCATCGGGTCGCGCGTGACGAGCGCGGCGGCGCGGTCGCAGCTGAGCTCGGCGCCGCGGAACCACTCGAGCAGCGCGAGCTCGATGGCCAGCAGCGGCAGCCCGGCCAGCAGCGGCAGCCGCACGCCCGTGGCGAGCCGCAGCATGATGATCATCGCGGTCTGGTAGAGCACGTGGCCGGAGTGCACGTGAGCGGCCTCGTGCGCGAGCACGGCGCGGCGGCCGTCGTCGTCGAGGATCCGCACGAGCTCGGAATTGACGACCACGACCGGGCGGTCGACGCCGATCGTCGCGGCGTTGGCGAACGGCAGCTGCGTCATGTAGAGGTCGGGCACGGCCTCGAGGTCGAGGGCGTTGAAGCTCTGGCGGTGCAGGACCCAGATGTGGGGCAGCTGCTCCTGGCCCAGGCGCACCGAGGAGCCCAGCGCGGCGGCGCGCAGCGCGCGCTCGTAGCCCAGGGCCACGAGCTTGCGCACCACCTCGTCGAGGTAGGGGACCTTCTGCAGCGCGGCGGTCGCGGCGCGGTCGGCGGGGTGCTGATAGGCCCGCGGCGAGATGCCCTCGAGCTTCCATGCGTCGACGGGAAGACCCATGCCAGGAGGGTACCCGTGGGCGACGGCGCGCCTAGACTCCGCGTCCATGCGCGCCGCCACCATCCGCGACGGCGAGGTCGTCGTCGCCGAGCACCCCGACCCCGAGCCGGGGGCCGGCGAGGTCCTCGTCCGTGTTCGTGCGGCCGGGCTGAACGGCGCCGACATCCATCAGCGCGCGGGGCACTACCCCGCGCCGCCCGGCTCGCCGCAGGACATCCCGGGGCTCGAGCTCGCCGGCGAGGTCGCGGCGCGCGGGCCCGGGCGCCGAGCGCTTCGCCGAGGGCGACCGCGTGATGGCCATCGTCGGCGGCGGCGGTCAGGCCGAGCTGGCCACCGTCCACGAGCGCCAGCTCATGCCCATCCCCGACGGCCTGAGCTTCACCGAGGCCGGCGGCGTGCCGGAGGTCTTCACCACCGCCCACGACGCGCTCTTCACGCAGGGCGGGCTGCGTCCGGGCGAGCGCCTGCTCGTGCAGGGCGCCGCCGGCGGGGTCGGCACGGCCGGGGTGCAGCTCGGCGCGACGGCCGGCGCCCACGTCACCGCCAGCGTGCGCAACGCCGACCTGCGCGACGGGGTGGCCGGGCTCGGCGCCCACGACGTGATCGAGCCCGAGGGCTTCGCCGAGCGCGGCCCGTTCGACGTGGTCCTCGAGCTGGTCGGCGCTCCCAACCTGTCCGGCGACCTGCAGGCGCTCGCGACCAGCGGGCGCATCGTCGTCATCGGCATCGGGGGCGGCGCGAAGGCCGAGCTCAACCTCGGCGCGATGATGGGCCGGCGGGCGACCGTGCGCGCCTCGACGCTGCGCCCGCGCCCGCTGGAGGAGAAGGCCCTGACCGCGCGCGCCATGGAGCGCCACGTCCTGCCGCTCTTCGAGCGCGGCGCGCTGCGCGTCCCGATCGCCGCCACCTATCCGCTCGACGCCGTCGCCGAGGCCTACGAGCGCTTCACCGCCGGCGGCAAGCTGGGCAAGATCGTGCTGGAGATGGCGTGAACGCCGCCGAGCGCCTGTGGCGCGGGCTCGCCCGCCACGACTGGGAGGCCGCGCGGGCCCAGTTCCACCCGTCGGCCGTCGTCGAGCGCGCCGGCGACGGCACGCGGCTGGGCGTCGAGGACTACCTCGCGGCGCACCGCGTCGCGGCCGGCCGCGGCGAGGGCGAGATCGAGGTGCTGCGCTCGGTGGTCGACGGCAAGGCCGCGGTCATCGAGGCGCGCGTCGGCGACCGGCGCTGCGCGGGCATCTACGACCTGCACGACGGCAGGATCGCCGGCGCCGTCGAATACTGGGCCTAACAGTCAGGCCTTCGGCCGGGGACCCGCCTCAGACGTCCTCTTCGAGCGCGTCCTCGTCGGAGACCGCGACCTCCTCCTGCGCGTGCACCGTGCACAGCGCCGGGCCGCCCGACTCGAGCACCTGCTCGAGCTCCTGCTCGGTCAGCTTGGCCCCGCACTCCTCGCAGCGGTCGCCCACCTGCTCAAGCGTCTTCTCCTCGAGGTCCATGCACCGCACGTTACTCGTCCGCGGGACGCGCGAACAGTGCGCCGAGGCGGTCGACATTCGGCGCCAGATAGCCCACGGCCATGAGGGCGATCGTCGGCAGCTCGGTGTCGAGCAGGACCTCGGAGGCGACGGCGACCAGGAGGCCCACGAGCATGCCGACCTCCGCGGCGCGCTCGCGCATCCTCAGGCGCCGCGCATAGGCCGCGAAGGCGCCGAGGAAGACGACGTCGGTGGCGCTCAGCCGGGCGGCGGCGAGCCCCGTGCCCCAGTCGGGGAGGTCGAGCGTGAGCACGTCGCCGGGCTTCGCGGTCGACAGCGTGAACAGCCCCGCCGATCCGCCCCCGAGCGCCTGGGCGACGTCGATGGCCCCGAGGAAGAGCGGCAGCGCGACGGCGAGCGCCGGCACGTCGAAGACGACGGCGAAGGCGATCCCCAGGCAGCCCAGCAGGATGACCTCGAAGGGCGTCGCGGCCGCCGCGACGTCGTTGGCGTCGAGCGCCGCCACCAGCAGCCCGGCGCCGAGCACGGCGGGGAACAGGGTGAAGGGCGAGTCGGCCATCGCGGCCAGCCCCGCCACGATGGCCACGACGAAGGTCAGCCCGATCGCGGACGCCACCAGCGCCGAGAGCTCCGGCGGGTGCAGCTGCGGGAGCTCAGGGGCGACGAGGAAGTAGGCGAGGGCGGCGCCGACAACGGCTAGTAGGGCGGCAGGTCCTCGTACCACTCGCCCAGCACCCTGAAGGCCGACCAGAACTCGCGCTTGGCGGCCTCCTCGTCGAGGGCCTCGTCGATGTTCGGCACGAAGAGCGCCTCGCAGGCCGGCGTGAAGGCCTGGACGACGCCGAGCTCCGGGTCGATCGACTTGGCCAGGGGCACGTCGAGGTCGTTGAGCGCGGCCAGCGCGTCCTCGCCCATGACCACGACGATCTTGGGCGCCACGATGGCCAGCTCCTCGAGCACGCGGGCGATGCAGGCCGGGTCGGCCAGCGACGGGTCGCTCACCGGGCACTTCACGCACAGCGTCCCGTAGACGGCCAGCGGGTCGATGCCCAGCCGCTTGAGCGACTTCATGAGCGCCGTGCCGCTGCGCCCGTAGAAGGCGACGCCCTCCTCCACCTCGCTCGCGGCGGGCGCGAACTTGAGCAGGAAGACGTCGGCCTGGGGATGGCCGGAGCCCAGGACGGGCATCAGGTTGCCGCGCGGGCAGTGCTGGCAGCTCTGCAGCTCGCGGGTCAGGGTGTTGAGCTCGCGGATGGCGCGCTCGAGGTATTTCTCGCGGATCTCGTCGTCGGTCGCGGGCATGGGTCCTGCGGGCTTCGACGGGTCCGCAGGTCGTCCTTGCGCCTGCATCACGGCTTGCGGATCGCGCGGCGCACGCGGCGCTCGCGCCGGCGCTCGCGCGCACCCGGCGGCGTGGCCTTCGTCTCGAGGAACTTCAGGGCCTGCACGTAGAGCAGGCTCGACGGCTTGGTGATGATCTCGGCGGCGCGCAGCGCCTCGAGGAACTCGGCGGGCCCGTCGAAGTCGGGCATGCGCACGCGCACCGAGCCCAGCCCCTGGGCGACATGGGCGTCCGAGCCGGCGCCCGCCGGGATGCGGTACTTGGCCGCGAAGCGCGCCGCCTCCTCGTTGAAGGAGCCGATCGCCACGCGCGGGTTGTAGACCTCGATGGCGTCGACGTCCTCGACGACGTCGAGCAGGTGCTCGTAGTCGGGCACGGCGTGCATGCGGTCGAACGGATGGGGCACGTAGACCACGCCGCCCTGGCGGCGGATCTCGGCCACCGTCTCCTCCAGGGTGAGGCCCCGGGGGATCTTCTCCTTCAAGAACAGGCCGATGACCTCACCCTGATGCGCGGTCTTGACCTCCTCGCCGACGATGATCTTGACCCCGTAGTCGGCCGCCTTGGCCGCGGCCTCGAGCGCTCCGGAGACCTCGTTGTGGTCGGTCACCGCGATCGCGCCCAGGCCCTGGGCGCGCGCCGTGGCCAGCAGCACCTCGACGGGGGTCGCGCAGTCGTGGCTGTGGTCGGTGTGCATGTGCAGGTCGACGTCGATCGTGGGCCGGCTCTGCAGCCTGCGGGCGATCTCGGCGTTGCCGCGGGCGCCGTGGCGGCGCGCGGCGAGCGTGCGGTAGAGCGCCTCGAGCTCGTCGGCCACCATGCTCCACGGCCGCGGCCGCGCCGCCGCGCGCAGGCGCTCGCGCAGCTCGCGGTCGACGACCAGCCGGCCGAGCTGCGCGGTGAGGGTCTCGAGGTCGTTGGGCTCGAAGAGCAGCCCGGCCTCGCCGTCGCCCAGCGCCTCCTCGTAGACGGCCAGGCGCGAGGCGACCGGCACGGCGCCGGCCGCCTGGGCGCGGGCGATGAGCCCGGGCGCGGGCGCGACGCCGTCCGAGGCGGCGACGAGCACGTCGGCGCCCGCCAGCGCCGTGTCGGCGTCGTCGACGAAGCGCACGCGCTCGAGCAGGTCGGCGCGCAGCGGCGTCGAGGAGGACGGGCCGCGCTCGGAATGGATGACCGCCTCCCAGCGCGAGGCCGGATCGAGGCGGCGCAGCGAGCGCAGGAAGAGCCGCAGGGCGCCGCGCTCCTCCTGCTCGACGAAGGCGATCCGGATCGGGCGCGTCGTCGTCGCGCTCGGGTCGGGGGAGCGGGTCGGCGCCGGGCGCGACGATCGCGTACTCACCGGGGAAGAAGCGGCGCAGCAGGTCCGCGGTCGCGGCGAAGGTCGCGGTGCGCGCGTCGAGGCGCCCGAAGACGAGCTGCACGACCTTGCGCGCGACCTGGGTGGCGACGACGCGCTCGGTCGGTGCGTGGAAGGTGCCGACGTTGAGCGCGCGCGAGTGGCGCAGGGCGGTGCTGGCCACGCTGGGCGCGAAGGGCTCGTGCACGTGGCACAGATCGAGCGCGGCGCTCTCGAAGAGGTCCGAGATCGTGCGCGCGACGTCGATCGGCAGTGCCGCCCGACGGCGGCCCGGCAGCGGCGGGAGCGCCTCGCCCACGGCCAGCACGCGCACCTCGCCCGGGGCGGGCTCGAGCGCGCCGCCGCGCACGGCCCGGCGCGAGTCGCGCACCAGCGCGCGCGAGGACGACGGCGCGACGACGATGACCCGATGCCCGCGCAGCGCGAGCTCGTCGGACACGCGCGCGACGAACGTGTTGACGTCGTGGCGGTCCTCCCACGGATAGGGCGTGACCTGGGCGATGGACAGCGGCTCGGGCACCGCGGGCAGAATAGTCCTGTGGCGCCGCGCGCTACCGCCGGCGCTGGGCGAACGACGGCGAGCGCGGCCGGCGCGTCGGGGCCGTCGAAGAGCTCGATGCAGGCGCGCTCCTCGCGCTCCATGGCGGCGCCGAGCAGGTCGCCGAAGCGGTCGTTGAGCATCGCCTTGGTGCGGGCGACGGCGGCACGCGAGACGTCGTCGAAGCCCGCGGCCCAGGCCGCGACGCGCTCGTCGAAGTCGGCGGCCGGGACGACCTCGTTGACGAAGCGGTGGCGCTCGGCCCACGCGACGTCGCGCAGGGCGCCCGTGAGCAGCAGCTCGCGCGCGGCGGTCTCGCCCATGGTCGAGGGCAGGAAGTGCGAGCCGGCGTTGGTGTAGGTCAGCCCGATGCCGACCTCGGGCGTGCCGAAGCGCGCGCGGTCGGTGGCGATCCGCAGGTCGCAGCTGGCCGCGAACTCGAGGGCGCCGCCGATGCAGACCCCGTCGATGGCCGCGAGCACCGGGACCGGCGCGGCGAGCGCGGCGCTCGTCACGCGCTGGAAGGCCCTGACGGTCGCCGCCCACGACTCGGGAGTGGCGTCGATGGCGGCGAAGAGGTCGTCGCCGGCCGAGAAGTGCTCGCCGGCGCCGCGCGCGATCACGCAGCGCACCGCCTCGTCGGCGCCCGCGGCCTCGATGCCGTCGGCGATCGCCTCGATCGTGTCGCGCGTCCAGGCGTTGCGATTCGCCTGGCGGTCCCACGTCACCACGCGCGCCGACCCCAGTTCGCTCACCGTGACGGTCGTCAGGCCCACGGCCCCCCTTCTGATCGCTCCGAAGTGTTGTCAGGTTGCGGGAGGGGGTGTGCCAATTGGATTTCCTCTCCCCGCGCCGTGCGGTACACGACGCGTGTCTTCTGCTCGCCCACCGGCAGCGTCCCCGGCGCCACCGCCTGTACCTCGAAGCGCGCGCCCAGCTCGGTGCGCAGCGCCGTGTCGACCCCCTCGATCCCGTCCGCCGTCTCGACGAAGACGCGCAGGGGCGGGACGATCGGGTCGCCGTCGGCCACCACCGCGTAGCGCCCGAGCCCGTCGAAGCGTCCCAGCACGGCGCCGATCGCGCCGGGGTGCACGTTGACCGCCTGCACGCGCAGCATGTCGTCCACGCGACCCTCGATGCGGATCCGCACGCCGCTGCGCCCGCAGGCGCAGGGCGACGTCCACACGCGCGCGAGGTCGCCCGAGCGATAGCGCAGCAGGGGCGAGGCCTCCCGGCGCAGGTGGGTCCACACGAGCTCGCCGAAGGCGTCGTCCTCGATCGCCAGCGGCGCGCCGGTCCCGGGCTCGACGAGCTCGAGGATCGCCCAGCCGTCGGTGGTCAGGTGCAGCCCCTGGCGCGCCTCGCACTCGCCGGCCATGGTCGACCACACGTCGCTCATCCCGAAGCTGTCGGCCACCGAGGCGCCCCAGGTGCTCTCGATCTGCGCACGCACCGCGCCCAAGCCCGCGCCGGGCTCGCCCGCGGTGACGATGTGGCGCAGGCCCAGCGTCGCCGGATCGATGCCGGCGTCGCGCGCGCGGCCCGCCAGGTGCGCCGGGAACGACAGCGTGCCGTAGATCGCCGTGAGCCCCAGGCGGGGGATGAGGTCGAGCAGCCGCTGCGACTGGCCCACGCCCACGGGCACCACGGTCGCGCCCGAGGCCTCGAGCGCCATGTGGTCGGCGATGCCGCCGGCGTAGAGCGCGTAGTTGAGGCAGTGGGCGATGACGTCGTCGTCGCGCACGCCCGCGATGGCGAACGCGGCGCCGCCGATGGCCGAGTTGGCCTCGTGGTCTGCGCGCGTGAGCCCGATGGCCACGGGATCCCCGGTCGTCCCCGATGTGACGTGCAGGCGCACGAGCGCCTCGGGGGACGCGCACAGGTGCTCGCCGAAGGGCGGGCGCGCGGCCTGCGAGGCGCGCAGCTGCGCCTTGGTCAGCAGCGGGACGTCCTCGAGCGACTGCGCGCCGGCCAGCCGCTCGCGGTAGAAGGGCGAGCTGCGCTCCAGGTAGGCGAGCTGGGCTCGCAGCGCCGCGGCATCGGCCACGCGCGCACGCTAGCCGACCGCGCAACGCGACGGGCCGCCCGATGGGCGGCCCGTTGTCGCGATGCTTGGAGGAGAGTGCCGCGTCCGCTGGAGGAGAGTGCGGAGCCTGCGCGGTTCCTTACGTCGTATGACGCAAGGTACGCAGGACGCTTCCCGCCGTCGTCGGCCGGGTGGACCATCTTGGCGTCCACCCGGCGGATGAGGCGGTTAACCGACCGACCTACGCCTTCGCGGCGGCCTTCCGGGCCGGGGCCTTGCGGCCCTTGGGCGCCGTGCCGGGCTTGCGCGCGTACTTGGCGATGAACTTCTCCGTCGCGTCGCGCGCCTCGTCGTCGGGCCGCTGGTTGTGCGGCGACTTCATGAGGTACGAGCTCGGGCCGTCGAGCTGGCCGCTGACGCCGTGGTTGAGCGCCAGCTTCAGGCAGCGCACCGCGTCGATGACGATGCCGGCCGAGTTGGGCGAGTCCCACACCTCGAGCTTGAGCTCGGCGTTGAGCGGCACGCCGCCGAACGCCTCGCCCTCCAGGCGGATGTGGGCCCACTTGCGGTCGGTCAGCCACGGCACGTAGTCCGAGGGGCCGACGTGGACGTCGTCGGCGTCCATCTCCAGGCCGGCGACCGAGGTCACCGCGTTGGTCTTGGAGATCTTCTTGGACTCCAGGCGCTCGCGCTCGAGCATGTTGAAGAAGTCCATGTTGCCGCCCACGTTGAGCTGCGACGTGCGCCGCAGCTTGACGCCGCGCTCGTGGAAGAGGCGGGCCAGCACGCGATGGGTGATGGTGGCGCCGACCTGCGACTTGATGTCGTCGCCGATGACCGGCAGGCCGGCCTTCTTGAAGCGCTTGTCCCAGTAGTCCTCGCGCGCGATGAACACCGGGAATGCAGTTCACGAACGCGCAGCCGGCCTCGAGGACCTGCTCCACGTACCACTTGGTGGCCTGCTCGGAGCCGACGGGCAGGTAGGAGACGACGACGTCGGTGTGCGTCTCCTTGAGGATCGAGACGATGTCGGCGGTCTCGCCGGACGCCTTGGTGATCTTCTGCGCGGCGTACTTGCCGATGCCGTCGTGCGTCATCCCGCGGTGGACCGGGATGCCGAGCTTCTTCGGCATCTTGGTGAACTTGATCGTGTTGTTCGGGTCGGCCCAGATGGCCTCGCCGAGGTCCTTGCCGACCTTCGTCTTGTTGACGTCGAAGGCGCACGTGAACTCGATGTCGCTCACGTGATAGCCGCCGAGATCGACGTGCATGAGGCCCGGGACGCGGACCTTGGGGTCGGCGTCGCGGTAGTGGTGGACGCCCTGCACGAAGGAGTTCGCGCAGTTGCCGACGCCGATGATGGCCACCCGGACCTTGTCGTGCTGGTAGCGGGCCTTGCCGTTCGTCGCAGCGCCGTCGGTCGCCGCGGCGCCGTTGCCGTTGGTGCTCAAGGTGAAGTTCCCTTCGATGTATTTCCGACGGATCCAACCCCGTCGTTGACCGCCGGTTACAGATCGGAGGCCGGTTGCGCGAGCCGGTTGAGCTCCTTGCGCACGTGCAGGATCCGCTGCAGGACGGTGATGGTGCCCAGCCCCGCCAGCACGTACACGGCGGGTGCCAGGAGGTCCAGGTCGGCGAACACGATACCGGCCGAGAGGATCACGACGCGGACCGCGCGGTTGGCGATGCCGACCTTGCACTCGACCCCGAGGGCCTCGGCGCGTGCGCGTGTGTAGCTCACCATGAGGGAGGCGAGCACGGCGACGACGACCGCCGCCGCCGCGAAGTCGTTGCCCTGCTTGGCGAAGACGTGGGCCACCGCGGTCAGCACGATGCCCTCCTCGATGCGGTCGAGCGTCGAGTCCAGGAAGGCGCCGAACTGCGTGCCCTTGCCCGACATGCGCGAGTAGCGCCCGTCGAGCGTGTCGCACACCGACCCGACGATGAAGGCGATCCCGCCCCAGATGAAGAGCTCCTGCCAGACGAGCACGGCCGCCACCACGTTGAGCGCGAACCCGGTGAGCGAGATGGCGTTGGGCGTCAGGCGCGACTCGATGAGCCGGTCGCGCATCGCGTCGCGGCGCACGCCCGGCTCCCGGCGACGGGGCCGGGGGGTCTGCGCGGGCGTGGCCATCAGGCCTTGGCGGCGCTGAAGGCCCAGGCGGTCGGGCGGGCGCGGGCCAGCCAGCTGGCGGCCCAGGCGGAGAGGCCGGCCGTGACGGCGCCGAGCATCGCGTCGGCCAGGAAGTGGTTGCCGGTGGCGACGATCACGAAGGTCACGAGCAGCGGGTACAGGCCCCAGGCGATGCGCGTCACGCGGTGCTTGGACAGCCGCGCGAGCGTGACGCCGATCAGCAGCGCGAAGCAGACGTGCATCGACGGGACGGCCGCGTAGGGGTTGAAGAGCGCGTTGGCCACCACCGAGTCGTGGCTGACGCCGGTGAAGTCCGAGACGGAGTCCAGGAAGCCCCACTCGGGGAAGAAGCGCGGCGGCGCGGTCGGCATCACGGTGTAGCCGACGAGCGCGATGCCCATGGCGACCATGAACATGTTGCGCACGAAGTAGAAGCTCTTGTTGTGGAAGAGGTAGAGGAAGACCAGCGCGCCGAGGGTCACCGAGGTCTGGCAGTTGAGGTAGACCCAGCTGGCGAAGTCGATGATCGCCGGCTTGGTCGACGCCCAGGCCTGCACGCTGGGCTCGACGAAGAAGCCCATGGTCTGCTCGAAGTGGATCAGGTGGCGCGCGTTGGCGAAGGCCACCGTGGCGCCCTGCGGATCGTCGATCCAACCCCGTACCAGCCGGTACGCGTAGTACGCGGCAGCGAAGAGCAGCACCTGACGCACCACGTCGAGCAGACCGTGGGGCAGGAGGCGCGCCTGGAGGGAACGGGCGCGGGCCAAGAGCATTGGTACACGCATCTTAATGACCGTCTCGGTTGCCCGGAAGGACGGCTAACCACACCTAACAGGAACCTTCGATCCGCTTGTGGTTCGCCGGCGGCGGCGGTTCTCCGCCCTCAACCGGTGCATCGCGGCGCGCTCGCGCGCACACGTCCGAGGGCGAACGAGGCCTCCAGGACCACCGGTCCGGGGCGCTCGACGCGCAGCCGCGTCCAGCCTCCGGGTCCCTCGCCGACGCAGCCGGTGCCGGTCGCGATCCGCCAGTACGGGGTGAAGCGCACGCGCAGGTCGACCAGCGCCGGCCCGGCTCGCCGTCAGGCGCACGCGCTCGGGCTCCACCGCGGTCACGCGCGCCGCGCCGCTGGCCAGCGGACGGGCGCCGGCGACCGCGTAGACGCGCCAGTGCGCGTCGTGCCAGACCTCGCGCAGGTACGGGCGTGCCCGTCGCGCACGAGCTGGGCCTCGCGCGCCGCCGAGTAGTCGATCGGCGCGTCGGCCAGCGCGACGAAGCGCACGGCGTTGTCGTCGAGCCAGCGGCGATAGCGCGCCGGCGTGATCGGACGGTCGTCATAGAAGAGCGCGTTGCGCTGGCGGTCGACCTGGCGCTCCCATCCGCGCGCCAGCGGGACGTGCGGCGCCACCCAGCGCGACTCCCAGTGGTTGTCGGTGAACGGGATCTCCAGGCGGAAGGGCCCGCCGCGCTGCGTGCCCAGGAAGCCGAGCAGCCCGTCGTAGTAGCGCTCGTGCACGGATGCGTCGCCGGCGGCCCGCGCCCAGTCGTCGACCGGGGCGACCCACTGCCAGTACAGGAGCGGCAGCGCGAGCAGGGCGAGGGCGCGGCGGTTGGTGCGCCAGACGAGGGCGGCGAGGACCGGCCCCGCGAAGAGCGCGCCGAGGCGCACGACGTTGCCGCCCATCGGTGTCTGCAGCGCGAAGCTCGCCACGATCGCCACGGCGTAGAGCGCGATGCCGATGCGCACCACGCGCGCTTCGCGCGGGATCGACGAGCCCGACGGCGATCGAGGCGGCCAGCGCGGGCCAGAAGCTCGACGCGACGAACGGGAAGCTCCCGCCCTCGGGGAAGGCGATCGCGAGCGCGATGGCGGGCGCGACGGCGCAGGCGCCGAGGCGCCACGGGCCACCAGCGCGGGCGGTCGAGCCACCACGCGGCGGCCGCCAGCGCCACGAAGGCGCCGGCCACCGGGCTGGCGAGGCTGGCCAGCGCGGCCAGCGCGCAGGCCCAGCCCGCGGCGCCCGCGCGCGGCGGCGAGCACGGCGGCGAGGCCGACGGCGACGCCCAGCGCGAAGGTCAGCCGCCCGCGAGATGAGCGTCGAGACCGTCGCCACGGCGAACCACAGCGAGGCCACGCGCGCGCCGTCGGTGTCGCGCACGAGGCGCTCGAAGAGCCAGGCGGCGGCGACCGCGCTCAGCGCCCCGACCAGCCGCGGGCCCGAGCAGCGCGCGCCAGCGGCGGGAAGAGCACGCTGTAGCCGGGCATGTGATGGCCGCCGTACCAGCCGTTGTCCCACAGCACGAGGCCGAGGTCGGCGCGGTAGTCCTGCGCCGCGAGGTCCGCGCTCGGCGGCGCCAGCACGAGGTAGACCGCCGCCACCGACGGCGGCCAGCGCCCACGCCGGGATCGGCCCTAGGCGTCCAGGAACGCGGCGATGCGATCGACGACATCCGGCCGGTCGAGCCAGGGCCAGTGCCCGGCCTCGTGGAGGTGCAGGACCTCCGCCTCGCCGCCGAGCGCGGCCGCGTAGGCGTCGGCGAACGTCCGGCGGCAGGTAGGAGTCGCGATCGCCCCACACGACGAGCGCGGGGCAGTCGATGCGCCCGAGATCGAGGCCGGCGCGGGCGAGCGCGTCCTCCGGGCTCGCGCGGTAGAGCTGCAGGATCGCGCGCTGGGTGCCCTGGTCGAAGTGCGGCCAGGACTCGTCGGCCACGCGGCTGCGGGAGCGCCCGCCGCCAGGCCCAGCGCGTGGAGAGCCCGACGGCGACCTCGCCGACGCCTCGCATGCGCCACAGCCGGGCGACCCGGTGCCAGCGGTAGCCGGGCAGCAGCGGGACGGCGTTGATCACGACCAGGCGCTCGACGCGCTCGGGGAAGCGCTGAGCCCACAGCAGGCCCACCGCGCCCCAGTCGTGCACGACCAGGCGCACGCGCTCGACCTCCACGTGGTCGAGGAAGGCCTCGACGAAGCGGTCGTAGCCCGGCATGGTGAAGTCGCCGTCGCCGCGCTTGCCGCTGCGCCCGAATCCCGGCAGGTCGGGCGCCAGACCGCCCGTGCGCTCGAGGAATCCGACCCAGTCGTCGGAGCTCGTCGGGACGCCGTGGAGGTAGAGCACGGGCGGCTCGCCGCCCTCGGCGCTACGCCAGAACAGGGGCTGATCGCTGAGCGTGTCGTGGTGCTCGGTGACCGGGGCCATCGGCGCGGGCACCATACTTCCCGCGTGCCGACCCCCTGGCGCCGACCCCGAGCCAGCCGCGTGCGCGCGGTCCGCGAGCGCCTGCGCGCGATGTACGGGATCCCCGTCATGGAGCCTCACGGCGACCCGGTCGGCGAGCTGGTGCTGACCGTGCTCTCGCAGTCGACCAACGACCGCAACCGCGACGTCGCCTTCCTGCGCCTGCGCGACCGCTTCGAGGCGTGGGAGGCGGTGCGCGACGCGCCCGTGGAGGAGATCGAGGAGGCGATCAGGCCGGGCGGGATCTCGAAGGTCAAGTCGGTGCGCATCAAGGCCATCCTCGAGGCGATCGGGGATCCATTGGACCTCTCGTGGATGCGCGACGCGCCGATCGCCGAGTCGCAGGCCTACCTCACGGCGCTGCCCGGCGTCGGACGCAAGACCGCCGCGTGCGTGCTGCTCTTCTCCTACGGCCTGCGCGACGTGCCCGTCGACACCCACGTCTCGCGCGTCGGCATGCGCCTGCACCTGCTCGAGCCCGGGGCGCCCTTCGACCGCCTGCACGACCAGATGCTGGCCATCACGCCGCCCGGCGCCGAGCTCGAGTTCCACGTCAACCTCCTGCGCCACGGTCGGCGCACGTGCCACTCCCAGCGCCCGGCGTGCCGGGTCTGCGCGCTCAGGCGGATGTGCCCGTCGCGGCGCGAATAGCGCCGGCGACCTCGTCGGGCGCCTGGAGCGGGACGAAGTGCCCGACGCCGTCGAGCACGCGCAGCTGCGCGCGGGCGAGGAAGGCGTCGATCCGGTCCGACCACGCCACCGGGAAGAGCGGGTCCTCGGTGGGCCACAGCACCGTCGTCGGGACGGCCAGGCGCTCCGCAGGCGCCGGGGCGCGCTCGGCCAGCGCGGCCGCGAGGGTCCCGGCGCCCGCGGTACCAGCCGATGCTCGCGGCGAAGGCGCCGGGGCGCGTAGTCGTCGACCTCGCCTGCCAGCCGAGCGGCCACCTCGCGGTAGTCGCGCCGCGATCCCGGCCAGCCGTGCAGGGCGACGACCGGCGGGCCGCTGCCCGCGCGGTCGTAGGCGAGCCGGAAGCCGTCCACAGGAGCCCCGCGCGGCACGGCCGGCAAGATATCCCAGGTGACCGAGCCAGTCGTGCGGACCTATCTCGAGCTCGACGATCCCGCCGGGCTGCGGCCGGCCGGGCCGCCGCGCGTGGAGGACGTCGAGGTCGTGCGGGTCGCGCCGCCCGACGGCGCGCTCAGCCGCTGGCTCTACGCCGAGGTCGGGCGCGCCTATCGCTGGACCGACCATCTCGCGCGCTCGGACGCCGAGTGGCAGGCCTGGGCCGACAGCGTCGAGACCTGGGTGGCGACCGTCGCCGGAGCGCGCGCCGGCTACTACGAGCTGAGCGAGGACGAGGGCGGCGTCGAGGTGGCCTACTTCGGGCTGCTGGGCGCCTTCCACGGGCAGGGCCTGGGCGGCTTCCTGCTCACCCACGCGCTGCGCCGCGGCTTCGAGCTGGCCCCGCGCGTGTGGCTGCACACGTGCACCCTCGACGGGCCCGCGGCGCTGCCGAACTACCGGGCGCGCGGGCTGCGCCCGTTCCGGACGCAGACGCTGTGAGGGCGGGGCCGCGTGCGGCCCCGCCCCCGAGCGGCGCGCTCCTCTACACCCCCATGCGGGGAGCGCGGTGCTGGCGGCCCGTCATGAAGACGGCGGCGCCGATCGCGAAGGCGGCGAGGAGGCCGCCCTCGATCACGGCGGCGAGGCGCCAGCCGTTGGTGGCGTCGTCCGTCGACGCCGTCGGCTGGGATGTGGCGCGCGGCGCGACGGCGGTGTTGTGCGTCGGCGCGACGGCGCCCGGCAGGTCGGCCTTGGTGTCGCCGGCCGGGATGGCCGCGACCGCGCCGGTCAGGTCGCCCTTGGTGTCGCCGGCCGGGACGGCCGGGACGGCGCCGGGCAGGTCGTCCTTGGTGTCGCCGATGGCGACGAGCGCGGCGGTGTGGTGAACGTGGCCGACGTAGCGCACGTCCTTGGCGGTGGCGACGGCGGGGACGGCGAGGCACAGCGCGCAGGCGCTGGCCACGATGCGGCGGATGAGCATGACGCGAGTTCCTTTGGTATCGAGAGCGATGAGCGCCTGGCGGCGGCGGGAGTGCCCGAGAGGGCGGGGCCGCGTGCGGCCCCGCCCCCGAACGGCGCGCTCCTCTAGAGCCCCATGTTGGGAGCGCGATGCTGGCGGCGTGCCACCAGCGCGACCCCGCCGAGCGCGAAGGCCGCGAGGACGGCCGCCTCACCCAGGGCGGCGATCTGCCAGCCGTTGGTCGAGTCGCCGTCGGACGCGGTCGGCGTCGAGACGGGCGTCGTCGGCTTGGCGGGCGTCGCGGCGGGCGTGCCGGGAGGTGCGATCGCGCGGGGCAGGTTGCCCTTCGTGTCGCCCGAGATCGCCTGCTCGTACGCCGTGCCGCCGGCGGGCGAGCCCTGGTCGGCCTGGTTCTGCAGGTCGTACTTGGTGTCGCCGTACACGACGCCGCCATGGGGCGCGGCGGGGGACGGGTCCTGGGCCGGCTGAGCGAGTGCCGTGGCGGGAACGAGTGCCACGACGAGCGCGCACAGGACGGGGATGATGCGGCGGGGCATGAGACCTCCTAGGTCTTGTGGAGAGAAGCCGCTTGACGAAGGCGACGGTATGGGCGGGCAGCACCGCTCACCGCGTCGTTTGACCCGTTCGGCGTGTGCCATGGGACACACGGCGACCGCCCGGCCGCGGGCCGTCCGGGGCGCGGGACGGCATCGAGGATCTGCTAGCCTCAGACTGAGATTTCCAACGTAGAGAACGAGCAGGCAAGGAGTCCTCACCACATGGGCAAGACCATCGGGATCGACCTCGGCACGACGAACTCGTGCATGGCCGTCCTCGAGGGCGGCGAGCCGACCGTCATCGAGAACGTCGAGGGCGGGCGCACCACCCCGTCCGTCGTCGCCTTCGCGCAGGACGGCAACCGCCTCGTCGGCACCGTCGCCAAGCGCCAGGCCGTCACCAATCCTCAGAACACCGTCTTCTCGATCAAGCGCTTCATGGGCCGCAAGGAGGCCGAGGTGCGCGAGGAGGAGTCGATCGTCCCGTACAAGGTCGTCAGCGGCCCCAACGGCGACGCGCGCGTGGACGCCGGCGGCAAGCAGTACAGCCCGCCGGAGATCAGCGCGATGATCCTGCAGAAGCTCAAGGCCGACGCCGAGGCCTATCTCGGCGACACGGTCGACAGCGCGGTCATCACCGTTCCGGCGTACTTCAACGACGACCAGCGCCAGGCGACCAAGGACGCCGGCAAGGTCGCCGGACTCGACGTCAAGCGCATCATCAACGAGCCGACCGCAGCGTCGCTGGCCTACGGGCTCGACAAGGAGTCAGACCAGACGATCCTCGTCTTCGACCTCGGCGGCGGCACCTTCGACGTGTCGGTCCTCGAGATCGGCGACGGCGTCTTCGAGGTCAAGGCCACCGCGGGTGACAACCACCTCGGCGGCGACAACTTCGACAAGGCGATCGTCGACTGGCTGGCGGCCGAGTTCAAGCGCGACCAGGCCATCGACCTCAAGGCCGACCCGATGGCGCTCCAGCGCCTGTACGAGGCGGCCGAGAAGGCCAAGATCGAGCTGTCCTCCGCGCAGGAGACGCAGATCAACCTGCCCTTCATCACCGCGGACCAGTCCGGTCCCAAGCACCTCGACATGCGCCTCACCCGCGCCAAGCTCAACGAGCTGACCTCCGACCTGATCGACCGGGTCGTGGCACCGGTGCGCCAGGCGCTCGACGACGCCAAGGACAAGGGCGCCGCGACGATCGACCACGTCGTCCTCGTCGGCGGCATGACGCGCATGCCCGCCGTCCAGGAGAAGGTCAAGGAGCTCACCGGCAAGGAGCCCCACCGCGGGGTCAACCCCGATGAGGTCGTGGCCGTGGGCGCCGCCATCCAGGCCGGCGTGCTGGCCGGCGACGTCAAGGACGTCCTCCTGCTCGACGTCACGCCGCTGACCCTCGGCATCGAGACCAAGGGCGGCGTCATGACCAAGCTCATCGAGCGCAACACGACGATCCCGACGCGCAAGTCGGAGATCTTCTCCACGGCCGAGGACAACCAGCCGTCGGTCGAGATCCACGTGCTCCAGGGCGAGCGCGAGATGGCGACCTACAACAAGTCGCTGGGCAAGTTCCAGCTCACCGGCATCCCGCCGGCGCCGCGCGGCGTGCCGCAGATCGAGGTCGGCTTCGACATCGACGCCAACGGCATCCTCAACGTGTCGGCCAAGGACCTCGGCACCGGCAAGGAGCAGAAGATCGAGATCAAGGCGGGCTCTGGCCTCAGCGACGAGGAGATCCGCAACATGGTCACCGACGCCGAGACCCACGCCGACGAGGACCGCAAGGCCCGCGAGCTGGCCGAGGCCCGCAACACGGGCGAGAACGCGGCCTACCAGGCCGAGCGCCAGCTCAAGGAGCTCGGCGAGCAGGTCGACGCCTCCTCGCGCGAGGAGATCGAGGCCGCCATCAAGACGGTCCGCGAGGCGCTGACCTCTGAGGACCCCGACGAGATCAACGCCAAGACCGAGGCCCTGCAGACCTCCTTCCACAAGGTCTCCGAGGCGATGTACGAGCGCGCCCAGCAGCAGGCCGCCGCGGCCCAGGGCGGCAACGGCGCGACCGCCGACGGCGCGGGCGAGCCGACCGCCGAGGCCGAGGAGGACGTGGTCGACGCCGAGGTCGTGGACGAGGGCAAGTCGTGACCCCCGAGCAGGACACCAAGCAGGCTCAGGCGCCCGCCGTCGAGGAGACGGCGGGCGACCGGCCCGTGTCCGAGGAGCGCGCGGCGGGGCCCGACGCGCCGGCGCCCGACGAGGCAGCGGTCGAGGAGGGCGCGGCGCAGGACGCGGTGCCCGAGGAGCCCGACTACAAGGACAAGTGGCTGCGCGCGGTCGCCGAGCTCGACAACGTGCGCAAGCGCGCGCGCCGCGACGTCGGCGCCGCCGAGTCGCGCGGCATCTTCAAGCTCGCCCGCGAGCTGCTGCCGGCGCTGGACAACTTCGAGCGCGCCCTGGCGGCCGCCGAGGCCCAGCCCGAGAACCGCGACCACCACCTGACCGACGGCATCCGCCTCGTGCAGAGCGAGCTGCTCGGCGCCCTGGCGCGGGTCGGCATCGAGCCCGACTCGCCCAAGGGCGAGCGCTTCGATCCGCACCGCCACGAGGCCGTCGCCCAGCAGCCGGTGGACGGCGCCGAGGCGGGCACCATCGTCGAGGTCTACAGCGCCGGCTACACCTACGGCGAGGACGTGCTGCGGCCCGCCAAGGTCGTCGTGGCCGGCTAGGGGACGACGTGGCCCAGCGCGACCTCTACAGCGTCCTCGGCGTCGAGAAGAAGGCGTCGGCGGCCGAGATCAAGAAGGCGTATCGCAAGCTCGCGCGCCAGTACCACCCCGACCGCAATCCGGGTGACAAGCAGGCCGAGGAGCGCTTCAAGGAGATCTCGGCGGCCTACGACATCCTCGGCGACGCGGACAAGCGCAAGCAGTACGACCGCGGCGGCATGTTCGCGGGCGGCGGGGCGGGAGGGGCGCCCGGCGGCTTCGACGCGGGCTCCTTCTCGGACATCCTCTCGAACCTCTTCGGCGGCGGCGGCGGCGGTGGCGGCGCCGGTCGCACCGGCACGCGCGGCCCCCGTGCCGAGCGCGGGCGCGATCTCGAGGCCGAGGTCTCGATCTCCTTCGAGCAGTCCGTCGAGGGCGCGCAGATCCCGCTCACCGTGCCGACCTCGCAGCGCTGCGGCACCTGCCACGGCACCGGCGCCAAGCCGGGCACGTCGCCCAAGGTGTGCCCGCGCTGCCAGGGCCGCGGCATCGAGTCCCAGGGCCAGGGGCTGTTCTCGATCTCCCAGCCGTGCTCGCGCTGCGGCGGCACCGGGGCGATCATCGAGGACCCGTGCCCGACGTGCGAGGGCGCCGGCTCGGTGCGCACGGTCAAGAAGTACCGCGTGAACATCCCCGCCGGCGTGCGCGAGGGCTCGCGGGTGCGCCTGGCCGGCAAGGGCGAGCCCGGCCGCAACGGCGGCCCGGCCGGCGACCTCTACGTCATCACGCGCGTGAGCGAGAGCCCGGTGTTCAAGCGCAAGGGCGATCACGTCGAGGTCGAGGTCCCGCTCACCATCCCCGAGGCCATCCGGGGCGCCGAGGTCGAGGTGCCCACGCTCAGCGGGCGCAAGAAGCTGCGCGTCCCCGCCGGGACCAAGCACGGCACCGTGCAGCGCCTGCGCGGCGAGGGCCCGCAGCGCCTGGGCGGCAAGGCCAAGGGCGACATCCACTACCGCTTCGTCATCGACGTCCCGGCCAGCCTCAGCGACGAGCAGTCCGAGGCGGTCGAGAAGCTGTCGCAGGTCATGAACGGCAACCCGCGCGCGAGGCTGTTCTCATGAGGCGCCGCACCACCACGCGCGTCATCGTCGAGCAGGAGCGCGGCGTGTTCATGATCTCGGTGGCCGCCGAGCTGGCCGAGATGCACCCGCAGACGCTGCGCATGTACGAGACGCGCGGCCTGATCGAGCCCAAGCGCTCGCCCAAGGGCACGCGCCTGTACTCGCAGGCCGACGTCGAGCGCCTGCGCCGCATCCAGGCGATGACGACCGAGCTCGGGCTCAACCTGGCCGGCGTCGAGCGCGTCCTCGAGCTCGAGGAGCAGCTCGAGCGCGCCACGCGGCGCCTCGAGGCCCTCGAGCGCCGCTCGGCCGAGATGCGCGCCGAGATGGAGGCCGAGATCGAGCGCGTGCGCAAGTCCTTCAAGGCCGAGCTCGTCCCCTACAAGCAGACGACCGACCTCATCCGCGCCGACAGCGTGCGCCCGGGCGTGCGCTCGATCCGCGTCGAGCGCGACTCCTAGCTCTCGGGTTGTCGTCCGCGTTGCGTTGGCGGCGCTGCGCGACGCTTACTGCCGCATCGAGGGAAGCAGTCAGCGGCCGGCGCGGCCCTTGCGGCTCCGCTGGCGCCGGCGCTCCCACGGCGGGGTCGAACGTCGGTCCTACCCCCTCCTGACGGGGTAAGACCGACGTTCGACGCGCCACGCGGCCCCGGGGACCCGGCGCGGCGCCGCGACACTTCGTTTCCCTCGGTGATGCTGTAATGCGCCGCGCAGCGCCAGCAGGCGCCGAACGATCGCGCTCAGGTGTTGCCCGGGGTCGTCCCGCCCTCGCCGCCCGCGAGCTCCTCGACCTGCTGGCGGCCCGGATGGTCCTTGGGGAGGTCGTGGGGCGACACCTCGTCGTGGGCCTCGGGCGTGTCGCCGAGGTCGGTCTCGTCGTCGGGGGTCATCGGGCCCAGCGGCTCCTCGGCCTCGTCGTCGTGGGGTGGGGCGTGGCGTTCGGTCTCGTGGCTCATGCTCGGAGGCGTACCCTGGCGGTGCCCGCGCGAAAGCACCGGCGAGCGACGCGCTACAATCTGCGTCAACCCGACTGAGATTTCTTATGCAAGCTGATCGATTCACCATCAAGGCCCAAGAGGCCATCGCCGCGGCCGGCCAGCTCGCCGAGCGCCGCCGAAACCCACAGGTGACGCCCGAGCACCTGCTCAGCGTGCTGCTCGAGCAGGACGGCGGCGTCGTCGTGCCGGTGCTCGCCAAGCTCGGCGCCGACGCGGGCGCCCTGCGCGGCGAGGTCAACGCCCTGCTCGACGCGATGCCCACGCTGACCGCCGGGGGCGAGGCCGCCGGCCCGTCGAGCGAGCTCGTGCGCGTCCTGCGCGAGGGCGAGGAGGAGATGCGCCGTCTCAACGACGAGTACGTCTCCACCGAGCACCTGCTGCTCGCCCTTGCCGCCCATCCCTCGCGCGCGGGCGACGCCCTGCGCGCCGCGGGCGTCAGCAAGGACAGCCTCGACAAGGCGATCGGCGAGGTCCGCGGGCCCCACCGCGTGACCGACCAGTCCGCCGAGGACAAGTACCAGGCGCTGGAGAAGTTCGGGCGCGACCTGACCGCGGAGGCCGAGCAGGGCAAGCTCGACCCGGTCATCGGGCGCGACGACGAGATCCGCCGCGTCATCCAGGTCCTCAGCCGCCGCACCAAGAACAACCCGGTGCTCATCGGCGAGCCCGGCGTCGGCAAGACCGCGATCGTCGAGGGCCTCGCCCAGCGCATCGAGTCCGGCGACGTGCCCGAGTCGCTGCGCGACCGGCGCGTCATCGCGCTGGACATCGGCGCCCTGCTGGCCGGCTCGAAGTACCGCGGCGAGTTCGAGGAGCGCCTGAAGGCCGTCCTCAACGAGATCAAGGACGCGAGCGGCACGGTCATCCTCTTCATCGACGAGCTGCACACGATCGTCGGCGCCGGCGCCGCCGAGGGCGCCGTCGACGCCGCCAACCTGCTCAAGCCGATGCTCGCCCGCGGCGAGCTGCGCGCCGTCGGCGCCACCACGCTCGACGAGTACCGCAAGCACATCGAGAAGGACGCCGCGCTCGAGCGCCGCTTCCAGCCCGTGCTCGTGGGCGAGCCGAACGTCGAGGACGCGATCGCCATCCTGCGCGGCCTCAAGGAGCGCTACGAGGTCCACCACGGCGTGCGCATCCAGGACTCCGCGCTCATCGCCGCGGCCACGCTCAGCGACCGCTACATCGCCGACCGCTTCCTGCCCGACAAGGCCATCGACCTCATCGACGAGGCCGCCTCCAAGCTGCGCATCGAGATCGACTCGCTGCCGACCGAGATCGACGAGGTCGATCGCCGCGTCCTGCAGCTCGAGATCGAGCTCACCTCGCTGGCCAACGAGACCGACGACGCGAGCATCGAGCGCCGCGAGGCGATCGAGCGCGAGCTCGGCGACCTGCGCGAGCGCAGCTCGGCCATGAAGGCCGAGTGGCAGGCCGAGAAGGACGAGATCCACAAGGTCTCGGCCGTCAAGGAGCGCCTCGAGCAGGCCCACCGCGAGCTCGAGCGCGCCGAGCGCGAGGCCGACCTCGAGCTCGCCGCGCAGCTGCGCCACGGGGAGATCCCCGAGCTGCAGCGCCAGCTCCAGGAGGCCGAGCAGGCGGAGCCCCGCGCGGCGCGCTTCCTCAAGGAGGAGGTCGACGCCGACGACGTCGCCGAGGTCGTCGGGCGCTGGACCGGCATCCCGGTCAGCCGCCTGCTGGAGGGCGAGGTCGCCAAGCTCGTCCACATGGAGGAGCGCCTGCACCAGCGCGTCATCGGCCAGGACGAGGCGGTCGCCTCGGTCTCCAACGCCCTGCGCCGCTCGCGCGCCGGGCTCAGCGACCCCGATCGCCCGATCGGCAACTTCCTCTTCCTCGGCCCGACCGGCGTCGGCAAGACCGAGCTGGCGCGCGCGCTGGCCGAGTTCATGTTCGACTCGCAGGACGCGATGGTGCGCATCGACATGTCGGAGTACATGGAGAAGCACGCCGTCAGCCGCCTCGTCGGCGCGCCGCCCGGCTACGTCGGCTACGACGAGGGCGGCCAGCTGACCGAGGCCGTGCGCCGGCGCCCGTACTCCGTGCTCCTGCTCGACGAGATCGAGAAGGCCCACCCCGACGTCTTCAACGTGCTGCTGCAGGTGATGGACGACGGGCGGCTGACCGACGGCCAGGGCCGCACGGTCGACTTCCGCCACGTGGTCCTCATCATGACCTCGAACATCCCCGGCGGCCGGCTCGGGGCGGAGGAGCACTTCAAGCCCGAGTTCATCAACCGCCTCGACGACATCGTCGAGTTCCACAGCCTCGACCGCGCGCAGATCGCGCAGATCGTCGACCTGCAGGTCGAGCGCCTGGTCGCGCGCGTGCGCGCTCGCGGCATCGAGGTCGACGCTCACCGACCGCGCCCGCGAGCTGCTGGGCAACCTGGGCTACGACCCGACCTACGGCGCGCGCCCGCTCAAGCGGGTCATCGCCAAGCGCCTGATCGACCCGCTCGCGCTGGCCATCCTCGAGGGCGACTTCCGCGAGGGCGACACCGTGCGCGTGGACGCCGGCGACGGTGAGCTCGTGCTCTCGGTGGCCGAGAAGGTGGCGCCGGCCGCGGCATAGACTGCCGCGCCGTGCCACCGGCACGGGCCCTCCGCCCGTCTGCTCGGTCCAGCCTCGTCGTCGCGCTGCTCGCGGCGCCCGCGGCCGCGAGCGCCGCGTGGTCACCCGACGTGCGAGCCGCGATCGCGCTACGTCCACCACCGCAAGGGCGAGGTCCGCTTCGCGGTACCGCGCCACGGCCCTGCACCTGCTGCGCACGATCGTCTCCGAGCCACCGCTGGGGCCGCGCGTGCGGCCGCGACGGCTGGCGGCTGTTCTTCAAGGGTCGGCTGGGGCTCGGGCCGCGGCCTCGTCGACCAGGTCGCGCTGCTGCGCGCGGGCGACCACCGCGCTCGCGGTCGCGGTGCTGACGACCGCCAACCCCGACCACGCCTACGGCGGCGGACGCTGCGCGGCGTCTTCGCGCGGCTGCTGCGCGGATTGGACGCCCAGCTCGTCCTGACGCCGACGTAGCGCCATGCGCCCCGACGCCCGATGGGATACAACGCCGCCATGCCCACCTACATCATGCTCTCGACGCTCACGCCCGAGGGTGTCCAGACCATCAAGAACAACCCGCAGCGCATCCGCGAGGTCAACAAGGAGATCGAGCAGCTCGGTGCGACGGTGAAGGCGCAGTGGGCGACGCTCGGGCGCTACGACTTCGTCAACGTCGTCGAGGCGCCCGACGAGCAGACGATGGCGCGCGTCTCGCTCGAGCTCGGCTCGCGCGGGACGGTCCGCTACGAGACGCTCGCGGCCATCCCGGTCGACGACTTCATCGCGAGCCTTGATGCCGCGTGAAGGTCCTCGTCGTCGGCGTCGGGCGGGCGCGAGCACGCGATCGTCCGCGCGCTCGGGCGCTCGCCGCAGGACCCCGAGATCCTGTGCGCGCCGGGCAACCCCGGGATCGCGCGCGATGCTCGCCTGCTGGACGTCGCGGTCGACGACGTGGCCGGTATGGCCGCGGCGGCCGCACAGGAGGGCGTCGATCTCGTCGTCGTGGGGCCCGAGGCGCCGCTGGTCGACGGGCTCGTGGACCTCCTGGCCGCCCGCGGCATCGCGGCCTTCGGCCCGACGCGCGAGGTCGCGCAGCTCGAGGGCTCCAAGGCGTTCGCCAAGGAGGTCATGGAGGCCGCGGGCGTGGCCACCGCGACGTGGCGGGCGGTCGCCACCGTCGAGGACGGGATGGCGGCGATCGAGCGCTATCCGGTCGTGCTCAAGTTCGACGGCCTCGCCGCGGGCAAGGGCGTGGTCATCGCGGCCGACGAGGCGCAGGCGCGCGGCGCGCTCGAGGCCTTCCTCGTCGAGGAGCGCTTCGGCACCGGGCCGCGTCGTGGTCGAGGAGGCGCTCGAGGGCGAGGAGCTCTCGCTGATGGCGCTGTGCGACGGCGAGACGGCCGTGCCGATGGCGCCCGCGCAGGACTACAAGCGCATCTTCGACGGCGACCTCGGCCCGAACACCGGCGGCATGGGCTCCTACTCGCCCGTGCCCGGCATCGACCGCGCGCGCGTGGAGGAGTACGTGCGCACCATCCATCAGCCGGTGGTCGACGAGATGCGCCACCGCGGCACCCCGTTCCACGGCTGCCTGTACGCGGGCCTCATGCTCACCGCCGACGGGCCGCGCGTGCTCGAGTTCAACGTGCGCTTCGGCGACCCCGAGACGCAGGCCGTGCTGCCCCGGCTGCGCTCGGACCTGCTCGATCTGCTGCAGCGCTCGAGGGTCCCCGGCGGCCTGGCGGGCGACGACCCCGAGTGGGACGAGCGCTGGGCGGTGAGCGTCGTGCTCGCCTCCGGCGGCTACCCGGAGTCGCCCTCCACGGGGGACGTCATCAGCGGGCTCGACGCGGTGCCCGCCGACGCCGAGGTCACCCACGCGGGCACCGGATCGGGGCCCGACGGGGCGATCGTCACCGCCGGCGGGCGCGTGCTCAACGTCACCGCGCTGGGCGACGGCCCCGCTGCCGCCCGCGACGCCGCCTATGCTGCCGCCGATCTGATCACCTTCGAGGGCCGGCAGCTGCGACGCGACATCGCGCTGCGGGCCGTGGAGCGCACATGAGCGAAGCCGCGCCGCAGACGGGCGCCGTCACGCAGACCGACCCGGAGACCGAGTTCGACGAGCTCGACGTCGACACCCCGCTGGTCGGGATCATCATGGGCTCGAAGTCCGACATGCCCGAGATGGAGAAGGCGGGCGAGATCCTCGCCGAGAAGGGCATCCACTTCGAGGTCCGCGTGATGTCCGCCCACCGCGACCCCGACACGGTGGCCGACTACTGCCGCAACGCGCGCATGCGCGGCCTGAAGGTGATCATCGCCGGCGCCGGGCTGTCCGCGGCGCTGCCCGGCGTGGCCGCCGCCCACAGCGACCTGCCGGTCATCGGCGTCCCGCTCTCGAGCCGCCTGAGCGCCATGGGCGGCCTCGACGCCATCCTCTCGATCGTGCAGATGCCGCCGGGGGTGCCCGTCGCCTGCGTCGGCCTGGACAACGCGCGCAACGCGGGCCACCT
The DNA here is from genome assembly GCA_963816845.1 of uncultured Actinomycetes bacterium. GTDB lineage: Bacteria > Actinomycetota > Thermoleophilia > Solirubrobacterales > Solirubrobacteraceae > JAOPZW01. The sequence goes on along the minus strand of CAWFMR010000050.1, from coordinate 44,561 downwards.
GGCGGCGCGGATCCTCAGCGGCTAGCCCGTTGCGGCTGGAGCTGGACCGGCCGCGGACGCTCGGCGAGCTGATCGGGCTGGCGTTCGAGCTCTTCGGGCGCCATCTCGCGACCTTCCTGAGCCTGACGCTCATCGTCGTGGCGCCCGTCGTGATCCTCGTGGACGGGGTCTGGGGCGGCTTCCTCGCCGACGGCGGCCGCGCCGATCCCTCGCGTGCAGCCAGCGGCGCGTCGCTCGCCCTCGGGACGGTCATCATCCCGCCGCTGGTGACGGCGCTGCAGGTCGTCGTGGTCCAGGCGCTGGCGCGGGGCGAGGAGCCGACCGTGGGCGCGGCCCTGCGCCTCGCGGCGCCGCGGCTGCCCGCCGCCGTCGGCGCCGTGCTGCTCTACAGCCTCGGCGTGGCGCTCGGACTCGTCGCGCTCATCGTGCCCGGGGTGTGGCTGAGCGTGCGGTGGTACTTCGCGGCGCAGGCCGCCGTGGTGGACGGACTGGGGCCCGCGGACGCCCTGCGCCGCAGCGCCGAGGTCGTGGAGACGCCGGTGGTGGCGGACGTTCGGCGTGCTGCTGGCCTTCGGCCTGCTCGTCGGGATCTTCGGCGCGGTGGCCGGCGCGGTGATCCGGACCATCGACAACGGCGCGATCTACACGTCGGCTCAGGTCTTGCTCCAGGCCGGGCTGCTGTCGCTGACCGCGATCTTCGGGACGCTGCTGTTCTTCGATTCGCGCTCGCGCGCGCACGTGCCGTGGCAGGGGCCGCCGCCGCCCCCAGCCCCGAGCGAGCCGGAGCGGCCGATCCAGCCGCCGCGCATCTAGAGTTCGCCGCGTGATCGAGCGCTACACCCGCCCCGCGCTCGGGGCCCTCTGGACCGACGAGGCGCGCATGGAGGCGTGGCGGCGCGTCGAGGTGGCGGCGTGCGAGGAGATGGACGGGCCGACCGCGGCCGACCTCGAGGCGATCCGCGGCGCCACCTTCACCGTCGAGGCGGTCAAGGAGCGCGAGCGCGTCACCGACCACGACGTGGCGGCCTTCGTCGACGTGCTCCAGGCCAGCGCCGGCCCGGGCGGGCGCTGGATCCACTTCGGGCTGACCTCCTCCGACGTGCTCGACACCGCGCTGGCCCTGCAGCTGCAGGCGGCCGGCGAGGTCGTGGTGGCGGGGGCGCGCGAGCTCGTGGCGGCGCTGGCCGCGCGGGCGCGCGAGCACGCCGACACCGTGTGCGTCGGGCGCACCCACGGCGTCCACGCCGAGCCGACGACCTTCGGCCTGAAGCTCGCGGGCTTCGCCTTCGAGGCGCACCGCAACGCCGAGCGCCTCGAGCGCGCCTTCGCGCAGGCGAGCGTCGGGGCGATCAGCGGCGCGGTCGGCACCTACTCGGCCACGAGCCCGGAGTTCGAGGAGCGCGTGCTGGGGCGCCTGGGCCTCGAGCGCGAGGCGGTGTCGACCCAGGTCGTCCCGCGCGACCGCCACGCCGAGCTGCTGCAGGCCATCGCGCTGGCGGGCGCCGGCCTCGAGCGCCTGGCCACCGAGGTGCGCCACCTGCAGCGCACCGAGGTGCGCGAGGCCGAGGAGCCCTTCCGCGCCGGCCAGAAGGGCTCGAGCGCGATGCCCCACAAGCGCAACCCGATCACCACCGAGCGGATCACGGGCCTCGCGCGCGTGCTGCGCGGCAACGCCTCGGCCGCGGTGGAGAACGTCGCCCTCTGGCACGAGCGCGACATCTCGCACTCGGGCGCCGAGCGGGTGATCCTGCCCGACTCGACCATCCTGCTCGACTACCTCCAGCACCTGGCGCTGCGCGTCGTCAACGGACTGGTCGTGCACGCCGACCGCATGCGCGCGAACCTCGACCTCACGCACGGGGCGCTGTTCTCCCAGCGCGTCCTGCTCGCCCTCGTCGCCGGCGGGATGCAGCGCGATGACGCCTACCGCATCGTGCAGGAGGACGCCCAGCGCGCCTGGGACACCGCCACCCCGCTGCGCGAGCTGCTCGCGGCGCGCGATCTCGGCCTCGATCTCGACGAGATCTTCGACCTCGCCCACTACACGCGCCACGCGCGCGAGGTCATCGACCGCCTCGACGCCGTCGTCCCGGCGGACGCCGCGGTAGCCGGTTGACACAGCGTCGAGCGCGCGCGAGGGTGGGCGCCATGTACGACTACGTGATCGTCGGCGCGGGCTCGGCGGGCTGCGTGCTCGCCAACAGGCTGAGCGAGGACCCCGATGTGCAGGTCCTGCTCCTGGAGGCCGGGCCGCCGGACACGGCGGACTTCATCCACATCCCCGCCGCGTTCTCGGCGCTCTTTCGCTCGCAGAACGACTGGGACCTCGGTACCGGCTACGAGCCCGGCCTCGAGGATCGCCGCGTCTACCTGCCGCGCGGCAAGACGCTCGGCGGCTCGTCGTCGCTCAACGCGATGATCTACATCCGCGGCAATCCGGCCGACTACGACGAGTGGTCCGAGCTGGGCTGGGGCTGGGACGACGTGCTGCCGTACTTCCTGCGCGCCGAGGACAACACGCGCGGCGCCTCGGAGCACCATGGCGTCGGCGGCCCGCTGCGGGTGTCCGACTCGCTGGCGCGCACCGGCCTGTCGCAGGCCTTCCTCGACGCCGCGGCCGCGCACGGCCTGCCGGCCAGCGAGGACTTCAACGCCCGCCAGCAGGACGGCATCGGCTGGTATCAGCTGACCACGCGCGACGGCAGGCGCGGGAGCACGGCGGTCTCCTACCTGCACCCGGTGATGGACCGCCCGAACCTCACGGTCGAGACCCACGTCCACGCCCACCGCGTCCTCTTCGACGGCACCCGCGCCGTCGGCGTCGTGGGCTCGCGGCTGAGCGAGCTGCTCGAGTTCCGCGCCGAGCGCGAGGTCATCGTCTCCGCGGGCGCCTACCTGTCGCCGCAGCTGCTGTGGCTGTCGGGCATCGGGCGCCCCGACGAGCTCGCGCTGCTGCAGGTGCCGACGGTGGCCGAGGTCCCGGGCGTCGGGCTCGGCCTCCAGGACCACCCGACGGCAGGCTTCACGTGGATGTTCGAGGAGCCGGTGAGCCTCAAGGACGCGCTCACCGAGGAGAACCTCGCGCTGTGGGCCACCGAGGGCGCCGGCCCGCTGTCCTCCAACGCGGCCGAGTGCGGCGGCTTCCTGCGCACGCGCGACGGGCTCGACGCGCCCGACGTGCAGTTCCACATGGTCTCGGCCATGTACGTGCAGGAGGGGCTGCTGCCCGCGCCGGCGCACGGCTTCACGCTCTCGGCCTGCGTGCTCAAGCCCCAGAGCCGCGGCCAGGTGGCGGTCGTCTCGCCCGACCCGACGACCAAGCCCTTCATCCTGCACAACTACTTCGCCGAGCCCGACGACATGCGCTCGGCGGTGGGCGGCCTGCGCGCGGTCCTGGAGATCGCCGGCACCGAGCCGCTGGCGCAGTACGCGCACACGCCCTTCAACGCCCCGGCGTCGGACAGCGACGCCGACCTCGAGGCCCACATCCGCCACACGGCGCAGACGATCTACCACCCGACGAGCACGTGCCGCATGGGGGTCGACGACCTTGCCGTGGTCGACCCCGAGCTGCGCGTGCGCGGCGTGGACGGCCTGCGCGTGGTCGACGCGTCGATCTTCCCGTCGGTCCCGCGCGGCAACACCAACGCGCCGACGATCGCCGTCGCGGAGAAGGCCTCCGACCTCATCCGCGGGCGCCCGGCGGCGACGGTGGCCGACGCGCAGCACGCCACCGCCTGACCGCCGGCTACTGCTGCATCGTCATCGTCATCCCGGCCGCGTCCTGCGAGTCGGGGAGCGTCAGCCCGGGCACGTCGCCCGGCGCGAGCGCGACGGCGAGCCCGAGGACCGCCAGCACGACGGCGACCCCCTGCCTGCCCATGAGCCTGGACGGCAGCAGGCGCTCGCCGGCGATGAGCGCGGCCACGAGGGCCATCCACCCGATGCTCATCACGCCCAGCGCGAAGAGCGCCGCCATCAGCGCCCAGCAGCACGCGATGCAGTGCGCGCCGTGCTCGAGCCCGCTGCGGGCCGCCAGCGGGTCGCGGCAGCGGCGCAGGCACGCCTCCTTGACGGGCGTGAGCTGAAACAGCGCGGCGGCGAGGATGGCGCCGCCCGCGACGTAGCGTCCTGCCTCGTCCCAGGCGAGGAAGCCGAGGTGCAGCGAGCGCACGCCCTCGATCAGGGCGTAGGCGGCCAGGCCGGCCGCGCTCCACGCGAGCAGGTAGCCGGCGACGAAGGCCAGCGTCGCGCGCCCCCGCGCCGCCGGGCGCAGACGCGCGTGGGCGACGGCCATCGGCGCCGTGGCCGGCAGCATCATCGCGGCCATCATCACCGCCCAGCTGACCAGGAACCACCCCAGCCCGCCGAGCGCGGTCCCGGGGCCCGCGTCCATCCCGGCCATCCGATCGCCGGTCAGCACCCAGCAGCCCGCGGCGACCGCGAGCAGGCTCGCGACCAGCCCGATCTGGACCGCCGCCGGCGGCGGCGCGCTGCGGCGCAGGGAGGCCGAGGCGCTCACGCGCGGACGTCCTCGTACTCGGTCATGGCGTGCCGTCAGTGTCGCTCATGTACAGGCTGATGACTGCTCGACGGTCGCAGACTCATCGGTCCGCGGACGCGTTTCAGGCGGCGTCGGCGAACGACGCGTCGCGGCCCGGCAGCCACGCCTCGAGCGCCGCGAAGGCGCCGGCGTCGAGCTTGGGGCCCGCGTCGCGGCCCATGATCGACAGCACCTCGTCGACTCCGAGCGCCGCGCGATACGGGCGCTCGGCGCTCAGCGCCTCGGCCACGTCGGCGACCTGCAGGATGCGGTCGGGCAGGTCGAGCTCGGCGGCGGTCAGGCAGTCGGGGTAGCCGCTGCCGTCCAGGCGCTCGTGATGGGTGCCCGCCAGCCGCGCGACGTCGGCCAGGGCGGGCACCGAGGCCAGGATCACGCGCGAGAGCCCGGGGTGGCGGCGCATCGCCGCCCACTCCTCGTCGTCGAGCTTGCCGGGCTTGTCGAGGATGCGGTTGGAGACGCCCAGCTTGCCGACGTCGTGCAGCAGGCCGGCGCGGCGCAGCAGGCGGCGCGTGCCCGCGTCGACGCCCATCGTGGCGGCGATCGCCTCGGCGATCTCGGCCACGCCCGCCGAGTGACGGGCGGTGAAGGGCGACTTGGCGTCGACGATCGTCGCGAAGGCCTCGGCGATGCGGTCCAGCCGCGCGTCGTCGGCGCGCTGGACGCGGTCGGCCGGCTCGAGCGCGTTGACGTCGGGCTCGTGCAGCGAGGCCCAGAAGGCGGCGTCGTGCTCGAACGCGGCCACGGCGTCGACCAGCGCGGGATCGAACCACGTGCCGCGGCGCTCGCGGGCCACGGCGCAGGCGGCGGGCGCCCCGCCCTGCTGCCAGAAGACCTCCATCGCCTGGGCCAGGCAGATGATGCGCGCGAGCGGCGAGATGGCCTCGCCGGCGAGGCTCGCGGGGTAGCCGTGGCCGTCCCAGCGCTCGTCGAGCTCGTGGATGGCGCGTGCGGCGTCCTCGTCGAGGTCGATCGAGCGGGCGACGTCGGCGCCGCGCTCGCAGCGCATGGCGCCGAGCTGGCGCGCGCCGTCGACGCCCATGGCCACGAGCGCGCGCAGGTGGCGGGCGCGGGTGCGCAGCGGCGCGCCGGGCGCGATCGTGCGGCTCAGGTAGCGCAGCGACTGGGCCGGGCGCATGGGATCGACGAGCCGGCCCTCGCGCTTGACGTGCAGCTCGTCGGAGCCGAAGACCTCGGCGGTGGTGGCCGACGTCGTCGAGCAGCCGGCGTCCTTGAGCAGCAGCGCGTAGAAGAGCGACGACCGGCGCTCGGGTTCGAGGTCGGTGGCGTCGGCCAGGCGCAGCCCGATGAGGCAGCTGCGCTCGGCGTGGCCCATCGGCTGGCCCTCGGTCACGTCGAGGGCGTGCGACAGCGCGGCGACGATCTCCGACAGCCGGATGTCCATCAGGCGACGACGGGCAGCCGCGAGGGTCGGTGGGGCAGCCAGGACTCGACGGCCGCGAAGGCGTCGGCGTCCAGGCGCTTGCCGGCGTCGTAGCGCATGATGGCCAGCCCCTCGTCGGGCGACAGGGCCTTGCGGTACGGGCGCTCTGCCGTGAGCGCGTCGGTCACGTCGGCGACCTGCAGCACACGGTCGGGGAGCTTGAGCTCGCTCGCGGTCAGGCCGTACGGGTAGCCGCTGCCGTCCAGGCGCTCGTGGTGGGTGGCCGACAGCCGCCCCACGGGGGCGAGGGCCGGCACGGCGCGCAGGATGACCATCGACAGCCGCGGGTGGCGGCGCACCGCGCTCCACTCGCCGTCGGTCAGCGGGCCGGGCTTGTCGAGGATGCGGTTCGAGACGCCGAGCTTGCCCAGGTCGTGCAGGAGCGCGGCACGGCGCAGGAGCCGCCGGGTCGCGTCGTCGAGACCCATCGTCGCGGCGATGCCGTCGGCGATCTCGGCCACGCCCTCGCAGTGGCGCGCGGTATAGGGCGACTTGGCGTCGACGATGCCCGCGAAGGCCTCGGCGACGCGGTCCAGGCCCGCGTCGTCGGCGCGCAGGACGCGGTCGGCGGGCTCGACGGCCTGCACGTCGGGCATCTCGAGCGAGGCCCAGAAGCAGACGTCGCGCTCGAGCTGGTCGACGACGTCGACGAGGGCGGGGTCGAACCAGGTGCCGCGCCGCGCGCGGGCGACGTCGCAGGCGGCGGCCGCGCCGCCCTGCTGCCAGAAGACCTCCATGGTCTGCGACAGGCAGGCCATGCGGGCCAGCAGCGAGATCTCCTCGCCGGCGTACTCGCCCGGGTGGCCGTTGCCGTCCCAGTGCTCGAAGAGCTGGCTGATCGCGGTGGCGGCGTCCTCGTCGAGGCCGATCCCGCGCGCGATGTCGGCCCCGCGCTCGCAGCGCATGCGCTCGAGCTCGTCGACCCCGCCGTGGCTCATCGCCACCACGGCGCGCAGATGGCGGGCGCGCTCGCGCAGCGGGGCGCCGGGGGCGACGTTGCGCCGCAGGTAGCCCAGCGCCGTGCGCGGGCGGTGCGCGTCGATCAGGCGGCTCTCGCGCTTGACCTGCTGGTCGTCGGTGCCGAAGGTCGTGGCGATCTGCGCCGCGGTCGTGGAGCAGCCGGCGTCCTTGAGCAGCAGGGCGTAGAAGAGCGAGGAGCGCTGCGCGGACTCGAGGCCCACCGCGTCGGCCAGGCGCTGGCCGATGAGGCAGGTGCGCTCGGCGTGGCCCATCGGCTGGCCCCCGGTGACGTCGAGGGCATGCGAAAGGGCCGAGACGAGCTCGGAGAGACGGATGTCCACGCCTTCGGTATCGGCCGTGGACGGCCGGAGCTACAGCCCTACAGCTGCTCGAGGCGGTCCTCGGCCTCCGCCGCGCGCTCGTCGTGGCGCGTGGCCGCCTGCCGGGCGCGCTCTCCGCGGGCCTCGAGCTCCTGGGCGGCGGCCTCCTCCTCGCCGGCGAGCCGCTTGTGGTCGGCCGCCTGGCGCTCGAGGCGCTCGGCCTCCGTGCGGTGCTCGTCGGCGCGCTCGAAGCGCTGCTCGGCCTCCTGCCTGGTCTCGCTCGCGCGGGCGGCATTGGCCTCGAGCTGCTGACGATGGCCGCGGGCCTCGGTGCTCAGGCGCTCGCGGGCGCGCTCGCGCTCGACGCGGCGCCGCGCCGAGGCGCGGTAGGCGAGCCATGCCGCGACGGCGACGATGGCGACGATGACGATGATGACGATGGCGATCACGAGCGGGGACGTACCCGCGTGCGGAGGGGACCGAACGCATTGGTAGCCTGCGATCCGTGCCGCCCGTAACCGACCTTCCGCTCATCGCCAGCGGGAAGGTCCGAGAGATGTACGACCTCGGCGACCGGATCCTCATGGTCGCCAGCGACAGGATCTCGACGTACGACGTCGTGCATCCGACGCCGATCCCCGACAAGGGGGCGGTCCTCACCGGCCTGTCCGCCTTCTGGTTCGGACGCACCGGGCACATCGTCAAGAACCACTACGTCTCGGCCACCGAGGACGTCCCCGACGACGTCCGCGGGCGGGCGATGACCGTGTGCAAGCTGCGGATGCTGCCGGTCGAGTGCGTGGTGCGCGGCTACATCACGGGCTCGGGCTGGAAGGACTACCAGGCCACGGGGAAGGTCTCGGGCATCGAGCTGCCGCCCGGCCTGCGCGAGTCCGAGCGCCTGCCCACGCCGGCCTTCACCCCGTCGACCAAGGCCGACGAGGGCCATGACGAGGCGATCGACTTCGACCGCGCCGCGGAGCTGGTGGGCGATCGCGACCTCATGGCGCGCGTGCGCGACGTGTCGATCGAGCTGTATCGCTTCGCTGCCGAGCACGCGCGCGAGCGCGGCGTGATCCTGGCCGACACGAAGTTCGAGTTCGGGCTCGACGACGACGGCGAGCTCGTCGTCGGCGACGAGGTGCTCACGCCCGACTCGTCGCGCTACTGGCCCGCCGACGGCTACCAGGCCGGCCAGGGCCAGCCGAGCTTCGACAAGCAGTACGTGCGCGACTGGGCCGCGGGCTCGGGATGGGACAAGACGCCGCCGGCGCCGGCCCTCCCCGACGACGTGGTGCAGGGCACGCGCGGGCGCTACGTCGAGGCCTACGAGCGCATCACGGGCGAGCCGTTCGCCGACTGGCTGGCGAGGACCGCCCCATGAGGGCGCGCGTGCTCATCCGGCCCAAGGCGGGGATCCTCGACCCCCAGGGCATCGCGGTCGAGCGCGCGCTGCCGGCGCTCGGGTTCGCGGGCGTGTCGAACGTCCACGTCGGACGGCTGGTCGAGCTCGACGTCGAGGACGCCGCCCAGCTCGACGACATGTGCCGGCGGCTGCTGGCCAACCCGCTGATCGAGGACTACGAGATCGTCGCGGGCACGCCCGCGGCCCACGGCGCGTGAAGTTCGGCGTCATCCGCTTCCCCGGCTCGTGCGACGACGTCGACGCGCAGCTCGCCGCCTCGCGGGTGGGCGAGGCGGTACTGCTGTGGCACGCCGACCGCGGCCTGCAGGACGTCGACGCGGTCATCGTCCCGGGCGGCTTCTCCTACGGCGACTACCTGCGCGTCGGCGCCATCGCGCGCTTCGCGCCGGTCATGGAGGACGTCATCGCCTTCGCGCGCGAGGGCGGCCCGGTGCTCGGGATCTGCAACGGCTTCCAGGTCCTGTGCGAGGCCGGCCTGCTCCCCGGCGCCCTGCTGCCCAACGACCACCTGCGCTTCCGCTGCCGCCAGGTGGAGGTCGAGGTCCTCAACGCCGACACCGTCTTCACGCGCGCGTGCGAGCAGGGCGAGCGGCTGTCGATCCCGTGCAAGCACACGACGGGGCGCTACTGGGCGCCCGACGAGCAGCTCGACGCGCTCGCGTCCGGCGGGCAGGTCGTCCTGCGCTACGCGCCGGGCGAGAACCCCAACGGCTCGGCGCGCGACATCGCCGGGGTCTGCAACGAGGCCGGCAACGTCATGGGCCTCATGCCCCATCCCGAGCACGCGGTCGACGAGCTGTGCGGCGGCAGCGCGGACGGGCTGAAGCTCTTCGCGTCGGCGGCGGCGGTGGCGCATGCCTGACACCGCCGTGCTGCCCACGGTCGACGAGGCGGTCGCCCTCGGCCTCACGCGCGACGAGTACGCGCTCATCGTCGACAAGCTCGGCCGGGCGCCCAACCAGGTCGAGCTCGCCATGTTCTCGCTGCTGTGGAGCGAGCACTGCGCCTACAAGCACTCCAAGCTGCTGCTCAAGACGCTGCCGACCGAGGGCCGCCACGTCGTCATGGGGCCGGGAGAGAACGCCGGCGCCGTGGACGTCGGCGGCGGACTGGCCGTGGCCTTCAAGGTCGAGTCGCACAACCACCCGAGCGCGGTCGAGCCCTTCCAGGGCGCCGCCACCGGCGTCGGCGGCATCCTGCGCGACATCTTCGCGCTGGGGGCGCGGCCGATCGCCGTGCTCGACTCGCTGCGCTTCGGCGAGCCCGAGGCCTCGGGGCGCTCGCGCTACCTGCTCGACCACGCCGTGGCCGGCATCGGGCACTACGGCAACTCGATCGGCGTGCCGACGATCGGCGGCGAGGTCTACTTCGAGGCGCCCTACGAGCAGAGCTGCCTGGTCAACGCGATGGCGCTCGGGCTGGCCGAGACGGACCGCATGATCCGCTCGGCGGCGGCGGGCGTGGGCAACGTCGTGGTCCTCTTCGGCGCCTCGACGGGCCGCGACGGGATCGGCGGCGCCTCGGTGCTGGCCAGCGCCGAGCTCGACGAGGCCGACGGCGACAAGCGCCCGACCGTCCAGGTCGGCGACCCGTTCGCGGAGAAGAAGCTCATGGAGTGCTCGCTCGAGCTGCTCGACCGCGGCCTGCTCGTCTCGCTGCAGGACCTCGGCGCCGCCGGGCTCACCTCGTCGGCCTCGGAGATGGCGTCCAAGGGCAGCGTCGGGATCGACCTCGACGTCGCGCGGGTGCCGCTGCGCGAGGCCGACATGGAGCCCTTCGAGATCATGGTCTCCGAGTCCCAGGAGCGCATGATGTGCGTGTGCGAGCCCGCGCGCCTCGACGACGTGCTGGCCGTCTGCGCGCGCTGGGAGGTCCACGGCACGGCGATCGGCGAGGTCACCGACACCGGGGCGATGCGCATCTTCCGCGGCGACGAGCTCGTGGGCGACATGCCGGTGGCGGCGCTCGTCGACGACTGCCCGGTCTACGAGCTCGCGCCCCAGCGTCCGGCGGCGCCGCTCTACGACCCGCCGGCGGCGACCCTCGCGCGCGGCGGCTCGGTGCACGAGGCGCTGCTCGCGCTGCTCGCCTCGCCCAACCTCGCCTCGCGCCGGCCGCTGTTCGAGCAGTACGACTGGATCGTGCAGTCGCGCACGGTGCGCCGCCCGGAGGAGGCCGACGCCGCGGTGCTCGCGCTCCCCGACGGCGGCGGCCTCGGCGTGTCCATCGACGGCAACGGCCGGCGCGTGGCCGCCGATCCCTACCAGGGGACGATCGCGGCGATGCTCGAGTGCGCGGCGAACCTCGCCTGCGTGGGCGCCGAGCCGCTCGGCGTCACCAACAACCTCAACTTCGGCAACCCCGAGAAGCCGCACATCGCCTGGCAGCTCACCGAGGCGGTGCGAGGCCTGGGCGACGCCTGCACCGCCCTCGGTGTGCCGGTCACCGGCGGCAACGTCTCGCTCTACAACGAGAGCGCCACCGGCCCGATCTACCCGACGCCGGTCATCGGCATGGTCGGCCGCCTGCCCGACGCGCGGCGCGCGGGCCGCCTCGGGTTCGCGCGCGAGGGCGACGCCATCGCGCTCGCCGGCTGGGACGCGGCCCCGTCGCTGGCCGGCGGCGAGCTGGCCAAGCTGTGGGGCGAGCCGCTGCCCGACGGTCTCCCCGCGGTCGACCTCGCCGCGCGCGCGAGCCGTGCTCGAGGCGGTGCGCGACGCGGTGCGCGCCGGCACGCTGAGCTCGTGCCACGACGTCGCCGAGGGCGGCTTCCTCGTCGCGCTGGCCGAGTGCTGCCTGGCCGGCGGCGTGGGCGCCGCGCTCGACCTCGGACCCAGCGACGACCCGTGGTGCCAGCTCTTCGGCGAGCGCCCGGTCGGCTTCGTGGTCTCGGGCCCGCGCGACGCGCTCGACGCGCTGGCGCGGACCATGCCGCTCGACGTGCTTCGGCACGGTGGGCGGCGACGCGCTCGAGCTCACGATCGCGGGCGAGACCTCGCGCTGGGCGCTGGCCGAGCTGCGCGAGGCCCACGGGCGTTGGGGCGTTTCTTCCCCTAGCCGCTGCACTCCTACGGTGCGAAGGTGCGCACATGCGCCACCACCGCTCCGCCCTCGCCGGCGTCATCGCGGCAGTCGCCGTGGCCCTCGTCCCCGCGGCGCCGGGCCATGCCGCGACGCGGACGTGCTCGACCTTCAGCGGAGCGGGCGGCGACGTCCTGCGCGTCTATGCGCTGCGCGGCGTGTCGTGCGGGAAGGCGGTTGCCGCTGCCAAGAAGTTCGCGATCGGCGACGCGCCGGCACCGTGGCACTGCCTCACCGGGACCGGGCAGACCTATCGTGGCAAGGCGATCGCCATGGCGTGCGGCTACGGCAGCCGCGGGCCGGTCCGCCAGCGCAAGCACGCGTTCGTCGCCGTCCAAGAGCACACCTCCGGCTGAGGCGCTCAGGCCTCCTGGAAGACGAGGTCCTCGGGATCGGTCGTCAGCCGCACGACCTGCCCGCGGACGTCGACGACGAAGTCGAAGCCGGTGTAGGTGCCGGTCGAGAGGATGAAGACGGGGTCCTGGCGCTGCTCGAGGTAGGCGGGGAACCCGTCGAGCGAGACGTCGCGGTCGTTGATCGCGAGGTAGTCGACGAGGCGCCGGAAGAGCTTGGGCAGCAGCACCGCGTCGTCGGTCAGCGTGGCGAGGCTCTCGACGTCGACGCCCTTCTGCGTGCGGTCGCCGGCCCACACGCCCTTCTTGGCGTCGCGCGCCTGGCGCGCCTGCTTGGCCAGCTCCGCGCGCAGGTCGGCGTAGAGCTTGAGGTAGAAGGTCGGGTAGGCGAGGCCCGTGGCGATCATCCGGTGGTTGGCCGTGCGGCGCAGGTCGGCGACCCTGACCATCGCCTGCGTCCCGCTCGCCGCCGGGGCGTCGCCGCGCCCGATCAGCGCCACGCATCGCCCGTAGACGTCGGCGCCGCGCGTGAGCAGGTAGCCCGGCAGCTCCTCGGGCGTCGCGGCGGTGACGGTCTCGCCGGTGCGCTCGATCCCGCGGAAGCCCAGCCAGCGCACGAGCTCGTCGCGCGCCTGGTGGGCGAGGTCGATGGGCTGGTGCAGCGGCCCGCCGCCGCGGGGCGAGTAGTGCGTCTCGAGCGCGTCGATGCCGTCGAGGCGCAGCTGCGCGCCGCCGCCCGCGTTGGTGCGCACCGCGTTGGGCCCGGGGACGCGCGCCCAGGCAGCGGGGTCGTCGGGGTAGAAGCGGATCGAGTCGCCGTCGGGCTCCGTGCTGAGGATGCGGAAGGTCCCGGCGAGGCAGAGCATGGGCATGGGGCAACCCTATGCCGCGGGCGGCGGTCGCGGCCGTGAACGCTTGGCGACGCCCCGAACGGCATCATCGAGGGAAGGAGAGCGGTGGCGGGCGCGTCGGCAGCGTCATCGCGGCGTGCCGAGGGCCTCGAACGGATCGTCCGTCGCGAGCTGCCGACGCGCCGCCGACACGCGCCCCGACCACCGCGAACTCCTTCCCCTCGGTGATGCAGTGACGCTCGCGCGCGCAGGCGACGCGCGACGCACGAACGACGGCGGGCGCCCCGAAGGACGCCCGCCGCCACAGCCGATGCCTGTTGGTCAGGCCGCTACTTCACGCGCAGGTCGAACGGCTTCGTGAGGCCGAGGACCTTGCCCTTCGTGTCCAGGGCGCGCAGGGTGACGCGGTAGTGGCCGGCCTTCAGCGGCTTGCCATTGACGCGCAGGTCCCACGCCAGGCGCAGCGTGCTGCGGGGGTGGGTCCCCAGCGGCACGCGGCCGACGCGCTTGACGCTGCCGTGCTTGCCGACCTTGTCGACGATGATCCCCACGAAGTGGCGCTGGCGCAGCTTCGCGATGATGTTCGCCCGGTGGTGGTGGACATGGATGTCCAGGTCGCACTTGTAGAACAGCACGCAGTTCGGGCCGCCGGTCAGGGCCTGCGAGAACAGGCGCTGCGGGGTGCCCGCCGTCGTGAACGTGTCGAACGCGGCGTTGACCGCGGCCGGCGCGCAGGTGGTGCCGTCAGCCGTGAACGGGTCCGCGGTGCAGCTCGAGGAGAGCGCCACGCGGGCGTCGATCAGCGACGCGGGACCACCCGAGAAGCCGCCCTTCGCGTTGGTCAGGCGGATGCCGCCCGGCGTGTCCGAGACGAACTGCCCGTAGGCGTCGAAGTGGCCGACGAAGCCGCGCTTGTCGGTCGCGCTGCCCGAGGTCCACGACACGTACGGCGTGTTGCCGAAGAACGTGATGTCGGGCGTGCCCGCATCCTCGTTCGGGCCCGAGACCGGGTTGCCGGCGTTGAACAGCTCGAAGTGGTCGCCGCCCACCAGACGCGACACGAAGATCGCGTGGTGGCCGCCGACGTCCTCCGACCACGTCACCCACGGGACGGTGACGCCACCCGGCGTCAGGGTCCCGGTCGCGACGCGCGGATCCTCGGCGTCGTTGCCCGCCAGCTTGTTCAGCGAGCAGGCGTCCTCGGCGTCGGTCGACTCCGCGCACGAGCCGAAGCCCTTGCCCGACGTGTCGAGGACGTTGACCTTGCCGGCGGTGCCGTTGCCCACGGCCTGCCAGTGGAACCCGCCATCGGCGTTCGCGTCCTTGACGATCTTGGCCGCGAAGACCTGCTCGTTGTTGCGCAGGCCGATGTTGCTCGGGTCCTTCTCGTACCAGACGGTCCAGCCCACGGTGTCGCTGGGGCCGGTGAACGTGATGTCGGGCTCGACGCCGTTACGGCTGGGGTCGATGTTCAGGGTCGGGTCGCCGGTCGGCGACGAGCCGCCGTCCTTGGCCAGGCGGTCCAGGCCGACCTGCTGCCAGCAGAAGTTGCTCACGCTCGCGTTGGCCGACGGCTTGAAGCCGGCGCACGGCGCGTTCGGAGCAGCCTGCTTGACGCCCTTGGAGACGAAGATCTGGTCGTGGTTGCCGGAGTTGTTGACGTTGCCGTCCTGCTCCTCCCACGCGACCCACGGCACCGGATCGGCGCCCGCCACGGCGGCCCCGCCGGCGACCGACGGGTTCTCGGCCTCCTTGTCGGTGTTGATGTTCAGCGACGGGACGCCCGATCCACGGTCCTGCCCCTCGGGCTGCCAGATGTTGTTGGCGGCCACGAAGCGGCTGGCGAAGATCTGGTTCTCCCCGCCGAGCGCCGCGTTGGGCTCGTACCACGCGTCCCACGGCACCGTGCGCCCCGCGCCGGCGAAGTCGATCGAGGGCGCTTCGGCCTCGACGTTCTGGTCGATGTTCAGCGATGGGCCCTGAGTGACCCACTGCCCGTTCTTGAACGCCCGCACGAAGATGCGCTGGGCGCCGCCGGCCTTCTGCTCGAAGGTGGCCCACGGCACGCGCGGGCCACCGGCGACGAGCGATCCACCGACGACGTCCGAGACCCCGGCGTTCTGGTTGGGGTCGATGCCGGCCGCCGGGTCGTTGTTGACCTGAGAGCCGTCGGACGGCAGGCCGATCACTGCGCCTGCCGATCCTGCCGCCACGAGTGCGGCTGCCACGCCTCCGAGCGTGGCGCGCCTGAGAAATGAAGCAGTCAATGCAACTCCCTCGTTGAGATCCCTATCGGGAGGAGAGGACGCGCGCGGCGGCTCGGCGCCTTCCGCGGTGTGCGCGATGTCACTAAGGCGATCTGCTACGCCAGGCCGCCCGGCACCACGAGCCCGCTCTCGTAGGCGACCACCACGAGCTGGGCGCGGTCGCGCGCGCCGAGCTTCATGAGCAGCCGCGAGACGTGGGTCTTCGCGGTGAGCGGCGAGACGACGAGCTGGTCGGCGATCTCGCCGTTGCTGAGGCCGGCGCCGACGAGCGCGAGCACCTCGCGCTCGCGCGCGGTGAGCTCGTCGAGGGCCGGCGGCGACACGAGCGTTCGCTCGGGCGAGCGCGCGAAGGCCTCGATCAGGCGCCGCGTCACGCGCGGGGCCAGCAGCGCGTCGCCCTCGGCGACCACGCGGATCGCGGCGAGCAGGTCGGGCGCCTCGAGGTCCTTCAGCAGGAACCCGCTGGCGCCGGCGCGCAGCGCGCCGAACACGTACTCGTCGAGCTCGAACGTGGTCAGGACGACGACGCTGCGTCTCGGACAGGCGCTCGTCGGAGGTGATCGCCGCGGTCGCCTCGAGCCCGTCCATCCGCGGCATGCGGACGTCCATGAGCACGATGTCGGGCGCGAGCGAGCGCGCGAGCCGCACCGCCTCCTCGCCGTCGGACGCCTCGCCGCAGACCTCGAGGTCGTCCTCGGCCTCGACCAGCGCCGCGAAGCCGGCGCGCACGAGCGCCTGGTCGTCGGCGATGAGGACGGAGATCATCACGAGCAGCGGCAGGACGGCGTGCACCTGCCAGCCGCCGTCCGGGAGCCGGCCGGCCTCGACGCGCCCGCCGAGCGCCTCGGCGCGCTCGGCCATGCCGCGCAGCCCGTTGCCGGCGCCGTTGGCCGGTCCGGTCGGCCGACGGGGCGACGCTGTCGTTGCGGACGTCGATCTCGACGCTCGGTGCGCGCCGATGGCCACGCGCACCGCCGCCGACGAGGCGTCGGCGTGGCGCAGGACGTTGGTCAGCGCCTCCTGCACGATGCGATAGGCGGCGGCGCCGACCGGCGAGGTCACGCGCTCCTCGGGGCCGTCGAGGTCGACGTCGACGCGCACCCCGGCCGCGCGCAGCGGCGCGGCGAGCTCGGGCACCCCGGACAGCACGCGCGTCGGCTGCACGGGCGCGGCGGCGTCCTCGTCGCGCAGCAGGCCGAGGGTGGCGCGCAGGTCGTCGAGCGCCGCGCCCGAGACGCGCTTGATCTCGGTCAGCGCGGTCTCGGCCTGGCCCGGGCGCTTGTGCAGGACGTGGGCGGCGACGCCGGCCTGGACGTTGATGGCGACCATCGCGTGGGCCACGACGTCGTGGACCTCCCGGGCGATGCGCAGGCGCTCGTCGGCGAGGCGGCGCTCGGACTCGTCGCGGGCGCGGCGCTCGCGCTCGGCCTCGCGCTGCGGCCGCGGCCCGCTCGATGTGCGGCGACTGCGCACCGCGTCGCCGAGGACCAGGGCGATGAGGAGGATGCCGAGGCGGGTCAGGGCGTCGTAGCTGAGCAGGCCCGCGATCGGAGAACAGGGTCATGACCGCGACGGTGACGGCGAGGACGCATCCGGCGGTCAGCAGCGTGCGCACGCGATCGCCGTAGAGGGCGACGCTGTAGATCGCGACGGCCGAGACGGCGACGACGGTCCAACCCGGCTTCAGCGTGGCCATGCAGGCGAAGACGCCGGCGACGACGAGCGCGAGCACGACCTGCGGCGCGCGGTGGCGCCACAGCAGCGGCACGGCGATGCGCGACGCGCGGCGAGGACGCCGAGCGGCGACAGGCCCTCGGACGTCGGCGCTCCAGTGGCCTTCGGCGAGCGCCGCGGCGATGAGCACGAGCACGAGCGGCAGCTCGCGCGTGTCGGCGGCTCTCAGGACACGCGCTCATCGCACGGTCACGGTACCGGCCGGCGGCGCGCCGTCGTCGTCCGCCAGAGGAGGACGTGCGACGTACTGCCAGAGGAGTACGTCGCGGCACGCGCGTACTGCCGCGGGAGCAGCGGCGAAGTTCGTCGCGCAGGCCGACGACGCGCGCGCGGCGCCGCGCGCTAGCTTCCAGAGGCGTCCGCCCACCCGTCCAGCAAGGAGCTCACGACATGCTCAGCGCCCTCGCAGAGCGCGGCATCCGACGGCCACGCAGGATCCTCATCGGAGCGTTCGTCACCTTCGTGGTCGCCGCCGTCCTCGGCGGCCGGTGGCCGGGCAGCTCGACTCGGCCAACGGGTTCGAGGATCCCGGCTCGTCGTCGGTCGCCGCACGCGAGGCGATCCAGCAGGCCGAGCGGCCTCGACGCCCACCCGGGGTCATCGCCGTGGTCGACACGCCGGGCGGCGCGGCCGCGGCGCCGAGGCGCGCGAGCGCGTCGCTGCAGGTCGCGCAGGTGCTGCGACGGCGTTCCGGGCGTCGCGGTCGTGCGCACGCCGGCCGACGCCGGGCGGCCGCGCGCTCGTCGCCGCGACGGGACAGTCGGCGCTGGTCACCGCGACGCTGCGGGCATCGGCCGACGAGGGCGACGTCGTCGCCCGCGCGACGCATCGGCTCGACGCCCGTGCCGGGCGTGACGCTCGGCGGCCCCGCCGTCGCCGGCGAGCAGATCGGCGATCAGGTCAACAGCGATCTCGGCCGCGCCGAGTTGCTCGCCTTCCCGCTCCTCGCGCTGCTCGCCCTCGTTCTTCTTCCGCGGGGCGCGCGCCGCCGCGCTTCCGCTCATGGTCGGGCGTGCTGGCGGTCGTGTCTGCTCGTTCCTGGTCATCCGCGCTCATCGACGGCTTCTACGGCCTCTCGGTCTACTCGCTGAACGTGATCTTCGGCCTCGGGCTCGGCCTGGCCATCGACTACGCGCTGTTCCTCGTGTCGCGCTTCCGCGAGGAGCTCGGCGCGGGGCGCGACGTGCACGATGCGGTCCGGGTCGCGATGGCCACCGCCGGGCGCACGGTCGTGTTCAGCGCGCTCACGGTGGCCGCGGCGATGCTCTCGCTGGTCGTCTTCCCGCAGCAGTTCCTCAAGTCGATCGGCATCGGCGGCGCGGTCGTCGCCCTGGTCGCCGCCTCGGTCGCGCGCTGCTCATCCTGCCCGCGCTGTTCGCGCGGATGGGCACGAGGCTCATGCCGCGCGGCGGCGTCCCGAACCCGGCCGAGACCCGCTGGGCGCGGATCACGGCCACCGTGCTGCGGCGTCCCGGGGCCGTCGCGGCGGTCACGGCGGTCGTCATGATCCTCGTGGCGATCCCGACGCTGCGCGCCCAGTGGACCGGCGTCGACGCCGGGATCCTGCCCACCTCGCACTCGGCGCGCGTCGTCGACGACCGGCTGGCCGCCGACTACCCGCAGCTGAGCTGCCGACCCGGTCGTGATCGCGGTCCACGCGCCCGCCGGCGCGCGCGCCGCCGTCGAGCGCTACGCGGCGAGCATCGCGCGCGTCGACGGCGTGCGCCTCGGTGTCCGCCCCCAGCGCCTCGACGGCATCGACCTGGCGGATCGACGCCGTCGTCCCGGGCTCGCCGCTGGCGACACGGCGCAGAACGCGGTGAAGGACATCCGCGCCCTGTCGCCGCCGTTCGCGCGTCGACGTCGGCGGCGACGCGGCCCGCTTCGCCGACGGCCACGCCGCGATCGCCGCCGGCCTGCCGATCGCCCTGGCCCTCCTCGTCATCACCACGCTCGTCCTGCTGTGGTTCATGACCGGCAGCGCGTCCTGCCGATCAAGGCGCTGCGTCATGAGCTTCCTGACGCTCGGCGTCACGACCGGCGTGCTCGTGCTCGTCTTCCAGGACGGCCGCTTCGAGTCCCTGCTCGGCTACACGAGCCAGGGCGGGATCGAGGAGGCCGACTTCCTCGTGCTCGCGGCGATCGCCTTCGCGATCTCGACCGACTACGGCGTGTTCGTCCTCGGGCGGATCAAGGAGGCGCACGACCGCGGCGCTCTCGCAGCCGTCGGGCGATCACGACGGGCATCGGCGCGACCGGCCGGCTGGTCTCGGCGGCCGCGGTCCTGCTCGCCGTCGCGATGGGCGCCTTCGCCACGTCGCAGATCGTCTTCCTCAAGGAGATCGGCTTCGGCGCCGTCGTCGCCGTCCTCGTCGACGCGTTCGTCGTGCGGGCCCTGCTGGTGCCGAGCCTCATGGCGCTGCTGGGCGATCGCGAACTGGTGGAGCCCGCGCGTGCTGCGCCGCCTGCACGCGCGCGTCGGCCTCGACGAGGCCGCGCCCGCGGCCGCGTAGCCACGCCCGACCCCACTGCTACGCTCAGCGCCGTGGCCCAGCCACCCCTCGACGAGCGCGACGGACCGCGGGACGAGTGCGGGGTGTTCGGGATCTACGGTCCCGAGCACGACGTCTCGCGTCTCGCCTACTTCGCGCTGTACGCGCTACAGCATCGTGGGCAGGAGTCCGCGGGGATCGCGGCCGCCGATCACGGCGGCTACATCATCACCCAGCGCGCGCTCGGCCTCGTCTCGCAGGTGTTCAAGGAGCACGACCTGCGGGCGCTGGGCGGCGACCTCGCGATCGGCCACGTCCGCTACTCGACCACCGGCTCCAACGAGTGGGAGAACTCCCAGCCCGTCCACCGCAGCGACGGCGCGGGCGGCAACCGCCGCGAGCTCGCGCTCGCCCACAACGGCAACCTCATCAACGCCGTCGAGCTCCACGCCGAGCTGCGCGAGCGCGAGGTCACCTTCAGCTCGACGTCGGACTCCGAGATCATCGCCGCGCTGCTGGCCACGCACCCGTCCGACGACATCGAGGACGCGATCGCCGACGTCATGCCGCGCCTGCACGGCGCCTTCTCGACGGTGGTCATGACCAAGAAGCGCATCTACGCCTTCCGCGATCCCGCCGGGGTGCGCCCGCTGGTGCTGGGCATGATCGGCGACCGCTACTGCGTCGCCTCCGAGACGTGCGCCTTCGACATCATCGGCGCCCAGCGGCTGCGCGACGTCGCCCCCGGCGAGCTCATCTCGATCGGCGAGGACGGCATCCGCACCCGCCAGGTCGTCGAGGGCGCGCGCGAGGCGTTCTGCATCTTCGAGTACATCTACTTCGCCCGCCCGGACTCGCGCATGGGCGGCGACGTCCTGCAGGCCGCGCGCGGGCGGATGGGGGAGATCCTGGCGCGCGAGGCGCCGGCGCCGACGGCCGACCTCGTCATCGCGGTGCCCGACTCCGGCAACCCCGCCGCCCGCGGGTTCGCGCGTGCGGCCGGCCTGCCCCAGGACGACGGGATCATCAAGAACCGCTACGTGGCGCGGACCTTCATCCAGCCCGGCCAGGAGCTGCGCAAGCACGGCCTGCGGCTGAAGTTCAACCCGCTGCCCGAGATCGTGGGCGGCCGCCGCCTCGTGGTCGTCGACGACTCGATCGTGCGCGGCAACACCACGCGCCAGATCGTGCAGATGCTGCGCGACGCGGGCGCCGCCGAGGTCCACATGCGGATCTCGGCGCCGCCGATCCGCAACCCCTGCCACTACGGCATCGACATGTCGACGCGCGAGGAGATGATCGCCCACGAGCGCACGGAGGCCGAGGTCGCCGCCGAGCTGGGCGCCGACTCGCTGGCCTACCTGTCGCTGGCGGGGGTCTACGAGGCCGTGCGCGGCGAGCGCGAGAGCCACTGCGACGCCTGCTTCACGGGCGACTACCCGCTGGCCGGCAGCGACGAGGCGGGCGGGAAGTTCTCGCTCGAGCTGCCGCTCGTGCGGGCCTAGCGCCGCTCTTCGCACCGCCATTCGCGTCAGGCATCGCGCAGCCGGCGGCGCCATGCCGGTGCCCGCCGGGGCCGCCGCTATGGTCGGGCGCCCGCCATGGACGCCGCCCACACCGCACTGCGAACGCTCTTCGGCTTCGAGGCCTTCCGCCCCGGCCAGGCCGAGGCCGTGCGGGCGCTGACGGGTCCCGGCCCGGCGCACGACGTGCTCGTCGTCATGCCCACGGGCGCGGGGAAGTCGCTGTGCTACCAGCTGCCGGCGCTGATGCGAGACGACCTGACGGTGGTCGTCTCGCCGCTCGTGTCCCTGATGCAGGACCAGGTCGAGGGGCTCGAGCGCGTGGCCCCGGGGCGCGCCGCCGTGGTCAACGCCCAGCAGGACGCCGGCGGCCAACCGCGCCGCGCTGGAGCGCGCCGCCGCCGGCGAGGTGCGCCTGCTCTACATCGCGCCCGAGCGCTTCTCGTCGCCGGGCTTCGCCGAGGCGCTGCGAGCGGCGCACGTGGGGCTGTTCGTCGTCGACGAGGCGCACTGCGTCTCGCAATGGGGCCACGACTTCCGCCCGGACTACTTCCGCCTCGCCGACGCGGCGCGCTGGCTGGGCGCGCAGGCGCTCGTGGCCTCGACCGCCACGGCGACGCCGCAGGTCGCGGCGGACATCGTCGCGCGCCTGGGGCTGCGCGACCCGGTGCGGGTCACCACCGGCTTCGATCGCCCGAACCTGTCCTTCGCCGTGGTGCCGTGCCGCGGCGCGGCCGACAAGCGCGCGCGGATCGCCGGCGCGCTGGCGGACGACGGGGCGCGCCCGGCCATCGTCTACGCGGGCACGCGCGCGGAGACCGAGGACCTGGCCGGCGCGCTGGAGGGCGCGCTGGGGACCGAGGTGCTGGCCTACCACGCCGGCCTCGGGCGCCAGGAGCGCTCCGACGCCCAGCGGCGCTTCATGGACGGCGAGGTCGAGGTCGTGGTGGCCACCAACGCGTTCGGCATGGGCGTCGACAAGTCCGACGTGCGCACCGTCGCGCACGCCACGGTGCCGGGGTCGGTCGAGGCCTACTACCAGGAGGCCGGGCGCGCGGGCCGCGACGGGCTCCCATCGCGCGCGCTGCTCTTCGCCGAGAGTCGCGACAAGGGTCTGCACGTCTTCTTCATCCAGCGCGCCGAGGTCGACGACGCGGCGCTCGAGGCGGTGGCCGGCACGCTGCTGCGCGCCGCGGTCGACGGCCGCTACGACCTTCCGGTGTCGGCCGCCGGCGATCCGGAGCCCGAGCGCGTGCGCGCCATCGTCGGCCATCTCGCGCGGGCGGGCGTCGTGCGTCCGGCGCCGGCCCCGATCGATCGGCTGCGCGGGCGCGTGCTCGGCCCCTTCGACGGACGGGCGCGGGCGACGTGCCGGTCGTCGGCCGGGGATGCGCAGCGCGCCCGCTGGCGCCAGTACCGCGCGGTGTGGGCCTTCGTCGAGGGCTCCGAGTGCCGCCGCGCGGCGATCCTGCGCCACTTCGGCGATCGCGCCCAGCCGCACGCCGAGGTCCCGTGCTGCGACGTCTGCGCGCCCGAGCTCGTTCCCGCGCGCGCCCGCGCCCCGGGCCGTCGCCGGGGGCCCTCCGGCGGGCGATCTCGATGCGGCGATCGTCGACGTGGTCACCGGCGCCGAGCCGTCGGTCGGGCGCACGCGGACGGTCGAGATCCTGCGCGGCGGGCGCTCGCAGGTCGTGCGCAAGAACGCCTATGACGGGCTGCCCGCCTACGGGACGTTCGCCCATCTGCGCGCGGACGAGGTGCTGGCGCGCGTGGACGAGCTGCTCGACGAGGGGCGCCTGGTCTCCACCGGCGGCGCCTACCCGAAGCTGAGGCTGGGGCAGGCCGCGTGATGAAGGTCGGCGTCCTCGCCTCGGGCGAGGGCACGAACCTCCAGGCGCTGCTCGACAGCGTCCACGGCCGCGAGATCGAGGTCGTCGCCGTGGCCTGCGATCAGCCCTCGGCGCGCGCGCTCGAGCGCGCGCAGGCGGCGGGGGTGCCGTCGCGGGTCTTCCTGCGCTCGGAGTTCGGGGCGCGCGCCGCGCGCGACGCCGCCATGGGCGACTGGCTGGTCGAGCAGGGCGTCGAGCTCGTGGTCCTCGCCGGCTACATGGCGATCCTCGACGCGGGGTTCGTGGCGCGCTTCCCCGACCGGATCCTCAACGTCCATCCCTCGCTGCTGCCCGCCTTCCCGGGCGTGCGCGCGATCGAGCAGGCCGTCGAGCACGGCGTGAAGGTCTTCGGTGTGACGGTCCACCTCGTCGACGAGGGGGTCGACACCGGGCCCGATCGTGCTCCAGCGCGCGGTCGAGCTGCCCGACGCACGCGATCCGCCGGCGGTCCACGCGAGCCTGCGCCCGATCGAGCACGAGCTGCTGCCCGCGGGCGGTCGCCCTGATGGCGGCGGGGCGGCTGCGCCGCGACCCCGGCCACCCCCGCCGCGTGCTGGTGGACGAGGAGCCGGGCTCCTAGTCCTCCTCCTCGTCCTCGTCGGCCTCGGGGTCGTCGAAGCCTTCGGCGTCCTCGCCCGCCGGCGTCGTCGTCGGTGTCCGCCCAGTCGCCCGCGGCGTCCTCCCCGGGGTTGGACTCCTCGCGGCGCGCCTTCGCCTCCTGGCGGGCGTCGCCGATGCGGTCGTCGAGGTCGTCGATGCGCTCCTCGAGCTCGTCGCCCGTGCGCTCGAGCTCGCGTTCAGGGTCGGTCGTCGTGCGTTGCTCCATGCTCAGATCTCCTGTGCGGATTCGCGGCGTAGCGTCCGGTGTTCCCTCGCGAGGGCGCTCTGACACTCGCGCCTCCCCTATGCTCCGCGCATCGCCGAGCACTCCTCCACCGGGGCGCGGGAGCCACTCACGGAACCGGGAGCAGTCCGGATCCGCCGCGCCCTGCTGTCCGTCTCCGACAAGCGCGGGATCGTCGACTTCGCGAGCGGCCTCGCCGAGCTGGGCGTCGAGGTCGTCTCCACGGGCGGCACCGCGCAGGAGCTCGAGAGCGCCGGCGTCGCCGTGCGGACCATCGACGATCTCACCGGCTTCCCGGAGATCATGGACGGCCGCGTCAAGACCCTGCATCCCAAGCTCTACGCCGGCCTGCTCGCGGTGCGCGACAACCCCGAGCACGTGCGCGCCGCCACCGAGCACGACATCGAGTACGTCGACCTCGTCGTCGTCAACCTCTATCCCTTCGAGCGCACCGCGGCGCGCCTGGGGACCGACGAGGCCGAGGTCATCGAGAACATCGACATCGGCGGGCCGACGATGATCCGCGCCGCGGCCAAGAACCACGCCTTCTGCGCCGTCGTCGTGCACCCCGAGAGCTACGACGCGGTCCTCGACGAGCTGCGCGAGGCCGACGGCACGCTGAGCATGGCCACGCGCGAGGCGCTGGCGTCGGAGGCGTTCTCCTACACCGCGCGCTACGACATCGCCATCAGCCGGTGGTTCACCGAGAAGGGCGAGGACTTCCCGGCGCTGCACGTGCGGGCCTACGAGAAGGTCGTCGACCTGCCCTACGGCGAGAACCCGCATCAGCGCGCGGCCTTCTACTCGCAGGTGGGCTCCCGCGCGCACGTGCTCAGCCAGGTGCAGCAGCACGGCGGCAAGTCGGTCGGGTTCAACAACATCCTCGACCTCGACGCGGCGCGCGCCGTCGTGCGCGACTTCGACGCCCCCGCCTGCGCGATCGTCAAGCACAACAACCCGTGCGGCGTCGCGACCGGGTCGGGCGCCCTGGAGGCCTACCGGCGCGCGTTCGCGTCCGATCCGCTGAGCGCCTACGGCGGCGTCGTCGTGCTCAACCGCCGCATCGACCGCGAGACGGCCGGCGCGATCGCCGAGCAGTTCGTCGAGGTGCTCTTCGCGCCCGGCTTCGACGACGGCGCGCTCGAGGTGCTGGCCGCCAAGCCCAACCTGCGCATCCTCGAGGACCGCGAGCGCCGCCTGCCGCTGCTCGGCGAGAAGGACATCCGCCAGGTCACCGGCGGGCTGCTCGTGCAGGATCGCGATCAGGGCGACGCCGAGCGCACGGGCATGGAGGTCGTCACCGGCCGCCCGCCGACCGAGGACGAGTGGCGCGACCTGCTCTTCGCCTGGCAGGTCTGCCGACACGTGAAGTCCAACGCGATCGTGCTCGCCCGCGACAGCGCGACCGTCGGCATCGGCGCGGGGCAGATGAGCCGCGTCGACGCGGTCCGCCTCGCCGTCGAGAAGTCGCCCCTGGACGACCTCAGCGGCGCGGCGATGGCCTCCGACGCCTTCTTCCCCTTCGCCGACGGCCCCGCGCTGGCCATCGAGGCCGGGGTGACGGCGATCGTGCAGCCCGGCGGCTCCAAGCGCGACGACGAGGTCATCGCCGCCGCCGACGCGGCCGGGGTGACGATGGTCGTCACCGGCCAGCGCCACTTCCGCCATTGACCGTCGAGCGCCACGGATCGGGCGTCGAGTGGGAGCCGATCGTGGGCTACAGCCGGGTGGTGCGCGCGGGGTCGCACGTGTGGGTCGCCGGCTGCACGGCGACCACCGAGGACGGCGCCATCGCCGGCCCGGGCGACCCCTACGTCCAGGCCCAGCAGGCGCTCGCCAACGTCGAGGCGGCGCTCGCCCAGGTCGGCGCGCGCCTGCAGGACGTCGTGCGCACGCGCATGTTCGTCACCGACATCGCGCAGTGGGAGGCGGTCGGGCGCGCCCACGGCGAGGTCTTCGCCGACATCCGTCCCGTCACCGCCATGCTCGAGGTCAGCGCGCTGCTGGACCCGCGCATGATGGTGGAGATCGAAGCCGACGCGTTCATTGGAGGCTGACGCCATGCCCGAGAAGCTGCACATCCTGTTCTACGAGTACGTCGAGGACGTCGTCGAGCGGCGCGCGCCGCACCGCGAGGGCCACCTCGGCCTCATCAAGCGCTGGCACGACGAGGGCCGCATCGCCATGGCGGGCGGGGTGGGCGACCCGCCGCACGCGGGCCTCATCGTCCTGCGCGAGGAGGACCCCGACAAGGCGCGGGCCGCCGCCGAGGAGTTCGTGGCCGAGGACCCCTACCAGCCGGCGGGCCTCGTGACGAGCTGGCGCGTCGAGCCCTTCCTCAACGTGACCGCCTGACCGGGTCCGTCCGGCGCGGCTTGCACCATGCCGCGTCCGTGCCCCGGTCCAGCCGCCAGCCCGCGACGTCTCTGCGGGCATGGCAGGAGCGCGCGCTCGTGGCAATGCGCTCATGGGGCGACGGGCCGTTCCTCGTCGCCGCCGCGCCCGGCGCGGGCAAGACGCGGCCGGCGCTGGAGCACGCGCGGGCGCTGCTGAAGGCCGGCGTCGTGCGCCGGGTGGCGGTCGTCTGCCCGACGACGCCGCTCACGCGCCAGTGGGCGCGCGCCGCCGCGCGGCTGGGGGTGCACCTCGCGCCCGACGCGAGCGAGCTGCGCCCGCCGCGCGACTTCGACGGCGTCGCCGTGACCTACGCGCGGGTGGCGAGCGTGGCCGAGCGCTGGGCGGGGCAGTGCGGCGGCGCGACGCTCGTCATCGCCGACGAGGCCCATCACCTCGGCGAGGAGCTCGCCTGGGGCCAGGGCTTCGCGCGCGCCTTCGGGGCCACGTCGCGGTGGCTGCTGCTCTCGGGCACGCCCTTCCGCTCCGACCAGTGCCCGATCCCCGGCGTGCGCTACGACGACGGCGTCGCGACGCCCGACGTCTCCTACAGCTACGCCGACGCGGTCCGCGACGGGATCTGCCGCCCGGTCACCTTCGTGCCCTACGACGGCGTCCTGCAGTGGCGCAGCGGCGAGGACCTCGTCGAGTCGTCGTTCGCCGACGCGGTCACCGCGCGCGAGGCGGGCCGGCGCTATCGCACCGCGATCTCCCTCGAGCTGGCCGACGGCCTGCCGCGCATCCTCGCGGCGGCGCACGAGCGCCTGGAGGAGGTCCGCGCCGGCGGCCACCGCGACGCGGGCGGGCTCGTCGTGGCCGCCGACGGCGAGCACGCGCGCGCGGTGGCGCGCGTGCTGCGCGAGACGACGGGTCACAAGCCGACCGTCGTCCTGCACACCGAGGCGCGCGCGGCCGAGAAGCTCCAGGCCTTCACGCGCTCGACCGACCGCTGGCTCGTGGCGGTCAACATGGTCAGCGAGGGCGTCGACATCCCGCGCCTGCGCGTCGGCGTCTACGCGACGGCGGCCAAGACGCCGCTCGTCTTCCGCCAGATCGTGGGGCGCTTCGTGCGCACGCTCCCCGGGCGCCCGCTCGACCGCAGCTGGCTCTTCCTGCCCGCGGACCCGAGCCTGCGCGCGCACGCCGCCGAGGTCGAGCGCGAGCTGCGCCACGTCCTGCGCCCGCCGGGCGAGGAGGACGACGGCGCGCTCGACGAGGTCGACGCGCGGCGCGAGAGCGAGCGTGGCGAGGTGGAGGCCTTCGTCCCGGTGGCGGCCGACGTCGCGCCCCAGCTCGCGCTGTTCGCCGGCGGTCCCGCGCCGTCGCCGTCGCCGTCGTTCCCGTCAGCGGTCGACGAGCCCGACGAGGCGACGATGCCCGCCTTCGAGCGCCGCGCCCTGCTGCGCGACAAGCGCCACCGGCTGGTGGCCGACCTGCGCCGCAGCCAGGGCGGCAGCCACGCCGAGATCAACCGCTGGCTGAACCGCTCGTGCGGCGTGCGCCGCGTCGAGGACGCCTCGATCGAGCAGCTCGAGCGTTCGATCGAGCTGCTCCTCGTCCGTCTCTCCTCCAGACGGTGAATCACCTGAGCCCAATGGGGTAGGCCGGGGGTCATGCCCACGAAAGAGATGACCAAGCGCGACGAGAAGGTCGTGCAATACCTCAACGACGCATACGCGACCGAGCGACGGCTCGAGATCGCCCTCCAGGCCCACATCGCGATGACCCCGCGCGCCGACTACAAGAAGCGGCTGCGCGAGCACCTCAAGGAGACCAAGGCCCACGCGCGGCTGGTGGCACGCCGCATCAAGGCGCTCGGCGGCGAGGCCGAGACGGTGTCGCTGCCCGGCCCCGAGGCCGTGGTCAAGGGCGCGACCGGCGCGAAGGCCGCCGTGCAGCGCGCGGCCGCCGTGGCCCAGGGTCCGCTGCACGCGGTGCGCGGCACCGGCCAGCAGGAGCGCATGCTCAAGAACGCCCGCACGGAGTACCAGGACGAGGCCGAGGAGATCGCCACCTACCGCGCCATCGAGGCGCTGGCCAAGGCGGTCGGTGACAAGGAGACGGCCAAGCTCGCGCGCGACATCGGTCGCGAGGAGAAGAAGATGGCCGACTTCCTCGTCGCCATCATCGACCAGCTCGCGCTGGACGTCGTCCACGACGAGGTCCCGGTGTCGGAGATCGGCGCGGCCCCGGCGGCGCGACGCACCGCGTCCAGGCCGCGCGCCACGACACGCGCGAAGTCCACGACCTCGCGCGCGAAGGCGACGACCTCGCGGTCCAGGGCCACGACGTCGCGCGCGGCGAGCAAGCCCGCGTCGCGCGCCAAGCCCAAGCCGGCCGGGCGGTCGAAGGCCAAGCCCGCCGCGCCGCGAAGTCCTCGAGCGCCGGCCGCACAGCGCCTAACCGAGCCCGGCGGTCGAAGGCCAAGCCCGCCGCCCGCGCGAAGTCCTCGAGCGCCGGCACGGCCAAGCGCAGCTAGCCCTCGCTCGTCGTCGGCCGCTCCACACCGCGGCCGACGACGGCCAGGGCGCTACACCGCGACGGGCGCGCCCTGGTTGAGGACGGCCTGCCCGACGGGCTGCACCGGCTCGCCGAACGTCGAGATGATCTCGGCCCGGCAGAAGAAGCCCACGACCTTCACGGGCTCGTCGCCGACGTTCGCGAGGCCGTGGGGCACCATCTCGGGGATGACCGCGAGGTCGCCCGCGCGGACGCGCCCGCGCTCCTCGCCGACGTGGGCCTCGGCCTCGCCCGCGACGATGTAGAGGATCTCCTCGGCGCTGTCGGTGTGGGTGGCGAGCCGCTCGCCCGGCTGGATCTCGAAGTAGACGACGGCGGTGTCGCGTGCGCCCGCCCAGCGGTTGATGGGGAACGTCACCCGCAGGCGGTTGCGATCGGGGTCGCTGTCGAGCCACACCTCGGTCAGGTCCAGCTCGGGGGTTGAGACGGTCAGCATCGGCGATCTTCCTTTCATAGTACGACGCTGTGCAGTGAATAGGGAGCGGGCAGAGTAGGCTCGGCCGACCGGTCTGTCAATATCACTGCACAGCGATGTGTCCTGAAACACAGAAGAGCAAGCGGCCGTACGAGCTGCGCCGTCGCGCCGAGACGATGGCCGCCACCCGGCAGCGCATCACCGACGCCGCCGTCGACCTGCACGGCAGCGTCGGCCCGGCGCGAACGACCATCAGCGCGGTCGCCGAGCGCGCGGGCGTCCAGCGCCACACCGTCTACCGTCACTTCCCGACCGAGGACGACCTCTTCGCCGCCTGCTCGGGGCATTACTTCGCCGGCCACCCGTGGCCGGATCCCGACGCGTGGCGCGCGATCGCCGACCCTGAGCAGCGGCTCGCCCACGGCCTCGACGAGATCTACGCCTACTACGAGCGCACCGACGCGATGCTCGCGAACGTGCTGCGCGACGCCGCGCTGGTCCCCGGCGTCGAGCCCGCCCTCGCGGGGTTCCGCGCCTTCGTCGAGGACGCCGCGCGCGCTCTCGCCGCGGGGTGGGGCGCGCGCGGCCAGCGGCGCGCGGTGGTCGCGGCCGCGGCGCGCCACGCGGTCGACTTCGCGACATGGCGCTCCCTGGCGCGCGAGGGCGGCGTCAGCCGGGCGCGGGCAGTCGAGCTGACCTCGGCGATGGTCCTGCGCGCGGCCGGGCGCTAGGCCGCCGCGAGCGCGCCCGGGCCCGGCTCGGCGACGACGTCGCGCGGGCCGAGCTCGGCGCCGCACTTCGCGCACGTCAGGTGGCGCGTGACCTCGCCGCCGCACTCGCGATGGCGGACGACGCGCGGGCGCCCCGTCTCGGCCGGGTAGTGGCGATCGCCCCACTGCAGCAGGGCCATCATGATCGGCCACAGGTCGAGGCCCTTCTCGGTCAGGCGGTACTCGAAGCGCGCGGGGCGGTCCTGGTAGGGCACGCGCGTCGAGGATGCCCTCGTCGACGAGGCGGCCGAGGCGGTCGGTGAGGACGTTGCGCGCGACGCCGAGGTTGCGCTGGAAGTCGTCGAAGCGGCGCACGCGCATGAACGCCTCGCGCATGACGAGGATCGTCCAGCGGTCGCCGAGCACCTCGAGGGCGCGGGCGATCGAGCAGTTCTGGTCTTCGTAGGTACGGGGCAGCATGGCTTGGGTCCCTCTCCTCGCGGCCGGTCCCTCAACCGGCCGACGCGACCAGTGTAGCCCCATCGAGTTGCGTCACGCAACGGATGACGGTAGGGTCGGTTGCATGAAGCAACGGTGGAAGGTGCTGCTCGTCACGTCGGTCGCGGTCTTCATGGGCTTCCTCGACGTGACCATCGTCAACATCGCGTTCCCGGACATCGAGGCGTCGTTCCCCGGCACGTCGCTCGCCGGGCTGTCGTGGATCCTCAACGCCTACAACATCGTCTTCGCCGCCCTGCTCGTGCCGGCGGGCCGGCTGTCGGACCGCCTCGGCCGCCGGCGGATGTTCTTCGTCGGCGTCTCGACCTTCCTCGCCGCCTCGGCCGTCTGCGGGCTGGCGCCGTCGGTCGAGGTGCTGGTGGCCGCGCGCGTCGTGCAGGCCGCGGGCGCGGCGATCCTCGTCCCGACCTCGCTGGCGCTGCTGCTGCCCGAGTTCCCGCTCGAGCAGCGCGCGACGGCGACGGCGCTCTGGGGTGCGGCCGGCGGCATCGCGGCGGCCACCGGACCAGCCCTCGGCGGCGTCCTCGTCGCGGCGACGAGCTGGCGCTCGGTCTTCTTCGTCAACCTCGCCATCGGCCTGCCGGCGCTGATCCCGGCGCGGCGGCTGCTGCGCGAGAGCCGCGACCCCAATCCGGGGCCGCTCACGGACATCCTCGGCATCGTGCTGCTCGTCGCCGGCGTCGGCCTGCTCTCGCTGGGCATCGTGAAGGGCCAGGACTGGGGCTGGGGCAGCGCGCCCGTGGTCGCCTCGCTCGTCGCCTCGGCGCTCGTGCTCACCGCCTTCGTCGCGCGCTCGGCGCGCCATCCCGCGCCGGTGATCGAGCTGGGGCTGCTGCGCGTGCGCTCCTTCGCGGTGGCCAACGCGGGCGTCTTCCTCTTCGCACTCGGCTTCTACGCGGTGCTCCTGGCCAACATCCTCTTCCTCACGAGCGTGTGGGGCTGGTCGGTCCTGCGCGCCGGCATCGCCGTCACGCCGGGCCCGCTCATGGCCGCCCTGTCGGCCACCGCCGGCGGGCGCCTCGCCGACCGCTACGGCCAGCGCGTGGTCGCCCTCCCCGGCGGGCTGCTCTTCGCCGCGGGCTGCCTCGTCTTCGCCACCGGCACCGGCGCGACGCCGCACTACGCCAGCGAGTTCCTGCCCGCGACGCTCCTCACCGGCATGGGCGTCGGCCTGAGCTTCGCGGCCTGGGGCAGCGCCGCCGTCGCCGAGCTTCCACCCTCGCGCTTCGCGACCGGCAGCGCCATCTCCGCCACCTCGCGCCAGATCGGCGCGGTGCTCGGCATCGCCGTCCTCGTCGCCGTCATCGGCACCCCGCGCCCCGAGGACGCCGTCGCGACCTTCCACACCGCGTGGGTCCTCATGGCCATCCCGGCGACCGCCGCCGGCCTCATGGCCCTCGCCCTCGGCCGCGTCCGCGCGCGCAACCCGGAGGCGGCGGTGGCGCTGGCGACTGCGGAGGCGTAGTGCCCCCGGAGAGATTCGAACTCTCGACCTTGCGGTTAAAAGCCGCTTGCTCTAGACCAACTGAGCTACGGGGGCGCCGCAGAGCTTAGGACGCGGAACCGGAAATGACCGCCGCGCCTCGCGGTCGCGCGCCGGTGGCAGTTCGCGCAGCGGATGTCGCATTTGGCGATCTCGGTGTCGATGGTCGCGACGCTGCAGCCGTACCACGCCAAGCGCGTGACGGCATCGCGCTTGAGACCGATGTGATCGAACTCGAGCACCAGCGGATCGCGCTCACCGCAGTCGGCGCACGCGCTGCGCCGGAGGACCTCGTAGACGTGCGCGAGGTTCCGTTCGACGGTCCAGGACGGGTAGGGCCGAGCCACCGGCCTGGAGCCGAGGCGCGACGCCAACCGGCCCGCGTCGCGGTCCGCCGCCGGTGGCAGTTGGTGCACACGACCTCGCAGCGTCTGATCTCGGCCTCGACGGCCTTGCTCGTCGCCGTCTGGGACATCAGCACGGAGATGCTCGCGGTCTTCTCCTCGAGGTGGTCGAACTCGAGGACGACCGGATCGGCCTCGCCGCAGTCAACGCACGGGTGGTGACGGAGATGGTCGAGCACCTGTGCCCTCAGGGCTCGCTGTCGCGCCAGCTTGGCGGCATACGACTGTCGCCGGTGTGTGTCGCCTCGATCGCGGAAATAGGCGGCGAAGCAGGATCGGCACCACCACTGCAGACCGTCGCCATGCCGATTGAAGCATTCGACGGGGAGGTGATGCTGGCAACGGCCGCAGCGCCGCAGCTGCCCGGACTTCCACACGCGCAGCCGTCTCGTCGGGATGGCGTCCCGCGGTCGCGGCGCCGGGCTGGCGCACGCGGCGGCTCCAGTCCTCGCACCCAGACGCTCACCGACGACTTCGCGACCCCGAGCTCGCGCGCGATACGGGCGAGGGACCAGCCGAGCTCGCTGCGTAGCCGCTGTGCCTCTCTGCGAGCCTCGTCCTTCCTTCGCACGAACACATGTTCGCAACGGAGATCGGACGGAAAACGGCCTCTAGACTGCGCTGGACCCGCCCCCATGGTGTAGTGGTTAGCACGCGTGCCTTTCACGCACGTAGCGGGAGTTCGACTCTCCCTGGGGGTACTTCGCCGCTCGCGGCGGCGGCTCAGAACACCGACCGCAGCAGCCCGCCGTCGACCGCCACCGTCTCGCCCGTGACGTAGCTCGCGCGGGCCGAGCAGAGCAGCACGGCGATGGCCGCGAACTCCTCGACGGTGCCCAACCGGCCGGCGGGGACCTCCTCCTCCGCCAGCGCCTGGGCGGCCTCGCGCGAGCCGAGGAGCTCGAGCAGGCGGTCGGTGTCGATGCGGCCGGGGAGGACCGTGTTGAGGGTCACGCCGTCGGCCGCGACCTGGCGGGCGATGGTCTTGAAGGCGTTGAGCATCGAGATGCGGTGGGCGTTGGAGAGCATCAGGTTCGGGATCGCCTCGCGCACGCCGGTGCCCGCGACGTTGACCACGCGGCCGAAGCCGCGCTCGCGCATGCCCGGGACGACCGCCTCGACGAGCGCCATCGGGCCGAGGACGAGCGACGTGTAGGCCGCCTGCCATTGCTCCCGCGTGAAGCCGAGCGCGTCGGGCCCGCCGGGCGGCCCGCCGGTGTTGCACACCAGGACGTCGATGGGGCCGAGCGCCTCGGTCACCTCGGCCACGAGGATCGCCGCGTGGTCGAGGTCGGACGTGTCGTGCACGTACGCGGTCGCGCCGAGCTCGGCCGCCGTCGCCTCGACGCGCTCGCGCGAGTGCGAGGAGATCGCGACGCGCGCGCCCTCCGCGACGAGCTCGGCCGCGATGCCGCGCCCGATCCCCTTCGACGCCCCCGTGACGAGCGCGACCTTGCCCTTCAAGCCGAGATCCATGGCCGGGATGCTAAGCGGCCGCCGCCATCGAGCGGGGGCCGCCGCGAAGCGAGGAGCCGAGCGCGGCGGGGCCGCCGCCGCTAGGCCGCCCGCGCCGCGAGGCCGCGGTCGCGCGCGAGCCGCGCGCACCACAGGGCGAAGAGGGCGATCGCGAGCACGGCGCCCAGCCAGTGGACGCCGAGGACCACCGCGAGGACGCTCGGCAGCCCGGCGAGTGCCGCGCCGACGAGGGTCCCGGCGATCGGCAGCCGGACCACCCGCGCGGTCACGAGCGCGCAGACGATCCACGCGCCCGGGCCCGCCAGCCAGCCCCAGTCCTCGAAGAAGGAATGGGGCAGCGCGATCGCCAGGGCGATCGAGAGCACCGCCACGGCCAGGGCCTGCACGAGCGCGGCCCGCCAGAGCACGGATCGATCCACAGCGAGCATTGTCGCCGGAACATACCCCTAGGGGGTGTAGACTCAAGTCCATGGCCACCGAAACCCACGGCTACACCGCCACCAAGGACCAGCTCCTCAAGCGCCTGCGGCGCATCGAGGGCCAGGTCCGCGGCGTCCAGGGCATGGTCGAGGACGACCGCTACTGCATCGACGTCCTGACCCAGATCAGCGCCGTCCAGGCCGCGCTCGACAAGGTCGCGCTCGGCCTGCTCGACGACCACGCGCGCCATTGCGTCATGGGCGCCGAGGGCGAGCAGCGCGTCGATCGCACCGACGAGATGATGGCCGCCGTCGGGCGTCTGATGCGGCGGGGCTGAGCGCCTGGTGGCCGACGTCATCGCCAAGGTCGGCGACGGCCTGTGGAACGCCGTGCTCATGGCCTGGGCGGTCTGGTGGGCGCTCGTCGTGGGCTTCGCGATCTCCGCCATCGTCCAGGCGTGGGTGCCGCGCGAGCGCGTCGAGCGCGCGCTGGCCGGCGACGGCCTGGGCCCGGTGGCCCGCGCGACGGGCCTGGGCGCCGCGTCGTCGTCGTGCTCCTACGCCGCCATCGCGATCGCGAAGAGCCTCTTCCAGAAGGGCGCCTCGGTCGCGTCGGCGCTGGCCTTCCAGTTCGCCTCCACCAACCTGGTGTGGGAGCTCGGCCTCGTGCTGTGGGTCCTCATCGGCTGGCAGTTCACGCTCGCGGAGTACCTCGGCGGCATCGTGATGATCGCCCTCATGTGGCTGCTCCTGCGCGCCTTCGTCTCGCCCGACGACGAGGCCGTCGCGCGCGAGCACGCCCAACGAGCCGACGCCGGTCACCAGCACCACGCCGCCGGCAGCGACCTGCCCTGGCGCGAGCGCGTGACCTCGGCGCAGGCGTGGTCGGACGTGGCGCACAACTTCCGCGGCGACTGGCAGATGCTGTGGAAGGAGATCCTCGCCGGCTTCCTGCTCGCCGGCTTCATCGCGCTGCTGGGCGACGACTTCTTCAACGGCCTCTTCCTCGACGACGCGCCCGCGGCCGTGCAGACGCTGTGGGGCGCGTTCATCGGGCCCGTCATCGCGGTGCTGAGCTTCGTCTGCTCGGTCGGCAACGTCCCGCTGGCCGCCGTGCTGTGGTCGGGCGGCCTGAGCTTCGCCGGCGTGATGGCCTTCATCTTCGCCGACCTGATCGTGCTGCCGATCATCCTCGCCTACCGCAAGTACTACGGCACCGGCTTCGCCCTGCGGATCACCGCGCTGATGCTCGTGACGATGATCCTCGCGGCGATCGTCGTCGACCTCGTCTTCAGCGCGCTGGGCCTCATCCCCGAAACGCGGCCGACGACCAGCGACGTCTTCGGCTCGATCCAGCTCGACTACAAGCTCGTCCTGAACGTCTTCGCGACGCTCATCTTCGTCACGCTCATCGGGCTCACGGTGCGCGGCGGCGCAACCGACCCGGTGTGCGGCATGAGCGTCGACCGGGCCACGGCGCGGCGCCTCGAGCACGACGGCCACACGCACTTCTTCTGCTCCGAGCACTGCCGAGCGACGTTCGCGGCGCGCGTGTCAGGTCGCGAGCAGGCGCACGATGGCGGTCACACCCACGACCACGATCACGCCGCGCAGCACGGCCGGATGTAGCCGGCGCCCGTAGTGCGCGCCGATCTGGCCGCCGATCATCGAGGTGCCGGCGATGATCGCGGCCGGAGCCCACGCGACGTCCGCGGCGAAGACGAAGTACACGCCGGCGACGCCGTTGACGATCGCGGTGAGGACGTTCTTCAGGGCGTTCGTGCGCTGCAGGTTCTGCGGGAGGACGACGCCGAGGAAGCCGACGAGGAGGATCCCCTGGGCCGCCCCGAAGTAGCCGCCGTAGACCCCCGCTGCGTAGACGCCGAGCGACGTCCACAGCCCGCCCTCGCGCTCGCGGCTGATCTCGCGCTCGGCGAGCAGGCGGTTCAGGCGCGGCTGCAGGACGACGAGCACGAGGGCGACGGCGATGAAGACCGGCACGATGGCCTTGAAGGCCGACGCCGGCAGCACGAGCAGCAGCACGGCGCCGGTCGTCCCGCCCAGCAGGGAGGCCGTGCCCAGGCGCAGCATGCGCCGGCGCTGGCCCTCGAGCTCGCGCCGATAGCCGATCGCACCCGACACCGATCCCGGCACCAGGCCGATGGTGTTCGACACGTTGGCGGTGACCGGCGCGTAGCCGAAGGCCAGCAGCACCGGGAAGGTGATGAGGGTCCCGCTGCCGACCACCGTGTTGATCGCCCCGGCCGCGAGTCCGGCGAGGCCGATGGCGACCACCTCGCCGAAGTCCATCGCGGCATCCTAGGTGTGCGCGGCCGGGCTCGAACCGGTCAGGTCGCCGGTCATGGCACGGACGCCTTCACCCCGGCGAATGCGCGCGGCCGGGCTCGAACCGGTCCGGACGACGTCGCCGGTCATGGGCATGGACGCCTTCACCCCCAGCGAATGCGCGCGGCCGGGCTCGAACCGGTCCGGACGACGTCGCCGGTCATGGGCACGGACGCCTTCACCCCGAGCGAATGCGCGCGGCCGGGCTCGAACCGGCGACCCTCGCCTTGTAAGGGCGATGCTCTACCGCTGAGCTACGCGCGCGCCGCAACGTTAGCGGCAAAGCGCGCGGCCCCCGCCTCCCGCGATGATGGCGCCCATGGAGCTGACGGATAGGGTCGCGGTGGTCACCGGCGGGGCGTCGGGCATCGGGCGGGCGCTCGCCTGGCGGTTGGCCGAGGAGGGCGCGCGCGGGGTCGTCGTCGCGGACCTCGACGCGCCCGGGGCTCAGGCGGTGGCGAGCGACATCGGCGCGCGCGCCCTCGGCGTGGGCTGCGACGTGGCGGACGAGCAGCAGGTCATCGACCTCGTCGCGCGCGCCGAGGACGCCTTCGGGCCGGTGGACCTCTTCTGCGCCAACGCCGGCGTCGCCGTCGGCACCGACCTCGACACCCCCGAGGACACCTGGGAGCTCGCGCTCGGCGTCAACGTGCGCGCGCACCTCTACGCCGCCAGGGCGCTCGTGCCCGGGTGGCTCGAGCGCGGCGAGGGCTACTTCCTCGCCACGGCCTCCGCGGCCGGCCTGCTCACGCAGATCGGCTCCGCGCCCTACGCGGTGACCAAGCACGCCGCGGTCGCGTTCGCCGAGTGGCTGTCGGTCACCTATGGCGACCGGGGCCTGCGGGTGAGCTGCCTGTGCCCGATGGGCGTGCGGACGGGGATGACCCAGGTGCCCGACGACGCGCCCGACGACCTGCGCCTGGCCGCCGGCGTCGTCGCCGCGGCCGGGGACATGCTCGAGCCCGAGCAGGTGGCCGACGTCGTCGTCGAGGGGCTGCGGGCCGAGCGCTTCCTCATCCTCCCGCACCCCGAGGTGCTCACCTTCTTCCAGCGCAAGGCCGACGACTACGACCGCTGGCTGGCCGGCATGCGCCGCCTGCAGGCTCGCCTGGCCGCGGCCGGCTGACGCAGGACGCCCCGGCGCGTCGTCGTAACTTCGGACGGGGGCCGCCGTTGAGGCCTCCATGAGGTCCATCTCAGGAGGAGGACATCCCATGAAGCGGTTGCGTTTGATCGCAGCGCTGGCCTGCGCGGCCGCGCTGCTGGCGGCACTGCCGGCGCTCGCGCCGGCGAGCGTGCAGGTCGGATCCTCGGGCTGGCAGTGGGGCAACCCGCTGCCGCAGGGCAACACCCTGCGCGCGATCTCCTTCGCGGGGGCCAACGGCTACGCGGCGGGCGACTTCGGCACGCTGCTGCGCACGACCGACGGCGGCACGACGTGGAGCGGACTGCTGAGCGGCACCTTCACCAACCTCTCCGAGGTGCAGGCCATCGACCCCGACGCGGTCTTCGCCGCGGGCGGCTGCGTCGCGCGGCGCTCGAACGACGGCGGCGCCACCTTCACGCGCGTGGCCTTCACGCCGGTCGAGTCGAGCTGCAAGGAGCAGTTCGCCGCCGGCTGGTTCATCAGCCGCGTCACCGGCTTCCTCGCGCTGACCGACGGCACCATCCTGCGCACCGACAACAACGGCGACACCTTCGCCCAGAAGAACCCGCTGCCGGGCACCCGCGCTCCGGGCGGCTCGGCGACCCCGGTCGACCTGCGCTTCCTCACCGACCAGATCGGCGTCGGCGCGACCTCGGACGGCAAGATCTACCGCACGACCGACGGCGCGAACTCGTGGAGCCTCATCAGCGACACCACCCGCGCGGTGCACTCCTTCTTCTTCCTCGACGCGAACAACGGCTTCGCGGTCGGCGACGGCTCGCTGTTCCTCGTCACCAAGGACGGCGGCGCGACCTGGACGCCGAAGGACATCGGCATCCCGCCGACCAACCTGCGCTCGATCTCGTGCGCGTCGCTGACGCTGTGCGTCATGACGACCGAGCCGGGGACGGCCCTGGT
Organism: uncultured Actinomycetes bacterium; assembly: GCA_963816845.1. Taxonomy (GTDB): domain Bacteria; phylum Actinomycetota; class Thermoleophilia; order Solirubrobacterales; family Solirubrobacteraceae; genus JAOPZW01. The sequence continues at coordinate 6,065 of CAWFMR010000050.1, read as the reverse complement.
GCGCACCGACGACGGCGGCGCCACGGCGAGGCTCGTCACGCCCTCGCAGGACCCGATCTTCGCCGCGGGCTTCGCCTCGGCGACGCGCATCGCCGCGGGCGGCGCGACCGGCGCCACGGCGGTCTCCGACGACGCCGGGCTGAACTTCGCCCCGATCGGCGGGCGCCTGAGCGGGACCTACACGCGGGTGCGCGCCGGCGGCCAGACGGGCACGGCGTTCGCCCCGGGCGACAACGGCTCGCTGGCCAAGACGACCGACGGCGGCAAGACGTGGACGCGCGGCAACGTCGCGACCTCCGAGGACGTGATCGACATCGCCTTCCCGACGGCCCTCGTCGGCTACGCGCTGGACTCGTCGGGCGGCCTGTTCCGCACCAACGACGGCGGCGCCACGTGGAAGACGCTCGACACGGGCACGACGGCGCGGCCCTTCGAGCTGACCGCGCCGACGACCTCGACGGTGCTCCTCGCCGGCCCCACCGGCCTGCGCCGCTCCACCGACAGCGGGAACACGTTCTCGGCCGTCAAGGGCAAGGACGTCGCGAAGGCCAGGCTCGACGCGATCGACCGCGCCGGCAGCGCGCTCTTCGCCTCGGGCGCGCGCGACCTGCTGCGCTCGACCGACCGCGGCAAGACGTGGAAGGCGCTGCACAAGCCGACGGTCAACGACAAGCCGGCCCGCCTCATCCACGTCGACTTCCTCGACGCCAAGAACGGCTACTTCCTGGCCCAGGGCGGCGCGCTGTGGCGGACGGCCAACGCGGGCAAGTCGTGGAGCTCGCTGCCCGGCACCGGCACCGAGAAGGCCTACGGGATCGCCTTCTCCTCGAAGACGAGGGGCTACCTGGTCATCGATCGCTTCGGCGACGTGTCCAACCGCTCGGGCTTCCTGCTCAAGACGACCGACAGCGGCGCCACGTGGCACCCGCAGTTCGTGGTCTCCACGCCCATCCTGGGCGCCGGGATCGCCACCTCGAGCGCCGCCGACTACCTGCTGGGCGGCCAGTCGAGCTTCCTGTTCACCACGACCGGCGGCGACGCCGGCAAGGCGAGCACGCTGAGCGTGACGACCAAGCACAAGAAGCTCAGCAAGCCGGCGGGCATCACCGTCACCGGCAAGCTCTCGCCGGCCGCGGGCAACGAGCGGGTGAGCGTGAGCTACCTGCCGCCCGGCTCGGGCCGCTGGCAGCACCAGACGGTCAAGACCGCGGCCAACGGCTCCTACACGACGAGCTGGCGCGTGCGGAAGGGCAGCAACCGCTTCGTGGCCCAGTGGGCGGGCGACTTCCGCTCCAAGGGCGACGGCTCCGGCGTGCTGACCGTGAAGGTCGGCAAGTAGCGCTCACGCGGCCAGGGCGGGCTCTGCCACGGGCCCGCCCTTGGCCGCACGCGGCACCATCGGCATCCCGTGCTTGGGGCCGATGGTCGGCATCTGGCGCGTCTGCAGCCGATAGCCGGGAGCGAGCTCGAGGCGGAAGCGCTCGAGGATCGCGGCGGCGATGACGCCCACCTCGGCCAGGCCGAAGCGCATCCCGATGCACATGCGCGAGCCCCCGCCGAAGGGGACGTAGGCGCCCTTGGCGATCCGCTCGCGATTGCCCGGGGCGAAGCGCTCGGGCCGGAAGGCGTCGGGCTCGGGCCACACGTCGGGCAGGCGGTGGCTGGCCCACGAGCAGTAGTTGACCGGCACCCCGCCGGGCAGCCGCCGGCCGCCGAAGGCGAACGGGTCGATCGAGCGGCGCGGCCCGATCCACGCCGGCGGGTACAGGCGCAGCGTCTCGTCGATGGCGAGGCCGAGATCGAACGACGGGTCGTCGGCGAGCCCCGGGTTGCGGGCCAGCTCGTGGAAGAGGAAGGCGACCGTCGAGGTCGTCGTGTCGTGGCCGGCGAACATCAGCGTCATGACCTCGTCGCGGATGTGGCGCTTGGAGAGCCGCGCGCCGTCCTCGTCGGTGGCCTCGAGCAGCAGGCTCAGGATGTCCTCGCCGCCCTCCGCGCTCGCGCGGCGGCGGTCGATCTCGGCGAAGATCAGCGCGTCCAGCCGCCTGCGGGCGGCCACCATCCGCCGCCACGGCGACCCGGGGCCGCGCAGGATCTGGTGCAGGTAGTCGCGCGCCCAGAAGCCCAGGGCCTCCTCGAACTCGTGCGCGGCGTTGATCCCGCCGGCCCGCGCCCGGTCGGGGTCCAGCCCGAAGAGGGCGCGCATCGCGATCCGCAGCGCCAGCTCGCGCGTGAAGCGATAGAGGTCGAAGGGCGTGCCGGCGCTGACGCGATCGAGCGCCTGCCGCGTCTCGGCGGTCATGATCGCGTGCGCGGCCTCGATGCGCTCGCGGTGGAAGGCCGGGAGCATGATCTTGCGGCTCTGGCGGTGGAAGTCGCCGTCGATGGTGAGCAGGCCGTCGCCCAGCAGCGGGATGAGGTCGCCCATGAACCCGCGTCGCCACGAGAAGTTGGCCGCGTGCGAGACCGTCATGAAGTGGTTGGCCTCGGGCCCCAGCATGAAGATCACGTTGGAGTGGAAGACCCGGATCGTGAACACGGGCCCGAAGCGCTCGTAGCAGTCCAGCAGGATCGGCAGGGGCGTGCTCGCGAAGCGCCCCGCGCGGCGCAGGTCGACATTCGTGAGACCCGGCGGGAAGGGCTCCGTGGCCGCCCGCTCGAGGCGCAGGTCGTGGTACATGCGCGCGATCGGGTTGCTGATGACCGGCGGCGGCGGCGTGAGCGGCACGGTACGGCGGACTCTAAGGGACCCGGCCTTCGCTGCCGATTCGCTACTACACTTGGCATCCCGATTCGCTCGGGGGCGTAGCTCAGTTGGTTAGAGCGCCGGCCTGTCACGCCGGAGGTCGCGGGTTCGAGTCCCGTCGCTCCCGTCCTTGTCACCCCGCCCGTGCGCGGGGTGTTCTGCTTCCTGGGCTGCGAAGTCTGGGGACGCTGCCGGCCCATGTCGGCCCCTGACGTGTCAACGCGAGGCGGGAGCGGTCCACTTGTTCCCCGAATCCACCGATGGGCGATGAGTTCACGCGAGGGGGTAGGTCTCCACCGACATGAGCGATAGAAAAGTAGTTCTCAAAATGGTCATGTCCCTCGACGGTTTTGCCACCAGCCCCGACGGGACCCATGAATGGATGTTCGAGTGGTTCGGCGACGACTCGGGTGAGTGGAACCGCCGCGCGCTCGAGGAGGCCGGCGTCCACGCGATGGGCCGCCGCAGCTACGAGATCATGGGCCCGCACTGGGCCGCGTCCGACGGACCGATCGCAACCGCGATGAACGAGAAGCCGAAGGCTGTCTTCTCCCACACCCTGGAGAAGGCGGAATGGGGACCGGCCGAGATCTTCGGCGGGGACCTGGGCGCGGAGATCGCGGACCTGAAGGCTCGGGACGACGAAGGGACGGTCCTGGTCCACGGCGGCCCCGACTTCGCCAAGTCGCTGACCCGCCTGGGCCTCGTCGACGAATACCAGCTGACGACGGTCCCGATTGCGATCGGCGCGGGGCACAGCCCATTCGCCGAGCTGGGAGAGCACCTGAAGCTGGACGTCGTCGAAGAGGAACGCTTCCAGAGCGGAGCCCTCGCGCAGATCCTGGTGCCGAAGCGATGAGCGACCGCCATAGGCGCGCTTGGCCGCGAGTGGAGTACGGGGCCCGGCTCGGGCGGAGCTGAACGTAGAATCGCGGCCGTGCCGTTCACGCTCAGGAACCTCAAGGAGGACCTGGAGGATGTCGGGTCCAACTTCGACGGCGCGCCGGACCTGGAGTTCCGCCTCGCAACCAAGGCGCTCGAGCTCGAGCAGTCCGGCCTCAGCTACCAGCGCATCCCGCCCGACTATCGCTTCCCGTACGGCCACACGCACAAGGAGCAGGAGGAGCTGTACGTGGTCGTGCGCGGGAGCGGGCGGATGAAGCTCGACGACGAGATCGTCGAGGTCAAGGAGTGGGACGTGGTGCGCGTCCCGCCCGGCACGTGGCGAGGCTACGAGGGCGGGCCGGAGGGCCTCGAGATCCTCGTCTTCGGCGCGCCCAATCTCGGCGAGGATCCGCGCGGAGACGTGGAGGGTCAGCGCGACTGGTGGGCTGACTAGCGCCCGGTGCTAGCGCCTCAGGGGCTCGGCAAGGTCGGCGGAAGCCCGAAATGGGGGAAGACGGCGGTGTCGGAGAACCAGGTGATCGCCGCGATCGCCTCGCCCTCGAGCGTCAGCACGAACAGCCCATAGGGGCGGCCGATCGCGGCGTGCGCGTCCGCCAGGTAGCAGCCGAACGCCGGTTGGGTGTTGGCCCGGGTCGGCACGAAACGCAGCGGCGCGTCACGCAGCTGCGCTCGCTGGCGCATGAAGGCGGCGATCGCGTCGTGCCCCTGGTACTCGAGAGGCTGGGGCGGCATGGTGAGCAGGGCGTCGTCGGTGAGCAGGGCGACCATGTCGTCGATGTCGCCGTTCTCGACCGCGTCGGCGAAGCGCCCGACCAGTCGCCGCTCGCTGGCCGAGTTCGGCTGCGGCGCGCGCTCGCGGTCGGCGGCCGGCAGCCGTGCTTGGAGCGTCGCGCGGGCGCGCTGCAGGGCGCCCTTGACCGAGGCCTCGCCGGTGTCGAGCATCTCGGCGACCTCGGCCGTCCGGAAGCCGAGCACGTCGCCCAGCACCAGCGCGGCGCGCTGGCGGGGCGGCAGGTGCTGGAGGCCGACGATGAACGAGAGCTCGATCGACTCCCTGGCCTCGTAGCGCGCGGCCGGCCCGGCGGAGCGGTCCGGGATGTCCTCGAGCAGGGCGTCGGGGTAGGGCTCGAGCCAGACCGGCGCGATCAGGCGTGTGGGCTCGAGGGGCTCGGCCATGGCTGGAACCTCCCTGGGGCGGCGCGATCGGGCGCGCAGCGCGTTCAGGCAGCGGTTGGTCGCGATCCGGTAGAGCCAGGAGCGCACGGACGCGCGGCCCTCGAACGCTTCGACGCTCCGCCAGGCGGCCAGGAGCGTCTCCTGCACCATGTCCTCGGCGTCGTGCACCGAGCCGAGGATGCGGTAGCAGTGCAGCTGCAGCTCGCGCCGGTGGGGTTCGGCGAGCTCGCGAAACGCCTGCTCGTCGCCCGCGCGCGCCCGGGCGAGCACGGCCCCGCCTAGCGCGTCGCCCTGCACGTGCGCCTCGCCTCGGCTTGTCCTGTGGGGGTCATCACGGGTAAGGACACCGGCTCGTCCCAGAATGGACCGGCGTTCCATTCTCGTCGCGGCCGGTGTCTGAACGGACATGCTGCTCGAAAACAAGACCGCCGTGATCTATGGAGCCGGGGGCGCAATCGGCGGCGCCGTCGCCCGGGCCTTCGCACGCGAAGGGGCAAGGCTCTTCCTGACAGGACCCAACGTGGCGAAGGTCGATGCTCTCGCCAGGGACATCGCTGCTGACGGCGGCGTCGCTGAGACCGCACAGGTCGACGCTCTGGACGAGAAGGCCGTGGAGGCGCACCTCAGCACCGTCGTCGAGAGAGCGGGACGTGTCGACATCTCGTTCAACGCCATCGGTCCGGGCCCGACGCCCGGCCGCGCACCCCTGACGGAGCTGGCCGGCGACGCCTTCGCCCGCCCGATCGCCTTCTACACCAGCTCCAACTTCATCACCGCGACCGCCGCCGCCCGGCGCATGAGCGGCCAGGGCTCGGGTGTGATCGTGACACTGACGGCCGTTCCCGGCCGGATGCCGGCCAACCTCCTCGGCGGGAGCGCCCCGGCCTGGGCTGCCGTCGAGGCGTTCTCGCGTTCCCTGGCCCTCGAGGTGGGACCAGCCGGCATCCGGGTGGTCTGCCTGCGTCCCCACGCGATCCCGGAGACCCCGCTCATCAAGGAGAACTTCGCCACGGCGGCCCAGGCCGCCGGTGTCAGCGCCGCCCAGTTCCAGGCGATCCTCGAACAGGCCACCCTGCTCAAGCGGCTCCCGACCCTCGACGAAGTCGCCGACACCGCCGCCTTCGTCGCCTCCGACCGCGCCGGTGCCATGACCGCGACCGTCGCCAACCTCAGCGCCGGCAGCATCACCGACTGATCACATCCCGGCGCGGCCGGGCGGTCGCCGCGCGTCCTGCCC
>CAWFMR010000049.1:0-26628 GCA_963816845.1 uncultured Actinomycetes bacterium | reverse complement strand
CCGCCGCGGCGGCCTTGGGGTTGCCGTAGACGACGCGGTACATGTGCTTGCGCACGACCCGATGGCCGTTGACACGAGCGCTGACACAGACCACGTAGCAGCCGCGCGGCAGGCCGCGCAGGTCGATCGTCGCCGTCCAGCGGTTCCCGGCGGTGTGCTTGACCGCCGCGCGGACACCCTCGACTGTGACCCGCAGGCCGCTGACGCGAGCGTCCTTACGCGCCCTGATGCGCAGGTGCGCGACGCGACGCGACAGCGACGGCGCCTGGGTGGAGTCGGCGGACACGAGGCTTGCCGCGGTGGTGACGATCGTCGTCGCTCCGGGAGCTCCATCCTTGCCGGCCGCGCCCGCGGCACCGGTCAGGCCGGTGGCGCCGGTCGCGCCAGTCGCGCCGTCGCGCCGGTCGCGCCCGTGGCGCCGGTAGCGCCGGTAGCGCCCGTGGCGCCCGTCGCGCCGGTCTCACCCTGCGGGCCCACAGGCCCGGGGACGCCTTGGTAGCCCTGCGGGCCGGGAGGTCCGGTGGGGCCCATCGGGCCCATCGGGCCGGGAGCCCCGACCGCGCCGGCCGGGCCGGTCGGCCCCGCGGGCCCGGTCGCGCCGGGCTCGCCGGCAGGACCCTGCACGTTGGGGCACAGCGGCGTCAGCGTGCGACTGGCCGTCGCGGACAACGCCGTGGCTTGATCCTTGTGCTTGACCGTCCAGGTCACCGAATCACCGACCTGCGCCCACACGGCGAACGCGTATTCGCGCGTGCCGTTGTAGAACTGCTCGATCCATGCCTGCTGACCGGCGCCCTGGGTGACCGCCGCGATCGACAGGATGTTCTTCTCGGTCGACGTGTTCCTGCCCGCTGGGATCAACGCTCCCCCCGAATCCAGGCTCGTCGCCTGGTAGGTGAACGTGAACCAGTCTCCATTGGCAGTCGGGTACCGGCACTCGGTCAGTGGCGTGATCGTGTGCGCGGACGCGACGGCCGGCGCGATCGCGAAAGCGGCGAACGCCGCTACGAAAATCGCGCAGGCGATTGTGCGCAAGCTGCGCATGACTTCTCCTTTGGGACGTGCCCGGCTCGAGCCTTCAAGCCGGATTGGCAGATCCATCCCGTGTGGCCACACCCCGCGTGGGACCTACGGGCGCCTCCCTGGCGCTTCTCCAACTCGACAATCCATGTCGTTTAATGTGTGACAGTGAAATCCTAGCGCGCCCCCTGGGACCTTGAGCGTCCCCCAGCGAAAACTCGACGATTGATCGACGCGATGACCACGTCGGGCAGCGCTCGCTCAGTATTCGCCGACCGCCGGCGCGCTGGCAGAGCCTTTAACTGTGAGCGTTGTCACACTAATCCGTTTGCGTGCCCTGACGTACAGCGGTGTCAGTTCAGAAAAAAGGCGACCAGCGGCGCGATCTGCAGCTCAGCAGCCCCGCATGGCGCCGACCGGAGGAGATCGCGGCCCGTCGATGTTCTCGCGGCCGGCGTGCCGATCGCGGCAGGCGCCACGCGCCCGCGCAGGGCCGCTCGCCGGGGGCGGCCGAGCGGGCAGCCACGTACCCGTGCGTACGCCTCATGGTGATCGGGGCGGCCGGATTCGAACCGGCGACCTTTCGGCCCCAAACCGAACGCGCTACCAGGCTGCGCCACGCCCCGACTGAGGGGAAGTATGGCGAGGCGGCAAGGCGCCTACATCGAACAAGCGTTGGGAAGGGCGCTGCAGGACTCAAGTCGAGGGGGACTGGCGGCCGAGGGGGGCCTTGGGGTCCATGTTCGCTCGCTCTCGCCACGGCGTCATCGCCGCGCTCGCTTTCGTGGTCCTCTGGGCTCCTGCCACTGCGCGGGCCGACGGCGGCCCTGCCGCGCGGGCGCGGGCGGCCAGCGAGCGGTGCGTCAGCGCCGACGCGATGCCCGGCCAGGCGGCCGTCGGGGATCTGCGCGCGGCGACGCTGTGCCTCATGAACGCCGAGCGCACGGCGCGGGGACTCGGGCGCCTGCAGGCCGAGCCGCTGCTGGGTCGCGTCGCGGCGAGCTACGCGCGCCAGATGGTGCGCGGGCAGTTCTTCGACCACACGTCGCCCGGTGGGTCGACGATGCTCGCCCGCATCAAGGCGACGAGCTACCTGCGCGACGTGACGTCGTGGTCGGTGGGCGAGAACCTCGCGTGGGGCACCGGCGCCCTGGCCACGCCGCGCGCGATGGTCCGCGCCTGGATGCAGTCGGCCGAGCACCGCGCCAACCTCCTGGACCGCCACTTCGCCGACGTCGGCATCGGGGTGACCGCGGGCGCGCCGGTCGCGCTCGAGCCCGGCGAGCTCGGCGGCACGTACGTGACCGACTTCGGGCGCCGGCTCAAGGGCTGACCGCGCGGGGGCGCTGCTAGGGTCGCGGGCCGCCGATGGCCGACGTCCAGCCCCTGCGCGCCCTGCACTACGACCTGGCCAAGGTCGGCTCGCTGGCCGACGTCGCCGCGCCGCCCTACGACGTCATCGACCCCGAGCAGCGCCGGCGGCTGGCCGACCGCTCGCCCTACAACGTCGTGCGCGTCGACCTGCCGGAGGGTGAGCCTGACCCCTACGCCAAGGCGGCCGCGATCTTCGAGCGCTGGCAGCAGGAGGGCGCCGTCGTGCGCGACGACGAGCCCGCGCTGTGGACCCTCACCCAGGACTACACCGGGCCCGACGGGCGCGCGCTCACCCGCCACGGCGTCTTCGCGCGCGTGCGGGTGGAGGACTACGGCCCCGGGCGCATCCGCCCGCACGAGCGCACCCACCCGGGCCCCAAGGAGGACCGGCTCAGGCTCACCCGGGCGACGAAGGCCAACCTCTCCCCCATCTTCAGCCTCTACGACGACCCCACCGACGCCACCGCCGCCGTGCTGGGCGCCGCCGAGCCCTTCGGCGAGCAGACCGACGACGACGGGACCGTCAACCGGCTGGGTCGCGTGACGGACCCCGCGGCGATCGAGGCCTTCCAGAGCGCCCTGGCGCCGGCCGAGCTGCTCATCGCCGACGGCCACCACCGCTACGAGACCGCGCGCGTCTACGCCGACGAGGTCGGCGGCGAGGGCGAGCACCGCTACGTGCTCATGTGCCTCGTCGCCCTCCAGGACAAGGGGCTGACCGTCTTCCCCACCCACCGCCTCATCCGCGACACGACGCCGCAGACCCAGGAGGCCCTGGGGACCACGCTGCGCGAGCTCTTCACCGTCGAGGAGATCGACCAGGCCGACCTGCGCCCGCCCGACGGCGAGGGCCCGCTGACCATGGGCTACATCGACAGCCACTTCAAGCGCGCCTTCCGCCTGACGCTCGAGGACCAGGCGAGCGCGGACGAGGCGCTGCACGACATGCCCGAGCCCTACCGCCGCCTCGACACCGCCGTGCTCGAGGCGCTCGTGCTCAAGGGGCCGCTCGGCCTCAGCGAGGACGACATCTCCCACCTCAACGGCCTCGGCTACAGCCGCACGGACGACGAGGCGCTCCAGCTCGTGCTGTCGGGCGAGTACGACGCCGCCTTCTTCCTGCGCTCGACGCCGATCGAGCAGGTCCGCGCCATCGCGGCAGCCGGCGTGAACATGCCCCCCAAGTCGACCTATTTCTTCCCCAAGGTTCCGACGGGGCTGCTCTTCAATCCGCTGCTATAACGAGGAGTAGGAGGTTGAACAGGATGAAAGCCACCGCCACTCGAGACAGCGGGTACCGGCACGTCGTGCGGGTTCGCAGTCACGACCTGAGCATCGACGAGCCCACGGAGACGGGCGGCAGCGACGCCGGCCCGAGCCCACAGGAGCTGCTCGCCGCGAGCCTCGCCTCGTGCACCGCGGTCACGATGGAGATGTACGCCACGCGCAAGGGCTGGGACATCGGCGGCGTCGAGGTCGCGTGCGAGTACACGCCCGCCGAGCGGGGCTGCCCGACACGGTTCGGGATCGTCGTGCGCCTGCCCGACTCGCTCTCCGACGAGCAGGTCGAACGCCTGCGCATCATCGCCGCCAAGTGCCCCGTGCACCGCACGCTCGACGGCGAGGTCATGTTCGACGAGCGTGTCGAGCGCGTCTCGCTCGCGCACTGAGCTGGCGCAGGCGCTGCGCTCGGTCCTCCTCGACGCCGGGGAGGCCGCCGCGCTCGACGTCCACGGCCGGATCGACGCCGCCGTGCTCGTGCCGCTCTACGTCTCCGGGGGCGAGCTGCACGCCGTCTTCACGCGCCGGCGCGAGGACCTGCGCCGCCACCCCGGCGAGATCTCGTTTCCCGGCGGGCGCCAGGACGACGACGAGACCGACCTGCGGCTGACCGCCCTGCGCGAGGCCGAGGAGGAGATCGGCCTGCCGGCCCGCGCGGTCGAGCTCGTCGGCGCGCTGCAGCCGACGCCCACCATCGCCACCAACTACGCGGTCTATCCCTTCGTCGGGCTCATCGAGCCCGGCCACGAGTGGCGGCCCTCGGCCAACGAGGTCGCCGAGGTGATGGAGGTGCCGCTGCGCGCGCTGCGCGCGGGCTACGAGCGCCGGCGCCTGATGCGCCGCGGCGTCCCCTTCCGCACCGACGTCTACGTCATCGGCGAGGACGTCATCTGGGGCGCGACGGCCCGCATGGTCGGCGACCTGCTCGACCGCCTCCCGGACGACCTGGCCTGAGTCAACGAGCGCGTCGGGCCGAGCCGCGATCGACGCTCAGCAGGTGCTCGATGGCGTCGCGCGCGCCCGCCACCCAGCTCTCGACGTCGCGCGGATCGGCCTCCAGGAGCGCGCCCGGGATCTCGTTGAGCGTCTGCGCCAGCGCCAGCTCGGCGGCGCCCGCCTCGAGCGTCGCGGGGTCGACCGTGCCCGCGGCCTCGTAGAGCACGGCGCGCACGGTCGTGTCGGTCGTCTTCTCGAGCATCATCCGCAGCCGCGAGCCGTGCAGCGCCTCGACGTTGGGCCCGGTCGCGGTCCCCAGCAGCCAGAGCAGGACGGTGACGTTGTCCAGCGCGTAGCGCAGCGACCCGATGCGGTCGGGATCGCCGATCCAGCACTCGCAGCCGGCCGCCTCGATCTCGGCGCGGCGCGCGGGCGAGCGCGTCACGGCGCGCACGGCGTGACCCTCGGCCACCAGCGTGCGCGCCAGCGCCAGGCCGCGGCACCCGCCGCCCACCATGAGCGCCCTCACGCCGGAGGCTCGCGACGCTCACGCAGGCGCAGCGTCTCGGCGTGGTCCTCCGCGACCCGCTCGCGCAGGTCGTCCTCGGTCAGGTCGGCCTCGCCGCGGGCGCGCCGGCGGCGATTGACCGCCTCGCGCATCTGGTCCATGTCGTCGATCTCGTTCTGGACCTCGAGCTCGGGCGAGCGCGTGGGACGCCAGTCGAGCTGCTGGGCGCCCGACCCCGGATAGAAGCGCCCGAGCAGGAGCAGGGCGACGAGCAGGAGCGCGACCCCGCCCAGCATGATCGCGGCGAAGGGATCCACGGCCGCTGCGCTCAGGCGCTGACCGGGGCCTGGGCCTCGCGCAGGCGCCGGGCCAGGCGCTGCAGCAGCATCCACGCCACGTCGGAGTGGGCGAGGACGAACGGGCGGAACTGCCAGGCGGACATCGCCGCCAGCACCACGTCGGTCTTCGCGGTGACGGTCGCGCTGCGCGGTCCCTCGGGGTCGAGCAGGGCCAGCTCGCCGACGTAGTCGCCCCGCTTGAGCGTCGCCACCTCCTCACCGGCGACGGACACGCTCGTCTCGCCCTCGAGGATGAAGAAGAAGGCGACGCCGCCGGTGCCTTCGCCCACGATCGGGTCGCCCGCCGCGACGCGGCGCTCGGCGAGATCGGCGGCGAGGCTCACGAGGTCTGATTCCTTCAGTCCGCGCAGGAGATGGACCTCGCGGAGATCGTCGATGCTGACAGCCATGGCGTGACTCTCGCATGCCGCGACCGAAGGGTCCACGGTGCCTGCCACATTGCGCACCCACTAGCCTGCGGTCGGTGAACTTCGACCTCACCGACGAGCAGGCGCTCATCAAGCAGACGGCGCGCGAGTTCACCGACAAGGAAGTCGTCCCCCGGGCGGGGGAGAACTCGCGCAATCACCACTTCGACGTCGACCTCGTGCGCAAGCTCGCCGACCAGGGCTACCTGGGCGCCATCGTGCCGCGCGAGTACGGCGGGGCCGGCCTCGACTACCTGACCTACGCGATCGTCTGCGAGGAGATCGGGCGCGGCTGCTCGGCCATGCGCACGGTCATCTCGGTCCAGACCTCGCTCGTGTGCTCGACGATCCTCAAGTGGGGCACCGAGGAGCAGAAGCAGCGCTACCTGCCCCAGCTGTGCTCGGGCGAGTGGCTGGGCTGCTTCGGCCTCACCGAGCCCGACACCGGCTCGGACGCCGCCAACCAGAAGACGCGCGCCGTCCTGCAGGACGACGGCTCGTGGAAGCTCAACGGCTCGAAGATGTGGATCTCGCTGGGCAACCACGCCAAGCTCGCGCTCGTCTTCGCCCAGACCGATCCGGAGCTCAGGCACAAGGGCCTCGCCTGCTTCCTGGTCGAGACCGACCAGCCCGGCTACCACCCCTCGGAGATCAAGGGCAAGATGGGGCTGTGGGCGTCGGACACGGCGCAGATCGGGCTCGACGACATCGTCGCGGGGCCGGACTCCATGCTCGGCCAGGTCGGCGACGGCTTCAAGGTGGCGATGAGCGCCCTGGACTCGGGGCGCTACTCGGTGGCCGCCGGCTGCGTCGGCATCTGCCAGGGCTCGGTCGAGGAGTCGGTCAAGTACGCCAAGGAGCGCCACGCCTTCCAGCGCCCGATCGCCTCCTTCCAGCTCGTGCAGGAGATGATCGCCGACATGGTCGTGCGCACCGACGCGGCGCGGATGCTCGTCTACCGCGCCGGCGCGCTCAAGGACGCGGGCAAGCCCTCGACGACCGAGACCTCGATCGCGAAGTACTTCGCCACCGAGGCCGCGTGCTGGTGCGCCGACCGCGCCATCCAGGTCCACGGCGGCGCGGGCTACGTCGACGACCACCCGGTCGAGCGCTTCTACCGCGACGCGCGCGTGACCACGCTCTACGAGGGCACGTCGCAGATCCAGAAGCTCATCATCGGCCGGGCGGCGACCGGCATCAACGCGCTCGTCCCGTCCTAGGCGGCGGTGGGGACAGCCCCACCCGGCACTCGCCGGGTGGCGGGCTGGCGCGCGGCCGGGGGCGCGCCTACCGTCCGTGCCATGGACGTCCCCGGGATCACGCGCCCCGTGCTGGTCGTGCTCATCGTCGCGGCGGTGGTGCTCTTCGCCTACGGCGCGGGGACGGCGGTGGGCCGGCTCACCCGGCACACCGACACGCAGACGCGAACGTTCGCCGCCGCGCCGACCGTGGTCATCACCAGCAAGAACGCCGACCTCAACATCGTGGCCTCCGACCGCAGCGACGTTCGCGTGACCACCAGAGAGCAGCGCTCCGTGTGGGGCGGCGGCCACGTCAACCTGCGCGGCGATGCCGGGGGGCTTCAGCTGCGCGACAGTTGCCGCGACCTCCCGGTCGTCGACGACCCGTGCCACGTGAGCATGCACGTCGACGTGCCGCGCAGCACCAGCGTGCGGGTGGTCAGCGGCACCGGCGACCTGCGCGCCGAGCACCTCGCGGGCGGTGCCGACCTCAGCTCCGGCACCGGCGACCTGCACGTCCTCGGCGTGCGCGGGCCCGTGCGCGTGCACGCCGACACCGGCGACGTGGAGGTCGTGGCGCCGGCCCCCGACATCTCCGTGCGGACCGCCACCGGCGACGTGTCGATCGTGGCCAGCCATCCCCAGACGATCCATGCCGAGGCCGCCACCGGTGACGTCATCCTGGTCGTCCCCGACGTCACCTACGCCGTGGACGCCCAGTCAGACGTCGGCGACGACAAGGTGTTCGTCCACGTGGACGACGCCTCGCCACGCAAGATGCGACGCCCACACGAACACCGGGGACGTCATCGTGTCCACCGACGCCCCGTGAGCTAGCTTCCCGCCGTGTGAGCGGGATGCCAGACGTCATCGGCGTCGTCGGCGCCGGGACCATGGGCGCCGGGATCGCGCAGCTCGCTGCCGCCGCGGGCGCGCGCACGCTGCTGCACGACCCGGTCCCCGAGGCGCGCGAGCGCGGCCTGCGGCAGATCGCCGACGGCCTCGAGCGCTGGCGGGCGAAGGGCCGCCTGGAGCGCGAACCGGGCGAGGTCGCGGCCGCGCCCGACCTCGCCGAGCTGGCGCCGGCCGGGCTCGTCATCGAGGCCGCGCCCGAGCGCCTCGAGCTCAAGCGCGAGCTCTTCGCGGCCCTCGGCGAGATCGCGCCGCGCGCCGTCCTGGCCTCCAACACCTCCTCGATCCCGATCACGGCGATCGCCGGCGCAGCGGCCGACCCCGGCCGCGTGGTCGGCATGCACTTCTTCAACCCCGCGCCGGTCATGCGCCTGGTCGAGGTCATCGCCGGCATCGACTCCTCGCCCGAGGCGCTCGAGGTCGCGCGGGCGACCGGGCGGGCGATGGGCAAGGAGGTCATCGACGCCGCCGACGGCCCCGGCTTCCTGGTCAACCGCTGCAACCGGCCCTTCGGCCTCGAGGCGCTCAAGCTCCTGCAGGAGCGCGTGGCCGACGTCGAGGCCATCGACGCGATCGTGCGCGCCGCCGGCTTTCTCATGGGTCCCTTCGAGCTGCAGGACCTCGTCGGGATCGACGTCGGCTACGAGGTCTCGCTCTCCTTCCACGAGCTCAGCTTCGGCGAGCCGCGCTGGCGCCCCTCGCCGCTGAGCGCGCGGATGGTGGCGGCCGGGCGCCTGGGGCGCAAGAGCGGGCGCGGCTGGTACGAGTACCCGCGCGAGCGCGCAGCGGACCCCGCCCCGTCGCCTCCCGGCGGCGGGGAGGATCGGCTGGTGGTCGTCGCGGGTGAGGTCGTCGTCGCCCAGGAGCTGCGCGCGCTGGCCGCACAGGCCGGCTTCGACGCGCGCGACCAGGACGAGGCCGAGGGCGAGGTCCCATGGCTGCTGATCGACGCCGGCGCCGATCCCGAGGGCCCGCCGCTGCAGGGCGGGCCCGTGGCGCTGCTGTGCGCCGACGGCTCGCTGCACGCCCTCGACGGCGGCGGCGGTGCGGTGGGCTTCCATGTGCTGCCCCCGCTCGACGGCTCGCCGCTGGTCGAGCTCACACGCGGGCCGGGCACCGCGGCGCCGGCCGCCGAGCGCGTCGAGGAGCTCTTCGCCGCGCTCGGCCTGCGCACCGTGTGGGTGCAGGACGCGCCGGGCCTCGTGCTCGGGCGCATCGTGGCCCAGCTCATCAACGAGGCGTGCTTCGCCGTCGGCGAGGGGGTCGGCACGCGCGACGACGTCGACGTCGGGATGGTGCTCGGCCTCAACCACCCGCGCGGGCCGTTCGCCTGGTGCGAGGCGATCGGCGCCGAGCACGTCCTCGCCGTGCTCGACGGCCTGCGCATCGAGCTCGGCGAGGAGCGCTATCGCGCGGCGCCGCTGCTGCGCAGGTTGGCCACGTGAGCGCGGGCACCGGGTCCGTGTCTCACGAACGCGACGGCTGAGGCGTTTCAATGGCCGTGTCCCAACCGCCGTTCCAACGCTTCCTCGATGCCCATCGCGAGGACGTGTGGCGCTTCCTGGTCGCCTCCGTGGGCCGCGACGCGGCCGACGACTGCTTCCAGGAGACGTTCCTCTCCGCGATGCGCGCCTATCCCAGGATGCGCCCGGAGAACCCGCGGGCCTGGGTGCTCACCATCGCGCACCGCAAGGCGCTCGACCACTTCCGCGCGCGCAAGCGCCGCGCGGTGCCGGTCGGCGACGACCTGCCCGACGTCCCGGCGCCGCCGGACCCCGAGCCCCGCGACGACGGCGTGTGGGCACGCGTCGATGCGCTGCCGCCCAAGCAGCGCGGCGCGGTGCTGCTGCGCTTCGCCGGCGACCTCAGCCACCGCGAGGTCGCGGCGGCCATGGGCGTCTCGGAGGAGGCCGCCCGCCGCAACGCCTTCGAGGGGCTGCGCAAGCTGCGACAGGAGATGACATGACCGAGGACCGACTCACCCCGCCCGCGTTCGACCCCGCCGATGCCGAGGCGGCGGCCGCGCGCTTCGCCGCCAGCGCCCCGGCCGACGTGCACTACGCCCTCGTCGACTCGCCCGTCGGCACGCTGGTGGCCGCCAGCACGCCGCGCGGCCTCGCCACGCTCTCCTACGCCGACCAGTTCGGAGGCGCCGACGGCGTCATCGACTGGCTCGCGGGCCGCCTGTCGCCGCGGATCCTCGAGTCGCCCGCGCGGCTGGACGAGGTGCGCCGCGAGCTCGACGAGTACTTCGAGGGGCGTCGGCGCGACTTCGACCTGCCGATCGACTGGTCACTCGCGAGCCCGTTCGGGCGCCGCATCCTGAAGGCCACGGCGGCGATCCCGTTCGGCGCGGTGAAGACCTACGGCGAGATGGCGGCGAAGGCCGGCAACCCGAAGGCGTCACGCGCCGCCGGCCGCGCCCTGGGCGCCAACCCGATCCCGATCGTCGTCCCGTGCCATCGCGTCATCGGTGCCAGCGGCCGGCTCACCGGCTACACCGGCGGCCTGGACCGCAAGGTGGCCCTGCTCGAGATCGAGGGCGTGGTCCTCCCGGGCTCCTGACAAGCGCCGAGGCTCGACCGAGGCTAGGAGCCCGCGCGGACGAGCCCGTCGCCGGCGGGCGAGCGCAGGTAGAGCACGACCCGCCCGACGCGATGGCCGTGGACGAGCCCGGCCGCGCGCAGGATGCCCAGGTGCTGGGAGACTCCGCCGGCGGAGATCCCGAGGGAACGCGCCAGGTCGGTCGTGGAGCGCGGGCGGTCCAGGGCCGTCAGCACCGCCGCCCGCACCTTGCCGAGCAGGGCGCCGAGCGCGTCGGGCGCCGCCTTGTGCCCGGCCTCCCACAGCGTCCCCACCCCGCGGGCCGGGTACACGATGGTCGGCTGCCACCGCGGGTCGGTCACGAGCACGACGTCGGGCCACGCGAACGCGCTGGGGACGAAGAGCAGGCCGCGGTCCCGGAGGTCGACGTCCTGCTCCACGCTGCCCTTGTCGATGCTCAGCACGCCGTCGGCCCAGCTGACGGTGGGGTCGACGTCGGCGAAGAGACGCTCGGCGCCGCCGTCGGCCATCTGACGCGCGCGATGCAGCACGTCGCCCTCGAGCAGCGCACGCACGCGCGGCCAGTGCGCAGCCAGCACGCGCTCCCAGTAGAGGCGCAGCAGCGCGACGACCTCGGCCAGACCGCCGGCCGGGTCCTCGACGAAGGGCTCGAGGACGGCCGGCAGCGGAGGCTTGCGCCGGTAGCTGCGCTGCACCTCGGCGCGGGCCTGCTCGGGCGGCGTCGCCGCCACGACCGACAGCTCGTCCTCGAGCTCGGCCAGCGGGGTGTCGGGTGGGGGCGAGACGAAGTCCGGCGTGTAGACGCCGGTCGGGTCCAGGGCGCGCAGGAGCGAGAGGTCGAGGTCGGCGGTCAGCTTGCGCGCCTGCACCACCCACGGCAGGTGCAGAGCGCCCGCGCCGGGATCGTCGAGCAGCCGTCGGCTGCGCCGGACCTCGACGAGCGGCGAGATGGCGAAGCGCACGTGCGCGAGTGCGGCGGGGCCGAAGCGCAGCGTGATCATTCAGCTGAGTCTAAATCTCTCTGGCCGTGCGGGCAACCCGCGGGAAGCTCGTCGCATGCAACTGCACCCTTCACTCACCCACGAGCTCGCGTTCGCGCGTCACCACGACGCCGAGCACGCAGCGGCCCGCGCGCGCCGCGCGAGCGAGGCCCTACAGCACACCCCCCAGCCCGAGCAGTCCCGCCGACCGCGCTCGACGGCTCCCGTCGGCCGCTGCGCCGAGGCGGCCCGGGCATGACCGCGCGACTCGTCGGCATCAACCACGTCGCCCTCGAAGTCGGCGACCTCGACGAGGCGCTGGCCTTCTACGGGCAGGTCTTCGAGCTGCGCCTGCGGGGCCGCATCCCCGGCATGGCCTTCATCGACGCGGGCGACCAGTTCATCGCCCTGTCGCAGGGCCGCGGCCAGGTCCCGGACCCCGACCGGCACTTCGGGCTCGTGGTCGACGACAAGCAGGCGGTCCGGGCGGCGCTCGAGGCGGCGGGCGCCGACATCGTCCCCAGCCGTGGCCTCGACTTCCGCGACCCGTGGGGCAACCTGGTCCAGGTCGTCGAATACGGCGACATCCAGTTCACGAAGACGCCCGAGGTCCTGCGCGCGATGGGCCTGGACGGCCTGGGCAAGACTCCCGCCGCGCTCAGCGAGCTGCGCGAGAAGGGCGTCGAGGTCGCCGCCTAGCGCGACTGCGCGGGGCGCCCCGAGGCCGGCGGCGTGGCCGGGCGCGCCACCTGGGGCGCCGCCACGACCGGCGTGACCTTCGGATACATGAACTGGTGGCTTGGCATCGTTCTCTGTGTTCAGTCCGGTGAACGTCCGTTTCGATACAAAGACGTTCGGGCGCGCCCTTTCCTTACGCGGGCACGTCGGTGACGTTCGCCACAGAAGCGGCGTCACCTGCCCCGTGAGCGCGGCTGTCGTAGCCCCAGAAGCGCGGTAGCGCGAGGGCGAGGCCGACGGTGCCGACGACGCACGCGATGCCGCCGGTCACGACGGAGGCGCGCACGCTGGTCAGGGCGGCGACGAGGCCCGCCTCGGCGTCGCCGAGCAGAGGCCCCGAGGACCACGAGATCATCTCGACGCCTGCCAGCCGTCCACGCAGGTGGTCGGGGATCGTCTCGTTCCAGATCGCCGAGCGGAAGATGCCGCTGACCGTGTCCATCCCGCCCGCCACGACCAGGCACGCGACGGCCAGCCAGAGCACGTTCGCGAAGCCGAAGCCGATCATCGCCACCCCCCACAGCGCCGCGCCGAAGACGACGGCGCGCCCGTGGCGGTGCACGCGCGCCGACCAGCCGCTCGTCAGGGTCACCGCGATCGAGCCGGCCGACGGCGCCGCATAGAGCAGCCCGAGGACCTCGGGGCCGCCGTAGCCCTTGGCGATGGCCGGGAAGAGGGCCATCGGCATGCCGAAGAACATCGCGTTCATGTCGACCAGATAGGTGCCGACGAGGTCCTGGCGCGAGGTCGCGTAGCGCAGCCCCTCGCGGATCGTGCGCCACGACGGCGGCTCGGCGTCGGGCGGCGGTGGAGGCGTGCGCATCGCGTTGAGGACGACGAGCGAGGCCGCGAAGCTCACGACGTCGACGCCGTAGGTGAAGGTCAGGCCGGCGCCGGCGATGAGCAGGCCGGCGAGGGCCGGGCCCGCGAGCGACGCCATGTTGTGGAAGCTGAACTGCAGTGCCGAGGCCGCCTTGAGCTCGTCGCGCTCCACCAGGCGCGGGATGAGCGCGTCGAGCGGCGGGCGGCGCACCGCCGTGAAGGCGGCCAGCAGCGCCGAGCAGACGTAGAGCACCCACAGGTGCGGATCGGGGAGCGTCGCGTTGACGAGCAGGGCCCCGGCCACGATCGCGGCGCCGACCTCGGCGATCTGCACGAGCCGCCGGCGATCGAAGGCGTCGGCCAGGGCGCCGCCCACGAGGGCCAGCACCATGATCGGGGCGAACTCGGCCACGCCGAGCAGACCGACCGCCAGGGACGAGCCGGTCAGCTCGTAGGCCTGGAAGGGGATGGCGACGAAGGTCGCCATCGAGCCCAGCTCTGAGACCGTCTGGCCCAGGACGAGCAGGCCGAAGTCGCGCCGCCGGCGCAACAGGCCGAGGTCGACGGCCACCGATCCCAGGGCGCGCCGCCACACCGACGCGGTCTCGGGGGTGTCCGGCACCGGAGCGGTCAACGGCGCCCAGGCTACGTACTGACCCCATGCCGCGCACCCAGGATGGCGCGATGGCCGGCGTGCTTGGTCATCGGCCGGGTCGCGCCGCGCCACGGCGCGGTCGTGGTTAGCGTGCAGCCCTGATGCACGCGGTCACCTTCCAGGCGCCGGGCGAGGTGCGCGTCGACGAGCGCCCCGACCCCGAGCTGCAGGCACCCGACGACGCCATCGTCCGCATCGAGGCCACCGGCGTGTGCGGCAGCGACCTGCACATCTACCACGGCCGCGTGGCGATCGAGCCGGGCTTCACCATCGGCCACGAGTACGTCGGCACGGTCGTCGCGGCCGGCGACGCGGTCAGCTCGGTCGCGGTCGGCGATCGCGTGCTGGGCTGCTTTCAGGTGGCGTGCGCCATCTGCCGCGCCTGCCGCGCGGGCAACTTCCACAAGTGCGAGCGCTCGCGGACCTTCGGTCACGGCGCCGCCCTCGGCGGGCTGCCGGGCACGCAGGCCGAGCAGGCGCTCGTGCCCCACGCCAACCTCACCCTGCGCCGGGTCCCGGACGGGATGCCCAGCGACGTCGCGCTCTTCGCCGGCGACGTGATGGGCACCGGCTACCACGCGGCCACGCCGGTGCGCCCGGGCGACAGCGTCGCGGTGCTCGGTCTCGGGCCCGTCGGACTGTGCGCCGTCCAGGCCGCCCGCGCCGCGGGTGCGGCTCACGTCATCGCCATCGACGCCGTCGACGCGCGGCTCGACGTGGCCAGCAGCTTCGGCGCGGCCGCCGTGCACCTCACCGAGCAGGACCCGCGCGCGGCGGTCAAGGCCGTCACCGACGGGCGCGGGGTCGACGTCGCCATCGACGCCGTGGGCGACCCGCGCGCGCTCGATCTCGCCATCCGCGTGGCCGCCAGCTGCGGCACGGTCAGCGTCGTCGGGGTCTACGCCGAGCGCGCCGAGGTGCACATGGGGCTGGTCTGGATCAAGGCCCTGACTCTGCACACCGGCCAGGCCAACGTGATCGGCCACCTCGATCGGGTGCTGGCGCTCATGAGCGCCGGCGTGCTCGACCCCCGGCCGCTCGTCACCCACCACATGAGCCTGGCCGAGGCGCCCGCCGCCTACGAGCTCTACGACCGCCGCGAGGCACTGAAGATCGTCCTGGAGCCCTGATGGCTGATTCCGCGACCCCCGCACCCGCCTGCACGCGCGGCCACGGAACCAACCATCTGATGGACCTCCCCCAGCTCGACGGCGTCACGCACCGCACGGTCGTGGCTCGCGGGCTGCGCTTCCACGTCGCCGAGGCGGGGGCCGGCGACCCCCTCGTGCTCGTGCACGGCTGGCCGCAGCACTGGTGGGTGTGGCGCCACGTGGTGCCCTTGCTCGCGCCCCACGCCCGCCTGGTGATGATCGATCTGCGCGGCTTCGGCTGGTCCGACGCGCCGCCCGGCGACTACGACAAGCAGACGCTGGCCGACGACCTGCTCGCGGTGCTCGACGCGCTCGGGCTCGACCGAGTCGGCCTCATCGCCCACGACTGGGGCGCGTGGAGCGGCTTCCTGGCCTGCCTGGCGGCGCCCGAGCGCTTCGCGGCCTTTCTCGCCCTCGGCTGCCCGCGGCCCGGCGGCCGGCCGAGCGCGAGCCAACTGCGCGAGGTCTGGCGCTTCGCCTACCAGGCGGCGATCGCGTCGCCGGTCCTCGGGCGCCGGCTCGTGTCCGATCCGCGCTTCGTCGAGCGCGTGATCATGGGAGGCGCCGTGCGGCGTCAGGCGTGGACGCCCGACGACCTGCGGACGTTCACCGCGGTGCTGGCCGAGCCGGCCCGCACGCGGGCCAGCGTGAGCCTGTACCGGACGTTCCTCGCGCGCGAGGTCGCCCGCGGCCCGCGTGGACGCCTGCGCGTGCCGACGCGGATCATGGTCGGCCGCCGCGATCCGGCCATCCCGGCCGTGCTGCTCGACGGCGCGCAGGACGACGCGGACGACGTGGCCGTCGAGATCGTGCCCGAATGCGGGCATTTCGTTCCCGAGGAGCACCCCGAGCGAGTGGCCCAGCGCGCTCGCGAGCGCTTCGGCCTGGGTTGATCAAGACCTGGTCGAAGGTCTAGTACATACGTCCAGCGGCTGTTCGCAGGGCACCTGAGAGCGCCGACGAGAGGGGTGTGGCGCACCGAGCGTCACAGCGACACTCATGACCCCCTCCGTTCCCCGCCTCCTCCTCTCCTTCCTGGTCGCCATCGCGATCCTCCCGGCCGTGGCCCAGGCCGACAGCGGCCTTCCCCAGGTGCCGGTGCCGGCCTCCGACGCGCTGACGACCACGGCCCACGCCCTGGCCGTCGCCCACTGGGGCGTCGACCCGTGCGCCGGCCAGGTCACCGTGACCTGGGCGCACATGGGCGCCGGCATCAACGCCCGCTCGACGTGGATGAGCTACGACATCCACAACCCGGCGACCTACACCCAGTGCGCGATCAGCTACAACCTGGACGTCGACTGGGACTGGCCCAAGCTCTGCACGGTCATCGAGCATGAGCTCGGCCACCTCGCCGGCCACGACCACGTCAACGACCCGCACGACGTGATGTCGCCCTACTACGTCTACCCCACGCCCGAGTGCGCGGCGGGGGCGACCGCGCCGGTCGCCGCCCCGGCCCCGGCCACGACGGCCCAGGCCCCCGCGGTTCCGCCCGCGGCGAGCAAGGCCACGGCGGCGAAGAAGAAGGCCAAGCCCAAGGTGTCCAAGCGCAAGGCATCGACCCGCAACGCCAAGGTCAAGGGCCGCTCGGCCCGCTCCGCCCGCGCCAAGAAGTCCGCTGCCAAGAAGTCCGCCGCCAAGAAGTCCGGCGGCGGCGCCCGCGCCGCCTCAGCGGACAGCGCCGGTCAGCCGAGGCTGTTCGGCTGCGACCTTCGCCTCGGCCTAGAGGGCGCCTAGCCCTTGGTCGGCGCCCACTGCGCCTCGGCCAGATCGCCCTCGGGAAGCTCCTCGGGCGTCGGCACCTGCGGCGTGTCGCGCAGGTACCACTCGGCGTCGAGCGCCGCCTGGCAGCCTGACCCGGCCGCGGTCACGGCCTGGCGGTAGGTGTGGTCGACGAGGTCGCCCGCGGCGAAGACGCCCGGCACGCCGGTGCGCGTGGACTTGCCCTCGGTGATCACGTAGTCCTCGTCATCGGTCGCGACCTGGCCCGCGACGATGTCCGACTGCGGCTCGTGACCGATGGCGATGAAGGCCCCGCCGAAGGCCAGCTCGCGCTCCTCGCCGGTCTCGGTGTTGCGCAGGCGCGCGACGCGCTCGAACGGCCCGCCGCCCTCGTGGAACTCCTCGACCACGTACGGCGTGAGGAACTCGATGTTCTCCATCGCGCGGGCGCGCTCGAGCATGATCTTCGAGGCGCGGAACTCGTCGCGACGGTGGACGATGTGGACCTTCGAGGCGAACTTCGCGAGGAAGATCGCCTCCTCCATGGCGGAGTCGCCGCCGCCCACGATGATCGTGTCGTGCTCCTTGAAGAAGGCCGCGTCGCACGTGGCGCAGTAGGACACGCCGGCGCCGCCGAGCTCCTCCTCGCCGGGCACGCCGAGCTTCTTGTGCTCGGCGCCCATGGCCAGCACGACGGTGCGGGCCTGGTACTCGTCGTCGCCGACCCAGACCTTGTGGATGCCGCCGGGCTCGTTGGCGAGCTCGACCTTGGTGGCCAGGTCGGTGATGAAGCGCGTGCCGAAGTCCTCGGCCTGGTCGCGCATCTTCTGCATCAGCTCGGGGCCCTGGATCCCGCCGGCGGGGAAGCCCGGGTAGTTCTCGACCTCGGTGGTCTGCTGGAGCAGGCCGCCCCAGAGGAAGCCCTCGATGACCAGCGGACGGAGGTTCGCACGTGCCGTGTACAGGGCGGCCGTGTAGCCGGCCGGGCCGCTGCCCACGATGATCACGTTCTCGATGTCCGCCACAGGATCACGCTCGCTTTCGGTGCTCACTTTACTTTGTATAGTAGCTCGCCGCCGGCCATCGTTACGCCTGCGCCACCGCCGCCGCCTTGGCCGCCCGGTTGTCCTCGCGCCACGCGGCGACGCGCCGGCGCAGCTGGAAATAGGCGATCGCGCCCGGCAGCGTAGGCAGCCAGAACGCGAACGCGCGGTAGGTGAGGACGGCGCTGATCGCGTAGTCCGACGAGACGCCGAGCGCCGCGAAGGCGCCGATCATGCCCCCGTCCACGCCGCCGATGCCGCCCGGCAGCGGCAGCGCGTTGCCCAGCATGCCGACGAAGTAGGCCAGCACGATGACCGCGAAGGGCGGCGGATCGGGCCCGTAGGCGTGAAAGCACGCCCACAGCGTGGCGATGTCGAAGCCCCACCAGGCGACGGCGCCCAGGACGCCCCACTCGCGGTCGCGCACGAGGTCGATCGCCGTGCGCACGCCCAAGGCGGCCGAGGCGGGGATCGTCACGATCCTGGCCATGACGCGCGCGCCGCGCCCCGAGCCTCCGGACCACCGCGTGATGCGCCGCTCGGCGTCGCCGGGCAGCAGTGACATGGACAGGAAGATCCCGATCAGCAGCAGGGCGAAGACCGCGGGGACCACGGTGATGGCGAACGGGCCCGGCCCTTGAAGAGGCCGAAGTACAGCCCGAGCCCGAAGACGACGATCGAGCCCATGTAGACCGCGTAGAGCAGGGCGAGGAAGGCGACCATCCGGCAGGCCACCACGCGGGCCTCCATCCCCGAGCGCCGCAGCGCCCATGCGGTGAGCGCGATGCCGCCGGCGCCGGCGGCCGCGAACAGGCGCGTGGCCGCCACCCCGGCCATCGTGATCTCGTAGCTCGCCCGCCAGCCGATCCGCGTCCGGCCGCGAACGAAGACCGTGCGGAAGAGGATCACGTAGCCGCAGAAGGACAGGCACTCGAAGACGAGCGCCATGACCAGCCACCCGGGCTTGCCGTCGCCGAGGTTGTGGATCGAGGCCGAGGTCCCGCCCGAGATCTTCGGCAGCACGAAGTACAGGAAGGCGATCGACGCGGCCACGAAGACGCCGAAGCCCAGCGCCCGCTCGCGCGTGATGACCACGCGCGGCATCTCCTCGTCATCGGCGTCCCGTGGCTGTTCGACGTCGCGCTCGTCGACGGGCGCGGACGTCATGCGTGCGCCCGCGCCTCGAGCCGCTGGAGCGCCGCGTTCACCGCGCGCAGCGCCGGCACGGCGCGGTGGCCCTGGCGCCGCACGCCCTCGGCCAGGGCCAGGCCGGCGATGAGGTCGATGACGTAGTGCTCGCCCAGGTAGACGAGTGCGAACCCCAGCGTGCCCGCGTAGGCCCAGCCCAGGGCGCCCTGCACCGGCCCAGCGTCGCTGAGGACGTGAGCGGCCATCACGGATGTCGCGAAGTGCAGGGAGGGCATGGCGGCGAGGGGATTGCCTCCCAGGACATCGTAGAGAGGGCCCCAGGCGCCCTTCCAGACGGCCTGTCCGTGTTCGCGCATCAGGCGGCGCACGCTGGGCTGGCGCGGCCCCAGCGCGCCCTCCTCGGCCGCGAACCACGGCGGCGCGGTGGGGAGCGCCCAATAGCCGATGAGCCCGAGGTCGAAGACCGCGTAGATCTGCACGGCGCCGCTGGCCAGCTGGTCGCCCCGGCGGGCGAGCAGATAGGCCACGGTCCCGTGCGGGACGAAGAACCACAGCCAGTGGCACCAGACGAGCGCCTGCTCCACGGCGCGCAGCGGCTCGCCCTCGCGGCGCGCGAAGGCGCGTTGCATGCGCAGGCCGGGCAGCTCGCCCAGGCCGATGGCGCGGTCGGCGAGCACGGGATAGCGCACGCGCACACGCGCGCGCAGTCGCTCGGGATCGTCGTTGGGCATCTGGTAGGTCGCGACGTAGGCGTGCATCTGCAGGCCGACGACCGCGACGTCACGCAGCTTCGAGCGGCGCATGGCCACCGGCAGCGCGAGTGGCGCCGCGCCAGCGGCGGCGATGACCACGGGCGGCGGGAGGCGAAGGCGACGGCGGACGAACGGCGCGGCCGTCCCGAGCACCACTGCCCCCCACGCGGCCGCACGAATGGCGCTCGGACCGCGCATCGACGCAGGCGAGGATATCGGCGCCGGCGGACCCCAGGGGGACGCGTCGGAGCGTGGGGACCTTGCTGTACAAAGGCTCGGTGCCCAGCCTGCACGAGGGAGACGAGTTCGCCGGCCACCGCATCCTGGGGATCGCGGGCCGCGGGGGCATGGGCGTCGTCTACCGGGCGCTCCAGCTCGACCTCGACCGCCCCGTCGCGCTGAAGCTCATCGCCCCGCAGCTGGCCGAGGATCCCGACTTCCGCGAGCGCTTCGTGCGCGAGTCGCGGGCCGCCGCCTCGATCGACCACCCCAACGTCATCCCCATCTACTACACGGGCGAGAGCGACGACGGCGCCCTGTACATCGCGATGCGCTACGTCGAGGGCTCGGACCTGCGCACGCTCGTTCGTGCCGAGCAGCGCCTGGACCCGGCGCGCGCCGCGTACATCGTCTCCCAGGTGGCTCGGGCCCTCGACGCGGCGCACGCGCGCGGCATCGTCCACCGCGACGTCAAGCCCGCCAACGTGCTGCTCGGCGCCAACGACCACGCCTACCTCACGGACTTCGGACTGACCAAGCGCGTGACCTCGCACACCGGCTCGACGCGCGACGGCGGCTGGGTCGGCACGCTCGGCTACGTCGCGCCCGAGCAGATCCGCGGCGAGCGCCTCGATGCCCGCGCCGACGTCTATGCGCTGGGCTGCGTGCTCTACCACTCGCTCGCGGGCGTGCCGCCCTACCAGCGCGAGAGCGACGAGGCGACGCTGTGGGCCCACCTCAACGACGATCCGCCCACGCTGCACGACCGAGCGCCGAACGTGCCCGCGAGCTTCGACGCCGTCCTCTCCCGGGCCATGGCCAAGGACCCCGACGACCGCTTCCCCTCGGCCGGTGACCTCGGCCGCGCGACGCTCGCCGCCGCCGGCCAGCCCGTGGCGCCGGGGCCCGAGCGCGTGGTGGCGGTCGGCGAGGCCGCCCCCGGCGACAGCCAGGAGACGGTGGTCTCCCCCGACCAGGCGCCCACGGTGCTCGCCGCGAGCGACTCTCGCACGCGCCGGCTGCTGCCGTGGGCCCTCGCCGTGGTGCCGATCGCCGGCCTGGCGCTGATCGCGGCCCTCACCCTCGGCGGCGGTGGGAACGACGGCGGCGGCGGCGCGACGACGGCGCAGTCGACCGCTACCAGCACGACCACGCAGCCGCAGGACGTGGCGATCAAGACCGCCGTCATCGGCGGGCGGCCCAACAACATCGTCATGGCCAACGGCAAGGCGTGGGTCGTGCGCAGCGGCAATCCTCGGCTGGCGGTGATCGACGCCAAGACCGTCAAGCGTGCGCCCTACAGCCCGCGCGTGGGCAATCCCAGCGGCGAGGCCGCCGGCTTCGGCAAGCTGTGGGTCATCAACCAGGATGCGCCGTCGCTGGTGCCGATCGGGCTGACGTCGCACCGCCAGGAGGGGAAGGCTGTCCCGCTGCCGGCTCAGGGCAGGGCCGTGGCGGTCGCCGCGGCGACCAACTCGATGTGGGTCGGCGTCCGTGGCAACCCGGGGCTGCTCCTGCGGATCGACCCCAACAACCGCGACGGGCCGGCCAAGACCATCGGCCTGGACGACGGCCTGCAGAACATCGCCGTCGGCGGCGGCGCCGTGTGGGTCATCGCGCGGCGCGCGAACACCGTCACGCGCCTGGACATCGCCAGCGGCGCCCAGCGCCCGATCTTCGTCGGCGAGAAGCCGTTCGGGATCGCCTACGGCCGCGGCGCCGTGTGGGTGACCAACAAAGGCGATGACACCGTCACGCGCATCGACAGCGGATCGCTGAACACGCTGACCATCCCGGTCGGGCGCGGGCCCGAGGGGATCGCCGTCGGCGCGGGGGCCGTGTGGGTCGCCAACTCGATCGCCTCCACGATCACGCGCATCGACCCGCAGGCCAGCAAGCCCGCCGGCGACCCGATCGCCGTTGCGCACAACCCCTACGGCGTCGACACGCTGGGCAGCGCCGTGTGGATCACGAGCCCCAGCGACGGCAAGGTCCAGCGGCTGACGCCTTAGAGGTCGCGCGTCGAGACGACGCCGGCCTGCAGGGCCTCGGCCACCAGCCGCGAGCGCTTCTGGTTCTGGGGCAGGTGCTCGATGCCGAAGCGCTGGAAGAGCGTGCGCAGGTGCGACTTGACCGCGTCGACGCTGAGGTGCAGCTCGTCGGCGATCTCCTGGTTGGTGGCGGGCACGGCGAACTCGTCGTGCTTGTAGGGCCGCGAGAGCGCGACGAGGACCTGGCGCTGGGTCGGCGGCAGGTCGCCGAGCGTGAGCCGCTGGCCGGCGATCTGGGTCGGCAGCGAGTCCTCGGACTCGGGGCGGCGGTAGGCCATCGAGGTCTGGCCGACGCGCAGGACGTCGCCGTCGCGCAGGCGCGTGCGCCCGGAGATGCGCACGCCGTTGACGTAGGTGCCGTTGCGCGAGAGACCGTCGTCGCTGACCGTCCACTCGCCCGCGATGGCCTCGAGCTCGGCGTGCAGGCGCGAGACCTCCGTATCCCAGGACAGGCTGAGCTCGTTACCGCTGCCGCGGCCGATGCTGACGCGCTCCTGATCGTCGAGGTCCAGCAGGCGCTGGGCGCCGTCGCCGTCGCGGAAGACGAGGAACGGACGGCCGCGGCGCTCGGCCTCGATGCGCTCGCGCAGCTCGGCGGGGGTGGCGGAGTGGGCCTGAAGCGGGGACGGCATGTGGACTGTCAAGGCTACCCAGGGTGATGGATGCCCCACCTCGGGGGGCCAGGTGTGACCCTCGGGTGGCTGGGAGGAGAGGCCGTCGGGCCGCAACCTGGAGTCATGACGATCCTCCTTCACCCCACCGCCTACCGGGCCGCCACCGACGAGCAGCTCGTCGACCTCGTGCGGGCGGGCGACGACCGCGCCTTCGACGCGATCCACGCGCGCTACGAGCAGCGGCTCATGGGCTACGCGCGCCAGATGCTGGGCGGCGCGCACCACGACGCCGAGGAGATCGTCCAGGACGCCTTCGTCCGCGCCCTGGCGGCCCTGCGCGCCGACAGCCGCGAGATGGCGCTCAAGCCCTGGCTCTTCACCATCGTGCGCAACCGCACGCTCGACGTCCTGCGCCGCCCGGTGCGCACCACCGACCTCGAGGTCCACGCGCCGATGCTGCGCGACGCCGGCGCCGACCCGCACGAGCAGGTCATGCGCGCCGACGACCTGCGCCACCTCGTCGGCGAGCTCAAGCGCCTCCCCGAGCGCCAGCGGATCGCGCTGGTCGCCCACGAGCTCGGCGGCGCCTCGCACGAGACGATCGCGCGGCAGCTGAACGTCTCGGTCGGGGGCTCGAAGGCGCTCGTGTGCCGCGCGCGCTCGGGCCTCGGCCGCGCGGCGACCGCGGCCGCCTAGAGCGAATCGAGCTCAGTCGAGGCGGTCCGGGAGCCCGAAGGCCTCGAAGTACGCCGCGGCCCGCGCCGCGTCGGCCGGGTAGCGCGGCCACTGCAGGAAGTCGTCGCCGTCGCGCAGCCGCGTCGTGCGGTTGATGAACGACGTGATGTCGGCGATGCGGTCGCCGCGCAGCGTGAGCACGTCGAGGGCGAACGCGCGATAGGTGCCCTGCCGCGCGTCGGAGACGTAGGAGCCGACCGCGGCCTGGCCGCTGGCGTGCGCGTGCAGGTGGCGCCAGTGCCAGGTGCCGTTGAGCGGCGCGGTGGTCAGGAACACCGCGATCTCGCCGACGCCGCGATACCAGGCGCCCAGCGGGGGCATCGACCACACGGCGTCCTGCGCCAGCAGGCTCACGACGGCATCGACGTCGCCGCGCGACATGGCGTCCATGTAGCTCTCGACCACCTCGCGCAGCCGCTGGTCGCCCAGCGCGCGCAGGGTGGCCTGCTGCGTGCGGTCGGGCAGGCGCTCGTCGACCGTCCTGCGCGCGCGCTGCAGAGCGCTGTTGACCGCCGGCACCGTCGTCTCGAGCGCCTCGGCGATCTCCTGCCCCGAGAAGCCCAGCACCTCGCGCAGGATGAGCGCGGCGCGCTGGTTGGGCGGCAGGTGCTGGAGCGCCGCCACGAAGGCCAGCTCGACGCCCTCGCGGCGCTCGTAGCGGGCCTCGGGGGCCGCGCGGCCGTCGACGAGCCCGAGCTGCTCGTCGGGATAGGGCTCGACCCACGTCGACTCCACGAGCGGAGCGCCGGGCGGGTCGTGGGGATCGGCGGGCGGGCCGTGGTCGATCGGCAGCATCCGCCTGGGCCGGCGCTCGATGGCGTTCAGCGATGCGTTGGTCGCGATGCGGTACAGCCACGAGCGCAGCGAGCTTCGCCCCTCGAAGCGGGGCAGCCCGCGCCACGCGCGCAGCAGGGCGTCCTGCACGGCGTCCTCTGCGTCGTGGACCGAGCCGAGCATGCGGTAGCAGTGGGCGTGCAGCGCGCCCCGGTGGGGCTCGACGAGGCGCCGGTAGGCGTCCTGGTCGCCCCCGCGGGCGGCATCGAGGAGGTCGCGCTCGAGCGCGTTGACGGTTGTGGCGGAGGTGGCCATCGCTACGCGTATGACCGCGAGCGCGCCTCGAAGTCATCGGACCGATGACTTTCTTGTGCGTGCGCGGTCACAGAGCCAGACGTCGATGCTCGTTCCTTCCACACCAGTGGTGCACCTGGAGCTGCACACGGGCGACCTCCAGCGCGCGCAGGCCTTCTACTCGCAGCTGTGCGACTGGCATCCCGACCGCGTCGACACCCGCCACGGCTCGTACCACACGCTCGAGCTGGGGGGCGGCCTGGGCGGCGGCATCGTCGAGTGCGCGACCACGCGCCCGCTCTGGCTGCCCTACGTCGAGGTGTCCGAGATCGGGGCGGCCACCGAGCGCGCGCGCGCCCTCGGAGCCGTCGTGCTGCTCGAGGCTCGCGAAGGCCCGGCAGGCTGGCGCAGCGTCGTCGCCACGCCGGCCGGCGGCGAGATCGCCTTCTGGCAGGCCAAGCGATGAGGCGGCCGCTCAGGCGCCGCGTGCTGGCCGTGTGTCACCCGAAGCCTGTCGCACCTCGCTGCGCGGAGTCGCATCGAGGAACACCTGCCACACCGTCGCAATGCGTTCGTGCAGCTCGCGGTCGAGGTCGCTCGACGCGCGCTCGATCTCGTCGGCGCTGAGACCGTCGGCCAGGTCGATGCGCGCGGCGACGAGCAGCCGGTCGGGCGCGAGCGCCATCGTGAGCAGCTCGAGCAGCCGGTCGACGGCGGGGTGGGCCTCGATGATCTCGGTGATCGCCTGGCGCTCCTCGGGCGAGGCCGCCTCGCCGATGAGCAGCGCCTTCGTGTCGCGGCCGAGCGCCACCGCGACCGTCGCCAGCACCACCGCGATGACCACGGACGCCAGGCCGTCGTAGACCTGGTTGCCGGTGGCCTGGTGCAGCGCGACGCCGGCAAAGGCCACCCCGACGCCGATGACCGCGGCCGAATCCTCGAAGAGGACGGTCTTGGTCGTCGGGTCGCGGCTGGCGCGGACGTAGCGGGCGTGGGACTGCCGGCTCTCGGCGGCCTCGTCGCGCGTCTGGCGGTAGGCGCGCATGAGCGAGGCCCCCTCGGCCAGGACCGCGAAGGCGAGCACCGCGTAGGCGATGCCGTAGGGGCCGCTCTCGGTCTCGGGGCCGAAGATCCGGCTGAGTCCCTCGTAGAGCGAGAAGCCGGCGCCGGCCACGAAGATCCCGACCGCGGCGAGGAAGGACCAGAAGAAGCGCTCCTTGCCGTAGCCGAACGGGTGCTCGGCGTCGGGCTCGCGCTCCCCGGTGGCCAGCGAGTAGAGCAGGAAGACCTGGTTCATGGTGTCGGCCACCGAGTGGGCGCACTCGGCGAGGATGGCCGACGAGCCCGAGACCAGGCCCGCCACGAGCTTGGCCACCGCGATCGAGGCGTTGGCCGCCAGCGCGACGAGCACCGTGCGGCGCGCGGCGGGTTGCGGCGCGGCGCCGCGGGCCATCAGCGCTGGCCGTTGCGCGCCGCGGCGGCCTCGGCGACGAGCGCGCCGATCAGGCGGCTCTCCTCGTCGGCCTCGGGGTGCCACTGGACGCCGAGGGCGAAGCGGCGCTCGGGTGCCTCGAAGGCCTCGGGCAGCTCGTCGATCGACGACCAGCCGGTGACCGCGAAGCCCTCGGCCACGCGGTCGACCGCCTGGTGGTGGTGGGACTTCGTGGCGTGGACGACCTCGCCCGCGGCGCGGGCGGCGAGCGAGCCGTCGTCCAGGCGCACGTCGTGGTCGGCGCCGTCGAAGGAGCCCGGGTTGCGCCGGTGCTCGTGGTGGCCGTGGCTCTCGGGCAGGTGCTGTAGCAGCGTGCCGCCGGCGGCGACGTTCATGAGCTGCATCCCGCGGCAGATGCCCAGCAGCGGGAGGTCGCGCTCGAGCGCACGCCGGGTGAGCGCGATCTCGAAGTCGTCGCGTTCGGGGACCGTGCCGTGGGTCTCCGTGTGGGCCTGCTCCCCGTAGGCCTGCGGATCGATGTCGGCGCCGCCGGCCAGGATGAGCCCGTCGAGCAGGTCGAGGATCGCGTCGGGGTCGTCGTGGAGCGTCTCGTCGGGCGGCAGCAGGAGCGCGATCCCGCCCGCGCGCTGGATGGCGTCGACGTAGGAGCGCGGCAGCAGGTAGGCCTGCTGGTCCCAGACGCTCCAGCGCGCGCGCTCCAGCGCGGTGCAGATGCCGATGACGGGACGGGACATCGCGTCCCAAGGTATCCGAACGTCGGTCGTACCCCCTCTGCAGGGGTAGGACCGACGTTCGTCGCTCAGGCCGCGTCGCGGCCGGCGATCCGCTCGCGCACCGCGGCGTGGGTGACGCCGCGCTCGGCGAGGATGC
>CAWFMR010000048.1:0-53872 GCA_963816845.1 uncultured Actinomycetes bacterium | reverse complement strand
TTCTGGCCGGAGGAGGCGGCCGCCGACGTGGCGGCCTCGGCGAGGGCCGCCAGGAGGGCGGCGGTGGCGGGCGGGTCGGGCGGCTCGCCGTAGGTCGCGGCGTAGATGTGCCGCTTCGAGCCGGGCAGCTCGGTCGCGACGATGCCCTCGATGCGGTGGGCGCGCAGGGCCAGGCCGGTCTGGGTCGCCACCCCGAGCCCGGCGGCCACCAGCGCCTGCATCACGACCATGTCGTCGGAGCTGTAGCCGATCCGCGGATCGAACCCGGCGTCGGCGCACAGCGACAGCAGGTGGCTGCGGCAGCGCTCGCAGCCGGCGATCCACGTCGCGTCGCGCAGGGCGGCCAGCCCGCGCTCGCGACGCGTCGACAGCAGGTAGACCGGATCGTCGAGCAGGTGATGCAGGCGGACCCCGGCCGGCTCGGGCTCGGTCTCGTCGTAGCGGAAGATGATCGCGACCTCGATCTTGCCGGTGCGCAGCAGCTCGAGCGCGTCGGGCGGATGCGTGTCGGTCAGGCTGATCTCCAGGCCCGGATGCCTGGCCGCCAGCGCCGCCACCGCCGCCGGCACGAGCGATCCGATCGCTGAGGCGAAGCCGGCCAGGCGCACGCGGCCGGCGGTCAGCCCCACGTGGGCGGAGAGCTCCGCGCCGGCGGCATCGATGCGGCCGATGATCTCGGCGGCGCGGTCGGCCAGCAGCTGCCCGGCCGGGGTGAGCCGGATCCCGCGGCCGACCCGCTGCAGCAGCTGCGCGCCGGTCTCGGCCTCGAGCCGGGCGAGGTGGTGGGTGACCGACGGCTGGGAGTAGTGCAGCTCCTTCGCCGCCGCGGTGACCGATCCATGGCGCGCGACGGCGTCGATGACGCGCAGCCGGTTGACGTCCAGCATGCATCAACTCTATCTATGAGTCAGCACGAAAGTTGGCATTGGACGTATGAGTCGATCGCGCGCAAGCTGAAGGCATGACCGCGACCCAGATCCGCCCCGCCAGCCGGCTGAGCCCACTCGTCGCCGGTATCCGCACCGCCGTCGACAGCCATGCCGACTGGGCCGAGACCGCGCAGCTCGTCGCCGACCAGCTGCGCCGGCACCTGCCCACCCCGGACGTGCTGACCGCCGAGCAGCGGCTCGGCTCACCGGACGGCTACCGCGGCCACACGCTGTACGTCGAGCCCGACGGATCGTTCTCGATCGTCGCCCTGGTCTGGCGGCCCGGCCAGCTCACCCGCATCCACGACCACGTCACCTGGTGCGTCTTCGGCGTCATCCAGGGCGTCGAGCACGAGGAGCTGTTCGACGCCGACCTCAACGTGATCGGCCACAGCGACAACCACGTCGGCGACGTCAGCGGCTTCGCGCCGCCGGGGGACATCCACCGCGTGCACAACACCGCCGACGAGACCGCGATCTCGATCCACGTCTACGGCACGGACGTGACGCGCGTCGGCTCCAGCGCCCGACGCTACTACGACTGACCT
The DNA here is from genome assembly GCA_963816845.1 of uncultured Actinomycetes bacterium. Classification (GTDB taxonomy): domain Bacteria; phylum Actinomycetota; class Thermoleophilia; order Solirubrobacterales; family Solirubrobacteraceae; genus JAOPZW01. The sequence continues at coordinate 52,395 of CAWFMR010000048.1, read as the reverse complement.
CGATCCCCGATCGCCGAACTACCGAGGAGAGACGATGAGCAAGCTCAGGTGTCACATCTCGATCTCGGCAGACGGATTCGTCGCCGGGCCGAACCAGAGCGAGGAGAGCCCGCTCGGCGAAGGGGGCGAGCGGCTCCACGACTGGATCGTTCCGCTGGCCGCCTGGCGCGAGGCGCATGACAAGCAGGGCGGCGAGGTCAACGAGAGCGCACGGATCGTCGAAGAATCGCGCGAGAACATCGGCGCCGGCGTGATGGGCCGCAACATGTTCGGGCCCATCGGCGGCGGGGACTGGGGCGATGAGCAGTGGAAGGGTTGGTGGGGAGACGACCCGCCGTACCACAACGACGTGTTCGTCGTCACCCATCACCCGCGCGAGGCGGTCGAGATGCGAGGGCGGCACGACGTACCACTTCGTCACCGACGGGATCGAGCGGGCGCTGGCGCGGGCGAAGGAGTCCGCGGACGGTCAGGACGTCATGCTCTGGGGCGGCGCCCAGATCATCAACCAGTACCTGGCGGCGGGGCTCCTTGACGAGCTCGAGCTGCACATCGTTCCGGTGCTCCTCGGGGGCGGCGCTCGCCTCTTCGACAACCTCGGAGGCGCCGACATCAAGCTCGAGCAGGTCCGGGCGCTCGAGGCGCCCGGCGTCACGCACGTCAAGTATCGCATTGGTCCGATGGCATGAGTCGATGCGCCGAGCGGCGAATGCTTCAGCGCGGCGGCGAGCGTCTGGTCACTTCGACGCGACCCGCCTCGAATGGGTCGAAAGGCCCCGTGGACTGAGGACCGGGCGCCGCGTCGCCGGCGCGCAGCTACGCCGCGGCGGGCGTGGACGGCGGCCGGGGCCTCCGGGGGCGCCGCACCGCGAGGAAGGCCACGAGCCCGGCCAGCAGCACTGCCCCAGAGACGGCCGCCAGGACACCACCGACGCTCCAGCCGTGATGACCGTTGTTCATCATCGCGCTGCCCATCCATGCGCGTTGGACTTCGCGCCATTGCGGACGGTTCATGTGCTGCCAGTTGCCGTTGCGCATCCAGCTGAGGTCGCCTGAGCTCATCATCGCCGTCCCGCCGGCACCTGCAGCCATACCGCCGCCGGCCATCATGCCGCCGCCACCACCCATCATGCCGCCGGCTCCTGCGCCCGCGACGCCACAGTCCGCATACCTGCGGCCCATGAGCTGGTGCATGCGCTCCTCGGCAGAGGTCCCCATCACCGACGCCATGCGCTGGTCCATCGCTGCGTGCGCGGCACGCGAGCCGATCGTGCGCTCCATGACGTACTCGCCGAGATGCTCGAAGTCGGTATCCGAGAGCTTCGAGCAACTGGTCGTGTGGGCCTGAAGCTGCTTCGCGATGGCGCCCCCGGCGCCTACCTCATCGCCCAGCGCGCCAAAGGCCGGCGTGACGGGCCCAACCAGTAGGGCACCAGCGACGACGAGGAGCAGGGACACGCGACCGAACATGCTTCGACGGTACGCCCGGCCTCCAACCACGCACATCGGGGTATCCCCGAGGGCCCCGCGGGCGGACTACCTACCTGGCGATGCTCGCTCGCTCTTGTCGCGCGAAGCAGCACTCGCCCACCTGACATCCTCTCGGGCGTGCGGCCATTCCCCTGATGGTCATCCGTCAGTGTGCGGTGGCGCGGCGGGTAGTTGCACCGTGACGCTGAGCCCGCCAGTGGCCCGGGGGGTGAGGGTGAGGGTTCCGTGGTGTGCTCGGGTGATGCTCTTGACGATTGCCAGGCCGAGGCCGACACCTGCGTGGTCGGTGCGTATGCGTCTGCTGCCGCGCTGAAACGGCTCTGCAAGCGTGGAGACCAACTGTGGGGTGAGCTTCTTGCCGGTGTTCTCGACAGTGAGCATCACGTTCTCCGGGTGAACGCTGGTGGTGACCCACACGGTGCCCTGGTCGGGCAGATTGTGGACGATCGCGTTGTGCACGAGGTTCGTGATCAACTGCAGGAGGAGCGCGTGCGAGCCGATCGTGGGGGCCTCCTCGCCGGAGGTCTCGATGGTGATGCCGCGTTCTTCTGCGAGAGGGAGGAGCGTTTCCGTGGCTTCTTCCGCTTCGAGGGAGAGGTCGACGTGTTCGCGGGCGAAGGACCGCTGATCGGCGCGGCTGAGCACGAGCAACGCTTCGGTGAGGTCGATCGCTCGGGTGTTGACGGCGTGGAGGCGGTCGACAAGCTCGCCGTTGTCGCGGCTCGGATCCTTGCGGGCCACGTCGAGAAGCGTCTGCGTGACGGCCAGCGGCGTGCGCAGCTCGTGGGAGGCATTGGCCGCGAATCTCTGCTGTTCGGCGACCTGCGCTTCGAGCCGCTCGAGCATGGTGTCGAAGGCGTCGGCAAGTTCGCGGAACTCATCGCTGCGCCCCGGTAGCCGGATTCGGTGGGAGAGCGATCCGGTCGCGGCCATGCGTGTGGCCTCCGTGATGCGAGTCAGAGGGGCGAGCATCCAGCCGGCGAGAAGCCACCCTCCCACGAGACTGAACACGAGCAGGAACGCCAACATCTCGGCCGCCCTCGGAACGAAGGCGCGCAGGAGGTCGGTGCGGTCGGGAATGTGCGGAATGAACCGGCCAGGTGCTAGGACCAGGCGGTCGGGTACGTAGCGCAGCAGGAACACCCAGACGACCGCGAGCAGCAATGCGCCCGCGATCATGAGGAAGCCCGCGTAGCTGAGGGTGAGCTTGAGGCGAACGCTCAACCCAGGCGCTCTATCCATCGTCGCGTCCCCGTGCTTCGGCGTCTGGTTCTGTGTCGATGCGGTAGCCGACGCCGGCGACCGTGGCGATGATCGCCGGTTCGCCGAGCCGTTTGCGAAGTGCCGAGACCGTGATGCGCACGGCGTTGGTGAACGGGTCTGCGTTCTGATCCCACGCTTGCTCCAAGAGTTCTTCGGCGCTGACGACGCCGCCCTCGGCAGCGACGAGCACCTCGAGCACGGCGAACTGCTTGCGGGTCAGCGCGACGTAGCGGCCCTCGCGGTAGACCTCGCGGCGGAACGGATCCACACGCAGACCTGCGATCTCCCGCACCGGCGGCCTGCTGTGCGCGCGCCTGCGGTCGAGCGCCCTGAGACGGAGCACGAGCTCTTGGAGCTCGAACGGCTTCGTGAGGTAGTCGTCGGCGCCGAGCCCGAACCCGGAGGCCTTGTCGTCGAGCCGGTCGGCAGCGGTGAGCATGAGGATCGGCATGCCGCTGCCGGAGGCGACGATGCGTTTGGCGATCTCGTCACCGGAGGGCCCGGGAATGTCTCGGTCGAGGACGGCGATGTCGTAGGCGTTGACCCTCAGCAGCTCCAGAGCGGTGTCGCCGTCGCCTGCGATGTCCGCCGCGATCGCTTCGAGGCGCAGGCCATCGCGAATGGCGTCCGCCATGTAGGGCTCGTCCTCGACGATCAGCACCCGCATGCTCCGATGCTAGAGCCGGCGCATATCGTCGGCGTCTCGAAAATCGCATACGTGCCGGCAACACCACGCTGCCTTGACTGGAGGCGTGACCCACAGGCAACCGGCACGAACAACGACCCGTCGGATCCGGATGCGCGGGATCCGGGTCGCCGGCCTGCTCGTCGTCATCGCGGCGATCGCCGCAGCCCTCGGCGACCAGTTGCCGGCGTCCCAGTCCTCGACGGCGTCCTCGCCCTCCACGGCGTCCTCGCCCTCGTCGGCCCCATCTCCCGCCGACCGCTCCCGCGACGGGCAGCGTGATGCGCTTGGCGAGGCCGGCGGTGCCGTCCCCGATGGCACGACGGTCTTCGACGACGAGGTTCCGGGTGTCGCCAACCTCGATCCAGCCCTCCTTCGCGCCCTGCGCCGCGCCGCAACCGATGCCGCAGACAACGGCGTCCAGTTCGACGTCGATAGCGGCTGGCGTTCGCGGGAGTACCAGGAGCGACTCCTCCGTGAGGCGATCTCGAAGTACGGCTCGGAAGAGGAAGCCACCCGATGGGTGGCCACCCCCAAGACGTCTGCTCACGTGTCGGGAGACGCGGTCGACATCGGGCCCTCCGGTGCCGCCGCGTGGCTGTCCGAGCACGGCGCCGCGTACGGGCTGTGCCAGATCTACGGCAACGAGCCCTGGCACTACGAACTGCGCCCGGAGGCCGTCGTTCACGGCTGCCCTGCCATGTACGCCGACCCAACGCACGATCCAAGGATGCAGCAGCGATGAGCGCGCCTCGGCAAAGAACCGGTGTCAACCCGATTTCCACACACCAAGGAGCAGGCCATGAGTAGAACACGGCGGCCGCTGGTCGTCCTGGCGGTGGTCGCCCTGATCAGCGTGATCAGCACGGGCTGTGGCTCGAACGCACCTTCCGAGACCGGCACCGCCAGCAACTCCGCCACCGCCAGCAGCTCCGGCACCGGTGCTGACAAGAAGCTCACCGCTCGGGACAAGGCGGTGAAGTTCGCCGAGTGCATTCGGGCGCACGGCGTCAGCGACTTCCCCGACCCGAACGCGAAGGGCGACTTCGACTATGGGGTCAGTGTGACCCCCGCGGTGTGGAAGCAGGCCACCACCGCCTGCAAGGACCTGCAGCCACCGGGCACGTTGAGCTCGAAGCGGACGCCCAAGCAGCAGTCGGCGAGCCTCAGGTTCGCCCAGTGCATGCGCGACAACGGCGTGAAGGACTTTCCGGACCCCGTCAACGGTGAGCCCGTCATCAACACGTACAAGATTCCGTCCAGCAACCGGCCCGGCGGTATGACCATCCTCAACGCCGCGGTGCAGAAGTGCCGCACCGTCTTGGGAGAGGCAGTGGGGGGCCAACGGTGAAGCGGAGGACCTGGGCGCTGGCCACAGCGGCCGTGCTGGTCGCGGCAATCTGCGGCGTGGTCGTGATGTCGGGTGCGGAGCACCCGGCCGCGGCCGCCCCGGCGCCGGCGGCGAACACCGTGAAGGTGGAGCTCGGGGAGCTCTCGGCGATGGTCTCCCAGGACGGGACCCTGACCTACCGGGCGCGGTCGGACGGCTCGCCCTACCCCGTGATCAACCAGGCCCGCGGCGTCTACACCAGCCTGCCCGACAATGGGGACAAGGTCGACTGCGGCGGCGTGCTCTACCGGGTGGACGACAACCCGGTGGTGCTGCTGTGCGGCACGGTCCCGGCCTACCGTGGTCTGCACATGGGCGTGAAGGGCCGGGACGTCCGTCAGCTCAACCGCAACCTGCACCAGCTCGGCTACGACGCCGACGCCCACGTCCGCATCGATCCCAGCGACAACGACTTCACCTCCAAGACGGAGAAGGCGCTCAAGGTGCTCCAGCACAACAAGGGCCTACGGGTGACCGGAGCGCTCGCCATCGGCGACGCGGTCTTCCTGTCGGAGCCGGTGCGGATCGCCAAGGTCACCGCCGAGCTCGGCGGATCCGCCCGGCCGGGTGCACCAGTGCTGAAGGCCACATCCGAGCTGCTGCACGTGCAGGTGAATCTTGATCCGTCCCAGCAGGGTGAGGTCAAGAAGGGCGACCGGGCCCAGATCACGCTGCCGGGCAACACGCCGGTGACGGGAAGAGTCGAGGGGTTCGGCAGAGTCGCGCAGACACCGGCTGGACAAGGCAGCACTGCTGCCGACGCGACCATCCCGACGTTCATCAGCCTCGACGACCCAGCAAAGGCACGCGGGCTCGATCAGGCCCCGGTCCAGGTGGACATCACCACCAAGGGCGTGGACAGCGCCCTGAGCGTCCCGGTCACCGCGCTGGTCGGGAAGTCCGGCGGCGGGTTCGCCGTCGAGGTCGTGCGCGCCGGCGAGCGACGCGAGCTGGTCGCCGTGAAGCTGGGCCTGTTCGACACCGCCGACGGACGCGTCCAGGTCGAAGGCCAGCTGGACAAGAACGACCTCGTGGTCGTGCCGTCGATATGAGTGACGCAGTACTGGAGCTCGACGAGGTCACCAAGGTCTACGGCGAGGAGCCCCCGGTGTTCGCCCTGCAAGGTGTGTCCTTCACCGTCGGGCGGGGCGAGCTGGTGGCGATCGTCGGGCCCTCCGGGTCGGGCAAGTCCACGCTGCTGCACGTCATCGGGACGCTGGAGCGGCCCAGCGGTGGCGTGGTCCGCATCGGTGGAGTCGACGCGGCACAGCTGGATGACCGCGAGCTGTCGCGGCTGCGGGCCCGGGAGATCGGGTTCGTCTTCCAGCAGTTCTTCCTGGCCGAGCACGCCACGGTGCGCGAGAACGTCGCCGATGGGTTGCTCTACGCCGGCGCCCCCGCCGCCGAGCGGTACCGGCGCGCCGATGAGGCGCTCGAACGGGTCGGCCTGTCCCACCGCGCGACGTTCAAGCCGACCAAGCTCTCGGGAGGCGAGCGGCAGCGGGTTGCGGTCGCCCGGGCCCTCGTCGGGGGGCCGGCGATCGTCCTCGCCGACGAGCCGACCGGCAACCTCGACAGCACCACCGGTGCATCGATCATGCAGCTCATCCGCGAGCTCAACGCCGCCGGCGCCACCATCCTCATGATCACCCACGACGCGGGCCTGGCCGATCAGCTGCCGCGCCAGATCCGCGTGCTGGACGGCCAGGTGGTCTCCGACACCGCCGGCGACCGCAGCGCCCCGGCGGCGCCCGTGCACGTGGCGACGGAGGGACAGACGTCATGAGCGCCGACGCGGGACGCTTGCGCCTGAACGATGCGCTGCGGGTGACCAGCGTCGGGCTGCGCGCCCGGCCGCTGCGCGCCGCGCTGTCCGCGCTCGGGATCGCGATCGGAACGGCAGCGATCGTGGCGGTCCTCGGCTTGTCGTCCTCATCACAAGCCGGGCTACTCGCCGAGATCGATCGGCTCGGCACGAACATGCTGACCCTCGAGGCCGGCCAGAGCGTCACCGGGCAGCCGTCGAAGCTGCCCCTCGAAGCCCCGGCGCGGATCACGCATCTGGACGACGTCCAACTGCTGGCACACACCGCGCTGGTGAAGGGCAGGAGCGTCTACCGGAGTCGGATGATCCCGGTGACCAACACCGGCGGGCTGCAGGTGCGCGCCACCAGCCTGAACCTGCTCTCCGTGCTCAACACCGGCCTCGCGCGCGGCGCCTGGCTCAACCCGGGGACCGCCCGCGAGCCGGTCGCCGTACTCGGTTCGACCGCCGCGCAGCGGCTGGGCATCGACCGGATCTTCCCCGACCAGCGGATCTGGCTGGGCGGCCAGTGGTTCAACGTCGCAGGCATCCTGAAGCCCTCGCCACTGGAGCCCGACATCGACAACAGCGCCCTGATCGGCTACCCGGCCGCCGAGAAGTACCTCGGCTACATCAGCCTCGTTCGCGGCGAGCAGAAGGCCGGCCCGCCGAGCTCGATCTACGTGCGCGCGGACACCGACCATGTCGCTGAGGTGCAGTCGCTGCTCGCGCCGACCGCCAACCCCCAGGCACCCGACGAGGTCGACGTCAGCCAGCCCTCCGACGCGCTCACCGCCCGGGCCGCCGCGGCGGGAGCGTTCGACAGCCTCTTCCTCGGGCTCGGTGTCGTGGCGCTGATCGTGGGTGCCGTCGGCGTCGCGAACATCATGATCATCTCGGTGCTCGAACGCCGCTCGGAGATCGGCCTGCGCCGTGCGCTGGGCGCGACGAAGGCCCAGATCCGGACGCAGTTCCTCGGTGAGTCGATCCTGCTCGCGCTCATCGGCGGCGTCGTCGGCGTGCTGGCCGGGGCCGTGGCAACGGCCGTGTACGCCAGCTCGAAGAGCTGGGCCGTCGTGATCCCCGTCGAGGCGTGGTCGGGCGGCATCGCCGCGGCCATCCTGATCGGCGCGTTCGCTGGCCTGATGCCGGCCGTTCGAGCGTCTCGGATGCCGCCTACCGTGGCCTTGCGAACGGTGTGAGCGGGCGCAGCCGCCGCGTCGACCGGCGTGAAGCGGCGCCGTCGGATCGAAGGCTGTGAATCCAGCGTCGCCGACTCAGGCGAGCGTGGCGCTGCGGAACGCGCGGATCGCGAGCGCGACCATCAGTCCGGCGAAGACGGCGAGCACGCCGAGGCTGAGGAGGACCATGGCGGTCGGCGAGTGCAGGTGCCAGATCTGGTCGAGGTGGGAGGAGCTCGAGCCGATGAAGCCGTCGCGTAGGAGGGCGACCGCGTGCGACCAGGGCAGGATCCAGGCGAACTGGCGCACGCCGTCGGGGAGCGTGGCGATGGGATAGAGCGCGCCGCACAGCAGGTACGGAGTGGCGCCGATGGCCGGGATCAGGGTGCCGAAGGTCTGGGGTTGCTTGAGGGTGTAGGCGAGGTACTCGGCCAGGGCGTAGGTGCCGCCGGCGAGCAGCCCCCCGGCGGCGAGCGCGGCGAGGGTCGGCCCCACGGCGAGGTGGAAGTGCGCCCCGCGGATGACGGAGAGCACGACGATGAGCGCGATCTGCCCGGCGGCGACGGTGAGGACGGCCGCGATGCTCGCCAGCGGGATGGTGGCGCGGCGGATCGGCGCGACGAGCAGCTCGCGCAGGACGCCGACGTTGCGGTCGTTGAGGACGGTGAGGCCGGCGAACATCGCCGAGAAGGGCAGGATGAACACGATCTGCCCGATCGCCACGTACGAGTAGTAGTCGACGTGGGGATCGGCGCTGCCGACGCCGGCGCGCGCGAGCGCGGGGCCGACGACGAGCACCCACAGGATCGGCATCAGCGCCTGGCCGACGAGCGCGACCGGAGTCTTGACGGCGATCGCCACGCGGCGCTGGTAGAGCGCCACGAACCCGGCGGCGGCGCTCATGCCCGGCTCCCGGCCGCCGTCGCGAGGTCGTGCTGGGGCGCGCTCGCGGTGAGGTGCAGGAAGACGTCGTTGAGCGTGGCGGGACGGATGGTCATGGTCGTCACGCCGATCTCGGAGAGGGGCAGCGCGCTGATCCGATCGGTCAGCTGCTGGCGCGGCTCGGCGCTGACGAGCGAGACGCCGGACCCGCCCCTGATGATGTGACCGGGCTGGCCGTCGAGCGCGGCGAGCAGCTTCGTGGCGTCGTGGTCGTGGGCGAGGGCAAGGTCGGCGACCTCGTTGCCGAGCCGCTGCACCAGCTCCGAGGGCCTGCCCTCTTCGACGATGAGGCCCTTGTCGACGATGGCAACGCGGTCGCACACGTCCTGTGCCTCCTCGAGGTAGTGGGTGCTGAGCACGATCGTCACGCCGTGGCGTTCTCTCAGCGTGCGGACGACCTGCCAGAGGTCGCGGCGGGCGATCGGGTCGAGACCGAGCGTCGGCTCGTCGAGGAACATCACCTTCGGATCGGCGAGCAGCGCGCGGGCGATCTCCAGGCGCCGCCGCATGCCGCCGCTGTAGGTCCAGATGACGTCGTCGGCGCGATCGGTCAGCCCGACGGCGGCGAGCAGCGAGGCGATCCGGCGCTCGGCGTCTGGCACACGCCACAGGCGAGCGTGAAGCCACAGGTTCTGGGCGCCGGTGAAGTCGTTGTCGAGCACGCTGTCCTGGAAGACGACGCCGATCGACCGCCGGACCTCCACGGGGTCGGTCCGCACGTCGTGACCGGCGACCGCCACGTGCCCGCTCGTCGGGCGCACCAGCGTCGTGAGGACGCCGACCGTGGTCGTCTTGCCGGCGCCGTTGGGGCCCAACAGGCCGAAGATCTCCCCGGCCCTGACCCGGAAGGTGAGGCCCCGGACAGCGTGCACCGGTCCGGGATAGGTCTTGGTCAGCTCGGAGACGACCACCGGGTCTCGGTCAGCCGCGCTGCCGTTCAGGGCCAGGGTCGGTGCGTGCATGGGCCGGCACCGTACCGACAGAACTTGCAAAACGCAAGTGCTCACAGCTGCTTCACAAGCGTATCACTTCTCGAGTGCCTGCGACCACTGGTATCGTCGTACGGATGAAGCGCTACGGTCAACGCTGTCCGGCCGCGATCGCGCTCGACGTCATCGGAGAGCGCTGGACGCCGCTCATCGTCCGCGAGCTGCTGCTCGGCCCCAAGCGGTTCACCGACCTGGCCGACGGGCTGCCCGGCATCGGCACCAACATCCTCACCAACCGCCTGGCCGGTCTGCAGGACCAGGGCGTCGTCGAGAAGCGCACGCTCCCGCGTCCCACGCCGGTCGCCGTCTACGAGCTGACCGACGCCGGCCGGGCGCTCGCGCCCGTGCTCCGCGAGCTGCGCGCCTGGGGTGCGCGCTTCGGGCCGGCACCACAACGCGGTGACGCCGTCCAGCCCGCCTGGATCGTCCAGAGCGCCGCCGGCCGCAACCCGCGAGTCGGGCCGGGACGCACGTGCGAGCTGCGCGTCGGCGACGACTCGTTCAGCCTCACCGGCACCGACGACGCCGTCGACGTCAGGGCCGGAACCGTTCCGACGCCCGAGGCCGTCGTGACGATCGAGCCGCGCCTCTTCCTGCGCCTCGCGAGCGGCAAGGTCGACCCGGCGGACGCGGCCGGGCAGATCGAGGTCGAGGGCGACCGACGTGTGGCAGACGAGGTCGTGACGATGCTCGCCGGATCTGCCCGCTGACCGGCCTGTCGCGCAGCGCCGGGATCTGCTGGCCTTCCGGCCCAGGCGCTAGCGTGCACGCCATGCGCTCGGCCCTCCGCGCCGCCCTCGTTGCGTCGCTCGCCCTCGCCCTCACGCCAGCAGCCGGGAGCGCCGCGTCGCTACCGCAGATCGGCCGCTACAAGGGCCAGACGGGCGACGGCCACGTCTTCCAGTTCAGCGTCGAGCGCAGCCAGAAGGCGAACTCGCCGCGCAAGATCACGCACTTCTGGCTGGTCTACGACATCGCCGACTGCCGCTCGGGCCCGGTCCGCCAGCCGTTCTTCGCCAGCGTGTTCAAGACGCCGGCGTCACCCCACGGCGCGTTCTCCCGCACGATCCCGAAGACCGGCGGCCAGGCCAACCAGGTGCAGCTGCGCCTGAAGGGCAGGTTCACGTCGACGACCAAGGCGTCGGGCAGCTTCCGCGTCGGCGTGGTCGGCAAGTGCCCGATCACCGCGAGCACCCAGGCGCTGAGCTTCACGGCCACGCGCTCGGGCTAGGGCAGCACGCGGCCTGGATCGCACCCGGGAGGCCGGGGTTCGAGTCCCACAGATGCCCTCGGCGGCGCGCCGACGCCCCGGGCGAGGATCAATTTCGGAAGGCGTCGACGCGCTCGGCGGCTGCCTCGAGCAGCTTGTGCGAGAGATCCGCCAGGGCGCGGGCGGCCGCGAGCTCCTCGCCGATGACGGGAACGTCCGGATCGCCGGGCGCGCGCTTGGCCTGACCGACGCCATAGAACCGCTCGCCGCCCTGGTCGAGCACCGCCTCGGCGCGGGTTTGGTCTCCCTCTTCGGTGAACGTGATCTCGACGCGCGACGTCAGGATGGACATCGCTACCTCCTTCCTGGTCAATCGCTCCAAGGATCGCGCGCGGCGACCCAAGCGCCATCGGGAACATGCCGTAGCACGCCGCCGGGGTTGCCGCAGCCCGTGGCCACGGCGTCTGGGTTTGCTCACCGGTGCCGGCGGTGCTCAATGACCCCCATGACGTCGCCAACGGCAGGGCGGGCGACCCCCCACCGCGGTGTCAAAGGTCCAGCAGCGACGGCACGTCGGCGATCGAGTCCACCGTGACGGTCGGCTTGACCCCGGCGCAACCTGCGGCGCCCTCGCGGTACTTGCCGGTCCGCACGAGGATCCCCGCCAGCCCGGCCCGCATCGCTCCGCCGATGTCGGACTCGATGTCGTCACCTACCATCGCGGCGGCGTTGGCGGCGACGCCGAGCCCGCGCAGGATCTCCTCGAAGAAGGCGCGAGCCGGCTTGCCGACCACGTAGGCCTCTCGCCCGGTCGCGTACTCGAGCGCTGCCACGAACGGCCCCACGTCGAGCGACAGGCCGTCGGGGCGCAGCCAGTAGCGGTTCTTCTGCAGGGCGATGAGCTCGGCGCCGGCCATGACCTGTCGGAAGGCGCGATTGAGCACGTCGTAGCCGAAGGCGTCGCCCAGGTCGCCAACGATCACTGCCTGAGCATCGTCGGTCTCCTCGAGCGCCGCGAAGTCGCGCTTGACCTCATCGTTCATGACCAGCGCCGCGCGCCGAAGCGCGTGCCGTTCGCAGTGGGCAACCGCGAGCGCGGCGGGGGTCAGGAGCTCCCGATCGCTGACGGCAAAGCCCAGCCGCCCGAGCTTCCGGAGCGTGTGCGAGCGCGAGCGCGCCGTGGTGTTGGTCACGAACCGCAGCGCCAGGCCGGCCGCGCGCATGCGCTCAACGGCCTCGCGGGCACCCGCGATCGGCTCGTCCTCGACGTAGAGCACGCCGTCAAGGTCGATCAGCAGCGCACGGAGCTTGTTGAGCATGGCCCGGCGACCTTGGCAGACATCGCGGCGAGGCTGCGGACTCCGCTCCTTTCCACTTCCGATTCATGGCCGACACGCGCCGGGTGTGGCGGCCAGCCCGTGCAGGCGCGGCGGCTTCGTCGCGCGTGGGTCCTAACATCGTCGCGATGACGGGACGTCACGTGGCCGCCGTGGCGTGCGCGGGGGCGCTTGCGGTTGCCGTGGGGTCCGCCTCGACGCGGGCGGCGTCGCCGTCTCGTCCCGCAGCCCGTGTCGCAGCGTCGCCGGCCGCCGCGGTCCAGCCGGTTGCCGGCGCGCGGGTGATCGGGCGCGGCACGGCGCGGAGCTGCACCTCCTCGGCCGTCGTCGCCGCGGTGCGGGCCGGGGGGAGGATCAGCTTCTCGTGCGGCTCCAAGCCCGTCACGATCCGGATGCGCGCGACGGCCAAGGTCCTCAACTCGCGGCGGGAGGTGGTCCTCGACGGGGGCGGGTTGGTCACGCTGAGCGGCGAGGGCCGGCGCCGCATCCTGTACATGGACACCTGCGACCCCGCCCAGGTCTTCACGACCTCGCACTGCCAGGACCAGGCCACGCCGCGGCTGGTCGTCGAGAACCTCACCTTCGCGGACGGGAACTCCAGTGGCGAGCACTTCGACGGCGGAGGCGGCGGTGCGATCTTCGCGCGCGGCGGGCGGTTGCGCATCGTCCACTCGACGTTCATCAGGAACCGCTGCGATCCGAACGGGCCCGACGTGGGAGGCGGAGCGGTGCGAGCGCTGTCTGCATACCGCTCCCTCCCGGTGGACGTGGTCGGCAGTCGCTTCACGGCCAACGTGTGCAGCAACGGCGGCGCGCTGAGCAGCATCGGGGTGTCGTGGAACGTCGCGAACAGCCGGTTCGTCCGCAACAGGGCGATCGGACGCGGCGCGAACCCGGCTCGACCCGGCACGCCGGGCGGCGGCAGCGGAGGCGCGATCTACAACGACGGCAACCGCTTCAAGCTCACGATCACGGGCAGCCACCTCACCGACAACCGCGCCGCGGAGGGCGGCGGGGCGATCTTCTTCGTCAGCAACGACCGCACCGGCACGCTGGCGATCGAGGACAGCGTCCTGGAGCGCAATCGCAGCGACGGATTCCAGACCGCCGGTCTGCCCGGCATCTTCTTCCTGGGCGCCGGCCGGCCGGCGATCGTCCACTCCGTCCTGCGCTGAGCGCACCCGCGGCCCGCGGCGGTCACCGGCCGGCGGTCACGGCTTTGAGCTCGTCGAGCGAAGTCGCGGACGAGGTCCGGCAGGGTCCGCTCGTTCGCCTCGTCGACCCAGCGCTCGACGGCGATCCTGAAGACCGCGATCCCGGCTTCGGCGGTCAGGCTCGCGGCCGCGTCGCTGACGCCGCGCTGGCGCAACGCCCCGGCGAGGGCCGAGGAGAGTGAGGCGAGCTTGATCAGCTCGCGCTCGCGGAGCTCCGCGGTGGCGCGATTGGCCGGGCTGTCGTGCGAGCTCGTGGGGTGGCGGCCCACGCATCCCGGGCTCATCGACGATCTCGACCAGGGCCACTACTTCCACAACGGTCCGGTGACCGCCGCGCCACCGACGGGGCGGGGGACGTGCGGGCCCCACCGCCCCGGGCTTGCCGATGCCCGATCCGAGAGAGGATCCGGTGATGACCTCGCCACGGCGACGCCGAGCGTCGCTGCCAGCGGTGCTCGCCGCGCTCGTCGGGCTCGGGTTGGCCGCCGTCGCGATCGGCCGCCTGGGGCTGCACAACGTCGTCCATGCGCTGGTCGGCGTGCACCTCGGATGGCTGGCCCTCGCGGCGGCGCTGATGGCGCTGTCGCTCCTCCTGCGGGCCGTGTCGTGGCTGGTGGTGCTCCGGGCGGCGCTGCCCGGTGCCGCGGTGCCCGCGCCCGTGGTGGCGCGGGCCACGATGATCGGCGTGATGGTCTCGGCGGTCTTCCCCGGCCGGCTGGGTGAGGCGGCGCGGGCGATCGTCGTCGCGCGGCGGGTCGGATCGATCGCGGTCGTCGCCGGCACGATCCTCTCGCAGACGATGCTGAACCTCGTCGCCCTCGTCGCGCTCGGCGCGGCGGTGATCACGTCGAGCGGGGCCCTCAGCGCGCCGGTGGGGGCGCTGCTCGCGCTCAGCGCCCCGCTCGCGCTGGTCGGGCTCATGCTGCTCGCCCCCGGCGCGCTGCGCCGCGCCAGCCGCCACGGGCCGCCGCGCCTGCGCCGTGCGCTGGCACGGGTGGCGCTGGAACTGGAGCGGGTGCGCGGTGGGCTGCGCGTCTTCCGTCATCTGCGCGAGGGCGTGGCCGCGACGCTCGCCCAGTTCGCCGCCTGGGCCGTGCAGGTGCTGTCCGTCTACCTCGTGCTGCGGGCGCTCGACCTGCAGGCCACGGCCGGCCTGGCCGGCGCCGCGGCGGTTCTCGTGGCCGTCAACGTGACCGCCGTGGTGCCGGTCACGCCGTCGAACGTCGGCGTCTTCCAGGCGGCGTGTGTCGCGGTCCTGGCCGGCTTCGGCGTGTCGGGCGGCCGCGCGCTCGCCTTCGGGATCGTCCTGCAGGCGCTCGAGGTCCTCACCGCCGTGGGGCTGGGCCTGCCGGCGCTCGCCGCGGAGGGGCTGTCGTGGGACCAGGTGCGCCGCGGGAGCGCCGCGGTCACCGAGTGAGCAGTGGCGCCAGACGACCGGGCCTCCCTGGGCCTGGCGCGCGACGACGCTTGCCTGGCGGCCCGCGTGGAGCGAGGATCGCGACATGACCGCCCCGCGCATGCGCGCCGTAGGCCTCGCGGCACTCGTCTGCGGGGCGGGGGTGGTCGCGCTGCTGCAGGCCAGCGACCACCAGGACTCGAAGGCGGTGTGGGCGGTCTTCGGGCCGGTCGTGGGCTGGAGCTTCATCGGCGTCGGGCTCTATGCCTGGCGTCGTCGCCCGGAGAGCCGGACGGGTGCGCTGATGGTGCTCCTGGGCTTTGCGTGGTTTCTCTCCGCCCTCGCCTTCGCGAACTCGCGGCTGCTGTACTCGGCCGCGTTCGTCATCGGCGGACTGTGGGGCGGGGTCTTCCTGCATCTGGTCATGGCCTTCCCGTCGGGCCGGCTGGCGCCCGGCTGGGACCGCGCGCTGGTCATCGCCGGCTATCTCATCTTCACCGTGGTCTCGATCCCCGAGATGCTGTTCGCGGGGCCGCACGAGCTCGGCTGCGACGGCTGCCCGACCAACGTCCTGCTGATCCGCCGCGGACCCCGATCTCGCGAACCTCGCCATCGGCTTCCAGGTCGCGCTCTACGTCGTCCTCTTCGTGATCGTCCTCGTCCGCCTCGTCATGCGCTGGCGGCGCACCGGTCAGCTCGAGCGGCTCCAGCTCACGCCGGTCTACGTCTTCGGGCTGCTCACCTTCCTGCTCGCGACCGCCTCGCTCGCCGGCGCCGGGGACGCCGCGGGGTGGGCCACCTTCACCGCCACCGCGCTGCTCCCGTTCGCCTTCCTGGCCGGGCTGCTGCGCAGCCACGTGGCGCGCCTGGACGCCGACCTGCGCGCACGGGTGGAGGAGCTGCGGGCCTCCCGCGCGCGGCTCGTCGAGGCGGGTGACACCGAGCGCCGGCGCCTCGAGCGCAACCTGCACGACGGCGCCCAGGCGCGGCTGGTGGGCCTCGCCATGCTGCTCGGCCTCGCGCGCAGGCGCGTGGACACCGACCCCGAGGAGACCGGGATCCTGATCGACCGCGCGCTGGTCGAGCTGAAGGCGAGCCTCGCGGAGCTGCGTGAGCTCGCGCGCGGGATCCACCCGGCGGTCCTCACCGAGCGCGGGCTCGAGCCCGCACTGCACGCGCTCGCCTCCCGGGCCCCGGTGCCGGTCGCGGTCGAGACCGACGGCGAGCGGCGCCTCCCCGCCCCGGTCGAGATCGCCGCGTACTTCGTGGTGGCCGAGGCGCTGGCCAACGTCGCCAAGTACGCCCAGGCGACGGCCGCCACGGTGGCCGTCCGGCGAGCGAACGGATCCGTGACCGTCGACGTCACCGACGACGGCATCGGCGGGGCCGACGCGGCGCACGGCTCGGGCCTGCGCGGCCTCGGCGACCGCGTCGCCGCGCTCGACGGGACGCTGTCGCTCGACAGCCCTCCGGGCGACGGGACGCGCCTGCACGTGGAGATCCCGTGCGAGGCGCTCGCCGGGTCCGCCGAAGCGAACCCGGGCACCCACTCGGTCAGGTGATGCGCGCGGCGAGCAGGCAGATGTCGTCGGTCAGGATGCCGTGGGCGAACTCGGCGGCGCGCGCGCGCAGGACGCCGATCGCCTCGGTCGGCGAGGGGCTGTCCAGCCCGCTGAGCGCGGCGCTCGCGCCTTCCAGCCCGAACAGCTGCCCGCCGTGCCGTGCCTCGGTCAGGCCATCCGTGTAGAGCACCAGGCCCCCGCCGCCGTTCGATCGTCCCGAGCCCTCGATGCAGCCGGGGTCCGAGCGGATCCCGAGTGGAGTTCCCTGCGCCGGCGCGACCAGCTCGTGGCCGTCGTTGAGCGAGAGCGCGGGGGGATGGCCGGCGTAGGCCCAGCGCAGGAGCTGCTTGTGCGGGAGATAGGTGACGCAGGCAGCGGTCACGAACTCGCTCCCGGTGCCGGCGCGCTCGATCAGCGCGGTGTTCGCCCAGCTCAGCAGGCGGGAGGGGTCGTCGGAGAAGGGCGCGGTTGCAGCGAACGCGGTCCGCACGAACGCCGCCCGCCGCCCGGCCTGCAGGCCGTGGCCCACGACATCGCCGACGACGAGCACGGTGGACTCCTGCGGCCCCTCGGCCACCAGGTAGAAGTCGCCGCTGACCTGGTCGGCGGAGGCCGGGATGAAGGTGGCGGCCAGCTCGAGGCCCGGACGCTCGGGGAGCTCGGGCGGCGTGAGCGCGTCGCGGACCGCCCGCAGATCCTCGAGCTCGTGCTCGGCCGCCTCGAGGCGCTCGGTCAGCGTGGCGAAGTCCTCGGCCTGCACCACGGCCTCCCGGCGCAGGCGGTCGATGAGCGTGTCGCGGCGAATGTCGCGCGCATCCATCTCATCGATGTCGCGCTCGCGCGCGTCGGCCTCGGCGTGCAACCGCCGTAGCTCCACATCCCTGTTGTCGGGCTCCTGGCTCATGACATCCGCCGCACGCTCGGACGAACGCCGCTCCGTGCCGACGGACATGTTCGCGCACCAGCCGCTCGGCGTCGATGGCGAGCGTCGGATTGGACGGCACGCCGCGAGTCACGCCCCACCGAGGGCGGCTCGCAGGCGCCGAGCACCGATCCACGCGGCGATCCTCGTCGCGGCGCGGCCGCCCGCTCAGACGATGGTCACCGGGTCCCCCGGCTTGATGCGGGCCGCGAGCCAGCTGATCGAGCGATTGGCCAGGCGCACGCAGCCGTGGGAGACCGCGGTTCCGAGCGTCCCGCCGACGTTGGTCAGCCCGTGCAGGGCGATCTGGCCGGGGCCGCCCTCGAACTCCTGGAAGACCTTCGAGCGAGCGCTGGTGGCCAGCGCGAAGGGCGCACCCGGGCCGGCCCCCGGGGAGCCGCACGTTCTCCTCGACGAAGAACTCGCCGGTGGGTGTGGGCGTCGACGACTTGCCGACGATCGCCTTGTAGCGGCGCATCTTGTGCCCGTTGCGATAGACGGTCACCGAGCGCGCGCCGCGGTTGACGACGATGTGCCAGTCGGTGGCCGACGTCCTGGTGCTCGCCGCGCTGATCCAGCCCGACGCCGGCGGCGTCGGACCCTTCAGCGCACGGCCGGGAAGCCGCACGTTGAGCCACGATCCGCCGGTGCTGTCGATGGACTGGCCCAGCAGCGGCATGACCGTGCGGGCGCCCGTCATGGGCCGCTTGGCGGGAACCTGCGCCACGACCTTGGCGTCCGGAGCGGGCCCGTCGCGGACCGTCGCGGAAGCGAGCAGGGCGACGGTCTCCTGGTGGGCGGCGACGGCCGCCCCGGCCGGCGCCGCCTGGACGCAGGCGGGCACGACCAGCAGGCAGCCGACCAGGGCGGCGCGGGAGAGCCTCATCCGGTGAAGCCGGTCGGGGTGCTCGGCGTCCGCGGCTTGCGCGGCGCGACGCGGCTCGCCGCCGCTGCGCAGGCCCTGGAGCGGAGCTTCAGCGTCTTGGCCGGTGTCGCGTCGGTGAAGGTGACGCGAGCGGTGACCGTGCGGATGCCGCCGCCGTCCTTGATCAGCGCGTCGAACGGCGCGCGGGTCCGCGTCGCGATGACGTGGCTGCCCACCGAGAAGACGACGCGGCGGATGAGCAGGCCGGTGACGACGGCCCTGAACGAGCGATCGACGCAGCGGCTGGTGCCGTAGCGCGCCACCGTCGCCGCGACCGAGCGCGAGATGGTCGTGAAGATGGCCGTCCCGTTGCCGGGGCGCACGGAGCTGTTCCCGCTGCCGGGACCGCCGCCGGTGCCTCCGCCCTCGCCCGGGCCCGTGCCGCTGCCGGTCGTGCCGGGCGCGCAGCGCCCGGCCGTGAGCGTGTCGTTGATCATCGTGACGCTGCCGTTGCGCGCCAGGGCCCGGCCCTGCACGGTGACGGCGTTGTTCATCGAGACCGACGTGAGGGCGAGGATGTTGCCGACGAAGACCGAGCTCGTGCCCAGCGTCGCGGAGCTGCCGACCTGCCAGAAGACGTTGCACGGCTGGGCGCCGTTGATGAGGTTCACGTGGCTCGCCGACGCGGTGATGAGCGTCGAGGCGGCCTGGAAGATGAAGACGGTGTTGGGGTCGCCCTGGGCGTCGAGCGTGAGCGCCCCGGTCAGCTGCAGCGCCGAGGCGGACTTGTAGACGCCGCCGGTGAGCGTGAGCCCGCCGAGGTCCGCCGGCACCGCCGCCGGCGGGGTGCGCCCGGCGGCGTCGTTGTAGGCGGTGGTGAGGTCCGACTGCGCCTGGAGCGCGACGGCGTCAGCCGCGTGGATCGTCCCGTTCACGGTCCCGGGCGGAAAGCCCGTGATCGCCGCACCGGGCGTCACCCCGAGGTCGCCGTTGATCGTCGATGGGCCGGTGTTGGTCACGGTCTGGCCGGCGAGGACGGCGTAGCTGTCGGCCGTGCCGAGTCCAACCGGCGGCTGCGCGGCGAGCGCGGCGCTCGCGAACAGCGCCAGGGCCAGCAGCGACGCGACGGCTGCCAGGCCGAGAGTCCGTGCTCGCGAGAGCGAGCGGGAGGGCGACGTGGACAGCATGTGGGACCTCACAGTCGGTGCGGATGACACGGTCCGCCACCGAGTGCTGCTGGCGCATCGTCAAGGCGCGAGAGACGCGCTCGGCGAACGTGTTAGCCGTTACTCAGGATTTCCGACCAATTTTGCGCTGGCCGGTCGCTCCCGGTCCGCCAGTGGTCTTCGACCGCGTTACGACGGCCCGCTGCATTCGGCGGGCAGGCCGAAGTGCCGGAACGCCTGCGGCTCCAGGAAGGCGATGAGCTCGGCGATCCGCGCGCCGTCCATGGTGAGCACGATGATGTCGTGTGCGGCGAAGGTGCGCGCCTCGTCGCTCCACAGGTAGAAGCCGAAGGCGACCTGGCCACTCGCCCGAGCCGGGACCACGCGCCAGCGCATCCCGGGCGCCAGCGGCGAGCGGCGCAGGAAGCGCGCCACCGCGTCGCGCCCGTGGTACCACGTCGGCATCGGCGGCATCGCGATGATCGCCTCCCGCGCGAGCATCGCGGCGACCGCGTCGACGTCGCCGCGCTCCCACGCCACGACGAAGGCATCGACGATCTCGCCCAGCGCATCGTCGCCCAGCGCGCGCAGCGTGGCCTGCTGGCTGCGCTCGGGCAGCCGCGCGTCGACGCTCTTGTGGGCGCGCTGCAGCGCGCTGTAGACCGCCTCCGGGGTCGTCTCGAGCGCCTCGGCCACCTCCTCGCCCGAGAAGCCGAGCACGTCGCGAAGGATGAGCACCGCGCGCTGGCGGGCCGGAAGGAGCTGGAGCGCCGCGATGAAGGCGAGCTCGACGCTCTCGCGCTGCTCGTAGCGCGCCTCGGGGCCGGCCAGCGCCTCCGCCAGGCCCAGGCGCTGGTCCGGATAGGGCTCGATCCACACCGACTCGACCAGCGGCGGCGCCGGGCCCTCGTGGGGGTCGGTGGCCGGGCCGTAGTCGACCGGGAGCACGAGCTTGGGGCGCCGCTCGATCGCCTTGAGGCAGACGTTGGTGGCGATGGTGTACAGCCATGTGCGCAGCGAGCTTCGCCCCTCGAAGCGCGCGATGGCGCGCCACGCGCGCAGCAGCGCGTCCTGCACCGCGTCCTCGGCGTCGTCGACCGAGCCGAGCATGCGGTAGCAATGGGCGTCGAGCAATCCGCGATGAGGCTCGACGAGCCGCGCGAAGGCGTCCTCGTCGCCGGCGCGGGCGGCGTCGAGCAGCTCGCGCTCCGTCACGCCGCACCCCACCCGCTGCGCCGCGCCTTGGGCTGCCAGAACGCGATCTCGCCGCCCTGGGGCGTCGCCACCACGCTGCGCCAGCCCGTCGGTCCCTCGCGCGGCTCGAGCAGCACGCAGGCGCCCAGCCGACCGGCGCGATCGGTGACCTCGTCGACGCGGTCGACCTCGACGTAGGGCAGCCACACCGGACGGCGCGTGGGGCACTGGACGATGCCGCCCCCGAAGGCGCCGCCCAGCGCGAGCGCGTGGTAGCTGGCGCAGCCCGCGTCGATCCGCTCCGTGCGCCAGCGCAGGAGGTCCGCGTAGAACGCGCTCGCGCCCTCGCGGTCGCCGGTGTGGAGCTCCAGGTGGACCACCGGGCGCGGTCCGGGCCCCATCAGCGCGCGCCCTCGTCGCCATGGAAGCGATAGGACCCGACCTCGTGCAGCTCGGTCACCGTCGGCGGCTGCGCGCAGCGCTCGCGGATGCCCTCCTGGAAGCGCGCGAACGCCTCCATGTCGGCGAGCGGGTTGTGCGCCGTCGTCGGTCTCGGCGAGGTGGACGAAGCCGACCCCGTCGTCCAGGCGGAAGGTCGCGTAGCGCAGGCCGTCGGGCGCCGTGCGCTGCAGCTCGTGCGTAGACCGCGCGCACGAGCTCCTCGTTCTCGGCCGTGCGACCGGGCTTCACCTCGTAGCGGACCATGACCCGCCTCATGACGTCGCCTCCTGGACGCGCGCGACGAGCGGTGCGGCGACGGCGCGGCGGCCGGGCAGCGCCAGCCCGGCCATCGCGCCGACGAGCGCCAGGCCGGCCGCGACGAGGATCGCCGGCTCGAAGCCGTCGGTGAACGCCTGGGGCGAGGCGTAGCTGCCCGCGCCGGCGAAGACGGCGACGACGACCGCGACCCCGAACACGCCGCCGAGCTCGCGCATCATGCTGTTGGCGCCCGCCGCCTTGCCGAGCGCGCTCTCGGCCATCGATCCGAGGACCGAGTTCTGCGCGGCCGGGATGGCCATCGAGACGCCCGACCCCGCCGACGATGAACGGCGCGAGCATCTGCGAGTAGGCCATGCCGGGCTCGGCGATCAGCGCCAGCCACGCCAGGCCCGCGGCCTGCAGGCTCAGCCCGGCGACCATGAACGGCCGCTCCCCGACCCTGTCGACCAGCGCGCCGACGACCGGAGCGACGGTGATGAACGTCGCGGTCCACGGCATCAGCCGCAGGCCGGCGCCGAGCGGTCCGTAGCCGAGGCCGGTCTGCAGCAGCTGCGCGTAGAAGAACACGGCTGAGAACAGTGAAGCGAACGTCAGGAAGATGGCGGCGTTGCCCGCCGAGAAGGCGCGCGAGCGGAAGAAGCCCATGGGCAGCATCGGCTCGCTGGTCGCGCAGCTCCCAGGCGACGAAGGCCGCGATGAGCACCGCGCCGAGGACGAGCGAGCCGAGCACCTCGGGGCTGTCCCAGCCGGCCTGGTTGCCGCGCACGAGCGCCCACACGAAGCCGAGCACGCCGCCGGTGACCAGGGCGAGGCCGCGGATGTCGAGGCCGGTGTCGGTGCCGTGGCTCTCGCGCAGCTTCGTCAGCACGAGCGGGATCACGACCGCGCCGATGGGGACGTTGATCCAGAAGATCCACTGCCACGCCAGACCCTGGACCACCGCGCCGCCGATCAGCGGGCCGCTGGCCACGGCCAGGCCGGTGATGGCGCTGAACATCCCGATCGCCGCGCCGCGGCGCTCGGGCGGGAAGGCGGCGCTCAGCAGGGCCAGGCCGAGCGGGACGAGGAGCGCCGAGCCGGCGCCCTGCAGGGCGCGCGCGGCGATGAGCACGCCGACGTTCGGCGCCAGCGCGCAGGCGGCCGACGCCGCGGTGAAGAGCGCCAGGCCCAGGGCGTAGAAGTTGCGCCGCCCGAAGCGGTCGCCGAGCGCGGCGCCGGTCATCAGCAGCACGGCGAAGCTCAGGTTGTAGGCGTTGACCGTCCACTCGAGCTGCTCGACGGAGGCGCCGAGGTCGAGGCGGATCGTGCTCAGCGCGGTCGAGACCACGAGCGTGTCGAGCGCCGCCATGAGCGAGCCGACGGCGGTCAGCACCACGACCCAGCGGGTCATGGTCTTCGTGTTCGTTCGTGAAGGGCTCATGTCAACAGAGATCCGCCGCGGGCGCGCAATCCATCGCTCGCCGCGAGATCTCCTCGATGAGCCGCCTAGCTCACGCCTTCGCCTCCGCGCGCTCGATGAGCACGCCGATGGCCTCGAGCACCTCGCGGTGGGGCGCCTCCTGCGGCGGCACGCCGGCCAGCAGCTCGATCTCGATCCCC
The DNA here is from genome assembly GCA_963816845.1 of uncultured Actinomycetes bacterium. GTDB lineage: Bacteria > Actinomycetota > Thermoleophilia > Solirubrobacterales > Solirubrobacteraceae > JAOPZW01. The sequence continues at coordinate 29,465 of CAWFMR010000048.1, read as the reverse complement.
TCGAAGAGGTTCGAGATCAGCGTGGCCACGGCGCGGGGAGAGATCGGCAGCTCGACCCCGAGGTCGTCGGCCCACGCGGCGAACACCGACTCGAGCAGCGAGCGCCAGCCGCCCATGGCCGCACGCCAGCCGGCGGCGAGGTCCTCGTCGGCCAGGCCCGCCGCCCACAGCTCCCACAGGACGCGCACGTAGCCCGAGCGGACGTCCTCGTCGAGGAAGTCGCAGGCGACGCGCCACTTGTCGGCCAGCGGCCCGGGGGCGGCGTAGAGCTTGTGCTGGCGCTGGAGCAGCAGCTCGTTCTCGCGCTCGAGGACCTCGAGCAACAGGCCCTGCTTGCCGCCGAAGTGGTAGTGCACGAGCGAGAGCCGCACGCCCGCCTCGTCGGCCACGGCGCGGGTGCTGGCGGCGGCGTGGCCGCGCTCGAGCAGCACGTCGCGCGCCGCGTCGACGATCCGCCGGCGCGTCGCCTCACCCCGCACGGCACGGCCGTCGGTGCTGGCGACATGGGGCTTGCTTGACACGCCGGCCAGTCTAGCATTACATTTGGTCGGTCGAACGACCAACTACATTGGAGGCCCGGCAATGCCGCTCGTCAACGTCAAGATCATCGAAGGCGTCTTCCGCGACGACCAGAAGCAGGAGATGATCGAGAAGCTGACCGACACGATGGTCGAGATCGAAGGCGAGAACATGCGCGGCGTGACGTGGGTCGTCGTCGAAGAGGTCAAGAGCGGCGATTGGGGAATCGGGGGACAGGCCCTCACGACCGAGGCCGTGCACGCCCTGGCGGCGGGCACGCCGGCGTAGTCGTGATCGCCGCGGACACCGCCGAGCTGGCACACCGTGCACTCACTGCGAACGAGAGCGCCTTCGTCGAGGTCGGCGGTGTCCGCATCGCCTACGAGGTCTTCGGCGAGGGCGACGAGACCCTCCTGCTGCTCCCGCCGTGGGCCATCATCCACTCGCGCTTCTGGAAGCTGCAGGTCCCGTATCTCGCCCGCCACTTCCGCGTCGTCACCTTCGACCCGCGCGGGAACGGACGATCGGACCGCCCTGAGAGCGCCGAGGAGTACGGGCCCCGCGTAACGGCGCAGGACGCCCTCGCCGTGCTCGACGCGGCCGGGGTCGCGGACGCGGTGGTCGTCTGCCATTGCGCGCCCGCGAGTGCCGCGCTGCTGCTCGCCGTCGAGCACCCCGAGCGCGTGCGCGGCGCGGTCTTCATGTCGCCCGCGCTGCCGATCACGCCGGCGGTGCCGGAGCGCACCGGGCACTCCTTCGACGCCGAGCTGGACGACTACGAGGGCTGGGCCAAGGCCAACCGCCACTACTGGGCGCGTGACTTCCGCGGCTACCTCGAGTTCTTCTTCGAGCGCTGCTACACCGAGCCGCACTCGAGCAAGCAGCTCGAGGACTCGGTGGCGTGGGCCCTCGAGACGACGCCGGAGACGCTGGCGCTCACGATGGAGTCGCCCGGCCTGGACCGCGAGACGATCGACGACCTCATGGCCCGGGTGCAGTGCCCGCTGCTCGTGACCCAGGGCGACCGCGACGAGCTGATCCCGCCCGACCGCGGGCGCGCCTTCGCCGACGCGACGGGGGCCGAGCTCGTCGAGCTCGTCGACGTCGGGCACTGTCCCCACGCGCGCCATCCGGTGGCCTTCAACGAGCTGCTGCACGACTTCGCCGCGCGCGCCTACGGGCGCCCGGCCAAGGCCGGCGCCGTGGCGGCGGGCGATCAAGCGGCCGAGGCGCGCGCTCTACGTCTCCTCGCCGATCGGCCTCGGCCACGCGTGGCGCGACGTCGCCATCGCGCGCGAGCTGCGCGCCCTGCACCCCGACCTGCAGATCGACTGGCTGGCGCAGGATCCGGTCACGCGCGTGCTCGAGGCCTGCGGCGAGGCGATCCACCCGGCGAGCGCGCTGCTGGCCAACGAGTCGCGCCACATCGCCGCCGAGTCGCGCGAGCACGAGCTCAACGTGTTCCAGGCCTGGCGGCGGATGGACGAGATCCTGCTGGCCAACTTCATGGTCTTCCGCGACACGGTGCGCGACGAGCCCTACGACCTGTGGATCGGCGACGAGGCGTGGGAGCTCGACTACTACCTGCACGAGAACCCCGAGCTCAAGACGGCCCCCTACGCCTTCCTCACCGACTTCGTGGGCTGGCTGCCGATGCCCGAGGGCGGCGATGCCGAGGCGCGCCTGACCGCCGACTACAACGCCGAGATGATCGAGCAGATCGCGCGCTTCCCGCGCGTGCGCGACCGCGCGATCTTCGTCGGCGGCCCCGAGGACGTCGTGCCGCGCGACTTCGGCGACGGCCTGCCGGCGATCGGCCCGTGGGTGGGCGAGCACTTCGACTTCAGCGGCTACGTCCTGGCTCCCGACGCGCGCGCGCCGGTCGACCGCGCCGCGCTGCGCCAAGAGCTCGGCTACGGGCCCGACGAGGTCGTGTGCGTGGTCACCGTCGGCGGCTCGGGCGTCGGCACCGAGCTGCTGCGCCGCGTCATCGACGCCCACCCCGCAGCTTCGCGCGCGCGTGCCCGGACTGCGCATGATCGTCGTGTGCGGGCCGCGCATCGACCCCGACTCGCTCCCCTCGCACGAGGGCCTCGAGCTCGTCACCTACGTCGATCGCCTCTCGCGCCATCTCGCCGCCTGCGACGTTGCGGTCACGCAGGGCGGCCTGACGACGTGCATGGAGCTCGCCGCCGCCCGGACGCCGTTCGTCTACTTCCCCCTGCGCCGGCACTTCGAGCAGAACCTGCACGTGCGCCATCGCCTGGAGCGCTACGGCGCGGGCCACGCGATGGACCTGGCCACGGCGACGCCCGAGACCATCGCCTCCGCGATCGCCGGAGCCCTCGCCGACGGCGCTCGCGGCGCCGACGTCGAGCGCGACGGCGCCGCGCGGGCGGCGCGCCTGCTCGCCGAGCTGCTCTAGACGGGGGCGCCCGCCCCGGCTTCGGGCTTGAGCATGAAGAGCTCGATCTCCATGTCGGGGCCGACGTGGTGGTTGGAGATGAAGGCCAGCACGTCGCGGCCCGACAGGTCTTCGACGGCCGCGATGAACTTGTGCTGCATGGCGTCCTGAAAGGCGCTGCGGGTCTCCTGGACGATGGTGGTGCGCTGCAGCTCGATCATGGTCTTCTCGACGTCGGTGTAGACGCCGCCGAGCACGCAGGCGATCAGGTCGCCGCCGAGCAGCAGGCTCTTGGCCGTGACCGGCACGCGGTGGTGGTAGCGCTCGTGCAGCCCGACCATCGCGTCGGTCACTGCCACGAGCAGGGCATCGCCGGTCAGCGGATCGTGTGGGGCCGACATCGCGGCCTCTCTCTCGCGTCCTCCAAGGGTGGTTCGCGCGCAAGGCGAAGGGCGAGGACCCGACGTGCGATTCGCCTCACACCATAGCGCCGGCTGGGTACGATCGTGAGGGCAGTCTCGTCGTGCCCCGATCGAGCGCCAAATCAACCCCCCGCACCCACGGCGACGTCCTCACGGCGATCTCGGACGGCATGGTCGCGCTGCTCAAGGAGTTCTACGGGCGCGGGCCCACGCGCGCGAAGTCCTACTACGAGGACGACCTCGTGGTGTGCCTGCTGCGCGGGGGCTTCACGCGCGTCGAGCAGACGCTGCTCGCCGGCGGGCGCGGCTCCTCGGTCATCCAGCAGCGGATGGAGTTCCAGGAGCTGATGCGCGAGCGCTTCACGGCGGTGATCGAGGAGGCGACCGGCCGCCACGTGATCGGCTTCATGAGCGGCAACCAGCAGCACCCCGACATGATGTGCGAGGTCTTCATCCTCGACCCCACCGACCTCGTCGATGACGGCGAGGCGGAAGAACGCCCCACCTCGTAACCGCCCGACCGGCGAAACCGACCGCCCGTGGTGCGCGCTTGACCCACGGGGCTACCATCCCAGTTGGAGGGCATCCATCCTGACGTCGGCAGCGCCGGCAGCACGATCTGACTTCTGAGGTCCACAGAACCCCGGAGGTCCCCGATGCCCCGCCCGCACGTCTCAGCCGACTCGATCGCCGGTCGGGCCCACGCCCTCGCGCCCCCGTTCGACTGCTCGTGGACCGACGGTGGCCTGAACGCGGCGTGGGTGCACCTCGCCGGCGAGCTCGACGTGGACACGACGCCTGAGCTCGAGCGGACGTTGCGCGAGCCTCGGGCGCGGCTCGTCGTGCTCGACATGCGCGATCTCGCGTTCATGGACAGCTCCGGCGTGCACGCCATCGTGAACGCGGGCGCGCGGGTGCGACGTCTCGGGCACCGGCTGGTCATCCTGCGCGGGCCGCCGGACGTCGACCGCCTCTTCGAGCTGACCGGCAACACCCGCTTCGTCGAGGACGGCGACCTCGCGCCGGTCGACCCGTCCGTCAAGGCGATCCGGCGGCGCGGCGATTCGGACGGCGGGTCGTGAGCGCCACCGCCCCCTCGCGCGCAGCGGCCGACACCGTCCCGATCGAGCACGAGAGCTTCGACCGGGTCGTCCGCACGCTGGTCTTCGGAGTGCCGCCGGTCGCGCTCGGCATCGCGGCGTGGCTCGCCTGGGGCGGGACGCTGCATTGGCGCGACCTGGTCGTGCTCGCGATCACCTACACGCTGACCGGGCTGGGCGTCACGGTCGGCTACCACCGGCTCTTCACCCACCGCAGCTTCAAGACCGTCCGGGCTGTGCGAGCGGTGCTCGCCGTGCTGGGCTCGATGGCCGTCGAGGGACCGGTGATCGAGTGGGTCGCCACCCACCGCAAGCACCATCGCTTCTCGGACCAGCACGGCGACCCGCACAGCCCCCACGTCGACCAGGCGCCGGGCTGGCGCGGCACGCTGCGCGGCCTCGGCTACGCGCACATGGGCTGGATGTTCCGCGGCAAGGACATGGCCAATCCGGCGCGCTACGCCAAGGACCTGCTCGCCGATCGCGACCTGCGCTTCATCAGCCGCACCTTCCCCCTGTGGGTCGCCGTCGGCCTGGCCATCCCGTTCGGCCTGGGGCTCGCGCTGAGCGGCTCCATCGCGGGTGGGCTCACCGGGCTGCTGTGGGGCGGATTGGTCCGCGTCCTGCTCCTGCACCACATGACCTTCAGCATCAACTCGCTCTGTCACGTCTTCGGCCGGCGGCCCTACGCCACCGACGACGAGTCGCGCAACCTGGCCTGGCTGGCCCCCTTCGCCTTCGGGGAGGCCTGGCACAACAACCACCACGCCTTCCCGACCTCGGCCCGCCACGGCCTCGGTCGCCGCCAACTCGACATCAGCGCCTGGCTCATCACCGGCCTCGAGCGCTGCCACCTGGCCTGGGACGTCGTCCGGATCAGCCCCGGACGCCTGCAGGCCAGCCGTGGACCCACTGCCCCCCCAGGCACGGCCGGCTGAGCGCACGACTCCTCGCTCGGCCGGCCGTGTCACCGCCCCGCGCCACGGCGCGGGGCCTCAGTCGTGGGCGATCAGGCGCGCGCCGCGGCCGTGCGTGAAGAAGCTGACCGCCCAGCGGATGACCACGAGCAGCCGGTTCTGGAAGCCGATCAGGTACCAGAGGTGGACCACGAGCCAGGTGACCCACGCGATGAAGCCGCTGAGGTGGACGCCCTTGACGTCGGCCACCGCGCGGGCGCGGCCGATGGTGGCGAGGTTGCCCTTGTCGATGTAGCGGAAGGGCTTGGGCTCGCGGCCGCCGAGGCGGTCGCGGATCACGCGCGCGGCGTGGCGGCCCTGCTGCATCGCCACCGGCGCGACGCCGGGCAGGACGAGTGCCGACCCGTCGGGCTGGCGGACGCTGACCATGTCGCCGATGGCGAGCACCTCGGGGTGCCCGGGCACCGAGAGGTCGCCGTCCACCGCCAGGCGCCCGGCCCGATCGACCTCCTCCCCGGCCTGGTCGGCGAGCATCCCCGCCAGCGGCGAGGCGTTCACCCCTGCCGCCCAGATCACCGTGCGCGTCGGGATGCGCTCGGTCGTCTCGTCGGCGCGCTTGACGGTGACGCTGCGCGCGTCGACGTCGACCACCGACTCGCCGAGCCGGCCCGTGACCCCGAGGTTCTCCAGGGAGCGCAGCGCCTTGGCCGAGAGGCTCTCGGGGAAGGTGGTGAGGATGCGGTCGAGCGCCTCGACGAGCAGGATGCGCGCGGTCGTCGGGTCGAAGGTGCGGAAGTCGCCGCGCGTGTCGCGCGCGATCTCGGCGATCTGGCCCGCCATCTCGACGCCCGTCGGCCCGGCGCCGACGACGACGAAGGTCAGCAGCTCGGCCTGGATCGCCGGATCGGATTCGAGCTCGGCCGCCTCGAAGGCCTCGAGGATGTGGCGGCGGATCGTCAACGCGCCCTCGAGCGACTTGAGCTCGGCCGCGTGCTCCTGCCACTCGTCGTGGCCGAAGTAGGAGTACTGCGAGCCGCCCGAGACGATCAGCGTGTCGTACTCGAGCGCCTCGGGCGCGGTGCCGAGCGCGACGTCGCGCAGCGCGACGCGGCGCGCGGCGAGGTCGAAGTCCGACGACCTCGGCCAGCACGACGCGCACGTTGCGCCGCCGGCGGAAGATGCGCCGCAGCGGGTAGCAGATCTCGGCCGGCGAGAGGGCGCCGGTGGCCACCTGGTAGGCGAGCGGCTGGAAGAGGTGGAAGTTGCGCCGATCGACCAGCGTCACCTCGACCGGCAGGCGCGCGAGCTTCAGGCAGGCCTGAACGCCGCCGAAGCCGCCTCCGACGACGACGACGCGGTGCGGCGAGGACTGGGTCGGCGGCGCCATGGCGCAGATCCTGCCGGATGCGCGCGCTCGGCTCCTTCTCGCACCTCGCGCGCTATCGCTCCACGCGCGCCGCGAGGGCGTGCGGCGACTGAGCCAGGATGAGGCCCGCGGCGCCGAGGACCTCGGCGCGATCGCCCAGCGTGCCGGCGGTCACGCGCACCGCACACGCGGCGGGCGCCACGCCGTGACGCTCGATCGCCGCCCGGATGGGATCGAGGAGGACCGTCCCGGCCGGCGCCAGGTCGCCCCCGACGACGACGAGCTCGGGGTCGAGGACATTGACCAGCATCGACAGCGCGCGCCCGATCGCCTCGCCCGCGTCGGCCACCGCGCGGCGCGCGCCGCGGTCGCCGGCGGCGACGAGCTCGAGCAGGCTGGCCACCGGCACCGGCGTGCCCGTGCTGCGCCCGAGCAGCGCGGCCACCGCCACCGGGCTGGCGATCGTCTCCAGGCAGCCGCGGTTGCCGCAGCGGCAGATCGGCCCGGTGGGGTCGGCCAGCACGTGGCCGAACTCGCCGGCGACGCCGCGGAAGCCGCGATACGGGCGGCCCCCGAGGATCAGCCCCGCGCCGATGCCGGCGGAGACGCGCACGTAGACGAGGTCGTCGACGCCGCGGGCCGCGCCGAACACCTTCTCGCCGAGGGCGCCGACGTTGGCATCGTTCTCGAGCTCGACGGGGACGCCAAGGCGCGCCTGCATCTCCGCCGCCGGGCGGATCCCGTGCCATCCGGGCAGGATGCCGTCGGCCGCGATGTCGCCCGTCGCCCGGTAGATCGGTGCCGCGAGGCCCATGCCGACGCCCAGCAGGCGGTCGGGCGCGATGCCCGCCCCACGCAGGCTCGCGCGCACGAGCTCGTGGGCGAGGTCGAGGCTCTCGGTGGGGGCGTGGTCGACCTCGGCGGGCGACCAGTCCTCGGCCACGAGCTCGCCCGAGAGGTCGCAGATGGCCACGCGGATGTGCTGGTGGCCGAAGTCGAGCCCGACCGCGAAGGCGGCGCCGGGGACGAGCGACAGCAGCACCGGCGGGCGCCCGGTGGGGCGCGGCCCGTCGGTATCGGCCGCCTCGTGCTCCTCGACGACGCCGGCGTGGCCGAGCTCCTCGACGAGCGTCGAGACCGTGGCCCGCGAGAGGCCGGTCCAGCGCGCGAGGTCGGTGCGGCTCGAGCCGGGTCGGCGGTAGAGCATCTCGATGACCCGCAGCCGGTTCATCTGACGCAGGCTCAGCGAGGTCGGATCGCGCGGCATGCGGCGCGCAAGCTACCGGGCCGGATGGCTCGACGGGCGAAGCTTTCGAATCGTTGTTGCGCTTCCCCCGCGCACAGTGGGCATCGAGGCGGGACTTGCGTGCAGACGCGACGTAAGGGCCGCTCGCGCTCACACGGGGGCGTTGTTCGCCGGGGCCGCCGAGCGCTCAGGAGCGGTGGACGGCGGCCAGGAGCGCCGCGTAGGAGCGCACGAGCGCCTCGCGCTCCTGGGCCACGAGCGGGCTCTCGAGGTCGCAGCCCTCCTGCACCCAGCGATCGGAGTGGCGCATGGCCAGCGCGCGCTGCTGCGCCGCAAGGCGCACGTCGATCGCCGGCACCGCGTAGACGTGGGCGTAGAGCGCGGCGAGGGCGTCGGCCAGCGCCTCCTCGTCGCCGATCTCGCGGCGCTGGACGTCGCGATGGACCCGCCACCACTCGACCTCGAGCCAGGCGGCGCGCGCCACGTCGAAGGCCTCGCCGTGGCGGGCGGCCACCAGCCGGTAGAAGCGCTCCATGCAGCGCCGCGCGCCGTCGGGATCGTTGTCGGGGTACGGCGCCCAGAGCTGGTTGGCGCGCAGCACGAGCCAGGCCCCGTGCAGGGTCGCGGGCCACGGCAGGGCGAAGGTGTGGCGCGTGAGGCCGACGGCCGCGCGCAGGAACTTCAGCCACTCGCGCCGGTAGTAGGTGACCCACGCGGTGCATTCCAGCCGCCCCACCCGGCGCGGGTCGAACGAGCGCATCGCGTTGGGCACGGGGGAGTCCTACCGCATGCGCGGCGCCCCGCGCCAGACCCGGTCGCCCAGGAGGTCCACGGTGATGTCGACGGCGAGATCGGTCAGCGCGCCGCCGACCGCGAGGTGATCGGCCAGCAGGTCGTCCACGCGGAAGCGGCCGACCAGCGCGTCGCACTCAGGGCAGCCGTTGGACACGTAGCCGCCCTGCACGCCGGGGCTGTGGCGGTGGCGCAGCGCGCCGATCCCGCGCTCGGCCAGCGCCCCGGGATCGACCACGGCCAAGAGGATGCGGTCGACGTCGGCCAGGGGCAGGAAGCCGCTGCGGTCCTCGGTGAGGGCGCGGTCGACGAGCACGCCCACGACGGCCCGCACCGGCGCGCGGCAGGACCAGCAGGTGTCGTCGACGGCCAGCAGCGTGGCCGGCAGCCGCCCCCTCGGCTCGCTGTCCCGGCGCCGCTCCCGGCGCCCGAGCGGCTCGGCGCGCGGGGCCGACGGCCTCCAGCGCTTCGTGACGACGTCCTGCTCCCACCCAGTCATCATGGGCGCTTCAAACGCCGCGTCTGACGAAAGCCAGCGCACTTGAAACATATCCTGGCGCGTTGGCGCTCACCGTGTGCGGGCTGGCACGATGGAGCGGTGCTGCTGGCCGAGCTCACCGCAACCTCCGAGGCCGTGCGAGCCACCCCCGCGCGCAACGAGAAGATCGGCCGCCTGGCCGAGACGCTGCGCCGCACGGAGCCCGGCGAGGTGGCGATCGCGGTGGCCTACCTGTCGGGCGAGCTGCGCCAGCGTCAGATCGGGGTGGGCTACCGCTCGCTGCGCGACCTGCCCGCGCCGGCGACCGAGGCGACGCTCTCGCTGAGCGAGGTCGACGCGGCGTGCGAGGCGATCGGCGCGATGGCGGGGCCCGGGTCGCAGGCGGCGCGGCGCGACGCGCTGGCCGCGCTCTTCGCGCGCGCCACCGAGCCCGAGCAGCGCTTCCTCGTCGCACTGCTCACCGGCGAGCTGCGCCAGGGCGCCCAGGAGGGCGTCATGGTCGAGGCGGTCGCGCGGGCGGCCGAGGTGCCGCGCGACGCGGTCCGCCGGGCGTGCATGCTCAGCGGCGACCTGGGCGCGACGGCGGCAGCGGCCCTCTCGGGCGGCGTCGAGGCGCTGCGCGCCGTCGGGCTCGAGGTCGGGCGTCCGGTCCAGCCGATGCTGGCGGCGCCGGGCGACGACGTCGACGGCGCGCTGGCGAAGACCGGGCCGGCGGCCATCGAGTACAAGCTCGACGGCGCGCGCCTGCAGGTCCACCGCCGCGGAGACGACGTCCGCGCCTTCACGCGCAGCCTCGACGACATCACCGCGCGCGTGCCCGAGGTGGTGGAGGCCGTGCTCGCGCTGCCCGCGCGCGAGGTCGTGCTCGACGGCGAGGCGATCGCGCTGAAGCCCGACGGGCGCCCGTATCCCTTCCAGGTCACGGCGAGCCGGTTCGGTACGCGGCGCGCCGACGCCACCGCGCCGCTCACGCCGCTGTTCTTCGACGTGCTGCACGTCGACGGCGAGGACCTCATCGACCGCCCCGGCGCCGAGCGCGCCGCGGCCCTCGACGCCCTGGTCCCGGCGCCGAGCCGGGTGCCGCGGGCGCTGGTCGCCGACGCGGCCGGCGCGCACGCCTTCCTCGATGCCGCCCTGGCCGCCGGCCACGAGGGCGTGCTCGTGAAGTCGCTGGAGGCGCCCTACGCCGCCGGGCGCCGCGGCGCCGGGTGGCTGAAGGTCAAGCCGCGCCACACGCTCGACCTCGTCGTGCTGGCCGCCGAGTGGGGCCACGGCCGCCGGCGCGGGTGGCTGAGCAACCTGCACCTCGGGGCCCGCGATCCGTCGGGGGCCGGCTTCGTCATGCTCGGCAAGACGTTCAAGGGCCTCACCGACGCCATGCTCACCTGGCAGACCGAGCGCCTGCTCGCGCTCGAGATCGCGCGCGACGACTGGACCGTCCACGTCCGCCCCGAGCTCGTCGTCGAGATCGCCTTCGACGGCGTGCAGACGAGCACGCGCTATCCGGGCGGCGTCACGCTGCGCTTCGCGCGGGTGCTGCGCCACCGGCCCGACAAGGCGGCGGCCGAGGCCGACACGCTCGACGCGGTGCTGGCGGTGCATGCGGGCTGCTCAGTAGGTCGTCCGCGTGGCGCTCGCGCGTGCGCTGCGCCTTAACGGCATCATCGAGGGGAAGGGAGGCTGGCGGCGGTTCGGGGCGCGCGTCGTCGTCCTCAGTCGTGTGCGCCTTGGGGGTGCAATCGAGCGTCTTTCGCAACACCTTCGGAGATGCCGCAGGGGGTGGACTCGTCCTACTCCCGGCATACGGGGCGAAGACCGACGTCCGACCGCACGGCCCGGCGGAAGGTGTTGCGTAACGCGCGCGAACTGCGCAAGGACTCCGCGCCGGGCACCGCCGGCGCGCGCGGAGCGGCGCGCGCCACGACCGCCGCTCACTCCCTTCCCCTCGATGATGCCGTTAGCGCCGCGCAGCGCCGCACGCGCGACGCGGACGACCCCCTTCACCGAGACAGCGCCGCCATCCGCTCGCCCTCCTCGCGCAGCGCGCGCAGGGTCGCGCCGTCCAAGCGCTCGAAGGGGTCGAAGGTCACGCGGCCGTCCTCGTAGCGCCACGTGCCCGCGACCGCGCCGTCGACGAGGAAGGTCGTCACCGACTGCGGCATCCGGACGTGGAACACGCGGTCGCGGAAGCGCTCGGGCAGGACGTTCGCGCGGCGGGCGTGGGCGAGCAGGATCGCGTCCCAGGTCCCGAGCAGCCGGACGGGTGCCGGCGTCTGCGGATCGGGCAGCGGCGCGCGCGGGAGGTCGACCAGCTCGTCGCCCTCCTCGGACGCGAAGCGGCGCAGCCTCAGGCGTTCGAGGGCCGGCGCCACCGTCGTGCTCGGAACGCCCGCCCAGTTGGCGATCTCGGCGAGCGTCGCCGGGCCGAGGCCGCCGAGGTAGCGCCGCACGGTGTGGTCGACGGCGTCGGCATGGTCGATCTCGGGCGGGCCGAGCCAGTCCTCGGCCAGCGCGTAGAGGTCCGCGCGGCGGCGCTCCCAGGTGCCCGACGGCGGCGCGCGCACGATGTGCAGCCAATGGCCGATGCCGGCGGCCTGCGCCTTGCCGATGAGCTGCTCGATCTCGCCGCGCCGCAACGTGCCCCCGGCGAGCCGCGGGCGCAGCCGGCGCGCCGCGGCGCTCATGTCGCGCGCCCCGAGGCCGTCGCGATTGGCCTTCAGCCACCAGTCGCGGCGCGGGCGCTCGACGGTGAGCGCCAGCGGCCAGTAGTCCCGCGCGGAGACGAGATGGATCGTCGAGCGCATCAGCGTCCCCTGCACGACGCTGCGGCGCTCCAGCGCGCGCGTGAGCGGGTCGCGCTCGAAGCCCTCCAGCCGCGACCACAGCCCGACGTACATCGACGGCGCGTACTGCGCCTGCAGGCCGCCCATGCGCTCGAGCGCCCGCGGGATCGAGACCGACGCGCGCTCGAGGAGCATCTGGCGGGCGAGCAGCGCGCGGTTGAGCTCGCGCTCGGTCAGGACGCGCGAGCTCACAGCCCGGCGGCGTGCCCGTCGGCGCGACCGTCCGAGCCACCGACGAGCGCGTCGTCCTCGGCGAGGATCATCTGGCCCACGCCGAAGCCATGCGGCACCTCGGCCACCTCGACGTCGTGCCCGCGCGCGCGCAGGTCGTCCGCGTGGGCGGCGAGGCCCGGCTCGAGCGCGAGACTCCGACCTCCGAGGACGCGGAAGCGCGCGGCGTCGAGCGCCGCCTGCGGATCGAGGCCCCCGTCGACCACGTGGCGCACGAGCTGGAAGTGGGCCTGCGCCTGCATGCTGCCGCCCATGACCCCGAAGGGCCCCGGCAGGCGCCCGTCGCGCAGCAGCAGGCCCGGGATGATCGTGTGGAACGGGCGCCTGCCGGGCGCGATCCGGTTGGGATGGCCCTCCTCGGCGGTGAAGCCCGCGCCGCGGTTGTGCAGCGCGATCCCCGTGTCGCCCACGGCCACGCCCGCGCCGAAGCCGTCGAAGATCGACTGGATCCACGACACCGCGTTGCGCTCGCCGTCAACCGCGCACAGGTACGTCGTCCCGCCGCCCGCCCACACGCGCGTGTCGGCCGCGGCCCGCGGCCCGATGCGCGCCCGCAGCGCGGCGGCGTCGGGCAGCTCGACGGGGGCGTCGCCGATCGTCCGGGCGGCCCAATCCAGCGCGAGCTTGGCCGCCTCGACGTCGCCGTGCAGGTCGCCGTCGAGATCCTCGGCGATGGCGAGGGCCACGAGCGCGGCCGCTCCCTGCGTGTTGGGCGGCAGCTCGCAGACCTCGACGCCGCGATACGCGCGCCGCAGCGGCGTGACCCACTCCGAGCGGTGCGCGGCCAGGTCGTCCTCCGAGAGCCAGCTCGCCGCCGCGATGGCGGCGGCGATCGGCCCCCGGTAGATCGCGTCGGGGCCGCGGTCGGCGATCGCCTGCAGGGTCCCGGCGAGGTCGGGCAGGCGGTAGCGCTCGCCCGGCCGCGGGGCCGGCCACGGCGCCCGGGCCTGCGCGCGGCGCCAGTGCTCGGCGATCCGCGCGGTGGCCGCGACGCCGTTGCGCGCCGCGTCGACGGCGCCGGCGAGGGCGGCGTCGAGCCCCAGGCGCCCGAAGCGTTCGGCGGCGTCGGCCCACGCCCGCACCGCGCCGGGCACCGTGACCGAGCGCGGCCCGTCGGAGTCGACGGTCAGCTCGTCGATATGGGCGGGCGCGCGCCCCGAGCCGTTCAGGCCGTGCAGCGCGCCGTCGAACCAGAGCAGAGCGAAGGCGTCGCCGCCGACGCCGTTGTGGGGCGGCTCGCAGACGGTCAGCATCGCCGCCGCCGCGAGCGCCGCGTCGACCGCGTTGCCGCCCGCCTCGAGCGCCCGCACGCCCGCGCGCGTGGCCAGCGGGTGGCTCGTGGCCACCATCGCGTCGGCGGCGATCGTCGGCAGGCGAGCCCACCCCGACGCGCCCGACACCGCCGCGAACAGCCGTTCGTTCAGCATCGAGGGGCAGACGTTAGCTGCTCACGGCGCTGGGTTCGGAGGCCCACAGCGCCCGCTTCGGGGAGCGCGAGGAGCAGGAGCGCGAGCCCTTCACGACCGACCGCTTCAGGCGCGAGGGCGCGCCCGCGCCGGAGCGCCTGCGGACGTAGCGAGACGCCGGGACGCGACCTCGATCGCGTCGGGATGGCAGTCGACGAGCACGAAGCGCCGCCCCAGCTCGCGGGCCACCGCGCCGAGCGTCCCTGACCCGGCGAAGAAGTCCAGGCACCAGCCGCCCGGGCGCGACGAGGCGGCCACCATGCGGCGCACGACGCCCTCGGGCTTCTGCGTGGGGTAGCCGGTCTTCTCGGCCCCGTTGGTCGGGACGATGGTGTGAAACCACGTGTCGGTGAGGCGCTTGCCGCGGGCCGCCTTCTCGGGCCCCACGAGCGCCGGGGCCATGTAGGGCACGCGCTCCACCTCGCCGTCGTCGAAGTGGTAGGCGTCGGGGTCCCTGACGTAGACGAGGATGGTGTCGTGCTTGGCCGGCCAGCGCCGGCGCGTCTTGGCCCCGTAGTCGTAGGCCCACACGATCTCGTTGAGGAAGCACTCGCGCCCGAAGAGCGTGTCGAGGTGGACCTTGACGTAGTGGCTCTCGCGCGCGTCGAGGTGGACGTAGAGCGTGCCGTGCTCGGCGAGCAGGCGGCGGGCGTGGCGCAGGCGCGGTGCGAGGAAGCCGACGTAGTCCTCGAAGGCGTCGGCGTAGGCCAGCGATCGCACCTCCTCGGTGCGGTAGCGGCGCCCCGCGAAGCCGGTGCGATCGCCCTCCTCGTCGGCCACCACGCGCAGCGTCCGGCGGCGCTGATCGCGCCCGGTGTTGAAGGGCGGGTCGATGTAGATGACGTCGAAGGCGCCGTCGGGCAGCCGCGGGAGGACGTCGAGGTTGTCGCCGTGGACGAGCAGGTCGTCCTCCAGCGCCACGCGCGGCGGAAGCTCGGAGGCTGCGACGACTTGCACGCCCATGACGTTATGGATACGCCCGGATGTGGCAGGGTGGGCTCAGTGGCCGGTTCCGACGGTGCATACGCGCCGCCGCCTTGCGGCGATGGCGCTGCTCACCCTGCTCGGGGCGGCCCTCATCGTGGCCCTCGACCATCGCGGCGGCCGCGAGCAGCAGCCCGCAGAACGCGCTGGGCCCCAGCGTCATCGGCGGCGTGGCCGCCGCGCAGCCGTTCAACTACGTCCCCGCGCAGCGCGCCGCCTACGAGCGCGACGCCGCGCTCGGCCTCAGCCACGTCCTCTTCGCCAAGAGCCCCGGCGGCGCCGTGGCCTCGGCCCGGCGCACCGCGCACTGGCGGCCGATCGTCGACCGCGTCGCGCGCGCGCACGGGCTCGACGCCGGCATGCTCGAGGCGATCGTCATGCTCGAGTCGGCCGGGCGGCCCGACGCGCGCGCGTCGAACGACCTGCGCTCGGCCGCGGGCCTGACCCAGATCCTCGCCGAGACCGGCCAGAACCTGCTCGGCCTGCACATCGACGTCAAGGCCTCCGAACGCCTGACGCGCGGCATCCTGCGCGGCCGGCGCGTGCGCCAGCGCGAGGCGGTGCGCCGGCGCGTCGACGAGCGCTTCGACCCGGCCAAGGCGATCGAGGCGACGGCGCGCTACCTGGACTTCGCCAAGGGCAAGCTCGGCCGCGACGACCTCGCCGTGGTCTCCTACCACATGGGCGTGGGCAACCTGCAGCAGGCGCTCATGGCCTACGGGAAGGGCATCGTCCCCTACGCGCAGCTGTACTTCGACTCGAGCCCGCTGCGCCATGCGGCGGCGTGGCGCAAGCTGGCGTCGCTGGGCGACGACTCCTCGACCTACCTGTGGCGGGTGCTCGCCGCCCGCGAGATCATGCGCCTGTACCGCACCGACCCTGGCGCGCTCCAGCACGAGGCGGTCCTGCAGTCGCACAAGGCCTCAGCCGAGGAGGTCCTGCATCCGCCCGAGCGCACGCCGATCTTCGGCGACCCCTTCGCGATCGGCCGCGCGCGAGCGTCGGGCGATCTGCGCGCGATCGACACGACGGTCCTCGCCCCCTACGGGCTGAAGATGGACCCGAGCATGGGCGCGCTCGCCGGGCGCATCAAGCAGTCGCCGCGCCTGTACCGCGCCCTGCGCCCGCCGGCGCTCGCGGTGCTCCAGGCGCTCGGCGCCGCGACGCGCGCGATCTCGCGCACCCAGCCGCTGATCGTCACGAGCACGGTGCGCGACAAGGACTACCAGCGCGTCCTGGCCGCGACCGACCAGGAGGCGACCACCGCCTACTCGCTGCACACCACGGGCTACGCCTTCGACATCGCCCGGATGTACCGCAGCCGCGCCCAGGCGCTGGCCTTCCAGTTCGTCCTCGACCGCCTCACGGCCCGGGGCATGATCGCGTGGGTGCGCGAGCCCCAGGCGATCCACGTGACCGTCGCCTCGCGCTAGCGGGCGCCCCACGTCGGATCGCGCACGCCGTGGCGCAGGAGCTTCGGCTTGCGGGCGCCCGAGATCGCGACGACGTACAGGTCTTCGCCGCGCGTGAACGCCACCTGCCTGCCATCGGGCGAGAAGACCGGGTGCGCCGTCGGCGT
Source organism: uncultured Actinomycetes bacterium (assembly GCA_963816845.1). Taxonomy (GTDB): domain Bacteria; phylum Actinomycetota; class Thermoleophilia; order Solirubrobacterales; family Solirubrobacteraceae; genus JAOPZW01. The sequence continues at coordinate 13,097 of CAWFMR010000048.1, read as the reverse complement.
GCGCCGTGGTCAGGTCGCGCAGGAACGCGCCCGTCGCCGGATCGAAGAGCGCGATCGCGCCGCGGAACGTCTGGTGAAGCCGGGAGCGGTGGAGAACGGCTCGGCCACCGCCGCCAGGTGGCGCCCGTCGGGCGACGCGGCGGGATTGGAGAGCGTGCGCGACTGGGGGTCGGTCGCCACCGCGCGCCCGCAGATCTCGTCCGCGCCGGGCGGCGCCACGATGCAGATCTCGTCGGGGCGCACCCCGCCGCCGGCGACCGGGTGCGGGAACAGGACCCGGTCGCGCAGCCAGCCGGTGCTGGTGGTCGACCGCGCCACGGTCTGGCCCTTGTCGGCGGTACCCGCCCGCACGAACAGGAAGGGGACCAGGCCGTAGGTCGGCGGCGAGTAGTACGGATAGACGAAGCCCGGCGAGATGACGGCGTTGACGCTGCGGATGTAGGCGACCTGAGCGCCGTCGGGGCGCATCCGCGCCACCGCCGTCCCGCCGGCTCGTCGACCCGCCGCGCGTGCGCGGCGTTGCCCTGCGCGAGGTAGAGGCGGTTGCCCTTGACGAACGCGAGCCTGCGGCCGCTGGTCGACAGCGACGGGCTGAGATAGACGGGCCCGCCCGCCCTGCCGTCGCGGGTGAGGTGCGTGACCTTGCCCGGGTGCGCCGGGTCGATGCGGCACAGATTGGGAGCGCACACGTAGACGATCGACGAGGCCCGTGCGCCCGAGGCGCACGCCAGTGCCAAGACCGCGGCCAGTGCCCCCACCGTCCGACGTCGTCTCATCGATCTTCTCGGCGGGCGACGCTACACGACGGCTCGCAGCGCGTCGAGGAACTCGCGCGCGGCGGCGCGCGTGCCCGTGCGCGGGGTCAGTGCGTAGACCGCGCGGCGCGGGGGATCGTCGCGCAGCTCCAGGACGCGGACGCCGTGCAGGTGACCGGCGATGAGGCGCGGGCGTGAGCGTCACCGCCAGCCCGCCGGCCACGAGGGCGCGGATCGCGAGCACGTCGCGCGCGATGAACGCGATGTCGGGCTCGAAGCCGGCGGCGACGCACGCGTTGCGCACGATGCCGGTGCGCGGATGGCGCAACCCACGGTGTCGTGCGCGAGCTCGGGCAGGCGGACCGTGCGCCGACGCGCGAGGCGGTGCTCGGGGCCGACCGCTGATCACGAACGGCTCGTCGAGCAGCTCGTGGCGGCGCAGCCCCGGGTGCTCGCGCCGGGGCGCGGCCGCGTCCTGGAAGAGCACGGCGACGTGCAGGCTGCCGTCGGCCACGCCACGCGGCGAGCTCCTCGACGGTGCCCTCGACCGCCTCCACGCGCTGGGGCACCACGCTCGCGATCGCCGCCGGCACCAGCGTGGCCAGCGCGCTGGGGAAGCCGCCGACGCGCAGCGCGCCCCGGTCGTCGCCGAGCTCGGCGAGCTGGGCGTCGGCCAGCGCCAGGCGCTCGGCCACGGCCTCCGCGTGATCGAGCGCGACCGTCCCCGCCTCGGTCAGCGCGAGACCCCCGGGCCCGCGGTGCAGCAGCCGCGCCCCGAGCTCGCGCTCGAGCGCGGCCACCTGCTGGGACACCGCCGGCTGGGTCAGCGACAGCTCGCGCGCGGCGGCGGAGAACGAGCCGGCGCGCGCGACGGCGCGGAAGGTGAGCAGCCGGCGCGGATCCAGCATTAGCTCAGATTATGACATGGCCGAAGCCATTATTTGCTCTGATGGCCAGGCACAGCCACCATGAAGCCATGCTCGCTCCCATCGCCTACCTCGAAGGGCTCGGCCTCCAGCGCCGCAAGCTCAACGGCTGGGGCCCGCCCCAGCAGGACTACCTCGCCGGCGACTACGTCGTCAGGGCGCCCAGGAGCTCGCGCGCGGCCCGCGCGGTGTTCTCGGCCGTGATGCCGAGCTTCTCCAGGACCAGGGCTCCGGGCGCGCTGGCCCCGAAGCGGTCGATGGCCACCACGCGGTCCACCCAGCGCTCCCACCCCTGAGAGACCCCCGCCTCCACGGCCACCGCGGGCAGCCCGGGCGGAAGCACCGAGTCGCGGTAGCCGTCGTCCTGTGCGGCGAAGAGCTCCCACGAGGGCATCGAGACGACGCGCGCGCGGACCCCGTCGGCCGACAGCAGCTCGGCGGCCCCGATGGCGACCGACAGCTCCGACCCGGTGCCGACGATGGCGACCTCGGGGTCGTCGTCGCCGCGCAGGACATACGCGCCGCGCGCGACGCCGTCGAAGTCCGCGTCGGGCAGGATGGGGAGGTCCTGGCGCGAGAGGATCAGCGCCGCCGGCCCCTCGAGGTCCTCGAGGATCGTCCGCCACGCGGCGGCGGTCTCGTTGGCGTCGCCGGGACGCAGGACCACCAGGCCGGGGATGGCGCGCAGCGCGGCGAGGTGCTCGACGGGCTGGTGGGTCGGCCCGTCCTCGCCGAGCCCGACCGAGTCGTGCGTGTAGACCCAGGCGACCTCGAGGCCCATGAGGGCCGACAGGCGCACCGAGCCGCGCATGTAGTCGGCGAACTGCAGGAAGGTCGAGCCGTAGGGGCGCACGATCCCGCCATGGCCGGCCATGCCGTTGACCGCGCCGCCCATGCCGTGCTCGCGCACGCCGAAGAAGACGTTGCGCGCCGGGCGCCCCTGCTTGTAGTTGAGCTCGTGGCCGCCGGGGAACTCGGTCTTGGTCGACTCGCTGAGGTCGGCGGCGCCGCCGACCATCGTCGGCACGTAGTCGGAGAAGGCGGCCATCGCCTTCTGACCGGCCGAGCGCGTGGCGAGCTTGTCCTTCTCCCAGTCGATGCTCTGCAGCGCCTCGCGCACGCCGGGCAGCGGCCGAACCGCCCACGCGGCGTCCCATTGGGTCGCGAGCTCCTCGTGCTGGTCGCGCCAGGACCGGTAGCGCTGATCCCACTCGGCCTGCAGCGCGGCGCCGCGCGCGCGCTGGTCGAAGTGCTCGCGGACCTCGTCGGGGATGACGAAGTGCTGGTCGGGATCCCAGCCCAGCACCTCCTTGGTCAGGCGCACCTCGTCCTCGCCCAGCGGCGAGCCGTGGGCCTTGCTCGTGCCCTGCTTGTTGGGCGAGGGCCAGCCGATGATCGACTTGACGCGGATGAGCGACGGGCGCTCCTCCTCGCGCATGGCCTGGTCGATGGCGACCTCGAGCGCGCCGAGGTCGTTGGCGTCGTCGACGGTCTGCACGTGCCAGCGGTAGGCGTCGAAGCGCTTGGCGACGTCCTCGGTGTCGAAGCTCAGGTCGGTCGGGCCGTCGAGCGAGATGTCGTTGTCGTCGTAGAGGTAGACGATCCGCCCGAGGCCGAGCTTGCCGGCCAGCGAGGCGGCCTCGGCGGCGATGCCCTCCATGAGGTCGCCGTCGGAGACGATCGCGAAGACGTGGTGGTTCTGGACCTCGGCGCCGAAGTGCGCGCGCAGGAAGCGCTCGGCCATCGCCATCCCCACCCCGTTGGCGAACCCCTGGCCCAGCGGCCCGGTGGTGATCTCCACGCCGGGCGTGACGTGGACGCGGTCGCGCTCGGGATGGCCGGGCGTCAGCGAGCCCCACTGGCGGAAGTTCTTGAGCTCGTCGAGCGGCAGGTCGTAGCCGCTGAGGTGCAGGACGGAGTACAGGAGCATCGAGCCGTGGCCGGCCGACAGGATGAAGCGGTCGCGGTCGGGCCACGACGGGTCGGCGGGGTTGTGCTCCATGACCCGCGCGAAGAGCAGGTAGGCGACGGGAGCCATCGCCATCGGCAGCCCCGGGTGCCCGGAGTTGGCTGCCTGGACGCCGTCCATGGACAGCGTGCGGATGGTGTCGATGCTCAGGCGGTCGATGTCGGTGGAGGCCATGGCCGCGTAGTATCGCGCGCCCGCCCTCTCCGAAACGTCGAGCCTGCGAAGGCCTACGGCCCGAAGAAGAACCGCGGCCCGGCGCCGCGCCGCGCGCGGAAGGTCGGGCGGTCCGGCGGCGTCGCGTTGACGAGGTCACCGACGTGGGACTTGAGCTTGGCGAGCATGGCGTCGGCCTCGCTCTGCGTGAGCTTCTTGTCGCTCACCGCCTGGTCGAGCCGGGCCTTCTGGGAGGCCACGATCGCGTCCTCGAGCCCCTGGACGTCCTTGTTCTGCGCCTTGGCGACGTCGGCCAGCGACTGGCCCTTGCGCAGCTTGTCGCGCAGGGCGCTCTCGTCGAGGCCGAGGTACTTGGCCGCGGCGGCGGTGTCCGCGCCGAAGCCGAACCCGATGTCCGGGTGCCCCGGCCCGCCGAAGTGGCGCAGCTTCACGTTCGCCTCGACGAGGTCGTCGATGTGCGACTTCAGGCCGTTGTAGATGTCGTCGGCCTGGCTCTGCGTGAGCTTCTTGTCGGCCACGGCCTTGTCGAGGTCGCGCCTTGGCGGCGTCGAGGATGGCCGTCTTCAGGCCCGCGAGGTCCTTGCTCTGCGCCTTGGCCACGTCGGCCAGCGACTGGCCGTCGCCGAGCTTCGTGCGCAGGTCGGCCTCACTCAGGCCGAGGTACTTGGCCGCAGCGGCGATCTCGTTGGCGATCGCCGGCCGGCCGAAGCCGGGGCCGGGGGGACCGCCGAAGCCCGGCCCACCCGGGCCGCGACCGAAGCCTGGCCCGCCCGGACCGCCGAGGACGCCGTTGCCGGCCTCGATGCGCTTCTTGAGCGCGTCGGCCTGCGCCTGGGTGATGCGCCCCGCGGCGAGGTCGGCGTTGACCTGGTCGACGGCGGCCGCCTTGGTGGCGTCCTCGAGCTTCTGCGGGCTCACGCCGAGGTGCTTGGCCACGGAGTCCAGGAAGTCCGACCCGCGCGACCCGGAGCTCGTAGCGGCGACCGCCGCGGCCCCTCCACCCACGACGGCGAGCGTCGTCGCCGCCACCACCACCATCCGCTTCGACCTGAAGTTCATCTGCTGGATCGAAGCACCCGAGTCGAAGAGGACCCGAAGAACCCACGCGCCGTAGTTACGGCGGTGGGTGAGATGTCTCCCCCATCGGCGGCGGGAGCGTGCCCCGACCGCACGGCGAATCACCCCTGACCCCTGGCGGCCATTTCACGCCGCTGGACGTGCCCTTCTGCCGGAGGATCGTCCTCGACGGAACGAAGAAGGGGGGAAGTCGTGGAACCACTGCAGATCGCGAAGGGCGGTACCCGCCGGGTGCTGGTCATCGCCAATCACCCGGGGATCGTGTACGCGTTTCGGCGCGTCCTGCGCCAGACGTCCGGGTTCACGCTGGTCGGCTATGTCGCCGGCCACGCTCCTGTCGGCGCCGTGCTGGCCGACTCGCGCCCGGACGTGGTGATCGTCGACGACCTCGGCGCACCGCCGCAGGCCGTCAAGCGCATCGCCGACGTGCATGCCGCACTGCCGGAGGCGAAGGTCATCCTGCTCGTGCCGGACACCGGCCTGGATTGGCTGGAGGACGCGGTGCGCGCGGGAGCTCACGCCGTGCTCAGCAAGACGATCGACCCGGTCAGCGCGGGGACGCTGCTGCGGGAGATCGTGCGCGGCACGGTCTTCCACTGCATGACCGACCCGAGCATTCGCGCGGGTCAGACCGTCCCGCAGTCGAGCTCGGCGCATGAGGCGCTCGGTCTCACCCAGCGTGAGCTCGAGCTGCTGCGCCTCGTCGCGTCTGGTGCGACGAACAACCGGCTCGCCGGTCAGCTCTTCGTGACCGAGCAGACCGTGAAGTTCCATCTGTCCAACATCTACCGAAAGCTCGGAGTGGCCAACCGCACGCAAGCCAGCCGCTTCGCTTATTCGCACGGACTGGTCCCGACGGCGGTGGCGCCGGACGCGGACACGATTGACGACGTCGTCATGAGGGCGGCGTAGCAAGAGATCCACTCAGGGGGGCAAGAACACCGATGAGCGCTGTACCGCTGCCTACGCAGCATGCGACAGCGGGCTTCCGAGCCCGCACCACGCTGGACGAGACGCCGAACGACCGGCGCACGGTCGCCATGGCCGTCGCGCGCGGACGGGAGGGCGATCGCGAGGCGATCCGATTCCTCTACGTGCGTTACTCGCACAACATCTACGGCTACGTGCGCAGCATCGTGCACGACGAGCACGAGGCCGAGGACATCACGCAGCACGTCTTCGCGAAGCTCATGACCGTCCTCGTCAAGTACGACGAGCGCGGCGTGCCCTTCTTCGCCTGGCTGCTGCGCCTGGCGCACAACGCCGCGATCGACCACCTGCGCGGGCGCCGCGCGACGCCGGCCGAGGAGGTCTTCGGCGCCGACCAGCGCGCCGACGACTCGGCCGTCGATCGCTCGCACTGCCTGCACGAGGCGCTGGCCGCGCTGCCCGACGAGCAGCGCAGCGTCGTGGTGCTGCGTCACGTCGTCGGGCTGACGCCCGGCGAGATCGCCTCGGCCATGGGCCGCAGCGAGAGCTCGATCCACGGCCTGCATCACCGAGGCCGTCGCGCGCTCCAGGCCGAGCTCACCAGCCGCGACTCCGCCCCGTCGACCGCGATGCTGGCGGTGGCGGCATGAGCGCCACGCACTCCATGGCCGCTACCGCGGAGATGGCGGTCCCGTTCGTCCGCCTGGACCGTGACGACCCCGAGCTGCTCGAGGAGCTGCTCGTGGAGGTCCGTACCGTCGCCGAGAACGCGGCGTTCACCCTCGGCTCCTACGTCGAGGACTTCGAGGCCGACTTCGCGACGTACTGCGAGGCCGACGAGGCCGTTGGCCTCGCCTCGGGCACCGACGCGCTGGCGATGTCGCTGCGCGCGCTGGGCATCGGGGCCGGCCACGAGGTGATCGTCCCCGGCAACACGTTCATCGCCACCGCCGAGGCGGTCAGCATCGCGGGCGCGACGCCGCGCTTCGTCGACGTCGACCCCACGACCGGGCTCATCACGGCGGAGATCGTCGAGCGGGCCATCACCCCGAAGGTGAAGGCCGTCATGCCGGTCCACCTCTACGGCGCGACCGTGGACATGGACCCGCTGCTGGAGGTCGCTCGCGCGGCGAAGATCGCCGTCATCGAGGACGCCTGCCAGGCCCACGGCGCCCGCTACCGCGGCCGTCGCGTCGGAGCGCTGGGCGACATCGGCTGCTTCAGCTTCTACCCGGCCAAGAACCTGGGCGCGTGGGGCGACGGCGGCGGTGTGGTCACCAACCGGCCCGAGCTGGCCGACCGCGTGCGCCTGCTGCGCTCGCACGGCGAGCGCCCGCGCTACCGGCATCGCATCGTGGGCACGACCGCTCGCCTGGACGCGCTCCAGGCCGCGATCCTGCGCGTGAAGCTGCGCCACCTCGACAGTTGGAACGCCCATCGCCGGCGCGCGGCGGCTGAGCTGCGCCGCGCGCTGCAGGGCACGTGTGTCAAGACGCCCGCCGGTCCGGTCGACGGCGGCGACCACGTCTACCACCTGTTCGTGGTGCGCACGGACGACCGCGACCTGCTGCGGGCGCACCTGACCGCCAACGGCATCGCGTCGGCCGTGCACTACCCGGTGCCCGTGCACCGCACGGAGGCCTACGCGCAGCTCGGCTACGAGCCGGGCTCGCTTCCGGTCGCCGAGGAGATGGCCGAGCAGGTCTGCTCGCTGCCGATCTTCCCCGGCATCGATGACGACCAGATCAGCGCCATCGCCGCGGCGGTGGCCGACCTGACCAACAGGATGAACGGCTCAGAGGAGATCTCGTAGCCATGCGATCGGACATCGTTGACTTCGCCGCCCTTGCCCGGGGCCCGCAGATCATCGGCAAGCGCCGGCAGGACGCCGACCCGCTTGGCGTGGCCGTGGTGGGCTACGGCTACTGGGGGCCGAACCTGGTCCGCAACGTGATCGAGCGCCCCGAGTTCGAGATGCGCACCCTGTGCGAGATGAGCTCGGCGCGCGCGAGCGCGTTCACCCAGAAGTACCCCGGCATCGACGTGCAGGCCAACCTCGATGACGTGCTGCGCGACCCCAAGATCGACGCGGTCATCGTGGCGACGCCGCCGCGGACGCACCACGCGATCGTCAAGGCGGCGATCCAGGCCGGCAAGCACGTGCTCGTCGAGAAGCCGCTGGCGACGACGAGTGCCGACGCGATCGATCTGGTCGACAGGGCGACCGACGGCGGCCTGGTGCTCATGCCCGGCCACACGTTCTGCTACAGCCCGTCGGTCAACAAGGTCCGTGACCTGATCCGCGAGGACGTCCTGGGCGAGGTCTACTTCGTGACCTCGTCGCGGATGAACCTGGGCAAGTACCAGCCCGACGGCGTGATCATGGACCTCGCGCCGCACGACCTCTCGATCCTGCTCTATTGGCTGGAGCAGCCGATCGTCGAGGTCGCGGCGACGGCCCGCAGCATCTTCCAGGCCGAGATCCCGGAGACCGCGTTCATCACCCTCACCTTCGCGGGCGGTGCGCAGGCCAACGTCCAGATCTCGTGGCTGGCCCCGCGCAAGGTGCGCGAGATGACCATCGTCGGCAGCCGGCGGATGGTCCAGTACGACGACACGCTCACCGACGAGCCGGTCCGCGTCTACGACCGCGGCATGGAGTTCAGCACCCCGGCGAACTTCGGCGAGTACCAGCTGACCTACCGGACGGGCGACATGGTCGTCCCGCGGGTCGACGCCGCCGAGCCCCTCAGCCTCGAGCTGCAGGACTTCGCCAGCGCGATCCTCACCGGAAGCGAGCCCCGCTCCAACGCGCAGCTGGGCGTACAGATCGTGGCCGCGATGGAGGCGGCCGAGATCTCCCTGCGCCGCCGCGGCGAGCCGATCGAGATCGGCGAGCGCACGCGGGCGGCTGCCTAGCAGCGCAAAGGAACGCCAAGGCGGCCCCGTCGCGAAGCCCAGCGCTTCGCCCCGGGGCCGCCTTATGCGTTGTCGGTCACGCCTCGCCGAACGGCTTGATGCGCAGCACGCAGAGCCCGTCCGCGGGCTGGCGCGCGTAGAGCGTCCCGTCCGCGGCGACGTTCAGCTGCATGACGGCGGCGACGGCGCCTGAGCTGTCGCCACAGCGCGTGAGCGACACGCTGGCCGAGTGCCCGGGCATCCCACGGCCGCGCAGCAGGGTGCCGTCGCCATCCGCGGGGCCGGTGCCGATGCGCCACATGCTCACCGGGACCAGCGTGTTCTGACGGGTGTCAGAAGCGCTCGCGGCGCGTGCTCGCACGGAGGCGGACCGCGCGGACCGGTGCGGCGCGGTGGAGGTCCGCACGCGCGTGACCGTGACCGCGGTCGACCGCGCGTTCCCGGCGGCGTCGAAGGCCCGGATGGCGACCGTGTGCACGCCGTAGGACGTCGTCCGCCCGGCGGTGAAGGTGCCCGTGTACGGGGCGGTGCTGTCCCGGGACACGCGCGCCCCGTCGAACCAGAACTCGACCCGGCTCACGCCGCGGTTGTCGCTGGCGGTGGCCGCCATGCTCAGCGTCGAGGTGAACGTCGAGCCCGCGGTCGGCGCCGAGAGCGTCACCGTCGGCGCCTCGTCGTCCGAAACGGAACCGGATCCTCCGGAACCGGATCCGCTGCCCGTCGGGGTCCCGGACCCGCCGCCGGTGAGCGCGATCGACGTCCAGGTGGCGGTGGCGGGCGCGGCCTCGACGTTGCCCGCCGCGTCGGTCGCGCGGACGTCGACGGTGTGCTGGGCGAGGCCGAGCCCGGTGTAGGTCTTCGGCGACGTGCATGCGGCCCACGCCCCGCCGTCGAGCCGGCACTCGAACGTGGCGCCGGACTCGCTGGCGCTGAACGTCACCGTCGCGCTCGACCCCGGCGAGAGGACGGGCGGCGCCGAGTCGATCGTGGTGTTCGGGGCGGACGTGTCGACGGTGAACGAGCGCGTCGCCGGGGAGGCGTCGGTGTTGCCGGCGACGTCGGTCGCGCGGACCGAGACGCTGTGCGCGCCGTCGCCCAGCGCGGCCGTCGTCCACGGGCTGGTGCAGCTCGCCCACGATCCGCTGTCGACGCGGCACTGGAACGTCGACCCGCTCTCGCTCGAGGTGAACGCGAACGTCGGGGTGCTGTCGTTCGTCGGTCCGGTCGGGCCCGAACCAATCGTGGTGTTGGGCGCGGTGGTGTCGGCCGGCGGCGTCGTGTCGACCGTGAACGCGCGGGTCGCCGGCGTCGCGTCGACGTTGCCTGCCGCGTCGGTGGCGCGAACCGACACGCTGTGCGGGCCGTCGGCCAGGGTCGTCGTCGTCCAGGGGCTGGTGCAGCTCGCCCACGCTCCGGAGTCGACCTGGCACTGGAACGTCGACCCGCTCTCGCTCGACGTGAAGGCGAACGTCGGGGTGCTGTCGCTCGTCGTGGCGGTCGGGCCGGAGCTGATCGTCGTGTCCGGCGCCGTCGTGTCCGCCGGCGGGGCGGCCGCACCGACCGTGATCGCCTTCATCGTGGTGGCCGTGTCGCCATCGACGTCCGTGACGGTGACGCGAACGTTCTTGACGCCGGCCTCCTGGAAGGTGAACGACATCGTCTTGCCGCTGCCCAGCGGCCACTGGTCGCCGGCGGGACCGTCACCGCCGTCGTCCTCCCAGCTGTAGGTGCACGGCGTGTCGTCGCACGTCGCGCTGGACGCGTCGAACGAGACGGCTTGGCCGACGGTGGGCGAGGCCGGGCTGTAGGTGTAGGCGGCCACCGGCTGGTGGTCGACCGGCGCGCTCTGGATCGTCCAGGTCTGCGTCGCCGGCGAGGCGTCGGTGTTGCCCGCGGCGTCGGTGGCGCGCACGCTGAAGGTGTGCGAGCCGGTCGTCAGACCGCTGTAGGCCCTGGGGCTCGTGCAGGTTGCCCAGGCGCCGGTATCGAGCTTGCACTCGAAGGTCGACCCGGACTCGCTCGAGGTGAACGCGAACGAGGCGGTCGTGGCCGACGTCGTGCCGGTCGGGCCCGAGCTGATCGTCGTGTCGGGAGCCGTCGTGTCCGCCGGCGGGGGCGTGGCGGTGTCGACGGTGAACGAGCGCGTCGCCGGGGAGGCGTCGGTGTTCCCGGCGACGTCGGTCGCGCGGACCGAGACGCTGTGCGCGCCGTCGCTGAGGGCGGCCGTCGTCCACGGGCTGGTGCAGTCGGCCCAGGCCCCGGAGTCGACGCGGCACTCGAAGACCGAGTTCGCCTCGGTCGCGGTGAACGCGAAGCTCGGCGTGCTGTCGGACGTCGTGCCCGTCGGGCCCGACGTGATCGTCGTGTCAGGCGGCGTCGTGTCGGGCGGCGGCGCGGTGCTGACCGTGAACGAGCGCGTCGCCGGGGAGGCGTCGGTGTTCCCGGCGACGTCGGTCGCGCGGACCGAGACGCTGTGCGCGCCGTCGCTGAGGGCGGCCGTCGTCCACGGGCTGGTGCAGTCGGCCCAGGCCCCGGAGTCGACGCGGCACTCGAAGACCGAATTCGCCTCGGTCGCGGTGAACGCGAATGTCGGCGAGTTGTCAGTGGTCGTGCCCGTCGGGCCCGACGTGATCGTCGTGTCAGGCGGCGTCGTGTCCGACGGCGGCGGGGGCGGCGGGGGCTGGGTGGCGCCGCAGTCGTTGAGGCCGATGTCGGTGCCGTCAGACGCGGTGCCCTTCGGGGACGCGGTCGCGTAGGCGCAGCGCCCGGACCCGCCGGTGTAGGTCACGGTCTGGTTGTGATCGATCGTGCAGCCCGAGCAGGCCGACGCGTCGATGATGGCCGCCGTTGTCGCGCACGATCATGTTCTGGCTGACGACGTTCTGATTGCCGCCATAGACGCGGATCTGGCCGTTGCGACACACGTTGTGCGTGACCGAGCCCGTTGCGGGTGTCGCCCAGATGCATGCACGGATACCCCGTGGAGGTATGGATCACGTTGTTGGTGATCCGATAGCCCGTCGAGACGCCGTCCGGGCGCATGATCCCCTGCTCGTTGTCGTGCAGGTAGTTGTCGTGGATGTAGATGTAATTCGAGGCGTAGGGCTGAATCGCGTCGGCATGCTCGGAGCAGCTGCCCTGCACGATCCCCTTGAACTCGTTGTTGGGCCCGATCTCCGTCCCCCTCGACGAGTCCTGGATCCCATCGCTGCAGCCCCAGGACCCGAACGTCGAGTTCTTGACCTGCACCCCGTTGCCCGATCGCGCTGCCCGCCGCCAACGATCGACAGCCGGCCCTCATGCGCGGCGTGACCGACGTTGCCCCACGTGTCGCCGTCGAAGACGAAATTCAACGGCGTGGACCCCGGCGCCACCTCCACCGGGCCCGTGAACGTCACCCCCCTGATCGTGATGTTCCGCACGCTCGAACCGAAATTGCCCCCCGACATCGTCGGCGACGCCCCGCTGTCCGCCGCCACCACGACCATCGAGCTCTTCGCGCCCCCGTTCCACGACCCGTAGCTGCCCGACGCCAAATACACCGTGTCGCCGCCCTGCGCCTGCGAGAACATCGACGCGAACGTCGACGGCGTGGCATGAAAGTCCGCGGCACCGGCGACCCCCGGAACGACGACCAGGGCGGCTACCAGCGTCGCAAGGACGACGCAGAGCTGCCGGGAGACTCGCCGAGCGGCCGGTGGGAACGCGGAGTTGAGCATCAAACGCCTCTTTTGGTCCGTTGCCGGAGCACGCTGACGCCGACCCCTCTGAGCACGCGGAAGTGGCTGCGGCTGGACCGCCACAGATGGGACACCACGCAATCGCTCCCGGCGTCGGGGGGAAGAACGCCAGGCTGTGCCGTTCTATCGGCTGGTTGCTGTCTGGGAGTGAATTTCGAGCCCTGCCCCTCCGACCGAAGCCAGAGCCGCCCGAACGTCGGTCCTGTTGCCCGACCGCGCAGGCGCCCAAACGCACCTAAGTTCGGTGATCGGTCGCAAACCGCGAGCGGCGTCGATCGCACGACGAGCGGCGCTTGGCGCGGCCAACCGGCTGGCGCGTGCTCAGCCGCTTAGGACGCCTGGACGCCGCCGAAGCCGCGCGGCAGCCCGTCGAACATGCGTCGAGTGTCGAATGTCGCCGCGTGTTGCAACGCAAATTGCAGGTCAACGGCCGTCATAACGTCCCCTGAGCTCCGTCGCCGCCGGCGGTGGGCCGGGCAGCGGCGCCGGCCCGGGCGCGCGCAGCGCCTGGAGCACGAGCTCGAGGTAGCGGCGCCGCAGCGTCGCTTCGCGCGCTGGGTCCGGGGCGCGTACGGCGTGCAGCTGCTCGAAGAGCAGGCGCACGTCC
>CAWFMR010000047.1:0-73408 GCA_963816845.1 uncultured Actinomycetes bacterium | reverse complement strand
GCGCTGGTCATCGGCTACGTGCGGAACAATGCACGGGCGACCGACGCGACACCGTCCTGACAGCGCGTCATCGCTCGACCTACGTAACGTCGATCCCCAAGGCAACGCCTCGCGATGAGTAACGAGTCGATCATCTACCTCGTCGCCGCGTGCAGCGGCGTCTTCGGCCTGGCCGCCTATGTCGGCCTCATCGTCGTGCCCGCCTGGACGGCCTACAGCCGCATCTGGGAGCGCCTGGCGGCCACGCTCCTGACGCTCTACGTGCTGGCCGGGTTCCTGATCCTGGGCGTCGTCGGCGGCGCGGCCGTCATCTGGTTCTGGGACCGAATCACGGCCTGATAGCGGGGTCCGCCGGCCTTTGAGGCGGGCTTCAGCACGAGTTCGCCTTAGAATCGGTGCATGTCCACCCCGGCCCACGGACCGGCGACCGGGCTCGACCTCGCCGCGCTCGACGCGATCACCGACGCCGTCGAGTCGGGCGCCGGCCTGCCCGAGGTCGTGCGCGCCGCGGCGCGCGCGCTCGACGCCAGCCTCGTGCTGACCGACCGCGTCGGGCGCCGTGCTCGCCGTGGCCGCGCGCTCGCCGGCCGACGAGCGGTCGCTGATCGCCGACGCCGCCGGGCGTCGAGCCGATCGAGCTGCGGGTCGCCGACGCGCCCGTCGGGCGCGCTGCGCATGCGCGCGCGGCGGCGAGGCCGAGCGCGGCGCTGCTGCGGCTCGTGACGACGCTGATCGCCTCCGAGGTCGAGCGCCTGCGCGCGCCCGAGCGCGCGTCCGAGGCAGGCGCTGGCCGGCTTCCTGCACGCGCTGCTCGACCGCGACATCACCGACCGCGAGGACATCGCTCGGCCGCGGCGGGCGAGCTCGGGCATCGACCTGGCGAGGGCGGCGAGCGATCGTCGTCGCGCGCGCCCACTCGCTCGTGCCCACCGAGGACGGCTGGCGCCAGCGCGTGCTCGGCGGTCGCCGAGCGCGGCGCGCGCGCCGTCGCTGCCCGGCGTCGCTCGCCGCGCTCGCCGACGCGCGCGGACGCCGCGGGCGCGGAGGTCGTGCTCCTGCTCCCCGGCGCCGACGACGCCGACGCGCCGCGCGCGCCGCCGACGGCGTCGCTGCGCGAGCTGCAGGCGCCGCTGCCCGGGCACACGTTCGCGGTCGGCCGCAGCCGCCCCGCGCCCGACCCGGTCGACCTGCACCGCGCCGGCGCAACGAGGCGCTGCTGGCCGCCAACGTCGCCGAGGGCGACGCCGAGCGCCCGGTGCTCGCCTTCGAGGAGACCGGCGCCTACCGCCTGCTGCTGCCGCGCGATGAGCGAGGACCCGGCGGAGCTCCAGCGCTTCTACGCCGAGACGGTCGAGCCGCTCGTCGCCTACGACGAGCAGTACGAGACCGACCTCGTGCAGACGCGTCGAGGCGTTCCTCGAGGCCGACGGCAACGTCGCCGGCACCGCCCAGCGCCTGTTCACCCACCGCCACACGATCCGCTACCGGCTCGAGCGCGTGCGCGAGCTCTCCGGGCTCGACGTCGGCTCCACCGACGGGCGCGAGAAGCTCTGCGCTCGGGCTCAAGGCGATGCGCGTGCTCGGCATCGCCGCACCGCGGCGGCCCGGCGACCGAAGCGGGCGCCGGCGGCGGCCGCGTCCCGCGGCGCGGCTTAGCGGAGTCGATCACTCGTCCAGCCAGGCGAGCGCCAACGCGCCAGCTCGCGCCGCTCATCTGCGATATCCGGCCAATGAGCGGGGTTTTCCTCAAAGCCGACGGCCGTCCGCGGCCGAGCGGCCATTGAGCAATTCCGCGCGCCCGCCGATAGAGGAGTCATGGACCTCGGCAGGCGGCTCTCACCTCGTGCGCGGGCTCGCTCGGCTCTCGTGCTCGGCATCGCCGTCGCCGGCACGCTCGCGGGCGGAAGCCTGATCGGCCTCAGCCACGACGTGCTCCCCTTCGCCGGGTGGCCGAGCCTGGGCAGCCATGGCGACGTCCAGCAGCGCCTTGCGGCCGCGCCGGACCTCGTTCGCCCGGCGCAGCCCGATGACGGCGGCCAGGTGGTCGGTGCCCCGCGCGGCTTCGCGCCGCTCGCCGGCGGCGCGCCGCTGGCCGCCGCGCCGGTCCGTGTGACCTTCCACGCCCGCGCGCGCCTGAGCGCCACGACGTCGACGATCGGCGCGCGGACCGCGACGCACGATCGCGACTCCGACAACGACGGGATCCCCGACTCGGTCGAGGCGCCGCACGGGCAGCAACCCGCGCAGCGCCGACTCCGACGGCGACGGCCTGCCCGACGGCTGGGAGCGCCAGCACAACCTCGATCCCTCCAACGCGCAGGACGCCTCCGCGGACCCCGACGGCGACGGCCTCAGCAACGCCACCGAGTACAAGGCGGGCGAGAACCCGCGCGCCCGCGACTCCAACCGCGACGGGACGCAGCGACGGCGACGACGACTCCGACGGCGACGGCCTCAGCAACGCGGTCGAGCAGGACCTGTCGCTCGATCCCAAGAGCGGCAGCTCGGCCGGCAACGCGATCCCCGACGCCTCCGAGGACTCCGACGGCGACGGCATCCCCAACGCGGTCGAGGTCAGCATCGGCACCGATCCGGCCGTCGCGGACACCGACGGCGACGGCGTGCCGGACGGCCAGGCCGACAGCGACGGCGACGGCCTCACGAACGCCGAGGAGATCGCGCTGCACCTCGATCCCGTCAGCGGCGAGTCGAGCCCCGGCCAGCCCGACGCGGCGCTCGACAGCGACGGCGACGGCCTCTCCAACGCCACCGAGCTCCTGATGGGCAGCAACCCGGCGGTGGCCGACTCCGACGGCAACGGCGCCGCCGACGGCAGCGAGGACCCCGACGGCGACGGCACCCCGAGCGCCCAGGAGATCGCCGAGGGCCGCGACCCGCTGGTCGCCGACGCGCCCGCCGACGGCCGCGCCGACCGACCGACCTCCTCGCCAGGAGCCCGCGACGTCCGACGGCGACACACCCGCGCACCATCGCGACGGCGACACCGGCTCCGACCCGGACTCCGGCTCGACCTCCGGCTCCCCGGCCGAGTCGGGCACGGCCCCGGCGCCCGCGCGCAGCCCGGCTCCGGCGCCCACGCCCGCCCCTGCTTCGACTCCGTCCTCGGACGCCGGCGGCGACCAGACCAACGGCGCGGCCCCCGCTCCGTCGACGCCGACGCCCGCGGCGCAGCCCGCTGCGCCCGCCGCCGCCCGGCGGCCCAGCCCGACCAGGCGAACGGGGCGCCGCCGGTCGACGTCGCCGGTCGCCGACGGCTAGCAGACCGCGGCCCGTACGATCCGCGCAGCATGCGGATCGGGATCATCACCGGCTCGGGGACGTACGCCCTGCCCGAGCTCGAGGCGGGCGCTCCCGGCCGCGTGGCGACGCCGTTCGGCGACGCCCTGGTCTCCGAAGGGCGCTTCGCGCAGGCCGACGTCCTGCACGTCGCGCGCCACGGCGAGGGGCACCGGCGCCTGAGCAGCGCGGTCACCCACCAGGCCAACATCTGGGCGCTGCGCGAGCGCGGGGCGCAGGCGATCCTGGCCGTCACGGTGTGCGGGTCGCTGGACCCCGAGCTCGAGCTCGGCACGCTGATCGTCTTCGACGACCTGCACTTCCTGGCCAACCGCCTGCCCGACGGCTCGCTGTGCACGCTGCACACCGAGCCCGGGCGCGCCGGGGCGCGGGCACTGGATCTTCGACCGTCCGTTCAGCGAGCCGCTGCGCCGCGCGCTGCTCGACGGCGCCCGCGAGGCCGGCTGCGCCGTGCGCGACGGCGGCTGCTACGGCCACGTCGACGGCCCGCGCTTCAACACGCAGACCGAGATCCGGATGCTCATGCAGGCCGGCGTCACCGCGGTCTCGCAGACCGCCGGGCCCGAGACGGTCCTGGCCGGCGAGGCCAAGCTGCCCTACGCGCTGCTCGGGTACGCGACCGACTACGCCAACGGCGTCAAGCCCGAGGCGCCGACGCCCGTCGAGGAGCTCATCCGCCTCGTCGAGGCGAGCACGGAGACGCTTCGCGCGCACGCTCGCCGCCGCGGTGCCGCGCGTGACGGCCGCGCCCGACCCGGTGGGGACGCATTTCTCCTGGGACTGAGGAGCTCGGCGGCGCGGCCGCGGTGATCGTCGGCTCGCTGGCCGCGCCGCACGATCCGGGGCTCGACGAGCTCCTGGGCGCCGACGGTGCGCGAGCGCTGCGCGCCGAGCTCGCCGCACGCGCGCGCCGATGGGCGGCGGAGGTCGCGCCGGGTCGAGCGTTCGAGGCGACGACACTGGGCGCCGCCGAGGCGGCGCTGGCCGGCCACGAGGGGCCGGTCCTGCTGGCCGCGCCCGACGTGCCCGCGCTCGATGCGCGCCTCGCCCGCGCCGCGCTCGACGACCTCGCGGCGGGCTGCGACATCGCCCTGGGCGCCGCCCACGACGCGCGGCCCTACCTCCTCGCCGTCCCGCGCGCCGGACCCCGAGCTGATGGCCATCGTCGAGCGCTCGCTCGACGGCGGGGTCCTCGGCGCCTTCGCCGAGCGCGGCGTGACGCTCGGCATGCTGCGCCACGAGCGCCGCCTGGCCAGCGCCGCCGACGCCCGGGCGCTCGCCATCGACCCGTTCGCGCCGGCCGATCTGGCGGCGCTGGTGCGCGGGCGTCTGCCCGAGCCCCCGCGCCGGTAGCCTCGGCGACATGGAGTACGAACGCGAGCAGGAAGAGGCGGCGGCCGAAGAGGCCTCCCACATCGGCGGCGACCGCGACGACGACCTCGACTACATCGAGGTCGACTCACGGCCGGCGGGCATCAGCGAAGAGGCCTGGCGCCCGGTCGAGGAGGGCGGCGGCGGCGAGTCCGAGGGCTTCGAGGAGGCCGAGGCCGAGCTCGTCGAGCGAGCCGAGAACGCCCACGGCCCATCCCCGTTGGCGGACGCCGGCGAGTACGACGAGGAGGCCGCGGCGCTGGACTCCGAGTACGGCGAGGCCGACGAGGAGCACACCTCGGAGGACGAGCCGGGAGAAACCGACCGCTGAGCGCAGCGACTACCCTTTCAGGACATCCGGTGGGGAGTCGTCTAAGGGCAAGACTCGGGCCTTTGAAGCCCGCTATCCCGGTTCGAATCCGGGCTCCCCAGTAGCCTGGCCGTCCGACCGTTCTGCGAACATGTGTTCGTATGGATCCTTCGCTTCCCCTGACCGAGCTGCACTGGCTCGCAGGCCTCCTCGAAGGCGAGGGAAGCTTCATGACGGGGCCACCGAGCAGCCCTGGCCTGCCGGTCATCGCCGTCAACATGACCGACCAGGATGTGATGGCACGCATCGGTCGGATCTTCGAGCGCAAGGTTCACGTCGTGAAGCCGCGAAACCTGCGCTGGCGGACGAGCTACCAGGTCCGCGTCAACGGCCGCGCGGCAGTGCGCTGGATGAGCGCGCTGAGGCCGCTCATGGGCTCACGTCGCCAAGCGCAGATCGATCGCGCGCTGGCCTCCTACGCGCCCCGCCCCGTTGCGCTTCTGACCGACGAAACCGCGAGGGCGGCGCTTGATGCACTTGCGGGAGCGGCGAGCGTCAAGTCCGTGGCGGAGCGCTTCGGTGTCAGCGTCTGGTGCATCTACGACCTCCGTTTGGGGCGCACCTTCAAGCACCTGGCGCGCGAACGCGTCCTAGGAGCCGCGGTCATGCACGAGGATCACGGCCATGCCTGACAGGCCCGCTCACTTCGTCGTCGGCTCTGGGGACGGCGTGACGATTCAGGGCCCGGCGGGTGGACCGCTGACGTTCAAGGCGCGCGGTGAGCAGACGAACGGGGCGCTGACGCTGTTCGAGAACGTCATCGCGCCGGGCGACGGTCCTCCGTTTCATACGCACGCCGGCGAGGACGAGTCCTGGTACGTGCTCGAGGGCGAGTTGCGGTTCCGGCTGGGCGACGACATCGCGAGCGTGGGCGCAGGCTCGTTCGTGTTCGTGCCGCGGGGAACGCCCCACTGCTTTCAGAACGCCGGTGCCGTGCCCGCGCGGATCATCGTCATGTTCACTCCGTCTGGGATGGAGCGCTTCTTCGACCGCTTCGCGGCGCTGCCGGCGGGCCCGGTGGGTCCGGACGCGTTTCGAAGCATCGGCGCCGAGGCCGGCATGGACGTGGTCGGGCCGCCGATGTCGGTGACCCACCCGGTGTAGCGGCGCGGCGCTACCAGCCCCCGTACGCAAGCCAGCCGCCGTCCACGGCGACCTCGCTGCCGGTGACGAACGAGGCGGCGTCGGAGGCCAGGAAGGCGACGACGCGGGCGACCTCGGCGGGCTCGGCGTAGCGGCCCATGGGCGTGCGGCGGGCGATGTCGGCCTCGGTGTAGCCGCCGTCGCGCTGGTCGGTGTCGTCGAGGGCGGTGCGCACGTAGGCGGGATCGACGGCGACGACGCGCAGGCCGCGGCTCGCCCACTCGGTGGCGAGCACCTTGGTGAGGCCGACGACTCCGTGCTTGCTCGCGGCGTAGGCGGCGCGCATCGGCATGCCGGTGGCGGCGAAGAGCGAGCCGATGTTGACGATCACGCCGCGGCCGGCGGGGAGCATGTGGCGGGCGGCGGCCTGGGCGCACAGGAACGTCCCCGTGAGGTTGACCGCGAGCGTGTGCGACCAGACGTCGAAGTCGAGCTCCTCCGAGGGAGCGACCGCGCCGACGCCGGCGTTGTTGACGAGGACGTCGAGGCGACCGTGCTCGGCCACGACGGCGTCGAACAGCTCCGTGACCTGCTCGGCGTCGGAGACGTCGGCGACCCGCGGCGTCGCGACCCGGCCCGCGGCGCTCAGGCCCTCGGCGGTGGCCCGCGCGAGCTCGTGGTCGAGGTCGGCGATCACGACGCTCGCGCCCTGCGCCGCCAGCTCGTCGGCGATCGCCGCGCCGAGGCCGCGTCCCGCTCCCGTGATCACCGCGACCCGCCCGTCGAGCATCGGCCGCACTTCTACCGCACCGGGCAGGGGCGCGCGGCGACCGGCCCAGCGGCCCCGCGTGCGCGGCCGACCGGCCTCTAGCATCCGCTCGGTGACCGCACCGACCGTCGTCATCCTCGCCGCCGGCCAGGGCACGCGCATGCGCTCGCGCACGCCCAAGGTCCTGCACGACCTCTGCGGGCAGCCCATGATCGCCTGGCCGGTGGCCGCGGCGCTGGCCGCCGGGGCGGGCAAGGTCGTCGTCGTCGACGGGCCCCAGCGGCCGCTCGAGGGCCACCTGCCCGACGGCGTCGAGCTCGCGGTCCAGCCCGAGGCCAACGGGACCGGCGGCGCCGTCCAGGCGGCGGCCGCGCACCTGGGCGACGCGCCCGTGCTCGTCCTCAACGGCGACGTCCCGCTCGTCACGGCCCAGGCGCTCTCCGACCTGATCGAGGCCCACGCGGCGGGCGGCGCGCAGGCGACCGTGGCCTCGATGGAGCTCGACGACCCCACGGGCTACGGGCGCGTCGTGCGCCGCGAGGACGGGTCGGTGGCGCGCGTCGTCGAGACGAAGGTGCGAAGGCGACGCGACCGCCGAGCAGCTCGCCATCCACGAGGTCAACGCCGGCGTCTACGCCTTCGACGGCGCCGCGCTGAAAGGACGCCCTCGAGCGCCTGACCCCCGACAACGCCCAGGGCGAGCTCTACCTGCCCTCGACGCTCGAGCTGCTCGACCGCGTCGCCGCCCATCGGCTCGACGACCCGACGCTGCTGCTCGGCGTCAACGACCGCGTCGACCTGGCGCGCGTGCGGGCGCTCGCCCAGGCCCGCATCCACCGCCAGCACATGCGCGCCGGGGTGACGATCGTCGATCCGGCCAGCACGCTGGTCGACGTCACGGTCGCGATCGGCGCCGACACCGTGATCGAGCCGTCGTCGTTCCTGCGCGGCGCGACGACGATCGGGGAGCGCTGCGCCGTGGGCCCGCTGACCACCCTCATCGACACCGCCCTCGGCGACGAGGTTCGCGTGCCGCACTCCTACCTCGTCGAGTGCGAGGTGCGCACCGGCGCGAGCGTCGGCCCGTTCGCCTACCTGCGCCCCGGCGCGCTGCTGCGCGAGCGCGCGAAGGCCGGCACCTTCGTCGAGATCAAGAACTCCGACATCGGCGAGGGCACGCAAGATCCCGCACCTGAGCTACATCGGCGACGCCGACGTCGGCGCCCAACACGAACCTCGGCGCCGCGACCATCACCGCCAACTACGACGGCTGCCGCAAGCACCGCACGACGATCGGCGCGGACGTCCGCACGTCGGTCGACACGACCCTCGTCGCGCCGGTGACGGTCGGCGACGGCGCGTACACCGCCGCCAACTCGGCGATCACCGAGGACGTGCCGCCGGGCGCCCTCGGCATCGCGCGCGAGCGCCAGACCAACATCGAGGGCTACGCTGAGCGCAGAAAGAAGCGCGAGGCGCCGGACACACCGTCGTGACCCCCGCGTAGACTGAGCATTGTCGTGAGCGTCCAGGTGCAGCCGGCCATGGCCACGAGCCTCCCGATCGATTACGACAAGCGTCTGATGCTGTTCTCGGGGCGCGCCAACCCCGAGCTGGCCTCGAGGATCGCCGACAAGCTGGGGGTCGACCTCGGCCCCGTCACGCTGAAGACGTTCTCCAACGGCGAGGTCTACTGCCGCTACGACGAGTCGATCCGCGGGGCCGACGTCTTCATCGTCCAGCCGACGTGCGCCAACCCCGAGCTGGGCCTGAGCGCCAACGACGCGCTGATGGAGCTGCTGTTCATGATCGACGCGGCCGTCGGGGCCAGCGCGCACCGCGTGATCGCCGTGACGCCGTGGTTCGGCTACAGCCGCCAGGACAAGAAGTCGGCCCCGCGCGAGCCGATCTCGGCGCGCCTGGCCGCGCGCATGATCGAGGCGGCCGGCGCGGACCGCGTGCTCACGATGGACCTGCACGCCGGCCAGATCCAGGGCTTCTTCCGCAACCCGGTCGACCACATGACCGCGCTGTTCATGCTCACCCAGTACTTCGACGACCTCGGGCTCACCGACCTCGTCGTCGTCGCGCCCGACGCCGGCCGCGTCAAGCTCAACAAGAAGTTCGCCTCCAAGCTGGGCGCCGAGCTGGCCATCCTCGACAAGGAGCGCCCCGCCCAGCAGGTGGCCGAGATCGGCTACGTCATCGGCGACGTGAAGGGCCGGACCGCCGTCCTCGTCGACGACATGATCGACACCGCCGGCACGCTGCGCGCCGCCGCGCAGACCGTCCTCGACGAGGGCGCCTCGCGCGTCTACGCCGCGGCCACCCACCCGATCCTCAGCGGCAACGCCTACGAGAACCTGGCCGCCTCGGGCTTCGAGCAGATCGTCGTGACCGACACGATCCCGATCCGCGCCGGCGCGCCCGACAACCTGCGCGTGCTCAGCTGCGCCGAGCTGCTGACCGACTCGATCCGCCGCATCTTCACCGACGACAGCGTCAGTGAGGTCTTCGGCGGCGAGAACCAGCTGTTCTGATTGCTCATTCGCCCTCGGCAAGCACCTGCGTGGTGACGTCGACCGCCGCCGCCCTGCTCATGGATCGCCTCGGCCTCAGCGAGGACGAGCTGTGCGCCGCGCTCGACGTCGACCCGCTGAGCGTCATCGCGGGCGAGCTCGACCACAAGCCGCAGCTGCCGATCCTCCTCACGCTCACCCAGGAGGCCGCCGAGCGCGTGGCGACCGGCGTCCTGCCGCGCTGGCTGCGCTCGACGGGGCCGAGCGGCCGCCCGCTCGACCACCTGCTCGCCCGCGACTACGCCGCCTTCGAGGACGACCTGCAGTCGTTGGCCGACCGCGGCTTCGTCCTGCGCGGCGGCAGCCGGTGAGCGCGACGGTGCGCCGGCTCGGCGCGGGCGAGGCCGACCTGCTGCGCGACCTGCGCCTGCGGGCGCTGCGGCGACGCGCCGATGGCCTTCGGCTCGACCCTCGCGCGCGAGGAGGGCTACGAGCCCGAGAGGTGGGAGCGGTGGGCGGCCGACGTCGGCGAGCGGCGAGCGCCAGGCGATCTTCATCGCCGAGCCGCGAGGCGGAATGGCGAGCGGCGTGATCGACGACGAGGACCGCGCGCTCGCGCACCTCTACGCGATGTGGGTCGCGCCGCAGGCCCGCGGCACGGGCGCGGGCAAGGCGCTCGTCGAAGCCGTCGTGGCGTGGGCCGCCGATCGCGGCGCGAGCGACTCACGACCTCGGTCACCGAAGGCAACGCGGCGGCCGCGGCGCTCTACGCGGCGGCCGGCTTCGCCGACACCGGCCGGCGCGAGCCGCTCGGGCACTCCGACGGCAGTCGTCGCGGTGCTCGAGCGCGCGCTGCCCTAGCGGACGGCCTTGGCGGCTTCGCTCTCCTCGGTCTCCTTGGGGCCGGGCCAGAAGCCGGTCACCCTCGCGAAGCCCTTCGCGCCGACGCGATCGACCGCCGCGCGCGTGACCTTGAAGGTGACGCCCTCGACCACGGCGGCGCCGATGACCTTGGGCCAGGTCGTCTGCAGCGTGGTGGGCTTGGGCGGCTCCTCCTTGTCGAAGATCCCCCAGACCGCCTCGAAGAGCTTCTTCGAGAGCAGGCCGGCGAGGATGCCGAAGACGATCCCGAAGGGCTTGTAGATGAGCTTCATCGCGTTGAGGCTATTCGACCAGGTGGTATGGAATTTCCGCCGAGGTGTCGATAATCATGGGTACCCCCGTGGTGCAGGCTTCGCACCTCGGATTGCGGGAAGGAGGGAGGGCCTGATGGACGAGCAGCACGGAACGGCCGGCGACGACGCCGACGAGCTGCTGCGCCGGGCCCTGATCGACCCCGAGGCCTCGGTCGCCGTGGCCATGCGCGTGGGCGGCCTGGCCCTGTCGGAGGCGCTGACCATCGTCTTCCACGGGCGCGCCGACCTCGGGACGATCCAGACCTACGTCGCGCACGGTCCGCGCGGCGCGGGCAGCGCGATCGGCGCCGACGAGCTGCTGCGCGTCCCCTGCGATCTCGACCTCGGCGACGCCGGCACCCGCAACGAGGCCGAGGAGGCCTACGCCGAGCAGGCCCGGGTGCTGCGCGACGCGCTGCTGGCGGCCGACACCGTGCTCGCGATCTGGCGCGAGCCGCTGCAGGACATCGCCGAGGCGCCGGTCGGCGTCGACCGCTCCGTGGACCTGCAGGTGCGCCTGCCCGCCCACCGCCTCATGCCCGTCGCCCTCGTCGCGCCCGAGAAGCACATCACGGTGGCGCCCGTGTGCGGCGCGCGCACGCTGGCCGAGGGCCGCCCGCCGATGGGCATCGCCTGCGCTCAGCAGGACGTCGCGCGCGTCTACCCGCTGCCCGACGACCCCGAGCGCTGCCTCGAGGACTTCGCCGCGCTGGCGGCCGAGCACGCGCGCCGCATGGCCGAGCGCCTCGACCACCAGGAGGCCTCGGTGCGTCGCTTCCTGGAGCTCTCCGGCGAGGACTTCCCCGAGACCGGCTGAGCAGGGGCCCCCGCGGGCCTGCGCGCGGTGGTGGCGAGTCCGAGACGGCGGGTGGCTAGCCTGCGCCGCCCGTGTCGCGCCGCACCAAGCTCCTCATCGCCCTCGGCGCCGTGGCCTTCCTCGGCGTCTCGCTCCTCCTCGCGCGCTACCTGAGCACGGAGAACCGCGAGCGCGACGCGGTCTACGCGCTGCTGCGCGACCAGGCGCGCGGCGACGTGCGCGCCATGCTGAGCCGGCTCGACGGCTGCGACGCGCGCTGCCGCGCGGACGCCGAGGCCGACGCCCGCAGGCTGGCGCGGCCGGGCGACGTGAAGATCCTCGCCTACACCTCGTCGACCTCGTACGCGCTGGGTTCGGCAACCGGTCCGACCCGCGTGGCGTGGACGATCGTCAACCGCCAGCTGCCCGTCGTGCAGTGCGTGGAGGTGCAGCGGACCGGGAGCGTGCTGACCGGGCGAGGGATTAGCCTGCGCCGCCTCAGCGTCCCGATCGACTCGCAGGGCTCGTGCTGACGCGCGATCCGATGCGCCGCAACCTCGGGGGTCCAGCCGTGTCAGAAAGCTTCCGTATGCGCGTGTCCATTCGCACCCTCGCCGTCGCCGTTGCCGCCCTGCTCACGGTCGCCGTCCCGGCGAGCGCCCAGTCGGTCGTCTCCACGCCGAGCAACAAGACGCTCTACAAGACCGGTCCCACCGGCCGCTACCTGATGGACGGCACCTGGCTGTTCAAGCTCGACAACCACCAGAGCGGCCCCCAGCTCGAGTCCGGGATCGCCGGCTGGAAGCAGGTCACGGTCCCCAACGCGTGGAACGTCGGCGACGACACGCCCGCAGTCGTTCCTGGGCGGGGTCGGCTGGTACCGCAAGGACTTCAAGCTCCCGACGGCCTCCAAGCGGGCGTCGTGGGTGGTGCGCTTCGAGTCGGTCAACTACCGCTCGAAGATCTGGCTCAACGGCAAGCCGATCGGCAAGAACCGCGGCGCCTACCTGCCGTTCGAGATCCGCCTGCCCGCCGGGCTGCTCAAGCGCGGCGGCGTCAACCACCTGGTCATCCGGGTCGACTCGCGCCGCAAGCAGACCGACTTCCCGCCCTCCGGGCTGTCGATCGTGGGCAAGCCGACGGGCGGCTGGTGGAACTACGGCGGCCTGCTGCGCGAGGTCTACCTGCGCAAGATCAACGACGTCGACTTCAACACGGTCGTCGTCCGGCCCGACCTCCCGTGCGCCACGTGCCAGGCGACGGTCACCTACCGCGTCACGCTGCGCAACTACGGCCTGAGTGCCCGGCGCGTCGCCGTCAGCGCGCGCTTCGGCGCGCGGCGCATCTCCATCGGCCGGGTCGCGATCGGCGCCAAGCGCTTCGCGACGCTCACCAAGCAGATCAAGGTCGACAAGCCGCGCCTGTGGTCGCCGGCCAGCCCGTACCTCTACGACGCGTCGCTGGCGGTCCGCTCCGGGGGCAGCCTCCTGCAGCGCTACACGCTGAGGACCGGCATCCGCTCGATCAAGGTCGTCGACGGCCACCTGTTCCTCAACGGCGCGCCCATGAACTTCCGCGGCGTCGCGCTGCACGAGGACTCGAAGACGATGGGCTTCGCGATCGACAACAAGACCCGCGACCAGCAGCTCGCGTGGGTCAAGGAGCTCGGCGCGACCGTCATCCGCTCGCACTACCCGCTGGCGCCCTACACGCAGGAGCGCGCCGACGAGCTGGGGATCATGCAGTGGTCGGAGATCCCGGTCTACTCGATCAAGACGCAGTACCTCAAGCAGAAGCTCGTGCGTCAGCTTGCGGCGCGCGAGCTCGCCTCGAACATCCAGACCAACGGCAACCACCCGTCGGTGATCATCTGGTCGATCGCCAACGAGCTGAGCGCGCGCCCCGGTCCGGTCCAGGGCGACTACATCCGAAGGGCGGTGCAGACCGCGCACGCCCTCGACCCGACGCGGCCGGTGGGGATCGCCGCCGCCGGCTACCCGTCGGCCGGCTGCCAGCCCGAGTACGGGCCGATCGACGTCATCGGCGTCAACGACTACTTCGGCTGGTACCCGGGCCCCAACGGCCAGATCGCCGATCGCACCCTGCTCTCCGACTACCTGGACTCGGTGCGCCAGTGCTATCCGAACAAGGCCATCGTGGTCAGCGAGTTCGGCGCCGAGGCCAACCGCGACGGGCCGGTGGAGGAGAAGGGCACCTACGCCTTCCAGCAGGACTTCGTCAACTACCACCTCGGCGTGTTCGCCACGAAGCCGTGGCTGTCGGGCGCCATCTACTTCGCGCTGCAGGAGTTCCGCGTGCGTCCGGACTGGGACGGCGGCAACCCGCGGCCCCAGCCGCCGATCCACCAGAAGGGGCTGGTCTCCTTCGACGGGGTGCGCAAGCCCGCGTTCTTCGACGTCCAGCGCATCTTCCGGGCAACGAAGCAGTTCCGGGCCGTGCCACGATCCGGGCTATGACGATCGCGACGGTCGGCCTCCTGCATCCCGGTGCGATGGGGGCCGCCGTCGGCAGGGTGCTGACGCAGACGGGGCGCACGGTCCTGTGGGCGTCGGAGGGGCGCAGCGCCGAGAGCGGCGCGCGGGCGCGGGAGGCGGACCTGCAGGACGCCGGCACGGTGGTCGAGCTCGCGGCCCGCAGCGACCTCGTCCTGGCCATCTGCCCGCCGCACGGCGCGCTCGACACCGCCCGCGCGATCGGGCCCTTCGCCGGGCTCTACGTCGATGCCAACGCGGTCTCGCCGGCCACCGCGGCGGAGATCCGCGCCGTCGTGCGAGGCCGCCGGCGCCCGCTACGTCGACGGCGGCATCATCGGCCCGCCGCCCGACGGCTCGAACGCCCCGCGGCTCTACCTCTCGGGGCCCGACGCGCCCGCGGTGGCCGAGCTCTTCGCCGGCAGCGCGCTCGAGACGCCGGTCCTCGACGGTGAGCCGACGGCGGCCTCGGCCCTGAAGATGGCCTACGCGGGGTGGACGAAGGGCACCGCCGCGCTCCTGCTCACGATGCGCGAGGCGGCCAGGGCGCACGGCGTCGAGGACGCCCTCGTGCGCGAGTGGGAGCACTCGATCCCGTCGCTGCCCGAGCGCTCGGCGCAGGCCGCGCGCCAGGCCGACGAGAAGGGCTGGCGGTGGGTGGCCGAGATGCGCGAGATCGCGGCCACGCTGGCCGCCGCCGATCTCCCGGCCGGCTTCCACGAAGCGGCGGCCGAGGTCTTCGAGCGTCGCTAGCGCCCGGCGCCTCACGGCGGCATCGAGCGCCTTGGCGCTACCATCCGTCGCCGCCCATGGCCAGTCAGTCCACCAAGCTCTCCATCTCCTCGCGCGAGGTCTCCAACTCGCGCTCCACGCGCCGCCTGCGCCGCCAGGGCCAGGTGCCCGGCGTCCTCTACGGCGGCGACGACGACGCGATGGCCTTCGCCGTCGACGAGCGCGAGCTGCGCCACGCGCTCGCCGCGCGCGGCGCCGTGATCGAGCTCGAGCTGGGCGGCGAGGCCACCCCGGCGGTGCTCAAGGACGCCCAGCGCCACCCGGTGCGCGGGCACACGATGCACGTCGACTTCCTGCGCGTGAATCTCAACGTCGCGATCCACGCGGTCGTGACCCTCGAGCTCCTCGGCGGCGAGAGCGCCCCGGGCACCATCGAGGGCGGCGTGCTCGAGCACGTCACCCGCGAGGTCAACATCGAGGCCCTGCCGAACGACATCCCCGAGCGCCTGCAGCTCGACGTGTCCTCGATGCAGGTCAACGACACGGTGACCCTCTCGGCCGTCGAGGCTCCGCAGGGCGTCACCATCCTCGACGACCTCGACGAGACCGTGGTCGCCACCCTCACCCCGCCCAAGCTCCAGGCCGAGCTCGAGGCCCTCGACGAGGAGGCCGCCATCGAGCAGGAGACCGAGCTCGTCGGCGAGGGCGAGGCGCCCGCCGGGGAAGAGGGCGACCGAGGACGAGTCGGGCGGCGGCGACGCCGCCGACGAGAGCTCCGAGTAGCGCGAGCGCGTGCGCCGGCTCTTCGGCGCGGGCTCGGCTCCGGTCGACTGGCTCGTCGTCGGCCTCGGCAACCCGGGCGAGCGCTACGCGCGCACGCCGCACAACGTCGGCTTCGCCGTGGCCGAGGAGCTCGCCCGCCGCTGGGAGCTGCCGCGTCCCAAGCAGAAGTACGCCGGGCTCTTCACCGACGGGCGCACCGGCCCGGGCGGCCCGCGCGTCGCCGTGCTGTGGCCCCAGACCTACATGAACGAGGCCGGCAACTCGGCCGGGCCGGCGCGCGGCGCGCTGCACCTCGAGCTCGACCGCGTCCTCGTCCTGCACGACGAGATCGATCTGCCCTTCGGCGAGGTCCGCACGCGGACGGGCGGCGGGCTGGCGGGCCACAACGGCCTGAAGTCCCTGCGCCGGGGCCTGGGCTCGCCGGACTTCGTGCGCGTGCGCATCGGCGTCGGGCGGCCCGACTCGACCGATCCCGACATCGTCTCCGCCCACGTCCTGGGGCGCTGGAAGGAGAGCCGCGGACGAGGTGCGCGCGCTCGTCGAGCGCGCCGCGGACGCCGCCGAGCGCATCGTGCTCGGCGAGGCCACGCCGTAGCAGGAGTCCTGACAACCGGGCGCGTGCCCGCTCCGCACTTGTGTGCGCGCGACGACTGGTAATAGGCTCGGGCCATCCGGCGTTCGAAGCTGAGAGGAGAGGTATGAGCACTGTTCCCGTGCGCCTCACCGTGAATGGCACGCGACATGAGGTCGAGGTCGAGGCACGACTCCTGCTCGTCCACCTGTTGCGCGACACCCTGGGCCTGACCGGCACCCATGTCGGGTGTGACACGACGAACTGCGGCGCATGCACGGTGCACCTCGACGGCGAGGCGGTGAAGAGCTGCACCGTCCTGGCCGCGCAGGCCGACGGCGCCGAGGTCAAGACCATCGAGGGGATGGCCGACGGCGACACGCTGCATCCGCTCCAGCAGGCCTTCTGGAACGACCACGGCCTGCAGTGCGGCTACTGCACGCCGGGCATGATCATGGCCGCGGCCGATCTGCTGGCGCGCAACCCCGACCCGACCGAGGCCGAGGTCCGCAAGGGCCTGGAGGGCAACCTCTGCCGCTGCACCGGTTACCACAACATCGTCAAGGCGGTGCTCCACGCCGCCGAGGCGGGCAAGAGCGGCGCGAGTGCCCCGCAGGAGGTGTCGGCATGAGCGCCACCGAGGCGCTTCCCGCGTCAGGCAACGGCCATGTCGGCCGCTCGCTGCGGCGCAAGGAGGACCCGCGCCTGATCCAGGGCCAGGCCTCCTACGTCGACGACATCACGCTCACGGGGCAGGTGTGGGCGGCCTGGGTGCGCTCGCCGGAGGCCCACGCCAAGATCGTCTCCATCGACACGTCGGCGGCCAAGGCGCGCGACGGCGTCGTCGCGGTCTACACCCACGAGGACCTCGACATGGAGGCGGGCCTCCCGATGGCGTGGGTCCCGCCGGGCGTCGAGGTCAACACGCCCGACCACTGGGTCCTGGCCAAGGGCGAGGTCAAGCACGTCGGCGACCCCGTCGCGCTCGTCATCGGCGAGGACCGCTACGGCGTGGTCGACGCGGCCGAGGACGTCATCGTCGAGTACGACCCGCTGCCGGTGGTCACCGATCCCGAGGCGGCGCTCGAGGACGGCTCGCCGCTCGTGCACGGGCAGTTCGGGACCAACAAGGTGTGCGAGTGGTCGCTGGGCGGCGGCGACCTCGAGGCCGGCTTCGCCGAGGCCGACCACATCATGGAGCGCCGGATCGTCAACCACCGCGTCGCCGGCGGCGCGATCGAGCCGCGCGCCGTGCTGGCCGACTATCGCGCCGACAGGCTGACGGTCTACAGCTCGACGCAGGTGCCGCACTTCCTGCGCCTGTTCCTCTCCATCATCCTCGGGGTCAGCGAGGACCGCGTCCGCGCGGTGGCCCCCGAGGTGGGCGGCGCCTTCGGCTCCAAGCTGCAGATCTACGCCGAGGAGATCGGCTGCGCGTGGGCCTCGCGCAAGCTCGGCCGCCCGGTGAAGTGGGTCGAGACGCGCTCCGAGGGGATGATGGTCACCCACCACGGGCGCGACCAGATCGACAAGGTCAGGGTCGGCTTCAAGAACGACGGCACGCTGACCGCGTTCCACGCGACGATCATCGCCGACCTCGGGGCCTACCAGATGCTGCTCACGCCGATGATCCCGCCGCTGAGCGCGTTCGTCATGTGCGGCGTCTACAAGACCCCGGCGGTCCAGACCGACGTCATCGACGTGATGACGAACAAGTTCCCGACCGACGCCATCCGCGGCGCCGGGCGGCCGGAGGCGACGCACCTCATCGAGGTCACGATGGACCAGATCGCGGCCGAGTTGGGGATGGACCCGCTCGAGGTCCGCCGGCGGAACTTCATCCCGCCGTTCGCCGACACGCACGAGACGCCGATCGGCGTCGCCTACGACTCGGGTGACTACGCCAAGGCGCTCGACAAGCTCATGGAGCACGTCGACGTGGCCGAGGTGCGCCGGCAGGCCGAGGAGCTGCGGCCCAAGGGCATCTACCGCGGCATCGGCTTCTGCACCTACACCGAGATCTGCGGCAACGCGCCGTCGCGGATCGTCGGCCCCGGCGGCTTCGGCCTGCAGGGCGGCGGGTGGGAGTCCGCGCAGGTGCGTGTCCACGCCAGCGGCTCGGCGACCGTCTACACGGGCTCCTCGCCGCACGGGCAGGGCCACGAGACGGGCTTCGCCCAGATCGTGGCCGACCGCCTCGGGATCGACCCGGAGCAGGTCGACGTCGTCCACGGCGACACCGCCACGGGCCCGTTCGGCCTGGACACCTACGGCTCGCGCACGCTCGCCGTGGGCGGTGAGGCGATGGCGCGCGCCGCCGAGAAGGTGGCCGACAAGGCCAAGGCGATCGTCGCCCACCAGCTCGAGGCCGACCCGGCCGACATCGAGTTGCGCGACGGCAAGTGGATCGTCCGCGGCTCGCCCGAGAAGGGCATGGCGCTGGCCGACGTGGCCGGGGCGGCCTACGTCCCCGAGAACCTGCCCGACGGCATGGAGCCCGGGCTCGACGAGACGGCGTTCTACGACCCGGAGAACTTCGTCTTCCCGTTCGGGGCCCACGCGTGCGTGGTCGACGTCGACGGCGAGACCGGCAAGATCCAGGTCGTCCGCTACGTCGCGGTCGACGACTGCGGGCCGCCGATCAACCCGCTGCTCATCGACGGCCAGGTGCACGGCGGCATCACGCAAGCCCTCGGCCAGGCGCTCTACGAGCAGGTCCACTACGACGAGGCCGGCCAGCTCGTCACCGGCTCGTTCGTCGATTACGCGCTGCCCACCGCCGCGGAGCTCCCGAGCTACGAGACGCACCGCACCGTGACCCCGTCCCCGGTCAACTCGCTCGGCGTCAAGGGCGTCGGCGAGGCGGGCACCATCGCCGGTTCGGCTACGGTGACCAATGCCGTGATCGATGCGCTGCGCCCGCTCGGAGTGACCTTCCTGGACATGCCGCTCACGCCCATGAGGGTCTGGACGGCCATCAACGAGGCGAAGGGAGGGTCCCAGTGATCCCGCCCGAGTTCGACTACGTCGCACCCGACACGCTCGACGAGGCGCTGGCAGGCGCTGAGCGGGGGCGGCGAGGACGCCAAGGTCCTGGCCGGCGGCCACTCGCTGCTGCCGCTCATGAAGCTGCGGCTGGCGGCGCCGACGCTGCTCGTGGACCTGCGCAAGGTCCCCGGGCTGCGGGGCGTGCAGCGCGAGAACGGCCAGTGGCGCATCGGCGCGATGACGCGTCACGCCGACATGCAGGGCAACGCCGACCTCGGCCCGGTGGGCCAGGCGACGGCGCTCATCGCCGACCAGCAGGTCCGCAACCGCGGGACCATCGGCGGCTCGCTGGTCCACGGCGATCCGGCCTCCGACCTGCCCACCGTGTTCCTCGCCTGCGAGGGCTCGCTCACGGTGGCCGGCTGCCGGCGGCACGCGCGAGGTGGCGGCGGCCGACATGTTCGAGGACTACCTCACGACCGCGGTCGGCGAGGGCGAGATCGTCACCGAGGTCCGGGTGCCGAGCTTCGACGGCTGGGGCTCGAGCTACCTGAAGTTCACCCGCCGCGCCGAGGACTGGGCCATGGTCGCGGTCTGCGCGATGGTCAAGAAGGCCGGCGACGGCTCCGTGGAGGACGTGCGCATCGCCCTGACCAACATGGGCTCCACGCCGCTGCGGGCGACCGCCGCGGAGGACGCCCTGCGCGGCAAGGGGCTCGACGCCATCGCGGCGGCCGCCGAGCAGGCGGCCGAGGGCACCGACCCGCCGGGCGACCTCAACGCGACGCCCGACTACAAGCGCCACCTGGCGCGGGTGCTCACCCGCCGGGCATTGGAAGAGGCGGCGGCCTGACCCGCCACCCCGCCCTGACATCGCCGGACGCGGTCGGCGAGGCGCTCGCGAAGGAGCGCTATCTCGCCGACCGCGCGCTGGCCACCGCGGTGTTCCTGGCCGCCGAGCTGGGCCAGCCGCTGCTGGTCGAGGGCGAGGCCGGCGTGGGCAAGACGGAGGTGGCCAAGGCGCTGGCCGCCGCCACCGGCGCACGGCTCATCCGCCTGCAGTGCCACGAGGGCATCGACGTCCACCACGCCCTCTACGACTGGGACTACTCGCGCCAGCTCATGGCCGTGCGCGCGGCCGAGGGCGGCGTCGACGAGGGCGAGCTGTACTCGCGGCGCTTCCTGCTGCGCCGCCCGCTGCTCGAGGCGCTCGAGGCCGACGGCCCGGTCGTCCTGCTCATCGACGAGATCGACCGCGCCGACGACGAGTTCGAGGCCTTCCTGCTCGAGCTGCTCTCCGACTTCCAGGTCACGATCCCCGAGCTGGGGACGATCACCGCCACCGAGCGCCCGCTGGTCGTGCTGACCTCCAACCGCACGCGCGAGCTGCACGACGCGCTCAAGCGCCGCTGCATGTACCACTGGATCGACTACCCCGATCCCGAGCGCGAGACGGCGATCGTGCGCACGCGCCTGCCCGGCGCCGAGGAGGCCGTCGTCGAGCGGGTCGTCGAGGCCGTCGCGCGCCTGCGCCGGGCCGAGCTCTACAAGCTGCCCGGCGTGGGGGAGACGATCGCGTGGGCGCAGGCGCTCGGAGCCCTCGGGCCGGACGGGACGCTCGACGACACGCTGGGCGTCGCGCTGAAGGTGCGCGAGGACCTCGACCGCGTCCGGCACACCGGAGTCCTCGATGGTGCCTGAAGTGGTCGCCCTGGCGCGCGCGATGCGCGCGGCCGGGGCGCGGGTGGGGACGGGCGAGGTCGAGGCGGCGGCGCGCGCGCTGGGCGTCGTGGGCGCCTCGCGCGACGACGCCTACCTCGGGCTGCGCGCGGTCATGTGCTCGCGCCGCGAGGACCTCGCCATCTTCGACGCGGCCTTCAGCGAGGTCTTCGCCGGGGCTGACGCGGGGAGCGTCGCGCCGCCCTTCGAGATGCCGCCGGGCGTCGAGCTGGCGCTGCCGCGCGTCGCCGACCCGGGGGCCGAGCCGTCGCCCGGGCGCGAGCCCACCGACGTGCGCCCCGCCGCGTGGAGCGACGTCGAGCTGCTGATCGAGAAGGACTTCTCCCAGTACAGCGACGAGGAGCGCGCGCGGGTGCGCGCCGTCGTCGCCCAACTCGCCCGCCACGGGCCGACGCGCCGGTCGCGGCGGCTGCGCAGGGCGCGGCTGCGCGGCGTCCGCCCCGACCTGCAGCGCACGCTGCGCGCCTCCCTGCGCTGGGGCGGCGAGCCGCTCGAGCGCCGCTGGCGCGAGCCCGCCGAGAAGCCGCGCAAGCTCGTCCTCGTCTGCGACGTGTCGGGCTCGATGGCGCCCTACGCGCGGGTGCTGCTGCAGTACCTGCACGCCGCCGTGGCGACGCACCGGCGGGTGGAGGTCTTCGCCTTCGGCACGCGCCTGACGCGGCTCACGCGCGAGCTCGGCGTGCGCGATCCGGACCTCGCGCTGGCGCGCGCGGCGGAGGCCGTCGACGACTGGTCGGGCGGCACGCGCATCGGCCATTGCCTCGGCGTCCTCAACCGCGAGTACGGGCGCCGGCTGGGCCGGGGGGCGGTAGTCGTCATCCTTTCCGATGGATGGGACCGCGGAGAGCCCGAGCTGCTGGCCGACGAGATGGCGCGCCTGCGCCGATCGGCGCATCGCGTGGTCTGGCTGAACCCGCTCAAGGCGGCACCGGACTACGAGCCGCTGGCGCGCGGGATGGCCGCGGCCCTGCCTCATACTGATCATTTCCTGGCCGGCAACTCGCTGGCCTCGCTGGCCGAGCTGGCCTCGATCCTGGAGGACACGCGATGAAGGACATCCTGCACGACATCGACGCCTGGACCGCGCGCGGCGACAAGGTCGCCATCGCCATGGTCGTCAGCGTCAAGCGCTCGGCGCCCAGGCCCCCCGGGGCGAAGATGGCGATCAGCTCGAGCGGCGAGGTCTCCGGCGCCGTGAGCGGCGGCTGCGTCGAGGGCGCGGTCATCCAGGTCGCCGAAGAGGTCATGGCCGGGGGCGCCCCGCAGCTGCTGAGCTTCGGCATCGCCGACGAAGAGGCGTGGGACGTCGGGCTGCCGTGCGGCGGCGAGATCGGCGTCTGGGTCGAGCGCTACGAGCCGTGACCGACGAGCTGACGCCGCAGGGGCGCTTCGCCGAGATCGCCCGCGAGGACGGCCGCGGGGCGGTCGTCACCATCCTCGAGGGCCCCGACGCCGGGGCGAAGATGCTGGTCGAGCCCGACGGGAGCCGTCGCGGCTCGCTGGGCTCGCCCGAGCTCGACGACGAGGCCGCACGCCATGCCGACGAGCTCATGTGGTCCGAGCGCTCCGAGCAGCGCGGGAACCTCTTCATCGACGTCACCTTCCCGGCGCCGCGCCTGATCATCTTCGGCGCCATCGACTTCGCCGCCCAGCTGTGCACGCTGGCGCGCACGAGCGGCTGGCGGCCCTACGTCGTCGACCCGCGCGGGTTCTTCGCGCGGCCCGACCGCTTCCCCGACGCCGAGGAGGTCGTCGCCGCGTGGCCGGAGGAGGCCTTCGAGCGCATCGGCGGCATCGATCGCGCGACGTCGATCGCCGTGCTCACGCACGACCCCAAGCTCGACGACGCGGCGCTCGGCATCGCCCTGCGCTCCGACGCCGCCTACGTGGGCGCGATGGGCTCGCGCCGCGCGCAGGAGAAGCGCCGCGAGCGCCTGCTCGCCCTGGGGATCACCGACGAGGAGCTCGCCCGCCTGAGCGCGCCGATCGGCCTCGACCTGGGCGCGCTCACGCCCGAGGAGACCGCGCTGTCGATCATGGGCGAGATCGTGGCCCATCGCCGCGGGCGCGAGGGCGGCCGGCTGTCGCACCTGCGCGGCGGGCGCATCCACGAGGTCACCGCTTGATCGGCGGCGTCGTGCTCGCCGCGGGCGGGGCGTCGCGCTTCGGCTCGCCCAAGCAGCTCGCCGAGCTCGACGGCGTGCCGCTCCTGCAGCACGCGATCGACGCGATGCTCGCGGTGCCGGCGATCGATCCGGTCGTCGTGGTCCTCGGCGCCGAGGCCGAGCGCGTGCGCGCGGCCGTCGACTTCGGCGAGGCGCGTCAGCGTCGTCTGCGACCGACTGGGCGGAGGGCATGGCCGCGTCGCTGCGCTGCGGCGTCGAGGCCGTCGGCGACTGCGACTGGGTGATCGTCACGCTCGGCGACCAGCCGCGCGTGACGCCGCAGGTGATCGCCGCCGTCATGGACCACGCCGACTCTGCGCCGACCGGCACCGCCGCCGTGCGCGCCACCTACGACGGCGTGCCGGGCCACCCCGTGGCCCTCGGTCGTGCGATCCTGCCCGCACGTGGCGGCAGCTGCAGCGGCGACGTGGGGGCCCGCGAGCTGCTCGGCCACGCCGACCGTGAGGACGTTCGAGGCCGCGCGTCTGTGTGACCCGACCGACGTCGACACCCCCGAAGAGCTGGAGGCCCTGCGCACATGAAGCTCGAGCAGTCGTTCACCGTCGCCGCACCCGTCGAGCAGGTCTGGGACATGCTGGTCGACGTCGAGCGGGTGGCGCCGTGCCTGCCCGGGGCCGAGATCACCGGGCAGCGCCCCGACGGGAGCTACGAGGGCAACTTCACGGTCAAGCTCGGCCCGACCACCGCGTCGTATCGAGGCTCGCTGAAGATGGACTCGCTCGACGAGGCGTCGCGCACCGCCACGATGCACGCCAACGGCACCGACAAGCGCGGCCAGGGCGGCGCGCACGCCGTCATCGTCAGCACGCTGCGCCAGGAGGGCGAGGAGACGGTGGTCGACGTCAGCACCGACTTCACGATCACCGGCCGGCTGGCGCGCTTCGGGCGCGGCGGGATGATCGAGGACATCTCCAAGCGGATGATGCGCGACTTCTCGCAGTGTCTGCAGGCGACGATCACCTCGGAGCCGGCGGCCGCCGAGGCGCCCGCCGCAGCCGCGGAGGCGCCCGCCGCGACCGCGCCCGTGACGCCCGGCGAGGAGGCCGACGCCGCTGTGGCCTCCGCCGGCGGCGCCGCCGCCGAGGCCTCCGCGGCGTCCTCGGCCCCCGCCGCGCAGGAGCCGCCGGCGCCGCCCAGGCCGCAGCCGCAGGCCGCCAAGCCGGTGCACGGCATCCGCCTCGTGCTCTCCGTGCTGTGGGAGCGCGTCAAGCGCTTCTTCGCCCGCCTCGTCGGCCGCGGCGAGAAGTGAGCGAGGCCCGCTCCTGGAGCGGCGCCGACTACGACCGGCTGTCCACGCCCATGGAGGCGATGGGCCGCGAGGTCCTCGAGCGCCTGCCGCTGACCGGCGGCGAGACGGTCATCGACGCCGGCTGCGGCTCGGGCCGGGTCACCGAGGCGCTGCTGGCGCGCCTGCCCGACGGGCGCGTGATCGGCGTGGACCAGTCGGCCTCGATGATCGACGCGGCGCGCGAGCGCCTGGGCGACCGTGCCGAGCTGCACGTGGCCGACCTCTCCACCTTCGACCTGGGCCTTCAGGCCGACGCGATCCTCTCGACCGCGACCTTCCACTGGATCGCCGACCACGACGCCCTCTTCGCGCGGCTGCGCGCGCACCTGCGCCCCGGCGGGCTGCTCGTGGCCCAGTGCGGCGGCCAGGGCAACATCGCCCGCGTCCACGCCGCCGCGCGCGAGGTGATGGCGATCGAGCCCTACGCGCCGAGCTTCGAGGGCTGGCGCGGCCCGTGGAACTTCGCCGCGCCCGCCGAGACCGAGGAGCGCCTGCGGGCCGCCGGCTTCCAGCAGGCGCGCGCCTGGCTGCAGGAGCGCCCGGTGACGCCCGACGACCCGCACGCCTACCTGACCGAGATCAACCTCGGCGCGCACCTCGAGCGCCTGCCCGAGCAGCTGCGCCCGCGCTTCGTCGACGAGGTCGTCGAGCGCCTCGGCGGGGCGCCGGTGACGATCGACTACGTGCGGTTGAACATCGACGCGACGGCGTAAGGGTCGTCCGCGTTGCGTCGTGTGCGCTGCGCGGCGTCTACTGCCTCATCGAGGGCGGCGGGCGTCGCTAGACGGCGATAGTGCGCCGCCACGCGACGCCCACGCGCGACGCCGTCTGCGAGGTCGCGTCGCCTGCCGCTCGGTGCCCTGGCCCGCGCGACGCGCCGCCGCGGCGCCGCCACGGCACCGAGGCGCCGCCAGCCGCCGAGGGCCCCGACGCCCGCTCGCTACAGTGAATCGAGACGGCCGCGCGACCCTCGTGAGCGGTCGCTTCGCCTGCCCAGATGGCCCTCAGACCGCTCCTCTCACGCCTCTCCGAGCACCCCGACGGCGCCGCGCTCATCGCCGATGGCGGCCGCGCGTTCGTGTCGCAGTCGATGCGGCCCTATCTCGTGGCGGCGCTGGCCGAGGGCGCGGCGGCCGACCGCCCGACGCTCGTGGTGGCGGGCGACGACCGCCAGGCGCGCGACCTCGCCGCCGACCTGCGCGCGTGGCTCGAGCCGCGCCCGGTGCGCTTCTACCCCAGCCGCGGCGTCGCCTACGAGTCGCACCTCGCGCCGCCGCCGCACCTCGTCGGCCTGCGCGTGGCCGCGCTCGACGCCCTGCTCGCGGAGCGGGCGGATGGCGAGGAGCCGCCGGTCGTGGTGGTCAGCGCGGTCGCGCTGAGCGAGAAGGTGCCCGACCCGGCGCTGCGCCCGCACTCCTTCACCATCCGCGTCGGCGACCTGCTCGACCTCGACGAGGTCGGCCAGCAGCTCGTGGCCGCCGGCTACGAGCGCGTCGACCAGGTCGACGACCGCGGGCAGTTCGCCATCCGCGGCGGCATCCTCGACCTCTACCCGGCCACCGAGGACCGCGCGGTGCGCATCGACCTCTTCGACATCGAGGTCGAGTCGATCCGCTTCTTCTCCACCTTCACCCAGCGCAGCCTGGGCGAGACGGAGGCGATCGAGATCGCGCCCGCCGCCGAGCTCGCGCCCGAGCATCGCGAGCTGGCCGAGATCGCCGCGCTGGAGGACGCCGAGGACCGCCCGGACGTCGCGGAGCTGCTGCCGGTCGACCGCTTCCAGGCCTTCCTCGACCTGGCAGCCGACGCGGCCATCCTCATCGCCGCCGAGGAGGACGTCGCCCCGGCGCTCGCCGACCACTGGCAGGACGTGTGCGCGGCCTTCCACGACGACGACGCCCACCACCTCTACGTCAAGCCCGACGAGATCGCCGCCGCGCTCGATGCGCGCGCGAGCGTGCGGCTGAGCTCGATCTCGGCCGATCAGCCCATCGAGTTCCGCGCCCAGGCCGCCGACCTCGCGGCCCGCTCGCTCAAGGAGGCCGAGCCCGAGCTCGAGAAGCTCGTGCGCTCGGACTACCGCACGGTCGTCACGTGGTCGCGGCGCGGCGACGGCGAGCGCGCCGCCTACAACCTCGCGCGCCTGCGCGCCTCCTGGGACGGCGGCGACGGCCTGCAGTTCTCGCGCGCGACGCTGCGCGACGGCTTCATCGCCGCCGGGCTCAACCTGGCCGTCATCCCCGAGCACCGGCTCTTCCGCCGCCGGCGCGCCGAGCGCCCGGAGCGGCCGAGGCGAGGGCGCGGCGCCCTGCGCTCCTTCGCCGACCTGCGCACCGGCGACATCATCGTCCACGAGGACCACGGCATCGCCCGCTTCGCCGGCTTCGACACGAAGACGGTCGCGGACGTCACGCGCGACTACCTCGAGCTCGAGTACGCGGGCACCGACCGCGTCTTCATGCCGGTCGACCAGCTGGCGAAGATCACGCCGCTACGTCGGCGCGGGCGGCACCCACCCGCCGCTGAGCAAGCTCGGCGGCAAGGCGTGGGAGGCGATGAAGGCGCGCGCCAGGCGCGCCGCCCAGGAGCTGGCGGGCGAGCTGCTCAACCTCTACGCCGAGCGCCGCCGCCGGCCGGGGCACTCCTTCCCCGAGGACGGCGAGTGGCTGCGCGAGTTCGAGGCGCGCTTCCCCTACCAGGAGACCGCCGACCAG
This sequence comes from uncultured Actinomycetes bacterium, assembly GCA_963816845.1. Taxonomy (GTDB): domain Bacteria; phylum Actinomycetota; class Thermoleophilia; order Solirubrobacterales; family Solirubrobacteraceae; genus JAOPZW01. Next base: position 46,513 of record CAWFMR010000047.1, on the reverse strand, counting down.
CGCGAGGCCATCGAGCACGTCAAGGCCGACATGGAGCGCGCGCAGCCGATGGACCGCCTGATCTGCGGCGACGTGGGCTACGGCAAGACCGAGGTCGCCCTGCGCGCGGCGTTCAAGGCCGCCGACGACGGCAAGCAGGTGCTCGTGCTGGCGCCGACGACGATCCTCGCCCAGCAGCACTTCGGCACCTTCTCCGAGCGCCTGAAGGACTACCCCTTCACCATCGAGCACGTCAGCCGCTTCCGCTCCGCCAAGGACCAGAAGGCCGCCATCGCCGGCTTCAACGACGGGCACGTGGACATCCTCATCGGCACCCACCGCCTCCTCGGGCGCGACCTGCGCGGCAAGGACATCGGGCTGATGGTCGTCGACGAGGAGCAGCGCTTCGGCGTCAAGCAGAAGGAGCTGCTGCGCCAGCTCAAGCTCAAGGTCGACGTCATGGCCATGAGCGCGACGCCGATCCCGCGCACGCTGCAGATGTCGCTGGCCGGGATGCGCGACATCTCGGTCATCGAGACGCCGCCCGAGGGCCGCCGCCCCGTCAAGACCTACGTCGGCGAGTACGACGAGGGGCTGGTCAAGCAGGCGATCATGCGCGAGAAGGAGCGCGGCGGGCAGGCCTTCTTCGTCCACAACCGCGTGGAGACGATCGACGAGACGGCCGAGCGCCTGCGCGGCCTGTGCCCGGGGGTGCGCTTCGAGGTCGCCCACGGGCAGATGGACGAGAAGGTCGCTCGAGCAGCGCATGCTGAGCTTCCTGCGCGGCGAGGCCGACGTCCTCGTGGCCACCAGCATCATCGAGTCGGGCATCGACATCCCGCAGGCCAACACGCTGATCATCGAGCGCGCCGAGACCTTCGGGCTGGCCCAGCTCTACCAGATCCGCGGGCGGGTCGGGCGCTCGAGCGAGCGCGCCTACGCCTACCTGCTGTACCCCAGCGCGGCCGCGCTGACCGAGGAGGCGACCAAGCGCCTGAGCGCGCTGAGCGACTACACCGAGCTGGGCGCGGGGTTCAAGATCGCGATGCGCGACCTCGAGATCCGCGGCGCGGGCAACCTGCTGGGCGACGAGCAGTCCGGCCACGTCGCCGCGCTGGGCTTCGAGCTCTATCTGGCCATGCTCGACGAGGCCGTCCGCGGGATGGACGGCACCCTCGGCGACGACGAGCCCGAGCCCGTGCGCCTGGACGTCAACGTCGACGCCTACGTGCCGGCCGACTACGTGCCCTACGAGCAGGCCAAGGTCGACGTCCACCGCCGGGTGGCCGCCGCCCGCGACGTCGCCGACCTCGCGCTCCTGCGCGACGAGCTCGAGGACCGCTTCGGCCCGGTGCCCGAGCCGCTGGAGAACCTCATCGCCCTTCAGCAGGCGCGCATCAAGTTCGGCCGCGCCGGCGCGCGCATGGTCTCCTTCCGCGGCGAGATGCTCGCCGCCACGCCGCTGGAGCTCACCTCCGACCAGGCGCAGGAGTTGCGCGAACGTGTACCCGAGGCCCGCTACGAGCCCGGCCGCAGCCAGGTCAGCTTCCGCGTCCCGCGCGACGCCGAAGCGCGCTTTCGCATCGTGGTGGCCGCCGCGGATGCGCTGCTGGCGGTCACCGCGCCGGTGGGGGACCTGACAGCCGCCTGACAAATCGTGGCTACCATGACCCGTTCCTCAGCTGTCCCCTACCTCGAAACGATGGCCTTGAAGACTCGAACCGCACTTCCAGTCGTGGCCCTGCTCGTGGTCGCCGTCCTCGGCGTCTCCGCGTGCGGTGGCGGCGGCGTCCCCGGCAACTCGGTCGCCACCGTCGGCGATCAGACGATCAAGCGCGACACGTTCGACCACTGGATGAAGATCATCGCGATCTCCCAGGCCGGTCAGACCAACCCAGCGGCCGCCAAGACGGCCACGGTGCCCGACGCGCCCGACTTCAAGCAGTGCATCGCCGAGAAGAAGAAGACGGCGGCGAAGCCGGCCAAGGGGCAGCCGGAGCCGACCGACGCCCAGTACAAGACGCAGTGCCAGCAGCAGTACGACCAGTTCCGCGACCAGGTCCTGGGCTTCCTGATCCGCTCGACGTGGCTCGACCAGGAGGCCAACCGGCTCAAGGTCAAGGTCGCCGACAAGACGATCGTCAAGCAGATCGACGACATCAAGAAGCAGCAGTTCGCCCAGAAGGGCAGCTACGAGAAGTTCCTGCAGAACGCGGGGCTGACCAACGAGGACGTGCTCTACCAGCAGCGCATCCGCGAGCTGCAGAACCAGATCACGTCGAAGGTGACCAAGGGCAAGGACAAGGTCACCGACGCCCAGATCGCGGCCTACTACAACAAGAACAAGTCGCGCTTCTCCTCGCCCGAGCGCCGTGACCTGCGCATCGTGCTGACCAAGGACAAGGCGAAGGCCGCGCAGGCCAAGAAGGCCCTCGACTCGGGCCAGTCCTGGAAGTCGGTGGCCAAGAAGTACTCGGTCGACCAGGCCTCCAAGAGCAAGGGCGGCGCGCTGCCCGGCGTGGCCAAGGGCCAGCAGGAGCCCGCCTTCGACAAGGCGATCTTCGCGGCCAAGAAGGGCAAGCTCACCGGCCCGGTCAAGACGCAGTTCGGCTGGTACGTCTTCGACGTCACGAAGGTCACCCCGACCAAGCAGCAGACGCTCGACGAGTCCAAGACCTCGATCAAGCAGATCCTGGCCTCCCAGAACCAGCAGGCCGCGCTGAAGAAGTTCGGCGACGACTACCGCAACCGGTACAAGAAGGAGACGGACTGCCGCAAGGGGTACGTCGTCGACGACTGCAAGAACGCGCCGAAGAAGAAGGCCACGACGACGACGGCGCCGGCCGGAACGTCGGGCAGCGGCGCGCAGGGCACGACCACGACATCGCCGTAGGCCGCGCGCGGCGGCGACATTCGATGGCCGATGCCGCGGCCGTCTAGGCTCCGGCACGCATGCCAGAGCCCTCCGTCGCCGCCGCCGTCGCCCGCCTGGACGAGCTGACCCGCCGCCTGCGGCGCGAGTGCCCCTGGGACCGCGAGCAGGACGAGCGCTCGATCGTGCCCCACACGGTCGAGGAGGCCTACGAGCTCGCCGACGCCGCCAACGCCGGCGACGACGCCAAGCTGCGCGACGAGCTGGGCGACGTGCTCTTCCAGGTCCACTTCCTCTCGCTGCTGCTCGAGGAGCGCGGCGCCGGGGACATGGCGCAGGTGGCCGAGCACGTCCGCCAGAAGCTCATCCGCCGCCACCCGCACGTCTTCGGCGAGGTGGAGGCCGAGACCGCCGGCGAGGTGCTGCGCAACTGGGACGCGATCAAGCGCTCCGAGCCCGGCCGCGAGGAGGGGATCTTCGGCGAGGTGCCCGAGAACCTCCCGGCCCTGCTGCACGCGCGCAAGCTCCAGCGCCGCGCGGCCAGCTCGGGCTTCGACTTCGACCACATCCCCTACGACGCCGTCAGCGGCGAGCTCGAGGAGCTCGAGGCCGCCGGCACCGACCGCGACGCCGTCTTCCACGAGGTCGGCGACCTGCTCTTCGCGGCGGTGAGCGTCGCGCGCAAGCTGCGCGTCGACCCCGAGCTCGCGCTGCGCTCGGCGAGCGCGCGCTTCCGCGGGCGGATCGAGGCCGCCGAGGAGCTCGCGGCCGCCGCCGGCGCCGAATGGGAGGCGCTGACCCCAGACGACAAGCTGACCTACTACGTCCAAGCGAGGTTGAACGAATGAGCCAGATCGAGAAGATCCATGCCCGGCAGGTGCTCGACAGCCGCGGCAACCCGACCGTCGAGGTCGAGCTCGCGCTGCGCTCGGGCGCGGCCGGGCGCACGATCGTGCCGAGCGGCGCCTCGACCGGCGAGTTCGAGGCGACCGAGCTGCGCGACGGCGGCGACGCCTACGGCGGCAAGGGCGTGACGCAGGCCGTCGGCAACGTCAACGGCGAGATCGCCGAGGCGGTCACCGGCCGCGATGCGACCGACCAGGAGGGCCTCGATCGCGCGCTGATCGACCTCGACGGCACGCCCAACAAGTCGCGCCTGGGGGCCAACGCGATCCTCGGCGTCTCGCTGGCGGCCGCGCACGCCGCGGCGGCCGAGGAGGGCCAGCCGCTGTGGCGCTACCTGGGCGGCGACGCCGCGCACGTGCTGCCGGTGCCGATGATGAACGTCCTCAACGGCGGCGCCCACGCCGACAACTCGGTCGACTTCCAGGAGTTCATGGTGGTGCCGGTCGGGGCCTCCAGCTTCACGGAGTGCCTGCGCATGGGGGCCGAGGTCTTCCACGCGCTGAAGAAGACGCTGCACGACCGCGGCCTGGGCGGCGGCGTGGGCGACGAGGGCGGCTTCGCGCCGAACCTCGGCTCCAACGAGGAGGCGCTGCAGATGCTGGTGGCGGGCATCGAGGCCGCGGGCTACACGCCCGGCGAGGACGTCGCGATCGCCCTGGACCCGGCCGTGAGCGAGATCTTCTCCGACGGCGCCTACGTCCTCGAGCACGAGCACCGCACCCTGAGCGCCGCGGAGCTGACCGACTACTGGGCCGACCTGGCGGGCCGCTATCCGATCGTCTCCCTCGAGGACGGGATGGCGGAGGAGGACTGGGATGGCTGGGCGGCGCTGACCGAGCGTCTGGGCGCTCACCTGCAGCTCGTGGGCGACGACGTCTTCGTCACCAACACCGAGCGCCTGCGCCGCGGCATCGACTCCGGCGTGGCCAACTCGATCCTCGTCAAGGTCAACCAGATCGGCACGCTGACCGAGACGCTCGCCGCCATCGCGATGGCGCGCGAGGCCGGCTACAGCGCGGTGATGTCGCACCGCTCGGGCGAGACGGAGGACGTGACCATCGCCGACCTCGCGGTGGCCACGGGCTGCGGGCAGATCAAGACCGGGGCGCCGTCGCGCTCGGATCGCGTCGCGAAGTACAACCAGCTCCTGCGCATCGAGGAGGCGCTCGGGGCGGACGCGAGCTTCCCGGGACGGTCCGCCTTCCGCTCGTGACGCGTGCGTCGGACTCCGAGCGCGAGGACGCGGTGGCGCACCTGCGCGAGGCCGCGGCCGAGGGGCGCCTCGACGTCGAGGAGCTGGTCGAGCGCATCGACGCCGCGTACGCCGCCACGACGCGTGAGGAGCTCGAGCCGCTGACCGCCGACCTCCCGGCGCCGACCGGGGCCGTGTTCGGCGGGCCGCCCGAGCGCCGCGCGACGAGCTTCGTGCTCAGCATCTTCGGCGGCAGCGACCGGGCGGGGCGCTGGCGCGTGGCCGAGCATCTGCGCGTGGTGAACATCTTCGGCGGCGCGGACCTCGACCTGCGCGAGGCCACGCTGGCGGCGCCCGAGGTGCACATCACGGTGATCTCGATCTTCGGCGGCTCGGACATCGTCGTGCCCGAGGGCGTGCACGCCGAGCTGTCGAGCTTCGCGCTCTTCGGGGGCGACGAGCTCAAGCTGGGAGGCTCGGAGCCGGCGCCGGGCGCGCCCGTGGTGCACGTCCACTGCGTCTCGATCTTCGGGGGCACGGACGTCATGACCAAGCGCGGACGCGCCAAGCGGCGCTTCCCCGGGCTGCCGCCGCCTCCTCCGCCGCTCTAGAACGTCCGCTTGCACGGGCAGGATTCGTGTGCGCTCTTCACGAACGCGACTCCAATGGCCCCGGCCCGCAGCGCTCGCGCGCCCCGTCGCGCCCCTGTCACGCGCCCGAAGGCGGCGCGTCCGCGGGTCCTCCCGGGCGGGGCCCGGGGCATTCGCTGGGACCGCGTCTCGCGCGTGGCCCTGCTCGTCGTCCTGCTCGGGATGCTCTTCCTCTACATCGGCCCGGCGCGCTCGTACTGGTCGACGGTCCAGGAGGCCAAGCACCGCCGCGCCGACGTCGCGAGGCTCAAGCACGAGAACACCAAGCTGCGGGCCCGGCGCGACGCGCTGCGCAACCCCGCGGCGCTCGAGCGCGAGGCCCGGCGCCTGGGAATGGTGCGCCCCGGCGAGCGCTCCTACGTCGTCAAGCACCTGCCGAAGGGCCCGTAAACGCGCCAACCGTCCGGATTTCTGACCCCTGATAACGTCGCTCTCGCCTCTTCGCTTCCTCGCAACACTATCCTCTGCAGCATGGTTGCCTCACGGGCCAGTGACTTGGCACGCACGCAGCACTAATCGCGAGGTCACCCCATGGATGGCCAGGAGCCGAACGGCGCCGTGACGCTTGACGAGGCCGTCCTGCTCAGCGTGCTGTCCCACGTCAGGCGCGATTTCACGGTGCGCATGCCGGTCGAATGGACGGGCGTGGCGGGCAAGATCGCCGACCGCCTCAACGACGTGATCGCGGCCAACCAGACGCTGGAGACCGAGCTGGCGAGAGTCAGCCGCGTCGTGGGCAAGCAGGGCAAGCTCTCCCAGCGCGTGTCGTACAAGGGGACCGACCAGTTTTGGGGCGACTGCATCGAGTCGGTCAACAGCCTGATCGAGGACCTCGTTCGTCCCAGCAACGAGATGCAGCGCGTCATCTGCTCTGTCGCCGGCGGCGACCTCAGCAGAAGGTCACCGCCGACGTCCAGGGCGAGATACTCGAGCTCTACCACCATCAACGACATCGTGGATCAGCTCAACGGGTTCATCTCCGAGGTCACCCGTGTCGCCCGCGAGGTCGGCACCGAGGGCAAGCTGGGCCAGCCAGGCCGCCGTGACCATCGAGCGTCTGCTGCTTCGGAGGACCTGACCGACAACGTCAACCTCATCGCGGGCAACCTCACCGCACAGGTCCGCACATCGCCGAGGTGACGACCGCGGTCGCCAACGGCGACCTGCGCTAGAAGATCTCCGCCGACGTCTAAGGGCGAGTTCTCTCGAGCTGAGCACACCGCTCAACGCGATGGTCGATCAGCTCTACTCTTTCCCTGCGAGGTGACGGCGCGTCGCTCGCGAGGTCGGCGTCGGGGCAGCTCGGCGGCCAGGCGCGTCCGCCGCGGTCGCCGGTCGTCTGGACCTCCCGCACGTCACCCTCCGCCACCTCACCACTCAGGTGCGCGCCATCGCCGAGTTCCACGCGTGCCGAGGGCGACCTCTCGCGCTCCGGTCCCGCGTGGAGGCTCAGCGGCGATCGCCGTCTCTCAAGGACAAGCTCAACGAGATGATCCGCACCTGCGCGAGACGACGCGCCAGAACACCGAGCAGGACTGGCTGAGACCACCTCTCGGCGCTTCACGCGCATGCTCCAGGGCCAGCGCGACCTCGCCCACGGTCGTCGAGCTTGATCCTCTCCGAGCTCGCGCCGCTCGTGTCTCGCGCAGCACGGCGTCTTCTACATCGCTACGCCTACGAGGGACGGCTACGAGCCGGTGCTGTGTCCAGGCCGGATACGCTCTACAAGGAGCGCAAACACCTCGTCAACCACTTCCGCCTCTGCGAGGGCCTCTTCGGCCAGTGCGCGCTAGGAGAAGCAGCGCATCCTCCTCAGCGAGTCCCTAGCACTACGTGTCGATCAACTCCGGCCTGGGGGAGTCCACTCCGCTGAACATCTTCTTGCTGCCGATCCTCTTCGAGAGCTCTGGTCCAGCGCGGTGCTGGAGCTGGCTTCTTTCTTTCGCTTCAGCCCCACTCACCAAGCTTTCCTCTATCAGCTCACCGAGATCATCTGTCTCTTTCTCAACACCATCGAGGCCAACACTCTCACCGAGAACCTGCTCTAGCAGTCGCAGTCTCTGGCTGCAGTAGCTTCATCTCTCGAGTTTTAGCTGCTGCTTGCTCCTACGAGTATCTCGAGCGCTCTGGCTAGGCTCCTGGGCGAGCAGAACACCTAGGTCGAGCGCAAGTACGCGGAGGTCGAGCTGTCTCAAGCGCCTCGTCGAGGAGAAGGCCGAGCAGCTCTCGTCACCTCGAAGTACAAGTCCGAGTTCTTCTCTTACATGTCGCACTAGCTTCGCACGCCGCTCTACAGCCTGCTTATCCTCTCCTTTCAGCTCGCTGTCAACCACGAGGCCAACCTCACCGACTACGCAGGTGCAGTACGCCAGCGTCTATCCACTCTCTCTGGCACCTACCTGCTTTTCTCTGCTCTACGACTTCCTCTATCTCTCTAAGATCTAGTCTTGCACTATCACTTCGAGATCTAGCCACGTCTGCGCTCTCCTAGCTGGCGGCTATTCTCGAGCGCGACTTTCCGTGCACGTCGCCGAGCAGCGAGGCGTCGCCTTCTCGGTCGTCTCTCGGGCCGGAGCTTCCCGCCGACCATCGTACCTACCCTCTGCGCCTGCTGCTAGTTGATGAAGAACCTCCTCGTCGAACGCGTTCAAGTTCACCGAGCACGGTCAAGTTCACGCTGCACGTTTTGCTCTTGCGGTTGAGCGGCTTTGCCCGGCTCATCTAGTCTCTCTTCTCGCGCGTCTTCTGTCGCGGCGTTCACCGTTACCGACACCGGCATCTTCATCTCGTAGTCTATCTCCAGTCTCTATGTTCTAGTCCTTCTCAGCAGTCCTTCTTCTCCTCTTTTCTTAATTTCTTTCGCACCTTTCTTTTTCCTTTCTTTCAGCCTTTACTGTTCGCTTGCTCTTCTTCTATATCTCGCTTTCTTTATCTTCTCCGGCTATTTCTTCTCCTTCTCCTTTTTCCTCCCTTCTTCCGCGCCTGTTTCTCGCCGGCCTTTTCGCGTCTCTCGCCTGTCTAGCTCGCTTTCCGTTCTTTCTTCTCCGTGTTCCGCTTCTCCGCCCCTTGCATCTTCTCTTCTTCTCTTTCTCTCTCTTTTTTTTCTTCTATCTCTTTTTTTCTTTTTTTCTCTTTTTCTTCTTCTTCTACATCCGCTTCTTCTTCTCGCTCACCTCGCTGCTCTATCTCTTCTATTTCTATCTTCTCTTCTTCCGGTGTCAGCGAGGCGCGTCGACTTCCTCTTGTCGTTCTCCTTTCATCTTTTTCTTTCTCTTGTTCTTCTTTTTTCCTTTCTGGTTTGCTTCTAGGCGATGCTGTCCTTTCTCTTTCTGTCGCTTATTCTTTTCGATCTGCCGATCATCGCGTTTACCTTCCTTTCTTCTTTTTTCTTTTATCTCCATCTCTTCTTCTTCTCTTTCTCTACTTCTTTTTTCTCCTATCTCTTCTTCTTCTCCTTTCCCTTCTTTTCTTTCTCTTCTTTTTTCTCTCTTCTTTTCTTCCTTTCTTTTTTTCTCTCTTGTTTCTCTTCTTTTTTCTTCTTCTTTTTATATATATTCTCCTCGTCTGCTATCTGTCTGTCGCGATTGCCGAGAGCCTGGGCCTGTCCGCGCTCTAGGTCGGTCTGTTCCGGCTGTCGTCGCCTCTCCTCGTCGTCCGCTAGATCGCCCTTCCAGTCTCTTTTCTCCGCTTACCTCTCTAGCTCACCGTCGCATAGTTCTAGCAGTTGTATACCCACTCTTCCTTCCTCTCTTAGTTGCTCTCTCTCATCTCTTTCTCCCTTCTCTACTTCTCCTAGCTTTTCTCTCTCTCCCACCACTATTATTCTTACTTCATCCGCTATCCCTACTCCTGGCCGGAGAGGACACCCGATCGCCGCCGCCCGTGGCGTCGCCGACGTCTTCGATGTGCTCACTCACCTCCGGCCTTACTATCCTCTTCTAGCAATACCTATTCCCTCTCCTAATCTCCAACAACCTACCTCATTTCACCCCCATCTCACCTTTCTCCTCTTTTTCTCGAGAGTTTCCTCGCTAGCCTGATCGCGGTGAGCTTCGACACCGCGATCTACCAGTGGCGGGCCGGGGAGCGCCGCCTGGCGGAGGCCGCGCCGCCCGAGCGCGTGGCGCTCGAGCGCGTGACCTCGCGCATCCACGCCGAGCTGCGCCGGCGCCTCGGCGGACCCTTCACGGTCGACGAGCTCGTCGCGCTGTACGACCGCGGCACCGGCTGGTGCCTGGATCTCGCCTACGCCGTGGCTCCCGGCGCGCCGTGGGCGTGGGAGATGCGCACGGTGGCCGACGCCGCCTTCGCCCGCTACGTGCGCGAAGCGGCCGATTTCGCCGGCGGACGGCGGCTGGAGCCCGGCCGCTAGGCTCATTGCGATCTCCGTTACCTAGATCTCAATAACGTAGATCTAAGTAAGGATTCATACGCGATACGCTATGAGTCTGGATACCGAAGCCAACCCGTTCCGCTACGGCGCGCTGGCGCTCGACGACGCCTTCACCAATCGCGAGCGCGAGATCGCCGAGCTCAAGGCGGACATCGTCAACGGTCAGGACGTCGTCGTCTTCGCGCCGCGGCGCTACGGCAAGTCGTCGCTCATGTGGCGCGTGGCTCAGGAGCTCGACGCGCCGCCGCGTGCTCGTCGCCTCCGTCGACCTCATGACCACGCCGACGGTGGCCAAGCTGGCCGAGAAGCTCGCGCGCACGATCCACGAGGACGTCGCCTCGCGCAGGGAGAAGGCGCTCGACCGCCTGCGGATCTTCAGCTCGCTGCGCGTCAAGCCGACCGTCAACGTCGATCCCGACACGGGCAAGCTGTCCTTCGGCTTCGACGCGGGCTACGCCCCCGAGGACCTCGCGCGCGACGCTCGAGCACCTGCTCGCGCTCCCGGGGGAGATCGGAGCCGAGCGCAAGCGCCGCGTCGCGCTGATCTTCGACGAGTTCCAGGAGGTCGTCGACATCGATCCCGACGCTGCCGCGGCTCATGCGCGCCGTCTTCCAGGAGCAGCCCGAGGTCGCGCACGTCTACCTCGGCAGCAAGCGCCACATGATGCGCCGGCTCTTCAGCGACGAGAACGAGCCGTTCTGGCGCAGCGCCAAGCCCGTCGAGCTCGGCGTCATCGCGCCCGAGCCCTTCGCCGCCTACATCGTCGAGCGCTTCCGCGCCAGCGGCCGCTCGATCGAGCCCGACGCCGTCGACGTCGTGCTGCGGACGACCGGCGGGCACCCGTACGCCACCCAGGAGCTCTGCTACTTCCTCTGGCAGCTGACCGCCGAGGGCGAGACCGCCGACCTCGCTCGGCTCGAGGCCGCGGTCGAGGGCGTGCTGCGCTCCGAGAACGCCCACTTCGCCACGGTGTGGGACCACGCCTCAGCGCAGCAGCGCGTGCTGCTGCAGGCCCTGGCCGCCGAGCCCGGCCGCGCGCTGACGACCGACTACCGCCGCCGCCACGACCTGCCCTCGCCGTCGACCGTGCAGAGCGCGGTGACCGCGCTCGAGCGCCAGGAGCTCGTGCGCAACGAGGGCGGCGACGTGCGCATCGTCGAGCCCTTCCTGTCGGAGTGGGTCCGCGCGCGCTTCGGCGCCCCCTAGGGCGCGGGCCGTCAGTCGTCGTCGTCGTCGTCGCCGGCGCGGCGGATCACGATCTGGTTCTCCTCGATCGTGACGCTCACGGGCCGGTGGCCGGCCCAGTGCTCGGCGTAGACGGGGTTGTCCTCGACGGCGGGGTCGAGCCACAGCCCGTAGCCCTCCTCGCCGTGGTCGAAGGTCCCCTCGAGCTCGCGCGCGGCGCCCTTGCGCCGGCCGCGTCCACCGCGGCGGCCGCGGCGACGCTTCCTGGCGGCGTCCTCGTCGTCCTCGTCGTCCTGGTCGTCGTCGTCCTCGTCGGCCTCGGCGGCCTCGGCGGCCTCGGCCGCGCGGCGGGCCTCCTCCTCGGCGCGCCGGGCCTCCTCCTCGGCGCGGGCCGCCTCGGCGGCCTCGAGCTCGGCGGCGATCAGCGCGTCGTCCTCGGCGCGCAGGTCGATCTCGTCGTCGAAGTCGCCGCCGCCGGCCCCGGGAACGGGCGCGCCGTCGGCGTCGCCGTCGGGCACGAGGTCGTTCTCTCTCTTGAACGCCTCGATCTGCTGGACGGTGACCTCGAGCTGATGAGCGATCCAGGCGTCGGTGCGCCCCTGGCGGACCCAGCCGCGGATCTGGTTGAGGTGCGGTCGCAATGATCGTCGTGCCATGGCTGGCGCGGGAGTCTATGCAAATGCGCTTGCTATACGCCTGTCGCTTGCGCGGCCGCCTGAACCGTTGTTAAGGTGGCTCGATCCCCAGCGAGGCAGGGAGGTCCCCACGTGCTGGTCCTGACCCGGAAGTCGAATCAAAGCATCATGATCGGAGACGACATCGAGGTTTCGGTGCTGTCGATCATGGGCGAGAAGGTGCGGGTCGGCATCCAGGCGCCGAGGGACATCCCCGTCTTCCGCAAGGAGGTCTACCTCGAGATCCAGCAGGAGCGCGCCAAGGAGATGGCGGGCTCGAACGTGCGGGCCGAGGTCGACCAGGCGCTGCGCAAGCTGCGCGAGCCCTAGACGGGCGCCCCTCGCCGCGGGGCCGCCCGGTAGTGATAGCCGTGTGAGCGCGTGAAGCCCGCGCGCTCGTAGAGGGCGTGGGCTGGCGCGTTGGCGCTCTCGACCTGGAGGTAGAGGCGCCGCGCGCCGCGCTCGACCGCCCAGCCCGTCAGCGCGTGGACCACGTGGCCCGCGATGCCGCGCCGGCGCGCGCCCGCGGCGGTGGCGACGCAGAACAGCCCCGCCCACCCGCGCTCGCACACCGCGAGCCCGACGCCGAGGTCCCCGGCGGCCCGGGCGTACGCGGTCGGGGGTTCGATGCGGCGAGCACGGTGCGCGCGTGCTCGTCGGCGTCCGGGCGCTCCTCGCACGCCGCCCACGCGGCGACCCAGTCCGCGTCGGGGCGGTCGGTGAGCGCCACCTCGCCGGGCGCCGTCCCCGCGAGCGCCGCGCCGGCGTCGGCCACGAGGACGTCGGTGGTCCCTTCGCGCGTCCAGCCCCGGCGCGCGAGCTCGGCGTCGAGGCCGGTGCGCTCCTCGGCGGGAGAGACCTGCACGAGCGCGCGGGCTCCGCGGCGCGCGTAGAAGTCCTCCACGAGCGCCGGGTCGCCGCGGTCGCCCGCGAGCGGCAGGGCGGAGTTCGAGCGCCGCCGGGTCAGCGACGGCGTGTGGCGCAGCAGCCAGCCGTCGAGCCGGTGCGCCTCCGCGGCCGGCCATCCGCGCGCGGCCAGCTCCTCGACGAGCAGCATCGCGCCGCGGCGCGCTAGCCCATCACGACGTAGAGCGTCTTGAACATCGCCACCGTGACGAGCGCCGCCGTGGCGAGCAGGACGAGCACGAGCAGCACGAAGCGCATCGAGCCGTGCTTGTGCACGCGCTCGCGGCGCCTGCTGTCCAGGCGCTGCTCGGCCTCGCGGTAGATCCGTTCGCGGCGCAGGCGGTCGGCCTCGGCCTCCTCGACGAATGCACGCTCGAAGGCCGCGAGGCTCTGTTGCAACTTGGTAGAGGCCATTGGCGGCACCAGGAATCTACTCCATCGCACAGGCGCTCCATAGCCCGCGGCCGCTCCGGCGCGCGGTCTGCGCGAGCTGGGCGAACTGGTGCGCATGCGCCACGTTGGGCGCGATCGTGAGGGTGCGCGCGTAGCCGTCGCGCACCAGCTGGGCGTTGACGAAGGCGCCGTCGGGCTCGCGGTAGACGTAGGCCAGCAGGCGGCCGTAGCGGTCGCGCTGCTCGACATCGCCCACCAGGCGCACGCTGCGGCCGGCCACGAGCGCCGCGTTGGCGGCCGCGGCGCGCTTGGCGTAGCACTGCACCGGGGTGCCCGGCTTGACCGACTCGGGCGTGTCGACGCCGATGTAGCGCACCCGCTCGGTGCGGCCGTCGAGCCGCACGCGGATGGTGTCGCCGTCGACCACGCGCACCACCTGCGCGCGCCCGAACGTCGTCGCCCGCGGGTGGTCGCGGCGGTGGGCGACGAGCACCGCCACGGCGGCCAGCAGGAGGGCGAAGGGGGCGATCCGGCGCATCTCGACAGACGGTACGGCGGGTCCCGGCCGGGGGGCGTCGAGAGGTCCTGATTCGTCACGAAGGCTGCACTGGGATGATGCCGTGCTGCACATGGCCGAAACAGAGCGCAAGCGACCGCGACTGAAGGACCTCCCCGGCGGTCAGGTCACCGAGCTGATCGTCATCGTGATCATGGCCCTGGCCATCGCGCTGGCGGTCCAGTGGCTGCTGGTGAAGCCCTACCGGATCCCGAGCGGGTCGATGGAGCCGACGCTCGACGTCGGCCAGCGGGTGCTCGTCAATCGCCTCAGCCACCGCCTCGGCGCCGACCCCAAGGTCGGCGACATCATCACCTTCCACCCGCCGGCGGGCGCCGACGAGACGCCGCCGCGCTGCGGCGCCCAGCAGGCCGACAACCAGCCGTGCCCGGCGCCGACGCCCGAGCAGTCCAAGCAGACCTTCATCAAGCGGGTCGTCGGGGTCGGTGGCGACCGGATCGCGGTGCGCGACGGGCACGTCGTCCGCAACGGCAAGCTCCAGAGCGAGCCCTTCACCGCCGCCTGCGCCGGTGGGCAGGGCTGCGACCTGCCGCGCGCGATCACCGTCCCGCAGGGCTACGTCTTCTGCATGGGCGACAACCGCGGCGCGTCCGACGACGGCCGCTTCTGGGGGCCGATCCCCGTCGACTGGGTCATCGGGGAGGCCTTCGCCACGTACTGGCCGCCGAAGCGCGTCGGCACGCTCTAGCGTGCGCGGCATGCGCCGCTTCAACCTGCTCTCGCGCCGCCTACGACTACCCCGCCGACAACCCGGAGGGCTACCGCCGGGGCCACGCGCGCGTGGGCGAGGCGATCGGCTCGCGCCGGATCGGCGGCACGGTCTACGAGCTGCCGCCCGGCGAGAGCGCCTGGCCCTACCACTACGAGCTGGGCGACGAGGAGTGGATGATCGTGCTCGACGGCCGCGTCGCCGTGCGCACGCCCGAGGGGGTGCAGGAGCTCGGCGAGGGCGACGTCGTGTGCTTCCCGGAGGGCCCCGACGGGGCGCACGCGATGGTCAACCGCGGCGCCGAGACGGCCCACGTGCTCATGCTCTCGACCCTCCGCGCGCCGGCTGTCGCGGTCTACCCCGACAGCGACAAGGTCGGGGTCTTCAGCGACGACCCGGGCGCGGCGGTCATGGTGCGGCGGTCGAGCGCGGTCGATTACTGGGACGGGGAGCGCTAGTCGCGCGTCGTCCGCCCCGTCCGAACAGCTCATCGAGGGAAGGGCCTGGACGTTGCGCGTCGTCGTCCTCGCGGCGCCGGCGGGAAGCGCGTGTTGCGCAACACCGCGCGCAAGTGCGCAGGGACGGTCCGCGCCGGGGACCGCCTGACGCGAGCGGAGCGGCAGGCGCGCCGGCCACCGCCACTCCCTTCCCCTCGATGATGCTGTTGAAGCGCCGCGCGGCGCCGCAAGACGCCGCGCGGAGAACGGAGAGCAGCCGCGGCTCAGGCGACCGCCGTCTCCTGCTCCTCGTAGACGCGGATGAAGCGCAGGTAGTTCTCGGCGATCTGCGTCGCGGCGGCCTCGCGGTCGAGCGAGCCGTCGAGGTAGCCCTTCAGGGCGTCCCACCAGATCGAGCGGCCGATGGCGAAGCCGACGAAGCCCTCGACGGGCGACGCCGCGCGCAGCCACTGGTCGACCTTCTCGTCGCTGGCGCCGCGGCCGAGCAGGACGCAGACGACGCCCTCGCGCCCGGCGCCCTCGCGGGTCTGCTTGGCCAGCATCTCGGCGTCCTCGCGGGCGTCGACGCCCTCGATCTTCCAGATGTCGACCTCGCAGCCGAAGTTCTGGGTCTCGACGATCGCACGGCGCATGAGCTCGGGGCGCAGCTCGGCGTCGTAGCGGTCGGTGTCGCCGTCGACCGAGGCGAGCTGCTCGTCGGTGGCGGGCACCAGCAGCTCGAAGAGGAACTTGCGGTCGTTCTCGTGCAGCCAGTCGGCCAGGCGCTTGAGGCGCTCGAGCTGGCGCTCGTTGAGCTCGGCGTCGTCGTCGGGGTTGTAGCGGACGAGGACCTTCGAGGCATCGGGATCGAACTTCTCGATGTGCGCGCCGAAGTCGTCGCCGTACTCGAAGTCGAACTCGTTCTGGCCGGACTTCTCGACCGGCATCGCGAGCGTCAGCCCCTTGTCCTTGGCCTCCTGGGGCACCGTCCCGCCGAACTGCTCGTCGACGAGCACGCCGACCTGGTCGCCCGGTACCGAGCCGGCTCTCCGTGGCCTTGACCATGCCCTCGTAGATGAGGTGCTTGGAGTCCGTGATGCGCTCGGTCTCCTCGGGCGTCGGATCGCCCTCGATGCCGAACATCTTCTTCTGGAACGAGCCTCGGTGGTCGAAGGCGAGGATGTAGAGCTTGCCGTCGTAGCCCAGGGCCATGGTGGTCCCCCTTGTCGAAGTCTTTTCTCGTGCGCTACCCGGAGTCTAGGCCGATGGATCGCGAAGCGTGAGTACGCTGCCGCGCCATGGAGCACCACTTCCACGGGCCGAGCTACACGCTCGGCATCGAGGAGGAGCTCATGATCGTCGACGCCGAGGGCTACGGCCTGGTCAACGCGATCGAGTCCCTGCTGCAGGACGCCGAGGACGGCGAGATCAAGCCCGAGCTCATGGAGTCGGTGCTCGAGATCTCGACCAACCCGGCCCCCAACACCGCGCAGGCCGGCGAGCAGCTGCGCCGCCTGCGCACGCAGGTGCGCCGCACCGCAGCCGGGCGCGGCCTCGCCATCGGCTCGGCGGGCACGCATCCGTTCGCCATGTGGGAGGACCAGCGCATCGTCGCCCGCGCGCGCTACCGCGAGCTGGTGACGGCCCTGCGCTTCGTGGCGCGCCAGGAGCTGATCTTCGGCATGCACGTGCACGTCGGCGTGGACGACCCCGACAAGGCGATCCACGTGGCCAACGGCATGCGCGTGCACCTGGCGGTCCTCCTGGCGCTGAGCACCAACTCGCCCTTCTGGCGCGCCGACGCCACCGGGCTGCTCTCGGCCCGCACGCCGATCTTCCGCACCTTCCCGCGCGTCGGCGTCCCGCCGCACTACCGCGACTGGGCCCATTACGAGAGCGAGATCGCCTTCATGGTCGAGTCCGGGGTCATGGAGGACTACACGTGGCTCTGGTACGACGTGCGCCCGCACCCGAAGTTCGGGACCGTCGAGGTGCGGGTGTGCGACTCGCAGACGCGCGTCGAGCACACGCTGGCGCTGGCGGCGCTCGTGCAGGCGATGGTCAAGGAGCTCTGCGAGCACTACGAGGCCGGCGGCGAGCTGGCCGACTACCCGTGGCAGATGCTCGACGAGAACAAGTGGCTGGCGGCCCGCCACGGGCTCGACGGCGACCTGGTCGACCTGCCCTCCAGCGAGCGCGTCGCCACCCGGGCGCTGGCGCGGCGCCTCTACGACCGCCTGCGCGAGCACGCCCAGGACCTCGGCTCGGCGGCGGAGCTCGAGGCGATCGACGACCTCCTGACCCGCGGCAGCGGCGCGCACCGCCAGCTCGTCGTCTACGAGGCCAACCACGACCTGCGCGAGGTCATGGCCGAGATCGTCGCGGCGACGGCGCCCGACGGCGCTCAGGCCTGAGCGAAGCGCTGCGCGAGCTGGTGGCGCACGCCGAGCACGAAGCCGTCCAGCGTCTGCTGGGTCTCGGCGTCGATGGTGTCGAAGCTGACGCCGCTGCCGTCGCTGACGTTGCGCACGATGCGACCGCTCGCGGTCACCGTGCCGTGGCCGCCGGGCAGGTCGAGCTCGACGCGGACGGCGCCCGACAGGTTCTTGCGGTCCAGCAGCACGCCGCCGGCGCTGATGTCGACGGTCTGCATGGTCTCCTGCGGGCCGGCCTCGCTGCCGTCCTCGGTCAGCGGCGTGACGAGGATCGGCAGCGTGCAGTTCAGGCGCACGAAGCGGCGCAGCTCGCGGGGCGCCACGGCGTCGTCGATGCGAAAGCGCGCGCTGACGTCGTCGCCGCCCAGCAGGGTGCCCGAGAGCATGACGATCTGGCGGTCGTGCTCGAAGCTCATCTCGGCCTCGGCCGGCAGCGGACGGGCAGCCGCGGGGACCCCGCGGGGCACGGCGAGGGTGGTCTCCGTCCCGCGCACGTGCACGACTCGCGCTGAGAATCGCGCGTTGCGCACGTGAAGGTTCACGGATTGGAAGTCTGCGGGACGGGGTGCCACCACACTCGTTCATCGGTCGTGGACAGCGACGGTTGAGAGCATACGGGCGCGCGGGCCTAGAATCGGGGCAGCAATGGCACAGATGCCCGATCTCAACGTCGTCTGCAAGAACTGCGGCAACGAGGTCAGTCCCTACATCACCGAGTGTCCGTACTGCGGCAACCGGCTGCGCAAGCGCGCGCCGAAGATCGAGCGCGACGGCACCGTCTCCGAGCCGCGCAAGGCCCGCCAAGGCGCGCAAGCCCGCCGCTCCGCGGCTGCCGCGCTTCCGCTCGGGGGAGATCCCGGGCATCCGCGGCGAGCTCACGGCGCGCCCCTACGCCACGATCGCGCTGGTCGTCCTCTCGCTGTTCGGCTATCTGCTGCTCTTCCCCGTGGCGCTGGTCGACGTCGGCGTCGCGCGGCCGATCGACGGCCAGTGGTGGCGGGTCGCGACCTCGCCCTTCCTGTACGGGAGCATCTGGTACGAGCTGGCCGCGGTCAGCGCCATCGCGGTCTACGGCTGGCTGCTCGAGCGCCGCCACGGGCCGTTCGCGGTCCTCGGCCTCTTCGTGCTGTGCGGGATGGGCGGCATCGCGCTGGCCGTGGCGGCCGATCCGACGCCGCTGGCGATCGGCGGCAACGGCGCGGCGCTCGGCCTGCTGTGCGCGTGGGCCGTCCCGGACCTCATGGCGCGCAGCCGCGGCGAGGAGTACGAAGGCGACCTGCTGGGGACGGCCATCTGGGCCGCGGTCCTGCTGCTCATGCCCCTGGCGGTCGTGGACGCGAGCGCGATCGCCGGCTTCGCGGGCGGTGCGGCGGGTCTGCTGGCCGGCTTGGTGCTGGCTCGCGCGCGCATCGCCTAGATTGGGCCTCGATGCCCGACCGGCGATACAGCGCGGAGGAGGTCGACGCCGCGATCGCGGCGCTGGCCGACCCCGAGCGCTTCGCCCATGCCCAGGAGATCGTCACCCACGCGGCGCCGGGGCTCCAGCACGTGCTCAACGAGGCGCTGGCCGAGGGCGGCTGGTTCGGCGGCGCCCACGAGGCGCAGCTCAGTCAGGCGGCCGCGCTCGACGACCCCGACGAGCGCCTGCGCATGATCCGCACGCTCGTGGCGGAGGAGACCCGCCTGGGCATGCTGGTGGGCGTGGCGGTCGGGCTCGAGCTCGCCCACGAGCTCATGCGATCCAACCAGACAGGAGACGAACGCTGATGGACATCCGCTTCCTCGGTCACGCGGCCTTCGCGCTGGAGCACGACGGCAAGACCGTGCTCATCGACCCGTTCCTGACCGGCAACCCGAAGGCCGCGGCGTCGGCCGACGACATCGCCGCCGACGCGATCCTGCTCACCCACGGCCACGGCGACCACTACGGCGACACCGTCGCCATCGCCAAGCGCACCGGCGCGACCGTCGTCGCGATCACCGAGATCGCCGGCGAGATCGGCGAGGAGGGCGTCGAGGTCGTCGACACCAACCTCGGCGGCACGGCCGAGTTCGACTGGGGCTCGGTGCGCCTGACGCCCGCGTGGCACACGTCGACGACGCCCAAGGGCACGGTCAGCACCCCTGCCGGCCTGGTCATCGAGTTCGGCGACAAGCGCATCTACCACCTCGGCGACACCGCGCTCTTCAGCGACCTCGCGCTGCCCAAGCGCCGCGGCCACATCGACGTGGCGCTCATGTGCATCGGCGGGCACTACACGATGGACCGCTTCGACGCCGTGGCCGCCTGCGAGCTGGTGGGCGCCGACCAGGTCATCCCGTGCCACTACAACACCTTCCCGCTCGTGGAGACCGACGCCCAGGCCTTCAAGTCCGACGTGCAGAACGCCGGCTACGCCGAGGTCGTCGTGATCGAGCCGGGCGAGACGCATACGCCATGACCACCGCGGTCGTGCTCATCGAGGCCGAGCGCGACGCGATGTCCACGCTCGGCGGCGCGCTGGCCGACCTCGACGGCGTGGCCGAGGCCTACTCGGTCACCGGCGAGTGGGACTTCGTCGCCATCATCCGCGTGCCCGCGCCACGAGATGCTGGCCGACGTCGTCACCGGGGAGCTGGTCAAGCTCCCCGGCGTCAGCCGGACCCAGACGATGGTCGCCTTCGAGGTCTTCTCGCGCCACGACCTCGAGGCGATGTTCTCGATCGGGACCTAGCCGCCGGCCCGCCGCCGGGTGCCGTGCGCTGGCGCCGTTCGCGGGAAGGCACCGAGAGGGGCCGGGCGCCCGCGGCGCCCTCGGGGAGGTCGAACGTCGGTCCTACCCCCTCCTGAGGTGGGAGGACCGACGTTCGACCCACGCGCGCCGGCAGCCCGTCGACCACCACCGCCGGCGCATCCGCACGCGCTCCGCCCGCTGCTGCCCTCCCTCGCCGATGCCGTAAGCGCCGCGCAGCGCCGCAAGCGCAACGCGGAGGGCGACGACTAGGAGTCGGCGGCCACGAACTCCGCGGCGAGCAGGTCCATCAGCAGCCCGTCGTGCCAGGTGCCGTCGGCGCCGAGCTCGTAGTCGCGCAGGCGCCCGACGGGCTTGAAGCCGACGGCCGCGTAGGAGCGGATCGCGCGCTCGTTGTCGGCCGCCGGGTCGATGGTGAAGCGATGGTGGCCGCGCTCGAGGTAGTGGGCGATGACCAGCCGCAGCGCCTCGCGCCCGAGGCCCTGCCCGTGCAGGGCCGTGGTGAGGAAGAGGTCCAGCCCGACCGAGCGGTACATCGGGTCGGTGTTCTCCTCGCAGCCCAGCCAGCCGGCGAGCGCACCGTCGACGACGATGGCGAAGCGCGGCTCGGGTCCGAGGAGCTCCTCGCGATCGGGCTGCTCGGCCTGCGGCCCCCACCAGCGCGCGACGGCGGGCTCGGCGAGGATCGCGACGATGCCGTCGAGGTCGTCCTCGACGAGCGGTCGCAGGAGCACGCGGTCGCCGCGCAGCGTGGGGAGGTCCATGCGGCCAGTGTCGCCGATCGGTTCCAAGTTGGCCGGCCAGCCAGTCGCGCGCTAGGCTCGCGGCCATGACCGAGCACGCCCCGCCCCGGACCGAGCGCGTCGACTTCCGCGCGACGAGCGATCCCGCCCTGCAGGAGTCGGCCGACCGCGGCGAGGCGAACCTCCTGACCTATCGCGAGCTCTACGAGCTGTGGGAGCGCCAGCAGTGGGCGGTGCAGGACCTCGACTTCACCCAGGACCGCATCGACTGGCACGAGCGCATCGATCCCGAGGAGCGCGTGGCGCGCATGTACGGGCTGAGCTCGTTCTTCGTCGGCGAGCAGCGCGTGGCCGCCGAGCTCGGGCCGATCATGCGTGCGGTCCCCGACGAGGACATGCGCGTCTTCCTCTGCACGCAGATCGCCGACGAGGCGCGCCACGTCGCCTTCTTCGACCGCTTCTACCGCGAGGTCGGCGTGCTCGAGGCCGACGGGCTGCAGGCGCGCCTGGAGCAGACCAGCGAGCACCTCAACCCCGAGTTCCACACGCTCTTCGACGAGATGCTGCGCAGCCGCGTGGACCGCCTGGCCGTCGAGCCGGAGGACCGCGAGGCGCTCGTCGAGGCGATCACGATCTACCACATGATCACCGAGGGGATGCTGGCGCTGACCGGCCAGCACTTCATCATCGACTTCAACGAGCGGGCCGGCACGCTGCCCGGCTTCGTGGCGGGCTTCACCAACGTCGCGCGCGACGAGCACCGCCACGTGGCCTTCGGCGCGCGCTTCCTGCGCGACATGGCCCGCGAGGACACGCGCTACGAGGCCGCGATCCAGCGCGCGCTCGTCGAGGCCGGGCCGGTGGCCGAGGGCGTGCTGCGCCCGAAGTGGATCCCCGAGGACGTGGGCGACGACGCCACGCTCTTCGGCGGGGCCTCGGTGGACGAGACGCGTGCCTTCGCGCTGCAGGCGCTCCAGCGGCGGCTGAAGGTCATCGGCCTGGCGACCGCCGCCTGACGCCCGCGGCTACCCTGACCAGCGTGTCCGTCGTGCGCGAGGAGTTCGGCCCGACGCTGCCCGAGCTTCTCGGGGCGCGGCTGCGCGTCCCGGCGCGGACGATCTGGCGCGTGCTGGCCGCCGCCGGCGTCGTCGTCGTGCTCGTGCTGGCCTGGCTCGTCTTCGTGCGCGGCGCCCCGGGACAGACCGGGGTCGTCGTCCGCGGGCCGGTGACCTTCAACCTCATCTACACCGACGCCCTGCACAAGGTCGCGCCGCGCAACGGCGAGGTCCTGCGCCTGCAGACGAGCGCCGGGCCGCCGCAGTCCTTCGCGGTGCGCCCCCTGCGCCTGGCGCCCTACAAGGGCGACGTGAGCGCGGCCCTGACGCTGCTGTCAGCGCGCCTCATCCGCCAGATGAGCGCTCAGTACCCGGGCTTCCTGTGGCGCGGCGACGGGCGCGTGAACATCAACCAGCAGCCCGGCTACCAGATCGTCTTCCAGGCGCGCATCGGCGGGCACACGACCTACGGCAAGCGCGTGCTGCTCGTGGCCGCACCCGATCCGCCGCCGAGCACCGGGCTCGACATCACGATGCTCTCCGAGCGCTCGCCGGCGATCCCGCGGGCCGACGCGGTGGCGGCCAACGGCCCGCTCAAGACGCCGTTTCGCTCGGTGCGCTTCGGCACCAAGAGGCCGTAGCGCGTGAGCGACGATCTCGGCTGGGACGAGTTCATGCGCGTCGACATGCGCGTGGGGCGCATCGTCGAGGTCGAGGACTTCCCCGAGGCGCGCAAGCCGGCGTGGAAGCTGCGCGTCGACTTCGGCGAGCAGATCGGCGTGCGGCGCTCGTCGGCGCAGATCGCCAACTACGAGCGCGACGAGCTCGTCGGGCGCCGGGTGATCGGCGTCGTGAACTTCCCGCCCAAGCAGATCGGCCCCGTCCGCTCGGAGTGCCTGGTCCTGGGCACCTACACGGCCGACGGCACGGTGCTGCTGCTCGCGCCCGAGCCCGAGGCGGCGCTGGGCGACCGCGTCGGGTAGCTACGGCGCCGGATCGGCCGGCGGCTGCGGCTGGGGATCCGCCGCGGGCGGCGTGTCGCCGGCGGGCGGGGGCTCATCGGCGGGCGGGGGCTCATCGGCGGGCGGGGGCGCGGGCGCCGAACCGCTCTCGGCGGGCGGCGTGGCGACCGGCGGCGCGGGCGGAGGCGTGGTGGGGGCGACCGGATCGGCGACCGCGGCCGGCGCGGGCGGCGGCGGAGGCGAGGCCTGCTGGTCGGGGCCGCCGGAGGTCACGACCCCGGGCGCGTCGGCCGGGAGGGTCGCGGTCGAGGAGCCCTGCTGCGGCGCCGTCACGGGCGCGGGCTTGACGGGCTTGCCGGCGTCGACCGGCTTGGCCGGCGCGTCGCCTGCTTGCCCTCGTCCTTGCCCTTGGCCGACTTGTCGGTCGCCTTGTGGGTGCTCGAGCGCTCGACGGGCGCCGCGGCGGGCTGCGGCTGGGAGGCCACCACCTGCGGCGAGGCGGGCACCGTCGAGACCGCGGCGACGGCGGTGTGGTGGGCGAGCGGGCGGCGCTGGGCGGCGTGGTCGACCTCGACCGCGCCGGCGGTGACGATCGCGGCAGCGGCGAGCCCGGCGACGGCCTTCGAGGCGACCGCCCCGACGCCGGCCGAGAGCGCGCTGCCCGCGCCCGCCCCGGCGGCACCGGCGCCGGCGCCGGCGGCCGCGGCGCTCCCGCCCGCGCTGGCGGTCGTGCCGAGGTTGGCCAGGATGAGCTTCTTGAGCAGCAGCAGCGGTCCGACCGGGAAGACGGCGGCCAGCGCGCGATTGGTCTGGCGCAGCTGCTTGCGGAAGGCGGAGCAGCGGTCGCACTGGCGCAGGTGGCGGCGGACCGGCGCGGTCATGCGGTGAAGGCCCTCGGCCACCTCGCCGAGCTCGTCGCGGACCTCGTCGCAGGTGAGCTGGCGCGCCTGCGCGGACTCGGCCAGCGACACCCGCGCGCGCACCAGCAGCGACTTGACGCTGGGGATGGTCGTGTCCATCGCCTCGGCGATCTGGTCGTAGCTGAGCGCGTCGATCTCGCGCAGCAGCAGCGCCGTGCGCTGCGTCTCGGGCAGCCCCTGCACGTCCTCCACCAGCAGGCGGAACTCCTCGCGACGGTGAACCTTGTCGGCCGCCGAGGTGCCGTTCTCGGACAGGTGGACGTCCATCGAGTCCACCCCGATGGCCTGCACGCGGCGCAGGTGGTTCAGCGAGCGGTTGCGCGCGATCCGGTACAGCCACGGACGCACGTTGAGCGCGCGCTCGTCGGCGATCATCGCGTTGAAGGCCGCGGCGAAGACCTCCTGCAGGACGTCCTCGGCGTCCTCGCGCGAGCCCAGCATGTGCCGGCAGAAGGCGAGCAACCGCGCCTGGTAGCGCCCCACCAGCGCCTCGTACGCGGCCTGGTTGCCGCGCCGGGTCAGGGCGACGAGGCGCTCATCGGACTGGATCCGAAGCAGGGGCGTCGGGCCGCGAAGGCCGTCGGCGCTGACGTGTTGGAGGGCTGAGGCTTCCACGCGTGAAGAAGGGCTCGCTCGCTGAGAACACGAGCAAGCCCCTGAAGGTTGCGTCCGCCACAGGGTAGCCCGGCGGGCGCCGGCACGCGCACCGTGGGCGAGGACTCTCACGAAGCCCTCATCGGACATGCCCGGGGCGGGATTCGAACCCGCACGCTCTCGCGAGCAGCGACTTTTAAGGTCGCGGCCTCTACCAGTTGGGCTACCCGGGCAGGCGCCGGGAATGGTACGTCCGTACGAGGGCGGCCTCCGCCCGGCTGCGCTCGGCGCGCCCGCGGAGGGTTCGGAGCATCTTGCGCATCATCGGGAAGTCGCCGAACTCGTTGAGCAGGAGGGAGAGCAGAGCGCCGGCGGGCTGCTGCCAGCGGTAGAGGATGCGCAGCCGCGTCACGACGCGCGTGCCGCCCGCGGCGGGGCTCAGGCGCCAGGCCCAGGTGCTGTCGGGCTTGGCCCAGACGAGATGGCGAGGCGCCTCGAGGGCGGCGACGCGAAAGGCCGTCACGTCGTTGACGCGGCTGAACATCGGCACCCAGTCGCCGATGCGCGGATCCTGGAACTCCTCGAGGATCCGCTCCGCGCTCGGGTGGCCGACGTTGTCGAGCAGGTCGTTGGAGTAGAAGCCGGCCTTGCCGAAGCCGACCTGCGCCAGCCATGGCCACACCGCCTCCGGCGGCGCGGCGATCGTGATCGCGCGCGTGGCCGTGTACTGGCAGCCGGGAACGAGCTCGTCGCCCGGCAGCGCGGCCGCCAGCTCGGCGTCGGTGGCCCCCCAGCGGCGATGCCAGCGGCGCAGGAGCGGCGCGGTGGCGAACAGCGGCACCGCCACGGCCACGTCGCCGATCTCCCCGATGAGCTGGCGGGGCGTCGGCCTCGGTCCCCCGACGTGGACCACGTGCTCGCTGCCCGACGCTGGCGACGCGGAAGGCATGGGCCGAGCCTGCCAGCGCGTCGCGGTGCCGGCATCCGGGCGCAGCGCGGCACGCCCACCGGGAGAACTACGGCTCGAATGCTCAAGTTCGGTGGCCGAATGCCCGATGAGCAGTCGTAGGACATGGGGGGGACGTCCCGCGTACTCGTGGATCCCGTGGATCCCACGCACAATCGCCGCCACATCGCGCGGTCGCTCGGCATGCTCTTCCTCATCGAGGGGACGCTGGGGCAGGTGTGGCTGCTGCTGCCCCACGACGCCGGCCAGCCGCTGCCGCTGGTGGCCATCTGCGTCCTGGCCCAGGTGCTGGGCGTCTGGATGCGCCGGGGCGGGCTCGACTTCGCTCCGCTGTGGGTGCTGAAGGCGATGATCGCCCTCGGGACGATGCTGGCGGCCGCGGGCTGCGTCTTCTCCGGGTCGTCGACCACCGGCTTCGCCTTCCTCTTCCTGTGGGTCACCCCGTACGCCGTCTACTTCGGCCTGCGCCAGGCCGCGTTCCAGACCGTGCTCGCGGTCCTCGGGCTCATCGGCTCGCGCGTCGCGCTCGCCGCCGGGGGCTTCGACGTCAGTCAGCTGGGCGGGTGGCTGCTGCCGACGGCGACGATCATCGTCGTCTCCTCCATCGTCTACCAGCTCACGCGCGAGCTCGGCCGCTCGGACCGCGAGCGCATCGTCTCCGAGAGCGAGCGCGCCGAGGCCGAGGCCCGGCGCGCGGCCTCCGAGCGCGAGCGCGCCCACCGCGAGGCGGCCATGGCGCGCCTGGCGGGCCTGGCGCTGCGCGCGACGGACCGGACGCTGCTGCTCAACGAGACCGTGCGCGTGCTGACCGAGACGCTGCGCGTCGAGCACTGCGCGATCCGCGAGCTGCAACCCGACGGCACGCACATGGACGCCGTCGCCGCCGTCGGCTTCGAGGTGGGCGCCGAGGTGCCCGCCGACGAGCAGCGCTTCGCCGGCCACGTGCTCGCCGGCGACGAGCCGATCATCGTCTGGGAGTGGGCCAGCGAGCGGCGCTTCAGCGTCCCCAGCCTGCGCGGGCGCGGGATCCGCGCCAGCGCCGCCGCGGCCATCCGCGGGCGCTCGGGCGCCTTCGGCGTCATCGGCGTGCACTCGGCCACGGTCGGCGCGTTCTCCGGCGAGGAGGGCCAGTGGCTGCAGTCGATCGCCGACCTGCTCGCCTCGGCGCTCGACCGCGAGCGCTCGGAGGCGGTCATGCGCCACCAGTCGCTGCACGACGCGCTCACGGGCCTGCCCAACCGCGCGCTGCTCTTCGACCGCGTCGAGCACGCCTTCGGCCGCGCCGCGCGCTTCGGCTTCGGTGTGGCGGTGCTGCTGCTCGACGTCGACGGCTTCAAGACCGTCAACGACTCGCTCGGCCACCAGGCCGGCGACGAGCTGCTGATCGAGGTCGGCTCGCGCCTCACCGAGGTCGTGCGGACCTCCGACACGGTCGCGCGCCTGGGCGGCGACGAGTTCGTCGTGCTCGCGGAGGTCGAGTCCGACGAGGAGGCCTTCGAGATCGCCGAGCGCATCGCCCAGGTCTGGGAGAAGCCCTTCGCGGTCGCCTCCGGCGAGGTCTTCTGCTCGGCTTCGGTCGGCATCGCCGTGGGGCGCGAGGCGCAGGCGCCGGCGAAGATGCTGCGCGAGGCCGATGCCGCGATGTACCGCGCCAAGGCGGGCGGCCGCGGGCGCTCGGAGATGTTCGACGAGGCGATGCGCCGCGATGCGTTCGAGCGCCTGCGCACGGAGTCCGACCTGCGCCGCGCGCTGGAGCGCGACGAGTTCCGCGTCCTCTATCAGCCGATCTTCGACACGGCCACGCTGCGTCCGATCGCCGTCGAGGCGCTCGTGCGCTGGCAGCACCCGACCCGCGGGGTCGTCGGCCCCGTCGAGTTCATCCCGCTGGCCGAGGAGACCGGCCTCATCGCGCCGCTGGGACGCTGGGTGCTCGAGCACGCCGTCGCCGAGGTGGCCGGCTGGGCCGAGCGCTTCCCCGACGTCCCGATGCGCGTCGCGGTCAACGTCTCCGGCCAGCAGCTCGCGCGCCCCGAGTTCCTGCACGAGGTGCGCGCGGCGCTCGAGGCCTCCAACCTGCCCCCCGAGCGCCTCGGGCTCGAGATCACCGAGTCGATCCTCATCAAGGAGTCCGGCTCGCCGCGCTCGACGCTCGAGGCCCTGCGCGAGATCGGGGTCAAGGTCCTCATCGACGACTTCGGCACCGGCTACTCGTCGCTGGCGCGCCTGAAGCGCTTCCCGCTCGACGTCATCAAGATCGACCGGTCGTTCGTCGCGGGCGTCGGCGCCGAGGACGAGGACACCGCGATCGTCGCCGCCATCGTCGAGATCGCCCGCTCGCTGGGCCTGCAGGTGGTGGCCGAGGGCGTCGAGGGCGAGGTCCAGCTCCAGCGCCTGCGCGAGCTGGGCTGCCACGCGGTGCAGGGCTACCTGTTCTCGGGCCCGCTGCACGGCGACGCCTTCGCGTCGTTCCTGGCCGACGAGGAGCCCGACACCCGGGCCGCCGTCGCGGCCCTATGACGGTCGTCTTGCGCTACCGCTCGCCGTAGGACACGATCGCGGCGTCGCCGATCATGCCGACATCCGCGTCCGCCTGACCCCGCGCGCGTCGCGCGAGCAGATCGCCGAGGGCCCCGACGGGTCCTATGCCGTGCGCGTGACCGCGCCGCCGGTCGACGGCCGCGCCAACGACGCGCTGTGCCGGCTCATCGCGGCCCGCGCGGGCGTGGCGCCGTCGCGGGTCAGCGTCGTGCGCGGGGCGAAGGCACGCGAGAAGCTCGTGCGCGTCGAGGGGGTCGACGCGGCGGCCCTGCGGGAGCGCCTGCTCGCCTGAGGCTCAGCCGCGCCGGACGATGGGCGGCAGCTCGAAGCTGCCACGGGTGAACGAAGGCCGCAAGTTTTGGCTCTGGGGCTCGTTGGGGGCTGCCAAGGAGAGACATGCGCCGGGCGGGGGGCCGGCGCTGCTTGGAGTCCCGCTTGCCTGCGTCCCACACCCTGACACGGGTCCTCGCCGCCGCCGCGCTCACCGCGGCGGTGCTGGTCGTGGGCGTCCTCGCGCTGGGCAGCCGGGGCGGCTCCTACAGCGTCCACGCGCGCTTTCAGAACGCCTCGCAGCTGGTCAAGGGCAACCTCGTCCAGGTGGCCGGCGTCCCGGTCGGCAAGATCCAGAGCATCGACCTGACGCCCGACGGCCAGGCCGACGTGCGCATGAAGATCACCGACGCGGGCTATCGCCCGCTGCGCCGCGGCACGAAGGCGGTCATTCGCCAGGCCTCGCTCTCGGGCGTGGCCAATCGCTACATCGACCTTCAGCTCCCGGCGGCCGACCACCAGGAGACGATCCCGGCCGGCGGCGTCATCGACCAGTCCGACACGACGACCGCCGTCGACCTCGACCAGCTCTTCAACACCTTCGACCCGAAGACGCGCAAGGCGCTGAGCGGCCTCATCCGCGGCTCCGCCGCCTCCTACGCGGGCAAGGGCGAGGAGGCCAACGCGGGCTGGGCCTACCTGAACCCCTCCCTGGCGGCCTCCAGCCGGCTGTTCAAGGCGCTCGACGCCGACACGCCCGCCCTCAAGCGGTTCATCGGCCAGTCCTCGCAGCTGGTGGGCGATCTCGCCACGCGTCGGGCGGACCTCGCGGGCCTCGTCGACCACCTGGCCACCACCACGGGCGCCATCGGCCGCCAGAAGCAGGCGCTGTCCACCGCCATCGGCGACCTGCCGGGCTTCATGCGACGCGCCGACACCACCTTCGTCAACCTGCGCGCCACCCTCGACGACCTCCAGCCGCTCGTCGACGAGTCGAAGCCCGTGGCCAAGAAGCTGCGGCCCTTCCTGGCCGAGCTGCGCCCGCTCGCGCGCGACGCGCGCCCGACGCTGCGCGACCTCTCCGCGCTCGTGCGCTCGCCCGGCGCCTCCAACGACCTCATCGAGCTGACGAAGTCCTCGGTGCCGGTGCGCGACGCCGCCGTGGGGCCGACCAAGCGCAACGGCAAGGAGCGCGACGGCGCCTTCCCGGGCTCGGCGAAGGCGCTCGAGCAGGCCATCCCCGAGCTGGCCACGGCGCGGCCCTACGCGCCCGACCTCACCGGCTGGTTCGACGACTTCAGCCACTCCGGCCTCTACGACGCCCTCGGCGGGGCCAGCCGCGCGGCGCCCTACGTGAACCTCTTCGCGCCCGTCAACGGCGTCCTCAAGCCGCTGCTCGACCCGCTCGCGCAGAGCGACGCCTTCAAGAACGCCACCTCGCTGGACCAGCGCTGGCGCTGCCCGGGGTCGGTCGAGCGCGGCGCGACCTGGAAGCCCAGCGCCGACTTCCCCTGCGACGCCTCGGAAGAGCCGCTCGGACCATGAAGCGCGTGCTCCTCACCCTGCTCGTGGTGACCGGCCTCGGCGTCGGCTGGATCGTGCTCACCGGCGCCGGCGAGAACCCCGACAAGGGCAAGTACTGGGTGCAGTTCGACAACGCCTTCGGCCTCATCCAGGGCGGCGACCTGAAGGTGGCCGGCGTGCGCGCGGGCAAGATCACCGACATCAAGCTCGACAAGCGCACCAAGCACGCGCTCGTCGGCTTCAAGATCGACAAGAACGGCTTCGGCTCGCTGCGCTCGGACACCTCCTGCGAGTCGCGCCCGCAGTCGCTCATCGGCGAGTACTTCGTCGACTGCCAGCCCGGCACGGCCAAGCAGGAGCTCAAGCCGGGCGCGGTCATCCCGGTCACGCGCACGGCGTCCACCGTCGCGCCCGACCTCGTCAACGACATCCTGCGCCGCCCCTATCGCGAGCGCCTGAGCCTCATCATCGGCTCGCTGGGCGCCGGCGTGGCGGGCAACGCCGAGAACCTCAACGCGGCCATCCGGCGCGCCAGCCCGGCCCTGCGCGAGACCGACAAGGTGCTCGCCACGCTCGGCGCGCAGAACCGGATCCTCGCCGACCTCACGGTCAACGCCGACAAGGTCGTGGGCGACCTCGCCGCCAACCGCAAGGACGTCGGGCGCTTCGTCACCGAGGCCAAGGACACCGCGCAGGCCTCGGCCGAGCGGCGCGCCGACATCGCGGCCGGCCTGCGCGAGCTGCCGGGCTTCCTCGAGCAGCTGCAGCCGACGATGAAGGCCCTCGGACAGGTGGCCGACGACCAGGGCTCGGCGCTGCACAACCTCGACTCCTCGTCCAAGCAGCTGACGACCTTCTTCGACCAGCTCGGGCCCTTCGCCGACGCCTCGCGGCCGGCCTTCCGGTCGCTGGGCAGCGCGTCGAAGGCCGGCGATCGCGCCGTCAAGGCGGCGCCGCCGGTCATCTCCCAGCTCGGCGCCTTCGCCTCGGGCACGCCGGAGCTCGGCAAGAACCTCTCGATCGTGCTGCAGCACCTCGACGACCGCAAGTACGCCGTCGAGAAGGACCCGCGCAGCCCCGGCGGCCAGGGCTACACCGGCCTCGAGGCGCTGCTGCAGTACGCCTACGACCAGACGACCTCGACGTCGATCTTCGACCAGAACAACCACATCCTCAAGATCGGCGCCTTCGTCGGGCCGTGCGCCGACTACGCCAGCGAGGAGACGCTCAAGAAGAACCCGGACCTCGAGCGCGAGTGCGGCTCGCGGCTCGGGCCGATCCAGCCGGGCCTCAACTACCCCGACGTCACCAAGCGCGCGGCGCAGGACGCCAAGGACCGCGGGGCGGCCAAGCGCGCCAGCGGCGATCACGACCTGCCGCTGCCCGCCGTGCCGGCGCCCGTCGACACGCCCGCGCCGTCGGCCCCCGCGACCCCCGCCGCGCCCTCGACCCCGTCGCTGCCGAGCGTGCCGACCCCCACGACGCCGACGGTGCCGACGCCCACCGTCCCCGGCGTGCCGCCCATCGACCTGCCGCCGCTGCCCGGCGTCGGCGGTACCGGCGGCAACGATCGCGGCGGCTCCTCGCCGGTCCTGCCGCTGCCCAAGCTCGGTGCGAAGACCAGCAGCGACCCGCAGGCCCAGACCAAGCTCCTCGACTACCTGCTGAAGCCATGACTCGCCCGCGCGGTCGCCGATCCAACGCCTCCATCGTCGCCAACCCCGTGCTCGTCGGGGCCGTGACCACGCTCGTCATCGTCGTGGCCGTCTTCCTGGCCTACAACGCCAACAACGGGCTGCCGTTCGTGCCCACGCGCCAGCTCGACGTGCTCGTCTCCAACGGCGCCAACCTCGTGAAGGGCAACGAGGTCCGCTCGGGCGGCTTCCGTGTCGGCGTCGTCACCGACATGCAGCCGGTGATGCTGCCCAACCACAAGGTCGGCGCCCGCCTCACGCTCAAGCTCGACAAGAAGGCCGGCGCCGTGCCGGTCGACTCGAAGGTCGTCATCCGGCCGCGCTCGGCCCTGGGGCTCAAGTACGTCGAGCTCGACACCGGGCGCTCGAAGAAGGTCTTCGCCGACGGCGCGACCATGCCGGCCACCCAGGCGTCCGTTCCCGTCGAGCTCGACGAGCTCTACAACATGTTCGACGAGCCGACCCGGCGCGCGTCGCAGGGCAACCTGCAGGGCTTCGGCGACGCCCTCGCCGGCCGCGGCGCCGACCTCAACCAGACCATCCAGGTCGCGCCCCCGCTCTTCGGCCACCTCGGCTCGGTCATGGCCAACCTGTCCGCGCCGCGCACCGAGCTGCCCTCGTTCTTCAAGGAGCTCGGGGACGCCGCGCGCATCGTCGCGCCGGTCTCGAAGACCAACGCGCACCTCTTCACGACGATGGCCAACACCTTCGACGCGATCTCGCGCGACCCGCAGGCGCTCAAGTCGACGATCTCCGAGAGCCCGCCGACGCTGCGCGCCGGCACCGAGTCGCTGCGCGTGCAGCGCCCGTTCCTCGAGCACACCGCCGCGCTGTCGCGCGACCTCGACACCGCGACGACCGAGCTGCGCGGCGCGCTGCCGACGGTCAACTCCGCGCTGCGCGTCGGCACCCCCGTGCAGCGGCGCTCGGTCGCCCTCAACGACAACCTGCAGGGCGCGCTCGGCGCCCTCGAGGAGCCTCGTCAAGGCCCCGACCACGGTCGGCTCGCTGCGCGGCCTGACGGCCACCGTCGGCACGCTGCAGCCCCAGCTGCGCTACCTGGGCCCGTACGTGACGGTCTGCAACTCCTGGAACATCTTCTGGACCTTCGCGGCCGAGCACCTGTCGGCTCCCGACGACACCGGGTCCTCGCAGCGCGCGCTGCTGAACATGGCCACGCAGACGCCGGGGACCGACGGCATCGGCTCGTCGGGCGCCAACGAGTTCGCCCACGGCCAGGGCGCGCTGCCCAGCCGCGCCGACCAGTACGTGCACAACAACGTCTACGCGCCGGCCATCGACGAGAAGGGCAACGCCGACTGCGGCGCCGGCCAGACCGGCTACATCCAGGCCTACAACCCGCTGCGCGACAAGAGCGTCAAGGGCGACCCCTACCAGGGCGCCGTCACGGAGCGCTTCCCGGTCACCGGGCGCCTGGGGCCGACCTACGCGCAGTTCGACAAGGAGGGCAAGGGCCACGGCCTGAACCCCGACCACGTGCCGGCCGGGGAGACGTTCACCGACCGCCCGGGCGGCCACGGCGTCGACATCGCGAGGCCGCAGCCATGAGGCGCAAGCGCAGCAAGGGCCTGCCCCCGTTCGCCGCCGGACTGCTCACGCTCGCGGTGCTCGCCGTCGTGACCTACTTCGGCTTCACCAAGGAGATCCCGTTCAAGCACCACTACACGGTGCAGGCCGTCTTCCCGTCGGCCAACGGCGTGCGCAGCGGCTCGCCGGTGCGCGTGGCCGGCGTCAACGTCGGCAAGGTCACCGGGATCAGCCACGTCGAGGACGGCAAGCAGGCCGCGCTCGTGACCATGCGCATCGACAAGAAGGGCCTGCCGCTGCACAAGGACGCGACGATGAAGATCCGCCCGCGCATCTTCCTGGAGGGCAACTTCTTCGTCGACGTCAGCCCCGGCTCGCCCTCGGCGCCGGCGCTGCACGACGGCGATCGCCTCCCGATCAACCAGACGAGCGCCCCGGTGCAGCTCGACCAGGTCCTCAGCGCGCTGCAGGCGCCGACGCGCAAGGACCTCCAGGCGCTGCTGCGCGAGCTGTCCTCGGGCCTGAAGGGCAAGGGCGGCCGCGGCTACAACGCGTCGATCCCCTACTGGAAGCCCGCCTACCGCGACAGCGCGATCGTCGCCGACGCGGCCCAGGGCACGCAGCCGGGCGACCTCGGGCGCTACATCGACAGGGCCGGCGTCACCGCCGAGGCGATCGACCGCAATCGCGAGCAGCTCAAGTCGCTGGTCACCGACTTCGACACGACGGCCGGCGCCTTCGCCGCGCGCGAGCAGGAGCTCTCGGCCGCCGTCGGCGAGCTGCCGCGCACGCTCAACGCGGCGATGCCCGCGCTGGGCGCCCTGAACCGCTCGTTCCCGGCCGTGCGCGGCCTGATCCGGGCGGCGCGCCCGGCCGTGCGCTCGTCGGGGCCGGCGATCGACGCCAGCATGCCCTTCGTCAAGCAGGCGCGCGGCCTCGTGTCCAAGCCCGAGCTGCGCGGCCTCTCGCACGACCTGCGCCCGCTGGTGCCCGCCCTGACCGCGCTCAACCAGCGCTCGGTGCCCCTCTACTCGCAGCTCTCGCAGGCCTCGAGCTGCCAGAACGACGTGATCCTGCCCTGGACCAAGGACAAGATCGACGACAAGACGTTCCCCGCCCGCGGCCCCGTGTACGAGGAGGCGACCAAGCCGCTGCCCGGCCTCGCCGGCGAGAGCCGCTCGGGCGACGCCAACGGCCAGTGGTTCCGCGTCATGCTCACGACGCCGAAGTTCGCCTACCCGATGGGGACCGACAAGTTCTTCCTCACCGGGCAGCCCCTTCAGGGCGTCAACCCGCCGACGCCCAAGAACCACGCCCGCCCGCCGCTGCGCGCCGACGTTCCGTGCGAGACCCAGCAGGCGCCGGACCTGCGCACCGTGCCCGACGCGGCGCCGCAGGGCTTCGACCTGGCCCAGCCGTCGGCCGCCGCCAGGGCCGACGCCCTGCAGAAGACCGTCGACTGGCTGCGCAAGGACCTCAAGGCCGAGGGCTCCTCGCTCAAGGTCTCCGACGTGCCGGCCACCGTGAAGGAGCTGACGAAGTGAAGACGGCGATCCGCAAGCACGCCGGGCACTTCGGCGCGGTCGTCGGGCTCGCCCTCGTCGCGGCCCTCGTGGGCGGCTACATCGTGCACAACCAGCGGATGCGCTTCCCCTGGGAGGGCAAGCCGTTCCAGCTGCAGGCCGCGTTCTCCACCGCCCAGGCCGTCACGCCGGGCCAGGGCCAGACCGTGCGCGTCTCGGGCGTGCGCGTCGGCGACATCACCAAGGTCGGGCTCAAGGACGGCCACGCCGTGGTGACCCTCTCCCTCGACCCCGAGTACAAGGACCTCGTCCACACCGACGCCACCGCGCTGCTGCGGCCCAAGACCGGGCTCAAGGACATGTTCATCGAGCTCGACCCGGGCACCGACAAGGCCCCCCTGGCCAAGCGCGGGTGGACCCTGCCGGTCTCCAACACGCTGCCCGACGTCAACCCCGACGAGATCCTCGCCTCGCTGGACTCCGACACGCGCGACTACCTGACGCTGCTCGTCGACGGCGCCGGCCGCGGGCTGAAGGGGCGCGGCAACGACCTGCGCGAGGTGTTCCGCCGCTTCGAGCCCACGCACCGCGACCTGGCCCGCGTCAACGGCCTGGTCGCCCAGCGCCACCAGAACCTCAGCCGGCTCGTGCACTCCCTCGGCGACCTCAACGACGAGCTGGCCACCAAGAGCGACGACCTCGCCGCGCTGGTCGACTCCTCCTCCGCCGTCTTCCGCTCCTTCGCCTCCGAGCAGGCCAACGTCACCCAGGCGGTGGGCGACCTGCCCGGCGCGCTGCGCCAGACGACCGACACCCTCGGCCGCGTGCAGCGGTTCGCCGAGACGCTGCGCCCGGCCGCCGTGCACCTGCAGCCGGCGCTGAAGGCGCTCAACCGCGCCAACGGGGCCGTGCAGCCCTTCGCCAAGGAGGCAGCGCCGATCGTCCAGAGCCAGATCCGGCCCTTCGTGCGCGACGCGCGGCCGGTGGTGCGCTCGACGACCAAGCCCGCCAACGAGCTCGCCGCCGCCACGCCCGACCTGACGAGCTCCTTCACCGTGCTCAACCACCTCTTCAACCTCGTCGGCTACAACCCGAACGGGCGCGAGGACCCGAGCAAGGACGGCCGCGAGGAGGGCTACCTCTTCTGGATCGCGTGGCTGCAGCACAACGGCGCCGCGCTGTTCTCGACCTCCGACGCCAACGGGCCCTTCCGCCCGGTGACGCTGGGTGGCACCTGCAGCGTCTTCAAGTCGATCACGAGCGAGAACCCGCCGCTGAACCAGACGCTGCTGCCCGCCCTCACCGACCCCAAGATCTGCGGGACCAACTGAGATGCAGAAGCACGCCCCCTCGCTCGCCCGCATCGCCACGATGGTGCTCTTCGCCCTGTCGTGCTTCGGCCTGCTGCTCTTCCTGTGGCTCAGCTTCGGCGGGCCGATCCCGCTCAAGCCCAAGGGCTACCAGGTCAAGGTCGCCTTCCCGGAGGCCACGCAGCTCGGACTGGAGGCCGACGTGCGGGTGGCCGGCGTCAGCGTCGGCAAGGTGCGCGACAAGACGATCGACCCCGCGCATCCCAACCGCACCGTGGCCACCATCGAGCTCGACCGCAAGTACGCCCCGATCGCCAAGGACGCCCGCGCCATCCTGCGCCAGAAGACGCTGCTGGGGGAGACCTACGTCGAGATGACGCCGGGCAACAAGCGCGCGGCGGGGACGGTGCCCGACGGCGGCTTCCTCGGCGATGCGCGCGTGGCCAAGACGGTCGAGCTCGACGAGATCTTCCAGGCCCTCGATCCCAAGACGCGCAAGAGCTTTCAGACCTGGCAGCAGGACCTCTCCAAGGCGGTCGCCGGCCGCGGGCGCGACCTCAACGACGCGCTGGGCAACCTGCCCGCCTTCGCCGACGACGGCAACGACCTGCTCACCGTGCTCGACGGCCAGGCCGAGCAGGTCTCGGGCCTCGTGCGCGGCACCGGCCAGGTCTTCGGCGCGCTGACGCAGGACGAGGGCCAGCTGCACAACCTCATCGTCAACGCGGGCGACACGTTCGACGCCACCTCGCGCCAGCAGGAGGCGCTGGCCCAGACCTTCCGGATCTTCCCGACCTTCCTCGACGAGTCCAAGGCGACCTTCCAGCGCCTGGAGAGCTTCTCCAAGGACACCGACCCGCTCGTGCAGGACCTGCGCCCGGCGGCGCGCGACCTGACGCCGACGCTGCGCGACGTGCGCGCCCTGGCGCCCGACCTGCGCAACCTGTTCGTCAACCTCGACCCGTTGATCACGGCGTCGAAGACGGGGCTGCCCGCCCTGCGCGACACCCTGACGCAGGCCAAGCCGCTGCTGGCCCAGACGCAGCCCTTCCTCGAGCAGCTCAACCCGATCCTGCAATGGCTCGAGTACCACCAGCTGACGACGTCGGACTTCATCTACAACGGCGCGGCGGCGCTGGCCGACACGGTGCCCACGGTCACCGACAACGAGATGGGCCACTACCTGCGCCAGTTCGGCCCGGTCGGCCCCGAGACGGTCGGCATGTACCCGCAGCGCCCGGCGGCCTCGCGCGGCAACGCCTATCCGGCGCCCGACGCGCTCACCGGCGAGAAGCGCGACAGGTACATGATGTTCGGCAACTTCGACTGCAAGAACGCGGGCGGCGAGCGGATGACGCAGGTCCCCGACACGAGCGACGACCCCTCGTGCTTCGTGCAGCAGCCGCCGGCCTGGCCCCCGGGCAACACGTCGCCCTTCCCGCACATCGGCGCGGCCGACTACGCCAAGCCGTGACGGCGCGCGGCGCCGCTTCGCGTGGCGTCGGGACGAACTGCATCACCGAGGGGAGTGGGCTCGCCCGCGGGCGCAACCAGCCGGAGCGCGCGCCGCGTTCCCCGCCCCTCGATGCCTTGGCCACACACGCCCGCGGCAGGCCGCGGGCGGCTGCGCCTGCGGCGGCCATCACGCACCATCCGCCGCGGCGACCACCGCCGCCGGTCGCCGCGTTGATGTCGACCGTGTCGGCGACGTCGCGGGCATAGCCGCCGGCGAGGACGACGACGACGGCCGCGCCCGCGGCCCGCAGCCGCTCGACGACCAGCTCGTCGCGGGCCCGCAGCCCGGCCTTGGTCAGGGCCAGGCGCCCCAGGCGGTCGCCCTCGAACGGGTCGGCGCCGGCGAGGTAGAAGGCGACCTCGGGGCGGGCGAGGGGCAGCGCGGTGTCGAGGGCGTCGTCGAGGGCTCGCAGGTAGTCGCGGTCGCCCGTCCCGCTCGGCAGGTCGACGTCGAGGTCGGACGGGATGCGCTGGAACGGGTAGTTGCGCGCGCCGTGCAGCGACACCGTGAATGCGTCGGGGTCGGCCGCGAGGGCCTGCGCGGTGCCGTCGCCCTGGTGGACGTCGCAGTCGACGACCAGCGCGCGCCGGGCGTCGCCGTCGGCGCGCACGCGGGCGAGCGCCACGGCCACGTCGTTGAACAGGCAGTAGCCGCGAGCGAAGTCGTAGCCGGCGTGGTGGGTGCCGCCGCCGAGGTTCATGCCGACGCCGCGCGCCAGGGCGCGCCGCGCGGCGGCGACGGTCCCCGCCGTCGTGCGCCGCGCGCGCTCGACGAGCGCCGCCGACCACGGCAGCCCGAGCCCGCGCTGCTCGCGCACCGACAGCGTGCCGGCGCGCAGGCGCTCGACCAGCGCGCGCTGCTGCACCGCCTCGATCCAGTCCCACGGCACCGGCTCGCACTCGTGGATCTCGTCCGGGCGCGCGATGCCGTCGGCCTCCAGGCGCGCGCGCAGCCGCGCGTACTTGGTCAGCGGGAACTTGTGGGTCGCCGGGAGCGGGAAGGTGAAGCGGTCGTGGCTCCAGAGGTCCATGGGCGACCTCGTGGAGTCTGACGCCTACGCGATGGCGATCGCCGCCTGCGTCACCGGGCAGCGGCCGGGATGGCCGCAGACGTCGGGGTCGCACATCCGGCAGATGACGAGGCTCGCGGTGGAGTCCGTCGTCTGGGCGCCGAGCATCCGCTCGAGCATGGGGGCCAGGGCGCTCCTCTGGCCGGGGTCGAGCGTGTCGAGCGCGGCGTCGATGGCGTCGGCGCGCGCGGCCAGGGCGGCGTCGGCCGCGCGGCGGCCCGCGGCCGTGAGGCGCAATGCGACGGCGCGCCCGTCGCGGTCGCTGCGGTGGCGCTCGACCAGCCCGCGCGCCTGCAGGCGGTCGGCCAGGCGCACCACGCCGGGGTGCGAGAGGGCGAGCGCGCGGCGCAGCAGGTCCAGCGGCTCGCCCTCGGCGTAGTTGCGCAGGGTGACGAGCGCGGCAGCGTCGCTGCTCGCGAGCCCGGCGTCGGCCTGCACGGCCGCGGCGGCGCGGTCGGAGAGCGTCAGCGCGAGGGCGCCCAGGAGGTTGGCGGTGCGCTCGTCAGACGCCACGGGGTGACTCGGTCATCGCTTCGGCTCCTCGCGGAACATCGAATAGGGCTTCATGGTCGGCGTGTGGCAGGCGGTCTCGATGACCGAGATGCTCGCGCCGCGCGGCCGGCGCTCGCCCGCCACAGGGGACTGGCTGAGCACCTTCACGCACGAGACGTTGTAGCGGCCGTTGCCGAGCTTGCCGGTGAAGCCCGTCCAGCGCAGCTTGAGCCCCGCGCGGTCGACGAGCCGGTGCGCGTCCTCCTGACGGCGGCCGACGAGGCTGCGGGACGACGACCATCGGCGTGCCTGCGGCGAAGACCTCGCTCGCGGGCCCGGCGGGGGAGGGGTGGGAGGCGCCGCCGCCGCAGCCCGCGAGCAAGACCACTGCTGCGCCGACGACGCCCCAACGCAGAAGAATATGCATGCGTAATGCATATAGCTTGGCGGCCGCGTAAGGGGTCCGCGTCGAACGTCGTCGTCCAGTGCGAGACCGCTCGCGCGCCTTGCGTGTGCTCCCACACAGTGTGGGAGGGCGTGCTCTGGCAAGGTCGTCCGATGCGTCATCGCCACCGCCTCCCGCAGCTCGACGCCGCCCGGCCGTTCCTCGCCGACGGCGGCCTCGAGACCACCCTGATCTTCCACCGCGGGCTCGATCTGCCCTGCTTCGCCGCCTTCGACCTGCTCCGGGACGCCGGCGGTCGCGACGAGCTGCGCGCCTACTTCGCGCCCTACCTCGCCCTCGCCCGCGAGCGCGGCGTGGGCTTCGTCCTCGACACCGCGACGTGGCGCGCCAACCCCGACTGGGCGGGACAGCTCGGCTACTCGCTCGAGGACCTCGACGCCGCCAACCGGTCGGCGGTGGCCCTGGCCGAGGAGATCGGCGCCGCCGGCGAGGCGAAGGGGACGCCGATCGTCGTCAACGGCGTCATCGGGCCGCGCGGCGACGGCTACGACCCCGGGGCGCTGATGTCACCCGGCGAGGCCGAGGCCTATCACGGCCGGCAGGTCGCGACGTTCGCCGACAGCGCCGTCGACATGGTCACCGCGGTGACGATGACCAACGCCGAGGAGGCCATCGGCATCGCGCGCGCCGCTCGCGCGCACGACGTCCCTGCGGTGATCTCGTTCACGCTCGAAACCGACGGGCGCCTGCCCGACGGCCAGTCGCTGCGCGCCGCCATCGACCGCGTCGACGCCGAGACCGGCGGGTCGGTCGCCTACTTCATGATCAACTGCGCGCACCCGTCGCACTTCGCCGACGTCCTCGCCGAAGACGGCGCCTGGCGCGAGCGGATCGGCGGCCTGCGGGCCAACGCGTCGGCCAAGAGCCACGCCGAGCTCGACGACGCGCAGGAGCTCGACGAGGGCGATCCCGCCGCGCTCGGCGCCGAGCACAGCGCGCTGCGCCCGCGCCTGGGCGCGGTCTCGGTGCTCGGCGGCTGTTGCGGCACCGACTGCCGCCACGTGGAGGCCATCGGCCGGGCCTGGATGGACTAGGTCGCGGCGCCCCGGCGGCCGCGGTCCCGCGCGGTTAGCCTCGTTCGTATGTGGAGCAGAGTCGTCGCCGTCGTCGCGGGCGCGGCCCTCGCGGCCGGCGGCTTCGCGTTGGGCCGGGCCACCGCGGACACCCATGCGGGCCATGACGCCGGCGTCCGCGAGGGCCACGCCGCGGGCCTGCAGGAGGGCCGGGCGCTGCAGGCCACGGGCTCCTCGCCGCGGAGCATCCGCGCCGCGTTCGACGCCGGGTACGCCGCCGGCGCCAACGACGTCTTCGGGGGCTTCGACGGCGGGTGGTCGCTCTCAGAGCCCTACGTCGTCACCCTCGCGCGCGGCAGCGGGGCGGTGACGTACCGCATCGACTCGCGCCGCCTGGCGCGCGGAGCTCGCTAGCCGGGCGTCAGGCGACCGCCGCGGCGCGCACGGCGACAGCGGCGAGGAAGTCGAGCAGGCGCTCGGCGATGGCGGTGTCGCCCGAGATCTCGAGCTCGGTGCGCGAGGCGTCGAGCCCGAAGGCCTCCACCCACGCGCGCTCGGGCCCCTCGATGCGCGCGTCGGCCTCGGGCGCGCTGCGCTCCTCGTAGGTCACGTTCGAGTCCTCGACGTGCAGGACGTGCACGCCTGAGCCCGGCCCGTCGGCGATCCGCAGCTCGACCGTGCCGCGCAGCCCCAGCGGAGCGGCGAGACCCGGGGCACAGCGCAGGATGGCGCCGACGTCGATCGCCTCGCCCGGGCGCGGCGGGCCCCAGGCCCAGCGGTAGCCCCAGCGGGCGAGCGCGCCGACCACGGGCAGCAGGTCGCGGGCGCGCTCGGTCAGCTCGTAGTCCACGCGCGGGGGAACCTCGCGGTAGCGCTGGCGCGTGAGCAGTCCGTCGGCCACCATCCGGTTCAGCCGCGAGCGCAGCTGCTCGGTGGAGATGCCCGGCAGCACGCGCTGCAGCTCGACGAAGCGCCGCGGGCCTCCGGCCAGATCGCGGACGATGAGCAGCGTCCACTTGTCGCCCACCAGGTCCAGCGCCCGAGCGTCCGGGGCCCACTGGTTGTAGGGGTGGCGCTTGGGGGGCGGTGTGGTGGCGATGGCGGGCGTCTCCTGATAGCGGGGGAACGGCGGACGCCTGCCCGGCGGCGTCAACGATAGACCACGTACCGGAACCTGTGCACACCCTGATGGTCCAGTTCTCGACATATGTTCGCCAGAAATTCTGGTCCATCGATAAGGCGCAAGGTTCGCCGCCCGGCTGCGTTGCAGCCCATGACCGATCGAGTGTTCAGGGGTGCGAAACGACATGGGTGAACTGATCTCACTGGCCGAGCGGCGTGCCGCTCGTGCGGAGGCGCATGCGCCTCCTGCACGCCCACGCGTGAGCTTCTTCTTCGATCTCGCTTCGCCGTGGACGTATCTGGCCGCCGAGCGGGTCGATCGGCGCTTCGCCGAGGTGCGCTGGCAGCCGGCCGTCGGCGACGCCCTGCCCGGCGCGCGCGACCTCGCCGGGCAGCGCGGGGCCGTCGAGGAGCGCGCCGACGAGCTGCAGATGCCGCTGGTGTGGCCCGAGGCGCAGGCGGCGGCCGGGCGCAGCGCCATGCGCGTCGCCGCCCTCGCCGCCGAGCACGGCCGCGCCGCGGAGTTCGTGCTCGCCGCCAGTCGCCTGGCCTTCTGCGGCGGCTACGACGTCGACGACCCCGAGATCCTGGCCGAGGCGGCGGCGGCGGCGGACCTGGGCCTGGACGAGTGCCTGCGCGCC
Source organism: uncultured Actinomycetes bacterium (assembly GCA_963816845.1). GTDB lineage: Bacteria > Actinomycetota > Thermoleophilia > Solirubrobacterales > Solirubrobacteraceae > JAOPZW01. The sequence continues at coordinate 4,505 of CAWFMR010000047.1, read as the reverse complement.
GCCGGCGAGCTGCGCCGTGACGGCCCCATGGAGCAGGCCGCGCTGCGTCTGCTGGCCCAGGGCGCCGACGTCCTGCCCGTGATCGTCGTCGGGCGCACGCTGTTCTGCGGCGAGCACCGCCTGCCCGAGGCGGCCGCCGCCTTCAGCGGGCGCCGCGCCGCGCCCCCGCCGGCGCGACGCACCTTCGGCGGCTGAGCGGGCCGCCCCGCGCGCCTGGGAGGATCCAGGGCGATGCTGAGGGCCCCACTCCAGCGCCTGTACGAGCGACTGGGCCCGCGCTACCCGCGCGTGGTGCTCGCGTTCGTCTTCCTGCTCTCGTGCTTCGTGGTGGGCGGCGGCGTGCTGCTGCTCAACCTCTACGTCGACATCTCGCTGAGCACGTTCTGGCGCATCTTCGCGGTGTCGGCGGTCCTCGTCGCCATCGAGGTCGGCGCCGCCCTGTGGCTGGGCTACCGGCTCGTGCGACCGGCCGACCGCTGGCTGCGCGGGGAGCGCACGCCGGACACGGCACTCGCGGCGTGGTCGGCGCTCGCCGGGCTGCCCGTGGACCTCCTGCGCTTCGGGCGCGGCATCCCGGTCGTGCTCAACACGATCCCGATCTCGATCTACATCACGCTCGAGCTCCACGGCACCTTCCTGAGCTTCCTGGCCATCACCGCCGGCGCGATGGTCGTGCTGGCCTACGGCGTCTTCCTGCGCTTCTTCGTCACCGAGCTGGCCATGCGCCCCGTGCTGGCCGACGTCTCCTGTGCCCTGCCCGACGGCGCCGACCTCGGCAAGCGCTCGGTGGCGCTGCGCGGCAAGCTGCTCGTGGGGCTGCCCGTCATCAACGTGGTCACCGGCGTCGTGGTCGCCGGCCTGTCGTCCGAGGACCCGAGCCTGCGCGCGCTGGGCGTCGGGGTGGTGGTCGCGCTCGTCGTCGCCTTCACGCTCTCCTTCGAGCTCTCGGCCCTGCTCGCACGCTCCGTGGTCGAGCCGATCGAGGACCTGCGCGAGGGGACCGCGCGCGTGATCGCGGGCGACCTCGGCGTCCGCGTGCCCGTGCTCGGCACCGACGAGACGGGTCGCCTCGCGGAGTCCTTCAACCAGATGGTCGCGGGCCTCGAGGAGCGCGAGCGCCTGCGCGAGGCGTTCGGCGCCTTCGTCGACCCGCAGCTCGCCGAGCGCGTGCTCGAGGAGGGCACCGTGATCGAGGGCGAGGAGGTCGAGGTGACCGTCCTCTTCGTGGACATCCGCGAGTTCACCGCCTTCGCCGAGCACGCCAGCGCGACCGAGGTCGTCGCCGAGCTCAACGCCTTCTACGAGCTCGTCGTGCCCGTGCTCGTGCGCCACGGGGGCCACGCCAACAAGTTCATCGGCGACGGACTGCTCGCCGTCTTCGGCGCGCCCGAGCACCTCGTCGACCACGCCGATCGCGGGGTGGCGGCGGCGCTCGAGATCGCCGAGGTCGTGCGCCGTGCCTACGGCGGGCGGCTGCGCATCGGGATCGGCGTCAACTCCGGCCCGGTGGTGGCCGGCACCATCGGCGGCGGCGGCCGCGTCGAGTTCGCCGTCATCGGCGACACCGTCAACACCGCGGCGCGCGTGGAGGGCCTCACGCGCGAGACGAACGACACCGTGCTCGTGACCGACGCGACGTGCGCGCTGCTGCGCGCCGGGCACGGCGGCTTCGCCGAGCGCGGCACGGTGACGCTGCGCGGACGCAGCGAGCCGGTGACCCTGCACGTGGCCATGGCCGCGGCGGACGAGCCGGTGGCGCGGCGGCGCTCGGGCTAGCCGGGCTCGACGGCGTCGCCCACCCGCACCACGCCGGGCGCGGCGACGTCGCACCACACGCCGAAGGCGACGTCGCGCTTGCCGCGCAGGCGCGCGAGGGCGCGCAGGATCGGCAGGTCGCCGTGGCCGTCGTCGGGGTCGCGCATCGTCACCACGCAGCGCTCGGTGGGGACCGCGACGCGCAGCGTGGCCGTGCCGATCGCGACCTCGCGACCGGCCCAGCCGTCCTCCTCCCACGCCCGGGCGCCCTCGACCGCGATCGTCATCCGGAAGCGGCGCGGGTCGACGAGCGCGCCGTCGAGCGCGTCGGAGACGGCGGACAGCGAGCCGTCGGACATCAGCGTCACCGGATGGTCGTCGCCGCCGACGACGCCTTCGTCGTTGGCGACGAGCTGCACGGCGCGCCCGAGGTGCTCGGAGAGCGCGGCGGCGAAGGGCCCCTCGACCAGGCGGCCCGGCACCGCGCGCCCGTCGTAGAAGGCGGTCGACACCGCCTCGCCGCGCACCACCGGCGCCGCGACGCGCCGGCCGTCGGGGAACGCCAGCGCCAGCTCGCCCTCGGCGGCGTCCCAGCTGGGCACGACCTGCACGAGGCGCGGGTTGCGCATCGTCAGCGCGATCTCCCCGTCGGCCTCGCGCACGTGGAAGGCACGATCGCCGACCGGCCCGCTCTCCACGAGCTCGAGCGCCTCGGCCTGCACGGTCCGCATCCCCTTGACCGGGGCGATGGCGAGGGCGGCGACGCGAAGCACCGCGGGATGGTCGCATGGTGAACTGCGCGGATGAACGACGTGGTCGACCTCTTCCCGCCGGGCGCGCACGCCGACGACGGCGGCGACCTCGTCGTCGGCGGCTGCCGGCTGCGCGACCTCGCGGCCGAGTTCGGCACGCCGGCCTACGTGGTCGACGAGGGCGCGCTGCGCGCCCGGGCGCGCGAGTACCGCGACGAGCTGGCCGCGCGCTGGGGCGAGTCGCTGGCGATCTTCGCCTCCAAGGCGTTCCCGTGCACGGCGATCCTGCGCGCGGTGGCCGACGAGGGCCTGGGCTGCGACGTCGCCGGCGCCGGCGAGCTCGTGCACGCCGTCGCCGCCGGCGTCGACCCGCAGCGCATCTACCTGCACGGCAACGCGAAGACCGACGAGGACCTCGAGCGCGCGATCGACGCCGGCGTCGGCACGGTCGTGATCGACAACCTCGACGACGTCGATCGCCTGGAGCGGCTCGTTCGCGGCGAGCAGGCGGTGCTCGTGCGCGTCATCCCCGGGGTGCGCCCCGAGACGCACGCCGCCGTGGCCACGGGCCAGGAGGACTCGAAGTTCGGCCTCGCCCCGGCCGACGCGCGCCGGGCGATCGAGCGCCTGCGCGGCTCTGACCGGCTGCGCCTCGACGGGCTGCACGTCCACATCGGCTCGCAGATCCTCGACGCCGCGCCCTTCGGACAGGCGGTGCAGGCGCTCGCCGAGTACGGGGAGTTCGCCGTCTACGACCTGGGCGGCGGCCTCGGCGCCCGCTACACCTACGACGATCGCCCGCCCAGCGTGGCCGAGTACCTCGACGTGCTCGTCGGCGCGGCCCGCGAGCACCTGCCGTCCGCCGCGCGGCTCGTCGTCGAGCCCGGGCGCAGCCTGGTCGCGCGCGCGGGCGTGACGATCTATCGCGTCGTCACCGTCAAGCGCGGGGCGCGGACCTTCGTGGCCGTCGACGGCGGCATGGGCGACAACCTCGAGGTCTCGCTCTACGGCCAGCGCTTCGAGGCGACCGTCGCCGACCGCGTGGGCGGCGGCGAGCCGGTCGACCTCGTCGGGCGCCACTGCGAGTCGGGCGACGTGCTGTCGGCCGGCGTTGCGCTGCGCGAGCCGCGCGTGGGCGACGTGGTCGCGGTGCCGGCCACCGGCGCCTACTGCTACACGATGCGCAACAGCTACAACGGCGCGCGCCGCCCGCCGGTCGTCTTCGTGCGCGACGGCGACGCGCGGGTCGTCGTGCGCCGCGAGGGCTACGACGACCTGCTGCGTCTGGACGTCTAGGGCGTCCGCGCGGCGTGTGCGGCGCTGCGCGGCCAATGCGCATCGAGGGATGAAGCCACCGGCCGTCGAGGCGCGCGCGGCTCCGTGGCGGCGCCTTCCGGGAATCGGCGTCTCTGCAACACCTCTCCGAGCGCCGCAGGTTCATTGACCAGGACTATCCAGGTCAAGAGCGCCACCCCCTGCGCGGGCCTCGGAAGGTGTTACGACACGCACCCGAACCGCGCAGAAACTCCCGCGCCCGGGGACCCGACCCAGCGCCGGACCCTTCCCTCGATGAGCAGTTGGCCGCGCAGCGCCGCGAGACGCTGAGCGGACGACCGCCTACGCCGCGCGGTCCTGCAGCTCGCTCGGGAGCATCCCGGGCGGGCCGAGGATCTCGATGCCGTGCCGCGACGCGATGCGCGTGAGCTCCTCGGGGCTCGGCAGCGCCGCCTGCGGGTCGGTGCGGCCCACGGCGCGGACGAAGGCCTCGAAGCCGGCCGGGGTGGAGGTCACGAGCCAGCGGGCGCCGCCATCGCCGACACGCAGGGTGTGCGGGACGCCGCGCGGCGCGAAGACGCTCTCGCCGGCGCGCAGGACGTGCGTCTCGTCGCCCGCCCACAGCGTGAGCTCGCCCTCGAGGACGTAGAAGCCCTCGTCGTCGTGGTGGTGGACGTGCAACGGCGTGTGGTCGCCGGCGGGGCCGGTCGACTCGAGCAGGGC
>CAWFMR010000046.1:0-24473 GCA_963816845.1 uncultured Actinomycetes bacterium | reverse complement strand
GCCCAAGCGCCTGGCCGCGCTGGGCCTCCTGCGCGCCGAGCGCACGCCGGGGCGCACGCGCGAGCGCACGCACTACACGCTCACCGATGCCGGCCGGGCGGCGCTGCGCGAGTGGCTGGCCGAGCCCAGCGCGTTCACGCGCATCCAGTGCGAGCCGATCGTGCGCCTGCTCGCGGCCGAGTACGTCGACCCCGAGGTGCTCGAGCGCTCGCTGGCGGCGCTGCGCGAGCCGCTCGCCGAGTCCTACGCCGCGCTCGACAAGGCCGAGGCGCTCGCCCGCGAGCTACCCCACCGCGAGCGGGTGCTGCTCATCAACCACCGGCTCGCGCGGCGCATCCTCGACGCCCACGCGGCGTGGCTGGACGAGGCCGAGGCCGAGCTCAGGGGTGCAGCAGCCCGGCGTAGATGACGGGGTCCAGCGCCGTCGGCTCGTCGAACTCCTCGTCGGGCGCGACGAGGTAGCCGAGCAGGGGATAGGAGGCGCCGAACTCGAGGACCAGGTCGGCCAGATCGGGCAGCAGGTAGCCGCTCGGCGCGTTGGGCGCGGGAAGGTCGAGCGTCGTGGTCATGACCCCATGGTGCGCGGGGCGTACGCTGACGCACAAGCGGCTTCGACAGGGGCGTGACATCTGTCGATAGGGTCCGGCCGATGAGCACCGAGACCGAGCAGTCCACGCAGCTTCACGGCGGGCGGCTGGTGGCCAAGCGCCTGAAGGCCCACGGCGTGACCAAGCTCTTCACGCTGTCGGGCGGGCACCTGTTCTCGATCTACGACGGCTGCCGCGAGGAGGGCATCGACCTCGTCGACGTCCGCCACGAGTCAGCCGCCGCCTTCGCCGCCGAGGGCTGGGCCAAGGTCACCCGCCAGCCCGGCGTGGCGGCCCTCACCGCCGGCCCGGGCGTGACCAACGGCATGAGCGCCGTCGCCTCGGCACAGCAGAACCGCTCGCCGATGCTCGTGCTCGGGGGCCGCGCGCCGGCGATGCGCTGGGGTCAGGGCTCGCTGCAGGAGCTCGACCACGTGCCGTTCATGCGACCGCTGACGAAGTTCGCGGCCACGCCCGAGACGACCGCCGAGATCCCCGCCCTCGTCGACGAGGCGCTCACGGCGGCGGTCACGCCGCACTCCGGGCCCGCCTTCGTCGACTTCCCCATGGACCTCGTGTTCTCCGAGGCGCCCGAGCCCGATGAGCCCGACCCGCTGCCGGACGCCGCGGCCGGGCCGGTGCCCGACGTCGCGCGCGCGGCGGCGCTGCTGCGCGACGCCGAGCGTCCGGTGATCATGGCCGGCACCAACCTGTACTGGGGCCACGGCGAAGAGGCCCTGGTCGCGCTCGCGCAGGAGCTCGGCATCCCGGTCTTCCTCAACGGACTGGCGCGCGGCTGCGTGCCCGCCGACCACGAGCTGTTCTTCTCGCGGGCGCGCTCGAACGGGCTCAAGGGCGCCGACGTCGCGCTGGTCATCGGCGTGCCGATGGACTTCCGGCTGGGCTTCGGGCAGTCCTTCGGCGAGGAGACCGAGCTCGTCGCCATCGACCGCGCCGAGCCGCTGCGCGAGCACCCGCGCGCGGTGGCGGCCGAGCTCTACGGATCGATCCCCGGGATCCTCGACGCGCTGCGCTCCGAGGCCGCGCCCGGGGCGGACACGAGCGAGTGGGTCCGCACGCTGCGGGCGGCCGAGGACGAGAAGCGCGCGGCCGAGCGCGCCGAGCTCGACGACGACCGCGCCCCGCTGCATCCCATGCGGCTGTACCGCGACCTCGGCGAGCTCATCGACCGCGACGCCATCGTGATCGGCGACGGCGGCGACTTCGTCTCCTACGCCGGTCGCGTGGTCGACACCTACCAGCCCGGCTGCTGGCTGGACCCCGGGCCCTTCGGGTGCCTGGGCAGCGGGCCCGGCTACGCCCTGGCGGCCAAGGTCGCCCACCCCGATCGCCAGGTCGTCCTGCTGGTCGGCGACGGCGCCTTCGGCTTCAGCGGCATGGAGTTCGACACCTTCGCCCGGCTCGGCATCAACGTGGTCGCCGTGATGGGCAACAACGGCATCTGGGCGCTCGAGAAGCACCCGATGGAGTTCCTCTACGGCTACTCGGTGGCGGCCGAGCTGAGGCCGGGCACCCGCTACGACCAGGTCGTCGAGGCGCTCGGCGGCCACGGCGAGCTGGTCGAGCGTCCGGGCGATCTGAAGCCCGCGCTCGAGCGCGCCTTCTCCGCCGGCGCCCCGGCCCTCGTCAACGTCCTCACCGATCCCGACGTCGTCTATCCCCGCCGATCGAACCTGGCGTAGGGCCGACCTCGCCGACACGCCCCTCGCCACGCGCGTGCTGGCCGTCCAGCATGCCGCGTACGCGATCGAGGCCGAGCTGATCGGCTACCCGGACCTACCGCCGCTGCACGAGACGCTCGCCGCGCTCCAGGCCACCGAGGAGGAGCTGTGGCTGTGCGAGGAGGGCGACGCCGTGGTCGGGGTCGTCGGCCTCGAGCACGGCGAGGACGAGATGGTCATCGCGCGGCTCTTCGTGGCGCCCGCCTGCTTCCGGCGCGGCGTGGGCTCGGCGCTCGTCGCGCACGCGCTGGCGCGGGCCGGCGGGCGCCGCGTGCGGGTCGGCACGGGGGCGCGCAACGCGCCGGCGCTGGCCCTCTACGAGCGCTTCGGGTTCCGCCGGCTCGACGAGGGCTCGCCGACGCCGAGTCGCGGCTACGTCGAGCTCGTTCGCGACCCCTGAAACGATGGAAGCCGCCCGGAGGCGGCTTCCAAAGTTGGCCCCGACAGGACGGGCAGGGGTACGTGCCATGAAGGGGCCGTTCGACGGTCCGAGCGGCGGGAGGCGCCGATTCGATGCGGCTTCGCCCGAACCTATGAGGCTGACAGCCAGGGAACGCACGCCATGACGGCACGAGCACCCCTTCGCCAGCGCTGCGATTGTCCGCCGTCGGACCATCGCGGCGCCATCAAACATACGTCCAGTTGGGCCAACAGAAGTGGTGATGCTGCGTAGGGCGACGCACGTCGCCAAGCGCGATTCGCGAGCGCCGTGGCTTGCTCGAATTGCGGCTTCGTTCGCGCCGATCCGGCTCATGACGTCCGGTCCACCTCGCCGTTCGGGCGGGCCTGATGCACCACTTCCAGGGCGGCGCCGCGCAGGATGTCATGGTCGGAAACCGCGGTGGAATCGAGGCCGAACAGCTCCAGGGCCTCGATGACCATGACCACGCCGGCCACGATGGTGGGAGCGCGATCGGGGTGCAGACCGCGGACCTCGCGGCGTTGTGCCTCGGGCAGCGCGGCGAGGCGCCCGAGGATCCTCCGACAGGCGGTCAGGGACACCACATGACCGTGGACGCGGTCTGGCGACAAATACTCCAGATCTAGGTCCATCGCTCCCAGGGACGTCGCGGTGCCCGCCACGGCGATGGCCGCGCCCGCCGTCCGGCGGACCTCCGTTGGAACCGCTTCCGCGTAGATCGAGCGGACGTCTTCGGCGAGGGCGCGCAGCTCCTGGCGGGTCGGCGGATCGGTGGCGAGGTGGCGCTCGGTGTGGCGGACGACGCCGGCCTGGGTGGAGACGTGGAAGCTCACCTCGTCGCCGCTGCCCACCACGAGCTCGGTCGAGCCGCCGCCGACGTCGATGACGAGCGTGGGCGTCGCGTCTCCTGCCGCGCGCTCGCTCGTCGCGCCGCGAAAGGTCAGCCGCGCCTCCTCGTCGCCGGCGATGACCCGCGCGTCGAGCCCGTCGCCCTGCTCGCGCACGCGTGCGAGGAAGTCCTCGCCGTTGGCGGCGTCGCGCACGGCGCTCGTGAGCACGGCGACGGCCCGCTCGGCTCCCTGCTGGTGGATGACCCCCTGGTACTCGCGCACGGTGCCGAGCACGCGCGCCATCGCCTCCTCGCTCAGCACCCCGGTCGCGTCGAGCCGATCGCCGAGGCGCGTGACCTTCGTGCGCCGCTCGCGCTCGGTCAGCTTGCCGTCGTCTGCGACGTCGGCGACCAGGAGGCGTGTCGAGTTCGTGCCGATGTCGACGACCGCGACCCTCATCTGACGGCGGCGGGTGGTGCTCAGGCCGGTGGCTGGACGGCGTAGGGCATCGGCTTGCCGTCAAGGGCCGCGAGCAGGTTGTCGACCGCGCGGTCGGCCATGGCGGCGCGGGCCGTGGTCGTGGCCGAGCCGATGTGGGGGACGACGAGCAGGTTCGGCGTGTCGTAGAGCGGGTGGTCGGTCGGGAGGGGCTCGGGGTCGGTCACGTCGAGGCCGGCGCCGGCGAGGCGGCCCTCCCGCAGCGCCTCGGCCAGCGCGTCCTGGTCGACGATCGGGCCGCGGGCGGTGTTGACGAGGATCGCCGTCGGCTTCATGCGCGCCAGCGCCTCGGCGTCGATGAGGTGGCGCGTCTCGGGCGTGAGCGGGGTGTGCAGCGAGACGAAGTCGGCGCGCTCGAGCGCCGAGTGCAGGTCGTCGCCGAGGTCGACCATCAGCACCTCCATGTCGAACCCCGAGGCCCGCTTGGCCACGGCCTGGCCGATGCGTCCGGCGCCGACGACGGCGAGCGTGGCGCCGTGGACGTCGGCGCCGATCCAGCCCTGCGGCTCCCACGTGCGCCACTTGCCGTCGCGGGCGTCCTGGCTGGCCTCGACGATGCGGCGCGCGACGGCGAGCATGAGCGCCCAGGCGAGGTCGGCCGTCGCGTCGGTGAGCACGTCCGGGGTGTTGCCGACCTGGATGTCGCGCGCCGCCGCCGCCTCGAGGTCGATGTTGTCGAAGCCGATCGCGTAGTTCGCCACCGCGCGGAGGTTCGGGGCGGCGTCCAGGAGCTCCGCGTCGACCTTGTCGACGAGCATCGACAGCAGCCCCTCGGCCTCCGCGACGCCTGCGAGCAGGTCGTCGCGGGGCGGTGGCATGTCGCCGGGCCAGACGTCGACGTCATGCTCGGCGGAGAGGCGATCGAGGGCGTCGCCGGGGATCTGGCGGGTGACGAAGACGTGGGCCATGAGCCGGGATTCTCGCCGTTCGCGCCGGGCCGCGCCGGTTGATCGGCTCCCACCCGAGTTGCTATCGTGTAGCTCCGCGACGCGGGGTGGAGCAGTCTGGTAGCTCGTCGGGCTCATAACCCGAAGGTCGCGGGTTCGAATCCCGCCCCCGCTACTCCGAAAGCCCTGCACATGCAGGGCTTTCGTCGTTAAGCGCCCTCGTTCGGGCGGCGTCGAGCGCCGGCACGCCCGGTAGCCCACCGGCGGTGCACAAGTCGTGCATGCATCCCTGACAGCGCCGCGACACGTATCTAGCCTCGCTAGCCCGAATCCGACAGCGAGGACTTGCATGACCGAAGCACCGGCGATGGCGGTAGGCCGCGGCTGCCGCCAGGGCGGTCGCGGCGACGAAGACCTATGGGAGCGGCCCGGCCGCCGTGCATGCGCTCGCCGGAGTGAGCGTCGAGTTCCCGGCCCATCGCTACACGGCGATCATGGGCCCGTCCGGGTCGGGCAAGAGCACCCTGATGCAGTGTGTGGCCGGGCTGGATCGCCTGACGGCGGGGTCGGCGTTCATCGGCGAGACCGATATCTCGGAACTCGACAAGACGCAGCTGACGCTGCTTCGCCGCGACCACCTCGGGTTCATCTTCCAGCAGTACAACCTGATCCCGACGCTCAGCGCGCGCGAGAACATGCTCCTGCCGCTGACGCTGGCGGGACGGGATCCCGACCAGGCGTGGTTCGACCAGCTCGTCGACCACCGTGGGCATGGCCGATCAGGCTCGACCGGCTCCCCAGCCAGCTGTCGGGCGGCCAGCAGCAGCGGGTCGCCGTGGCCCGGGCGCTCGTCTCGCGCCCCGACCTGATCTTCGCCGACGAGCCGACCGGCGCGCTGGACACGCGGACGGGCATCGAGGTCCTGTCGTTCATGCGCAGGGCCGTCGATGACGACGGCCAGACGATCGTGATGGTCACCCACGACCCGCACGCTGCGTCGTACGCCGACCGCGTGCTGTTCCTGGCCGACGGGCAGATCGTCGACGAGATGCCGGACCCCACGACGGATCGCGTCCTGGACCGGATGAAGCGCTTCGAGGGCTGATCGCTTGCGGGCACTCGTCCTCAGCAGCGTGCGCTACAACCGCAGCCGGTACGTCGCGACGCTGCTGGCGATCATCACCGGGGTCGCCTTCTTCGCGGCCACGGGGTTCGTCGCCGATCAGGTCATCGCGTCCCTCGAGGGCGATGCACAGCGTCAGTACGGCAACGTGGACGCCGCCGTCGTCCCCCGCAGCGTCGCCAAGAGCACGGCGGGGAGCGCAGCCCAGAACCTCAAGATTGGCGGGGCGCGTCGCCGACCGGATCGCCGCGGCGCCGGGCGTCGAAGCCACCGGCGGCGTGCTGACGGGCGCCATCGGCTTCGTCGGCCACGAACGGCAAGCCATTCGCGACGAACGCGGTCGGGCGGCTGTGGATCGCTGACGACGAGCTCAACCCGCTCGACCTGGCCCAGGGACGCGCGCCCACGGCGCCCGACGAGATCGTGATCGACCGCGGGCTCGCCGAAGGACCGGCATCTGAAGCTCGGGCAGACGATCCCGACGCTCACGCTCGCCGGACGCTACCCGGCGCGGATCGTTGGGATCAGCAAGTTCGGCGATGCGGATTCGATCGACCCGAACGGCACGGTCTCCCTGCCGGCCTCGCGCGCGTTCGACGCGCTCAACTCGGGCAAGCGGAGCTACGACGAGCTGTACGTTCGCGGCGCCGGGTCGCAGGAGGCGCTGCGCTCCCGGATCGCGCCAGTGGTGCCCCCGGGGTTCGAGGCGCAGACCGGCGCGCAGTTCCTCGAGGACAAGCGCGACTCGATCGGCGCCGTCGGCCGCTACCTTCGCAACGGCCTGCAGGCGTTCGCGCTGCTGGCGCTGCTGGTCGGCGGATTCGTCATCTACAACACCTTCAGCGTCATCGTGGCCCAGCGCATGCGCGAGCTCGCCGTCCTGTCGGCGATCGGGGCGACGCCGAAGCAGATCAAGCGCATGCTGCGCTGGGAGGGAGTGGTCCTCGGCCTGCTGGGCTCCGTGCTCGGGCTCGCTGGTCGGCATCGCGCTGACCTTCGTGCTGATCGCGGTCCTCAAGGCCGCCGGCGCAGAGCTCGCCGGCAGCGGCTTGAAGATCGCCCCGCGCAACGTCGTCCAGCCCTTGGTGCTGGGCACGGGCATCACCGTCGCCTCGGTGATGATCCCGGCCCGGCGAGCGGCCAGGACGGAGCCGATCGAGGCGATGCGCAGCTCCGCGGTCGAGGGGGCGACGCTGCCGCGCAGGCGGGCGGTCATCGCGACGACGCTGCTCGTTGCGGGCATCGCCGGCGTCCTCTTCGGCGGCGGGGCGGTGATCATCGGCCTCGCGACGCTGGCGCTCTTCGTCGGCGCGATCGTCGCCGCGCCCTACACCGCGGTGCAGGCAGCGCGGATCATGCGCCCGGCGGCGGCGCGGCTCGGACTGGAGGGGCGCCTCGCGGTCGACAACATCGCCCGCAGCCCGCGGCGCACCGCCACGACCTCCAACGCGCTGCTCATCGGCGTCTTCCTGGTGACGCTCGTCACGGTGGCCGGCTCCAACCTCAAGGACTACGTCGTCGCCGAGATCAACAGCCTCGGCAGCGCGGACTACCTGATCGAGAGCAAGGGCGGATCGATCGACCCGGCGCTGGTGAAGCGGTTCGAGGCGGTCAAGGACGTCAACCGCGTCGCGCCGTTCAGCCGTGAGCCGGTGACCATCGACGGCAAGGCCGCCGGCCTGTCGACCGGTGACATCAGGACCATCCAGCAGGTCGCCAACGTCAAGGCCGTCGAAGGCTCTCTCGACGCGATCGGGCCGGGAACCATCGCGCTCAACGGCTCCCTGCCGGGCGCCGAGCTCGGCCGGAGGGTGACGGTCGCCAACAGCGATGGGCAGAGCAAGCGGCTGACGGTCGCCGCCGTACTCGATGGCAACTCGATCGACGCCGCGCAGCTCGGAAGCTACGTCGACGCTCGCACCTTCCGGAGCGTCGTCGGCGACAAGGCGCCCACTGTCGCCTTCATGGACGTCAGGGACGGCGCGCAGTCTGAGACCAAGGACGCGATCAACGCCCTTGCCGACGCCCGCCCCGACGTCACCGCCACGGAGGGCAATGCGCTCGGGCGGCTCTTCGGATCGATCTTCGACTTCCTCATCAAGGCCGTCGACGGCCTGCTCGATGATGAGCGTCGTCATCGCGCTCATCGGCATCATCAACACGCTGTCGCTGGCCATCATCGAGCGCCGGCGAGAGCTCGGCCTGCTTGCGCGTCGTCGGCATGACGGACCACCTCGTCCAGCGCATGGTCCGCATCGAGTCGCTGCTCATCGCCGCGCTGGGAACGCTGACCGGCGTCATCCTCGGTCTCTTCGCCGGATGGGGCCTGATCCATGCGATCGACCGCCTGACCGACGCCTCGCTGAGCTTCAGCGTTCCCTATGGCACGATCGCGCTCGTCCTCGTGCTCGGGGTCGTGCTCGGTGTGCTCGCCGCGCTGGTACCTTCGCGCCGCTCGACCCGGCTCGACGTGCTCGACGCGCTGCAGACGACGTGACGGAGGCTTCGAGTACGCGAAGGAATCTTCATCCGAAGGGCCCTGGTTTCCCAGGGCCTTTCGTCGTTTCTGGGCCTGATGGAGGGGCTAGGCGGCGAGTGCGAGCTGCTCCTCGGCGCGCGCGGTGATCGCCTGCAGCGTGCGCACGGTCGTCTCGACGTCCTCGACCTCGAACTGGCTCAGCAGCTGGTTTCGCGGGCCGGCGATGGACTCGCGCAGGCTGCGGTGCACGGCCTCGCCCGCGGTCGTCAGGTCGACCTCGGCGTCGCCGCGGATGAGCCCGTCGGCTTCGAGCCGGGCGAGCAGCTCGCGCGTCGAGTCGGCATCGAGGTTCGGCGAGCCCTCGAGGTCACGGCTCAGCGCTTCGCGGTCCAGGCCAGGCCCGCGGGTGGCGACGAGCTGCAGGGCGTACCAGGTCTCGGGCGTCGTCTGACGCTCGGCGAGGTGCCGGCGCAGCACGGCCGTCAGCGCGCGCTCGGCGAAGGCCAGGGTCTGGCCGAACTGGGCAAAGGCATCGGGTGGGGTGGTCATGTGGGGCTCCGTTCCACTACGATCGACAGGTGCCTGACCAATGTAGCAAGTAGACAGTCACCTGTCCATCCCATGGAAACAACCTTCCCCGCCCGCCCCCTGATCGGGCTCCTGCTCCGGCTCCTCTACCAGCACTACGCCGAGGACATCCACGCCGCGCATCGCGAGGCGGGCTTCGGCGACATCCGCGCCGCGCACGCGAACGTCTTCCCGTTCGTACCGCCCGAGGGCATCACGGTCTCGGAGCTCGCCGCGCTCGCCCGGGTGCGCAAGCAGACGATGGCCCAGGCGGTCGGCGAGCTCGAGGGCATGGGCTACGTCGAGCGCCGCCCGAACCCGCACGACCGCCGCTCGCGGCTGGTCTTCCTCACCGAGCGCGGCGAGGCGGTCAAGCCGCTCACGCACGCGACCGCCGCGCGCGTCGAGGAGCATTGGGCGCAGCTGACGAGCCCGGAGGAGCTCGAGGCGCTGCGCGCCTCCCTGCTGCACCTGCTGACCGAGCTCAGGGCCGAGTAGAGCCGGGCGCCTGCGGTGCCGAGGAGGCCAGCCACGCGCGCATCTCGCTGGCCAGTGCCGCGGGTGCGTCGTAGTGGATGAGGTGCCCCGCGCCGTCGACGAGCCGGAGGCTGGCGGTCGGGATCAGCTCGCTCAGGCGCCGGCCGGTGTCGGGGGCGATCCAGGTGTCCTCTCGGCCCCACACGATGCGCACCGGGATGTCGATCTCGCCGAGGCGCGCGCGGAACTCCGAGAGGTAGCGCTCGTCGGTCTGCTCGATCTGGCGATAGAAGGCCGGCTGGCCGTCGGCGGTGAGCCACGGCGCCACGAGCTCGTCGAGATCCTCGGCGCGCAGCCCGCGGTGGCTCGCGGCCTGGATGTAGGCGGTGACGATGGCCTCGTGGATGTACGCGGGCAGGTCCGCCAGCAGCCCGGGGTGGTCCTGGACGAACCGGAAGAACGGCGACCCGATGGGCGGGATCGCGACGACGTCGACGAGCATCAGCGACCGGTAGCGGGCGCCGTGGAGCAGGTGGGCCCGCAGGGACACGGCACCGCCGAGGTCGTGGGCGATCACCTGCGGTCGGTCGAGGCCCCATTCGGCGATGAGGTCGGCGAGCAGCTCGCCCTGGACGCCGAGGTCGACAGCGTGCTCGGCGGCCTTCGACGACGCGCCGTAGCCGGGCATGTCCCAGACGTAGACGGTGTGGTCGGTGCTGAGCGCGTCCGCGAAGGGGCGCCAGATGGCCGACGAGAACGGCGTCCCGTGGCAGAGGACGACGGGGGGCCCGGCGCCCATCCGCTGCCACGCGACGTGGCGACCGCGCCAGACGAAGGTGGTCACCCCGCGATCGTATGGGCGCGCGGCCGTCGCCAGGGTTCAGACGCGGCGGTGAGGGGAACTGAGCGCCTCCATGAGCAGGCGCGCGCGATGCCGGCCTGTCGATGTCGCCGTCGTCGCCGGGCCGGGCGACACGATCGCCTTCCGCGACGGTCTCGTGGTCCGCAACGGCCGCCCGATCAGCGAGCCCTACGCGCGGAGCTGCACCGAGGACATCTGCGAGATGCCCCAGGCCATCACGGTCCGAGGCGCCTGGTTCCTGGCGGCGACTTCCGCGGCGAGTCCGACGACAGCCGCTTCGGGGGCCGGTCCCCACCAGGCGATCACCGGGGTCGTCAAGTACCGCTGCTGGCCGCTGAACAGCGCGGGACGGCTCTGAAGCCCTGTGCGCGGGCCGGCGGCGCGAGGTAGGCTCGCATGCCCCACCCCAATTGGAGGGCGACATGGCCGACGAGGGCCGCGGCGACTTCGCCGCAGGTGAGAGGACCAAGCCACGAGGACCCGAACGCGACTTCGCCGAGGGCGAAGAGGAGAGCCTGCCGGGCGCCAAGCGCGACTTCGCGGAGGGCGAGGAGGAGACCACGCCCGGAGAGAGGCGCGACTTCGGCGAGGGCCAAGAGAAGTCCTCGGACTGACGCTACGGCGGCCCGCACCGGGCACGCGCGATGAGTTCTCTCGCGCGCGGCCGTTGTACGGGCCGTGGCATCCCAGACGGGCTTCGAGGTGCGCCGGGTGGCCGTCGCGCCCGGTCGCACACGCGCCTATGACGAGGCCGACTGGCACGGCGCACTCGTGGTCGTCGCGCGCGGCCGGATCGAGCTCGAGGGCCTGAGCGGAGCGCGCCGGACCTTCGAGCGCGGCGCCGTGCTGTGGCTCGTCGGGCTGCCGCTGCGCGCGCTGCACAACCACGGCCGCGAGCCGGCGGTGATGATCGCCTTCACACGGCTGCGATGAGTTTCCGGCGGCCGGCTGGTCTGAACTACGACCACCGACGACGAGGAGCCCGAGACCGTTGACTGCCGAGACCATGAACGACCGCAAGCGCTGGATCGCTCTCTACGTGCTGTGCGCCGGCGTGCTCATGATCGTCATCGACGCGACGATCGTGAACGTCGCCCTTCCCTCGATCCAGGACGACCTGGGCTTCTCCCAGAGCAACCTCGCCTGGGTCGTGAACGCCTACCTGATCGCCTTCGGCGGCCTGCTGCTGCTGGCCGGGCGCGTGGGCGACCTCATCGGCCAGCGGCGCATCTTCCTGGTCGGCCTGGCCGTCTTCACCGCCGCGTCGCTGCTGTGCGCGGTGTCCCAGAGCCAGGGCCTGCTCATCGCCGCGCGCTTCGTCCAGGGCGTCGGCGGCGCGCTGACCTCCGCCGTGATCCTGGGCATGATCGTGACGATGTTCCCCGAGCCGCGCGAGCAGGCGAAGGCGATCGGCGTCTACGGCTTCGTCGCCTCGGCGGGCGGCTCCATCGGGCTGCTCGCCGGCGGCGCGCTGACCGAGGCCATCAACTGGCACTGGATCTTCTTCATCAACATCCCGGTCGGCATCGTGACCGCGTTCCTGGCCACCCGCCTGGTGGCCGACAGCCCGGGGATCGGGCTGAAGGCGGGCGCCGACCTGCCGGGCGCCGTGCTGCTCACCGGCGGGCTGATGCTCGGCGTCTACACCATCCTGCAGGTCTCGGAGTCGGGCTGGGGCTCGACGCGGACGCTCGGCCTCGGCGCCGTCTCGATCGCCCTGCTGGCGGCCTTCGTCGCGCGCCAGGCGCGCATCGCCAACCCGCTGATGCCGCTGCGCCTCTTCCACTCGCGCAACGTCTCGGGCGCCAACGTCGTCATCGCGCTGCTCGTGGTCGGGATGTTCGGGATGTTCTTCCTCGGCGCGCTGTACCTGCAGCGCATCCTCGGCTACGACCCGCTCGAGGTCGGCCTGGCCTTCCTGCCCTCGACCATCGTCATGGGCACGATGTCGCTGAAGCTCTCCGGCCCGCTGGCGATGCGCTACGGCCCCAAGGCGATGCTGCTCGTGAGCCTGGTCTCGATCGGCCTCGGCCTGCTGCTCTTCTCGCAGACGCCGGTCGACGCGACGTACGCGACGCAGGTGATGCCCGCGACGATCTTCATCGGCATCGGCGCCGGGCTGGGCTTCCCGTCGCTGATGGGGCTCGCGATGTCGGGCGCCACGCCCAGCGACTCGGGTCTGGCCTCGGGCCTCATCAACACGAGCGTGCAGGTCGGCGGCGCCATCGGCCTCGCCGTGCTGGCCACGCTCGCGAGCGAGCGCACCGACGCGCTGCGCGCCGGCGGCGACTCGGTGGACGCCGCGCTCAACGGCGGCTTCCATCTCGCCTACCTGATCGGCGCGGCGCTCGTGGGCGTCGCCATCGTGGTCGCCCTGACCGTGCTGCGCTCGGGCAGCCCGGCCGCGGCGGCGCACCATGCCGAGCCGCACGGCGACCGTCGCCACGCGGAGCCCGCGTACTCCGACGCGCGGTGAGTACGATCGTCGCGTGCCCGATCGTCTGCACTTCACCGAATCCGACGACGCCAACGCGCTGATCGCCTCCGACCCCATGGCCCTGCTGGTCGGCTTCGCGCTCGATCAGCAGGTCACGGTGCAGAAGGCGTTCTCCGGGCCGCTCGTGCTGCGCGAGCGGCTCGGCTCGCTCGACGCCGACACGCTGGCGCAGGCCGACCTCGAGCCCATCTTCCGCGAGCGGCCGGCCATCCACCGCTTCCCGGGCGCGATGGCCCAGCGCGTGCACGACCTCGCCGTGCACGTGCGCGACACCTACGACGGCGACGCCGCCCGCGTGTGGACCGACGCCGCCGACGGCCCCGCGCTGCGCGCCAACCTGGCCGCGCTGCCGGGCTTCGGCGAGATGAAGATCAAGGCGCTGGGCGCGGTGCTGGCCAAGCGCTTCGGCGTCGAGGCCGCCCAGGACCTCGTCCCGTGGCACCCGACCCTCGGCGACGTGGACTCCCCGCAGGCGCTGGCCGAGTACCAGGCCGCCAAGCGGGTCCACAAGGCCGAGTGGTCGAAGGCCAAGGCGGCCTCCTAGCCGCGGGCGTGGCCTCGGCCGCCGTCGAGCGCGAGCAGTAGCGGCGCATCAATTCGTCCGGCCGAGCGCCTGCAGCTCGGTGGGGAGGATCGTCAGCTCCGGCACGTGCGCGCGGGGCGGGAGCGAGACGACGAACAGGCAGGCGGCGGCGACGTCCTCGGCGTGCAGCATCCGCGCGCGCATCTCCGGCGTCGGCGGCTCGGGGCGGTTGTCGAGAATCGCGGTGTCGACCAAGCCGGGCATGATCGAGGTGAAGCGCACGCCGTGCTGCTCGTCGAAGGCCGCGCCGCGCGCGAAGGCGTGCACGGCGGCCTTGGAGGCCTGGTAGGTCGCGCCCGAGCGGTCGGGCCAGGCCCCCGAGACGCTGCCGATGAGCACGACGTCGCCGCGCGCGGCCCGCAGCGCCTCCAGGAACGCGTTGATCAGGTTGAAGGTGCCGGTGAGGTTCAGCGCGATGAGGTCGTCGAAGGCTTCGGGCGTGAGCTGCTCGAGACGGCGCGCCTTGATGTTCGTCCCCGCCGCGGCGACGAGCGCGTGCAGCGGGCCCTCGGCGCCCAGGCGCTCGGCGAGCGCACCGACCGCGGCGCGATCGGTGACGTCGAGGCGGTGGGCGACGACGTCGCGCCCGGCGGCCGCCTCCTCGATGAGCTCCGGGCGGCGGGCGGCGGCGTGCACGCGCGCGCCGGCGTCGGCGAAGGCGAGCGCGGTGGCCAGGCCGATCCCGCTCGAGGCTCCGGTGACCAGCGCGGTGCGCCCCTCGAGCGCGCCCACGCTCAGGCGTCCCGTCCGGCCCCGGCGAGGAAGACCTTGACCGTCGCGGGCGGCGGTCCTTCGGCGAGGCGCGCGAAGGCGTCGGGGCCGTCGTCGAGCGGCTGCACCGCCGGCAGCTCGCCCACGGAAGCGCGCCCGTCGGCCAGCCACGCGAGCGCCTGCTCGAAGTCGGCCATCGTGTACGCGTAGGAGCCGCGCAGCCCGAGCTGGCCGCGCACGATCCCGTGGAAGCCGAGCGTCGTGTCGTCGGCGGCGAGGCCGATGTAGACCGCCTGGGCGCCGGGGCGCAGGAGCTCGAGCGCCATGGCCCGCGTCGCCTGTGCGCCGACGGCGTCCAGGACGAGGTCGGCGCCGAGCCCGTCGGTCGCCTCCCGCACCGCCTCGAGCGCCTCGCCGCCGTCGCTGAAGGCCTCGTGCGCGCCGAGGGCGAGCGCGCGCTCGCGCCGCTGCGCCTGGGGCTCGAGGACGCTGACGTGCCCGATGCCCGACAGCAGCGCCGCCTGGAGGGTCATCAGGCCGATCGTCCCGGCGCCGAGCACCACCGCTCGGGCCACCGGGTCGCCGGTCAGCCCCAGGCGCACCGCGTGCACGCCGTTGGCCAGCGGCTCCACGAGCGCGCCGATGCGCGCGCTGACGTCGTCGGGCAGCGCGCGCACGTTGGCCGCCGGGGCGGTGACGAGGTCGGCGAAGGCGCCGTCGTGGTGGACGCCGATCAGCGTGCGCCGCGGGCACAGGTTCTCCTGTCCGGCGGCGCACAGCCGGCAGCGCCCGCACCCGGCCAGCGGGTTGACCGTCACGCGCGCGCCCTCCCACGCGCCGGCTCCGGCGCCGGCGGCGACGACGACGCCCGCGAACTCGTGGCCCATCACGAGCGGCGGCGTGCGGTTGCCCATGTGGCCCAGGTAGCCCTCCACCTCCGAGCCGCAGATGCCGACGGCCTCGGGGCGCACGACGAGCTCGCCCGCGCCGGGCTCCTTCGGCTCGGGGCGCTCCTCGATGGTCATGCGTCCCGGCCCGTGCCACACGATCGCCTTCATCGCCGGCAGCTTCTCATGCGGGGCGTGCTCAGTAGTTGCCCGACAGCAGGTCCCAGGCGCGGCGCAGCTTGTCGGCCACCGGCGACCCGTCCGGCTCGGCCGCGTCGTCCTGCATCACCGCGGGGTTCTCGCTGGGCTCGGGCAGCGCCTCGGCCTCGGCCGCGGTGAGGATCAGCACCACGCCGCGCTCGTGGATCTCGCCGACCTGCTCGGCGTCGGCGAAGGTGTGACGTCCCAGGCCGTGGGAGATGACGATCCCGTCGAAGATGTCGTTCTCCTCGTCGGCGAGCACGTGGGCGACCTGGCCCACCTCCTCGCCGTCGGCGGTGAAGACCGTCGTGCCCTCCTCCAAGGTGAGATAGGAGACCGGGGCGCCCAGGTCGTCTGTCCCGCTCATGGCCGGGAATCTACGCCGATGCGCCACTAGAGTGCCGACATGACTGGTCCGGCCACCACCACGCGGATCTCGCGCTGGAGCATCGTGGTGATGGCCTCGGCGCTGGTGGTGGGCGGCGCGGTGGCCGCCCTGGCGATCGCGAGCGTCACCTCCAGCCACGAGCGGGTGGTCTCGTTCGACGTGCGGGGGTCGCTGAGCGGCGTGTCACTCGACGTCGACGACGCCGACGTGATGATCACCGGCGGCGGGCACGCGCGCGCTGCTCGGGTTGCAGCGCACCGACCGCTACGCCTTCGGACACGATGCCGACGTGCAGCGGACGGTGGCCGGCGGCGAGCTGCGCCTGCGCTCGCGCTGCCCCAACGCGGTCCCGCGCGCGTGCTCGGTGAGCTACCGCCTGGTCGTGCCCGACAACGTCCCGGTGACGGTCCGCACCACGAGCGGGACCGTGAGCTTCCGCGGCTATCGCGGATCGGCGCGCGTGACCACGCGCAGCGGCGACGTCGACGTCGCCGGCTTCTGCGGCTTCTCGCTGGAGGCGCGCGCCGAGAGCGGCGACATCGCCGCGGCCGCGGCCTGCGCGCCCCAGCAGCTCACCGTGCGCTCGAACGAGGGCTCCGTGCGCGTGTCGGTGCCGCCCGGCCGCTACCAGGTCGAGGCGGAGAGCGCGTCGGGGAGCGAGAGCGTCCGCGGCCTCGACGCGGTGGCCGACGCGCCCTTCGCCATCCAGGCGCTGAGCAGCTCGGGGAACGTGTCCGTGGAGGGTCGCCCGTGATCGCGGCGCTCGACCTCGATCGGCGCCTCGAGCGCGCGTCGCACGCCGCGGCCTACCTGGTCGTCAACGTCCCGATCGCGATCCTCGGTGCGCTCTCCGTGCTCGCGCTCGTCCTCGGCGCCGCGCTGAGCGTGGCCTGGATCGGGCTGCCGCTGCTGCTGGGGGCCGCGGCCGCCGTCCGGCGTCTCGTGCGGCTCGACCGCCGTGCGGCCAACCGCTTCCTGGGCACCCACATCCCGCCGGTGCCGGCGGGCGTCGCGACGACGGGCAATCCGTGGCGGCGCTCGCTGGAGATCCTCGCCGACCGCGCCCTGTGGCGGATGGTCGCGCTGCTGGCCACCAAGCCGCTGCTGATCGCCGGCCTGTGCGTCGTGGCGCTCGTGCCGCTGGCGCTGCTGGCGGAGATCCTGAGCCTCGGCGTGCAGGGCGTCGCCGACCTGGGCACGATCGACTACCTGGGCCCGTGGCGTCTGGGCCCCGCCCTCGGACTCGTCCTGCTCGCGTTCGTCCCCGCGGCCGCGGTGCTCGTGATCGCGACGCTCGACGCGCTCTACAGCGTGCTGTGCACGATCGGCCGCGCGCTGCTGGCGCCGCGCGCCGCGCCGAGTGGGCCGGTGCGCGAGCTGCTGGCCGAGAGCCTGGGCGATCGCTCGGTCGCCATCGCCTACTGGCTGCCCGACCGCGAGGCGTTCGTCGACGAGGCCGGCCACCCGGTCGCGCTACCCGAGCCGGGGTCGGGGCGCGCGTGGACCGCCGTCGAGCAGGACGGGCGCCGCGTGGCGGCGATCGTCCACGACGCGGCGCTGGACACGAGCCCGGAGCTCGTCGAGGCGGCCGCGGCGGCGTCGTCGCTGGCGATCGACAACGAGCGCCTGAAGGCCGATCTGCGCGCGCGCGTGGAGGACCTGCGCGTGTCGCGGCTGCGCATCGTCGAGGCCGCCGACGAGGCCCGCCGGCGCATCGAGCGCGACCTTCACGACGGCGCCCAGCAGCAGCTGCTGGCGCTCGCCCTCGAGCTGCGCGTGCTGCGCTCCTCGATCTCCGACCCCGAGGCCGGACCGCTGGTCGACGGGCTCGCGGTGCGCCTGGAGGCCGCGCTCAGCGACCTGCGCGAGCTTGCGCGCGGCATCCATCCCGCGATCCTCACGCGCAGCGGCCTGGACCCCGCCATCGCCGCGCTCGCCGACCGCTCGCCGCTCCCGGTCGAGGTGCAGAGCGCGATCGACGGGCGCCTGGCGCCGGCGGTCGAGGCCGCCGCCTACTTCGTCGTGGCGGAGGCGCTGACCAACGTCGCGCGCTACGCGGACGCGGCGCAGGCGCGCGTCGAGCTGAGCGGGGACGGCAACGGCGGCATCGTGGTGGTCGTCGCCGACGACGGCGTCGGGGGCGCGGACCCGAGCGCCGGCAGCGGGCTGCGCGGGCTGCAGGACCGCCTCGCGGTCGTCGACGGCGTCCTCTCGATCGACAGCCCTCCGGGCGCCGGCACGCGCCTGGAGGCGACGATCCCCTCGCCGCAGGGGCCGGCGTGAGGCGCGCGACCGCCAGAGCGGCGCTCGCGCTCCTCGTGGTCCTGCTGGCCGGCTGCGGCGGGACGACGCGCGTGCACGAGCGCACCGTCGTGGTCCCCCCCAACCAGGCAGGCGAGGTGCCACCGACGTCGCCGCGCCCCAGCGGCGGCGTGCGCATCGCCGTGGTCACCCACGGGCAGGCGTCGAGCCCGTTCTGGGCCATCGTGCGCAACGGCGTCGAGGCCGCGGCGCGCCAGATGGACGTGGTCGTCCAGTACCGCGCGCCCGACGTCTACAGCCTCGCGCGCATGGAGGCCCTGATCGACCAGGCGGTCGCCAGCCACCCCGACGGGCTCGTCGTCTCGATCCCCGAGCGCGGCCTGGCCCCCGCGATCCGCCGCGCGGTCAAGGCCGGCATCCCCGTCGTCTCGATCAACTCCGGCAGCGACGTCTACCGCCGCCTCGGCGTCCTGGCCCACGTCGGCCAGCCCGAGGAGCGGGCCGGCTTCGAGTCCGGCAAGCGCATGGCGGCCGCCGGGGCGCGGCGCGTGCTGTGCGTCAACCAGCAGATCGGCAACCAGGGCCTCGACGCGCGCTGCCGTGGCCTGGCCCGTGCCATGCGCGCCGCCGGCGGCCGCTCGCGCGTGCTCGGCGTCGACGACCAGAGCCCGGCGACGCCGCGCAAGATCGCCGACGCCGTCCGCAGCGGGCGCATGGACGGCGTCCTGGCCCTCAACGCCACCAGCGGGATCGAGGCGGTCAAAGGCGCCCGCCAGCTCCGCGGCACGCCCGCGCCGAAGATCGCCACCTTCGATCTCGGCCCCGACGTCCTGCGCGCCGTGCGCGCCCACCAGCTGCTGTTCGCGGTCGATCAGCAGGCCTATCTGCAGGGCTACCTGCCGATCGTGCTGCTCACCGAGCGCGCGCGCTACGGCCTCTTCCCGGCCCAGGGCGACGTCCTGCCCACCGGCCCGAACTTCGTGACCGCGCGCGACGCGGGCAAGGCGATCGAGCTGAGCAAGCGCTCGATCCGGTAGCGATCCAGGGCCCGGCGCGCACGCGCACCGGGCCCTGCGGGATCGCTCGCCTACGGCGTGCGGCTGATCTGCACCGGCACCGTCATCGCCGTGGGCGCGGCCGTCGGGCCCAGCAGCAGCTCGCCCAGGTAGGACTGCCCGGCGGTCATCGCCTTGTTGTACGTGACATGCAGGGTCACCGGCGTGCCCGCGGGCACCGGCCCCGACGGCATCCCGGTGACGGTCAGGTCGTTGCCCTGGATGGCGTTGACCGTGAGCCCCGCGGCCGGCGTCCCGGTGATGGCGAAACCGTGCAGCCAGATCTGGTAGTCGCCGTCCGCCGGGCGGATGAGGTCCACGGCCTCGTCGCCGGTCCCGGTCGCCGACGCGGCCACCAGCTCGTCGGGCGTGAACTGGCCGTCGTGGTTGGCGTCGTAGACCACGTACAGGTCGACGTCCTGGTCGAGCGAGGTCTCGACGTGCAGGCGCGAGGCGTGGTTGATGGCCACGTTCTTCTTGACGCTGGCCGTGGACGGGTCGTTGGGATCGTCCTGCTTGACCGTCTCGCTGGTGACCTGCGGCTGGCTCAGGCCGAAGCCCTCGGCCTCGAGCCCGTCGAGGTCGACGCTCGCGTTGAACGTCACGTCGAAGCTGCCCGAGTCCGACGCGGTCGAGAGCGCCACCTTGGAGGGCGACACCCTGGCGGCGCCCAGCGTGGTCGAGAACCCGGCGTCGAACTTGTCGCCGTCCCAGCCGACCTGGTGCTGGGCCAGCGCCTGCAGGCCCTCCTGCGCGGGAGCGGTCACCACCACGCGCGCCGCCGGGGCCTGGAGGCGCCACGCCTGGTCGTTGGCGTAGTCGCCGTTGGGGTCGAACTCGGAGTGCGGGAAGATCGCCCGCACCACCATCAGGTCGGCGCCGGGGTGGTGCGCGACCCGGTCGCTGATGTCGACCAGGTAGTCGGGAGCGTTGAAGTTGAACGCGCTCTCGTTGCCCACCGGCGAGGTCGTGACTCCGAAGCGCTCGGTGGCCGTGCGCTTCATCGAGCGGTCGGAGACCGACCACGTGCCGCCGCCGTTGATCTTGAACGTCTGGGTGTCGCTGGCGCCCGGGGCGATCACGTGGGTTAAGACCGGGTACTCGGTGCCGCGGTAGTCGCCGACGCGCCACTCGCTGGGCGACACCGTCGGCTCCGAGCCCTCGGCCGCCTTGACCGCGCGCCCGGCGTCGACCGAGCCCGAGCCCTGGGTGAAGCTGTCGTAGCCGAGATCCTGCGACGAGGACTTCAGGATCTCCTTCGCCTTGGTGAAGAAGTTGGGCGGGATCGCCCCCGGGTGCGTCTTGCGGTAGGCCTGATAGACGAGCGCGGTCGCGCCCACGGTCACCGGCGTCGAGCGGCTCGTGCCGCCCCACGTCTCCCACGCGACGCGCCCGTCGAGCGCGGTGTTGAGCGTCTTGTCGCCCGCCGAGTACGCCCCGTCGGCGACGACGTCGATGCCGGGCGCGCCCGTGGCGCCGGGCCCGCGGTCGGAGAACGCCATCACGTCGTTGTCGGGGACCTGGCCGATGCGTGCGATCGAGTCCCAGCCGGTGCCACCGAACTGCGTCGAGGCACCGACCTTGACGCCGGACACCGGCGACGGCGACGTGGTCGTGCCGTAGCCCGGCGCGCCGTTGCCCGACGAGAAGACGGGCGTCGTCGACGAGCCGTCGTGGATGATGTCGGCCTCCTGGCTGGCGGCGTCGTAGCCGTCGTTGTCGACCTCGGAGCTGCCGTAGGAGTTCGACGTCACGTCGATGCCGGTCGCCGTGGAGAGCAGGTACCCGAGCTGGGTCGACGTCGCGAAGCTGAAGTAGATGTCGCCGTACGGGGCGAGCTTGGCGTGCGGCGCGCCGCCGATGACGGCGCCCGGGTAGCGCCCGTCGCGCGTCGGGAGGTCGTCGAACCGCGGCGCCTTGCCGTTGATCACGCCCTGGCCGACGACGTTGGAGGCCGTCAGCGTGCCGTGGCCCTCGATGCCCGGGTCGTAGTCGCCGGTCCACGCGAGCAATGCGCCCGGCGCGGGCGTGTCGCCGTCGCCGAAGAAGGTGGCGCCGCCGGGGATCGTCGTCGTGCCGTCGGAGATGAAATAGAGCAGGCCGCCGGAGAGGTCCGTGTAGCCGTCGCCGTCCATGTCGCGGTATGAGGCGGGCGAAGCCTTCGTGATCGGCTTCTCGTCGGCGAAGCTGTGGTCGTCGTCGAGGTCGGCGTAGACGGTGTCGTAGACGCCGGCGCTCTTGGAGTCGACGACGAGGAAGGCGGGCCGCTCGCCATAGAGGTCGAGCAGGTAGTCGTCGGGGTGGCTGCCGAGGCGCACGTCGCCCGACTTCGACCACTTGCGCGCGAACGTGTAGGTGTGCGACGCCGTACCGGCCGGCACGCCGGAGTTGCGTGACGGGCCGGTCCGCGTCGCGAAGGTGACGCTGCACCTGCGTCCGGTGCCCGTGCACGTCGCCGCGGTCGTCGGCGTGTACCACGACAGGCCCTGATCGATCAGGCTCGGGGCCAGGAGCAGCTGCAGCGTGCCGTACGGGTCGAACGCCTTGGGCCAGCCGTTCCAGCCGGCGTCGCCGCCCGCGGCCTGGGCGTTGGACCACGTCTGCCACGTGCCGAGCAGGTCGGGATGGCCCCAGTCGGTGCCGCCGTCGAGCACGGCCGCGGTCACGCCCTCGCCGGCGAAGCCGTCCTTCCAGGCCTCGGCGAACTTGTGGGTCTTGGCGTCGAGGACCCCGAGCCGCTTGAGCTGCTCGAAGTTCGACCCCTTCGGCGCCGGCGCATCGCGGTAGGGCACGTCGGTGCTGGCGTTCTCCCGGCGCAGGGTCGCGAGCTTGGCCTTCGACGGCCGGCGGTTGAGCAGCGGATCGGGATCGTCGAGCGGCTGGCCGGTCTTCTTGAACTGGACCAGGCTGACCGAGACGACACCCTTCTGGCCGGCCAGCTTGGGCAGCGCCTGCACGCTGATGCGGCCGATCACGAGCGAGCGGCCCTTGCGCGTCGCGGCGGCGTCGCCGTCGAGCAGCGCCTTCACCGGGGCGGTGTCGCCCGAGGTGGCCACCAGGACTGGCACCTGCCCGGTCGCTCCGTCCTTGACCTTGGCGGCGAGCGCATCGTCGAGCTTGGCCTGAGCCGGATCGGCCTTGGAGGTCACGCGCTGGGGATCGGCACCCCGTTGCTGTGGCGCCGCCGAGCCCACCATGGCGACGACGACCACGGCCATGCTTGCGAGCACGGCCAAGCCGAGCTGGAACGCTCGTCTGCGCATGAATTCCCCTCCTGGAACGAACGTGGCAATGGGCGCCTACAGGGCGCCGGATCCCGCAAGTGCCCGGCGGTATATCCAGAGGGGACGTGGCTGTCAACCGTGCGCCGCTCAGCCGCTGCCGAGCACCCACACGTCGAGCACTTCGCCCCCGAAGCCGCGCTCGAGGAACGAGCGCGCCACGTACGCCGGGCCGGCGATCGTCACGTCTGCGCGGCGCGCAGCACGGGGCCGCGGGCGATGCGCTTGACCGCCGCGGGGCCGACGGCCCCGTGGCGGTAGATGCGCCGGGCTACGCCGGCGAGCGTGTCGGCGCGAACGCCGGCAGCGGCCGTTGCGGGTGGGTCCTGGTCCGCTGCCTGCACGGCGGCGCAGCCCGGCAGCGCCGCGGCCGCAACCGCCAGGACGGTGAGCGGGACGCGCGGCACGTCGCGCAGCTTCGCCCGCGCGCCCTAACGCCGCCTTCGCGCGACGTTGCATCTGTGTTGGGCGCGGCCCGCTCGCACACGGGCCGCTCGGCCGCCCGCAAGGATCGGGCCGCGCGTGCGTTGCAGCCCTCATGACCCTCCTGCGCAGACTGCTGATCGCGGCCGCCACGGCGTGCACGTCGCTGGCCCTGACCGCCGCTCCCTCGCTCGCCATCGTCGGCGGCCACGACGCCGCGCCGGGCGCCTACCCGTCGATCGCCGAGATCACCTTCGGCTCGTCGTTCCTGTGCACCGGCACGCTCATCGCGCCCGACTACGTGCTCACCGCCGGGCACTGCGGCTCGATCACCGGCGCCGCGGTCGGCACCCCCGCCGGCTGGCCCGCGCCGCTCATCGACGTGCGCATCGGCTCCAACAAGTCCGGCCAGGGCGAGAAGGTCCCGGTCGCGCGCGTCATCGTCGAGCCCGACTACCTGGCCACCTCGGGGCACGACATCACGCTGCTGCAGCTGGCCAGCAACTCGACCAAGGCGCCGACCAGGGTCGCGGGCGCCAGCGAGGGCAGCCTGTGGGCGCCGGGCACCATGGAGACGATCGCCGGCTGGGGCACGACGTCGGAGGGCGGCGACACGCCCGACACGCTCCAGGAGGCGCAGGTCCCGATCACCACCGACGCGACGTGCGCGGCGGCCTACAGCGACTTCGATGCCACGACGATGGTCTGCGCGGGCTATCCGCAGGGCGGCACGGACACCTGCCAGGGCGACTCCGGCGGCCCGCTCTTCGGCCGCACGGCGGCGGGCGACCTGAAGGTCGTGGGCGCCACGAGCTTCGGCGAGGGGTGCGCGCGGGCCGGCAAGCCCGGCGTGTACGCGCGCGTCGCCGACACCCCGCTGCGCGAGTGGATCCGCTCGCAGGCGCCGGCGGGCGTGGACTGACCCGCATGGTCGCGCGCGGTCACGGGTAGCCGCAGGGAATGGAATCCCAGGCCAACCACGACCGCTCGCTCGCCGACCTCGCGCGCCAGCTCTCCAACCAGACCACCGAGCTCGTCCGCCACGAGGTCGAGCTCGCCAAGGCGGAGCTGCGCGACAAGGGCAAGCGCGCGGGCCTCGGCGCCGGGATGTTCGGCGGCGCCGGCGCGCTCGGTCTCTACGCCCTCGGCGCCCTGACCGCCGCCATCATCGCGGGCATCGCCGAGGCGCTCCCCGTGTGGGCGTCGGCGCTGATCGTCGCCGCCCTCTACGGCGCCATCGCCGGTATCCTCGCGCTGCGCGGAAAGAAGAAGGTGCAGCAGGCGACGCCGCCGCTGCCCGAGGAGACCGTGCAGAGCGTCAAGGAGGACGTGCGCTACACCAAGCAGCGCGCCCAGGAGGCCCGGCAATGAGCACGCCCCCCAACCAGCAGACAGACCCCGAGCAGCTGCGCCGCGAGATCGAGGAGATCCGCCGCGAGCTCGGCGAGACCGTCGCGCAGCTCGCGCAGAAGGCCGACGTCAAGGCCCAGGCGCGCGAGAAGGTGCAGGAGGTCAAGGCCAACGTCCAGGGGGTCAAGGACAACGCGCTGCGCCACACGCCCGACTCGGCGCGCGGCGGCGCGCAGCAGGTGGCGACGGGCGCGCGCCAGCACCCGGCTCCGCTCGCCGTCGGCGGCGCGCTGCTCGTCGGCTTCCTCATCGGCCGCCGGATCGGCCGGCGCGGCTAGCGCGCGGCCTCGCGCGCCACGAGC
>CAWFMR010000045.1:0-101324 GCA_963816845.1 uncultured Actinomycetes bacterium | reverse complement strand
TTCTTGTCGAACTTCCCCACGCTCGTCTTGGGCACCTCGTCGATGAAGGCGAAGGCGTCGGGCAGCTGCCACTTCGCCAGGCCCGACGACAGGTGCTCGCGCAGATCGCCGGGCGAGACGCCCGCGCCCTCGGCCAGCGCCACGCAGGCCAGCGGCCGCTCGCCCCACTTCTCGTCGGGCATGGCGATGACCGCCGCCTCGAGCACCCCGGGGTGGTCGATGAGCAGCGTCTCGACCTCCACGGACGAGATCCACTCGCCGCCGGACTTGATGAGGTCCTTGGCGCGGTCGGTGATGCGCACGAAGCCGCGCTCGTCGAGCTCGCCGATGTCGCCGGTGCGCAGCCAGCCGTCGTCGGTGAACTTGTCGTCGCCGGTGGGTCCTCGTAGTAGCGCGCCGCGACCCACGGCCCGCGCGCCTCGATCTCGCCGGCGCCCTCGCTCAAGCGGATCTCGGTCCACGGCACCATCCGGCCCTGGGTCGTGCGGTAGGCCCAGTGCTCCTCGCCCTCGTCCACGCCCGCCGGGGGCCGGGCCACGGTGACGATCGGGCTCGTCTCGGTCATCCCCCACGCCTGCAGGATGCGCACGCCGTGGCGCTCGAAGCCCTCCATGAGCGTGCGCGGCACCGCCGAGCCCCCGCAGATCCCGCCGCGCAGCGTGCTGAGGTCGCCGCCGTGCTGATCGACGTGGGCGAGCAGCGCCCCGAGCACGGTCGGCACGCCGGCCAGCAGCGTCGCGCGCTCGGCCTCGACGAACCGCGCCAGCGGCTCGCCCTGCAGGAACGGGCCGGGCAGCAGCAGCTCGGCGCCCGTGAGCGCCGCGGCGAAGGGCAGGCCCCAGGCGTTGACGTGGAACATCGGCACGATGGCCAGCACGCGATCGCGCGACGAGAGCCCGACGGCGTCGGCCGCGCAGATCGTCGTCGAGTGCAGCGACACCGAGCGGTGCGAGTAGAGCACGCCCTTCGGGTTGCCGGTGGTGCCGCTCGTGTAGCAGAGCGCAGCGGCCGCGCGCTCGTCGATCTCGGGCCACGCGAACTCGCCCTCACCGGCCTCCTCGAGCAGCTGCTCGTAGGAGAGGGCGCCGGGCAGCGCGTCGAGGTCTCCGTCTCCCATGACCACGAAGTGGCGCACGCCCTCGAACTGGGGCGCGAGCTTGGCCAGCGGCTCGACGAGCGAGCCGTCGACGAAGATCACCCCGTCCTCTGCGTGGTTGACGATGTAGACGACCTGCTCGGGGAACAGGCGGATGTTCAGCGTGTGCAGGACGGCGCCGTAGGACGGCACCGCCAGGTACAGCTCGAAGTGGCGCTGACCGTTCCAGGCGAAGGTCGCCACGCGGTCGCCGCGCTGCACGCCGAGGCGCTCGAGCACCCGCCCGAGGCGGTCGACGCGCTCGGCCACCTGCGCGTAGGAGGCGCGCACGGGACCGTCGCCCTCGAGCGTCACCACCTCCTGGTCGGGATAGCAGCTGCGCAGCCGCCGGCGCATGGCCCCGACGGTGAGCTGGAAGTCGTTCTGCATCAGGCCCTCGAGCATGGGCCCAGCGTAATTACTCGCGCAGCTTCTTGTTGATATCCGCGATCGTCTGGTTGATCTGCGCCTGGACCTTCGTCACCGCGCTGACGAGATCGGTCTGCGCCTTGACGATCGCCTGCGGGTCGTTGTCGGAGAAGGCGCCCTTGGCCTTGTCGATCTGCGCGCCGTAGGCCGAGACCTCGGCGATCAGCTTGTCGTGCAGGGGCTTGACCTTGCTCGGCGCCTTGACCGCGCGGAAGTCGGCGACGACCTTGTTGATGGCCTGCCGGAAGCCGTCGAGCGTCTGGCGATCCTGCGCCGCCGTGCTCGTCGAGGTGATCTGGGCCGAGAGCTGGTCGAACTTCGTCGCGAACTCGCTCTGGGCCCGGTTGACCGCGTCGACGTAGTCGTTGGCGGCCTTGGTGTCGGAGCCGCAGCCGGAGGCCACGAGCGCGAGAGCGACGACGAGGAGACCCGGCCACAGGCGGCGCACACCGCGAGGGTAGCGCCACGATCCGGAAGACGGTCCGGCGGGCGGCTACCCGAAGAAGACCTCGGCGGTGTCGTAGAGATCGTCGTCGAGCAGCTTGGGCTCGGCGACCGCTTCGGCCAGCGGCACCAGGACGATGTCGGACCCGCGCAGCGAGACCATCGTGCCCCACTCGCCGCGATCGGCGGCCGCGACGGCCTTGACGCCGAAGCGGGTGGCGAGCACGCGGTCGTAGGCGGTCGGCGTGCCGCCGCGCTGGACGTGGCCGAGGATCGTCATGCGCGTCTCGAACCCGGTGCGCTCCTCGATCTCGCGCTCGAGCTCGACCGCGATCCCGCCCAGGCGCGCGTGGCCGAAGGCGTCGGTCTTCGCTCCCGCGGTGGTGATGCCGCCGCCATCGCGCGGCGTGGCCCCCTCGGAGACGACGACGATCGAGAACGTCGACCCTCTCGCGTGGCGGCGCTTGATGCGCTCGCAGACCTCGTCGATGTCGAACGGGCGCTCGGGCACGAGGATCACGTCGGCCCCGCCCGCTATGCCGCTGTAGGCCGCGATCCAGCCCGCGTGGCGGCCCATGACCTCGAGGATGATGACGCGGTTGTGCGACTCGGCCGTCGTGTGCAGACGGTCGATCGCGTCGGTGGCGATCTGCACCGCGGTGTGGAACCCGAAGGTCACGTCGGTGCCGGCCAGGTCGTTGTCGATCGTCTTGGGGACGCCGACCACCGGCACGCTGTCGGCCGCCAGCCTCGCCGCGACGCCGAGCGTGTCCTCGCCGCCGATGGGAATCAGGGCATCGATGCCCTCCCGCTCGAGCGTCTCGCGCACCAGCGCGGTGCCGTCGCCCTCGCCCTTGTAGGGATTGGTGCGCGACGTCCCGAGGATCGTGCCGCCGCGGTGCAGGATGCCCGCCGTGTTCTGCGGCGTCAGCTCGACCGTGTTGGCCTCGAGCACGCCGGCCCAGCCGTAGCGGAAGCCGATGATCTGGTGGCCGTGGCGGTTGACCCCGGCGCGCACGACGCCACGGATCACCGCGTTGAGGCCGGGGCAGTCGCCGCCCCCGGTGAGGATGCCGAAGCGCGCCATAGGGCCGGCATCCTGCCAAATGCGGGCGGCGCAGCAAACGCGGTTCGACACCGGTGGCGCGCCTTGTCGGATTTCAGGCTCGCGCCACGCGCAGCACGACACCCTCGCCGGGTGCCAGCAGCAGCGACCTCGCGACCGCCTCGCCGTCGCGCTCGCGCCGCGTGCCGATCGCGATCGTGCCCTCGGCCGGGAGGCTCGCGGCGTCCGAGCCGAGGTTGAGCGCGACCAGGAAGCCGTCGCCGCGCCGGTAGGCCCACAGCCCGCCGTCGACCACGGCCTGCTCGTAGGAGCCGGTGCGCAGGTCCTCCTCCGCGCGCCGCAGGGCGATGAGGTCGCGGGTGAGGCGCAGCGCGGAGTCCGGGTCGGCCTTCTGCTCGGCGACGTTGACCCCGGCGAGCTCCCCGAGGGGCAGCCAGGGCTCCACGCCCGGCGCGCTGAAGCCCGCGCCCGGCTCGGCGCTCCACGGCATCGGCGAGCGGGCGCCGTCGCGGCCCGGGCGCTCGGGGTCGTTGAGCAGGCCGACGGGATCGACGACGCGGTCGGCCGGGATGTCGGCGTCGGGCATCGCGAGCTCGTCGCCGTAGTAGAGGACGGGCGTCCCGCGCAGCGTCAGCAGCAGCATGAGCGCGCAGCGCGACAGCCCGGGGTCCCCGCGCGTCCAGCGCGTGGGGAAGCGGTCCATGTCGTGGTTGCCGAGCGTCCACGTCGGCCACGCGTGCTCGGGCATCAGCGCCTCGGTCTCGGCCACGATCGGCGCCAGCTGCGCCGTCTCGAAGTCGGCCAGCAGGAAGACGAAGTTGAAGGCCAGGTGCAGCTCGTCGAGGTCGTCGCCGTAGAAGCGCATGAGGCGCTCGAGGTCGAGCACCCACGTCTCGCCGAGCAGCACGCCGCCGTAGGGATCGCAGACGTCGCGCCAGCGGCGGAAGACGTCGTGGACCTCGTCGCGGTTCATCGAGTACTCGAGCTGCTGGCCCAGCCAGCGGTGGTGCTCGGTGTCGTCCTCGGTGGCCGGCGGGTTGTCGCGCAGCTCGCGGTCCTTGACGATCCCGTGGGCGACGTCGATGCGAAAGCCCGCGACGCCGCGGTCCAGCCAGAAGCGCAGGATGTCGTCGAACGCCTCGCGCACGTCCTCGTTCCACCAGTCGAGGTCGGGCTGATCGGGCGTGAAGTTGTGCAGGTACCACAGGCCGCTGGCCTCGTCGCGCGTCCACGCCGGGCCGCCGAAGTTGCTCTGCCAGTTGTTGGGCGGACCGCCGTTGCGGCCCTCGCGCCACACGTAGAAGTCGCGGCGCTCGCGGAACCACGGGTGCTGGTCGCTCGTGTGGTTGGGGACGAGGTCGAGCAGCACCCTGATGCCGCGCTCGTCGGCGCGCGCCACGAGCTCGTCGAGGTCCTCGAGCGTTCCCAGCTCGGGATGGACCCCGCAGTAGTCGGAGACGTCGAAGCCCCAGTCGGCGTTGGGCGAGGGGAAGGTCGGGTTCAGCCACAGGCCGTCGACGCCGAGCCACTCGAGGTGCTCCAGGCGCGCCGTGATCCCGCGCAGGTCGCCGATGCCGTCGCCGTCGGAGTCCGCGAACGAGCGCGGGTAGACCTGGTAGAGGACGCCGTCACGCCACCACATGCGCCCCGCCGTCCCATTCGTTGCGCAGGGCCCACACCGCGCCGACCGTCCACGCCTGCACGAAGTTCGACAGCGTCGCCACCTCGGGGCCGGCGTCGGTCACCGCGTAGAGCTCGGGGTAGTGCCCGATCCGCTCGACGCCCGCCAGCACGCCCTGGCGCACGCGCTCGGCCGCCTCGGGGTGTCCGGCGGCGCGCAGCCCGCCCCAGCCCAGCCACGAGTCGAAGGGCCACACCGAGCCGCGGTGGTAGGACTGCGGATCGAACTGCGGGTGGCGGTCCGACAGCGTGCGCAGCCCGTAGTCGGTGAGCACGTCGGGCTCGGCCAGGCGCTCGGCGGCGCCGGCCACCGGCGCCCCGGCCCACAGCAGCCAGCCGAGCTGCGAGCCGGCCCCGCGTACGGGCCGGTCGTGCCCGTCGAGCGCCATCGTCTCGGGATCCCACGCGCCGCCGATGCGCGCCGCCAGGGCCTCGGCGGCGTCGGTGTGGGCGCGGTCGCCCGACAGCTTCGCCAGCCCGCGCAGGCCCGCGAGCGCCGCGGCCTGCGTGTCGGCGTCGGCCACCGGCGGCTCGGGCGGCGAGCCGTCCTCGTGCAGGATCCCGCTGCCCTGCGACGGGGAGCCGACCGGGTCGGTCGAATCGCGCCAGCCCTGCTGGACGAGGCCGCCGGGCGCGCGCCGGTGCCAGCGCAGCAGACCGCCGCCGCGCTCCAAGGCGCCCAGCAGCCAGTCGCCGGCCGCGCGCCAGTTGCGCTCGAGCTCGGCCGCCAGCGCGCCGTCGTCGGTCGTCGCCAGCACGTGCAGGAAGAGCGGCGTCGCGTCGGCCGAGCCGTAGTAGCGCAGCTCGCCGTCGGGCACCTCGAGCCCGAGGTAGCCCTGGCGCGCGACGGAGATCCCCGGGCGCACCTCGTGGACGATCTTGCCCGGCTCCTCGTCCCACGTGACGTCCTCGCGCGTGCCCTGGATCGCGGCCAGCGCGCGCAGCGTCGCGGCCGCCACGTCGGGGCGCGCCGGCAGCACCGCCAGCGCCGTGATGAGCGAGTCGCGCCCGAAGAGGCAGTTGTAGCGCCCCGGATCGCCCTCGCCCTGCGACGCGCTGGAGGCATTCGCCCAGCCGTCGGGGGCCAGGACCTCGGAGAGGCCGGGCACGTCCTCCATGCTGGGCGCCCTAGCCCTTGACGGCGCCTGCGGTCAGTCCGGCCACGATGCGCTTCTGGAACAGCAGCACCATGATGATCAGCGGAACCGAGATCACCACCGACGCGGCCGCGATGCTGCCGTAGGCGACCTCGTGCTCCGTCGCGCCCGTGAAGAACGCGATCGCCGCCGGCACCGTCCGGGCCTTCGACGACGAGGTCAGCGTGACCGCGAGCAGGAACTCGTTCCAGGCGCCGATGAAGGTCAGGATCCCGGCCGTGGCCAGGCCGGGCGCCGCGAGCGGCACGACGACCTTGCGGAACGCCTCGAAGTGCGTCGCCCCGTCGACCAGCGCCGCCTCCTCGAGGTCCTTCGGGATCTCCCTGAAGAACGACACGAGGATGTAGACGGTGAGCGGGAGCGCGAACGTGAGGTACGGGATGATCAGCCCGATCCACGTGTTGAAGATCCCGATGTCCGACCACAGCTTGAACAGCGGCGCCGCGATCGCGATCTGCGGGAAGGTCGAGATCGTCAGCACGATGGCGAGGATCACGAACTTCCCGCGCATCTTCAGCCGCGCCAGCGCGTACGCGCAGAACGACCCGACGGTCGAGCGCGAGCGCGGTCGTGCGTGAGCGCGACGACGGCGCTGTTGCGCAGCGCCTTGGTGAAGTCGGGGTTCTTGAAGACGTCCTTGTAGTTCTTGAGCGTCGGATGCGGCGGGAACAGGCTCGACGACAGCAGGTCGTTGCCGGTCTTCAGCGAGATGTTGATCAGCCAGTAGAACGGGAACAGGCAGAAGACGACGATCGCGGCGACCGACGATCCACATCCACCACGGCATCTTCGACCGGTCCCGTGACTTCCTCTTGGTCTTCGCACGCGCGCGCGTTGCGGCCTGCGGTGCGGTAGCGGCTCCAGCTTCCATCGCCTAGTCCTCCGCCAGTCCTCGAAGGTTCCCGCCGACGAAGCGGATGTACGAGAAGGAGACGATCATCACGATGATGAACGTCAGCACCGCCATGGCCGAGCCGAGCCCGTAGATCCGGTTCGTGGCGAACGTCTCCTGCGCGATCGTCGACAACGTGGACGTCCCGTTCTGGCCCTGGGTCAGCACGTACGGCAGGTCGAAGATCCGCAGCGCGTCCAGCGTGCGGAAGATCAGCGCCACGAGGATCGCCGGCGTCAGCAGCGGCAGCGTGATGCGCGTGAACCGCTGCCACGCCGAGGCGCCGTCGACCTCCGCCGCCTCGTAGACCTCCCCGGGTATCACCTGCAACCCGGCGAGGATGAGCAACGCCATGAACGGCGCCGTTTTCCAGACGTCGGCGAGGATGATCACGATCAGCGCCTGGGGCTCGGAGCCCAGCCAGACCGTGTCTGCGTGCCCAGGACCGTGTTCACGAAGCCGTACGGCGACACGAACATCGTCCGCCACATGATCGCCGTGACGACCGTGAGCACCGCCCACGGCACGAGCACGGTGGTGCGCAGGAGCCCCTGCCCCCGGAACGCCGCGTGCATCGCCAGCGCCATGCCCAGGCCGATCACCAGCTCGAGCGCCACGGACGACACCGTGAAGATGAGCGTGTGCCGGAGCGCCGCCCACCACTCGGACGACTGCAGGGCGGTCTGGTAGTTGCGCAGGCCCACCGGCCCCGCCCAGCGCGAGAGGCCCGCGACTGGCGGACGCTGTACTCGTGCAAGCGACAGCCAGACGGCGTAGATGATCGGGTACGCGGCGACGACCGCGATGAGGATCATCGACGGCGCGACCATCAGCTTCGCCAGGCGGCGCTCCGGGATGCCCCGGGAGCGCCGCCGCTGCGTGGGCGCGCCGACTGTCTGGAGCAGTGGCGGCTTCCATGGTTCAGCTCACTTGGATCAGAAGGTCGACAGTGCCGCTGTTGATCTGCGAGTCCGCCTTCTTCAGCGCGTCCGCGGGGCTCGTACGACCGGCGAGCGCGTCGTTGACGTTCTTGTAGATCGCCTGCGAGATCTGCGGATAGACCGGCGAGACCGGACGCGCCTTGGCCTGGCTGAGCGCCTGCAGCAGCTCCGGCGCGTACGGGATCGCCTTCTTGACGTCCGGATCCGCTGTAGGCGCCCGGGATGACCGCGGCCTGCGAGAACTCGAGCAGCGAGCGTCTTCTGGAACGCCTCGGCGACGCGTAGAAGTCGGCGAACTTCAGCGCCAGGCCCGGGTTCTTGGTGTAGACGCTGATGACGCTGTTGTGGCCGCCGAGGATGCCGGCCTTGCCGCCGCCCTCGAAGGACGGGAGCGGGGCGACCTTGTACTTGCCCTTGACCTTGCTGTCGCCCTTGTTGTCCGCGGCGTAGGCGTAGGTCCAGTTGCGCATGTAGCCGTAGCGGCCGCTGATCCAGGCCTGGTCGGTCTCCGGCTCCATGTAGGTCGTCACGGCCTTCGGCGCCGCGCCGCTCTTGATGCCGTCGACCATCAGCTGCAGCGCCTTGACGTTCTGCGGCGAGTTGATCGTCGACTTCGTGCCGCCGTCGTTGAGCACCGTGCCGCCGGCCGCGAAGGCCAGCTCGAGGTAGTCGCAGGTCAGGCCCTCGTAGGGCGCGCCCTGGTAGACGAGGCCGCCCTGCGTCTTGGCGTCCGCGTAGACCTGCTGCCACGTCGACGGCGGCGCGCCGCCGCCCTTGTCGGTGCGGTAGTAGATGAAGGCCGCGTCGCTGGTCTCGGGGACGCCCCAGTACTTGTCGGCGTAGTGGACGGTCTCGAGCGGCGCGGCGATGTACTTCGACTTCTGCGCCTGGACGTACGGCGTCAGGTCGTAGAGCCACTTCTGGCTGGCGAACTCCGCCGTCCAGATCACGTCGGAGCTGAAGACGTCGCAGTCGTCGGACTTGGCCTGCTGGCGCTGGATGAACTGGGTGCGCTGCTGATCGGCCGACGCCGGGAACTCCGTGAGCGTCGCCTTGTAGCCCTGGGCTGGCGAACTTCGCGTTGAAATCCTTGATCATCGCCTTGCCGTCGCCGGTGGTGTCCTTGCCCTGGCAGTACTTGACCGTGCCCTTGGGCGGGTTGTCCATCGACTTGGGGTCGATGACCTTCGCGCCTTCGACCTTGACGCCGCCGCCTCCACTGGTGCTGGCGCCGCCACCACCGCCGCCGCCGCTGCTGCTGCCGCTGTTGCTGCTGCCGCAGGCGGCCAATACGACGCAGCAGATGAACACCGCACCGAACCCGAACTTGACCTTCATCGCTCCTCCTCCTCCTCCTGATGCGACGTGCCCCTCTCCAAAGGGCGCACCTAGCTAGTGCGATGGGTCCCTTACCCGGCCACCGGACGGTGTGAATCACTCGGGTGCGAAACTCAGACGGCGAAGAACGCGATCGCCGCGAAGTGCACGGCGGCGGCCGCGATCACGAGCGCGTGGAAGACCTCGTGATAGCCGAAGACCCGGGGCGCGGGGTCGGGCCGGCGGCGCGCGTAGACCACCGCGCCGACGGTGTAGAGGACGCCGCCCGTGGCCAGCAGCGCCACGGCGAGGACGCCGGCGCGGTCCCACAGCTGGGGCATCATGACGATCGAGACCCAGCCCAGAGCGACGTAGAGCACGGCCGTCAGCCAGCGCGGAGCGTCGATCCACAGCAGGCTGATGACGACGCCCGCCAGCGCCCCGCCCCACACCACGCCGAGCACGGCCCACCCCAGCGCCGGCGCGAGGACGAGCAGCGCGAACGGCGTGTACGTGCCCGCGACGAGCACGAAGATCATCGAGTGGTCCAGGCGCCGCAGCCACGCGCGCGGGCGCGGCGACCAGTCGATGCGGTGATACAGCGCGCTGGCGCCGAACATCGCCGACAGCGACAGCCCGTAGACGAGCGCCGCGACACGCGCCTCCCCGCCGCGCGCGATGACGACGAGCGCCGCCGCGGCGGCGAGGGCGACGTAGAAGGCGTACTGGTGGCTGACGCCGCGCAGGCGAGGCTTCACCAGACCGAGGGTACGCGGTTCAGCCCGCGATCTCGCGCAGCAGGCAGGCGCTCAGGTCGGCGCGCCGTTCTGCCCGACGCTGCCGCGCAGGAGATAGGCCGAGTGCAGGAGGTCGGGGTTCTCCCTGAGCTCGCTGGCCATCCCCGAGAACTGGATCCGGCCGCCCTCCATGATGTACGCGCGCTCGGCGAGGCTGAGCGCCACCGTGGCGAACTGCTCGATCAGGAGCACTCCGACTCCGCTCTCGGCGACCTCGCGGATCGTGGGCAGCAGGCGCTGGACCACCACGGGGGCGAGGCCGAGCGAGAGCTCGTCGATGAACATGAACTTCGGCCTCGACACGAGCGCCTGCGCCAGCACGAGCATCTGCTGCTCGCCGCCCGAGAGGAGGCGGCCGGGAACGTCGAGGCGCTTCTCGAGCTCGGGGAAGAGCTCCAGGGCCGTCTTCAGACCCGCCTTGGCCTCGGAGCGGGAAAGGGCGTAGGTGGCGACGCCGAGGTTCTCGCGCACCGTGAGCAGCGGCAGCAGACGGCGGCCCTCGGGCACGATCGCCACCCCCGCCTGGCGAATGCGCTCGGGACGCCGTGACGTGAGGTCGCCGGCTCCGAGCGTGACCTTCCCGCCGGCGGCGCGCAGCACGCCACCGACCGCGAGCACGAGGCTCGACTTGCCGGCGCCGT
This sequence comes from uncultured Actinomycetes bacterium, assembly GCA_963816845.1. GTDB lineage: Bacteria > Actinomycetota > Thermoleophilia > Solirubrobacterales > Solirubrobacteraceae > JAOPZW01. The sequence continues at coordinate 90,825 of CAWFMR010000045.1, read as the reverse complement.
TCGGGCCGAGCAGTGCCGTGACCTCGCCGGGCGTGACCTCGAGCGACACGCCGTGGACGACCGGGCGCGCCCCGCGCTCCACGGTGAGCTCCTCGAGCCGCAGCACGGCGCCGGCCCGCTCCTCGGAGAGACGCGGCCGCGGTCACGCCCTCGGCCTCGCTCACACCGCCACCGCCTCGACGCCGAGGTACGCCTTCTTGACCTCGTCGTTGCGCAGCACCTCTGCGGTGTCGCCCGAGGCGATCAGCTTGCCGAAGTCCAGCACCGCGGTCTTGCTGCAGCAGGCGGACACCAGGCTCATGTCGTGGTCCACGAGGATCACGAGCGCGCCGAGCTCGTCGGGGATCTTCTTGATCACCTGGCTGGTGCGCTCGCTCTCCTCCTCGGGAAGGCCTGCCGCCGGCTCGTCGAGCAGGATCACGCGGGGCTGGCCCACGACGGCACGCGCCAGCTCGACGAGGCGGCGCTCGCCCTGCGCCGAGGGTGCCGACCCTGGTCTGCGGCTTGGCGGTGAGTCCCACGAACTCGATCGCCGACAGGACGGCCTCGCGGCGATCGCCGACGCGCTGCTTGGAGGAGTGCTCGTCGACCATCGCCACGTTGTCGTAGATCGAGAGCTCCTCGATCGCCTGCTCGGTCTGGAACGTGCGCCGCACGCCCCAGCGCGCGCGCCGGAAGTGGGCCATCGTCAGCAGGTCCTCGCCGAACGCCGTCACGCTGCCCTCGGCGGGACGCACGAAGCCGCTCAGCACGTTGAAGAAGGTGGTCTTGCCCGCGCCGTTGGGGCCGATGAGCCCGTTGGTGCCGTCGCCGAAGTCGATCGTCATGTGATCGAGCGGCGTGACGCCACCGAAGCGCACGGTGAGGTCCTTGATCTCGATCACCCGGCCCCCTCCCGCGTCGGCGGTCTGCCCCGGCCGACGAGCCCGCCGATCAGCCGTCCGAGCTTCGCCATGTCGCGCGGGAACTGGTAGACCAGGCCCTGCGGCGCGGTGAGGAGCACCTGGAGGATGCCGATGCCGAAGACGATCGTCAGCCAGTCGGCCGCGACGCCCCAGTTGTTCAGGAGGGCGGGCAGGAGCTGCATCAGCAATGCGGCGACGACCGCTCCCCACAGGCTGTAGATGCCGCCCATCAGCACGACGGCGAGCAGGGTGATCGAGTCGCTGGTCGGGAAGGTCGTGATGAAGAGCTGGCCGGAGTTCGCCGCCAGCAGCCCCCCGGCGACGCCCGTCAGGAACGACGCGAGCGCGAACGCCCACAGCTTGTAGAGCGTGACGTTGACGCCGGCGGCCAGCGCGGCCGATTCGCTCTGCCGGATGGCCGCCCACGCACGGCCCGGCCTGGCACGCACGTGGATGAGCGCGATCAGGAACATGACGGCGGCCACGATCACCACGTAGCGCAGGTAGGCGGTGTCGCCGCTGGCGATGGCCGGCCGGCGGATGTTCGCGTTCCCGCGGTCGGTCTCGAGGTGGCCCAGGAACCCATGGCCGCCGTTCGGGAAGTTCGTGGCCCTCAGCACCACCGTGATGGCGCCGGCGAGCATCAGCGTGATCAACGCCAGGTAGAGGCCGCTGAGCCGCAGGGCCGGCAGCCCGACGAGCGTGCCCAGGCCCGTCGTGATCAGGCCCGCCAGGAGCAGCACGATCGGGAACGGCAGGCCCGTGGCGAAGAACAGCCGCGCGGCGACCCACGCGGCGAGGGCGAGCAGCGCGATCTGCCCGAGCGACACGAGGCCGGTTCGACCCATCAGGATGCCGAGCCCCAGGGCGACGATGGAGTAGATCCCGACCGACGTGCAGACGGTGATCCAGTAGCCGCTCAGGAGCTGCGGCAGGAGCAGCACGACGAAGAGCAGGAGAACGGCGATGATCACCGCTCGCAGGCGCTCGCCCGCGTCGAGGTGCGGCATCCAGACACGGCGCGCGCTGCGCGCGCTGGTGGCTCCCGCGGCGCTCACCTCAACCTGCCCTCCCCGCCAGGGCGCTCCCGCGCCGGCCGGAGAGGACGAGGAGGGCGATCGTGGCCAGGACGAACGGCGTCATGTCGCGGTACTGCGAGATGGACACGATGGGCGTGACCAGGGCGTTGACGAGGCCGATCACGATGCCCGCGACGAAGGTGACCGTGATCGATCGCAGGCGGCCGATCAGCGTGGCCGCCAGCGACGAGATCACGAGGAAGGTGAGCGTGGCGGCATCGAGACCCACGAGGTTGGAGAGCAGCAGGCCGCTCGCTCCCGACACGAGCCCGGAGCCGAGCCATGCCGCGGCCTCGACCCGCCGCACCGGGACGCCGAGCGTCGCCGTGATCTCGCGATCGTTCGCCAGCGCGCGCATCGCCGTGCCGGTCTTGGTGAAGCGCAGGAACAGCGCGGTGACCGTCATGACCGCGAGCGCGAAGCCCACCGCGATGACCTCGGTCCAGTTGACGAAGATGTCCGAGACCTCGAACCCGTGGTTCGAGGTCGGCAGGATCATGGAGCGCGCCTTGTCGCTCCAGACGAGGTCCATGATCCCCAGCAGGATCAGCGCCAGGCCCAGCGTCGCCGTGGCTTTCACGAGCGGATCGCGGCCCGAGAGCGGTGGGCCGAAGAGCACGCCGTAGAGCAGCGTGACGGCTCCGCCGAAGAGCACGCAGACGAGGAACGCCGGTCCCTGCGCCCAGCTGTTGACGTTGATCAGCTGCCAGGCGAGCAGGGCGCCCATGGCTCCGACCGCGCCGAACGCGAGGTTCAGCACACCGGTGGCTCGGTAGAGGACCACCATCCCGACTCCGGACAGCGCATACACGCCGCCCAGAGCCAGTCCGGTGACCACGAATGGCTTGAAGTCCTCCAAGCTCGGCATTCGGAACCCTGGACGCCCTCTCTCTCCTGATTACTTGTCTACCAGACCGCCTACGAGCCCGCGAGGGACGCGGTCGGCGCCGTCAGCGACGGGTCGGCCTTCTCGATCTTGCGCACCTTGGCGATCGCCGGGTCCGCCTCCGAGATGTTGAAGCACTGCTCCTTGATCACCATCTTCCCGTTGTTCGGGGTGGTGGTCCAGTCGACGTTGTTCGGGATGTGCAGGGGCGCCTTGCCGTAGTACCACGGACGGCAGAGGATGTCGGTCTTGTACCCCTTGAGGTTCTGGATCGCCTCGTTGACGGTCTTGATCGTGTAGCTGTCGCCCTTGACGCTCTCGAGGGCCTGGACGAGCAGCTGCCCCATCGTGAAGCCCATCTGGCTGAACGAGCCCAGGCCGCCCGACACCTTGCTCCCGTACTTGTCGAAGACCGCGCGGTAGAGGCTGCGACTGCGGGCCGTCGGAGTCCGTCACGTTGAGCTCGGCGTTGACGAGCAGCTTGCCGTCCCACTGCTGACCGAGCGCCTTGGCGACGAAGTCGGTGTTGCACGGCGTCGAGCAGCCCCACGCCTTCACGCGGTCCTGGAGGCCCTGCTGCTGCGCGGCCTGGAGGATCTTCAGCGCCTCGGGCGGCGTGAAGTTGAGCACGACGCCACCGTCGGTGCCCGCGGCCTGCACGAGCTTGAGCGCGATCGAGTTCGCGTCCTGGATCGGCACGTTGTCCTTGAACAGCGTGATGGGCACGTTGAGGCTCTTGGCCACGGCCGTGGGGCCGGCGGCGATGTACCCGGTGCCCGGCACGTTGGACTGGTCGAAGGCGATCTTCTTCGCCCCCGCCCGCACGACGGCCTGCACCGCGCCGTCGGAGCTGTAGCGCGGACCCATGTTCGGGGCGGCGCTGTTCGGCGTGCCGTAGCACTCCGGAGCGATGCCGGCATCGATCTCCATGATGCCGAGCGACTCCCAGTACTTGTGGTCCACCGCGCACTCGATGATCGAGAAGCCGCCGACGATCGCCACGGCCTTGTCGGTCTGGATCAGCTTGTGGGCGAAGCCCGCGATCTGGGCCGGGTTGGTCTGCTCCTCGTAGAACTTGTACGAGATCGGGTGGCCGTTGATGCCGCCGTTGTCGTTGACGCAGTTGAAGTACGCCTGGGCCATGTTGGCGCCGTCGGTGAAGTCGGTGCCCGGCTGCTTGGTGACGATCGCGCCGACCTTGATCGGCGTTCCGGTGGCCTTCGTGCCCGGCTTCTTCCCGCACTTCGTCACGTCCGCGGCGGCCTTCGCGGTGGTCGAGCTACCGCCGCCGCCGCTGCTCGACGTGGTCTTGTCGTTGTTGCTGCTGCCGCACGCGGCAACGAGCACCGAGAGGCCGGCGACGAGCGCGAGTGACGCAAGCGCACGTCGCCACTTCCGGTCCAAGCCAAAGATCGTCCTCACGTCTGACCCTCCTCCTCCTCCGACTACGGTGCTGAGCCCTCGGTTCGCCAAGCGCACAGCTGTACGGAAAACGAACCTACTCGCTGGACTCGCGCGCAGTCAAGGCGCCTCTGCCGCCTGTTTGGGGGAGTTTGCACGGGGCCCGCGCGGCCATCGTGTTCACCTCCGACATACGCCTTGACGCATTCGGAAGCCGAAGGTAGCCTCGGGCGCGGTGCGCCTAGCGCATGCTCGTGCGCTATGCGAACAGCACCGTCGAGCGGTCCAGAGCCAGACGGGAGGGTCAGCATGCAGGAGGCGTCCACCGCGTCGAGCACCGTCGAGGTCCCCGAGCCCGAGCTGACGCCGCGCGAGATCGTGGCGCGCGCCGCGGCGATGCGGCCCGAGCTGCTCGAGCGCCAGGCGGAGACCGAGGAGCGCACCTTCTACTCCGAGGAGACGCACCGCGCGTTCACCGAGGCGGGCTTCTACCGGATCCTGCAGCCGCGGCGCTTCGGCGGCTACGAGTTCGACCTCGAGACGTACTTCCGCGTGATCATCGAGATCGCGCGCGGCTGCCCGTCGACCGGCTGGTGCCTGTGCCTCGGCGGGGCGCACGTCCTGCAGGTCGCCTCGATGTACGGCGAGGAGGCCCAGGCGGAGTTCTTCGGTCCCGACGGGCACTTCGTGTGCGCGTCGTACGGCGCCCCGGTCGGCGTCGCCCAGCCGCGCGACGACGGCTACGTGATCGGCGGGAAGTTCTCCTACGCCTCCGGGATCCCCTACTCGACGCACTTCATGGGCCAGACGCTCCTGCACCCCGAGGATCCGCAGGACCCCGGCCTCATGTTCGTCGTCTCCGCCGACCAGTTCGAGCGCCTCGACGACTGGCACGGCGTGCTCGGCATGCGCGGCAGCGGGTCGCACAGCATCCAGATCGACGACGCGTGGATCCCCGCGTCGCACACCGCGCGCGCGTTCATGGTCGACCTGCCCGTCGAGGGCGGCACGGTCGGCTCGCGCCTGCACGGCAACCCGATGTACGCCGGGCGCACGCTCGGCTTCTTCCACGGGGAGTTCGGCGCGATCATGGTCGGCTCGGCGTACGCGGCGCTCGACGAGTACCAGCGCATCATCACGACGCGCCCGGCGACCTGGATCCCGACGATGAAGCGCTACGAGCTCGTCGACTACCAGCGCTACCTGGGCGAGGCCATCGCGGAGATCGCGTGCGCGGAGGCCGCGGTCATCCAGGGCGCGCAGCAGTGGATGGAGCTCGCCCGCCAGAACGTCGAGGAGGACCGGCCCTTCACCGCCGAGGACGACGCGCGCCTGGAGGCGCTGCAGGCCACCGCCTGCCGGATCGCGTGGCACGCCGTCGAGGGCATCCTCTTCCGCACCGGCGGCTCGGCGGGCGCGCGCGACGGCCAGCGCATGCAGCGCTACTGGCGCGACATGTCGACGTACTGGAGCCACAACACCCCGGCCCAGCGCGACTTCCTGCTCACGGGCCTCGGGCGTCGCCGCCTCGGGCTGCCGATCGTGCCGCCCGGCCCGGACCCGGCGGCGAGCTAGCCGGCCAGCCCGTAGAGCGCGGCGGCGTTGCCGCGCAGCACGGCTTCGCGCCCGGCGTCGTCGAGCACCTCGAGCAGCGCGTCGAGGTTGCCCTCGCCGTGCTCGTGCGGGAAGTCGCTGGAGAAGACGAGCATGTCGCTCGCGCCCAGCATCTGCGCCAGCTGCGCGGCCTGCGCGCGGTCGGCCGGCAGCTGGGCCGGCGCCGTCGCGGCGCGGACGTGGCGCTTGACGTACTCCGACGGCCGGTCCTTGACCCAGGGCACCTCGCGCCAGATCGCCTTCCAGTCCTTGTCGAAGCGCCACAGCAGCGGCGGCAGCCACGAGAAGCCGGCCTCGAGCAGGACCACGCGCAGCGACGGGACGCGCTCGAAGACGCCCTCGGAGACGAGGCTGAGCAGCTGCGCCTGGGCGACGATCTGCGAGTTGCCCAGGTAGTCCTCGAAGTAGGTGTGGGTGAAGCCGCTCCCGGTCGCCGCGCTCCCGGCCCGGCCCCAGGCGTGGAGGGCGAGCACGAGGCCCTTGGCGGCGATCGCCTCGTGGAGGTCGTGGTAGCGGCGGTTGCCCCAGCGCGTCTCGCTGCGGATCGGGACGAGCACGCCGACGAAGCCGTCGTGGTCGCCGACGCGCTCGACCTCCTGGATCGCCAGGTCGGGGTCGAGCGTGGGGATCGTCAGGTACGCGCGCACGCGGTCGTCGCGCTCGAGCCACTCGGCACGCAGCCAGTCGTTGATCGCGCTGCACAGCGCGGCCTCGTAGTAGCCGTTGCGGCTGGCGTCGAACGCGGTCAGGCAGGTGAGCACGGCGTGGCTGACGCCCCACGGGTCCAGCACCTGCTCGCGCAGGGCGTCGATGTCGCTCGGCGGCGCGGCCGCGCTCTGCGGGTAGCTGCCGCTGAGGTGCGGCGAGAGGCGCATCCCGGCGTTGACGAGGTAGTCGCGCCAGTAGTCGTCCATGTGCGCGGCCAGCGCGTCGATGTCCGCCGGGGCGACGTGGACGTCGGCGTCGATCGCGCCCTGCGTGGGCGGCCTCATGAGCCGAAGCCGTAGAGCCGGCAGGCGTTGGCGGCCATGATCTTCGCCTTGAGCTCCTTGGGGACCGATCGCGGCAGGGTCATCGCCGGCGAGTCGAAGTCCCAGTGCGGGTAGTCGGAGGCGAACATGATCCGGTCGGTCATGCCGGTGAACTCGAGCGCCTGCACGAGCTGCTCGGGATCGTCGGGCTCCTCGATCGGCTGCGTCGTGAACCAGAAGTGCTCGCGGAAGAACTCGGACGGCCTGCGGTCGAGGTGCGGCACGTCGTCGCGCATGGCCGACCACGCGGCGTCCATCGACCACATGAGCGGGCCGGCCCAGGAGATGCCGGCCTCGACGCACACGACCTGCAGGTCGGCGAAGCGCTGGAAGACGCCCTCGGCGATGAAGCTCATCGTCACCGCGGCCATCGCGTTGGCGTAGCCGACGTGCTCCTCGAGGTAGAACGACGGCCAGCCGGTGCCCCACTTCTGCTCGAGGCCGCCGGTGTGGACGACCAGCGGAAGCCCGGCCTCGGCGGCGGCGGCGTAGACCGGCCAGTACTTGCGGTTGCCCAGCGGGTACTCGGCGGTCGTGGGCAGCAGGACCTGGACGAAGCGCGGGTCGCCGGCGTAGCGCTCGATCTCCTCGACGGCCAGGTCGGGGGACTCCAGCGCGATGTTGATCGTGCTGTGCAGGCGCTCGTCACGGTCGAGCATCGCCTCGCGGACCCACTCGTTGACCGCGCGGCACAGCGCCCCGGCGTACTCGGGCGCCTCGGCCCCGAAGCTGTGGCCGTGCAGCGGGATGAGGATCCCGTAGTCGACCTTGTGCTCGTCGAGCAGCTGCTCGCGCATGAGGTCGAAGTCGCTGCCGGGGAAGCCGCCCTCGGGCCAGGAGTCGACGCGGTAGCCCTGGTTGCGCACGCGCGGGTACATCTGCGGCGGATTGGTGATGCGCACGCCGTAGCGCTCGTAGCGCGAGCGGAAGGGCTCGTCGAGGCGCTCGGCGATGTAGCTGGGCAGCGGCGCCGGGTGGATGTCGACGTCGACGAGCTTGACGGCGCGCTCGGTGGCCTCGGTGGCCGCCGCCTGCTCGGTGGTGCTAGGCATCGATGACAACGTAGTCCTCCTCGACGTGGACCGGGAACGTCTCGGCGACGTAGGGGCCGGGCTCGCGTCCGGCCAGGTGCGCGCCGGGCTCGACGTCGACGTCGTAGCTCTTGACGCCCGGCTCGCCCGGGCCCAGGAACGACTGGCCCGTGGCGAGGTCGTACTCCCAGCCGTGCCACGGGCAGGCCAGCAGCGTCGCCTCGGCGTCGAGCTGGAAGTCGCCCGGGCCGCTGGACCGCGCCCACGGCGCGATCCGCCCCTGGCACAACGGCCCACCCTGGTGCGGGCAGCGATTGCGGATCCCGTAGAAGCGATCGCCGACGCGAAAGACGCCGATCGACCGACCGCCGACGGTGATGATGCGCCGGTCACCCGGCTCGAAGTCGTCGACGGGCGCCACGACGACCTTCATCGCGCTCCCGCCCCCGGGCAGTGTTCGCCTTGCGCACACATGTCCGACAGGGGAACACGCTAGCGAACGTGTGCCCCTGGCTGTTGTGTCCCTGTTCGCGTGCGGCTAATCGCGGCGCTTTACGGCATCACCGAGGGAGGGTGAGCTCGCCGGCGCGGGCGGGCTCCGGGCGAGCGGCAACGCGCCAGCGGCCGCGAACCGTCCTGACTTAGCCGTCGGATTCCGAGCGCCAAGTCCGGAACGGTTCGGCGCCCAACCCGAGCGCGGGCGGGCTCACCCTCCCTCGATGCCTTGGCCACAAACGCCCGCGGCAGAGCAACCGCGGCGGCGCCCTACGCGAGCGGCGCGCAGGCGCCGCGGCGCGCCGCGAGCGCGGCGGCGCGCCCTACGCAGCCGCGCCGCTGCGCGCCCTACGCAGCCGCCCCGCTCCGCGCCGCCTCGATCGCCTGCCACACCCGCAGCGGCGTCGCCGGCATGTCGATGTTCTCGACCCCCAGGTGCGAGACGGCGTCGACGACGGCGTTCCACACGGCGGGCGTGGCGCCGATGGCGCCCGACTCGCCGATGCCCTTGGCGCCCAGCGGATTCAGGGGCGAGGGCGTCTCGGTGCGCGAGGTCTCGAACATCGGCAGCTCGGCCGCGGTCGGCAGCGCGTAGCTCGTGAGCGAGCCGGCGACGCAGTTGCCGTCCTCGTCGTAGGCGATCTCCTCGTAGAGCGCCTGGGCGACGCCCTGCGCGATGCCGCCGTGGATCTGGCCCTCGGCCAGCAGCGGGTTGGCGATGTTGCCCGAGTCGTCGACCGTGACGTGACGGATGAGCTTGGCCAGGCCCGTCTCCATGTCGACCTCGACGACGGCGACGTGGGCGCCGAAGGGATAGCTCGAGTCCGGGGTCTCGAAGTCGTTGATCGCGTCGAGGCCCGGCTCCATGCCCTCGGGCAGCTTCGCGGGGTCGGCGGCCGCCTTGGCCAGGTCGGCCCAGGAGATCGTGGCCGACGGCGTGCCGGCGACGCCGAGGCCCTGGCCGGGGACGACCTGCACGTCGTCGACGGCGGCCTCGAGCAGGTGGGCCGCGAGCTCGCGGCCCTTGGACAGCACCTCGCGGGTGGCGTTGATCATCGCGCTGCCCCCGACCTGCAGGGTGCGCGAGCCCATCGTCCCCATGCCGCGTGGGACCTTGCGCGTGTCGGAGTGCTCGATGCGCACGTCGTCCATCGGCACGCCGAGCGTCCACGACACGAGCTGCGCCCACGTCGTCTCGTGGCCCTGGCCCTGGGGCGAGGTGCCGGTCTTGACCGTGACGATGCCGTCCTCGCCCACGGTGCACGTGCCCACCTCGACGCCGAGGCCGGTGAGCTCGACGTAGGTGCACAGGCCGATCCCCAGCTGCTTGACGTCGCCGCGCTCGCGGCGCTGCGCCTGCTCGGAGCGCAGCGTGTCGTAGCCGGCGGCCTCGAGCACGAGGTCCAGGGCGCGCGCGTACTCGCCCGAGTCGTAGGTGGCGCCGGCGACCGTCTTGTGGGGGAAGTCGTCGGGCGCGATGAAGTTGCGCCGGCGCAGCTCGGCCGGGTCCAGGTCGAGCTTCTCGGCCAGCTGGTCCATGGCGCGCTCGATGAGCGCGGTCGCCTCCGGGCGCCCCGCTCCGCGGTAGGCGCCGATCGGCGTCGTGTTGGTGACCACGCAGCGAAAGCCGAAGTCCACGCGCGGGATCGCGTAGACGCCCGAGGCCATCTGGCCGGTGAGGAAGGGCATGATCACCGCGTCGCCGGGATAGGCGCCGCAGTCGGCGATCACGTGGACGCGGATGCCGACCAGGGTCCCGTCGCTGCGCGCACCCAGCTCGACGTCCTGGACCTGCGCGCGACCGTGCTGCATCGCGATCATCGTCTCCCAGCGGCTCTCGACGTAGCGCACCGGCTTGCCCAGCCGCAGCGCGGCCGCGGCCACCGCGGCCTGCTCGGGATAGGCGGCGATCCGCGCGCCGAAGCCGCCGCCGACGTTGGGCACCGTCACGTGGACGGCGTCCTGCTCGAGGCCGAGCGCGCCGGCGAAGACGTCGCGGGCGGTGTGGGGCGCCTGCAGCGGCGCCCAGATGCGCACGCCGCCGGACTCGGGATCGGGCACGGCCACGGTCGCCGACGGCTCCATGGGCACGGCCGCCAGGCGCTGGTTGACGTAGCGGCTGCGCACGACCACGTCGGCTCCCTCGAGCGCGCCCTCGTCGGCGTTGCCGCCCTGGAAGGCGAGGTTCGAGCCCTTGTCGGCGAACAGCTGCGGCGCGCCGTCCTCGAGCGCGCGCTCGGGGTCGACGACGATGTCGAGCGGCTCGATGTCGACCTCGACGAGCTCGGCGGCGTCGACCGCCGCGCCGCGGCTCTCGGCCACGACGACCGCGATCGCCTCGCCCTGGAAGCGCACGAGGTCGCGCGCCAGCGTCGGGCGCAGCATGTCGTCGGGCGCCATCGGCCCCGGCGGGAACGGCCCGAGGTCGAGGTCGGCGCCGGTGAACACGCCCACGACGCCGGGGGCCGCGGCCGCGGCCGCGGTGTCGATGCTCAGGATGCGCCCGTGGGCGACCTCCGAGCGCACGAAGTGCGCGTGGAGCGCCCCGGGGGCGTCGACGTCGTCGGTGTACGTCCCCGTTCCCTGTATGAGCGGCGGGTCCTCGCGGCGGCGCACCGCAGTGCCGTACTGACCGTTGACCGTTGCGTCCGAGGCGGGCATGGTCGGGCAAGCTACAGCAGGGCCAGTTAGCGTAGAAGGGTCCCTGATACGTCCCGAGAGGAGTCGCCATGGCGGCCGACGCCACCATCGAGCTGCACCTGCCCCAGGACCTGCTCATCGGCGGCGGAGCGTCCGATGACCTCGCCGAGCACGTCGCGCGCATCGGCATCGAGCGCCCGCTCGTGGTCTCCGATCGCTTCCTGCTCGACAAGGGTCCCGCGGGCCCGCTGGTCGAGCGCCTGAAGGCGGGCGGCGCGTCGGTGGCGGTGTTCGGCGAGGTGCAGCCCGACCCGACGCTCGACAACGTCGAGGGAGCGCTGCAGGCGCTGCGCGACCACGAGGCCGACGGGGTCGTGGCGATCGGCGGCGGCAGCCCGATGGACACCGCCAAGGCGGCCGCCGTGGCCTTCGCCAACCCGGGCGACGTGCGCGACTACGCGGGCTACAACCAGGTCCCGGGCCCCGGCCTCCCGCTCGTGGCGGTCCCGACGACGGCCGGCACCGGCAGCGAGGTCACGCGCGTCGCGGTCATCACCGACACCGAGCGCGACGTGAAGATGATGATGCTCGACGGCAACCTGATGGCCCGCGTCGCCATCTCCGACTACAAGCTGACCATGAGCACGCCGGCGAGCCTGACCTCGTGGGTCGGCGTGGACTCGCTCACCCACGCGATCGAGGCCTACGTCTCCAAGAAGGCCACCGTCCTGACCGACATGCTCGCGCTCGAGGCGGCGCGCCTGATCGGCGCGCACATGCGCCGCGTGGTGGAGAACCCCGACGACGAGCCGGCACGCGAGGCGATGATGCTCGGCGCCACCCTCGCCGGCGCCGCCTTCTCGAACTCGAGCGTCGCGCTCGTGCACGGCATGAGCCGCCCGATCGGCGCCCACTTCCATCTCGCCCACGGCCTGAGCAACGCGCTGCTGCTGCCGACCGTCACCCGCTTCAGCGTCACGGGCGCGCCCGAGCGCTACGCGCACGTCGCGCGCGAGATGGACCTCGCCAGCGCCGAGGACTCCGACCAGGTCGCGTGCGATCGCCTCGTCGAGGAGCTCGAGGCGCTCAACGCCGACCTGAAGATCCCGTCCCTGTCGGAGGCCGGCGTCGAGCGCGAGCACTTCGAGCGCGTGGTGCAGGACATGGCGCAGGCGGCGCTCGACTGCGGCAGCCCGGGCTTCAACCCCGCAGCCCGCGACGCAAGGAGCAGATCGTCGAGCTCTACCGCCAGGCGTACTGACAGCGGCGCTCGGCGCGCGGGTGTTCAATTCCCCTTGACATTCGGGGGTCCGGCAGAAAGCATCGCCTGGCACCGAACGATTGTGCGCATGGCGAACAGAGGGGTCAGATGAACGTCTTCGACGACATCCAGTTCTATCTCTTCAACCACCACCACTACATCGACGAGCCGGCGGACTCCGACCGCTACGACTCGACCTGGGTCAACTACCCCAACGCCAACTTCGACGCCGAGGTCGCCCACGAGCTCTACCAGCGCTGGACCCGCGAGATGCTGCTCGCCGAGGAGCTCGGCTTCGACGCCATCGCGGTCAACGAGCACCACCAGACGATCTACTCCATGCAGCCCGCGACGTCGGTGCGCGCGGCCTACCTCGCCGCGCTGACCAAGCGCGTGAAGATCCTCGTCGCCGGCGTGCCGATCAACCTCTCGTGGCCCTCGCGCGTCGCCGAGGAGTACGCGATGCTCGACGTGATGTCCAACGGGCGGATGGAGTTCGGCTTCCCGCTGGGCACGGGCATGGAGTACTGGTCCAACGCCGGCCAGCTGAACCCGACCACGGCCCGCGCGCGCTTCCGCGAGAACCTGTCGGTCATCCTCAAGACGTGGACCGAGGACGGCCCCGTCCGCCACGACGGCGAGTTCTACAACTACCGCTTCCTCAACGTGTGGCCGCGCCCGATGCAGAAGCCGTACCCCAAGATCTACATCGTCGGCTCGGGCAGCCAGGAGACGGTCGACGTCGCCACCGACTTCCGCGCCGGCTACTCGATCGTCTTCACGCCGATCGAGCAGCAGCTCAAGGCGATGGCCAACTTCCGCGAGGCGGCCGAGTCCAAGGGTTGGACGGTCCAGCCGGACGACACCATCTTCACGGTCATCTGCTACGTCGCCGACACCGACGAGGAGGCGGTGCGCGAGGCGCGCCCGCACATCGAGAAGTTCTTCTCGTGGATGCACCGCGTCCCACCGCAGTTCCTCTCGCCGCCCGGGTACGTGTCGCGCAGCGAGTTCCTGCGCCGCGCCCAGTCGGCCGCCCTGGCCGACGGCACGCGCGCGACGTGGGACGACATGGTCTCCATCGGGCGCATCATCTGCGGCTCGCCCGACACGGTGGCCGACACGCTGTCGCACTGGGCGCAGGAGGCGCAGTGCAGCCGCATGCTCATGGTCCTCCAGCACGGCGACATGCCCGAGTGGAAGGCCGTCAAGAACATGCACATGTTCGCCAAGGAGGTCATCCCCCGGGTGCAGGGCGCGGTCGAGCAGCGGCGAGGCGGCCAAGGTCCTGGCGGGGGTGAAGTAGCGATGGCGTCCTACCGCGAGGAGCGCTTCGAGCTGCGCGGCATCGAGACCGTCGTGCAGATCGCGGGCGACGGCGATCCGCTCGTCTTCCTGCACGGCGCGGGCACGGTCACCGGCTTCGACGCGCTGCTGCCGCTGGCCGAGCGCTTCAAGCTCATCGTCCCCTTCCACCCCGGCTTCGGCCCGTCGGCCGACGACACCACCGTCGACGACATCCACGACTACCGCCGTCACTACCTCGACCTGTTCGACGAGCTCGGGCTCGAGGAGATGGCGCTGGCCGGGCACTCGTTGGGCGGCTGGCTGGCGGCGAACTTCGCCGCCGACCACACCGAGCGCGTGACGCGCCTGGTGCTCGCGGCGCCGTTCGGGCATGCGCGTCGAGGACCATCCCACGACCGACTTCCTCGCCATCCCGGGCGACCAGCTGCGCGCCCTACCTGACCGCCGACCTGTCGATCTTCGAGGGGCACGTGCCGATGCCGCCGACGCCCGAGTTCCTGGCCGATCGCTACCGCGAGACCACGTCGGCCGCGCGGCTCATGTGGACGCGCCCCTACGACCTCAAGCTGCACCGCTGGCTGCACCGCCTGAGGATGCCGACGCTCCTCCTGTGGGGCGACGCCGACCGGCTCATCCCCGTCGAGCAGGCGGCCGTGTGGGCCGACCTCATCCCCGATGCCGAGGTCAGGACGCTGCCCGGCGTGGGCCATCTCATGTTCGACGAGAGTCGCGAGGCCGTCGACGCGCTGGGCAGCTTCGTGGGCGAGGGGCTGACGGTCTGACCCGGCGAGCGCCAGGATGTGCGCTTTGCGCACATTTGTGCGCATCGTGGCATGGTGAAGGTACAGTGAGCACGCCATGAGCCCGGGGCGTGACCGTCGACAGTCGCTGCAATCGCTCGAGCGCGGCATCGCGGTCATCCAGGTCTTCTCGCGCGAGCGCCCGGCGCTGACCCTGAGCGAGGTCGCGCGGATGACCGGGATCACGCGCGCGACGGCGCGCCGGATCCTGCTCACGCTCGAGGAGGTCGGCCACGTGCGCTCCGACGGGCGGCTCTTCTCGCTCACCCCGCGCGTGCTCTCGCTGGGCTGGGCCTACCTGTCGTCGCTGAACCTGTGGGAGACGGCCCAGCCGCTGATGGAGGAGCTCAGCGAGCGGACCAACGAGTCGTGCTCGGCCGCCACGCTCGACCTGCCCGACGTCGTCTACGTGGCGCGCATGCCGACGCGGCGCATCATGACCATCTCGCTGGGCGTCGGCTCGCGGCTGCCCGCGCACTGCACCTCGATCGGGCGCGTCCTGCTCGCGGGCCTCCCCGACGACGCGCTCGACGCCTTCCTGGCCGACGCCGAGCTCGAGGCCTTCACCGAGCGCACGATCACCGATCGCGCGCGCCTGCGCGCCGCGATCGACACGGTCCGAGCCGAGGGCTGGGCGCTGGTCGACCAGGAGCTCGAGATCGGGCTGCGGTCGATCTCGGCCCCGCTGCGCGTCGGCGGAGCGACGATCGCCGCCATCAACCTGGCCGCCGCCGCCCCGCGCGTGCCGGTCGACGAGCTGCGCGGCGTGATGCTGCCCGAGCTGCGCCGGACCGCCGAGCTGATCTCCGCCGCGCTGGAGCGCTCGCGCCGGCCGGTGGAGTCCGTCGCCGTGGCCACGGCGAGCTGATGGCCTGCCTCCGAGCGTTCGCGCGCGACCAAAAAACGCCCAACTTCCGGGCGGCATTGGTAGAGTGCCGATCGGCGTACAAGTGTTCGCAGAGCGCACAGGAGGAGACGAGTCCTATGCCCAATAAGGGCACGATCCGCGGTACCCACCACCTGACCTTCTGCGTCGGAGGGGCGCAGGAGGACTACGACTTCCACGTCCGGCTGCTCGGGCTCAGGAGCGTCAAGAAGACGGTGCTCTTCGACGGCGAGATCCCCATCTACCACCTGTACTACGGCAACCGGGAGGGCGACGCGAGCACGCTGCTGACCTCGTTCCCCTACCGCCAGGCGGGCTGGATGGGCAAGCGCGGCACCAACCAGCTCAAGACGCTGATGCTCTCCATCCCCGAGGACGCGACCAGCTTCTGGGTCGACCGCTTCAGCGAGAAGGGCATCGACCACGAGGTCGTCACGCGCTTCGGCAGGGAGCGCGTCTGCTTCGCGCACCCGTGCGGCATCCCGTACGAGCTCGTCGGCGTCTCCGGCGACTCGCGCACGCCCTACGAGGCCCACGGCGTCACCGGCGACGTCGCCATCCGCGGCGCATACGGCACGACGTGCTCGGTGCGCGAGCCCGACCTGCAGGCCTTCTTCATCACCGAGGGCATGGGCGGCGCGCAGACCGGCTCGGAGGGCAAGCACCACGAGTTCACCATCGGCACCGACGAGGGCCACGGGCGCATCCTCGAGCTCGTCGAGGAGCCCGACCTCTCCCAGGGCTCGTGGACCTTCGGCGAGGGCACGATCCACCACCAGGCCTTCGACGTCCTCGACGCCGACAACCAGCAGGTGGTCAAGGACTGGCTCGTGGGCCTCGGGCTTCACCGACGTCTCGGAGTCCAAGGACCGCGGCTACTTCTTCTCGATGTACTGCGCAGCCCCGGCGGCGCGCTGTGCGAGCTCGCCTGGTCGACCGAGGCCGGCTTCACCATCGACGAGCCCGTCGAGGAGTTCGGGACCCACATGTGCATCCCCCCGCACTGGGAGGACCGCCGCTCCGAGATCTCGTCGCTCGAGCCGATCGAGACCGACGAGGTCGTCGTCTCGGGCGCCTAGCCCGAGGCGCTTCAAAGCTCCGCACCGGCGGGCCGGGGGCGCAAGCGCCCGGCCCGCCACCTCTACTCGGCGCGAGCGCCTGCGTCCGCGCCGCCGGGCGCGCAGTCTCCGCTCAGCGCCGAGGTCGCGAAAAGGCGCACCGAGGGAGGAGAGCGCCGCGCTCGCGGGGCGCTGCGTGCTGCCTTGTGCATCCATGTCGTCGCGTTTGGACACGCAGCGCAGTGCGCGCGCAGGGCCGCTGCGACGAAACACGCGCGGCGCCGACGCGAGCGACGACGCAAGCCCGGCGGCGCGGACGCCGGCGCCTAGCGGATCTGCATGCCCGAGATGGCCCGGGCGACCACGAGCCGCTGGATCTCCGACGTGCCCTCGAAGATCGTGTAGATCTTGGCGTCGCGGTGCCAGCGCTCGACGGGGAACTCGCGCGTGTAGCCGTTGCCGCCCAGGATGTGCATCGCGCGCTCGGTGGCCCACAGCGCGACCTCGCCGGCCTTGAGCTTGCTCATCGAGCCCTCGGCGTTCTCGAATGCGATCGCGTTGCGCCCCATCCAGGACGCGCGCCAGACGAGCAGCCGCGCGGCGTCGATCTCGAGCTTCATGTCGGCCAGCGCGAAGGCGATGGCCTGGTTCTCGATGATCTTGCGGCCGAACTGCTCGCGCTCGCGCGCGTAGTCCAGCGCGTACTCGTAGGCGGCGCGGGCGATGCCGAGGGCCTGCGCGCCGACGGTCGGCCGCGTGGCCTCGAAGGTCTGCAGGGCGGCCTGCCCACGGCCGCCGCGGCCCTCGCGCGCGCGGGCCAGGCGCTCGTCGAGCTTCTCCTTGCCGCCGAGCAGGCACGCGCCCGGTACGCGGCAGTCGTCGAGGTGGACGTCGGCGGTGTGCGACGCGCGCAGCCCGTGCTTCTTGACCTTCGCTCCCTGCTCGAGGCCCCTGGTCCTGGGCGGGACGACGAAGGCGGCGTGACCGCGCGAACCGAGCTCGCGGTCGACCGAGGCGATGATGACGTGCACGCCCGCGATGCCGCCGTTGGTGGCCCACGCCTTCTGGCCGTTGAGGACCCACTCGTCGGCGGCCTCGTCGTAGCGCGCGCTGGTGCGGATGGCCGACACGTCGGAGCCGGCATCGGGCTCCGACGCGCAGAAGGCGGCCACCGCCGGCTCCTCGACGCTGCCGAAGCACTGCGGGATCCATTCGCCGATCTGCTCGCCGGTGCCCTGCCCGAAGATCGCCGCGACGGCCAGCGACGTGCCCATGATCGCCATGCCGATGCCGGCGTCGCCCCAGAAGAGCTCCTCGTTGACGATCGGCAGCAGCAGCCCGGCGGGGTCGGCGTAGAACTGCGCCAGCGCATCGAGCCCGTAGAGCCCGATCTTGGCCGCCTCGGCGATGATCGGCCACGGCGTCTCCTCGCGCTCGTCCCATTCGTGGGCGGCCGGGCGCACGACGCCCTCGGCGAAGCCGTGGACCCAGTCGCGGATGTCCTTCTGGTCCTGGGTGAGGGTCAGCGAGAAGACCGGCTCGGCCTGCTCGGGGGGCGTGGCCTCTTGGGCGGCGGTGGCGGACATAGACGGAACGTTAGCGTTCAGACGAGCGCGATGCGCCGTCAGGCCGGGGACTTGAAACCTCGGCCGGACATTCGGAGTCCTGACCTATTGACGACCTCCGAAACCGGGAGTACGGTCCCTTATCGGGTTGCGCACACCTGTGCGCGATGCGAACAGCAGGAGCAGGAGGAGGGAGACCATGAGACACCGGGTCAGGCCGGTCGTTCTTCTGTGTGCCGTCGCGGGGACCGTGGCCCTCGCAGCCTGCGGCGCCAAGACCAACAGCACGTCGACCTCGAGCGGCTCCAGTACCGCCGCCAAGGGCGGCAAGCAGGGCGGTTCGATGACCGTCGTGCTCAACTCGGGCTACGACGGCGCCTGGCCCGCGGGACTGGACCCCGTGACCAACACCAACGGCGCCGCCAACCAGAGCCTCATGAACTCGATCTACGGCCAGCTGATCGAGCTGCACGAGGGCGGCAAGCTCGTGCCGGGCCTGGCGAGCGCGTTCAAGTTCTCCAACGGCGGCAAGACCTTCACGCTCACGATCCGCCCCGGGGTGAAGTTCTCCGACGGCACGCCCTTCACCGCCCAGGTCGTCGCCGACCACATCAACAAGGTCCTGAAGTCCCCGTGCACCTGCCGGCCGACGTGGCCGGTCAAGTCCGTGACGGCCTCGGGTGACGACGTCGTCATCGACTTCACCGCGGTCTACGCGCCGGCCGCGGCGTCGTTCATCGACTCCAACGCCAACTGGGTCCCCTCGCCCACCGCGGTCAAGAAGCTCGGCGAGCGCAAGTTCCGGGTCATGCCCGTCGGCGCCGGGCCCTTCACCGTGGTCAGCGACAAGCTCAGCTCGCAGATCGTCCTCAAGAAGAACCCGACGTACTTCAAGCAGGGCCGCCCCTTCCTGGACCAGCTGACCTTCAAGTCGATCGGCGGCGACGAGGCGGCCTACCAGGCGCTGCAGGCCGGGCAGGCGCAGGCCTACGAGAACCTGTCGACGCCCTCGCTCATCGACCAGATGAAGAAGGACCCGAAGCTGCAGGTCACCCAGCAGCTCTCGACCTCGCCCTACAACATCCAGCTCAACACGAACGCCCCGCCGTTCAACAACCCCAAGGCGCGGCAGGCGATCTACTACGCCACGGACTCCGAGGCGATCCGCTCCAAGCTCTTCCAGAACCGCTACCCGAGCACGCAGGGCTTCACCGGGCCCGGCGGCCTGTTCTTCTCGGCCGACGTGCCCGGCTATCGCACCACCGACCTCGCGAAGGCCAAGGCGCTGGTCAAGGAGCTCGGCGGGCTGAAGACCCAGCTCGGCACCATCAACGTGCTCGTGGCCAAGCAGACGACGCAGGCGCTGGCGAGCCAGTGGGCCCAGGCCGGGATCAAGACCGAGATCAAGTCCTATGACCTCGGGCCGCTGATCCAGGCCTTCCAGTCCAAGAAGTGGACGGCCATGCTCCAGACGGCCGGCTCCTACGACCCGGCCGCGGGCGTGGGCGTCGCCTTCCGGTACGCCTCGCAGTCGCCGTTCAGCGGCGTCAAGGACAAGAAGCTCGACGCTTTGCTCGGCCAGGCAGCGGGCACCCTTGACCAAGGCCAGCGCAAGTCGCTCTACGACCAGGCCGCCAAGTACATGAACGACGAGGCCTACAGCCCGTTCCTGTTCGCCTTCGCTCCGGCGAGTGTCGCCGCGAAGGGCGTGACCGGGCCTGGCCTCACCACGGCGCTGACGTGCGTCGTGGTCACGCCGAGCATCCTCTACGACGAGGTCTCGATGGGAGGTGGCGGCGGGGCGTGACGGATCAGGCCGTACGGCCGGGGCCGGCGCTCGCCCTGCGTTCGCCGGCCCTTCGGCTGATCGGCAACCGGCTGGCGACGGCGATCCCCGTCCTGTGGGGCGTGACGTTCCTGACCTTCGCGGTCATCCAGCTGCTGCCGGGCGACGCCGCCCAGCAGCTGCTGGGCATCAACGCCACGCCCGAGCAGCTGCAGGAGTTCCGCGACAAGCTCAACCTCGACGATCCGTTCCTCGTCCGCTACTTCCATTGGCTGGGCGACGTCCTCACGGGCAACCTCGGCCACTCGCTGGCCAGCGACCAGTCGGTGACGTCGATCCTCAGCGACGGCCTGCCGACCACCTTCGAGCTGCTGCTCTACGCGCTGGTCATCTCGCTGGCGCTCACGGTCCCGATCGCGCTGCTGGCGGCGCGCAACCCGGGCGGCTTCGTCGACCGCATCGGCATGGTCACGAGCATGGCCGGCCTGTCGGTGGCCAACTACGTGCTCGCCGTCGTCCTCGTCTACGTCTTCGCGGTCAAGCTCGGATGGCTGCCGGCCATCTACACCAACAACACCGGCACGCCGGGGGAGCTCATCAAGTCGCTCACGCTGCCCGCGCTGGCGATCGGCTTCCCGCTCTTCTGCTTCTACACGCGACTGCTGCGCGCCGACATCCTCGAGCAGATGCACGGCGAGGACTACGTCGTGACGGCCAAGGCCAAGGGCGTCGGGCCATGGCGCGTGCTGGTCCGCCACGCGCTGCCCAACTCGCTCTTCGGGCTGCTGACGATCGTGGCGCTCAACCTGGGAACGCTGATCGGCGCCACGGTGATCATCGAGCAGATCTTCGCCGTGCCCGGGATCGGCCACTCGCTGCTGGAGGCGATCAACAACCGCGACGTGCCGGTGGTCGAGGGGATCGTGCTCGTCCTCGCCGTCGTCGTCGTGGTGGCGAACCTGTTCGCCGACGTGCTCTACGCCGTGCTGGACCCGAGGATCAGGTATGGGCGCTCAGCTCCCTGAGGCCGAAGCCGGCGGCGCCGCCGCGACGCTCGCCGTCGCCCCGACCGTGGCCGAGCCCTCGGCCCGGCGCGGCTGGACGCGCAACCTCGACGTCATCATCCCGAGCGCGCTCATCGGGCTGCTGCTCTTCCTGTGCTTCGTCTGGCCGCTGTTCGGGACCGTGCCCCCGCCGACCGGCGGCAACATCCTCGACGCCAACCTCCCGTCCTTCTCCTCCGGGCACCCGCTCGGCACCGATCAGGTCGGCAACGACCTGTGGTCGCGGCTGCTCTACGGCGGGCGCAACTCGCTCGAGATCGCGTTCGCCGTGAACGTCATCGGGCTCGTGGTCGGGGGCCTGCTGGGCGCGTTCGCCGCGTTCTGGGGGTCGTTCACCGACACCGTGATCATGCGCGTCCTCGACGTGCTGATCGCGTTCCCGTCGCTCGTCCTGGCGCTGGCCATCGCGCAGAGCCTCGGGCCGAGCAAGCTGCACACGATCTACGCGCTGTGCTTCTTCAGCGTGCCGGCCTTCGCCCGTCTGGCGCGGGCCGCAGACCCTGCGCCTGCGCGAGCGGCCGTTCATGCTCGCCGCGCGGCTGGCGGGCACGCGCGCGCCGCGGATCCTGCTGCGCCACATCACGCCGAACATCCTGCCCGCGCTCGTCACCTTCGGGCTGCTCGGCGTGGGCGTGACGATCATCCTCGAGGGCGCGCTGAGCTTCCTCGGCCTCGGCATCCCGCCCCCCGAGCCCAGCTGGGGGAACATGATCTTCGAGGGGCAGGCCGTCCTCTCGGCCGAGCCCAAGCTCGTGCTGCTGCCGAGCGCCTTCCTCTTCGTCACCGTGCTGGCCTTCAACCTCCTCGGCGACGCGCTGCGCGCGCGGGGCAACGCGTCGTGACGCGCGGCGAAGCCCCGGTCGACGTCCACGTCGAGGTCGGCACCGTCCCGGCGAGCGGGCCCGCTGCTCGAGGTGCACGACCTGCGCGTGGACTTCCACCTCGGCGGGGGCACCGATCCGCGCCGTCGACGGCCTCAGCTACGCGCTCCCGGTCGGGCGCACGCTGGCGGTGATCGGGGAGTCGGGCTCGGGCAAGACCGTCAGCTCGCGCGCGATCATGGGGCTGCTGCCCCGCAGCGCGACGGTCTCCGGATCGGTGCGCTTCGGCGGCGAGGAGCTGCTCGGCCTCTCCGACAAGGCGATGCGCCGCCACCGCGGCGCGGACATCGCGATGGTCTTCCAGGACCCGTCGCGGTCGCTGAACCCGACCATGCGCATCGGCGCGCAGATCGCCGAGGCGGTGCGCGCCCACGCCCGCGTCGACCGCGCCGCCGCGCGCGACCGCGCGCTCGAGCTGCTCAAGCTCGTGCGCCTGCCCTCGCCCGAGCAGCGCCTGCACGAGTACGCCCACCAGCTCTCGGGCGGCATGCGCCAGCGCGTCGTCATCGCGATCGCCCTGGCCTCCAAGCCCCGGCTGCTGATCGCCGACGAGGCGACGACCGCGCTCGACGTCACCACGCAGGCGCAGATCATGGAGCTGCTGCGCGACCTGCAGCGCCAGCTGGGGATGGCGCTCGTGATGATCAGCCACGACCTCGGCCTGGCCGCCAGCTTCGCCGACGAGGTCGTCGTCATGTACGCCGGGCGCGCGGTCGAGCAGGCGCCGACGCGCGAGCTCTTCGCCCACGTGCGCATGCCGTACACCAAGGCGCTGCTCGACGCGATCCCGCGCATCGAGCGCCCGCCGCACACGCCGCTGCCCGTGGTCGCCGGCCGGCCGCCGGACCTGGCGGCGCTGCCCGCCGGCTGCCCGTTCGCGCCCCGCTGCCCGAAGGCGCAGGACATGTGCCGCGAGGCGGCGCCGCCGCTGGAGGAGGGCTCGCCCGGCCACCGCTGGGCGTGCTGGTTCCCGTGCGAGGACGCGGCACTCGTGCCGGGCGCGCAGCCGCCAGGAGGGGAGACCCCGTGGGCCTGACCGCCAACGGCGACGAGCCGCTGCTCTCCGCGCGCAACGTCGTGCAGGAGTTCGCGGTGCGCGGGCACGGCGGCGTGAAGGGCGGCGTGGTCCAGGCCGTCTCCGACGTCTCCTTCGACGTGCGCGCGGGCGAGACGCTGGGCGTGGTCGGCGAGACGGGCTCGGGCAAGTCGACCCTCGCGCGCTCCGTGCTGCAGGCGCCGCGGCCGAAGTCGGGATCGGTGCGCTTCCAGGGCACCGACCTCGTCGGCCTCAAGGGCCGGCGGCTGCTCGACGCGCGCCGCTCGCTGCAGATGGTCTTCCAGGACCCGTTCGGCTCGCTGGACCCCAAGTGGCGCGTGGCGGAGATCGTCGAGGAGCCGCTCGTCGCCTACGGCGTCGGCAGCCGCGAGGAGCGCCGCCGGCGCGTGCGCGAGGTGCTCGACACCGTCGGCCTCGACCCCGACGTCTACGGCAAGCGCCGACCGCGCCAGCTCTCGGGCGGCCAGGCCCAGCGCGTGGCCATCGCCCGCGCGCTCACGCTCGACCCCGCGCTCATCATCTGCGACGAGGCGGTGTCGTCGCTCGACGTCCTCATCCAGGCCCAGGTCCTCAACCTCTTCGAGGGCCTGCGCGCGGAGCTGGGGCTCTCCTACCTGTTCATCGCCCACGACCTCGCGCTGGTCAAGCAGGTCTCCGACCGCGTCGCGGTGATGTACCTCGGCCGGCTGTGCGAGCTCGGCCCCGCCGAGGCGCTCTACCGCGAGCCCTTCCACCCCTACACGGTGGCGCTGCTGGCCTCGATCCCCAGCCCGGACCCCGACGCGGCGCGCGCGCAGGCGCACGCGGCCATCAGCGGCGATCCGCCCTCGCCGGTCGACCCGCCCAGCGGATGTCGCTTCCGCACGCGCTGCCCGCGCGCGCAGGAGCGCTGCGCGGTCGAGGTGCCCGAGATGCGCGAGCTCGCCCCCGACCACGCCGTCGCCTGCCACTTCCCGGTCGAGCGCAACGGCGCCAGGGCGTCGTGACGGCGACGCTCCCGGAGTACCGCACCGACGACCCGGCGGTCAGGCGCCTGCCCCGCGACGAGCTTCGCGCCCTGCAGGACGAGCGCGTGCGGGCGCTGGTCGCCTACGCCCGCGAGACCTCGGGCTTCTGGCGCGAGCGCCTCGACGGCGCCGGCGAGATCCGCGGCGTCGCCGACCTGGCGGGCATCGCGCTGACCACGCGCGCCGAGCTCGGCGCCGAGCAGGCCGAGCATCCGCCCTTCGGCGACTACACGTGCAGCCCGCGCGAGACGTGGATGGGGATCTTCACGACCTCGGGCACGTCGGGGCGCAAGCTCAAGCGCGTCGTCTCCTGGCGCGACTGGCGGCTCATGATCGGGATGCTGCACCGCAACCCGGCCCCGCCGCCGGGCGAGATCTTCATGCTCCTCGGCCCCGTCGACGGGCTGCTCGGCCCGTCGGTCGGCGTCGAGGCCGCGCGCCAGCGCGGCAGCATCCCGGTGCTGGCCGGCATGTGGGACACGCGCACCAAGGTGCAGGCGATCGCCGAGCTGCGGCCGGGCGTGATCGCCGGCGCGGCGTCCTACATCGTCCACCTCTCCGAGGTGGCGGCCGAGATGGGCGTCGACCTCGCCGCGTGCGGGCTGCGCGCCGTGACGTCCTTCGGCGAGCCGGGCGCCGCCATCGACGCCACCCACGCCACCATCGAGCAGCGCTTCGGCGTCGAGCAGATCGTCGACGGCTACGGCCTGACCGAGGTCTGGCCCCTGGGCGGCAACTGCCCGCAGTCGCGCGCCCTGCACATCCCCGAGGACATCGTCGCCGTGGAGTGCATCGACCCCGAGAGCGGCGCCCCGGTCGGCGAGGGCGAGCCCGGGGAGATCGTCCTCACCACGCTGGTCGGCGACACCCATCCGCTGCTGCGCTACCGCACGCGCGACGTCGGGCGCCTCGTGGTGGGCGAACCGTGCGCCTGCGGCAGCACCTTCGCGCGGATCGAGCGCATCGAGGGCCGCACCGACGACATGATCTGGTACCGCGGCGCGAACTTCTTCCCCTCCGCCGTCGAGGAGATCGTCCGCCGCCAGGAGGGGCTCTCGCCCGAGTACCGCATCGTCCTCGACGACGGGCCGCGGGGCCTGCCCGTGGTGACCATCCAGGTCGAGGGCGACGCCCAGGTTCACGCGCGCGTGCGCGCGAGCCTGCGCGGTGGGCTGGGCGTCAATCCCGAGGTGGAGGTGCTGGCGCCCGGCACCCTGCCGCGCGCGGAGCAGGGCAAGGCCAAGCGGGTGCTCGACCGAAGGAGTCAAGCGACATGAAGGCAGGCCGGTTCGTCGTCGACACGCACGTGCACGCCCAGCGCTTCGCCGCGGGCAGGGGGATCTCCGAGCGCCCGCCCGAGACGACCGGCGGCAGTCAGTGGGGCACGCTGGGCAAGACGATGTCGGGCCTCGAGCCCTACGACAACACGCCGCGCCTCGAGTACGACATGGCGTGCTACGGCGTCGACATGTGCGTCCTGCTGCCGGCCTTCGGGATGACCGACGAGCTCAACCTGGAGATCGTCGAGCGCTCACCCGAGAGGTACGTCGCCGCCTGCGGGGCCACCGAGTACATCCGCCGCTGCCGCGCGGGCGAGGTGCAGTGGAGCATCGACGGCGTCTGCGCCGAGCTCGACCGGCTGCTGGGCACGGGCAAGTTCGTGGCCATCGGCGAGTCGCTGCCCTACATGCCGGCGCCATGGGACAAGACGGCGCTCGTCAGCCGCGTCGACGCCATCGCCAACATCATGAAGATCGTCGAGGTGGCCCAGCAGCACGGCGTCGCGGCGCGCATCCACACCGGGATCCCCTACGGCTACACGGCCGCCTACTCCTACGGCCCGATCGGCCCCGCCAACGTCAACCCGCTGTGGATGCTCGACATCGCGTCCGCCTTCCCCGACGTCACGCTGATCTTCGACCACGGCGGCATCCAGGCCGGCTGGTGGGAGCGCTTCTACGAGGAGTGCCTGACCGTCATCGCCGCCAACGACAACGTCTACGTCGAGACCGGCCTGTGGTGGCGCGAGCTCTACGAGAAGCCGCTCATGGACCCCAACATCGGGCCCTCGAAGCTGCTGTGGGGCACCGACTGGGGCGCGAGCATGCAGATCTACTCCCAGCCCGGGCGCTACCCGCCGAGCTACGCGGTCCAGCTGCGCGGCGAGGGCATCCCCCACTACCAGGTCGACTACTGGGGCTGGAGCCTGCGCGAGCTGACCTCGGTGCGCATCTCCCAGGACGACATGAACCTCATCCTCGGCGGCAACGCGGCGCGCATCTTCGGCCTCGACGTCCCGCACACGCGGCTGTTCAAGCCGCCGTCCGACCAGGTCGGGCGCAAGCGCTAGCGGTCAGGCGTCGACGGGCGCCGGCGCCGGCTGCTGCGCCGACTGCTGGGCCGGCTGCTGCGCCTGCTGCTGGGGGTGGCGCACGCGCACGAGCCCGACGAGGGCGATGAGCGCGCCGGCGAAGGCGAACAGCGCGCCGACCACGAAGGCGTGCTGGTAGCCGCCGGTGAGCGCGCTCGCGTCGATCCCGCCGGCGCCCGCGAGGTCGCTCGTGCGCTGCGTCGCGATCGTCGCGAGCGCGGCCAGCCCCAGCGAGCCGCCGACCTGGCGCGAGGTGTTGACCAGGCCCGAGGCCAGCCCGGCCTCAGAGCGCGGGACGCCCGCGACCGCCGCGATGGTGACGGGCACGAAGGACAGCCCGAGGCCGGTCGTGGTGACGACGCCGGCCAGCAGGACGTCGCTGACGTAGGAGCCGTCCGGCGAGACGCCCGTGAAGAGCAGCATCCCGATGCCCATGAGGGTCATGCCGAGCGTGAGGATCGGCCCGGGCCCCAGGCGCGCCGACAGACGCGCGGCGAAGGTCGAGGCGACGATGATCGCACCGGTCATGGGCAGGAAGCACAGGCCGGTCTCGATCGGCGTGTAGCCCAGGACCTGCTGCAGGTACAGCGAGACGAAGTACCACATCGCGAACACCGAGCAGCCGAGCAGGAAGACGACGAGGTTGGCCGCGGTCAGCGTGCGCGAGCGGAAGATCCCCAGCGGTACGAGGGGCCGCGGCGCGCGGCGCTCGATGAAGAGGAAGAGCACGAGCAGCGCCAGGCCGGCACCGGCGACCGCGAGCGTCGGCGCCGACATCCAGCCATTGACGTCGGTGCGGACGATCGCGAAGGTCAGCAGCACGAGGCCGGCGGTGACGCTCAATGCACCGGCGACGTCGAAGTGACGCTCGCCCGCGGCGGTGCGGCGTGCTCTCGGGGATGAAGCGCATCGCGCCCATGGCGCCGAGGACCCCGACCGGCACGTTGATGAAGAGGATCCACTCCCAGCCGAGCAACTGGGTCAGCACGCCGCCCAGCAGCACCCCGGTCGAGCCGCCCACGGCGCCCATCGCGCCCCAGTAGCCGAGCGCGCGGTTGCGCTCATAGCCCTCGTCGAAGGTGGTGGTGATGATGGCCAGCGTGGCCGGCGCCACCACGGCGCCGCCGAGCCCCTGCACCGCGCGCGCGACGGTCAGCATCCCCTGGCTGGTCGACAGGCCGCCGGCCAGCGAGGCGGCCGCGAAGAGCAGCAGCCCGGCCACGAAGACGCGCCGGCGGCCCAGCAGGTCGGCGGCGCGGCCGCCGAGGAGCAGGAAGCCGGCGAAGGTCAGCGTGTAGGCGTTGACCACCCACTGCAGGTCGACCGCCGAGAAGCCGAGGTCCTCGCGGATCGACGGCAGCGCGACGTTCACGACCGAGATGTCGAGGATGACCATGAACTGCGCGAGGCAGGTCAGGGCCAGGATCCAGCGCTTGCGGGCGGCGTCGAGCGGTGATTGCACCTACAACCGAAACTAGCAGGGCGGCGATACCGTCTACGGGCCATGACCCCCGAGACGCATCGCTTCGCCGACGACGGGGCGATACCCAACAGCCCCCTGCCGGCGCTCGTCTATCACGGCGTGGAGGCCGCGACGCAGGCCGCCGACTGCGAGGCGCTGTTCGGCGCCAACGGCTGGGGTGGGCACTGGCGCAGCGGGATCCTCTACGAGCACCACTTCCACTCCACCGCGCACGAGGCCCTCGGGATCGTCGCCGGGCGCGCGAGCGTGATGCTCGGCGGGCCGGGCGGCGAGCGCCTCGAGATCGGTGCGGGCGACGTCCTTGTCCTGCCCGCCGGCACCGGTCACTGCCGCCTCGAGTCCAGCGACGACCTGCTCGTCGTCGGGGCCTATCCGCCCGGGCAGGCCTGGGACATGCGCTACGGCGATCCCGGCGAGCACGACGAGGTGCTCGCCAACATCGCCGCGGTCGCGCTGCCCCAGACCGACCCGGTGCTCGGCGCCCGACGGTCCGCTCGTGGAGCTCTGGCGCTAACCCGCCGGCACCGGGAAGGCCACCGGGCTGCGGTGGCCGTCGCGGTCCACGGCGCGCACGCCGACCTGGACGTTGTCCTTCGAGAGGTCCGGGATCGTGTAGGTCGTGACGTTGCCCACCGGGATCGAGTGCGTCCACAAGGGATCGGTCGACTCCCGCCACACCACCTCGTAGCCGGCCACGTCGGGCTCGGGGTTGGCGTCCCACTTCAGCGTGGTGTCGTTCGTGAGCTGCGTGGTGTCGATCTTGGCGTTCTTGGGTGCCGTCGGCGCCCACGCGAGGTTGGCGAGCGCCGCGCCGTTGACCCGTGCCACGCGTGCCGTGTAGGCGAAGTCGACGAACTGCAGCAGATCGCCGAACTGCTGGCCGTTCTCCACGCGCACGTCCTGATGCTGGTGGGCGAAGTTCTCCGCCGGCTCGGTGAAGCGCGCCGCCGGATAGCCCTGCTGCAGGAACGGGATCTGGTCGCCGCCGCGCAGGTAGCGGTCCCGGCGCCAGATCAGCCGTACGTGCATGCCCGTGGCCGAGTTCTCGCCGACCTCCTTGACGTAACGGGCGAGCTGGCGCGAGGGGCCGTCGTTCTCGCCGCCGATCGACTGGCGCAGGGCGGTCTGCTGCGGCGTCTCGGTCGTCGGGACGCCCTCGGAGAACAGGCGCACGGTGAACGGGTCGCGCCGGCCCTTGTCACTCGTCGAGCTGCCGACGATGTCGTTGGTGAACATGCCCTCGATGTCCATGCCCGCCGCCTTGGCCTGCTGGGCGAAGAAGGTCGAGCCGTAGAGGCCCTGCTCCTCGCCGGCGACGGCCATGAAGACGATCGTGGCGTCGAACTGGCGCTTGGCCATGACCCGCGCGAGCTCGAGGACGGCGGCCACGCCCGAGGCGTCGTCGTCGGCGCCGGGCGCGTCGCAGGTGAAGTTCAGGACGTCGGTGCACCGCGAGTCGTAGTGGCCGCTGACCACGTAGACGCGGTTGGCCGACTCGGGCTGCGTACCGCGCAGGGTGGCGACGAGGTTGGTCACCGTCACCGGATCGGGATTGCGCGGGCCGGGAGGCTGGACGAAGCTCTGCTTCTGGACCGTCATGCGCCCGCCCGAGGCGGCCGCGTAGCCCTGGAACTGGTCGAAGATCCAGTCGCGCGCCGCGCCGATGCCGCGGTTGGGGTCGGTCTGCGAGGAGAGGGTATGTCGCGTGCCGAAGCTGGCCAGCTTCGTGATGTCGCTCTGGATGCGATGGGCGTCGATCTCGCGCAGCATCGAGCGCAGCGCGGGCGACGGCCCGTGGGGATGGTCGTCGGCCGAGCGCGCCCTGCTGGTCGGCGCGGCGGACGACGGGATGGCGACGGCGGCGCCGACGGCCAGGACGAGCCCGGCGGACAGCGCCACGCGACGGACCTTGGACATGGTCCCTCCTCTGGTTGGCTGCCCGTCCCATACCCGCCACGGACGGCAACCGGGCCGCGCGTGTCTGCCTGCGCACGCGCGGCCGGAGTCGGGCCCCCTGGAGCTACTTGACCGTCAGGTCGGCGTACTGGCCGGCCGCGTAGTGGCCGGGGAGATTGCAGATCAGGGCGTAGTGGCCGGCGGCCAGCTTGAGCTTCAGCGCCTTGGTCTGGCCCGGCTTGACGCCGGGGATCTCGCCCACGTTGCCGGCCTCGTCGGCCCTCCCACCCTTCAGGAGATCCGAGGCGGGCTTCGAGGTCTTGAGGACGACGAACTCGTGCTCGACCTTGCCGGCGTTGCTGACGTTGAAGGTCACGGCCCCGCTGGCGACGGCCGTGGGCTTGGGTGCGACGTTGAACTCGCTCAGCGTGACCGCGCTGGCGTGCGCCGCCGGAGCGGCAGCGGCGGGTGCCGGCGCGGTGGCCGCCGCCGGCGCCGTGACGGTCACGGTCTTCGACGCCGTTCCGTCGAGCTTCACCGCCACCGCGACGAGGTTGGCCAGCGCGATGATGAGCGCGAGGCCGGCGAAGAACGCGAAGGCGCGGTAGACGCGACTGGCCTCGGTGCGCTGGGCGCGCACCTCGTCGCGGATCTCGGCCAGGGCCTGCGCGTCGGCCGACCTGGCCGGCGGCGCGAGCTCCGCCAAGGCTTCCTGCTCGTAGGTCTCCATGTCGACCGGCATGTGAGGCTCCCTTCCCGAGAAACAGCGTTCGGGCGATTGAACGCCCATGCGGTCGCCGCGCCATCCGTCAGCGCCCGCCGTCCGCCAGCGGGAAACCCGCAAGCCCGACTGGCATGCTTCGCGGCGTGAACGGCCCGGCGACCGTCGTCCTCGGCGTCGACATCGGGACGACCAGCGCCAAGGCGGTCGCCTTCGACGCCGACGCCCGCGAGCTGGGCCGCGGCGAGACGGGCTATCCGCTGCTCGAGCCCGAGCACGGCCAGGCCGTGCAGGACCCCGCCGTCGTGGTCGAAGGCACCCTCGCGGCCATCCGCGCCGCCGCGGCCGGGGCGCGCGACCAGGGCGCCCGGATCGCCGCGCTGTCGTTCAGCGGCGCCCTGCATTCCCTCGTGGGTCTCGACGCGCAGGGCGGGGCGCTCACGCCGCTGGTGACGTGGGGCGACATGCGGGCGACCGAGCAGGCCGAGCGCCTGCGCACCGAGCACCCCGAGCTGCACGACCGCACGGGCACGCCGGTTCACCCCATGTCGCCGCTGCCCAAGCTCGTCTGGTTCGCCGAGCACGAGCCCGAGACCTTCGCCGCCGTCCGGCGCTGGGTGGGGATCAAGGAGCTCGTGGTGGCGCGGCTGACCGGCACGTGGGCGGTCGACCATTCGGTCGCATCGGGCACGGGCCTGCTCAACCTGCGCGCGCTCGACTGGGACCGCGAGGCGCTCGCGATCGCGGGCATCGACGCCGGGTCGCTCTCGCCGCTCGTGCCCACCACGCACCGTCTGGCACTCGACGCGGCGCCGGCCGCCGACCTCGGGCTCGAGGGCGGGCTGGCGTTGATCGTCGGCGCCGCCGACGGGCCGCTGGCCACCCTCGGCCTGGGCGCCGTGCACCACGGCATGGCCGCCTGCTCGATCGGCACGAGCGGCGCGCTGCGGGTCATGGTCGAGCAACCCGCGGTCGATCCCCAGCGGCGGGTCTTCTGCTACGCGCTGCTGCCGGGGCACTGGGTCGTCGGAGGCGCGATCAACAACGGCGGAGCCGTGTTGCGCTGGGCCGGCGAGGCACTCGCGCCCGACCTCGGCCCCCATGCCGAAGCGCGGCTGCTGGAGCTGGCCGGTGAGGTACCGGCCGGCAGCGAGGGGCTGCTCATGCTCCCCTACCTGCTCTCCGAGCGCGCGCCGCACTGGAGCTCGGTGGCTCGCGGCGCCTATGTCGGGCTGACCCGCCACCACGGTCGCGGCCACCTCGTGCGCGCGGCCGTCGAGGGCGTCTGCCTGCAGCTGGCGCTCGTGCTCGCCTCGGTGCGCGACGCGGGCAACGAGGTGCGCGAGATCCGCGCCACCGGCGGCTTCGCGCGCAGCGGCCTGTGGCGCCAGATGCTCGCCGACGCGCTGGGCATGCCCATCGGCTTCGCGGCCGGACGCGAGGGGTCGGCGTTGGGCGCCGCGCTGCTGGCCATGGACGCCCTCGGGCTGGTGGACGGCATCGATCGCGCCGCGCAGCTGGTGCACATCGAGGACGTCGTCGAGCCCGACGCGCAGGCCGCCGGCGTCTACGCGGATCTGCTGCCCACCTTCGCGTCGCTCTACGAGGCGCTGGCGCCGGCCTTTGGCGCGCTGGAGCGCCATCGCTGAGCGTGCGCCCGGCGGCCCCGACGCGTACGGCCCCTGAGGGGTGCTGCTTGCGCCGGGGCCGCGATCGACGTCTGCCGGTGGGGGCTCGACCGGCTGAACGACGTCTCGAGCGTGCCTGTGCACTGAATATGACGCTGTGTCGGACTCGATCCTTCCCGTCCACACGTGCAAATCGGCGGTCCGCGGTCGCGTTATACGAGCGTGTACGCCTCTGTGCGCAACGTGCCGGCCGAGGTCATCGCGGCCCCGGCGGCGCGCTCCGGCCGACGCCGGATCGCGGTCTCCCGGACCGTCATCCTGCTGGGCCTCGTCAGCCTCTTCACCGACCTCTCGCAGGAGATGGTCACCGCCGTCCTGCCGCTGTACCTGACCTACCAGGTCCGGCTCAGCCCGCTGCAGTTCGGCTTCATCGACGGCATGTACCAGGGCGCCACCGCGCTGGTGCGCCTGCTGGGCGGCCTCGTGGCCGATCGCAAGGAGCGCCACAAGGAGGTCGCCGCCACGGGCTACGGCGCGTCGGCGCTGTGCAAGCTCGGCCTCGTCGCGGTGGGCGGAGCGTGGCTGGGGACGACCGCCGTGTTGCTCGTCGACCGCCTCGGCAAGGGCATCCGCACCGCTCCGCGCGACGCCCTGATCTCGCTCGACAGCGAGCGCGCCGGCCTGGGCCGGTCCTTCGGCGTGCACCGCGCGCTCGACACGGTCGGCGCGATGCTCGGCCCGCTCGCCGCGTTCGTCCTGCTGGCCCAGCTCCCGGGCCAGTACAACACCGTCTTCCTCGTCTCCTTCTCGATCGCCCTCATCGGGCTGGGGATCCTCATCCTCTTCGTCGAGAACCGCCGCAACCGCGAGCCCGTCGTCGACGAGCCGGCCGCGCCCAAGGAGCACGTGACCTTCCGCGCCGCCCTGGGCCTGTTCCGGATCGCGCGCTTTCGCGTGATCGCGCTGGTCGGCTCCGGGCTGGGGTTGCTGACCATCAGCGACGCGTTCCTCTATCTCGTCATCCAGCGCCAGACCCACCTCGACGTCAAGTGGTTCCCGCTGCTCTTCCTGGGCACGGCGATGGCCTATCTCGGCTTCGCCGTCCCGATCGGGCGCATCGCCGACCGCGTCGGGCGCGGCCGCGTGTTCCTGGCCGGGCACCTGGCCCTGCTCGGCGTCTACCTCGTGCTGCGCTTCGCCGACCTCGGCGCGGGCGCCGTGCTGTGCACGCTCCTGCTCTTCGGCCTGTACTACGCGTCGACCGACGGGGTGCTCATGGCCCTCGCGAGCCCGACCATCCCCGAGCGCCTGCGCACGAGCGGCTTCGCCCTCATCACCACCGGCACGGCGACGACGCGCTTCATGTCCTCGGTCGCCTTCGGGGCCATCTGGGTCGCCTGGGGGTCGCAGGTGGCGATGCTCATCTTCCTGATCGGCCTCGCGGTCATGGTGCCCACAGCGGCCGTCGCCTTGCGCAGGCACCCCGAGGCGGCGACGGCGTGACCGCGACGACCTCGCGCACGCGGATCGTCGCCTTCGCCGTCATCGTGGGCGTCGCGCTCGCCGTCGCGGTGGCCGCCGTCGTGCTGGGCGCCGGCGGCAAGCACCCCGTCGCCGCCAGTGCCGGGCATGCGGTGCCCGTCTCGCGTGCGCTCGTCGACGCCCCGCACATCGTCTTCCGCGACACGTCGCGGGGTGCCAGCTACGGGCGCGTCGCGATCGTGCCGCTCGCCCACCCGTCCGCCCGCCCCGCCATCACCGGGCTGACCTGCGATCGCGTGTACGTCGCGGGCGGGCGCGGCCTGTGCCTGTTCGCCAATCGCGGCGTGATCACCACGTACAAGGGCGTGATCTTCGACGCCCGGACCTTCCGCCCGCTGCACACCTTCTCGCTGCCGGGCAACCCGAGCCGCGCCCGCGTGTCGGCCGACGGCCGCCTCGTCGCCTACACGGTGTTCGTGGTCGGCGACGGGTACGGCGCCCCCGGCTTCTCGACGCGGACCTTCGTCCGCGACGCGGCGAGCGGCCGCGAGCTCGCCCAGCTCGAGGACTTCACGACCTACCGCGACGGCCACGTCATCCACGCCGCCGACTTCAACTTCTGGGGCGTGACCTTCGCGCCCGACGACAACCGCTTCTACGCGACGCTCGGGACCGCCGGGCCGGACCTTCCTGGTGCAGGGCGATCTGGCCCGCCACCAGGTGAAGGTCCTGACCGCCGGGGTCGAGTGCCCGTCGCTCTCGCCCGACGGCACGCGGATCGCCTTCAAGCAGCGCACGGGCGGCGGCATCGGCCCGGTGCGCTGGCGCCCGGCGGTGCTCGATCTCGCCACGCTGCGCTCGCACCCCCTCGTCGACACGCGCAACGTCGACGACCAGATCGAGTGGTACGACAACGACCACGTCTCCTACGGGCTACCGCAGAGCACGTCGTCCCCGGTCACCGACATCTGGAAGGTGCCGGCCGCGGGCGGCGGGCACCCGGAGCGGGTCCTGGCGGGCGCGTGGTCGCCGGCCGTCGTGCGCGGCTGAGCGCGATCAGGCGTCGGGAAGGCCGGCACCGAGCATGTGCACGCAGCTGCGCAGGGTGCGCTCGAAGGCGGCCAGCTGCGCGGGCGAGAGCTCGCGCGTCATCTTGGCCTCGAGGCGATCGATCTCCTGGTCGCACTGCGCGAGCACCCGGCGGCCCTTGGCCGTCAGCTCGACGTGCATGATGCGGCCGTGGTCGGGCGCCGGCGCGCGCTGCACGAGGCCCTTGTTCTCGAGCGTGCCGAGCATCTCGATCATCGACTGCGGCGTGACGTACGAGCGCCGCGCGAGCTGGGCGTTCGACAGGCCCTTGCCGGTGCGCAGGACCGACAGCGCGGTGAACTGGGTCGCGGTCAGTCCGTGAGGCGCGGCCATCTCCGCGATCTCGCGGCGGATGGCACGGTCCAGCCGCGCGATCACGTAGCTGATCCTCGCGTGGGGACCGATGTGCTCAGGTCCCTCCACCGGCTGGGCCATCGGCCGACGCTACCAAGCCGGGCGGCAGACCACACCGTCCCGGAGGCTTTGCATCGATGAGCGCCACCGTCGTGCGTATGGGTCAGATCAGGCGCGTCAGCGCCGTGGCCAGCGCGGCGACGAGCACGACGGCGATCAGGGGCAGGCGCAGGACGAGTGCCACCGCGGCGGCGGCGAGGCCCGCCAGGCGGGCGTCGAGCTCGATGCCCTGCGCGCCCGCGCTGACCGTCTCGTAGACGACCAGCGCGCCGAGGAGCGAGGGCGCGACCAGGGCGACGACGCTCGCCCCGCGGCCGGACAGGCTGCGCCCGCCGAAGGCGACCGGCCCCGCGGCGCGCATGGCGGCGGTCCCCACGAAGAGGACGGCGACGACGATCCAGGCCGTCGTCATGCGCTGCTCCGCAGCCCGACCAGGGCCGCCAGCGAGGCGGCGATGATCGGCACGCCGGGCGGCGTGAACGGCATGAGGGCGAAGGCGATGGCGGCGCCGGCCAGCCCGGCGACGACCGCACGGCGGCTGCGTGCCTCCTCGATCAGCAGCGCGAGGTAGAAGGCCACGAAGATCGCGTCGAGGCCGAGGCTGCTCGGGTCGCCGAGCACCGGCCCGGCGAGGACGCCGATCACGGTGCCCGAGACCCACGCCGCCCCCTGTACGGCGGTCGCCCCCACGAGCAGCCCGCGGTCGAAGCTCCCGTCGCCGCGGCTGGCGATGACGAAGGAGGCGTCGACGATCGTCAGGCCCTGAGCGGCACGGGCCAGCGGGCCGCCGCGCAGCGAGGGGCCGATGGCGAAGCCCATGGGCAGCCAGCGCGCGTTGAGGAGCATCCCGGCCGTGATGGCGGCCAGCGCGCCGCCGCCGGCGGCGAGGACGCTGAGGGCGGCGAACTGCGCCGCCCCCGAGAAGACGAGGATCGACATGGCGATCGGCGCCGCCGGGCCCATGACCGGCCGCGCCAGGACGCCGAAGGACACGCCGAGGGCGAGCGTCGGGAGCAGGAGCGGCAGCCCGGCGCGCACGCCCGCGCTCATGTTGCTGTGCTCGTGCATCTCGGGTACCTTACCTTTTTACGGCTGTTAGCGGTAAGACATCCGACGCACGGGTCACTCCCGAGACGATCAAGCTCTGGGGCGGCGCGCTGTGCCTGGACTTCGCCAACAGCGTCGACTGGTCGCCCGCGGGCGAGCCGCTGACGCCGAGCACGGACGCACTGCTCGTCCCCCGCGACCTCTCCCGCTGGGGCCGGCGGCTGGGCCTGGTCGGCGGCCGGGCGCCGGTCGTCGACGACGACGAGCTCGAGGCGGCACGCGCGCTGCGCCTCGTCCTGCACCGCGTCTTCTCGGCGCTGGCGCAGGGTCGCCGGCCGCGGCGGGCCGACCTCGAGGCGCTCGCCCGCGACCACGCCGAGGCGGCGGGCGCCGCGCGGCTCGCGGCCGCGGACGACGGCGCCTGGCGCCTGACGTGGCCCGCGGCCGAGCCGCGCGCCGTCCGCTTCGCCGTCGCGGTCGACGCCATGGCGCTGCTCGCCGACCCGGCGCGCCTGGCCCGCGTGCACCGCTGCCCGGGGCCCGCGTGCGGCTGGCTCTTCCTGGACACGAGCGGCCGGCGGCGGTGGTGCTCGATGTCGACGTGCGGCAGCCGGGTCAAGATGCGCCGGCTCTACGCGCGCCGACGGCAGGCCGATCGCCGCCAGTAACGTGTCCGCGCGATGAGGGGCGCGATGCTCGTGTGCGGGACGGCCTCCGACGCCGGCAAGAGCGTCGTGACGGCCGGCATCTGCCGGTGGCTGGCCCGCGCCGGGGTCCGGGTCGCGCCGTTCAAGGCCCAGAACATGGCCAACAACTCGGCGGTCACGGCCTCCGGCGCCGAGATCGGGCGCGCGCAGGCGCTGCAGGCGGCCGCCGCGGGGGTCGAGCCCGAAGCGGCCATGAACCCGGTGCTGATCAAGCCCTCGGGCGAGCGCCACAGCCAGGTCCTGCTCATGGGCCGTCGCTACGCCGACGCGGACGCGCGCAGCTACCAGGAGCTCAAGCCCGTCCTGCGCGAGGCGGTGCTCGACGCGCTCGCCGACCTTCGCGAGCGCTACGACGTCGTCGTCTGCGAGGGGGCGGGCAGCCCGGCCGAGATCAACCTGCGCGCGGGCGATCTGGCCAACATGGGCCTCGCGCGCGCGGCCGACATCCCGGTCGTGCTGGTCGGCGACATCGACCGCGGCGGCGTCTTCGCCTCGCTCTACGGCAGCCTGGCGCTGCTCGAGCCCGACGACCAGGCGCTCGTGGCGGGCTTCGTCATCAACAAGTTCCGCGGCGACGACACCATCCTCGCCCCAGGCCTCGAGCAGCTGCTGGCGCTCACCGGCCGCCCGACGCTCGGGGTGCTGCCGTGGCTGGACGGGATGTGGCTCGACGCCGAGGACTCGCTGGCGCTCGAGGCGCCTCGGCCCGAGGCGGCCGCCGCTCGCGGTGGCGACACGCTCGAGGTCGCCGTCGTCCGGCTGCGCTGGATGAGCAACTTCACCGACGTCGACGCGCTGACCGCCGAGCCCGGGGTCAGCGTGCGCTTCACGCGCTCGCCGGCCGACGTCGAGCGGGCCGATCTCGTGCTCGTGCCGGGGACGAAGGCGACGGTCGAGGACCTCGAGCGCCTGCGCGCCGGCGGCCTCGACGCCGCCCTGGCCCGCCGCGCGGCCGCGGGCGACCCGATCCTCGGCGTCTGCGGCGGCTACCAGATGCTCGGCGAGGCGATCGAGGACGAGGTCGAGAGTCGCCGCGGCACGGTGGCCGGTCTCGGACTGCTGCCCGTCCGCACGCGCTTCGTGCCCGACAAGCGCCTGCGACGCGTGTCCGGAACGGTCGCGCTGGCCGGCGGGGCACCGGCCACCGGCTACGAGATCCGCCACGGCGAGCCGACGCGCGACGGCGGGGAGCCGATGATCGACGACGGCAGCGCGGAGGGCGAGGGCTGCGCGGTCGGGGCGGTGCTCGGCACCTCCTGGCACGGCCTGCTCGAGGGCGACGCGGTCCGCCGCGGCCTGCTCGCGTGGGTGTCGGCGCGCCGCGGCCGGCGCTGGGTGGCGGGCACCGAGCCCTTCGCCGCGGTCCGCGAGCGCCACCTCGACCGCCTGGGCGAGCTCGTCGAGGAGCACGCGGACGTCGCGGCGCTGGAGGCGCTCATCGAGGGCGGCGCCCCGGCGGGGCTGCCGGTCGTGGAGTCGGGGCTCGTCAGCCCGGGCGGTGAGCGCCGGGCCGACGTCGCCGACTGCGCTCAGCCTCCGGTGCTGGTGAAGGCGATCAGGCCTCCGCCCAGCGGGGTTGCCCAGA
Source organism: uncultured Actinomycetes bacterium (assembly GCA_963816845.1). Taxonomy (GTDB): domain Bacteria; phylum Actinomycetota; class Thermoleophilia; order Solirubrobacterales; family Solirubrobacteraceae; genus JAOPZW01. The sequence goes on along the minus strand of CAWFMR010000045.1, from coordinate 52,647 downwards.
CGACCAGGGTGGTGCGCCCCGAGGAGGCCACGGCGGCCTGCCACCAGGCGTTGTGGGCGTTGTGGGGATCCTCGGCCTGGGCCAGGATCTGCTCGTCACCCAGCGGCGCTCCGATCGGACCCGTGCGGACGGCGAGCGACCGCGTGGTGCTCGACGTGCGGCGCATGTAGGCGACGGTCGCGAGGCCGCTGGAGTCGATCGCCATCCCGGGGACCGTGGTCCAATCCCCAGGCCCGGCGAGTGGCTGCACATGCAGCCACGGGCCGGGGGCGCGGTCGGTGACCCAGGTGTAGATCGGGCCGGCTCCGGGCTGGCCGCTCGGCCAGGTGCCGCCGACCATGTCCCAGGTCACCAGCACGCCGCGGGGGCTGCTGGCGAGCGTGGGGGCGCGGCCCTCGATGTCCACCGGCGACATGACCACGGCGCCGACCGAACGGGCCGCCGCGCGCCGACCGCGCGGCGTAGATCGGGCCCATGCCGATGCTCTCGCTGGTGTCGACGGCGCCCGTGCGCCAGCGAGCGTCATGCTGTGCGACGGGCCGGCGGCCAGCGCCGGATCGAGGCCGTTGACCGCCACGCGGCGCGGGGCGGCGAACCGCGGCGGCGCCGCGGTGGAGGTCGCGTAGAGCGCTGGACGGGGAGGCGTGCCGGCTGCGCTCGGCGCGCGCAACGAGCTGAACGCCGCGTAGAGCCTGTCGTCCGCCGCGTAGCCGACGACGAGCTGGGCGCCCCAGCCGCGCAGCGCGCGCGAGGCGCCGAAGCGCCCTGCGCGGAGCGGCCATGGCGATGCGCGGCGCGTCGTCACGTGACCACACGACGGCGATCGTGCCGTGGCTGCTCACCGCGGCGTTGGGGGTCGAGCGGAAGACCGATTGCGCGGCACCGACCATCTGCGCCGGCCCGAAGCGCCCATGGGGACGCCTGACCGAGGCCATCACGCGGTAGTGCGGCGAGCGGCGAGCGGCCTGCGCCCACACGACGACCGCGGTGCCGTCGCGGCCGACTGCGAGCTGCTCGGCGCGCACGGCCGTGCCGTCCGGGCCGGAGACGAGCGTCTGGGGCGCGGAGAACCGTCCCGCCGCGCTGCGGATCGACGCGTAGATGTGACCGTTGCCGTCGCTCCACATGACGACGGCCTCGCCCGCCGCGTCCATCGCGGCATGAGGCACCGTGAGACCGGTGGAGCCGGGGATGCGGATGGGACCGCTCCAGGTGTTGGCAACGGCGGCCGCCGGCAAGCCCATTGCCATCGCGGCGGCCAGGCCGGCGACGACGCGGTATGTGGGCATACCTCGAAGCTACGGCGGATCACGGACCCGCACATCCGCAGCGACTCCGAGTCGGGGCCCGTAGCTTCCCGGTGCACGAGCGGGGGCCGCCTACGCCGGCAGGTTCACCCCACGCACCGTCCACCGCCCATCATGCGCGTGCAACACCGTGCGCGACAGCGGCGCCACGTCGAAGCGCCAGAACGCATGGGCCGGCGCATCCAACGCACACACGAGCGCCGCGCGGATGACGCCCGCGTGTGTCACGGCAATCGTCCGCGAGCCATCGCCCGAGTGGGCGTCGAGCCAGCCGCGCACGCGATCGAGCACGGCGAGCAGCGACTCGCCGCCGTGCGGCGCCGCGGCGGGGTCCTCGATCCAGGCGGCGACGGCGACCGGGTCCTCGCTGTCGAGCTCGGCCAGCGTGCGCCCGCGCCAGGCGCCGAAGTCGCATTCGTCGAGCTCCGGCGCGACCGTCGCGTCGAGCCCGAGCGCCTCGGCGGTCTGGCGCGCGCGGGCCGCCGGGCTCGTCCAGGCGAGGTCGGCGCGGTCCAGGCGCGCGGCGAGCGCACGGGCCTCGTCGACCGCGCGGGAGTCGAGCGGCTCGTCCACCGGGAAGGCCGAACGACGGGTCGCGTCGGACGGGGCGTGGCGGATGAGGGTCAGTCGTGTCGTTGAAGCCGCAATTTGCGGAGAGTGCCGCATCGGCGCCCGGGAAGGCGCCGACCCGTTCGATAGGTTGCCCGCAATCAGCGCGACGGTGCGAGGAAGCCGGTGTGAAACCGGCGCGGTCGCGCCACTGTGACCGGAGCTCTCGAGCTCCGGAAGCCAGGGACTCGCCCGTCGCGAACACCGCTGAAGGGGACGCGTTATCCCCAGGAGGTCTCGTATGCACGATGCAGTCCACGCGCAGTCGCCGCTGACCGAGCGGCTGTACCCGCCCGCGATCAGCCTGCGCGAGATCTGGCCCTACGCGCTGCTGGCGGTCGCGCTGCTCGTGCAGCTGTACTTCGTCGGCGCCGACGAGGGCGCGACGTCACTGGTGCCGGGCCACTACGTGCACGAGTTCGTGCACGACGGCCGTCACCTGCTCGGCTTCCCCTGCCACTGAGCCGGGGGTAACGCCATGATCCGCACCCTCCTCGTCTGGGGGCTGCTTGCCGGCCTCTGCGGAGGGCTGCTCGCGACCGGCTTCAGCGAGGTCGCCGGCGAGCCCGCCGTCAACCAGGCCATCGCCTTCGAGTCCTCGAGCGCCGCCGCCGCCGGCGAGCCGCACGAGCACGCGATCGTCTCGCGCGGCGCGCAGCGCACGGTCGGCCTGCTCACCGCCGCCATCGTCTACGGCGTCTCGGTCGGGGGCCTCTTCGCCCTCGCCTTCGCCTTCGCCTACGGACGCATCGGGCGTGCCAGCCCCGCGCGCACCGCGCTGTGGCTGGCGGCCGGAGCCTTCGTCGTGGTCTTCCTCGTGCCCTTCCTCAAGTACCCGGCCAACCCGCCGTCGGTGGGCGATCCGGACACGATCGGCAGGCGCACGGAGCTCTACCTGGCGATGATCGTCTGCTCGCTGCTGGCCGCCGTGGCCGCGCTGCGCGTGCGCGCGTGGCTGGCCGCGCGCCGCGACCCGACGACCGCGACGGTCGTCGCGGGTCTGTCGTACCTCGCGGTGGTCGTGGCGGCGGCGCTGATCCTGCCCGGGATCCACGAGGTGCCCAGGAGCTTCCCGGCGACGACGCTGTGGCGCTTCCGCGAGGCCTCGATCGGCATGCAGGCGGTGCTGTGGGCGACGATCGGCGTGGTCTTCTCGGTGGCCGCCCAGCGCGTGATGGTCGGCGCGCCGGCGCGACGGCGGGCAGCGGCCACCGGCCTCGTCGCCTCGCCGGGCGACTGATCGCCGCGTCGTGCTCGTCCTCCTGAGCACCGCCGACACGGAGATCCTCGCGGCGGCTCACGCGGTGCGTGACCTGCCCGAGGGCTTCGGGCCCGTGCGCTGCGCCAATCCCTACGGCGTCGAGGACGTCGACGCGTTCCTCGACGACCTGCTCGACGGTGCGCGCGTCGTCGTCGCGCGCCTGCTCGGCGGGCGCCGCGCGTGGCCCGAGGGCGTCGCCGCGCTGCGCACGCGCTGCGCGCGCGACGGCGTGGCGCTGCTGCTGCTCGGCGGCGAGGCCGAGCCCGACGCCGAGCTCGCCGAGCTCTCCACCGCGCCGGCGGCGACGCTGGCCCAGGCCTTCGAGTACCTGCGCCACGGGGGCGTCGAGAACACCGCCAACCTGCTGCGCTTCCTGGCCGACACCCTGTTGCGCGAGGGACACGGCTTCGAGGCGCCGCGCGCGCTGCCCGACCTCGGGGTCTACGTGCCCGGGCGCGGCGACGTCGCGCTCGAAGACGCGCTGGCGAGCCACGATCCCGCGCGTCCGACCGTCGGCCTCGTCTTCTACCGCTCGCACCGCGTGACCGGGAACACCGCCTTCGTCGATGCGCTCGCCGAGGCGCTCGACGTCGCGGGGGCGAACGCGCTGTGCGTGTGGGCCTATTCGCTGCGGCCGGACGCCGACGGGCGCGTGGCCGCACTCGAGCTCTTGCACGGGCGCATCGACGCGCTCGTCACGACGGTGCTGGCCTCGGGGGGGTCGACCGCGGCGGACGCCGCGGTCGACGGCCACGCCGACTGGAGCACCTGGCGCGCCGACGCGCTGGCCGCGCTCGACGTGCCGGTGATCCAGGCGGTGTGCGCGACGAGCAGCCGCGCCGCGTGGGCGGCGTCGCCGGCGGGGCTGACGCCGCTCGACGCCGCCATGCAGGTGGCGATCCCCGAGTTCGACGGGCGCATCGTCGGACCGCCGGTCAGCTTCAAGGAGCCGCTGGACGGCGAGTCGCCGGTGGGGACGCCGGTGCTGCACTACGCCCCCGATCTCGAGCGCTGCGCGCGCCTGGCCGCGCTGGCCACGGGGCACGCGCGCCTGCGCGCGCTGGACCCGGCGCAGGCGCGCATCGTGATCATGCTCTCGAGCTTCCCGACCAAGCACGCGCGCATCGGCAACGCGGTCGGCCTCGACACGCCGGCCAGCGCCATCGCGCTGCTCGAGCGCCTCCGGGCGGCCGGCTACGCCGTCGAGCACGACTTCGCCGACGGCGACGAGCTCATCCACGCGCTGATCGCCGCCGGCGGCCACGACCACGACTTCCTCACCGACGAGCAGCTCGCCGCCGCCACCGGCCGCCTGCCCGTGGCCGAGTACGAGGCGTGGTTCGCCACCCTCCCGTCGACGCTGCGCGAGGCGATGATCGAGAAGTGGGGCCCGCCGCCCGGCGAGTGGTACGTCGACGGCGACGACCTCGTGCTCGCCGGCCTGCAGCTCGGCAACGTCTTCGTCGCCATCCAGCCGCCGCGCGGCTTCGGCGAGAACCCGGTGGCGATCTACCACGACCCCGAGCTCGCGCCGGCGCACCACTACCTCGCCGCCTACCACTGGCTGCGCACCCGCTTCGGCGCCGACGCGATCATCCATCTCGGCAAGCACGGCACGCTCGAATGGCTGCCCGGCAAGGGCCTCGGGCTCGGGCCCGAGAGCGCGCCCGACGCCGCGCTGGCCGGCGTGCCGCTCTTCTACCCCTTCGTCGTCGACGACCCCGGCGAGGGCGTGCAGGCCAAGCGCCGCGCGAGCGCGGTGATCGTCGACCACCTCGTGCCGCCGATGATGCGCGCCGAGACCTACGACGAGCTGGCCCAGCTCGAGCAGCTGCTCGACGAGTACGCGCGCTGCGAGGCGCTCGACCCGCCCAAGCTGCCGGCGCTCGCCGGGCGCATCTGGACCCTGCTGCACGAGGCCGAGCTGCACCACGACCTCGACCTCGAGGCCGCCGAGCAGCCGTCGCTCGAGGACTTCGGCGCGCTCATCGAGCACGTCGACGGCTACCTGTGCGAGATCAAGGACCTCCAGGTCCGCGACGGCCTGCACGTGCTGGGCGCCGCGCCCGAGGGCGAGCAGTTCGACGGCCTGCTGGCGGCCATCCTGCGCCTGGGCGCGCGCGAGCGCGTCCCCGGCCTGCGGCGCGCGATCGGCGCCGCCTACGGGCTCGACGAGCCGGCGCTGCTCGAGGACGCCGGCGCCGTGGTGGTCGACGCGCCGCCGGCGCTGCTGGCGCGCTTCCCCGGGCCGTCGACCAGCGGCGCCGACCTCGTCGACCGCCTGCACGACGCGCAGCGCGCGCTCATCGCCGCCTTCGGGGCGCGCGGCTACGCACCCGAGGACGCTGCCGCGACCTGCGCCGAGGTGCTCGGCCACGAGGACGCCGGCGTGGTGACCGCGCTGCGCTTCGCCGGCGAGGAGGTCGTGCCGCGCCTGCGGGCCACCACCGACGAGCTCGACCACCTGCTCGGCGGCCTGCGCGGGCGCCACGTCCCCGCCGGGCCGTCGGGGTCGCCGACGCGCGGCCGCGTCGACGTCCTGCCGACCGGGCGCAACTTCTACTCGGTCGACCCCAAGGCGCTGCCCAGCGACCTCGCCTTCGACGTCGGGCGCCGGCTGGCCGACGCGCTGCTGCGCCGCCACCTCGACGACGACGGCGTCCATCCCGAGACGGTGGGGATCGTGGTGTGGGGCACGGCCGCGATGCGCACGCACGGCGACGACGCCGGCGAGATCCTCGCCCTGCTCGGCGTGCGCCCGGTGTGGAACCCCGAGACGCGCCGCGTGGTCGGGCTCGAGCCCGTGGCGCTGGAGGAGCTCGGGCGCCCGCGCATCGACGTCGCCGTGCGGATCTCGGGCTTCTTCCGCGATGCCTTCCCGGCCCTGGTGACGCTGCTCGACGACGCCGTGGCCCTGGTCGCCGGTCTCGACGAGCCGGTCGAGCGCAACTACGTGCGCAAGCACGCGCTCGCCGATCGCGACCGCCTCGTGGCCGAGCTCGGCGAGGACGCGGCGTGGCGGCGCGCGACCACGCGCATCTTCGGCGCCAAGCCGGGCGCCTACGGCGCGGGGCTGATCGCGCTGCTGGAGACCGGCAGCTGGCACGACGACGCCGACCTCGCCGCCGTCTACGAGGCGTGGGGCGGCCACGCCTACGGCCGCGGCCTGGACGGCGTGCAGGCGCGCGACGCGATGCGCGAGCACTTCGGACGCATCGACGTGGCGGTCAAGAACGTCGACAACCGCGAGCACGACGTGCTCGACTCGAGCGACTACTTCGCCGAGCACGGCGGGATGGTGGCCTACGTGCGCCACGTCGCCGGCCGCGATCCCAAGGCCGTCATCGGCGACTCGGCCGACCCCGAGCGCGTGCACGCGCGCTCGCTGGCCGAGGAGTCGCGGCGCGTCTTTCGCTCGCGCGTGGCCAACCCGCGCTGGATCGCCTCGATGATCCGCCACGGCTACAAGGGCGCCTTCGAGCTGTCGGCCACCGTCGACTACCTCTTCGGCTACGACGCCACCACCGGCGTGGTCGAGGACTGGATGTACGAGACGCTGACCGAGAAGTACGTCCTCGACGAGGACGTGGCCGACTTCATGCGCCGCTCGAACCCGTGGGCGCTGCGGGCGATCTCCGAGCGCCTGCTCGAGGCGGCCGAGCGCGGGCTGTGGGAGCAGCCCGAGGCGCTGACGCTCGAGGCGCTGCGCGGCGCCTACCTGGCGGCCGAGGGCGAGCTGGAGGAGGCGGCCACGTGAGCGCCGCGTCTTCCCCTTCACCGCCATCGTCGGCCAGGAGGCGCTGGGCGAGGCGCTGCTGGCCTGCGCGGTCGACCCGCGCATCGGCGGCGTGCTCGTGCGCGGCGAGCGCGGGACGGCGAAGTCGACGGCCGTGCGCGCGCTGGCGCCGCTGCTCGGAGATGTCGAGGTGGTGGCCGGCTGCCGCTTCAACGCCGACCCGCTGGTGGACGGCGCGCGTGCCCGGACGGCCCGCACGACGGCGCCGCCGTCGAGCGCCGGCCGGTGGCGCTCGTCGAGCTGCCCGTGGGCGCCACCGCCGACCGCCTGCTCGGCTCGCTCGACCTCGACCGCGCGCTGCGCGACGGCGTCGCCGCCTTCGAGCCCGGGCTCCTGGCCGCGGCGCACCGCGGGATCCTCTACGCCGACGAGGTCAACCTGCTGCCCGACCACCTCGTCGACGTGCTCCTCGACGCCGCCGCGATGGGCCGCGCCCACGTCGAGCGCGAGGCGATCAGCGTCTCGCATCCGGCGCGCTTCCTGCTCGTGGGCACGATGAACCCCGAGGAGGGCGAGCTGCGCCCGCAGCTGCTCGACCGCTTCGGGCTCAGCGTGGACGTCGCGGCCAGCACCGACCCGAAGCAGCGCGTCGAGGTCGTGCGCCGGCGCCTGGCCTTCGACGCCGACCCGGACGCGCTGCGCGCGCGCTTCGCGGCCGACGAGGCGGCGCTGGCCGCCCGGGTCGCGCGCCGCGCGCGAGCGCCTGGCGCGCATCGTGCTCGACGAGCGCATGCTGCTGCTCATCGCCGGCATCTGCGCGCGCCTGGGCGTCGACGGCATGCGCGCGGACATCGTGTGCGCGCAGGCCGCCCGCGCGCTGGCCGCGCTCGACGGCGACGACGCCGTGGGCGAGGACCACGTGCGCCGCGCCGCCCGCCTGGCGCTCGCCCATCGCCGCCGGCGCGGGCCGCTGGAGGCGCCGGGCCTCGACGACGCAGAGCTCGAGGACGCGATGGACCAGGCCCGCGGCGACGACCGCGAGCCCGACCCGGAGCCGCCGAGCGGGGATGGCAACGGGAACGGCTCGCGCAACGGCGCGCCCGAGCACGCCGCGCCCGATCCCGCCCCCGCGGGCGGCGGCGAGCCGCGCGGCCTGCGCGCCGCCGCCGACGCCGCTCCCCACCCCCACGCGCCGGCACCCGAGCGCGTCGACGCGCCCGGCGCGGCGGCCCGCGCCCCGTCGCTCAGCCTCGCCGGCGTCGGCCACGGAGCGGCCGGGCGGCGCAGCCGCGCCACCGGCGCCGAGGGTCAGCCCGTCGACAGCCGCACGCCGACCGCAGCCGTGACCGATCTCGCCGTCGCCGCCAGCCTGCGGGCCGCCGCGGGGCGCCGCGCGGTCGCCCCCGGCCCGCCGCTCGCGCGCGGCGACCTGCGCGAGCACGTCCGGGCGGGGCGCGAAGGCAACCTCGTGGTCTTCTGCGTCGACGCCAGCGGGTCGATGGGCGCGCGCCGGCGCATGGCCGCGGTCAAGGGCGCGGTCCTCGGCCTGCTGCTCGACGCCTACCGCCGCCGCGACCGCGTCGCGCTCGTCACCTTCCGCGGCGCCGGCGCGCAGGTCGTCCTGCCGCCCACCGGCAGCGTCGAGCGCGCGGCCGCCGTGCTCGCGGCGCTGGCCACCGGCGGGACGACGCCGCTGGCCGCCGGGCTGCACCGCGCGGCCGAGCTCGTCACGCTCGAGCGCCGCCGCGACCCCGAGCGCCGGGCGCTCGTGCTCGCCGTGACCGACGGGCGCGCGAGCGGCGAGGGCGGCCTCGAGGCCGCGCGCGCCGCCGCCGCCGACCTCGGCCGCGTGGCCGACGGCGTCGTCGTCTTCGACGGCGAGGAGGGCCGCGTGCGCCTCGGCCTCGCCGCCGAGCTGGCCCGCGCGGCCGGCGCGCAGCTGCTGCCGCTCGCCGCCCTGCACCACACCGCCCCCAGGAGGGCCGCATGACCGAGATCGCCGACGTCGGCAGCGCCGATCCGCAGCGCCGCAAGCCGCGCGACCGCCCGCTGCTCATCGTCCTCACCGGCCACGGCAAGGGCAAGTCGACGAGCGCCTTCGGGATGCTCATGCGCTCGTGGGCGCGCGGCTACCGCTGCGGGGTCTTCCAGTTCGTGAAGTCGGGCAAGTGGAAGGTCGGCGAGCACAAGGCCGCGCGCGAGCTGGGCGGGATCGACTGGGAGAAGATGGGCGACGGCTGGACGTGGATCAGCAAGGACCTCGAGGAGTCGGCCGACCGCGCCCGCGAGGGCTGGGCCGAGGTCAGTCGCCGGATCGCCGACGAGCGCTACGAGTTCCTGCTCCTCGACGAGCTCACCTACCCGGTGAAGTTCGGCTGGCTCGACGAGGACGAGGTCGTCTCCACGCTGCGCGACCGTCCCGGCTTCCAGCACGTGGTCGTCACCGGCCGCGACGCGACGCCGAAGCTCATCGAGGCCGCCGACCTCGTCAGCGAGGTGGTCAAGGTCAAGCACCCGATGGACGAGGGCATCCGCGCCCAGCAGGGGATCGAGTGGTAGCGGTCCTCGTCATCCCCGACGGAGCCGCGCAGCCGCTGCGCGGCGGCGTGCCGACCGCTCTGCAGGCCGCGCGCACGCCGGTGCTCGACGCGCTGGCCGCGACCGGCGAGGTCGCGCGCGTGGCGGTGACGCCCGCCGGCGTGCCCGCCGGCAGCGAGGCGGGCGTGCCCGCGCTGCTGGGCCACCCGCCGATCCGCGCGCTCGGGCGCGGGCGTATCGACGCCGCGGGCTACGGCGTCCCGGTGCCGCGCGGCCTCGTGCCGTGGCGCGCCGACGTCTGGCGCGAGGACGACACGCGCGCGAGCGCGGGCATGGCGCGCCTGGTCGCCGCCGCGCTCGGCGGCGCCTGGACGCACGGCCACCGGATGGTGCTGTTCGCGCCGGAGGGGTCCGCGCCCGCGGGCGGCCCCGACGTGCGCGTCTGGGCCGGACGGCGCCCGCTTCCCCCGCGCGCTCGACGACAGCACGGTCGTGGTCGCGGCGCCCGGCGCGGCCGCGGGCTGCGCGCGGCTGCTCGGCGCGGCGCTCGTGATCCCGCCCGGCGCGACCGGCGACGTCGACACCGACCTGCACGCCAAGGCCCGTGCCGCCGTCGACGCGATCTGGCGCGGGGCCGAGCAGGTCGTGGTGCACGTCGGCGCGCCCGACGAGGCGGCGCATCGCCGCGACCGCGCGGCGAAGGTCGCCGCGCTCGAGGCGCTCGACGCCGCGTTGCTCGGGCCGCTGAGCGCGGCCATCGCGCGGGCCGGCGGCACGCTCGCCGTCTGCCCCGACCACGGCACCGACCCCGTCGACGGGACGCACGACGCCGGCGCCGTGCCCGCGCTGCGCTGGGGCCGCGGCATCGCGCCGGCCGGGCGGACGGGCCCGAATCGCATGACCGAGGCCGCCGCGGCCGCCGCGCCCGTGCGCACGGCGGCCTGGCCGCTGCACGGCAGCCCCGTGGAGGCCGCGGCGTGATCGCGCGCGTCGTCATCGGCGGCACCAGCTCAGGGGCCGGGAAGACCACCGTCGCGACCGGTCTGCTCGCCGCGCTGGCCGCCCGCGGCCTGCGCCCGACGGGCTTCAAGGTCGGCCCCGACTTCATCGACCCCAGCTACCACGCGCTGGCCAGCGGGCGCCCGGGGCGCAACCTCGACGCCTTCCTCTCCGGGCCCGACCGCATCGCACCGCTCTTTCGTCACGGCAGCGCCGGGGCCGACATCGCCGTCGTGGAGGGCGTCATGGGCCTCCACGACGGCGCGTCGGGCCGCGGCGAGCTGGCCTCCACCGCCCACGTGGCCAAGCTCCTGCGCGCGCCCGTCGTGCTCGTCCTCGACGCCGCCGCCCTCGCGCGCTCCGCGGCGGCCATCGTCCACGGCTACGCCAGCTACGACCCCGAGGTCGACGTCGCCGGCGTGATCCTCAACCGCGTCGGCAGCGAGGGCCACGCCCTGCTGCTGCGCGAGGCCATCGAGCCGCTCGGCGTGCCGGTGCTCGGCGTCCTGCGCCGCGACGACGCCCTCACCGCGCCCGAGCGCCACCTCGGCCTCGTGCCGGTGGCCGAGCGCGAGACGCGCGCGCGAGAGACGCTCGCCAAGCTCGGCGCCGCGGTCGAGGCGAGCTGCGACCTCGACGCGCTGTTGCGCCTGGCGCGCGCGGCGCCCGACGAGCCGGGGGCCCCGTGGCGACCGGACCCTGGCGGCGATCCGCTCCCCGCGCGGATCGCCGTCGCGCGCGGGCCCGCCTTCTCCTTCCACTACGAGGAGAACCTCGAGCTGCTGCGCGCCGCCGGCGCGGAGCTCGTCGACCTCGACCCGCTGGCCGACGAGGCGCTGCCGCCGCGCACCGGCGCCCTCGTCCTCGCCGGCGGCTTCCCCGAGGCCTACGGCGAGGAGCTGTCGGCCAACTGGGCGCTGCGCGCCGAGATCGCCGCCTTCGCGGCGCGCGGCCGGCCGATCCTCGCCGAGTGCGGCGGCCTGCTCTATCTCGCCCGCCAGCTCGACGGGCGCCCGATGTGCGACGTCGTCCCCATCGCGGGCCACATGACGGCGGGCCTGAGCCTCGGCTACCGCGAGGCGACCGCGGCCGCCGACCACCCCGCGTGGCCGGCCGGCACCGAGGTGCGCGGCCACGAGTTCCACTACTCGCGCGTCGAGCCCTCCGCCGATCCCCAGGCCCCGGCGTGGACGCTGCGCGCCCGCGGTGTCGAGCGCGCCGAGGGCCATGTCGTCGGCGCCGTCCACGCCAGCTACCTGCACACGCACTGGGCCGCCACGCCGGGCGTGGCCGCGCGCCTCGTCGCGGCGGCCGCCGCCGGCATGCGCCGCGCAGTCCCGGAGGCGATCGCATGACCCCCGGCATGCTGATCGGCGTCGGCGTCGGCCCCGGCGACCCCGAGCACCTCACGCTCAAGGCGCTGCGCACGCTGCGGGAGGCCGACCGCGTCTTCGTCCCGGAGACCAACGCGCGCCGCGGCGTCGCCGGGCGCGCCGAGGTGATCGTCGCCGAGCACGTGCCCGCCGAGCGGATCGAGCGCGTGCGCTTCGCCATGGCCGACGACGGCGCGCGGGCGCGCAACTGGAACGCCGCGGGCGAGGCCATCGCGGCCGTGGTCCGCGCCGGCGGCACGGCCGTCTTCGCCACCATCGGCGATCCGAACCTGTACTCGACCTTCACCTACGTCGCGCACACGGTGCGCGGGCTGGTGGCGGGCGTGGAGGTGCGCACGGTGCCCGGGATCACGGCGATGCAGGACCTCGCCGCGCGCTCGGGCACCGTGCTGGCGGAGGGCTCCGAGCCGCTGACGCTCTTCCCGTACACGGCCGGCGACGGCCGCCTGCGCGGCGCGCTCGACAGCGGCGACACGGTCGTCGTCTACAAGGGCGGGCGCCACCTGCCCGACGTGCTCGACGCGGTCCGCGACGCGGGGCGCCTGGACGACAGCGTCTACGGCGAGCAGCTCGGCCTCGCCGGCGAGGAGATCGCCCGCGCGGACGAGCGCACGGGCAGCGGGCCGTACATGTCGACGGTGATCGTGCCGGCGCGGCGCAACGGCCATCGCGGGGAGAAGCTGTGACCGCCGCCGCCCACGGCGCCGAGGCGGTCGGGCCCGTCGAGACGGCGGTCCATCGACTCGCGCCGCAGTGCAAGGTCGCGGCCCTGCTCGCCTTCGTCGTCGCGGTCGCGCTCGTCCCCTACCGCCACGCGTGGCCCTACGCGGTCGACGCCGCCCTGCTGGTCGCCGTCGCGGTCGCCTCGCGCACGCCGCCCTCGCTGCTCGCGCGCCGGCTGGTCGTCGAGATCCCCTTCGTGGCCTTCGTGCTCGTGCTGCCCTTCGTGGCGCAGGGCCCGCAGGTCGACGTGCTCGGCGTCGGCGTCGCGCGCGACGGGCTGTGGGCGGCGGGCGGCATCGCCGCGAAGGCCACGCTCGCCGTGCTCGCGACCGGCGTGCTCGCCGCGACGACCTCGGTGCCCGAGATCGTCGCCGGCCTCGAGCGCATGCGCGCGCCGCGCCAGCTCACCGCCATCGGCGGCTTCGCGCTGCGCTACCTGCAGCTCGTGCTCGACGAGCTCGGGCGCCTGCGCAACGCGCGCATCGCGCGCGGCGACGACCCCCGCTGGCTGTGGCAGGCGCGGACCGCGGCGCGCTGCGCCGGCGCGCTGGCCGTGCGCTGCCTGCAGCGCGGCGAGCGCGTGCACGCCGCGATGCTCGCGCGCGGCTACGACGGGCGCATGCCGGCCACGGGCCTCGAGGCGCCGGCGCGCCCGCTCGCGTGGGCCGCGGCGCTCGCGCTGCCGGCGATCGCGGTGGCGGCGACCATCGCCGTGCGGGGGTTCGCGTGACCGACCTGCACACCGTCGCGCCGCACGAGCACGTGCGAGTGGACGAGCCGCCGGCCCTGCTCGTCGTCGGCCACGGCAGCCGCGACGCCGACGGCGTCGAGGAGTTCTGGGCCCTCTCGCGGACCATCCGCGAGGTCGCCGGCGACCTGCCGGTCGACTTCGGCTTCATCGAGATGGCCGAGCCGCTCGCCGACCTCGCCCTCGACCGCCTCGTCGAGCGCGGCCTCACCGACATCGTCTCGGTGCCGCTCGTGCTGCTCGCCGCCGGGCACCTCAAGAACGACGGACCGGCCACGCTCGCGCGGGCCCGCCAGCGCCACCCCGGCGTGCGGCTTCCGCATGGGCCGCGACCTCGGCATCGATCCCGTCGTGCTGGCGGTGGTCGAGGACCGCATCCGCGCGGCGATCGGCGAGGACGACCCGTCCGAGGTCGGCGTCGTGCTCGTGGGCCGCGGCTCGAGCGATCCCGACGCCTGCGGCGACCTCTTCAAGTTCGGGCGCCTGCTCGCCGACGGGCGCGGCCTCGGCACGGTCGAGCCGGCCTTCGTCTCGGTCGCCCGGCCCGACGTGCCCGGCGCCCTCGAGCGCTGCCGCCTGCTCGGAGCCCGCAGGATCGTCGTCGCGCCGCTGCTGCTCTTCACCGGCGTGCTCGTGCCCCGCATCTACCGCCAGGCGCAGGACTGGGCCGCCGAGCACCCCGACGTCGACGTCCGCGCCGCCGCCCACCTGGGCCCCGACCCGCGCCTCGCCCGCCTCGTGCTCGAGCGCCACCGCGAGGCCGTGTTCGGCGACGTGCGCATGAACTGCGACCTGTGCACCTACCGCGTGCGCCTGCCCTCATACGAGGACAAGGTCGGGATGCCGATCTCGCTGACGCCCCACGGCGACGCGCCCGCGCGCGGCAAGCGCCGCACCCGGCGCGCCACGCGCGCGCCGCTGGCCCCCATCGAGCTCGCGCCGCGCCGTCCGGGGCTGCGGCCCGCGCCCGCCGTCGAGGTGCCCGCGGGGACGCCGCCGGCGCTCGCCGTGCGCGGGCTGCGCTTCGCCTACCCGGACGGCAGCCCGGCGCTCGCCGGCGTCGACCTGGAGGTGGCCATGGGCGAGCGCGTCGCCGTGCTCGGCCCCAACGGCGCCGGCAAGACGACGCTGGTGCTCCAGCTCAACGGGATGCTCGAGGGCGGCGAGGGGACGATCGCCGTCGGCGGCCTGGAGCTCGGCGCGCGCACGCGCGCCGAGGTGCGCCGCCGCGTGGGCATCGTCTTCCAGGACTCCGACGACCAGCTCTTCATGCCCAGCGTGCGCGCCGACGTCGCCTTCGGCCCCGCCAACCTGGGCCTGCGCGGGGATGCGCTGCGCGAGCGCGTCGACGCGGCGCTCGAGCGCGTCGGACTCCAGGACGAGGCCGACCGCGCGCCGCACCAGCTCTCGGCCGGCCAGCGCCGCCGGGCGGCCGTGGCCGGCGTGCTGGCGATGGAGCCCGACGTGCTCATCCTCGACGAGCCGTCCTCGGCCATGGACCCCGCGGCGCGCCGCGAGCTGGCCGACGTCCTCGTCTCGCTGCGCATCACGACGCTCGTCGTCACCCACGACCTCCCCTACGCGCTCGAGCTGTGCCCGCGCGCGGTCGTGCTCGACCGCGGCGTGGTCGTCGCCGACGGGGCGACGCGCGAGGTGCTCTCCGACGAGGGCTTCATGCGCGCGCACCGCCTCGAGCTGCCCGCCGGCTTCAACCCGCTGAGCGCATGACGGGGCGGCTGGACATCGTCGGTCTGGGGCCCGGCGGCCCCGAGCACCGCACCGCGGCGGCGGCCGCCGCGGTGCGGGCGGCCGACGTCGTGATCGGCTACGGGCCCTACGTGGACCAGTGCGCCGACCTCCTCGACGGACAGGAGGTCGTGCGCGGCGCGATGGGCGAGGAGGCCGCGCGCGCCGACGAGGCGCTGCGCAGGGCGGCCGCCGGCGCGCGGGTCGCCCTCGTCTCGAGCGGCGACGCGGGCGTCCACGGCATGGCGGCGCGCACGCTGGCGCGGGCCGCCGAGCTGGCCGACGACGAGCGGCCGGCGCTCGAGGTGATCCCGGGCGTGACGGCGGCGCTGGCGGCCGGGGCATTGCTCGGCGCGCCGCTGGGCGACGACTTCGCCGCGCTGTCGCTCTCCGACCTGCACGTCGCCTGGGAGGTCGTCGAGCGGCGGCTGACGGCCGTCGCCGCCGCCGGGCTCGCGCTGGCCCTCTACAACCCGCGCTCGCGGACACGGACGTGGCAGCTCGAGCGCGTGCTCGACGTCCTGCGCGAGCACCGCGACGCGGACACGCCGGTCGCGGTGGTCACCGACGCGGCGCGCCCCGGCCAGCGCGTGCGAGCGCGCGACGCTGGCG
Organism: uncultured Actinomycetes bacterium; assembly: GCA_963816845.1. Classification (GTDB taxonomy): domain Bacteria; phylum Actinomycetota; class Thermoleophilia; order Solirubrobacterales; family Solirubrobacteraceae; genus JAOPZW01. The sequence goes on along the minus strand of CAWFMR010000045.1, from coordinate 36,974 downwards.
ACGCTCGACACCGAGGCGGTGACGATGCGCTCGCTGCTCGTCGTCGCCGGCGACAGCGGCCGCCTCGCGGGCCGGTGGCTCGTGGCCGAGCGCGGCGCGGGGGTGCCGGCGTGACGGTCACGCTCGTCGGCGCCGGCCCCGGGGATCCCGCCCTGCTCACCGGCGCGGCCCGCGACGCGCTCGCGCGCGCCGACGTCGTGGTCTACGACCGCCCGTCGCTCGACGAGGTCGTCGCGCTCGCGCCGGCGGGCGCGGAGCGCCACTGCGTCGGCCTGGCGCCCGGGCAGCGCGCCCTGCCGCAGGCTGCGGTCAACGCGCTGCTCGTCGATCTCGGGCGCCGCCGCGACGCGGTCGTGCGCCTGAAGAGCGGCGACCCGTTCGTCGCCTCGCGCGGCGGCGAGGAGGCCAGCGCGCTGCGCGAGGCCGGCGTCGCGGTGCGGGTCGTGCCCGGCGTCTCGGCCGCGCTGGCCGCGCCCGCGGCCGCCGGGATCCCGCTCATGCTGCGCCAGCTCAGCGTCACGCTCACGGTGGTCGACGGCAACGACGACCCCGAGCACGGCGCCCCGCCCGACTGGGAGGCGCTCGCACGCCTCGGCGGCACGCTCGTGATCCTCACGGGCCGCGGCCGCATCCGGCGGATCGCCGCGAAGCTGATGGACGGGGGCCTGGCGCCCGACACGCCGATCGCCGCGATCAGCGCGGCGAGCCGCGACGCGCAGCGGGTCCTGCGCGGCACGCTCGCCGCGCTGCCCGCGCCGCTGCCGCCGCCCGTGACGTTCGTGATCGGCGCGGTGGCCGCGCTCGACCTGACCGCGCCGGCCGACGAAACCGAGCCGCCTGCCGCCCGGGCCGCGCTCGCCTCGGGAGGCGTGCATGCACATCCCTGACGGCTTCCTGAGCGGCGAGGCCGCCGCGCTCGGCGGCGTGGTGGCCGCCACGGGGCTCGCCGTGTGCGTGCGCCGCGCCGGCGCCGAAGGGCGCGAGCGCGACCTGCCCATCGCCGGGCTCGCGGGCGCCTTCTTCCTGGTCGGCGACGCTCCGATGTTCCCGATCACGGTCGGCACGCAGGGCCATCTGCTCGGCGGCACGCTCGCCGTCGCCCTCCTCGGGCCGTGGCTGGGGGCGATCACCATCGCGGTGGTGTGCGCCGTGCAGGCGCTCGCGCTCGGCGACGGCGGCGTCACGACGCTCGGGCCTGAACATCGTCGACCTCGCGCTGGTGCCGGCCTTCGTCGGCTACCCGCTGCTGCTCGCGCTCCGAAGGCTCCTGCCGACCACCACCGGCGGGCTGGCCGCGGCGTGCGGGCTCACGGCCGCCGTCGACGTCCTGCTCGCCGCCGGGATCTTCGTGGGCATGTTCGCCCTCGGCGCGGTGGTGCCGATCGACCTGCGCGCGCTGGCCGCCAGCACGCTCGGCGCCTACGCCGTCATCGCGGTGATCGAGGGCGTCATCACCGCGCTCATCGTGCGCGCGCTGCTCGGGGTGCGGCCCGACCTCGTGCGCGTGGCCGAGCCGCTGCGCCGGCGAAGGCAGGCGCACGCGCTCGCGCCGCGCGGGGAGGTCGCCGGCCCCCCGTCCGGCGTCGCCGTGGGTGCGGGGCGCCCGGAAGGGGGGACCCCGTGGGCCTGACCGGTCACGTGAGCTTCGTCGGCGCCGGGCCCGGCGCGCCCGACCTGCTCACGCTGCGCGCGGTGCGCGCCCTCGGCGAGGCCGACGTCGTGGTGTGGGCGCGCAGCCTGGTGGACGAGGCGATCCTCGAGCACGCGCGAGCCGACGCCGAGCTGGTCGCCTCCGACGACCGCACCCACGACGACGTGGTCGCCATCTACGCGCGCGCGGCGCGCGACGGCCTGCGCGTGGCCCGCGTGCACTCCGGCGATCCGACGCTCTACGGCGCCCTGCACGAGCAGATCGACGCCTGCCGGCGGCTCGGGCTCGGCTACGACATCGTCCCCGGGGTCAGCTCGCTGGCCGGCGCCGCGGCGGCGCTCGGGCAGGAGCTGACGGTGCCCGACGTCTCGCAGACGCTGATCCTCACGCGCCGCGCGACCCGGACCTCGATGCCGCCCAACGAGCAGCTCGTCGAGCTCGCGCGCCACGGCACGACGATGGCGCTCTTCCTCTCGGTCCGCCGCCCGCGCGAGCTGCAGGCCGAGCTGATCGAGGGCGGCTACGTCCCGGCGACGCCGTGCGCCGTCGTCTACCGCGCGACGTGGCCCGACGAGGTCGTCCTGCGCTGCCCGCTGAGCGAGCTCGCCCAGACCATCCGCGGGGCGAAGATCACCACGCAGGCGCTGGTGATCGTCGGCCCCGCGCTCGACGACGACGCGACCGCGGGGCGCTCGCACGTCTACGACCCCGGCTACGGCCACCGCTACCGCCCGCTGGGACGCCCGACCGCTACCGCTCGCAGAAGGCGGGGCATGGAGCCGCCTGAGCTGCGCGAGCCCAACCTCCCGGCCAGCGCGCGGCGCGTGGCCAACAGCAAGCTGCGCCGCGGCTGGACCACGGGCACGTGCGCGACCGCCGCGGCCAAGGCCGCCTGCCTGCTGCTGCGCGACGGCGACGCCCCGGCCGAGGTCGAGGTCCCGCTCCCGCGCTCCGACCAGCGCCCGTCGTTCGCGCTCGAGCGCTGCGAGCCCGACGGCGACGGGGCCGTCGCGGTGGTGGTCAAGGACGCGGGCGACGACCCCGACGTGACCCACGGCGCCCACCTCACCGCGCGCGTGACGCTGCGCGACGCGCCCGGGCTCGAGCTGCGCGGCGGCCCCGGCGTCGGCACCGTCACCAAGCCGGGGCTCGGCCTCGAGGTCGGCGGTCCGGCCATCAACGCCGGGCCGCGGGCGCAGATCGCCGCCGCCGTCGCCGAGGTCTTCGACACCGACGAGGTCGGCGTCGTCGTCGAGGTCAGCGTCCCCGGCGGCGAGAAGATGGCCCGCCGCACGTCGAACCCGCGGCTGGGCATCGTCGGCGGCATCTCGATCCTCGGCACCACGGGCATCGTGCGACCGTTCTCCACGGCGGCGTGGCGCGCGAGCGTCGGGCAGGCGATCGACGTCATGGACGCGCAGGGCACGCGCACGCTCGTGCTCACCACCGGCGGGCGCAGCGAGCGCGCCGCGCGCCGGCTGGCGCCCGAGCTGCCCGAGGTCTGCTTCGTCGAGGTCGGCGACTTCACGGGCTACGCGCTCAAGCGCGCGGTGGCGCTCGAGTTCGAGCGCTGCCTGTTCGTCGGCATGGCGGGCAAGCTGTCCAAGCTCGGGGCCGGCGTGCTGATGACGCACTGGACGCGGTCGAAGGTCGACCCGCAGTTCCTGGCGGCGCTGACCGCGGAGGCGGGCGGCGACGAGACCGTGGTGGCCGCCGTGAGCGAGGCCAACAGCGCGCGCCACGCGTACGAGCTGTGGGAGGCGGCCGGCGTCGAGCGGGCGCCCGACCTGCTGTGCGCGAAGGTGGCGGCCAACCTCGCGACCTACGTCAAGGACCGGATCGCCGTCGACGCGATCATGGTCGACTTCGAGGGCGCGCACGTGGTCGGCGCGAGCCCGGGCGCGCGCGAGCGCGTGGCTGCGGAGGCGCTGGCGTGATCGCCGTGCTCGGCGTCGACGGCGGCGCGCTTCCGGCGGCGAGCGCCGAGCTGCTCGCGCACGCGACCCTGGTCGCCGGCGGCCGGCGCCACCTCGAGGCGCTGGCCCCCGCGGGGGCCGAGCAGGTCGCGCTCACCGGCGAGCTCGAGCCCGCGCTCGATGCGCTCGCGGCCCACGAGGGCGATGCGTGCGTGCTGGCCAGCGGCGACCCGGGCTTCTACGGGATCGTGCGCGCGCTGGCGGCACGGGTCGGCGCCGAGGCGCTCGACGTGCGGCCCGCGCCGTCGTCGGTGGCTGTCGCCTTCGCGCGCCTCGGCCTCGCGTGGGACGACGCGCTCGTGGTCAGCGGCCACGGCCGCGATCCCCACGCCGCGCTGGCGGCCGCCCTGCGCCACCCGAAGGTCGCGATCCTCACCGCCCCGGCCGCGCCGCCCGCGTGGTACGCGCAGCGCCTCGCCGGCAGCGGGCGCGCCCTCGCGGTGGCCGAGCGCCTGGGCGAGCGCGACGAGCGCGTGGTGCGCGGGACGCCCGAGGAGATCGCGCGGGCGACCTTCGCCGAGCCCAACGTGCTCCTCGTCCTCGATCCGGCGAGCGCCGGCAACGGTCGCGCGCGGGTGTGGCCGCCGCGCACGCCGCCCGGGTGGGCCCTGCCCGACGGCGCCTTCGAGCACCGGGCCGGGATGGTGACCAAGGCCGAGGTGCGGGCGTTGGCGCTCGCGCGGCTGGGACCCGGCACCGGCGACCTGGTGTGGGACGTCGGCTGCGGCAGCGGCTCGGTGGCGATCGAGTGCGCGCGCCTGGGCGCCGCCGCGATCGGCATCGACAAGGACGCGCAGGCGATCGCGCTCACGCAGCGCAACGCGGCCGCCCATGGCGTGCCGGTCCAGGTCGTCGAGGGCGAGGCCCCGGGCGCCCTGGCCGCGCTCCCCGCTCCGGATGGCGCCTTCGTCGGCGGCGGCGGAGCCGACCTCGACGCGATCCTCGACCTCTGCTGCGCGCGCGCCCGCCGGGCGGTGGTGGTGACGCTGGCCATCGTCGAGCGCGCCGGGCCCGCGCTCGAGCGCCTGCACGCGGCCGGACTCGAAGCCGAGGCGACGATGGTGCAGGCCAGCCGCCTGCGGCCGCTGGCCGGCGGGCACCGGCTCGCGGCCGAGAACCCGGTGGTCGTGGTGTCGGGGGTGCGGCGATGAGCGAGATCGGGTTGCCGGGCCTCGTCGTCGGCGCCGGCTGCAGCCGCGGCTGTCCGACCGCAGGAGCTGCTCGACCTGATCGGCGCCGTGCTCGACGAGGCCGGCGCGCAGCCGGGGTCCGTGCGCGCGCTCGCCACCGTCGACCGCCGCGCGGACGAGCCGGGCATCGTCGCGGCCGCGCGCCATCACGGCTGGCCGCTCGTGACCCACCCGGCGACGACGCTGCGCCACGTCGCCGTGCCCACGCCGTCGGACGTCGTCGACGCGCACGTCGGCACGCCGAGCGTCGCGGAGGCGGCGGCGCTGCTGAGCGCCGGCGGCCCGCTGCTCGTCCCCAAGCGCCGCTCGGCGCGCGCGACCTGCGCCCTGGCGGAGGCGTCGTGAGCATCTTCGTCGCCACCGCCGCCTGCAAGGGCTGCGGCGCCTGCCTGGCCACCTGCCCGGAGCGCGCGCTGCGCCCCGCGCCGGGCGGCTGGCTGCTGCGCGGCGAGGCGCCGCTCGTCACCCTCGCCGAGCGCTGCACGGGCTGCGGCGAGTGCATGGAGATCTGCCCCGCCGACGCCTTCGTCGAGCAGGTCGCATGAGCCACGCGGTGCACCCCATCGAGGCCGAGAGCTACCGGATCCTGCGCGCGCGCGTGGACCTGTCGCACCTGCCCGCCCTCACGCGCGCGGTGACCGAGCGCGTCGTCCACGCATCGGCCGACCTCGAGTACGCCGACACGCTGCTGGCCGACGAGGACGCGCTGCGCGCCGGGCGCGACGCGCTGCTGGCCGGCGCGCCGGTCGTGTGCGACACGCGCATGGTCGCGGGCGGGATCACGCGCCGCGAGGCGACGGTCCCGCTGCTCGATCCCCGCGCCGCGCAGCTCGCCGCGAGCGAGGGCATCACCCGCACCGCCGCCGCGATGCGCCTGGCGGTGCAGGAGATCGGCGCGGGCGCCGTCTGGGTCGTCGGCAACGCGCCCACGGCGCTGTTCGAGCTGCTCGAGCGCCCGCCGCGCGAGCCGGCCCTGATCGTCGGGCTGCCGGTCGGCTTCGTCGGAGCCGCCGAGGCGAAGGCGGCGCTCGCGGCCTCGGGGCTGCCGTGCGTGGCCAACCGCGGCGAGAAGGGCGGCTCGGCCGTCGCGGCCGCGGCCGTCAACGCGCTGCTCTACTTCGACGAGGCCGCGCCGTGAGGCTCGATTGGCCCGACGATGCGCTCCTGGCCACGCTGCCCGCTGCGCACCGCTGCCTGTCCAGCGCGGTGCTCGGCGGCGGCCTGACCACCGCCCGCCACTGGCTCAACCTCCAGGTGCCCCACGACTACGCGCGCACCGACCCCGAGGCGCACCTGACCGAGATCGCGCGGGCCAACGCGCTGGACCCGGGCGAGGTGATCGGGATGCTCACGGCGGCCGACGTGCGCGCCGGCGTGCGCCGCGACCGGGGCCCGGCGAGCGCCGTGGCCACCGTCGGCATCGGCCAGCCGCTCGCCGCGGCGGGCCGGCGCCCCCGCCCGCTGCCGCGCGTGGGGACCATCAACGTCTTCGTGGTCGTCCGCCAGCCGCTGAGCGACGCGGCGCTCGTCGCCGCCGTGCAGACGGCGACGGAGGCCAAGGCCCAGGCGCTGGCCGACGCGGGCGTGCGCGCGCTCAACCACCACGGCCCGGCGACGGGGACGGCCACCGACGCGATCTGCGTCGCGACGCCGCCCGGCGCGGAGGTCGCCTTCGCCGGCCCGGCCACGGCGATCGGCGCGGCCATCGCGCACGCGGTCCACGGCGCGGTGCTGTCGGGTGCGCGGATCCACCGGCGCACCGTGGCCGCGCGGGGGCGCATGGCGTGAGGCGACCGCTCCTCGGGCCCGAGCTCGACCCGTCGCGCGCGGCCGACCGCGCCGCCGACCCGCGCGGCTGGCGCCTCGACGACGCCGCCCGCGCCGCGCTCGCCACCGTCATCGACGGGCGCCGCGACGTGCGCCGCTTCCGTCCTGACCCGGTCGACGACGCGCTGCTCGAACGGGTGCTCGAGGCGGCCCATCGCGCTCCGTCGGTGGGGCTGTCGCAGCCGTGGCGCTTCGTCGTCGTGCGCGCCACCGAGACCCGCGCGCGCGTGCGCGCGCTGGCCGAGCGCGAGCGCGCGCGGCAGGCCCCGCGCTTCGGGCCGCGGGCGCGGGCCTTCCTGGACCAGAAGGTCGAAGGCGTGCTCGAGGCGCCGGTCGGGCTGTGCGTGTGCTGCGTCGCGCCGCCCGAGGGGACCGAGGTCCTGGGCCGCTCGACGATCCCCGCGACCGACGTCTACTCGACCGCCTGCGCGATCCAGAACCTGTGGCTCACCGCCCGCGCCGAGGGCCTCGGCGTCGGGTGGGTGAGCTTCTACCGCCCCGACGAGCTGCGCGCCGTGCTCGGCATCCCCGACGCGGTCGAGCCCGTGGCGTGGCTGTGCGTCGGCTGGCCCGACGAGCGCCCGCTGCGCCCGGGCCTCGAGCGCGCGGGCTGGGCGCGGCGGCGCCCGCTGGCCGACGTCGTCCACCACGAGCGCTGGCCGTCCGGCGACGCGCCGCCCACGGGGGCGCCGGTGCCGGACGCCGGCGCGCGCATCGCCGCGCGCGACCGGGCCGACCTCCTGGTCAAGCCGGCCGGCAGCCTGGGCGCGCTGGAGGACGTCGTCGAGCGCTGGAGCGCCGCCACCGGCGCGCCGCCGCCGGCGCCCCTGCGCGCCGCCCACCTCCTCTTCGCCGCCGACCACGGCCACGCCGCGCGCGGGACGAGCCTGTTCGACGGCGCCGTCTCGGGCCAGGTCGCCGCCGCGGCCGCCCGCGGGGAGACGGCGATCGGCGTCCTCGCGCGCGCGCGCGAAGAGACCCTCGTCGTCGCCGACGTCGGCCTGCGCGGACCGACGCCTCCGGGCTGCGTCGATCGTCGCTGCGCCCCGGGGACGGCCGACTTCGTCGCCGGCGCGGCGATGACGGCGGGGCAGCGCGACGCCGCCCTGGCCGCCGGGGCCGAGCTGGCCCGCGCACTGCTCGACGAGAGCGGCGCGCACTGCCTGACCCTGGGCGAGATCGGCATCGGCAACACGGCGACCGCCGCCGCCCTGCTGTGCGCGCTGACCGGCGCGCGCCCGGAGGAGGTCGTCGGCCGCGGCACGGGCCTCGACGCGCAGGGCGTGGAGCGCAAGACGCAGACGGTCGCCGCCGCGCTCGCGCGCGCCGCGGGCGACGGCGCGGAGCGGCCCGCTCCCGGCGGGCAGGCTGCCGACGCGCTGCGCGAGCTCGGCGGCCTCGAGCTCGCCGCGCTCGTCGGCGCGATCCACGCCGCGCACGACGCGCGCACGCCGGTGGTCCTCGACGGCCTCGCGGTCGGTGTCGCCGCGCTCGTCGCGGTGCGCCTGCGCCCGACGTGCCGCGAGTGGCTCTTCGCCGGCCATCGCTCGGCCGAACCCGCCCACGCGCTCGTGCTGGACGAGCTCGGGCTCGAGCCGCTGCTCGACCTGCGCCTGCGCCTGGGCGAGGCCAGCGGCGCCGCGCTCGCGCTCCCGCTGATCGAGCAGGCCGGCCGGCTGCACCGCGAGATGGCGACCTTCGCCGAGGCCGGCGTCGATGGGCCGTAGCGCGGGCGTCGCGCTGCTCGCCGGCGTCGCCCTCGACGAGGCGCTCGGCGATCCGGCGCGGCTGCACCCCGTCGCCGGCTTCGGCGCCGCGGCCGCGGCCGCCGAACGCGTGGTCTATCGCCCGTCGCGCGCGAGCGGGGCCGCGTACGCCGCCGCGGCGGTCGCGCTCCCCACCGCGCTGGCCATCGCGGTGCAGCGCAGGGTCGGTCGACGCGCGGCCCTGGCCGCCGCGTGCCTCGCGGCGACCCTCGGCGGGCGCACCCTGCGGCGCACCGCGCTGCGCATGGCCGACCTGCTCGATGCCGGCGACCTGCAGGGCGCTCGCGCCCTCGCGCCCTCGCTCGTCGCGCGGCGCCCGGACGGGCTCGGCGCCGGCGAGCTGGCGCGCGCCACCGTCGAGTCGCTGGCCGAGAACACCGCCGACGCCGTCGGCGGCCCGCTCGTATGGACCGCCGTCGCCGGGGCGCCGGGCGCCGTCGCCTACCGCGCCGCCAACACCCTCGACGCCATGGTCGGCTACCGCGACGAGCGCTACCGCGCCTTCGGCTGGGCCGCGGCGCGCCTCGACGACGCGCTCAACTGGCCCGTCGCCCGGCTCACGGCCGCGGCCACGGTGGCCGCCGCGCCCCTGGCCGGCGCCGACGCCCGCGCGGCGGCGAGCGCCTGGCGGCGCGACGGCCACCGCCACCCCAGCCCCAACGGCGGGCAGGTCGAGGCCGCCTTCGCCGGCGCGCTCGGCGTCCGCCTGGGCGGCGCCAACCGCTACGGCGACGCGATCGAGCACCGCCCGCACCTCGGCGACGGCGCGGCCGCCGGACACCGCCGCGATCCGCCGGGCCGCGCGGCTGTCGGCGTGGGTCGGGTGGCTGCTCGCCGCCGCCCTCGCCCTCGTGGCCGGGAGGCGCGCGTGAGCCTGACCGTCGTCCTCGGCGCCCGCCGGTCCGGCAAGAGCGCGGTGGCCGAGCGGCTCGCCCTCGCCAGCGGCGCCCCGGTGGCCTACCTCGCGCCGCTCACGGTCACCGATCCCGAGCTGCAGGCGCGCGTCGCGGCCCACCGCGCGCGGCGGCCGCCGGAGTGGCGCACGGTCGAGTCGCACGACCCGCTCACCGCGCTCGACGACGTCGTCGCGGGCGAGACCGTGCTGCTGGACTCGCTGGGCACGTGGGTCTCGGAGGCGCTGTGGCGCGGCGGAGCGCTCGAGGACCCGCCGCGCGCCGACCCGAACGCCACCATCGCCGAGCTCGCCGACGCGGTCGACGCCTTCGCCGCCCGCACCGCCGCGCGCGCCGAGGCCACGGTCGTCGTCGCCGAGGAGGCCGGCTGGGGCCCGGTCCCGCCCGACCCTTCGACGCGCCGCTGGCTCGACGCGCTCGGCGATGCCGCCCAGGCCTGCGTGCGGCGGGCCGACCGCGCGCTGCTCGTCGTCGCCGGGCGCGAGATCGAGCTGCCATGACGCGGCACGCCGATCACGTCGCGACGACGCGGGCGTCGGCGGCCGACGCCGACCTGCACCTGCACGGCGACGAGCTCGCGCGCGGCGCCCGCGACGACCTCGCCGTCAACGTCCTCGCCGGCGGCCCGCCGCCGTGGCTGCGCTCCGCCGTGGCCGCCGCGCTCGGCGACCTCGGCGCCTACCCCGACGAGGCGCCCGCCATCGCCGCCGTCGCCGAGCGCCACGGCCGCAGCGCCGACGAGGTCGTGCTCCTCAACGGCGCCAGCCAGGCCTTCTGGCTCGCCGCCGCGCTCGGGCCACGGCGCCCGGTCTGCGTGCACCCGTCGTTCACCGAGCCCGAGGTGGCGCTGCGCGCCGCGCGCCGCCCGCCGCGCCGGGTCGTCCTGGATGCGCCGTGGGAGCTGCGCGCCGCCGACGTCCCCGACGACGCCGACCTCGTCGTCGTCGGCAACCCGACCAACCCGACCGGCGTCCTGCACCCCCGCCACGAGCTGGCCGCGCTGTGCCGTCCCGGCCGCGTCACGCTCGTCGACGAGTCGTTCATGGACTTCGTCCCCGGCGAGCCCGAGACGCTCGCGGCGCAGCGCGAGCTCCCCGGCCTCGTCGTCGCGCGCAGCCTGACCAAGCTGCACGCCATCCCGGGGCTGCGCGCCGGCTACCTGCTCGCTCCGGTCCCCTTGGCCGCGAGGCTGCGCGCCCAGCGCCCGGCCTGGTCGGTCAACGCGCTGGCGCTGGCGGCCATCCAGGCCATCGCCATCCGCCCCGGCCACGCCGCGGCCATCGCGCTCGAGACCGCTCGCCAGCGCGCCGACCTCGTCGCTGCGCTGATCGAGGTCCCCGGCGCCATCGTCCACCCGGGCGCCGCGAACTTCGTGCTCGTCGGACTCCCCCACGGCGGCGCCACCGCCGAGGCCCTGCGCGAGCAGGGCATCGCGGTGCGCCCGTGCGCCTCCTTCCCCGGCCTCACCGCCGACCACCTGCGCCTCACCGTCCGCGACCCCGACGCGCACCAGCGCGTCGCGGCCGCCCTGCGCGGTCAGTCCGTCGCGATCCGCCGCTCGCTCGCTTCGATGCGGTAGTCGTTGATGCTCGCGTCGCGGCGGCGCATGAGCCCGGTGTCCTCGTCGAACTCCCAGTGCTCGTTGCCGTGGCTGCGCCACCACTGGCCGTCGGCGTCGTGTGACTCGTACTCGAAGCGCACCGAGATGCGGTTGCCCTGGTAGCACCACAGCTCCTTGCGCAGGACGTAGTCGAGCTCGCGCGCCCATTTGCGGCGCAGGAAGTCCTTGATCGCCTCGCGGCCGGTGAAGAACTCGTCGCGGTTGCGCCACTGCGAGTCCTCGGTGTAGGCGAGCGCGACGCGCTCGGGGTCGCGGGTGTTCCACGCATCCTGCGCGACCTGGACCTTGCGCAGGGCGCTCTCCTCGTCGAAGGGAGGCAGGATCACGGGAGGGCCGGGCATGTGCGAAACCTGCCAGAACTCACACCGCCTCGCACGCGCGTGGTAGTGATCGGTCCGGCAGGGAACACGCGCGATCATCGGAGGACGGGTCATGAGGAAGGTCGTGTCGGTTGCGTTCGCCGTCGTGGCGGCGGCGGCGCTGTGGGTCACGCCCGCGCTGGCGGACGGCCCGGGGGTCGGGAAGCCCACCGTCGTCAGCGTCGGCGACTCGGCCATCTCGGGCGAGGCCGGCCGCTGGGCCGGCAACACCAACGGCTCACCGAGCAACGTGGACGCGCTCGGCTCGACGGCGTACTACGACGCCGGGAGCGCCGAGGCGATCCACGGCTGCCATCGCTCCAAGGCGTCGGAGATCGGCATCGCCATCGGCGGCGACGTGACCTCGGCCAACCTCGCGTGCTCGGGCGCGCGCACCTACACGCAGCCCTTCAGCAGCGGCAGCGACTTCAAGCCGGGCCTGGACTTCTACGACGACGGCGCCGGCCACATCGGCCAGGCGCGGGCGCTGCAGCAGTACGCCGCCACCCACAACGTGAAGATGGTCGTGGCGCTCATCGGGGCCAACGACTACGGCTTCGCCGACATCGTCCAGCAGTGCGTGACCGACTGGCTCACGTCGCCCTCGTGGTGGAAGAACTACTGCCACGACGACTCGAGCATGACCTCGAAGTTCACCGCCGCGAACGTGGCCGCCATCACCACCCGCGTCGCGAACGCGTTCCTCAACCTGCGCACCGCGATGCGCAACGACGGCTACGCCGACGGCTCGTGGAAGCTGCTCGCGCAGACCTACTCCTCGCCGCTGCCGCGCGGCGCGCAGATCCGCTACTCGCAGAGCGGCTTCACGCGCCAGACCGTCGGCGGGTGCGGCGTCTGGAACGCCGACGCCGACTGGGCCAACGACACCGTCGTCGCCACGCTCAACGCCACGGTGCGCAACGCCGCGGCGGCCAGCGCGATGACGAACATCGCGCTGTTCGAGGCCCAGAACGCGCTCGTCGGGCACCGCCTGTGCGAGAACACCGACGGCCTGCTCGAGGAGCAGGGCCTCGCGAGCTGGCACTCGGCCGGCGCGGCGGACCGCTCGGAGTGGGTCTCGCAGATCCGCACCACGACGACGCTGTTCGGCCCCTACCAGCTCCAGGAGGACGCGCACCCGTCCTACTGGGGCCAGCTGGCGCTGCGCAACTGCCTGCGCCAGGCCTACAACGCCGGCGCCCCGCGCGCGGGCACCTGCAGCCGCACGACGACCGGGCTCGACGCCCAGGGCGAGCCGAACATGAGCTTCGGCTGAGCGGTCACTCACCGTCGAAGCGATCGGCGAGTTAGGCTGCGAGCGCCGATGCTCTCCGATCGCTTCCGCGCCGCCGTCGAACAACGGAACGTCGATCAGGTTCCCGAGCTGTTCCACCAGGACGCAGCCTTCCGTAGCCCGGTGCTGTTCAAGCCGTACGAGGGCCGGGATCAGGTCTTGAAGGTCCTGCGAGCCGCCGAGCAGGTGCTCGGGATGGGCGGCGAGTTCCGCTACGTGCACCAACTCGAGGACTCGGACGACCGTGTCGCGATCCTGGAGTTCGTAACTCAGATCGATGGGAAGCAGGTCGAGGGAATCGACAAGCTCACCTTCGACGAGGACGGTCTGATCACCGAGCTCAAGGTGATGATCCGCCCGGCTTCGGCCCTTCAGCTCGTCGGGGCGAAGATGGCCGAGGAGCTCCCAAGGGTCGGCCTCGGCCTCCCGAGCTGATCGTTGCATCGGTTGGTGCGGAGGGGCTCTCAGCCGCGTGCGGAACCTCGTCGAATGGTGCGTGGCGCGCGGGGGTGCGAGCGGATAGCTTCTTGCGGTGCGCGCCCGAACGGTGGTGCTCGGGATCTGCGCGAGCCTGCTGCTCGCCTCCCCGGCGAGCGCCGCGTTCACCCCACCCGAGTTGTTCGTGCGCCTGCAGCGCGCGGACATCACCCACGAGCCGGCGAGCGACTGGATTGCGCTCGCGGGGGCGCCGCAGCTGGACTACATCGGCGGTTTCCAGATCGGCTATCGACTGCAACGGACCGGCGTGAACGGGAACTTCCAGACGGCCGCGCTCTCGATGACGGGGGTCCCCGACGGGCAGCCCACACAGCCCAGCAACTCGCCGCCCTATTGCGTCGGCAAGAACGGCACCGAGGGCGCGATCACGCCGGTTGGGAGCGAGATCCAGTTCGAGGGGGACGGGACCTACTCGTTCTCGGTGTCGCTCGGCGACACGATCGGCACCGGCTGCGTGGGCGGGCCGGCGACCACGGCCGGATCGTTCACCGTCGACGTCCACGTGGCGCCGCAGCTGGCCGGCGACCCGTTCGCGTTCCGCGCGAAACCGCTCCCGGGCGACCCGTTCGTCGGCATCCGCGCGGCCGATCCTCCCGGCGGCTACGGCGACGACAGCTGCGCGCTGGACGCCACGGTCAACCCTGACGGATCCGTGAGCGGTCGGCGCGTCGTGCCCACCGACCCAGAGCCGCCGCGCCAGACCGTCATCACCTTCCCCGAGCCCGGCAATTGGGCGTGCGTCAGCCGCGGCGTGGTCGATGGCGTCAACGACAACTTCGAGCGCACGTTCTTCGGCACGCCATGGTCCGCCCCGCTGCGCTTCGAGGTGCACAGCGACTTCCGCCGCGTGCAGACCACGATCATCGGCCCGCGCAAGACACGCCCGGTGTTCGACGTCGAGGCCGAGTTCCCCGTCGCGTCGGCGGGCGCGAACGCCACGCTCAAGCTCGTGCGCTTCGTCCGCTGCCACCGGAGCGGCTACCTGTTCAAGAAGGTCGCGAACTACAAGGGGACGTTCGACGCCAAGGGCCACGCGAAGTTTCGCGTCAGGCGCCCACGCAAGGCGCTGGGCTACTACGCGGCGACCGTGTCGTTCGGCGGCACGCACTTCGTGCGCGCGGGCAGTGACCCAACCTTCATCCGCCTGGCCGCGACCAAGCGCGCGATCAAGTTCGTCACACCGCGCGACTACCCTCGTTGCTGAGCGCCTCGATGGTCATCGCGCATTCGCGCGCGATCCCGAGCTGAATGTCGCGGCAGAGCTGACTAGCGCTCGATGACGAGCTTGGTCTGAGCCTCGGCCACCGCCTCGGCGGCCTGCTCCCAGGACACCACGTTGCTCGTGACGCGGTCGGGGTGCAGGTCGCCGGCGGCGATCCGCTCGAGCACGGCGGGCATGGTCGCGCGGGCCATCGCGCGCCCGGTGACCAGCGTCACCCCCGTCGTGTACATCTCGAGCAGGGGGACCGGCGTCAGCGGCTCGTAGTAGATGCCGATGCTCGTGCACACGCCGCCGGGCTCGGTCGAGCGCAGCGCGGCATGCAGTCCCGCGTGGACGCCGCTGGCGTCGACGGTCACCGGGAACTCGCCGTAGGAGCCCTGCGGGGGCCCCTCGACGACCTCCGCGCCGAGCGACTCGGCGACCGCGAGGCGGCCCGCGTCGACGTCGGCGTAGAGGACGCGGCCGGCCCCCAGGGCGCGCGCGGCGTCGACGGCGTAGAGCGCGATGCTGCGCCCGCCGCCGCCCACGATCAGCACGTCGGCGCCGGGGCGCTGCGCGAGGTGAGGCGCGACCGTGCGCCAGCCGTCGGGGATGTTGTCGCTCGCGCTGGCCAGCACGGCCGGCGCGATCCCGGCGGGCGCCGCCACCAGCATCGCCTCGGCGAAGGGCACGCGCACGAGGTCGGACAGTGCGCCGCCCCAGTCGCCGCCGAAGACCCCGAAGCCGTACATGGAGCGCGGCGCCACGCTCGTGCAGTCGCCGGTCTGACCGCGGCGGCAGCGCACGCACGCGCCGCACGAGATCTGGAAGGGGACGACGACGCGGTCCCCGGGCGCCACGGCGCGCACCTCGTCGCCGACCTCGGTCACCTCGGCGACGAACTCATGGCCGATGGCGATCGGGCCCGGGATCGGCGCGTCGCCGCGCAGGATCGGCTGGTCGAGGTCGCACAGCGCGACGGCGAGCGGGCGGACGAGCGCCTCGCCCGGACCCTGCAGCGCCGGCGCGGGGACGTCCCACCACTCGACCTGGCGGTCGGCGGTCATCGTGAGCTGCTGCATCAGGCCTCCGGGGGTTGCAGGAGCGGGCGCAGCTGGTGCCCAGCTTCGCGCAGCACGTCGGCATTCTGCCGCGCGCGGGCCAGCACGAGCGCGCCTTCGAGCGCGGCGATCGTGAGGTCGGCGCGCCGCGCCGCCTCGAGGCGATCGAAACCGGTCGCCTCCAGGCGCTCGCGCAGGGGCGCCAGCCAGCTCTCGAAGCTGGCCTGCACCGCCGCGCGGATCGGCTCGCTGCGCGTCGTCACCTCGAGCGCGGTGGTGGCCACGGGGCAGCCGCGCTCGAAGTCCGACGCCTCCAGGCCGGCGGCGAGCAGGCCGGCGAGCGCCTCGACGGCGTCGGCGACCGACGGCTTGGCCCGCAGCAGGTGCACGACCGCCGCCGCCACCTGGCCGCCCGCGCGGGCGATCGCCTCGGCGCCGATCTGCTCCTTGCCGCCCGGGAAGTAGTGGTACAGCGACCCGCGCGGGGCCTCGCTGCGCTCCAGCAGCTCGTTCAGCCCAGTGCCGTGATAGCCCTGGCGCTGGAGCAGGTCGACGGCGGAGTCCAGAAGGCGCTCGCGGCTCGGACGCGGCATCGATCGCTAAGTAGACCGATCTTCATAGTCGGCGTCAAGGCCACGTCCGACGCCATCACGCCGCCTCGGAGTAGGCGAGCTCCTGCGCCGGGCCATCGACCGCAGGCACCTCCTGCAAGGCGACGCGCTCGGAGCGCAGGACGAGCGCCGCGACCACGATCGCGGCGACCACGAGCCCGGCGCCGATGGCGAAGGCGAGGTGGTAGCCGCCGGTCAGCGCCGACGCCGCGCTCTCGCCGTCGGCCAGCAGGTGGTTCGAGCGCGAGGTCGACAGCGTGGCGACGACGGCCAGGCCGAGCGCGCCGCCGACCTGCTGGGTCGTGTTGACGAGCCCCGAGGCGAGGCCCGAGTCGGCGGCCGTGGCGCCCGACATCGCGAGCGTGACGAGCGCCGGGAAGGCGATGCCCGCGCCGACGCCGAGCAGGACCAGAGCCGGCAGGAGGTCCGTGACGTAGTCGCCGCCGACCGGCGCGCCGGTGAGCAGGACGAGCCCGGCGACGAGGAGCACGAGCCCGGGCAGGAGCACGGCGCGCGCGCCGAGCCGTGTGATGAGCCGCGCGGAGAAGCCGAGGGACAGCACGCCGATGCCCACGGACACGGGCAGGAAGGCGGCGCCGGTCTGCACGGCGTCGTAGCCCAGCACGCGCTGCAGGTACAGGGTGCCCATGAAGAACATCCCGAACATGCCGGCCACCATGAGCGCCTGCACGACGTTCGCGCCCGAGACGTTGCGCGAGCGGAAGATGCGCAGCGGCACGAGCGGCCGGCTCGCGGTCGCCTGGCGCGCGACGAAGCCCGCGAGCAGCGCGATCGCCGCGGCGCCGAAGCCGAGCGTGTGCGCCGAGCCCCAGCCGTGGTCGACGGTCCCGACGATCGTGTAGACGCCGAGCATGAGCGCGGCCGTCACCAGGGCGGCCCCCGCGATGTCGGCGCCCTCGCCCAGGCCGATGCCGGCGTCGGTCTCGAGCAGCCGCATGGCCAGCACGGCGGCCGCGACGCCGATGGGGAGGTTGACGAAGAAGATCCAGTGCCAGTTGATGGCCTGGGTGATGAGGCCGCCGGCGAGCAGGCCGATCGAGGCGCCGGCCGAGGCGACGAAGCTGTAGATCCCGATCGCCATCGCCTGCTCGCGCGGCTGCGGGAACATCGTCACGATCATGCCGAGGATGACCGCGGAGGTCATCGCGGCGCCGATGCCCTGCACGAAGCGCGCGCCGATCAGCATCTCCTCGGTCTGCGACGCGCCGCACAGCAGCGACGCGAGCGTGAAGAGCGCCAGCCCGGCGAGGAAGACCCGCTTGCGGCCGAGGAGGTCGCCCATCCGCCCGGCCAGCAGCAGCAGGCCGCCGAGCGCGATCAGGTAGGCGTTGACGACCCAGGCCAGGCTCGACTGCGAGAAGCCGAGGTCGCTCTGGATCGTGGGCAGCGCCACGTTCACGATCGTCTGGTCGAGGATGATCATCAGCATCCCCGCGCACAGCACGACGAGTGCCACCCAGCGCGAGCGGTCGGTCGGGGTAGCGGTCATCGGTTCGTCTCCTGGTTCGTGAACACCAGGTAGGACCGTAGCAGATAGTTTTGTTCGGGACGATCTCTTACGGATCGACTACGGCGCGCGCACCGCGCGACGGCGCACCGGGCGCTCGCACTTGGCCGGCGTCGAGAGGCGACCGCCAGCCAGCTGCGCGAGCCCGGCCACGAACGCGTCGCGCTGCGCAGCGGGGAGCGCGGCCAGCACCTCGCCGTAGATCCCGGCGACGATCGCGTCGGCCTCCTGAACGATCCGCTCGCCGGCCGCCGTCACGGCGATGATCCGCGCGCGCCGATCGCTGCTCGACGGCCGGCGCTCGGCGAGCCCCGCGCGCTCGAGCTCGTCCATCGTCACGACCATCGTCGTCTTGTCCAGCGCGCACTGCTCGGCGACCTGGCTCTGGGTGAGCTCGCCGCGCAGCGCGTGCGCGAGCACGCAGTGCGCGCGCGGGGAGACGCCGAGGGCCTGGAGCTTGGCCGTCATCTCCGTCTCGAGCGCGTGGCTGGCCTGCCCGAGCAGGAACATGAGGTCGACGTCGACCTTCGGCGGGCGCTTGACGGCAGTCGCGGCCATGATGTGATGCTAGCAAGACGTTCTGCTGCAAAATCGTCTTGCGACGGAACGAACCCGGTCCCCACGCGAGGAGCGACGACGTGAAGTACATGCTGCTGATCTACGACAACGCCAACACGCGCGAGACGTTCCTCGGGGAGGAGGGCGAGGCGCTGATGGCCGAGGTCGACGCCGTCATGAAGGAGCTCACCGAGTCCGGCGAGCTGGTCGGCGGCGAGGCGCTGGCCGATCCCTCGAACACCAGGACGATCCGCGTCGTCGACGGCGCCCCGGCCATCACCGACGGTCCGTTCGCCGAGGCCAAGGAGCACCTGGGCGGCTACCTCATCGTCGACTGCGAGAGCGCCGAGCGCGCGGCCGAGATCGCCCTGCGCTGGCCCAGCGCGCGCTTCTCGCCGCTCGAGGTGCGGCCGCTCATGGACACCGCCGGCGCGGAGATGTGAGCGCGCCCGACGACCACGTCGACCTGCTGCGGGCGCTGGCGCCGCAGGTCCTGGGCATCCTCGTCCGCCGCCACGGGCGCTTCGACGCGTGCGAGGACGCGGTGCAGGAGGCGCTGCTCGCCGCCGCGGTCCAGTGGCCGGCGGAGGGCGTGCCGGAGAGCCCGCGGGGCTGGCTCGTCACGGTCGCCTCGCGCCGGCTGATCGACCAGCTGCGCACCGAGCAGGCGCGCCGCCGGCGCGAGGACACCGCCGCGGCACAGGTGCCCGCCGACGAGGCCTTCGCGCCGGCGCCGGGCGACGAGCAGGCGCCCGAGGGCGACGACACGCTGACCCTGCTCATCCTCTGCTGCCACCCGGCCCTGTCGCCCGCGTCGCAGCTCGCGCTCACCCTGCGCGCCGTCGGCGGCCTGACCACGGCGCAGATCGCCAGCGCCTTCCTCGTGCCCGAGGCGACCATGGCCCAGCGCATCAGCCGGGCCAAGCAGAGCATCAGGGCGGCCGGCGTCGGCTTCGAGATGCCGCCCGAGCCCGAGCGCGCCGAGCGCCTGCGCGTGGTGCTGCACGTGCTCTACCTGATCTTCAACGAGGGCTACATCGCGAGCTCGGGCCCCGATCTGCAGCGCGGAGAGCTCACGCGCGAGGCGATCCGGCTCACCCGCGCCGTGCACGCCCTGCTGCCCGACGACGGCGAGGTCGCGGGGCTGCTCGCGCTCATGCTCCTCACCGACGCGCGGCGCCCGGCCCGCACGCACGCCGACGGGACGCTGATCGCGCTCGCCGAGCAGGATCGCAGCCTGTGGAACCGCGCCTACATCGAGGAGGGCACGGCGCTCATCACCGACGCGCTGGCGCACGCGACCCTCGGCCCCTACCAGCTGCAGGCGGCGATCGCCGCCGTCCACGACGAGGCGCCGAGCGCACAGGACACCGACTGGCCGCAGATCCTCGCGCTCTACGAGCTGCTCGCCCGGGTCGCACCCAACCCGATGGTCACCCTCAACCACGCGGTCGCGGTGGCGATGGTCCACGGCCCGGGCGCCGGGCTCGAGCTGCTCGCCACGCTCGACGCCGACGAACGCATGGCCGACCACCACCGCCTCGACGCCGTCCGCGCCCACCTGCTCGAGATGGCCGGCGACCACGTCGCGGCCCGCGACGGCTATCGCGCCGCGGCGCGACGCACGACCAGCCTCCCCGAGCAGCGCTATCTCGAGGCCCGCGCCGCGCGGCTCGGCGGCGCGGCGCCGCTGGCCAGCTGAGCCTCACCCGTCCGGCGCGAGCACCTCGTTCCACTCCCTGATCTCCCAGCGGCGGACGACGCCGTGGAGCACGAACGGGTCGCCGTCGACGAAGGACTCCGCCGCCGAGCGGGTCGGGAAGATCGCCATCGAGCCCTGCTCCTGCGGGTCGCCGAAGGTCCCGACCATCAGGATGTCGCCGCGCGCGTGGAAGTCCTGCAGGCGCTCCTGATGGCCGGGGAAATGTGCCGGCGCCTTGCTGAGCACGTCGTCGGCCGACTCGTAGAAGAGGACGTACTTCACGACGCGGAGCCCTCGGCGCCGGCGGCGAACGCGGCCAGGGTGGCGTCCCACGCGCCGGGGGCGCCGAAGGTCTCGTGCATGCGCTCGGCGTCGGGGCCGAAGCGGTCGAGGTCGCGGTGCTCGAGCTCGACGCGCGTGCGATCGGGGCCTTCGGCCACGAAGCGCACCTCGACCGTGGTCACGAGCGAGGGGTCGTACTTCCATTCGGCGCTGATCTGCCACGTCACGACGACGCGCTCGGGCGGCTCCCACGCGGCCACGTAGCCGGTCGACGTCTCGCTGCCGTCGGTGTGGCGGGTGTACCAGCGCCCGCCCTCGCGCGGCTCGACGACGATCTGCTCGATCGGCGCACTGCCGATGTGGTGGTCGCTCGGCCACCAGCCGGTCATGCCGGACGTGAAGACCTCGAACGCCCGCTCGCGCGGGACTCCGACCACGACGGACCGCCGGATCGACTCAATCGCCTGGATCATCCTGTTCGCCTTTCTGCTCTCGGGCTGCGGACGCGAACGACGCCAACGACCGCTCCCAGAACTGGTCCAGGTAGGTCCGCAGGACGGCCAGGCCCGCGGTGTCCACCTGATACAGGCGGCGCGTGCCCTCCTGGCGGTCCAGCACCAACCCGACGTCCTTGAGCACCTTGAGGTGCTGGGAGACCGCCGGCCGGCTCACGGGCAGCTCGGCTGCCAGCTCGCCGACCGGCCGGGGCCCGTCGGAGAGGCGATCGAAGATCGCCTGCCGGGTCGGATCGCCCAGCGCGGTCATCATGTCGGCTCCGTTCGTCACGACTAACGGTAAGTTACCGCTAACGGAACGGATCCGTCAAGGACGACCGCGGCCCTGCTCAGTCCTTGCGCAGAGCGTCCTTGACCTTGTCGGCACCCTTGTCGACGGCGTCCTTCGCCTTGCCGGCGGCGCGGTCGGTCTTGCCCTCGTTCTTCAGGCTGTCGTCGCCGGTCAGGTCCCCGGCGGCCTCCTTGACGCGGCCCTTGGCCTCGTCGGCCTTTCCACTCATGCTCCACCGTCCTTGATCGTGTAGGAAGGGCGTCCCCGCTCGCGTCGGCGCCGAAGCGCCGACATGGCTCGACCCCATGCACGGCATCGCGCCCTTCGCCATCGACGTCCCTGCCGAGGTGCTCGACGACCTCGCGTGGCGACTGCGCCGCGCCCGCTGGCCAGCGCGGCTGCTCCTCGCCGGAGGCGAGGACGCGGGCCGCCTGCTCGCGCTCGAGCGGCTGCTGGCGCGCTGGCGCGACGGGTTCGACTGGCGCGAGCAGGAGCGCCTGCTGAACGCCCTGCCCCAGCACCGCGTGACGGTCGACGGCGTCGCGCTGCACGTCGTCTGGGCGCGCAGCGAGCGGCCGGGCGCCCGTCCGCTGCTGCTCGTCAACGGCTGGCCGTCGAGCTTCGTCGAGTACCGCGACGTGGTCGCGGCGCTGACGGCGCCCGGCGCGGGCCCGACGTTCGACGTGGTCATCCCCTCGCGGCCGGGCTACGGCTTCTCGGAGCCCGCGCTGGACCGCCCTGGCTCCGATGACGTCGCCGCCGACCTCTTCGCGCGCCTGATGACCGAGCACCTCGGCTACGACCGCTTCCTGATCCACGGCGACGACTTCGGCGGCTCGATCGCCAGCCGCCTCGCGTGGCGCCATCCGTCACGCGTGGAGGCGCTGCACGTGACCGAGTGGCTCGAGCCGGCCATGCCCGACCCGTCCTCGCTGACCGCCGACGAGGGCGCCTACCTCGACGCGCTGGCCGCCTGGCGCGAGGCCGAGCGCGGCTACGGCCACATCGCCGCGACGCGGCCGCAGACGCTCGGCCTGGCCCTCGACGACTCCCCGCTCGGCCTGCTCTCGTGGATCGTCGACAAGTTCCTCAGCTGGACGGACCCCGCCGCGGACGGCGGCCTGCCCTTCGACGCCGACTTCCTGCTGACCACCGCGACGCTCTACTGGGCGACCCAGACCATGACGACGTCGATGCGGCCCTACGCCGAGGCGGCCGCCGAGCTCGCGCCGGGCGAGCGCATCGAGGTCCCGACGGCCGTCGTCGCCCCGCGCGAGAGCCGCCCCGCCCCGCCGCGCAGCTGGATCGAGCGTTCGCATGCCGACCTGCGCTCCTACCGCGTCCGCGAGCGCGGCGGCCACTTCCTCGCTGCCGAGTCTCCGGACGCCTTCGTCGCTGAGCTGCGCGAGTTCTTCGGCTGATCGCCGCGCGTAGGCTGACGGCATGCCCGCGCAGGAATGGACGACCGCCGAGCACGTCGATCGCTATCTCGCGACGCGCCGACGAGTACCCCCGCCGCGTCGAGGGCGAGAGCGTCCTGCTCGACCACGTGCCCCGCGGGACCCCGCGCATCCTCGACCTCGGCACCGGTGACGGGCGCCTGCTCGCCCTCCTCCAGGCCGACCGCCCCGCAATGGCCGGCGTGGGCCTCGACTTCTCCGCGCTCATGCTCGACGCCGCGGGCGAGCGCTTCGCCGGCGACGAGCGCATCGAGCTCGTCGAGCACGACCTCACCGAGCCGCTGCCCGCGCTCGGGCGCTTCGACGCCGTCGTGTCGTCGATGGCCATCCACCACCTCGAGCACGAGCGCAAGCGCTCGCTCTACGCCGAGGTCTTCGACCTCCTCGAGCCCGGCGGCACGTTCGCGAACTTCGAGCACGTCGCCTCGCCGAGCCATCGCCTGCATCTCGCGTTCTACGCGGCGATCGACGAGCCGCTGGAGCACGAGGATCCGTCCGACCGCCTGCTCGACGTCGAGAGCCAACTCGCCTGGCTGCGCGACATCGGCTTCATCGACGTCGACTGCTACTGGAAGTGGCTCGAGACGGCGCTGCTCATCGGCGTCAAGCCCGGCGCGAGCGCGGGTGCAGGGCAGCCCTAGACGTCATCGCGACATCGGTGCGATGTCCTTCCAGCGTCTCGTAGCGATCAGCGCGCGCGCAGGCCGTCGAGCGCGACGGCGAGGATGCGGTCGACCTGACCAGGCTCCGCGTTCGGGATCGTCGCGATCCCACCGATCATCCGCACGACGTCCATGAAGCGCACGTCGGGACGCACATCGCCGGAGCGCTGCGCCGCCTCGAGGAGCGGCGCGCCCGCGGCCTTGATCGCGTGGCGACACTGCAGGAACACCTCGGAGCCCTCGTCCATGTAGGCCATGAGCTCGCCGGCGAGCGCCTTCTTCGTCGTGGCGTAGTCCGCAAAGCGCCGTAGCCAGCCCGTCAGCGCCTGCCAGGGGTCCAGGCCTTCGAACTCCTGCGCGGCGCGGCAGATCCCCTCGACCTCCTCGATGTAGACGGCCTCGAGGAGCGCCTGGCGCGTCGGGAAGTTGCGATACAGCGTGCCGATGCCGACGTCGGCGCGTCGGGCGATCCCCTCCAGCGAGGCGTCCTCGCCCTGCGAGGTGAAGGCGTCACGGGCGGCAGCGAGCAGCTTGTCGTAGTTGCGCGCCGCGTCGGCGCGCTTCGGGCGCTGGCTGGTGATGGGTGTCGCGATTTCGCTTGACAAAGCGGAGGGGCCCTCCGTATAGTTGTGTAGAGAAGCGGAGGCAGGCTCCATATTTACCGGAGGGTGTCTCCATTCTACCGCTTTCGCTCCCGACTTCAATGGAGCCCGTCAGGCAATGACCCGCCTTCGCCGCCGCCCCGGAAACCCCACCGTCGTCCTCGCGATCGTCCTCACCGTCCAGCTGATGATCGTGCTGGACGCGTCGATCGTCATCACCGCCCTTCCCGAGATCCACACCGATCTCGGCTTCTCGCCCACCGGGCTGTCCTGGGTGCAGAACGCCTACACCCTGACCTTCGGTGGCCTGCTGCTCCTGGGTGCGCGCTTGGGCGACCTGCTCGGCCGGCGCCGCGTCTTCGTCGCCGGGCTCAGCCTGTTCGTGGGCGCCTCCCTGCTCGGCGGCCTCGCGCAGTCGGAGGCGTGGCTGCTCGGCGCCCGCGCCCTGCAGGGCATCGGCGCCGCGATCGCCGCGCCGTCGACGCTGGCGCTGCTGACGACCACCTTCGCGGAGGGCGGCGCCCGCACGCGCGCGATCTCGATGTACAGCTCGGCCTCCGCGGCCGGCGCCAGCATCGGGGTGCTGCTCGGCGGCCTGCTCACCGACCTGCTGTCGTGGCGCTGGGGCCTGTTCATCAACGTCCCCATCGGCATCGTGATCGTGGCGCTGGCCCCCGTCCACCTCCCTGACACCGAGCCCCAGCACGGGCACCTCGACCTCGCCGGCGCCGCGACCTCGGTCGCCGGCATGACCAGCGTCGTCTACGGCTTCATCCGCGCCGCCACCGAGGGTTGGGGCGACCCGATCACCATCGGCGCCTTCGGCGCCGGGCTGCTGCTGCTCGCGTCGTTCCTGCGCGTCGAGCGCCGCGCCCGGCAGCCGATCACGCCGCTGCGGCTGTTCGCAAGCCGCACCCGGACCGGCGCCTATGTCGCGCGCATGCTCGCGGTCGGCGGGATGTTCTCGATGTTCTTCTTCCTGACCCAGTACCTGCAGAACGTGCGCGGGGAGTCGCCGCTTCAGGCCGGGCTGTCGTTCCTGCCGATGACGCTCGTGCTGTTCGCGCTCGTGCGCGTCGTGCCGCGCGTCGCGGCGCGGATCGGCGACCTGCCGCTGCTCGTCGGCGGCCTGCTCCTGGCAGCCACCGGGATGGCCTGGCTCAGCCAGATCACCGAGACGACGGGCTTCGTGCTCGGCATCGGCGCGCCGCTGATCCTGATGGGCGTGGGCATGGGCGCCGCGTTCACACCGCTGACGACTGCGGGCATCCACGCCGTCTCGTCGGAGGACGCCGGTGCGGCCTCCGGGCTGGTCAACGTCGCGCACCAGCTCGGCGGTGCGATCGGCATCGCCGTCCTGGTGAACGTCTTCGCCGGCGCCGGCGGGCGCGACGGCTCGCCCGGCGACTTCGCCCACGCCCTGTCCACCGCGCTGACCGGCTCCGTGATCTGCCTCCTGCTTGCGGTGACCGTGGTGATCGGCGTCATGTGGCGCCCGGCCTTCGCCACGCTGCGCGCATCCGCGGAGGCGAGCTGATGGCCGGCACGCTGACACAGCCCACGCGGCACCTCGACAGCGAGCGCGTGCGCCGCCGCCGGGAACGCCACGCGCGGCTCGCGACGGAGCGCGCACTGACTGAGGTCGCGTTCGAGCTGCGGGCTCGCGACGCGCGGTCCCGACGGCTCAGGGTTGCGCCGTCGTCTCCTCAGGGTCGCGGGCGGGACTCTCGCCTCGGATCGGTAGCCAGTAGAAGGCGTTGAACGCGACGATCACGGCCACGCCGAGCACGGGCAGCAGCGCGCCAAGCAGGGCGCCGATCACGAGCCACGCCAGGGCGAGCTGAAAGCGCCTGCCGATGGCTGTCGCGCCCGCAGGGTCCAGGGCTCTGCTGAGCAGCCGGTGACGGCACGCGTACTGCCAGACGGCGTTGAACGTCAGCGCCGTCACGCCGAACGCGATGCCGTAGAAGGCGACGGCGGTTCGCTCGCCGTGTCCGCTGCGCAGCGCCCCGGCAAGGACGGAGGTGGCGAACGGCAGGAACGCCACGACCATCAGCAGCAGAGTGTTCAGTAACAGCACGACCCGGTCGGCTGCCCGGATGTGGTCGAACATGACGTGGTGGTTGGCCCACACCTGGCCGATGAACAGGAAGGTGAGGGCGTAGGCGAGATAGGACGGCCAGAGCGCGACGAGGCCATGCAGCAGGTTCCTGTCGTCGGTCGGCGGCCTGATCTCCAGAACGAGGAGGGTGATGGTGATGGCGAAGACGCCATCGCTGAACGTCACCAACCGCATGGTGTCGCGGGACACCGAGGGTGAGTCGGCCCCCGCCTTGCCTCCGGGCGCCCGCGCCATCGCGAGCCAGTGCCCCCAGCGGGTCACCGAGCGGAGCGGCTGCCGGTCATAGATCGAGCACGACGTCGTCGCGTGGCTGCGAGCAGCAGATGAGAGCGCTTCCGTCCGCGGGAGGTTCGACCGGGTCGGGGCTGTAGTCGAGATCGCCGGCGATGAGCGTGGTCTCGCAGTTGTGGCAGACGCCGGTGCGGCACGACCAACGGACGGGTACGTCGCATGCCTCGGCGAGCTCGAGCAGGCTGGTGTACTCGGGGCTCCACGGGACGGCGAGATTGCTGCGGGCGAACTCGATCGTCGGGCCGGTTCCGGGTTGGCCGGCGGGTGGGTGGGGCGTCCTCGCCGGTGTTGCCGCGATGCCGGGCGTCAGGCCCGGAGCGGGCCCGAACGGCTCGGTGTGGATGCGCGAGGCGTCGATCCCCATGGCGGCCAGACCGGCGCTGATGTCGTCCATGAACGGGACCGGCCCGCAGAGGTATGCCTCGGCATCGCGCGGTGGCGCGAGCTCGAACAGCAGCGACGCGGTGAGCCGGCCCACGCTCTGGAAGTTGCGGCCCTCGACGTCGTCGGTGCCCGGGCGGCTGTAGCAGACGTGGGTGTGGACGTTCGGCAGCGAGGCGAGCAGCGCGCGGGCCTCGGCGGCGAAGGAGTGGTCGCGGCTGCTGCGCGCGCCCTGGATCCACCAGATCTCTCGGTCGGAATGCTCCGTCGCCAGCGCGTGGAGCATGGCGAGGACGGGAGTGGCGCCGATGCCGGCGCTGATCAGCAGGACCGGCGCGTCGGTGCTGTCGAGGATGAAGATGCCTCGAGGCGCTGCGATCTCGAGCTGGGCGCCGACGCGCAGGCGGGTATGCAGGTAGCCGCTGGCGGCGCCGGCGTGTTCGTGCTTGACGGTGATCCGGTAGTAACCGGCATCGGGCGGTCCCGAGAGGGAGTAGTTGCGAAGCAGCGACCTCTGCTGGTCGTCGGGTTGGAGACGCAGCGTGAGGTATTGCCCGGGACGGGCGGCAGGCAGCGGCGCGCCGTCCGGGTCCTCGAGGCGAATGGAGATCACGGAGTCGCTCTCTGGTTCGATTCCGGTCACGGTGAGTCGGCGGAAACCGGGCCAGGCCGGAGGCGGGCTGGCCGCTGTCAGACCGGCGTTGCCGCCGCCGGGCTCGCCTTCCACCAGGGCGCGAAAGGACGCTTGCCACCCCGGGCTGAGGGCAGGGATCCGCAGCGCTCGGAGCAGCTGCTGGCGCGGGTGTCCGGGGAGATAGAGCAGAGCGTCGACTTCGGCGACGGTCATCGGCTCCGGTCCGGAGGCGAGCTTGATGATCTCGTCTCCCGCCTCGACGTCGCCCTCTTCGAGCACGCGGAAGTAGAAGCCGGGCCGCCGGTGCGAGACGAGCAGGGCGGGAATGCGCGGGTCGTTCATGCGGAGGCCCACGCGGTAACAGGTGACGCGGGGCTGCGTCACTTCGAAGACGGCGGTGCCGATCCGGTAGCGGTCGCCGATGCACACCTCGTCGTCGCTCAGTCCCTCGACGGTGAGGTTCTCGCCGAACTGCCCGTGGACGAAGTCGCTTCGTCCAAGCTCGCGTTCCCAGTACCGGTACGACTGGAGCTGGTAGACGAAGACAGCGCGCTGCTCGCCGCCGTGCCCGCCGAGATCGCCCTGGCCGTCGCCGTCGACGTTGAGCTTGCGCACGCGGCGAGGTCCGCTGACGGGGTCCTTGAAGACGCCGGTGAAGACGGTCTTCCCCTGCCACGCCACGTCCTTCGGCATGCCCACGTTGACCGATACGAGGGTGCCGACCACAGGCGCTTGCGCCCGCTCGCCTGGTGGCGATCCCGCGCTCATGCCGACGCGGGCTCGTACCGGCGCGAAGCGCAGCCGGACTCGTCGAGCACGAGGGGCGCGTACGTTCCTGCGACGGGCTGGTCGTCTTGTCGCATGAGGAGGTCGCGGGCGCTGCGTCCGATGTCGATGCGGTGACAGGGATCGGTGCGCGTGGCCGAGGATACGCTCGTCCGCTTCGGGGGAGACGTTCAGGGCGCGCCACGCGAACGCGGCCGCGCGGGCCGTGCTGGCGCCTGCGGGACAGTCGACGTACTCCCAGCGCCCGTTTCGCGGTCTGGCCTCGCGTCCGACGACGTCGAGCCATGTCGTCTCGCCAATGTTGGCACCCCGGGCGTTCGGCAAGACTCGCTCGGGTCGCCCCGGTGTCGGCGGGGGAGCGGGGCCGTCGTCTGTTCTCACGCGCTCCCTTGGCGCGATCCGACTCCCCGCCAGGACACGCCAGGGCCGATGGCACCGCGAAAGTCTGCTCAGCGTAGCTTCGATGAACGGGGCTTCCCGGGGCCATGCGGCGGTCTACGAGCGCCAGTCGGCGAAGATCGAGTTCAGGGTTAGGGTCAGCACGGCTCTCTTGGTCCAGCCGCGTCACGTTCCCCAGAGAGAGGGGTCGCCGTGCGTCATTCCAGCAGCGTTACCCGTCCTGCCCCGCGGCGTACGGCGTTCGTGGGGGCGCTCGCCACGTTCGCCAGCTTCGCTCTGCTTGCGTCCGGAGTCGCGGCGGCGGCGACCACACAACGAACTTCGAGGGGTTAGCCCCTGGGTCCGTCAACGGACAGGACGGCTGGAGGAGCGGTCTCCAGCAGTGACCAGGCGGTTGTTCCCAGCGGCGGAGTCCCGACGTTCGGACAGCAGTCGTGGCGCTTGTCGAACCTGTTGGCGACTGTCGGACTTTGATCCTCAGACCTATTCCACGCCGGTTGCCCCACCCGCCGGAGAGACTCAGTCGAATACGGTGTTCATCGCCAGGTTCTCGTTCATGCGACCCGGCCTTTCAGGACGGACTCTCGGTGACGGTCAGTCCGGACTCCGGCGACGGCTCGCGCATGGCCTGGGTGGGTCTGAAAGATACGCCGGACGGTGTCGACGTCAGCACCAGCGACAGCTCCGGGCCCGACGGCGCTTTCGTCGATACTCCCCTCAAGTGCTTTCGCACGGTCAGCCACACACGATCGAGTTCCAGATCAAGCTCATCCCGGGCAAGGCCAACGACCGGGTGCGAATCCTGATCGACGGTCAGGATTTTGGTCAGTGCTTCACGACGTGGGAGACCTACTACCGGACCGATCCGGTGCAGAACAAGCCGCCGAACAACGGCGAGCCACCGAGCATCAACAGTCTGCAGTTCCGCACCAGCGTGCGTCCGCCGGCTGGCCTCGCCACCGCTGGATACCTGTTCGACAACGTGACGGTCACGACCGGTACCGGCCCCGCTACACCCGGGTGCGACGTGACGATCGACAAGCAGGCCGACGCGCCCACCGTGACGGCGGGCGGCCTCGAGGGCTACACCATCACCGCCCGAAACCGTGGCAGTGCCGTGGCCCGCAACGTCCAGGTCTGCGATCACATTCCGCGTCACACGACGTTCGTGCGCGCTGACCGCGAGTTGCGTTCCGTCGGCCGCCAGCGCTGCCTCGTGATCCCGCGTCTGCAGCCCGACCAACGAGTCAGCGTCCACCTCACCGTCCGCGTCGATGCGTTCGCGCCGCCGGGCAGGTTGACGAACATCGCCGACGTCACGCCCGGCGTGCTGGGCTTGCGTCCGCCCCCGGCGGTGGCATCGGATCTGCCAGGGTCTCTCGTGCGGGCGGGAGCGCGCATCGCGTCGGTGAAGGTCAGGCGGGCCAGGGCCGTCGTGAAGGTCCTGGCGAGGCGGGTTCGACCGAACTTCACCGGATGAGCAGCCCGCTCTTAGCGCGCCCGAGAGGATTCGAACCTCTGACCTTCGGTTCCGTATGGGGGCAGGAAGCCCATACAGGCCCGGTGGCTGGCCGCCGTGTCCTTGCGCGATGACCAGGGGCTGCGGTGCCCGCGCTGGCTGGCCGGGAGCACGAGGCGGCTGGCGTGCTGCTCGGCGGCGATGACGACCAGCGCGCGGCCGCAGAGCTCGCCGGCGGTCTTGGCGCCCTCCAGGAACTTCCACATCCAGGCGATCGCCTCGCGCGGTTCGCGCGCGTCGCCGTAGTCGATGCGCTGCCGTCCGCGGCTGCCGTCCTTGCGCGTCTTGGTCACATCGGCGCGTAGCTCCTCGACGACGAGGCGGATGCCGTTGACGGCCAGGTGGCGCACACGCTCGCCGGTCTGCGTGTACGGCGAGTCGTCGTGGTCCGCTCCCAGCAGCGCGTAGACGAACTATGCCGACTGCCTGACTATGCCGACCCGCTGCCGTCGCCGACCGAAGTTCTGGTCGCAGCGCGATCGAAGCACCCCTGCTCGTGGCGCTTCGCCGACCGATCGACACTCTCGTGGCACGCGATGTTTAGCTAGGCGGTTTGCCAGTTCCCGGCGTGGGGCTGGAGGGTCGCGTCGTGGTCTCCATTCGGGAGATGACTGGGAGACCGTCGCCTAGAAGTGTCGCCGACATCCGACGCTACGTTGCTTACGAACCGCATGGACTGGGATCTCGGCGCGTGAAGTGTCTGCCGCCTCCACGCGAACCTGTCGTGGTCGGTCCAATTCGAGTTGAATGCCCGGCGCGCCCGTGCGACGGGCGCCGGGCGTACCCCGACGCCGTGGTCAAGAGACCGTGCGCATCCGCCCCGGCGCTGACCATCGCGCCAGGTTTTTGGTCTGACCGCGCGACACTCGCCCTAACTGAAAATCGTGGTGCGCCCGGGTCTCACCATCCACTTGACGACGGGCGGGGTTGCCCCCGCCCGCCCTCAATGCCCGATGGCTACTCGGCTGGGTGACTTCTCGTGTCCGACGTGATCCCTGATTTCGGTGGGTAGACCGCGGTGTTGCTGCTATTCGACGCGATCTTGGTGTTGAACGCCTGCCGGACGACCATGTCCGCCATCGCCTTCGACATCAGCGTGAGGTTGTCCGCGTCGACGTTGTCGGGCCAGTTGTCGCACCAGCGGAACGGGTTGTCCACGCAGCCGCCGTCGGTAGTGCCGAGGTTGCCCTCGAAGTTACCTGTCTGCCCGCCAAACAGATCGACTTCCTGCTGAGTCTTGCAGCAGTCCTGCCCGGTCAGCAGGCCGCTGGCCGGGACGCCGATGCGATTGAACCAGATCGCGTCGGTGCCATTCGGCGAGATGAGCTCGTGGTTGAAGCCGGCCTTGTCGAAGAACGCGATCGCCTGGTCGCGCGCGACCTGCGAGGGCTTGTAGACCTTATTTGGGAACGTCTCGGGCACCTGCTTGCTGAACAGATCTGGTGCGGCCGGATCGAGGATGCCGATGAGGTAGTTCGGCGTCCCGAACACGTCCGCGTCCAGGTCGTAGCTGATGTGACTCGCCTGCGTCGGCGTCAGGTTGTTGACGTAGAACTGCGATCCGAAGAGGCCGAGCTCCTCGCCGCCGAACCAGATGAACCGCAGATGGTTCGCCGGGTTGACGTTCTTCATCATCTGGGCGGTGTCGAGGATCGCCATCGAACCCGAGCCGTTGTCCAGCATGCCCGCGCCGTAGATGGCGTCCAGGTGGGCGTCTACGACGAGGGTGTGGTTCTTGTCGCCACCCTTTGAATCGGCGATCACGTTCCAGTCGTCAGCGTTCGGCTGGAAGATCGCCTTGATGTCGACGGTGGGCGACGGCGGATTCCCGGCCGCGATCTCGTTTCGCCATTTCGTTCCCGATCGCGAACGTCACGAACACGACGGGGATCGTCGGGACGGACCCCAGGCTGCCGATGAGCAGACCGGTGCGGTCCGGCTGCGTGTTGCCCTCGTTGAAGATGATCACGCCCGTGGCGCCCGCCGCCTGCGCGTTCGCGACCTTCTGGGCGAACGTGCAGGTGCCGCGCTGGATCAGGACCGGATGGCCTGCGACCTCAGGCCCGAAGTCCCCCGGGGCGCAACCTGCCGCCGAGCTCGGGGTCGTCGTCGGCGGGAGGATGTTGTTCTTCACCGCGGTGAGCGTCTGCCCGCCCATGGACCCGAGGCTCTGCCCCGGACCCCAGTCCACGCCGAGCACGAGGTCGGTGCCGCCGGAGCTCATCGATGGGATGCCGGTGTAGGCGTAGTAGTCGAACTGGTACTTCTGCAGGTGCACGTCGTAGCCCGCGGCCTGCATCTTCTGGGCGACGTAGTCCGCGGACGCCTTGTAGCCGGGCTCACCGGAGTTGCGCGACGGATGTCCGTCGGGCCCGGGGTTCGCGTTGGCGATGGCCTGCAGGTTGTCCATGTGCGCCGACAGATCGCCCTTCTGGATGCACTCGACGAGCTTGCTCGGCGTGTCGTTGACACGCGCGGCGCATTCCGCCGATGTGATCGCACCGGCACTCGCCGGCACGGCGAGCGCGGCAACCGCCCACAGTCCTACGACCCACGCTCCGCGTGGCTTGACACTGCGCATCTAGTCTCCCTTCCCCTGTGCTCTCCCCTGCCGCGTGGAACCGTCTCGCTCCGGAGCCGGATTGTCAAGCAGAAGTCCATGGGGCAGACAGGTGCCCACGGGCGATTCGAACGAGGCACTGTCGTGTCGGCCGAGAAGCAGTGGAGCTGGCGCGCCGGGAGCTTGCCGGCTGACGTCCCCAACGACTTTCGCGACGGCCAAGCGTGGCTTCGAGCGTCCCGGTAGCCCGGCCTGGGGCGGTCGCTCAGGATGAGCAGCAGGCGTCCAGCTCGCGGGAGTGCCCCTTCCCCACGCGGAAGCGGGAGCGGCCTCCGCTTCCGCCGCGGGCGACATCCGGCAGCCGGCGAGCGCGTTCCGAAGGTCGTTCGCGGACGTCTTCCGTCCACTCGTAGCTCAACACCCGCCGTTGGCACCAATTCGCCACGAGCGCGCCGGCCGGAGCTACGGTCGGCAGATGACGATCCACACAATCTTCGGCCGCTGGCGCGGGCCCTGCGTGGCTGCGTTCGCGGCCACGGCAGCCCTCGTTGGCGCCGGCTCTGCCAGCGCGAACGTCCCGCTGACTCCGGTCAGCGCGGACCCGTTCACCAACGCGTCCAGCCAGCACGCGACGGAAGTCGAACCCGACACCTTCGCGTCCGGCTCGACGGTCCTTGCGACCTACCAGGTCGGCCGCTTCTTCAACGGGGGAGCCTCCGACATCGGCTACGCCCGCTCCACGGACGGCGGCGTCACGTGGGGCACCTCGAGCTTCCTGCCCGGGCTCACGTTCAACGCAGGCCCGTTCGGCGATCCGAGCAGCCCGTTCGAGCGCGTCAGCGATCCGAGCGTCGCCTTTGACGCCAGGCACAACACGTGGATGATCTCGTCGATCCCGATCCTCCCGGCCAGCCTGGTCGTCCCCACGATCTTCGTCAGTCGCTCGACCGACGGCGGCGTGACCTTCGGCAACCCGGTGCAGATCCCGCCGCCGGCCAAGAAGGTCAACCTCGACAAGAACTGGACCGTGTGCGACAACCACGCGGGCAGCCCGTTCTACGGAAACTGCTACACGGAGTTCGACAACTTCGGCGAGGGCGATCTCGAGTACATGAGCACCTCGTCGGACGGCGGCCTGACCTGGAGCACGCCGGTCTCGCCGGCAGGCAACCCCAAGGGCCTCGGTGGTCAGCCGGTCGTGCAGCCCAACGGCACGGTCATCGTGCCCTTCGAGAGCCTCAAGGGCACCATCGGCGCGTTCCGATCCGACCGACGGCGGCGCAACGTGGTCCAAGGAGGTCGCCGTCTCGAAGATCAGCTTCCACCCGAACTCCGGCGGCCTGAGGACGAGCCCCCTGCCCACAGCCGAGATCGATGCGGCGGGCAACGCATACGTGGCGTGGGAGGACTGCCGCTTCGAGCCCAAGTGCACGGCCAACGACATCGTGTTCAGCACGTCGAGCGACGGCGTGAACTGGAGCGCTGTCCAGCGGATCCCGATCGATCCGGTCGCTAGCGGAGTTGACCACTTCATCCCGGGCCTGGCCGTGGACCCAGCAACGCCAGCGACGCCGGGATCAGCGCGCACCTGGCGCTCACCTACTACTTCTACCCGAACGCCGCGTGCACCCTCGCGACCTGCCGGCTCGACGTCGGCTTCGTCTCCTCACCCAACGGCGGAGCAACGTGGAGCGCGTCGACGCAGCTCGCCGGTCCGATGTCGCTGACCGACATCGCCGCCACCTCGCAAGGCCCGATGGTCGGCGACTACATCTCGACCTCGTTCAACTCGGCTGGTACCGCGGCGACCGTGTTCGCGATCGGCAACCGGCACCCCGCCCCACCCCCTCCCTTCGACGAGGGCATGTGGGCACCGACCACGCCGCTGCCGGTGGCGACCGCCGCCCAGGCAGCGCTCCCGGCGACCAGCGCAGGCGCCGCAAGCGGCCAGGGCGTGGGAGCCGCCCTGCAAGCCATCGAGCGTCACTAACGCTCGAGCCGGGTCATCGCGCCCGCCAACGGCGGGCGCGACCCCGCCCGGGCGGTTTCGGTCGGGACACCGGTTTCCCGGGCCAAGGCTGACCCTGCGTCGCTGCCTTCACGGAAGGTCCCGCCAATGAGTCAGGGCACTTGACGACGGACGGGACTGGACCGCTTTGGTCCGCCCGGGCGCGCGCGAGTTGTGCGCGGCACTTCAAGCCAGCCCGTGGCGTTGTGCCCACAGGGCGGCCTGGGTGCGGTCGGTGACGCCGATGCTCTGGAACACGCTGGTCAGGTGGGGGGCACGAGCGTCGCCATGATCGAAGAGCATTACGGAGTCTTGCTCGGCGGCGCCGTCGCGGCGATCGCAGCTCGCCAAGACGCGTACGACGCCGCTCAGGATCGGGCCGTCCAAGAAGGGCACGGACAACGCCTCCGAGGACGTTTAGGGCACTAGTGGGGCACGCGCCCGGCGCTCCGGTTCTCGCTTCTCGTCGTGAAATGTGGCGATTTGCAGGACCGGAGCCGAGCGCGCCCGAGAGGATTCGAACCTCTGACCTTCGGTTCCGTAGACCGACGCTCTATCCAGCTGAGCTACGGGCGCAGGGCCGCGTGGGCGGCGACGTTCGAGTCTAGCGAGCGGGCGACGGATCGGCCGCGTGGACGGAGAGGGCGGGATTCGAACCCGCGATGGAGTTTAAACCCCATACTCGCTTAGCAGGCGAGTGCCTTCAGCCACTCGGCCACCTCTCCCGGTCCGGGGCAGTGTAACTGCGCAGCAGCTCGATCGGCCGGTCGACGGTGGCGTCCGGGCCGGCGCGATCGGCCCGGGCGCGGAGCTCCCATCCGACGCGCCCGTACCCGGTGGCGATGTTCGCGAGGGCGTCGTCGGGCAGCGCCAGCGAGAAGGCGAGCACGGCGCCTTCGGCGAGGTCGCCCTCGGCGACGACGAGCGCGCCGGCCTCCCGCGCGACCTTCTCGAAGCTCTCGGTGCGCTCGACGAAGGCCAGGCGCACGGAGAGCGAGCGCGCGGAGCCGCCCTCCTCGACGACCACGCGCCCGCTGACGGCGGCGCCCGGCGCGAGCGGCTCGCCGTCCATGTCGACGCGCAGCCTCACGGCGCCACCCACAGCGGCACGGGCGGGGCCACGCGCTTCTCGCCCACGCGGCGCACGACCACGGCCCAGCCGAACGAGACGCAGTCGCCCTCGTAGGAGTACGGGCCCTCGGCCGGCAGCCCGAGCTCGACGCGCTGGCCCAGCGCGCCCTGCGGCGCCGCCATCCACTGCTGCCAGACCGAAGCGCTGTCGGTCACCCGGCTGCGGGAGTCGTTGGCGATGCGTCGCCAGACGTCGAAGGACTGCGTGCACACGAGACCGACCTCGAGCTCGCCCGCGCCCGAGACGACGGCCGCGACCCGGTCGCCGCGGCGCAGCTCCTGGCGCTCGACCTGCAGCTCGAGGCCCGACGCGTAGCGCGGCCGAGCGCCGCGGAACATGGTCCGCGCGAAGAGCCAGAAGAAGGCCAGCACGCCGACGGCGCCCACGAAGAACGGCCACGACGGCGGGCCGCCCGGAAGCGATCCGAGCAGCAGGCCGAAGCCGACGACGATCGCCGCGGCCACCACGCCGGCGACGACGAACGCCGGTGCCGCACAGCCGCCGAGCGTGCGTCCGGTGGACCTCCGGCGCGACTGCGGCCCGGGCTCGCGCCCGGGCGGCAAGTGGGGGTGGCCCTCCCGCGCGACCGCCATCGAGGGCGCATCATGCCCACCGCGCGAGCAGCGCGAACGCGAGCGGTTACGCTGGCCGCGATCGGAGGGGTGGCAGAGCGGTCGAATGCACCGGTCTTGAAAACCGGAGTCCGTTCACGCGGACCGCGGGTTCGAATCCCGCCCCCTCCGCTCATCGGAGCCCTGGACGGGCGGGGCTTCCGTCGAAGAGCGGCGGCTGGGACGTGGCTCCCCGGGGCAGCGCCGGGGCGCGGCTGACAACGAGGCTGGCAACCACCCTACGCCGCGCCGACGGGGCGACGTGCGGGCCCGCTCGACAGGGCTGGGATGTGAGCGAGGCGGTCCGGTTGACTCAGCGCCGCTGGATGCGGATGATGGCCCTAGGGCGGCAGCATGCACTTCGCGCCGAGCATCACTGTTGTCAGCGCTCCCGCGTTCGCGCTCTCGGGAGCCGTCCGGTGACCGCCGCCCCTCGAACGGTCGTTGTCGGCTACGACGGCTCGGCCACGGCGCGCCGCGCGTTGGACCTTGCCGCCGAGCGCGCCGAAGGGGGCACGCTCTACATCGTCTACGCCTACGACCTGCCTGGCCCGATGAAGGGCGGCGTCGCCTACGACCGCGTGGTCGGGCAACACAAGCAGGTCGGGCAGGACGTACTCGCCGGCCTCCCCGAGCTGCCAGGCGTCACGGTCGAGCGCGAGCTGATCGGCGACCATCCGGCCGTGGCGATCGCCAACGTCGCAGAGGTGCGCGAAGCCGACGAGATCGTCGTCGGCTCACGTGGCTTCAGCTCGCTGCGCGGGGCGCTGGGCAGCACCTCCCACGAGCTGCTGCACCGCGCCCACTGCCCGGTGACAGTGGTGCCCGCCCAGCCCGGCGAGTGATCACCGACTCTGGTAGTCCTCACCACCACATCGACGCCGGCCCGCACTCCCCGGGTGGCGGCGTCTCACGCGGACCGCGGGTTCGAATCCCGCCCCCTCCGCTCGCCTCCTTCGGCCGGACCACAAGACCTGGCGGC
>CAWFMR010000044.1:0-40434 GCA_963816845.1 uncultured Actinomycetes bacterium | reverse complement strand
ACCGTCCCGAATGCCGCTCACCGAGGCGGCTTCGTCGTTCTGGGCCGGGTAAGACCGGGGGGACGGTAGGATCGCCGGTGGGAAAGGGCGGCTGACCCCACTGGTGAAGCCAAGTTCGGGGCAGTCGAACGGGCCGCCCCGACTTGGCGGGACCTCCGCGCTCCCGCGAGGCCCCCGTAGCTCAGCTGGATAGAGCAGCGGACTTCTAATCCGCAGGTCGCAGGTTCGAATCCTGCCGGGGGCGCCTCGAAGTCCCAGCACGGGCAGAGCCGGGCCGCGCAAGCCGTGACCGCGGCGTGGTCCGGGTCGCCGTCACCCGCACCGGGTGATGGCGGCTCACCCGGCGGTCGGGTTGGATGGCGGTGGCGCCTTCGTCGGGCGTTCGAGCCGCATCCGACATGAGCACGGTGAGCCTCGTACCACTGGCGGTCGACACGTCCCCGGTCTTCGAGGTCGACACCGGCTCGTTCCTCGCGATCGTCGCCACCGCCGCGGTCGCGGGGACGCTGGTGGCCGTGGCCGGCGGGCGCGGCCTCTTTCTTCCGGTGGTCGTGATCGAGCTGACGCTCGGCGTGCTCATCGGGCCGCAGCTGCTCGATCTCGCCAAGGTCAATGCGTTCACGGAGTTCTTCGGCGACCTCGGCCTCGGCATGCTGTTCTTCTTCGCCGGCTACGAGATCGACCTGGCGCGCATCCGCGGGGCGCCGCTGCGTCTGGGGATACTCGGCTGGGCGATGTCGCTCGCGATCGCCTACACCCTGGGCGGCGTGCTCGCCGCGGCCGGCGTGGTCCTTTCGCTCGTCTACGTCGGGTCGGCCCTGGCGACGACGGCGATCGGGACCCTGCTGCCGGTCCTCTCGGACACCGGCGAGATGCGCACCACCTTCGGCACGTACCTGCTGGGGGCCGGCGCCGTCGGCGAGTTCGGCCCGATCCTGCTCCTCACGCTGGTCCTCTCGACGCAGAGCGCGCTGCACAACGCGCTGATCCTGGTCGCGTTCGTCCTGGTCGCCGTCGCCGTCGCCGTCGTGGCGGTCCGCTCGTCGACGCAGACGCTCGCATTGTTCGAGCGCACGGTGGAGACGAGCTCGCAGCTGGCGGTCCGCTGGTTCGTCGTGCTCGTCTTCGCACTGGCGCTGCTCGCGAACAAGCTCGGGCTCGACCTCCTGCTCGGCGGGTTCGCCGCCGGCCTGATCAGCCGGCAGGTGCTCGGGAAGTCGGAGGTCGAGGTGTTCGACTCGAAGCTCAACGCGGTGGCGTTCGGGTTCTTCGTGCCGTTCTTCTTCGTGGTGAGCGGGTTGCGCCTCGACGTCGACGCGCTGTTCTCGAGCGTGTCCAGCGTCGCGAAGCTCCTGCTCTTCTTCGTGCTCTTCCTCGTCGTCCGCGGGACGCCGGCGATGCTGCTCTACCGCGGCGTCCTGCCGCTCAAGGAGGACCGCATGGCGCTCGCGCTCTTCAGCTCCACGCAGCTGCCGCTCGTGGTGGCGATCACCACGCTCGCAGTCCGCGAGGGGCACATGCGCTCGGCGACCGCTGCGGCGCTCGTGGGCGCCGGCGCGTTGTCGACCCTCGCGGGGCCGCTGCACGGGCTGCGGATGCGGCGGATCGCCGCGGAGAAGCGCGCCGCCGCGGGCGTGGTCGAGGCGGGCGTGCTTCCCGCCGAGGCGCCGGCCGCGCCATGAGCGCGGGCGGGCGCCAGACCGCGCTCGACCCTGCGGTCGGTGCCCTGCCTGGCGCGAATGCCGTGCCGCTCGACCAGCTGTCGGCGAGCGAGCGCTCGACCAGCTGGCGGACGCGGTTCCTCCTGCGCGAGTGGGTCGCCGGGAGCCTCTTCGTCATCCCGACCCTGTACATGGCCACCGCGCTCGCCCTGGCGGAGATCCTCCCGCGCATCGAGGGCTCGCGCGACGTCCTCTCCCTGAACTTCGCGAACGACACCGCGCGCACGTTCTACTCCGCCGTGGCGGGCGGGATGATCGCGTTCACCGGGCTCGTCGTGTCGATCGCCGTCGTCGTCGTGCAGTTCGGCGCGAGCCAGTACACGCCGCGTCTCGTCTCACGCTTCCGTCGGGACCCGATCGTCAAGCACGCGCTCGGCGCCTTCATCGCGCCGGCGATGTTCTCGCTCGTCTCGCTGGGCGAGCATCGGGCGCAACGGCGCGACCGTCGTCCCGAGCGTGGCCATCACGGTGGCCCTCGCCCTGCTCGTCGGGGCGGTGCTCGCCTTCTACGGGCTCGTCGGCCGCCTGCTCGACCTGCTGCGCCCGCGGCGCATCGTGGCGCAGATCGTCGATGAGTCCGTGAGGGCGATCCGCGAGGCCTATCCCTTCGCGCTGCGCGACGCGCCGCCGCCGGCGGTCGCGGAGCACCCCCCGGTCACGACCGTGGTCCGCCACGAGAGCCGGCCGGGCGTCGTGTCCGCGCTCGATCGCGCGCGCCTCGTGCGGGCGGCGACGGCGGCCGGAGCCGTCGATCGAAGTCCGCTTCGGCATCGGCGGCTACGTGCCCGCGGGCGCCGATCTGTTCGCCATCCGCGGCGGCGCTGCGAGGCGTGGACCGCGCCGAGCTGAGGAAGGGCGTGATCCTGGCGGAAGAGCGGACGTTCACGCAGGACCCGGCCTTTGCCCTGCGGGCCATCGTGGACATCGCGCTGCGCGCGCTCTCACCCGCGGTCAACGACCCGACAACGGCGGTCCAGGCGCTCGACGGCATCGATGCGCTGCTCATCGAGTTCGCCGCGCGCGACCTCGAGCGCGGGCGCATCACCGGCGAGGACGGCGCGCTGCGGCTCGTCTATCCCGAACATGGTCTGGGAGGACCTGCTCGACCTCTCGCTCACCGAGATCCGCCACTACGGCGCCGACACGCCGCAGATCGCCCGTCGTCTGCGCGCTCTGCTCCTCGGCCTGGCCGAGCACGCTCCCGCCGCGCGCCGCGCCCCGCTCGACGACCATCTCGCGCGACTCGACGCCGCGGTGCGCGCCGCGTATCCCGACGCGCTGGAGCGCGCGTACGCGGAGACCCCGGACCACCTCGGCATCGGCAGCGGCGACCACTGAGGGCCGCTGGCCGCGCGACGCCCGAGGCGCCAGCGCGTGCGTCCGATGCTCGGCACGGCGCTAGGCCTTGATGAACTTGGTGGCCTTGACGGCGGCGAGGACGTCCTTCATCGACTTGCCGACGTCGTAGGCGCCGCTGGGGGAGATCGACTTGCCCAGCAGCTCGGCGACGGCGCCCGCGTGCCGCGCCTCGACGGTCACGATCGACGCCGCGGTGAGCAGGATGCTCGGCGTCTTGATCCTGCCGGCCTGGCCGAGGTAGGCGCTGACGCCGGTGTTCTCGAGCACGAACGAGGTCTGCAGGAACTTCGACTGGCTGCGCGTCGTGCCCTGGAAGTCGAACTTGGGCGACGCCTGGGCGCTGGCGCCCAGGGCCTTCTTGAGCCCGGCGACGTGCGCGGCCTCGTCGGCGGCGACCTTCTTGGCGAAGGCCAGCGTGTGCCCCTTGAGCTTGCCGGCGTCGACGGCCTCCTTGTAGAAGGCGGCCTCGAGGTACTCGAGCGTCAGCGCGTACTTGAGGATCGCCACGTCGCCCTTGGGCACCGCGGCCGACGCGAGGCTCGGCAGCGCGCCGAGCACGCTCGACGCCAGCAGCGTCCCGCCGGCGGCCGCGCCCGCCTTGCGGAAGAAGTCCGCGCGGCTGTCGCCGGCGACGGCCTCGCGCGGCCTCGGCGAGCGCGCCGTCGCGATCGACGACGTCCACGTTCAGGTCATGGCTCTGCATCCAGCATGCCTCCTTCGGAACACCGCCGGCGCTGGCCGACGGCACGGGTTCAGAGCGACGCGGAAGCGCCGCTGCACGGACCGGTGAGC
The DNA here is from genome assembly GCA_963816845.1 of uncultured Actinomycetes bacterium. Taxonomy (GTDB): domain Bacteria; phylum Actinomycetota; class Thermoleophilia; order Solirubrobacterales; family Solirubrobacteraceae; genus JAOPZW01. The sequence continues at coordinate 36,562 of CAWFMR010000044.1, read as the reverse complement.
GGACGCGGCGCGCGCTACGGCGCGGCCACGAGATGAGTGCGTCCGAGCACCCCTGCAACCCCTACTAGCGCGGGACCCCCAGCGGGCGGATCACGGTCGCGCGGGCGATGGCGCGCCGACGCTCGCCAGCAAGCTCGCGGCGGCGGTGTCGAAGCGCGCGATATCGCCGTACGGGCGCGCGACGAGCATCGCTCCCTCGAGGCCGCTGACGATGAGGCGCGCGGCATCGGCGGGACGGCCGGCCACGGCGATGGTGCCCGCCCGCTGGCCTTCGGCGAGGACCGTCTCGACCCACGCCTCGTTGGCGTCGATGAAGGCGATCACCGCAGTGCGCATCGGGTCGGGGAGGGTCTGGTACTCGGCGGCGAGCATCCCGCACAGGCACATGCGCTGCCCCCGCAGCACGTCGGCGTAGAGGCCGGCGTAGGCGTCGAGCTTCGCGGGCGCCTCGGGGATGCGCTCGTCGATGTCGGCCAGCGCCGCGACGAAGCGCTCCGTGTAGCGCTCGATCAGCGCCCGGCCCAGCTCGCCCTTGCCGGGGAAGTGGTAGTGCAGGGCGGCCTTCGTCATGTCGAGCTCGGCGGCGACGTCGGCGTAGCTGAAGCCGTTGAAGCCGCGGACCTGCACGAGGCGCTCGCCGATGTCGAGGATGCGGGTGGCGGTGTCGTTCGTCTCGGTGCTGTCGCGCTTGGCTGGCATTCGCGTCGGACCATCCTCACACAGGTCGAAGTCGACGATCTTGTCATCCTACCTACTAGTAGGTAAGGTCGCGCCAATCCACCCGCCCAAGGAGGCGAGCCATGCAGCAGACCGAGCACAAGAGCTTCGGTGCGCCGGAGGAGACGCGCGAGTTCCCCAACGGCCATGCGGAGATCGTCCTGGTCGGCGGCGGCGAGGTCGGGCGGCTCGTGTTCGAGCCGGGCTGGCGCTGGTCGAACGACGTCAAGCCGATCGCCAACACCGCGAGCTGCGAGGCGCCGCACTTCCAGTACCACGTGAGCGGTCGGCTGGCGATCCGCATGGACGACGGCACGGAGTTCGTCGCCGAGCCGGGCGACGTCACCTCGCTGCCCAGTGGCCACGACGCATGGGTCGTGGGCGACGAGCCGGCGATCGTCGTCGATTGGTTCGGCGCCAGCAACTACGCCAAGCGCGACTGAGGACGGTCGCCATGGACATCGCCGCGCTGATCGACCGCTACGACGCCGCGTGGAGCGCCCAGGACCTCGACGCGATCGCGTCGATGCACGACGACGACATCGTCTTCCACAACCACACGGCGGGTGAGCGCGTGAGCGGCGCGGCGGCCGTCCGCGACCACATCGGCGCGATCTTCGCGCGCTGGCCGACCCTGCGCTTCGAGCGCCGCGCGCTGCGCGTGGGCGAGGACTTCGCCGTGAGCGAGTGGACGGCACGGGCGACGCACCCCGACGACGGGCGCGAGCTCGAGTGGGACGGCGTGGACGTCTTCCCCATCGCGGCCGACGGGCGCATCGCCCGCAAGGACGTCTACTCGACGTCGGGCACGCCGCGCGTCCTGAGCACGCGGCCGTCGGACAGGATCGTCAGCGCCTCGTAGTCGTCGAGCCCGGCGGTCCACGCCGGGCCCTCGACGCCCATCGCGAAGGCCGCGGTGGCATAGGCGTCGGCCGTGCCGAGGTCGGGCCCCAGGACGGTGACCGAGAGCACGCCCTCGGGCGGCTCGCCGGTGCGCGGGTCGACGATGTGCGCGCCGCGCTCGTAGGTGCCCGAGGTGGCCACCGCGAGGTCGCGCGCGCACAGGACCGCGGCGGTGCGGTCGCGCCGGAAGGGGTGCTGGATCCCCACGCGCCACGGCAGGCCGGGCGCCCGCTCGCCGCGCACGCGCACGTCGCCGCCCGCGTGCACGCACAGGTTCCGCGCGCCCTCGGAGACGAGCATCGAAGCCACGGCCTCGACCGCCCACCCCTTCACGAAGGCCGACGGGTCGAGCGCGCCGCGGGCGCGCACGTCGAAGCAGCCGCGGGTCCGCGCCGCGCAGCGTCTCGCAGCGAGCGAGCACGGCGCGGACGTCGGGCGCGGCGTCGTCGGGCGCGAGCGTGCCGGCGTTCAGGCGGCTGACCTGGCTGTCGGCGCGGTAGGTGCTGAACGTCGCGTCCACCCGGTGCAGCCACGCGAAGGCGCGGTCGAGCGCGGCGGGATCGATCCCGCCGTCGCGCACGTCGATCCCGACGGGGATCCCCATCACCTCCTCGACGCGGTGCAGGCCGTCAGCCACGCGCCCGGGCCCGGTCGATCGCCGCCTGCAGCGACTTGCGGTAGCTGCGGCTGGTGTAGGTCGCGCCGCTGACGACGTCGATGTCGGCGCTGCCGGCCTTCAGCGCCTCCTCGCGCAGGATCGGCTCGGCGCGGTTGTTGATCGCCTCGGTGCGGGCGTTGTCGCCGCTGAGCTCGAGCGTCTCCACGCGGGTCAGCTCTCCGCCGGTGAGCGTCACGCGCAGCTGGATGATCGAGAACGGGGTCGTCGCCGTCTCGATGGCCGACCGCACCGGGCCCTTCCGCGTCGGGCGCTTGCTGCTCACGCGCCGGACGGCGGGCTCGACCGTCGCGCTGATCGGAGGCGGCTGCCGGCCGGCGACCGACGGCGCCGCGATCGACGGCGGCCGCGCGCGGACGTTGGCCAGCAGCGCGACCACCGCCGCGGTGGCCACCGCCGCGGGCACGGCGCGCCGCGCGACGACGCGCCCGTTCACCAGCCGAACCCTTCGCTGACGATGTGGCGGCGCGGGACACCGGCCCGCCGCAGGCTGGTGCGCGTGGCCTCGGTCATGCTCGGGGGCCCGCACACGTAGACGTCGCGGCCGGCGATGTCGGGCACCAGCGCCTGCAGGTGCTCGGCCGACAGCAGCTCGTCGCCGCGGCGCTCGCCCAGGACGTAGTGCAGCTCGGCGCCGCGCCGGCGTGCGAGCTCGTCGAGCTCGTCGCGGAAGAGGACGTCGTCCTCGCTCGCCGCGCGGTAGATGACGGCGATCGTGCCGGGCTCGCCCGGCGTGTCCTCCAGCAGCGCGCGGATCGGCGCGATGCCGACGCCGCCCGCGATGAGGGCGACCCGGGCGTGCCGGCGCGCGGCGCTCGTCAGCCCGCCCGACGGCCCCTCGACGATCACGCGCGTCCCCGGCGCCAGCGACGCGAGCCGGCGCGTGTAGTCGCCGACGTCCTTGACCGTGATGCGCAGCCGCCGCCCGTCCGGCGCGGCCGAGAGCGAGAACGGATGCGTCTCCCACCAGTGCCCGCGGGCCAGGAAGCGCCAGTGCAGCGACTGGCCCGCGCGCACCGGCAGGCGCTCGAGCCCCACGCCGCCGATCTCCACCGAGACGACCCCCGGCGCCTCGCGCACCACGCGCTCGATCCGCAGCCGGTGGCGCAGCGAGCGCGCGACAGGGAGCACCAGCCGCAGGCCGACCAGCGCGCCCGAGCGCGACGGCGTACAGCGCCCACCAGTACGCGCGGGCGACGGGCTGGCCCTGGAACTCCCGGCCGGTGGCGAGCTGATGGCTGAAGCCCAGCGCGATCGCGAGGTAGGCCGAGAGGTGCAGCGCGTGCCACACGCGGTAGGAGAGCCGGCGGCGGACGGCCACGACCGAGCTGACGACGACGACCACGAGCAGGCCGAGCCCGATGGTGGCGATGCAGCACGCCCGAGTAGCGCGTGAGCAGGTCGTCCGTCTCGCGGGTCACGCGAGACCCCGTCGTCGAGTGCGTAGCCGCCCGTGATGAGCACGGTGTGGGCGAGCAGCAGCGCGAGGCACGCGGTGCCGTTGATCCGATGCCAGCGGCCCATCCGCTCGAGCCCGACCGCGTCGAGCACGGGGATGCGCGCCAGCAGCAGCAGCTCGACGAGCGCCAGGTAGGCGCCGAGCAGCCCGGTGACGCGGCCGAGGCTCGTCAGCAGCCCGGCGAGGTCGTGGATCTCGCGGATGCCGCCCTGGCGCCACCACAGTCCCACGACCACGACCGCGTTGGCCGCGACGAGCACCGCCACGTCCCATCCCGTGATCCTGCGCCGGACGCTGCGTGCGGGCGTGTGGGTTGCGACGGCGATGGCGCATGAGATACCGCCTGCGGGCCGCAGACGACAACTCGCTACCGGCTATTCGCCCACCGCAACCGCCAGCTGCAGCCAGGCGATCTCCATCGCCGCCCTGGCCTTCTGCAGGTCGGTGTAGAGGTCCTCGTTGTCGGGATCGGCCCTGTGGCCCTCGAGCAGGGCCTGGTAGGCCTGGGTCTCAATCGCCAGGTTCAGCACAGCCGGAAGGTAGGCCCGCCCGTCCGTGCCGACCATCGACCGTCGGTCGCAAGCGGGCGCGCTCCCGTTCGACCTGCGGGCGGTGCCATAGGCTCGCCGGCGATGGGGAGGATTGGCGCGCTCGTCCCGGAGGTGCTGCGCACCGAGGCCCAGTTCCGGCTGCTGTTCGCGGGCCAGGTCCTGTCGCTCGTCGGCGATCGCGTCATGCTCGTGGCGCTGCCCTTCGCCGTCCTCGAGGCCGGCGGCGAGCATCGAGGCGGTCGGGCTCGTGGTCACCGCGCAGCTCGTGCCCTTCCTCGTCTTCGCCCTCGCCGGGGGCGTCATCTCAGACCGCGGCGACCGCCGCCGCGTGCTCATCGCCTCCGACGCCGCGCGGCTGATCGTGCAGGGCGTCGGCGGCGTGCTGCTGCGTGGCCGACGCCGCCAGCCCGCTGACGCTCGGGGTGCTGGCCGCGCTCTACGGGACGGCCGATGCCTTCTTCCAGCCGGCCTTCACCGGCCTGCTCCCGCAGACCGTCTCGCACGCCGGTCAGCTGCAGCCGGCCAACGCGCTGCGCGGGCTGAGCTTCTCGGTCTCCAGCATCGCGGGCCCGGCGCATCGCCGGCGTGCTCGTCGGCGCCATCGGCGCCGGGGCGGCGATGCTCTTCGACGCGGGCTCCTTCGCGGTCAGCGTGGCCTGCCTGCTGCGGCTGCGCCCGGCGGTGGCGGTCGAGGGGATCGAGGACGCCCCGCCGGCCTTCCTGGCCGCGGTCACGGCCGGCTGGCGCGAGGTCCGCTCGCGCTCGTGGGTGCTCGCCGGCCTGGGGGCGATGTGCGCGTACGCGGGGATCGTCCTGCCCGCCGTCTACGTGCTGGGCCCGGTCTCGATCGCCGAGCGTCTCGGCGGCCCGGGCGCGTGGGCCGCCGTCGCGGTCGCCTTCGGGCTGGGCTGCGTCCTGGGCGACCTGCTGCTGCTGCGCATCCGCCCACCGCACGCGCTGCTGACCGCCGGCATCGCGCTCATCCTCGCCTCGAGCCAGGCCGCGGTCTACGGCGCCGGTGCCGGGCTGCTCGTCGACCTGCGCGCTGCAGTTCGTGGCCGGGATCGGCGTGACCGCGTTCTTCACGCTGTGGGAGGTCTCGCTGCAGGAGCACATCCCGGGCGAGGCGCTCTCGCGCGTGAGCTCCTTCGACTACCTGGCGAGCACGATCCTCATGCCCATCGGCACGGCCGTCGTCGGCCCGCTCGCCGCGTCGCTGGGCACGCAGGAGACGCTGCTGGGGATGAGCGCGGTCGGCATCGCGTGCGCGCTGTGCTTCCTCGCCGTGCCCGTCGGTGCGCAGCCTGCCGCGCGTCGAGGCGGCCGGGTACGCCGACCAGTAGCGTTCGCCGTCGGTGGCTGGCACGGACAACGGCGAGCGCCGGCGGCGTCCCGCGATCCTCGCGGTGGACGACGAGCCTGCGGTGCTCGCGGCCGTGGCCCGCGACCTGCGCCGGCAGTTCGGCGAGGGCTACCGGATCCTGCGCGCGAGCTCGGGGCAGGAGGGGCTCGACGTCCTGCGCGACCTCGTCGCGCGCGGCGACCAGGTCGCGCTGCTGGTGGCCGACCAGCGCATGCCCGGGCTGTCGGGCACCGACTTCCTCGTCCAGGCGCGCCAGATCGTGCCCGGCGCCAAGCGCGTGCTGCTCACCGCCTACGCCGACACCGAGGCCGCGATCCAGGCCATCAACGAGGTCGCGCTCGACTACTACCTGCTCAAGCCGTGGGACCCGCCCGAGGAGCTGCTCTTCCCCGTCGTCGAGGACCTGCTCACGACGTGGGACGCCGGCGCGGCGCTCGAGTCCGGCGGCGTGCGCCTCATCGGGCACCGCTTCTCGCGCGAGACGCACGAGCTGCGCGACTTCCTCGCGCGCAACCGCGTGCCCGGCCGCTGGCTGGACGTCGAGCGCGACGGCGAGAGCCGCGAGCTGCTGACGGTGGCCGGGGTGGACGAGAGCGGGCTGCCGGTGGCGCTGCTCGAGGACGGCACGGTGCTCGAGCGCCCGACGATCCTCGAGCTGGCCGAGCGCCTGGGCGTCGCCGTCGCGCCGGCCGGCGATCACTACGACCTGGTCATCGTCGGCGGCGGCCCCGCGGGGCTGGCGGCCGCGGTCTACGGCGCCTCGGAGGGCCTGCGCACGGTGATGGTCGAGCGCGACGCGCCGGGCGGCCAGGCGGGGCAGTCCAGCCGGATCGAGAACTACCTCGGGCTTCCCCGCCGGCCTGAGCGGCTCGGAGCTCGCCAGCCGCGCCACCGACCCAGGCGCGGCGCCTGGGCGCCGAGCTGCTCAGCGTGCAGGACGCGGTCGGGCTCGACGTCGAGGGCACCGGCCGCCAGGTCAGGCTCTCGGGCGGCGGCAGCCTGAGCGCGAGCTGCGTGCTCGTGGCCTCGGGCGTCTCCTACAACCAGCTCGACGCGCCCGGCTTCGAGCGCTTCACCGGGACGGGGATCTACTACGGCGCGGCGATGACCGAGGCGCGCGCATGCGAGGACCAGAGCGTCGTCGTCATCGGCGGGGCGAACTCCGCCGGCCAGGCCGCCGTCTACTTCAGCAAGTACGCGGGCCGGGTGATCATGCTCGTGCGCGCCGACTCGCTGGCCAAGTCGATGTCGCACTACCTCGTCGAGCAGATCGCGGCCCTGCCCAACGTCGAGGTCCGCACCGGCTGGCGGGCGGTCGGGGCCGAGGGCGACGACGGGCGGGTGCGCGCGCTGCGAATGGCGGGCCCGGACGGCGCCGAGGCCGTCGAGGAGGTCGACGCCGTCTTCGTCTTCATCGGCGCGGCGCCGCGCACCGACTGGCTCGAGGGCGTCGTCGCCCGCGACGACCGCGGCTTCATCCTCGCCGGCGCCGACGTCAAGGCGGCCGGATGGCCGCTCGGCCGCGACCCCTACCCGCTGGAGACGAGCGTGCCGGGCGTCTTCGTCGCCGGCGACGTGCGCGCGCGCTCGATCAAGCGCGTGGCCAGCGCGGTGGGGGAGGGGTCGATGGCGGTCTCGCTCATCCACGAGTACCTCGCCCAGGCATGAGCACCACGGCCGCGCATCTCCGTCGCCGACCTGCGCCCCGTCGACCTGTTCGACGACCTCGACGACGCCCAGCTGGCCGAGTGGGCAGCCGTCGCGCAGCGCGATCCGCTTCGAGCCCGGCGAGCTGCTGGCCGAGCAGGGCGTCGAGGTGCTCGGGCTCTCGTGCCTGCTGGAGGGCGAGGCGCAGACCGTCATCGTCAACGACGGCCGCACCGAGCCCGTCGGGCGCCAGATCGCACCGACGTGGGTCGGCGCCATCGCCGTCCTCACGCGCGGGCCGCTGCCGGTGCGGATGGAGGCGGCGATCCCGTATGCGAGGTCGCGCTCATCCCGGCCGACGACTTCCGCCGCCTGACGACTCGCCCAGGCGCCGGTGCACGAGCGCGTCATGAAGCAGATGCAGCCGGTCCTGTCGCGCCTGGCCGGCGCCGAGCAGAACCGCGAGCGCCTGGAGTCGCTGGGGACGATGGCCGCGGGGCTCGCCCACGAGCTCAACAACCCGGCCGCGGCCGTCAAGCGCGCGGCGTCCGACCTCGCCGACGCGCTGGAGGTCATCGGCGCCACGCTCGGCGAGTTCGTGGAGGCCGGCATCGAGCGCGCCGACGCCGAGCGGCTCGTCGCCCTGCAGCGCGAGGCGCTCGTGCGCGCCAAGGAGCGCACGAGGCGCTCGACAGCCTCGACGCCGCCGACGCCGAGGACGCGATGCTCGAGCGCCTCGAGGATCTCGGGGTCCACGAGCCCTGGCGCCTGGCCGAGCCGCTGGCGGTCGGCCGGCGTCGACGACGCCTGGCTGGCGCAGGTCAGCCGAGCTCGCGGGCCCCGCGACCGGCGCCGCGCTGCGCTGGGTGGCCGCGTCGCTGACCGCGCGCGGCCTGGCCGCCGACCTGCACGACTCGGCCTCGCGCATGGGCGACCTCGTCAAGGCGATCAAGTCCTACGCCTACATGGACCGCGGCGCGCTCGTCGCAGGTCGACGTCCACGAGGGCCTGGAGACGACGCTCGTCATGCTCGGCCACAAGCTCAAGCACACCTCGATCGAGGTCGTGCGCGACTTCGACCGCGCGCTGCCGCAGCTCACCGTGCGCGGCTCCGAGCTCAACCAGGTGTGGACCAACCTCATCGACAACGCGATCGACGCGATGGGCGAGAACGGCACGCTCACCATCGCGACACGCGCTCGACGGCCCGTGCGTGCGCGTCGACGTCGCCGACGACGGTCCCGGCATCCCGGCCGAGGCCCAGTCGCACGTGCTCGACCCGTTCTTCACCACCAAGCCGGTCGGGCAGGGGACCGGCCTGGGCCTGGACACCGCGCGCCAGATCGTCGAGGAGCACCACAGCGGGACGCTGGGCTTCGACACCGGTCCGGGCGGCACCACCTTCCACGTCTGGCTGCCCATCGAGGGCACGGTGCGCTGACCTGCCACCATCGGGGCATGGCGACCTGCACTCATCTGGACACGATCACGGTCACCCAGCTCCCCGCCGAGGTGGCCGGATGCGAGGACTGCCTGCGCGACGGCGGCAAATGGCTTCACCTGCGCATCTGCCTGAACTGCGGCCACGTCGGCTGCTGCGACGACTCGCCCAACCGCCACGCGTCCAAGCACGCGGCCGCGGACGAGCACCCGCTCATCCGCTCGCTGGAGCCCGGCGAGGAGTGGGTCTGGTGCTTCGAGGACGAGGTGGCGATGCTCGTCGACGGGATCACCGGCCAGACGCGGATCCCGCCGTCACCGCTGCTGGCCGGCTAGAGCAGCTCGTTCTCGTTGGGCGGCGTCGCGCCCGGTCAGCCCGTGAACACGTCGGAGCCGAACGGACGCAGGTCGGCGGCCGCGGCGTAGCCGAGGTGCGCCACGCCGAAGTAGTCCTCGATCGAGCGCAGCAGGCTGTAGTGGTTGTACTGCTGGTCGGACGTCGTGCCCGGACGGATGAAGGGCGAGAGCAGGACCGCGCCCGTGCGTCCGCCTCCGGGGCCGCCGGACTGCGCGCCGGGCGCGGGCGTGTTCGGGCCCGGGCGCTCGCCACAGCAGGCGCTCGAGTCGCTCGCCGCCTCGTCGAAGACGATCGCGAGCAGGCCGTCGCTCTGATACGCCGGCGAGCCCGTGATGCGCGGGACCCACTCGCGCAGGAAGGCGTCGGCGGCCGGCATGCCGCCCGGGCCGCCGTCCGCGCACGTGGCGTCGTGGCCGTCGTGGCAGAGGTCGGGGGTGATGAAGGTCAGGTTCGGCGTCGTGGAGGCCGCGGCGAGGTCGGCGGACAGGCGCGTGAGCGGCACGTCGCGGGCTGCGCACTGCGCGGCGTCGTCGATGATCGAATGGAAGTAGACGAACGGGTTGTGGCGCGTGGCGTACTGGTCCGTCGGGCTGGCCTGCTGGGTCTGGTCGGGGTGGCCGGTCGCCGGATGCGCGCACGCCGTCCCGTTGTCGCGAACCGGGTCGTTGCCCATGTCCTCCATGTAGCCGCCCCAGGTCAGGCCCTTGGCGCTGAGCTGGCCGGCGATGGTCTTGACGGCGGCGGGATAGACGCAGCCCTGCCCGAGCACCTGGCCGTCGCTCGTCGGCAGGCCGGGGAGGACATCGAGCGACAGTGGGCAATCGGCCTGCGTGACCACGTTGGGCGCCTGGCCGCTGACCATCGCGACGTAGTTGTCGAGCGACGCGTGGCCGATGCCGTAGTAGCCGGGGACGAAGGCGCCGTCGGCGGTCAGGGTCTGGGCCAGGTAGGGCGCCTGGGACGCCGGGCCGAACGTGCTGGCCGCATCCTCGTTCTCGAGCACGATGACGAAGACGTGGCCGATCGGCGGTTGCGCGGCCTGCGCCGCGGGGGCCAGGGCGAGGAGCGCGAGGACGGCGAGCAGGGAGGGCAGGCGCATGGCGCCGCATGGATACCCCCTGCCGGTCGGTTCTATCGCCGGCGCCGCGACGACGCGCGCCAGAGCACCTCGGGCTCCTCGAGCGCCTGCCCCGCACCGGCCGCCACGCAGGTGAGCGGCGACTCGGCCATGTAGGCGCGGATCTCGGTCTCGGTCTCGACGCGCTGGCCGAAGCCCCGCAGGAGCGCGCCGCCGCCGGCCAGCAGGATGCCGTCGCGGGCGATGTCGCCGGCGAGCTCGGGCGGGGTCTCCTCGAGCGTCGCCTGGACGGCGGCCAGGATCTCCGAGAGCGGGCTCTCGAGCGCGGCGCGGATCTCCGCGCTGTCGAGCTCGAGCTCGCGGGGGAGGCCCGAGACGAGGTCGCGGCCGCGGACCGACGTGGTCAGCTCGGACTCGAGCGGCGCCGCGGAGCCGATGGCGAGCTTGATCGCCTCGGCGCTCTGCGAGCCGATCGCCGTGACGAGCGAGCCGCGGATGTAGGCGGCGATCGCCTCGTCGAGGTCGTAGCCGCCCACGCGCACCGAGCGCGACAGGACGATGGCGCCCATCGAGATGACCGCCACCTCGCTGGTGCCGCCGCCGACGTCGATGACCATCCGCCCGACGGGCTCGCCGATGGCGACGCCGGCGCCGATGGCCGCCGCGATCGGCTCCTCGATGAGCTGGACGCGCCGGGCGCCGGCCGACAGCGCCGCCTCCTCGACGGCGCGCCGCTCGACCTCGGTGATGCCCGACGGCGCGCAGACGACGAGGCGGGGGTGGGCGCGGCGGTGGTCGAGCACCTTGCGCATGAAGTGGCGCAGCATCTGCTCGGTCACCTCGAAGTCGGCGATCACGCCGTGGCGCAGCGGCCGGGTGGCGGAGATCTGGGCCGGCGTGCGCCCGATCATCCGCTGCGCGTCGGCGCCCACGGCGACGACCTCGCCCGTGCGCTCGTCGATGGCGACCACCGACGGCTCGGACAGCACGATGCCGCGTCCGTGGACGTGGACGACCGTGTTGGCGGTCCCCAGATCGACGGCCATGTCGCGCGCAGACCGCAGCCCCATCACGGACAAGCTTGCCAGCCGGGCCGGAGCGCTAGCGCGATGCGGGCTCCGCGCCGAGCCTGCCGCGGTAGGCCCACAGGGCCTTGTGCTCGCCCAGCGTGAGCAGGACCCAGTGCTCGGTCGTGTCGTCCCAGACGTAGATGCGCACGTCGACGACGCTGCCGAGGCCCTCGAGCACGCCGATCGCGGCGCGCGTGTCGACGTCCTCGGCGAGGACCTCGCCGGACGTGACGTCGACGAGCTTGTAGGCGCGCGGCGGCCGTGGCGCGGGGGTCTCCGCAGGCCGCGGAGCGCGCTTGGGCGGCACGTAGAGCGGCTCCGCAGGGGCGTCCGCCTTGCGCAGCGTGCTGTCGAGGGGCACGACGTTCGCGCCGGTGCCCTTCGTCTCCGTGTCGAGTACCCAGACCTTCTTCGCCATGTGCCCCATCGACTGTAGCGGCGCGCACGCGTGGGGCCCGGCGCACGCGCCGGGCCCCAGAGGTCCTGCAGAGGTCGCGTCGACTACAGCGAGAGCCGCATGGCCCGGTCGTAGATGTGCTTGTTGCGGGCCCAGTCGTTCACGGTCACGTGGACGACGACGCGGCGGTGCGCCGCGGCGGCACTGGCGCAGCGCGGCGCCGAGCTTCCTGTTGGCGCCGAACTGCAAATGGGCCGTGCCGGCGCGCTCGAGGGTCGCGAGAGCCATGCCGGCGACCTTCCCGTTCAGGCGGATGGAGGCCAGGGTCTGGCCGCCCTCGTTGGTCTTGACGTTCAGGCCGGTCCAGTACGCGTCGCCGCGCTGGTTGACCTTGCGCTGGAGGACCTTGCCGGACATGGTGGCCTTGGGCGGCGTCTTGTCGTCGGCGACGGGTCCGTCATCGGCGATGGCGTCGAGGCGCTGGAGCAGGGTCCGGTCCGTGATCTTGCCCGTGGCCGGGTCGTAGCGCACGAGGCGCGACTGCGGCGCGCGGTTGGGCTTGTCGCTGAGGTTGCTCGCGGTCCAGACCGAGCCGTCGGAGGCGACGGTCGAGCGGGTCGGCTCGATGGTCTTGAAGGGCACGCCGGCCAGCGTCTGCAGCGTCGCGGCGCCGGCGGCGGTCTGCACGGCGTTGGCCCCCTGGCCGGCGTCGACGCCGATCAGGCGCCCGTCGGCGGCGTAGTCGAGCGCCGGCGCGGCCTGCGCGCCGGCGTGCGGGTCGCCGGCTGCGAAGGTGAGGCCGGGGCCGTTGACGGCGGCGCCGGTCGCGAGGTTGACGACGACGTCGCGCCCGGGGGTGATGATGCGCGCGCTGGCGCCGTCGGGTGCCACGGCGAAGGTGACCGGGGCGTTCGCCGCGACGGCGGTCGTGACGGGCGCCGGGAACTTCGGCGTCGCCTTGCCGGTGTCGCGGTCGACCGAGGCGATGTTGCCGGCCGAGGTCAGGCCGAGCAGCTCGCCGGTGGGCGTGCGGTCCAGGCCGACGATGCTCTCGCCGGCGGCGAGGCCCGTGACCTTGTGGACCCCGGTCACCCCGGGAGCGCTGTCGCTGTGCAGCTGGACGACGTCACCGGTGGAGGTGACGGCGGTGAAGCCCTCGGCGGCGTTGGCGGCGGAGGGCGCGATGACCGCCGCGGCGAGGGCGGCGGTCGTGAGGAGGGTGCGGGAGGAGAGAGACATGTCGCCCCAACGGGGCCGCCGGCGCAGAAGTCATGCCGGGCTGTCAGCGTGCGGACGCACGCAGTCGCGCCCGGCGGCCTTGGCCTCGTAGAGGGCGCTGTCGGCGCGGGCCAGCAGCTGCCCGAGGTCTTCGTCCTCCCAGGTGGCCCAGCCGACGCTGACGGTCAGCGTCAGCTCGCGCCCGGCGACCGTCAGCGGGCGCGCGCAGACCGCCGCGCGCACGGCCTCGGCCGCCGCCGCTGCGCCGGCGGCGGCGGCGTCGGGCAGCCCGATGACGAACTCCTCCCCGCCAAAGCGCCCGGCGACGTCCTCCGTGCGCAGGCGCTCGCGCAGGCGGTCGGCCAGCGCACGCAGCGCGGCGTCGCCCGCGGCGTGGCCGTGGCGGTCGTTGACCGCCTTGAAGTGGTCGGCGTCGACCATGAGCAGCGCGAGGGCGTGGCCGTGGCGGCGCCCGCGGCTGATGAGCGCCTCGAGCTGGCGCAGGACCGAGCGCCGGTTGGGCAGGCCGGTGAGCTCGTCGTAGTAGGCCAGGCGCTCGAGCTCGCGCTCGCGCGTGAGCAGGAGCTCCTGCATGTCGCTGCCGCGGCGGGCGGCGCGCACGCGCGCGGCGAGCTCGAAGGCGTCGGCGTCGTCGGGCAGCACGTCGTGGGCGCCGCGCTCGATGGCCGCCAGCGCGCCGGCCGCGTCGCCGTGGGCGCCCACGAGGACGATCGCGATCGCGAACAGCTCCGGATCGGACTTGATCGCGCTGACCACCGACGACTCGGCCTCGCGCTCCAGCGCGGCGTCGAGGAGCAGCACGTGGGGGCGCCGGCGGCGGGCGGCCTCGAGCACCTCGGCCGGCCGCTCGGCCTCGATCACGACGCACCCGAGCGGCTCGAGCACGGCGCGGACCGCGCGGCGCGCGCCGTGGTAGGGGTTGGCGACGAGCACGCGCGCGTCGTTCAGCGCGCCGAGGCGCGTGAAGCGTCGCTCCGATGCGGGTGTCCACTGAAGCATCCCTGCTTCCTCTCCTGCCGACTGCGGCATGGTTGCGTACCTACGCACGGGAACGCAGACGCGCCACAAATCTGGTGGCTAATCCTCCTGAAAGTATGCGAAAAGCGTCAGCGCGGGCGCCGGTCGACCACCCGCACCGCCTTGCCCTCGCTGCGCGGGACCTCGCCGGGCGCGACCAGCTCGACGGCCACGTGGATGCCCGTGTGCTCGCGCAGCGCGCGGGCGACCCGGGCGCGGAGGGCCTCGCGGTCGACGCCGGCGTCGACCGGCTCGCAGCGGACCGTCAGCTCGTCGAGGTCGTCCGGGCGCTCCAGCACCAGCTGGTAGTGCGGCGCGACGCCCTCGACGTGCAGCAGGGTGTGCTCGACCTCGGAGGGGTAGAGGTTGACGCCGCGGACGATGAGCATCTCGTCGCGCCGTCCGCGCACGGGGCCCATGCGCGCCAGCGTGCGCCCGCATGCGCAGGGGGCGGGGTCCACGGCGGCGATGTCGCCCGTGCGGTAGCGCAGCAGCGGCAGCGCCTCCTTGGTCAGCGTGCTGAAGACGAGCTCGCCCTCGGCGCCGTCGGGCAGTGGCTCGCCGGTCTGCGGATCGACGACCTCGGCGAGGAAATGGTCCTCGTTGATGTGCGACCCCTCCCGCACCTCCCGGCACTGGACCGCCACGCCGGGCCCGATGATCTCCGACAGGCCGTACATGTTCACGGCCGTCAGGCCCGAGCGCGCGCTCGATCGCGGCGCCCATGGCCGCAGTCCACGGCTCGCCTCCGAAGACCCCCACCTCGAGGGCGAGGTCGTCGGGCCCGAGGCCGTGGTCGGCCAGCGCGTGCCCGATGTGCAGGGCGTACGACGGGGTGGCGAAGAGGACCTCGGCCCGCAGGTCGTGCAGCAGCGTGACCTGGCGCTCGGTGAAGCCGCCCGAGACCGGCACGACCGTCGCGCCCAGCCTCTCGGCGCCCTGGTGGAACCCGAGCCCGCCGGTGAAGAGGCCGTAGCCGTTGGCGTTGTGCACGAGCATCCCGGGGCGCACGCCGGCCGTGGACAGGCTGCGCGCCATCACGTCGGTCCACGTGTCGAGGTCGCGCCGGGTGTAGGCCACGACCGTCGCCTTGCCGCCCGTGCCGCTCGACGCCTGCACGCGTACGAGCTCCTCGCGGGGCACCGCCAGCAGGCCGAAGGGGTAGTGCTCGCGCAGGTCGGACTTCATCGAGAACGGCAGCCGAGGCAGGTCGTCGAGACTGCGGACGTCCTCGCCCGAGCGCACGCCGGCGGCGTGCAGGCGCTCGCGCGTGACCGGGACGGCGTCGAGCAGGCGCGCGACCAGCCCGCGCAGACGCTCGAGCTGCAGCTCGCGCAGGCGCTCGCGCGGCGCGCGCTCGACGTCAGAGACGGCGGTTGCGTGCATCCCAGTGGCGTTCGAGGTTGGCGATGAGGGCGGGGCTGAAGTGGCAGAAGGCCTGCTCGCGCGCGTAGAGGGCCATGTAGCCGCGAAAGACGTCCAGGGGCTCGACGGCGACGCGCATCATCCGCCGGTTGGCCGCCGCGTTGACGAGGCCCGAGCTCGTGAGCAGCTCGACGCGGCGCGCCAGCGCGGCGTCCATCTCGCCGGGCTCCACGACCTCGTCGCACAGCAGGTCGCCGTCGGGCGTGCCCGCCTCGAACTCGCGCCCGGAGAGGATCGCCTGCCGGGCGATGCGGTCGCCGACCGCGCGGGCCAGGCGCATGTTGGAGGCCCCGGGGATGATCCCCTCCTTGCGCGCCGGCAGGTACAGGCGGCAGCCGCGCTCGGCGATCACGTGGTCCATGACGTGCAGCAGCTGGCAGGCGCCCCCGATCGCGTAGGTCTCGGCCGCGGCGATCCAGAGCTTCTCGGTGCTGTCCTGCAGCTCGCCCGCCTGCCACGCGGGCGCCGAGAGGCCCGCGGTAGAGCTTGTTGACGTAGCCCATGTCGCGCACGAAGTAGAAGAGGAAGGGGACCAGGCCGCGATAGAGATGCGTGAGGTTGATCCCGGCGCCGAAGATGCGCCGGCCGGCGTAGCGCGGGTGGTCGACCACGCCGCCGCGGAAGACCCCGACCTCGATCTCCGGATCGAGGAGGACGAGGTCGACGGCGGCCTCGGTCGCGGCCAGGGTGGTGGCGTCCTCGGCGTTGAGGTGGCGCGGGTTGCGCAGCTCGACGATCCCCGCGACGCCGTCGCGGCGCACGTGGGCGCCGCCGAGGTCGACCTCGCCGCGGGTGCGCAGCTCGTCGAGGCGCTCGAGCGCGAGGTCGGTCGGGCGCAGCATGGCCCACACGAGGTGCGACCCCGCGCGCGGGGACGCGAGCACGTGGGCGATGAGCAGCCCCTGCGCGATCTCCGCGCCCTCCTTCTCGCCCTGGAGGTGCTCGGCCTCGGCGTCGACCTCCGCGCGGGTGGGGACGAGCCCGGGGACGCGCTCGGCGGCGCGGTAGACCAGCTCGTCGAGGCGCAGCGGGGTCGCGTAGTCGTCGGTGAGGGCCGCGTAGAGCTCCTCGGCGTGCTCGCGCAGGTAGCGCTCGCGCGCGTCGTGGTCGGCCCCTTCGAAGTTCTCTACCAGCACGCGCCGATGCTATGCGAACACGAGAAGAGCCCCGCGGGCCAAGGCCCGCGGGGCTCTCTTCACGACCTGCGCCGTGCCCGTGCTCTAGGCGGGGGCGGGCGCCACGTCCAGCGTGGGCTCGTGGCTGAGCTTCGGCAGCCAGTTGAGCTTGCTGGGCAGGTACCAGTTCCACTTGCCCAGGAGCTTCATCGTGGCGGGCAGCAGGACCGCCCGGACGATGGTGGCGTCGATCAGGATCGCCAGGGCCAGGCCGATGCCGAGCTCCTTGATCTCGATGCCGCTCTCGGTGGCGAACATGCCGAACACGACGACCATGACGATCGCGGCGCTCGTGACCGTGCCGGCCGTGGCCTTGATGCCGTGGGCGACCGCGTCCTCGGTCTTCATGCCGCGATCGAACGCCTCGCGGACCCGGGTGAGGATGAACACGTGGTAGTCCATCGAGAGCCCGAAGAGGATCACGAACAGGAACATCGGCAGCCAGCCCGCGATCCCGCCGTTCGAGTGGTAGCCGAGCTGCTTCTCGAAGCGGCCGTCCTGGAAGATCCAGGTCAGGATCCCGTAGGCGGCGCCGACCGACAGCAGGTTCAGCGCGATCGCCTTGATCGGGATGACGATCGAGCGGAAGGTCACCAGCAGCAGGATGAAGGCCAGCGACAGCACGAAGGCGAACACGATCGGCGCGTTGTGCTTCATGAGGTCGTTGAAGTCCTTCGTGCCCGCGGCGGTGCCGGTCACGTAGGCGTGCTGGACGCCCGGCGCCGAGCCGACCGTGCTCTGCACGATGCCGCCGCGCAGCGCGGCGAGCGCCTGCGTGGAGGCCGTGTCGGTGCCGTTGCCCTGCATCGGGATCGAGATCGACGCGACGTGCTTGTCGTGGCTGACCTCGACGCTCAGCGGGCCGTTCATCTTGCCCGTGGCGAACGCCTTGTCGCCCAGCGCCTTGGTCGCCTTGGCGATCTGCGGGCGTGGTGACGTCCTTGGCCTCGATGTTCACGACGGCCGGGATCTGGCCGCCGGGGAAGCTGGCCTGCATGCGGTCATAGACCTGCATGACGGGCATCTTGCGCGAGTAGTCGTCGGTGCCGCTCAGCACGGTGTGCATGCCGAAGGCCGGCAGCGTCATCGCGACGAGCAGGCCGGTGGCGACGGCGGCGGAGATCGCCGGGGCGCTTGAGCACCTTGCCCAGGATCCAGCCCCAGACGCGACCCTCGCCCTCGTCGCGGCGCAGGCGATGCAGGAAGGGCACGCGGCCCTTCTCGACGCGATCGCCCAGCGACGACAGCACGGCGGGCAGCACGGTGACCGAGCCGATCATCGCGACGGCGACGACCATGATCGCGCCGATGCCCAGCGCGGTGAAGATGCTCAGGCCGGCGAAGAACATGCCGGCCATCGCCACCATGACGGTGGACCCGGCGATGAGGACCGCACGGCCGGAGCTGGCCGCCGCGATCTCGATGGCCTCGAGCTTGCTGGCGCCCCTGGCGCGCTCCTCGCGCTCACGACGCAGGTAGAAGAGCGAGTAGTCCACGCCCACGGCCAGGCCGACGAGCAGGACGACCTCGGTGACGGTGCTGTCCATCGGGACGATGTGGCTGACGCCGGCGACGAGGCCGAGCGTGCCGATCACGGCGGTGAGGCCGAGCAGCAGCGGGATGCCGGCGGCGACGAGCGCGCCGAAGGTGATCAGGAGGATGAGCAGCGTGGCCGGCAGCGAGAGCGACAGCGCCTTGGAGGAGTCCTTGGCGTCCTGATCGGCGAGTGCCTTGTTCACGCTGGCGCCGCCGAACTGGCCCACGAAGACCTTGGGGTTGGCGGCCGCGACCTTGTCGACCGCGGTGATCGTCGGCTTGACGAGCTCGTCGGTCTTGGCCGTGTCGCCCTTGAGGTCGAACTGCACGAGCACGGAGCGCCCGTCCTTGGAGACCTGGCCCTCGTTGCCCTTCTGATAGGGCGACTGCACGTTCGTCACGCCGGGCTTGCCCGAGACGGCGGCGATGGTTTGAGCGACGGCGGCGCGAACGGCGGCGTCGGTCGCCTTGCCGCCCTTGGGCGCCTGGACGATGACCTGCTCTGCAGTCCTTGTCGGCGAAGTGGTCGGCGAACAGCTTCTCGGCCTGGCCGGACTGCCCGACGTAGTCGTCGTGCGTGGGCTGCTTGGTGCCGACGGCGTTGCCGACGGCGAAGGCGATCACGACGAACGCGATCCACCCCCAGATGGCCTTCTTGCGGTGCTGGGCACTCCAGCGGCCCATGCGACCGGCGAACGTATTGGTATGCACTTGGGGGGCTCCTTGAGAGAGGTGAGTCGACCGGTAGGTGACGAGTGGCAGTCTCCTTTCGGGCCTGTGCGCGCACCGTGCGGTCCCCAGGCGTCTTGCCGTGGCGCTACCGCCGCGGCGAAGGTGCAGCTAGCACCCCCTTCACCTACGGCCCGCCCCCTCGCGGTACGGTTCGCGCCATCGAGATCGAGCGCAAGTTCCTCGTCGCAGAGCCGCCCTCGGACCTCGAGCGGTGGCCGTCCACCGCCATCGAGCAGGGCTACCTGGCGATCACCGACGACCGCCCCGAGGTGCGCGTGCGCCGGCGCGGCGGCCGCGCCTTCCTCACCGTCAAGTCGGGCGCGGGGCGCGTGCGCGTCGAGGAGGAGATCGAGATCGAGCCCGACCGCTTCGAGCGCCTGTGGCCGCTGACCGAGGGGCTGCGGATCGAGAAGACCCGCTACGAGATCGAGGCCGACGGCGGGCTCGTCATCGAGCTCGACGTGTACACGGGCGATCTCGAGGGCCTCGTCGTCGCCGAGGTGGAGTTCGACTCAGAGAAGGCGGCCGAGGCCTTCGCGCCGCCCGAGTGGTTCGGCGAGGACGTCACCGAGGACGTGCGCTACAAGAACCAGCGCCTCGCGCGCGACGGCGCGCCATAGGTCAGCCCGCGTCGGAGCCCGCGTACTCGAACCAGTCGAAGGCGACCGTCCCCTCGGCCGCGTACAGGCCGATGACCCGGCCCGTGAACCCGCCCGGCCACCTCCGTCGAGAGGTAGCGCCCGTCGAGCTCGGCGATGGCGACGTGCTCGCCGTGCTCCTCGAGCCCCAGGCGCAGCACGTCGGGCCCGTGGCCCGCCGGGTCGGGGACCGCGTCGATGCGCAGCACGGCGCCGCTGGGCACGGGGTGCAGCGCGGTCGTGCGCGTGAACGGGCCGACGCGCGCGTGGCAGCGGACCTCGCCCGAGCCGGCCTCGATCGCGTAGTAGTGGCACTCGTCGATGCGGACGGCCAGGCCGCCGCGGCCGTGGGCGGCGTCGATCGCCGCGCGCGCGGTGAAGCGCGTGTGCTGCTGGCGGCGCCCGGCGAAGGCCGGCTCGGCGGAGTCGATCGAGCCGTCGCGGGCGTGGAGGACCAGCGAGCCGGGCTGCTCGGTCAGCGACAGCGCGTCGGCGGGGCGCGTGCGCACGGAGATCCACTCGGGGCCGAGCTCGGGCGCCTCGAAGTCGTCGCGCTGCGGGCGGTCCTCGCGCCGGCGCTCCAGCGGCACGGGCTCCACCACGGGCCACCCGTCGACCCAGCGCACCGGCGTGAGGAAGGTCTCGCGACCGAGCACGTGGACCTCGGGGATGGCGCCGGCCCGGCGGATGCCCAGCAGGACCATCCACCACGAGCCGTCGGGCGCCTGCACGAGATCGGCGTGGCCCGTGTTCTGCACCGGGTGGTCGGTGCTGCGGTGGCTGAGGATCGGGTTGTGCGGGCAGCCCTCGAAGGGCCCCGACGGCGACGGACCGCGCGCGATCGAGACGGCGTGGCCCGGGCCGGTGCCGCCCTCGGCGATGAGCAGGTACCAGGTGCCGTGGATCTCGTAGAGGTGCGGCGCCTCCGGGAACTGCAGCCCGGTCCCCGACCACAGCGCCCGCGGCTGCTCGAGCGGGCGGCCGCCGTGCGGGTCCAGGCGGACCTGCTTGATCTGGCCGCTCACGGCGTCGAAGCCGCCGCCGCCGAGCTCTGAGTAGGTCAGCCAGCAGGTGCCCTCGGCGTCCCAGGCGAGGTCGGGGTCGATCCCCGCCGCGCCGTCGATCGGCACGGGATCCGACCACGGGCCGCGCGCGTCCTCGGCCGTGTAGATGACGTGGCCCCCGGTCGAGACGTTGGTCGTCACGAGCCAGAACAGGCCGTCGTGGTGGCGCAGGGTGGGGGCGTAGATGCCGCCCGACGAGGGCGCGCCGGCGAGCGGCAGCTGCTCGGGGCGGTCCAGGGCGTTGGCCACGAGCGTCCAGGTCTCGAGGTCGCGGCTGTGGTGGATGGGGACGCCGGGGAAGTACTCGAAGCTCGAGCAGGCCAGGTAGTAGCCGTCGTCGGCCCGGCACACGCTGGGGTCGGGGAAGAAGCCGGGGACGACCGGGTTGGCGGGGGCGATCATGGTTCGCGTGCGACGGTGCTCTGGCGCACGACCAGGCTGGTGGCGAGCTCCACCCGCGTCTGGGTGTCGTCGCCGAGGACGATCCGGGTCGCCGTCGCCGCCATCTCGGTCAGCGGCTGGCGGATGGTGGTCAGCGGCGGCCACGCCCATCGCGCCATCGGCAGGTCGTCGAAGCCGATGACGCTGAGGTCGTCGGGCACGCGCAGGCCGAGCACGCGCGCCGCCTCGTAGAGGCCGAAGGCCTGCAGGTCGCTGCCGGCGAAGATGGCCGTCGGGGGGTCGGGCAGCGACAGCAGCGCGCGCCCCTCCTCGTAGGCGCGGTCGACGTGGAAGTCGCCGTGGCGGATGAGCTGCGCGTCGACGGGCACCCCGGCCGTCTCGAGCGCCGTGCGATAGCCGTCCTCGCGGGCGCGGCTGCAGAGCATCTTCGCCGGGCCGGCGATCATCCCGATGCGCCGGTGGCCGAGCTCGAGCAGGTGGCGCGTCGCGGTGAGCCCGCCGTTCCAGTTGGTGGCGCCCACCGACGGCACGCCGGGGGCGGGCTCGCCGGCGGGGTCGACCACGACGAAGGGGATGCTGCGCGCGCGCAGGCGCGCGGCCTGCTCCTCGCTGAGCTCGGAGACGACGAGGATGACGCCGCCGGTGCGCCGCGAGGCGACCGCGTCGACCCACGAGCGCCCGAGCGCGCCGGGGCCCTCCTGGGCGGAGAGGACGACGCCGAGCTCGTGCTCGCGCGCGACCTCCTCGACGCCGCGGATGATCTCGATGGCCCACGGGCTCTCGAGCTCGTTGAAGACGACGTCGAGCAGCGCGGCCCGGCGGTCGCGCGCCGGCGGCCGGCGGCGATAGCCGTGCTCGCGCAGCAGGCGCTCCACCCGCGCGCGCGTCGCCGGGGCGACGTCGGCGCGGCCGTTGATGACCTTCGACACGGTCGGCACCGACACCCCCGCCGCGTCGGCGACGTCGGCGATCGTGACGCGGCCGCTTCCGTTCTCCGGAGTGGGCACGGTCGAGAAGCTACCAGAGGTTTCGGCCAACTTTCGAGATTTCTCGCCGTCGAACACCGCTGGTTAGCTGCGGGTCTTGACCGGGAAGGTACGCCTCGCCTAGCGTGCCGGGTCCGAAACGAGGAGGCGTGATGCGAAACTTTCGATCACACGGGCCGCTGCGCGTCGACGGCGAGGCGATCGTCGACGGCGAGGGCGGCCGCGTCGTTCTGCGCGGCGTCGGGCTCGGCGGCTGGATGAACATGGAGAACTTCATCACCGGCTATCCGGCGACGGAGAGCCAGATGCGGGCCGCCGTCGCGGCCGTGCTCGGGCCCGAGCGCTCCGCGCGCTTCTTCGATCGCCTGCTCACGCGCTTCTTCGAGGAGGGCGACGCGCGGCTGCTCGCCGACCTCGGCGTCAACTGCGTGCGGATCCCCGTCAACTACCGCCACTTCGAGCGCGACGAGCGCCCGTTCGAGCTGCGCGAGGAGGGCTTCGAGCGCCTCGACGGCGTCGTGCGCCTGTGCGCCGAGCACGGCATCTACAGCGTGATCGACCTGCACGCGGTGCCCGGCTGCCAGAACCAGCACTGGCACTCCGACAACCCGACGCACATCGCCGCCTTCTGGCAGCACCCGCACTTCCAGGACCGCGTCGTGCACCTGTGGCAGGCGTTCGCCACGCGCTATCGCGACGAGCCGTGGATCGGGGGCTACAACCTGCTCAACGAGCCCGCGGACCCCAGCGGCGCGGTCGTCGGGCCGTTCCACGACCGGCTCGTGGCCGCCATCCGCGAGATCGACGCCGACCACATCGTCTTCGTCGACGGCAACACCTACTCGACGGACTTCTCGATGTTCGCCGAGCCCTACGAGAACGCCGTCTACGCCTGCCACGACTACGCGCGCGCCGGCATGGCCTTCGGCGGGCCCTACCCGGGGGAGACCCAGGGCCAGTGGATCGACCGCGACTTCCTGGAGGAGAAGTTCCTCGAGCGCTCGCGCTACCAGCGCGAGACCGGCACGCCGATCTGGGTCGGCGAGTTCGGCCCGGTCTACACGGGCGATCCCGAGCGCGACGAGCAGCGCTACCAGATCCTCTCCGACCAGCTCGACATCTACGACCGCTACGGCGCCGGGTGGTCGATCTGGACCTACAAGGACGTCGGCCTGCAAGGGCTCGTCCACGCCGCGCCCGACAGCCCGTACATGGAGCGCTTCGGCGCCCTGATCGAGAAGAAGGCCCGCCTGGGCATCGACTCGTGGGGCTCGACCGACCAGGAGGTCCCCGAGGCGGTCGAGCCGGTCCACGAGCTCATCGCGCGCGAGTTCCCGGGCTGGTCGCCCTACCCGTGGAGCCCCCGGGGGACGGCCGACGACATCGTGCGCCACATCCTCTTCGCGCAGGCGATGCTCACCGAGTACGCCGAGCGCTTCCGCGACCTCTCCGACGACGACCTCGACGAGCTGGCCGACTCCTTCGCCCTCGCTCGCTGCGTGACGCGCACGCGCCTGTGCGAGCTGTTGGCCTCGCGCACCGGCACGGCGGCCGGCCAGGCCTGACCACCACATCACGAAGGGAGACCTCATGTCCCGGTCCAACCTCTCCCGACGAGCATGGGCGTGCGGGAGCGCCCTCGCCCTCGTCCTCATGGCGCTCGCGGCGGGTCCCGCGCAGGCGCACCATCCGCGCGGGCTGCGCGACCTCGCTCCGCGCCCGCTCATCGGCACCGCGGTCAACACCGACCTGCTGGGCTCCGACGCGACCTACACCGCCATCCTCGACCGCGAGTTCAACAGCGTCACGCCCGAGAACGCGATGAAGTGGGAGAGCGTCGAGGCCCAGCGCGGCGTGCTGGACTTCTCCGCGGCCGACCGGCTCGTCGCCCACGCGCGCGCCCACCGCCAGATCGTCCGCGGCCACACGCTCGTGTGGCACAGCCAGCTGCCGGCATGGCTGACCTCGGGCACCTTCACCGACGACGAGCTCGAGGCGATCCTCCACAAGCACATCACCGACGAGGTCTCGCACTTCCGTGGGCGGATCTACGCGTGGGACGTCGTCAACGAGGCCTTCAACGAGGACGGGACGCTGCGCGACACGATCTGGCTGCGCCAGCTCGGCCCCGGCTACATCGCCAAGGCGTTCCGCTGGGCCCACCAGGCCGACCCGCACGCCAAGCTCTACTACAACGACTACAACCTCGAGGCGATCGGGCCCAAGAGCGACGCGGCGCTCGCGCTCGTCCAGAGCCTGCGCCGCCAGGGCGTGCCGATCGACGGCGTCGGCTTCCAGGGCCATCTCGGGATCCAGTACCCCTATCCCGACACGCTGGGCGACAACCTCGAGCGCTTCGCGGCGGCGGGATTCGACGTCGCCGTCACCGAGGCCGACGTGCGCATGCCCCTTCCGGTGACCGACGAGAAGCTGGCCACGCAGGCCGACTACTTCACCGGCATGCTCAACAGCTGCCAGGCGGTGCGCCGCTGCGTGTCGTTCACGGTGTGGGGCTTCGACGACAAGCACTCGTGGGTGCCGACCGTGTTCGCCGGCGAGGGAGCCGCGACGCCGTTCGACGAGAGCTATCAGCCCAAGCCGGCGTACTTCGCGCTGCGCGACGCGTTGGCGCGCCATCGCCACTGGTGATCTGACGCCACGGCGGTAAGGTCGGCGGGTGAGGCGCAGCCTCGCGCAGATCGCCGTCCTTGCCGCCGTCGTGGCGGCGTGCGCGCCCGCCGCGGAGGCGGCGCCGGCGCCGCCGCCGCCTGGTCAGATCGTGGCGTCCGGGATTCCCTTCGCCTCGAACGTGACCTTCGACGCGCGCGGCGGCATGTGGGTGACCTCCGGCGCGCCGTTCGCCCAGTCCGGCGACGGCGTCTGGTACGTGGCGCACGCGGGCGACCAGCCGGTGCACGTCATCCGCGGGACGCTGACCGCCCTCGGCCTCACGTGGTTCCGCGGCCGGCTCTACGTCGCCTCGACGCTCAGCCGGGTCACCGGGATCGTCGCGCGCTACTCGGGCTTCGATGGACGGCGCTTCGCCCACCGCCGCGTCATCATCCCGGCGCTCTCGATCGGCCCGCACGCGCTCGGCACGATCGCGCCGGGACCCAACGGCCGGCTCTACCTGGGCGCTGGCGCCGAGCAGAACGCGCTCGCCGGCGGCCACGAGACGTCGGGGACGGTCGTGTCCTTCAAGGGCGACGGCAGCGACCTGCGCATCGAGGCGCGCGGCCTGCGTGGGCCCTTCGGACTCGCCTTCCTGCCCGGCACGGCGTCGCTGCTCGTGACCGACAACGGCCGCGACGACCTCGGCGTGCAGCCGTCCGCCCGACGAGCTCAACCTCGTCCGCGACGTGACCCGCGCCGCCCCGGACTTCGGCTTCCCCGACTGCTACGACCAGGGCGGCCGCCCGTGCGCGGCGACGAGCCGGCCGCTGGCGCTGCTGCCCGCGCACGCGGGCGTGGGCGGCGTCGCCGTCACGCCGGACTGGGGCGGCGCCGGGCTGACCGCCTTCGTGGCCGAGAACGGCTCGATCCTCCCCGACACCGACGCCGGCCGCGAGGTGCGGCGCATCTCGCTGCGCCGGCGCCCGGGCGGCGGCTACGACGCGACCGGCTCGGTCTTCGCCACGGGGTTCGGCGAGCAGGATCCGCTGGGGACCGCGATCGGCCCCGGCGGCGCGCTCTACCTCACGCTCTGGGGGACCGGCGCCGTCGTGCGCTTCTTCCCCGGGCTACAACCCCTGAATCCGTGCGCTTTCTGTCGAAGTGCTCAAGCTCGTCGGCGTTCGCGGCGATACATGCTGCACCGTGCCCGAGAACCGCAAGCTCAACGTCGCCTGGCCGCCCGTGGAGCGCATGCCAGCCCACATCCAGGACGCGCTGCGCGCCGGAGAGCTGCACGACCGCGGCGACGGGCCGCCCTTGAACGCCGAGCAGGTCGAGGCGCTCATGGACCTCACGAGCTGGGCCTTCAACGGCGTGGCGCCCGATCACCCGCAGTACGAGGGCCGCCTCGCGGCCTGGACGGCGCAGGCCACCGAGCGCCACGGCCGCCGCGCCGCCTGACCCGAAGGGGTCGCCGCGCAGGGCGCGGCCTGGCAGGATCGGCACACCACCATGGCCGGCAGCTCGATCGCGATCATCGGCGCGGCGCTCGACCTCGGCGCGGGACGCCGCGGCGTCGACATGGGCCCTTCGGCCATCCGCTATGCCGGACTCGAGGAGCGCCTGGCCTCGCTGGGGTGCGACTGCGCGGACTGGGGCAACGTCGAGACCCCCGTGGCCGAGGCGACCGCGAGCGGCGACCCGCGGGCGCGCTTCCTGCCCGAGATCCGCAGCACCTGCGAGCGCGTCGCGCGGCGCGTGGGCGAGGCGGTGGGCCAGGGGCGCCTGCCGATCGTGCTCGGCGGCGATCACTCGATCGCGCTCGGGACGCTCGGCGGGCTGGCGGCCGCCGCGGGCGGTCCCGGCGCGGCGCTGTGGATCGACGCCCA
Organism: uncultured Actinomycetes bacterium; assembly: GCA_963816845.1. GTDB lineage: Bacteria > Actinomycetota > Thermoleophilia > Solirubrobacterales > Solirubrobacteraceae > JAOPZW01. Next base: position 10,187 of record CAWFMR010000044.1, on the reverse strand, counting down.
CGGCGACCTCAACACGCCCGCAGACCACGCCGAGCGGCAACGTGCACGGGATGCCGCTCGCGGCCGCGCTCGGCCACGGCGGGGAGGGCTTCGAGAGCGAGGCATGGCCGCTGCCGGCGCTCGACCCGGCGCGCACGACGCTCATCGGCGTTCGCTCGCTCGACGACGGCGAGCGCGCACTGCTCGGCGCGCTCGACCTGGCGGTGCACACGATGAGCGAGATCGACCGGCGCGGGATCGAGCCGCTCGTCGCCGACGCCCTGCGGCGCGCGGCCGGCGCCGCCTTCGTCCACGTGTCGCTGGACATGGACGCGCTCGATCCCGAGGTCGCGCCCGGCGTGGGGACGGCGGTGCGCGGCGGCCTGTCCTACCGCGAGGCGCACCTGGCCATGGAGCTCGTCGCCGAGTCGGGCCTGCTGGGGTCGTTCGAGATCGTCGAGGTCAACCCGATCCTCGATCGCGAGAACGCGACGGCGGCGCTGGCGGTGGAGCTGGCCGCGAGCGCGTTCGGGGCGCGGATCCTGTAGCGCCTGCGCGGCTCGCGGTCGAACGTCGGTCTTCCCCCGTCTGGACGAGTCGACGCGGCTAGTTGACCGCACGTTCGACGCACAGCGGACGACGACGCGCGCTCCGAACCGCCCCCGGCTTCCTTCCCCTCGGTGATGCTGTAGCGCCGCGCAGCCGCGCACGCGCAGCGAGGCCAAACCCTCGTCCACTCCGGCATTGGCAAATCCCCACAAATCCAGTAGACATTCAGGTACTTTGTTTCCGCCGATGACCGACACCACCCCCGCCATCCTCGGACGCGCCGAGCTGCGCCGGATCGTGACCGGCCTTGCCGCCGATCCCTCGGGATGGAGCCATCTCGTCCGCCACGACCCCGCCCAGCGCGTCTTCGAGTGCCTGCGCCTGGACGACCAGGTCGAGATCTGGCTCATCTGCTGGATGCCCGGTCACGACACCGGCTTCCACGACCACGACCTCTCGTCGGGGGCGGTCGTCGTCGCCCAGGGGGCCGTCGTGGAGGAGCGCCTGCGGCTGGGTGGTCCGCCGTCGGTGCGGCGCTACGTGCCCGGCGACGTGTTTGAGTTCTCGCCCGTGGACATCCACCGTGTGACCCATGCGGGTACGACACCCGCGACCACGATCCACGCGTACTCGCCACCGCTGCGGCGGATGGGCGCCTACCTCATCCAGCCCGGCGGCACGCTCGAGCGCCACCCGCTGGCCAAGGATCAGGAGCTGCGCCCCCTGAACTCCGCCGCCTGATCCCAAGGAGAAGGACTCCGTGAGCACCACCGACGACCTGCTGCGCAACGCCGAGAGCTACGCCGCCAGCTTCGACAAGGGCGACCTGCCCATGCCCCCGGCCCGCAAGCTCGCCGTGCTCGCCTGCATGGACGCGCGCCTGAACCCCTACGCCCTGCTCGGCCTGCAGGAGGGCGACGCCCACATCATCCGCAACGCCGGCGGCGTGGTCACCGACGACGAGATCCGCTCGCTGGCGATCTCCCAACGGCTGCTCGGGACCGAGGAGATCATCCTCATCCACCACACCGACTGCGGGATGCTCACCTTCACCGACGACGAGTTCAAGCGCTCGGTCCAGGACGAGGTCGGCATCAAGCCCGAGTGGGCCGCCGAGGCGTTCTCGGACCTCGACGAGGACGTGCGCCAGTCGATCGCCCGCATCCAGGCGAGCCCGTTCATCCCGCGCAAGGACTCCGTGCGCGGCTTCGTCTACGAGGTCGAGAGCGGGCGCCTGCGCGAGGTGACGTGAGTCACCAGGTGCAGTAGCGCTCGACGGCGCGCGGTCGACGCCCTGGCGCCGCTCGACGGCGAGGCCTGCTCTAGGACGACTCGGCGGCCAGCGTCGTCGCCGACGAGCGCGAGTCCGGAGCGGCCGCCGCGCTACGGCGCAGCAGCGTCGCCATCAGGATCGTGGCGAGGATCACGCCGACCGCGGTCGCCGCGAAGGTCACACGCACCGAGGTCAGCTCGGTGATGGCGGCCGCGAGCAGGAACCCGACGCCATAGCCGCCGGCGGTCGTCGACTCGAGTAGGCCCATGACGCGACCCTGGTACTCGTCGGCCGTCCGCTCCTGGATGGCCTGGATGACCGAGACGAAGTAGAAGCCGTTGCCCAGGCCGCCGATGAAGCAGCCGAGCGCGCCGACGGGCAGCGAGGTGGCGAGGGTCATCACCACGTAGCCGACGCCCATCGTCCCGGCGGCCAGGGGGATGCGAGTCACAACGGGGAGCGGGCGCCAGAGCCCGACGAGGACCAGACCGCTCACCAGGGTGCCCGCCCCCCATGCGCTGAGGACGATGCCGTAGGCGCTGTTGCCGCCGCCGAGGACCTCCTTGGCCCAGATGACCTCGATCGGCGAGATCATCGCGGCGCACACGAGTGCGATGGAGTGCGCGAAGAAGATACGCCGGACCGCCACGTTTCCGAGGGCGTGGCTGATGCCCGCGCGCACGCGCGCGAGCCACGTCTCGCCGAGGTCGGCGTGGGCCGGCGGCAGCGAGCGGCTCGTGACCAGCGTGATGCTCATCGCGGCGAAGAGCCCCGCGCTGACCCACAGCGCTGCGCTCACGCCCCATGCGGCGATGACCAGGCCGCCGATCGCCGGGCCGATCGCGAAGCACAGCGAGAAGGAGACGTTGAGCAGCGTGTTGCCGGCGTCGAGGTCGCCGGTCGGCTTCAGCGTCGCGGCCACAGCGGCGCGCGTCAGCGCCCGGCCGACGAGGGCGAGGGTCCCGTCCGCGGCGGCCAGAACGAGCACGAGGACCAACAACGGCGACGAGGTCATCAGCGCCAGCGCCGCGAAGATCGCGGCCTCGGCGACGTAGAGGACCGGCAGTACGCGCCGAACGCCGAGACGGTCGAGCTGCGCCGTGGCGGCGGGACCGACGAGCGCAGGGATCAACAGCGTGCAGATCCAGAGGCCGGTCATCGCGAGCGCGCTGTGCGTGCGATCGAAGACGACGAGACCCAGCGCGACCGTGCCAAATCCCCAGCCGAGCTCGTTGAGCGTGTAGGAGGTCGCCAACCGCCGGAAGGCGGCGTGGCGAAGAGGGCCGAGCGAGACCATGCGGGGTGGCTATCGGATCAGGGCACAGACACCTTGACGCGCCGTCGGCGATCTGACACCCGCCCTTAAACGCGCACACCCGAGCCTACGGCCCGGGTGGCGAACCCTACTGGGCGCATGGCGCGCCCCGAAATCCGACTACGACCTGATGTTCATCCCTGCCCCCTCGCTGTGAAGTGCCTTGCCTCGGCGCCCCCCTAAGAGCGCCCTCCTTCGGCCCACATACAAACCGCCAGCGTGAACCGCGGCAATCATACATACGTCCGCAAGGGCGTATTTCGCTTGAGCAAGCCGAATTGCATGCCGACTTCGGCGCGCTTCGTTTAAGACTTGAGCGACGCGTGGACGATCGTCGCGTCAAGTTCGGACCCCTGAGGCCCGATTCAAGTGCGCGATGCGCGCTCCCCGCCTGGTGCCCTGGTGTGCCCTCGTGGTCTTGGTTCTGACCGCGGCGGTCGCGCGTTGCCACCTCACGCCAGGCGGACTGGGACAAGCCGCTGATCTTCGTGCTCGTCGCCGCGTTGGCGCTGATCGCCGATCGCTACGAGGTCAAGATGCCCGACGGCTCAGAGGTCGTGGCCACGCACCCGGCCTTCGTTCTCGGCATGGTCTTCCTCGGTCCGGCGCCGATGCTGCTCATCGGTCAGCTGGTCATCTTCAGCAACCGAGCGCCGACCAGGGCTCGGCTGGTCGGCAACGCCGCCGTCTACGCCGTCTTCCTCGTCGCCGGCTCGCTGCTGGCCCGCCCGGCCCGCGACAGCCTCGGAATCGCCACCACGTCGGCCTGGTTCTCGCTCGTGGTCGTTGTCCTCTTCGTGGCGACGTGGGGACTGAATCTCATCCTGCATGCGGTGTACGTGCGCGTACTCGCCGGGGTGCGGATCGAGCGCCAGATTGCCGACGCCTGGCGCCCACTGCTGTCGGCGAACCTCGCGCTCGCGTGTGCGACCGCGGTCCTCGTCTACCTGGTCGCCACCGTCGGCGCCGCGGTGATCGCGTTCTCCGGCGTCATCCTGATCGCCTACTCGCGCCTGCAGCGCGACCTGCTCCAGGCCGAGCGCCACGCCGAGACGGCGCGCCAGCTCGCGGCCGACGCCCAGGAGCAGCGCGACGGCCTCGTGCGCATCATCCTCGACTTCCTCGACGCCCGCGATCAGATGACCGCGCGCCATTCGGCGGCCGTCGCCCGCTACGCGCGGCGCATCGCCGAGGCGGCGGGGTGCCCCGAGGCCGAGCAATGCCTGGTCCACACGGCCGCGCTCTACCACGACGTCGGCAAGGTCATGTTCGCCGACCGCATGTTCAAGGCGGGCAAGCTGACCGACGAGGAATGGGAGATCGTCAAGCGCCATCCCGAGCGCGGCGCCGAGCTCGTGGGTCACCTGCCCAACCACGAGGACGTCGCGGCGATCATCCTGGCCCACCACGAGCGCATCGACGGGCGCGGCTATCCGCGCGGCCTCGCCGGCGAGGACATCCCGCGCCTGTCGCGCATGATCTCGATCGCCGACACCTACGACGTCATGACCGGCCGCGACTCCTATCGCCAGCCCGTCAGCTCGGCGGAGGCGATCGAGGAGCTGCGGCGCGTGTCGGGCTCGCAGCTCGACGGCAGCCTCGTCGAGATCTTCGTCGAGCAGGTGCTCGCGGTCGAGGACCTGGCCTTCCGCCACGGCGACGACGCCGACTTCGAGGCCGAGCTCGCGGTCGAGCGCGACGGCCGCGGCGTCTGGCGGCCGCTCGTGCCCGCGTCGGAGCTCCCGCCGCCGGCGCTCGAAGCCGCCTGAGGGCGTTGCGCATCGCGCATGCGCGACTTAGCCTGTCGCTGATGCCGAGCGAGGTCCAGCTCGTACGTGACCTTTGGCGAGCGCACGAGACCGGAGGGCTCGATGCGTTCTTCGCCGCGGCCGGCGACGACGTCGTCTGGCAGCCGTTCCTCACCGGCAACCGCGTCTTTCGGGGCACGGCGGAGCTGCGCGAGGCGCTGACCGCCCTCGCCGAGCAGGGGATCCGCTACGAGCCCCAGCTCCACGACCTCGAGCAGCACGGCAACGTCGTCCTCGTCCACGGCGTCCTGCGCGTGTCGAACAACGGCGCGTTCGACGAGACGCCGCTGCATTGGGCCTACCACTTCCGCGACGGTCGCCTGCGGCGCCAGAGCACATACGCCTCGCGCGAGGCGGCCCTCGAGGCGCTCTCGGCCCTGCGCCTGATCGACGCGGCGACGTTCGGCCTCGCCGAGGACGCGGGCGCCGACGGCGAGCGCGTCATCCGCCTGCGCGGCGAGCTCGACATCGAGTCCGCCCCCGACCTCGAGCGCGTCCTGCTGCGCTCGCGCCCCGCGCACCAGCGCGTGGTGCTCGACCTCGCCGAGCTCAAGTTCATGGACTCGACCGGACTGCGCGTGCTCCTGCGCGCGCGTGCGGCCGCCGACGAGGGCCGCTGGGAGATCGGCCTGCGCAACGTGCCGCCCACCATCCGCCGCCTGTTCGACATGACCGGCGTGCACGCGGCCCTGCCAGCCGAGAAGTCCTGAGCGGGAGGGCTACACTTCGATCCCCGCGGTGGGCGTAGCTCAGCTGGTAGAGCTCCTGGTTGTGGTCCAGGTGGTCGCGGGTTCGAGTCCCGTCGCTCACCCCTCACGAAAGCCCCGCTAACGCGGGGCTTTCGCGTTCCCGGCAACTCGGCGCCCAGCGGCCCAAGGGTCTATCACGGGACTTACGCTGCCGCATGACGTGACGCTGGCGGCGGGACCAAGCTTCGCTCTGGTCGAAGTCGTCCGAGGGCTTGACAGTCACCGTCTCGGCCTTCTCGTACGGGTTGGTGGCGATCCAGCCCTTGCGCCTCGCGCGGGCCGTCACGCCATGCAGGATCACGAGGATCTTCTGGGCGCGGTGCGACGCGCTCCAGGAGGTCGTCCTTGAACGCGTCGACGTCCTCGGTGCTGATTGTCCTCGACGGACGACGACGCCACCGCGGTGATAGGGAAGGTCGCGCACGCGGTCGGCTCGGAAGGCTTCTCCGTCGCGGCTTGAGCCGAGATCGATCGGTCCTGGCGATGACGGCGAAGGGCCGGCGTCGCCGATCGGTCCGGCGGGTTGGCCATGCTCCGGGTCATGGGGAAGCGAACCGCGCGGCATCGGTGCTTGGCCGTAGTCGGACGCGAGCCGTCCCTGTTGGGTGCCATCGCCGCAGGCGACCACGACGATCAGCTCACCGCGCTCGCCGAGGCTGTCGACGCACGCCGCCGGCTCCTCCACACCGTTCGCTCGGCCACCGCTCTTGCCGCGCTTCGCGTCGGCGACCTCGTCCGCATCAACCACGCCGTCAGCCCGCGGTACCTGGCCGGGCTGCAGGCCCGTGTCGTCGAGGTCGACGAGCATGCCGCCACGCTTCGGCTTCAGCGGCCGGTGGGCCGGTTCTCGAGCGGACTCCTCCGGTGCCCGCCGTTGGCCGTCGACAGACTCGAGGGCGCGGCCGCCGACCTTGCCGCAGTCGGTTTCGCTCAGAGGTCGCCGAGCAGCGAGCCCTGAGCCGCGCCGTCGGTGCGGCGGAGGTGCACGCCACCCTCGAAGACCTCGGGCTCGAGGAACGCGAGCATGAGCTTGTCGTGGGCGCGGTAACGCAGCGCCTGCGCTTCGAGCCGGATCGCCTCGGCGTACGCGGGGCCGTCGGCACCGTGCTCACCCACGCGCCGAGCGACGACCTCACCGGCTGCCCAGGCATAGACCGCGTTCGCAGCGACCTCGACCTCGAGCATGCGATAGGGGAGGTATTCGCGAACGCGGCGCTTCGATAGCCCCGCGCGGCGGGCGGCGCGCTCGAGCGCGCGGAACTCGCGGCGGCCCTCGTAGACGGTCACCACGCCGGTCTCGGGGTCGAACTCGGCTTCGATCTCCGCGTCTTCGTCCTTGCGCGCGATCTCGCGAACCCATCCGCCCGCGCGGTGGCGGACGATCAGGACTTCGAGGATCGCGGTGTGCTGAGCGGCCTGGACGGTGATGGCGAGCCGCGAGCCGGGCTCGGTCGTGACGCGTGCGCGAACCACCCCGCTCAGCCGGGACCAGCCGGCCTGCTGCGGAGGAGGAACGACAACGTCGCCCGGTGGCTTCCACGACAGCCCGCGGTCGCAGGAGATGTCGATCGACGTCCCTGGCGGCACACGTTCCGGATCGATGAGCAGTGAGGCGCCACGCTGCTCTCCGGGATGCAGCCGGATCGGGGACCGCTTGAAGCGCAGCGCGCCGATGTCGTCGTCATCGCTTGGCGGCGGGTTGTGCTCGGCGCGCCGAGCATCGCTCTGATCGCCGGCCGACGGCTCGCTCGGTGGCCGGTCGGAAGGGTGAGCACCGCGCATCAGGCCCTTGGCTCCCGGGGTGTCGAAGGCGCCCTTGAGCACATCGTTCAGCGCGCGAAGACCCACCTCGTCACGCACGCTGACAGCTCGGGTCGGAACAATCTGGTGCGCTCCGGCACGGCGCTCCTCGGCGTCGACGATCGGGCGAATCACCTGCTCGATCGCCGCGTAGAGGCGCTGCACGACGGGGTGGTGCTCGTTGAGCCCCGAGCGGTCGACCTTCACGACGACCTGTGGCCTCGGCGAGTCGAGCGCGTCGCGCTGCAGTTCCTCGAGCGCCGGGCACCACACCTCGCCGAAGAGATGGCGTGCGCCGGGACGCGCCTCGTGGCCGGCCAGGGTGATCTCGTGCGCGGCGCGGCCGGAGCGGATCAGCAGCCCGCCGCGGCGGGTCGCGCGCTGTGGCGTGAGGGCGATCGGTGCTGCGGATCGGCGCACGACGATCCGGGCGGCGATCGCGCCTCCGAGGTCGATCTCATCGTCGAACAGAACCGGGTGCTGGGGGTCGGGCTCCGGCGCGGGATCGGTCACGAGATACGCGGCCTCGCCCGGAAGCTCGAGCCACAGCTCGCGTAGCGGGTCCTCGAGGATCGGTCGCAGCTGCACGAGCTGACCGGCGAGCATCCGCAGCCGGCTCGGTGCGGGAACCTGCGTAGCCGCCAGCGGTACCGTCACCCGGGTGCCCGAGACCTCGGCGCCGAGCTGCTCCAGGTCGGACGGGACCGCGGGCTCGTCGCGGACATGGACGAACGCGTATGGGTCGTCGCCGCGCGCCGGGAAGAACCACGACTCGACCGCGCGGCCGCCCCTGACACCCTCGATCCGGCCAGCCCCCTGTGCAAGCCACACGTCCCGGAGGCCGCGCCCGAACAGCCCCCGCTGACCGGCGTCATCCGGGGCTACTCCGAGTGCGCCGAGACGCTGGTCGATCGTCGCCGCGTCGACGCCGATTCCGTCGTCGCTGCAGCGCAGCTCGTGCGACCAGCTCCGTAGCGCGGGCACACGCAGACGGCGGATCTGCTCCCGCCACGTTCGCTCGAACCCGGCGTCCGGCTGGCCGAACGTCAAGCGGATGTGACCGTGCGACCGTCCGGACGCCTGGATCGCCGCATCGGCGTTGGTCACCAGCTCGGGGATCATCTGGACCAGCTCGAGGCCGCCCTGTGCGAAGTTCTCGCGGAAGTACCGCCCGCGCACCCGCCCGGTGCGCACCGCAGCCGGATCCACGCCAGCACTCATGTCGGCGTCGATCCTTCGAGCATCGCTCCGACCGCGGCGATGAACCGCTCCGCGGCATCCAGCGCGGCACGAGCATCATCCGGCGCGATCTCGGCCGCGTCATAGTCCGCCTGCTCTCGTTCGGCCTGAAGCCGCTGCAAGTCGGTCGCGAGGGCCGCGTCGATCGGGCCGTCGACGACGAACCGTTGGCGGAACTCGTGCCAAGCCCCGCGGTGGCTACGCGCCTGGACGTCCTGCTCGCTGAGCGCAGCTCGCGCGGCATACAGTGCTGCGTAGTACGCGGTGCTCAGGCATGTCGCCGGGTCGTCGCTTGCCAGACGTCGCGCGCTGCGCAGGCGCCGACGCGCGGCGTCCAGGTACTCCCTGGACCTCGCCTTCACGCTGCGGTCATCAGGTCGATGTGGTCGCGGTCGACCTCTGCGGCGAAGAAGGATCCGACGGCCCTCCGACGCTGCATCCACTCCGGGTCACGAACATGCACTGAGAAGGACCACGCGATATTCGGCCGCGAGACCCCTCGAGCCGCGTCGTGCAACGCCTCGTAGACCCGGCCCGATTCACCCCATCCGGCGCGATCAGCAATCACCAGGACATCGATGTCCGACAGTTCGACAACGGCGGCACCGCGCGCGCGAGACCCGAACAGCCAAACCGCGACGAGCGCATCGCCAAGGCGGTCCCGGAGCACGTCGACGAAGCGCTCGAGCACCAACCGCTCATCCGCGCTGAGCGTGGCGTGATCGAGCGACTCCATGCGACGAAGGATATGGGGATCCCCGGCGTTGATCTGCCGGGGCCGACGGCGTCGCGTCGTATCGAAGGCGCGGAGGCGTGCCGGGACTTCCCGGCCTCTCGGCGATCCGACGAACGCCCACGGCTTCCGAGGCGCGTCCGAGCACGAGGTCGAACGCCGCGACTTCGCTCTACACGCCACGGCGCGGGGAACACTTCGGGAAGAAATTGAGCGCAACTCAGAGGCACTCGACGGCGCTTAGACCGCTTGAGGGCGGCGCTTTCGCCTGAGCGCCACTCGTTCAGTCCGGCTGGGGGCCGGGCGGTCGCAGGTTCAAATCCTGTCTCCCCGACTCGGGAAAGGCCCTCAATAGTGGGCCTTTTTCGTCAAGCAAACCAACGGTCCGATGCCCCGGCGGGGCACACTTAGGGCACAATTTTTGCCTGGCGCAGCGCCACGCGCCGCCCTAACGCCGGCTTCGGAACGGCACGGGCTGGTTCGGTCATCGGGCCCGGCGCGAGCGGGTCAGATCGCTTCGAGGCGCGCCGGGCTATGGCGCCTCGAGTCGCTCGTCGAGGCCGCGCAGTCTCGAAGTGGTCGATCGCGTCGGGCCGGTATCGGTAGTACCGCCCGAGCTTGACGACTGGGATCCGGCCCTCCCGCGTGAGTCGGTACACGTGGCTCGGTGGGACCTGCCAGCGCCTGGCCAGCTGCTCGGCAGTCAATAGCTGGGGAGTCGTGATGGCGCTCACAACGTCCT
>CAWFMR010000043.1:0-25226 GCA_963816845.1 uncultured Actinomycetes bacterium | reverse complement strand
CGGGCACGCGACGAGCCCGGGGGCCATGACCTCGGCTGCCTCGAAGGCCGCCAATGCGGAACGGCGAGCAATGGTGTTCATGGCAACGTTCTACGCGCGCGTCACCACCACGGCATCGGCTCAATCCCGCCGAGTTCTCGCGGGTAAGCACGGACGACCCCGGCGCGCCCCGGTGGTTCCGTGGATGGCGTGAGCGCGCACGCCCTCAGCCCGCCCGACTCGCGGCCCGCCGCCGCGGCGACCGTGCTCTCGATCCTGGAGCGGCGCATGGCCTTCGTCACGGGCAAGGGCGGGGTCGGCAAGACGACCGTCTCCGCGGCGCTGGCCCTCGCGGCCGTCGCGGACCGGCGCTCCGCCGTCGTGTGCGAGCTCGGGACGCGGGCACAGCTGGCTCGAGCCTTCGGGCAGACGGATCCGCGAGCCGCCGTGGAGGTCGAGCTCGCGCCGGGTCTGGGCAGCATCTCCATCGATCCCGATACGGCCCTCCAGGAGTGGATGGCGAGGACCATCGGCCGCCCCGGCGCCGCGCTGCTCGGGCGCTCGGACGCCTTCCGCTACTTCGTGGCGGCCGCGCCCGGCGCCCGCGAGCTCGTCGGCATCGGCAAGGCGTGGGATCTCACGCGCTCGCGCGGCGCGAGTCGCGAGGGCAGGCTCGTCGTGGTCGACGCGCCCTCCAGCGGCCACGCGGTGGGCCTGCTGCAGGCTCCGCGCACCTTCAGCCGGCTCGGCGGGCCCGGGCCGATCGGCCATCAGGCGCGCCGGATCCGCGACTTCCTCGGCGACCCGGCGCGCAGCGCGATCGTGCTGGTCTGCACCCCGTCCGAGATGCCGGTGACGGAGACCGTGGAGCTCGCGGCCGCGATCGAGGACGCGACCGGGCGACCGCCCGACGTCGTGATCGCCAACCAGGTGCTGCCCGATCGCTTCGACGAGCACGAGGTCGAGCTGATCGACCGTGCGCTGAGCGCGAGCGGGGATCCGCGGCTGCACGCGGCGGCCCGGCCCGCTCGGATGGCGTGGCGCCGCGCGCGCGAGCAGGAGGACCAGCTCGATCGACTGCGGGCGGAGCTCGGCCTGCCCATCGTCGAGCTGCCCTTCCTCTTCGTCGCGGCGCTCGGGCCCCGCGAGCTTCGCGCCCTGTCCACGGCCCTCGCCCCGCCGGCCGCCTAAGCTGCCCGACGTGCCATCCGCAGTCCGCCCGCCGGTTGCCGGGCCCCCGGAGGACGTGCTCGCGCACGTGGTCCCGGGCGCCGACGTCATCGTCCCCATGGTCAACGGCGAGCCCGTCGCGCTCGTCGACGCGCTCGAGGCCAACCACGAGCGCCTCGAGGACGTGCGCCTGCATCAGATGCACGCCCTGCACGAGCGGCCCTACATCCACGGCGAGTACGCACCGCACCTGCGTCACGTCTCCTACTTCCTCGCCGCCGCGACGCGCGAGGCGTACTGGAACGGCGGCTGCGACCTCGTGCCCAACCACTTCTCCGAGCTCCCTGCGCTCCTGCGCTCGAGCACGCGCTGCTCGCTCGTGATCGCCGCGGCGACGCCGCCCGACCGCCATGGCCACATGAGCCTCGGGACCAACGCCGAGTACGTGGCCGCGCTCATCGGGCGCGTGCCGTTCTTCCTGGAGATCAACCCGCGCATGCCGCGGACCTTCGGCCTCAACCAGCTGCACGTCTCCCAGGTGCTCGGCTTCTGCGAGGCCGAGCGCCCGCTCGTCGAGGTGGCGCCGGCCGTGCCCGACGAGCGCGACGAGGCCATCGCGGCGCACATCGTCGAGCGGATCCCCAACGGCGCGACGCTGCAGATCGGCGTTGGCGGCGTACCCAACGCCGTCCTCGCCTTCCTGCGCGACCACCGCGACCTCGGCATCCACACCGAGGCGCTCTCCGACGGGGTCGCGGACCTCGTGGAGAGCGGCGTGGTGACCGGGACGCGCAAGCAGCTGCGCCGCAACAAGGTGGTGGCCACCTTCGCGCTCGGGACCCAGCGCCTCTACGACTGGCTGCACCTCAACGCGTCCGTCGAGATGCTGCCGGTCGACTGGGTCAACGACCCGCGGGTGATCGCCCGCGAGCGCGACTTCGTCTCGATCAACGCCACCACCGAGGTCGACCTCTACGGCCAGTGCGCCTCGGAGACCATCGCCGGGCGCTACTGGTCCTCGAGCGGCGGCCAGGCCGACTTCGCGCGCGGAGCCATGTACGCCGAGGGAGGGCAGGCGTTCATCGTCCTGCGCTCGGTCACGAGCAAGGGCCGCAGCCGCATCCGGGTCCGGCTCACCGAGGGCTCGGTGGTGACGACGCTGAAGAACACCGTCGACCACGTCGTGACCGAGTGGGGCATCGCCGAGCTGCGCGGCCGGCCGCTGGCCGAGCGGGCGCGGGCGCTCATCGCCATCGCCCACCCCGACCATCGCGACGAGCTCGAGGCCGAGGCGCAGCAGGCGGGGATCCTGCCGCGGCCCGGCGGCGCCGGCACGGGTGGCGCGGCGCCGCCGGGGCGCCGCGCTCGTCCCGCGGCGCCGACCGGCTGACGTCCCCTACTTGACCTGGAAGGCGAGCTTCTGGCCGGCGGCGTAGTGGCCGGGCAGGAAGCACACGAGCTCGTAGCTGCCCGGCTTGAGCTGCGCCGTCACCGTCTCGCCGGCCCCCGCCGGGAGCTCCTTGCCCTTGGCCACCAGCGTGGAGGGGTCGAGCATCCCGCCCGGCGCCTTGGCCGGCGCGGCGACGATGCCGAACCCGTGCATGGTCCCGCCCGTGTTCTTGACCGCGAAGGTCACCTTGCCCGCCTTCACCGAGGTCGTGTCGGCCTTGACGAACATCTCGCCCAGCGTCGCGTTGACGTCGGCCTTCATGGCGCCCATCGCGTGGCCGGCGGCGGCCGCGGGCGCCGGCGCCGGAGCGGCGACCTTGGGCGCGCCGGTGGTGTGCAGGATGCCGGCGGCCCCCTTGACCATGTCGCCGAAGGAGTGCGTCACGAACGGGTAGTTGCCCTCGTGGTCGAGCGTGAACTCGACCCAGCCGCCCTGGCTGGGCGCGAACGACACGGTCTGCGAGTCGTGGCCGACGACGCCCTCGACGTGGGTCGTGTCGAAGACGGTGCCGATGACGTGGAAGGCGCTCCACTTGCTCGGGCCGGCGTCGAGGACGTACATGCGGATCCTCTCGCCGCGGCGCACGGTGATCGGGCTGGCCTTGTACTGGTTGGCATAGCCGTTGAAGGCCATGACGTCGGGGGTCTCGGCGGCCATCTTGGCCATGTCGGCCGGCTTGCCGGGGGCGCCGAGGTAGAACTCCTCCTGCGTCAGCCACAGCTCCTTGTCCACGGGCGGCAGGTTGCGCGGCTTGACCACCATCATCCCCATCATCCCGGCGCTCGTGTGCATGAGCACCGGCTGCGTGGCGCAGTGGTACATGAACACGCCGGGGTGCTTGGCGACGAAGTCGATCGTCAGCTTCTTGCCGGGAGCGACGTCGACGTAGCTCTTGTTGGGCGCGACCTCGGCCGAGTGGAAGTCGATCGAGTGGGCCATGTTGACGGCCATCTTCTTCGAGCCGCCGTTGACGAAGGTGATGTGCACCCGGTCGCCCTGGTTGACGACGATCGGCGGGCTGGCGGCGGTGCCGCGGTAGGCCTTGCCGTTGACGGCGTAGCTCCACGCCTCGGTGGGCGCGAGGTTGGGGTCGACCTGGGTGACGTGCTGGAAGACGTCGACGGTGAACTTCTTCACGGCGCCGGCGGGCACGGCCGGGAGCGTCGGATCGACCTTGGCGTACTTCTCGAAGGCCACGCCCTTGGCGTCGGCCAGCGTCGGCGCCTTGGCCGGGGCGGCAGCCGCCGGGGTCGCCGCGGAGGCGTGCTTGACGACGGTGGTCGTCTCGCCCGAGCCGCCGGACGACGCGAACGCGAAGACCGAGACGACGATGGCCAGGACGGCCGCGAGGGCGGCCAGGCCGATGCCGACCATCATCCACTCCTGGCGCACCCTGCCCTCGCTCGCAGGAGCAGCCGCGGGGCTGGGGAGACCCTCGGCCGCGTGGTAGTCGATGTCCGCCGCAGAGCTCGTCTGCTCGGTATCTGGGTGGAAGTCCGTCGCCATGGAAGTGCTCCTCTTCGGTGATCTCCTGTGCTGTGTCGAGGATCGGCGAAGGAGCACTGCGATGGGCGTTCTGTGGCCCGAAAAGTCATGCGCAGACGGCGTCCGCCTCATGCCCATATGGAATGGGGTAAACCACGCACTGCTGTCCGTAGTTCGGCGCAATCCGGGCGTCGGCCGCCCGAGACAGTGTCGTTGCCATGCGTGACACGCATGACCTTGGTCGGTATCGTGGCGCCGTGGCCACGCCACCCGCCACCCCCGAGCTCAACGAGCTGCGCGGCTTCTGCGTCGCGGCCGACCTCGGCAGCCTGGGACGCGCCGCCGTGCGCCTGCGCGTCTCGCAGCCATCGCTGTCCAAGCGCCTGGCGTCGCTCGAGACCAAGGTCGGAGCGCGTCTTCTCGAGCGCTCGGCGCGGGGCGTGACCCTCACCGGAGCCGGGCGGCGGCTGTACCGCCACGCGCGCCCGCTGCTGGAGGCCGCCGACCAGGTCGCCGAGGTCATGGTCGGGATCCGCCAGACCGGCGCCGTCGTGCGCCTGGCCGCCAGCCACTCGGCGACCGAGGCGTTCGTCGCGGCGCTGCTGACCGACCTCAACGCGCGCCAGCAGCTCGCGGTCGAGCTGGTGACGGCCAACTCGCAGGTCGTGCGTGCGCTGGTCGCCGATGGGCGGGCCGACGTCGGCGTGGCCGCCTCGCGGCCCAACCACACCCCCAATCCCGGCGTGCGCGAGACCGAGCTCGTCGACGACGCGATCGTCTGCGCGGTTCCGCCCGGCCACGCCTGGGCCGCGCGCGGCACGGTGACCCGAAAGCGCTTCCTGGCCACGCCCATGGTCGTGCGCGACCCGTCCTCCAACGCGCGCTGGACGGTCGACGCGGTCCTCGCCGCCGACGACCTCCACGCCGCCGCGCCGCTGGTGGAGGCCGCCACCCCGCGCGCGGCCATCGCCGAGGCGCGCGGCCGCCGCGCGCCCGTCCTCCTCAGCCGCCACGTGATCGCCCAGACCGACTTCACCGCCGTCGCGGTCGAGGGCCTGGCCTTCCCGCGCAGCTACGTGCTCGTGGCCCCCGCCTACGGCGAGGCGACCGGCGAGGTCCGCGAGCTCGTCGAGCGCATCCGCGAGCACATCCGCATCTGGC
The DNA here is from genome assembly GCA_963816845.1 of uncultured Actinomycetes bacterium. Lineage (GTDB taxonomy): Bacteria > Actinomycetota > Thermoleophilia > Solirubrobacterales > Solirubrobacteraceae > JAOPZW01. The sequence continues at coordinate 19,981 of CAWFMR010000043.1, read as the reverse complement.
TGCGCTGACATGAGCAAGGTCGAGGACTACGCCCGCGCGCTGGACGGGCTCGACGACCCCGAGCCCTATCTGCTCGAGCACTCGGGTCTGCCGGGGCCGCGCGGGAACATCGAGCTGGGCCTGGCGGCGGCGCGGGTGTGCGACGCGGCGCAGCTGCGGCGCTGGGCGGCGCTCGACGCACAGGCGGCGCCCACCGGCGGCGCCGGGGAGTTCCTCGCCTTCTGCGGGGTGGTCGGCCTCGGCCGGCTGCTCGCCGAGGGCGATGCGAGCGCGCTGGACGAGCTGCGCACGCACGCCGACGACTCGCGCTGGCGCGTCCGCGAAGCCGTGGCGATGGCGCTCCAGCGCTGGGGCGCCGACGACTTCCAGGGCCTGGCGACGGCGATGGCCGGCTGGGCGCACGGGTCCTGGCTCGAACGCCGTGCGGCGGCCGCAGCGCTCTGCGAGCCCGTCCTGCTCACCGATCCGCCGCGCGTGCAGGCCGTGCTGGCCGTGCTCGAGCAGGCGACCGACGGGGTGACCTCCGCCGGCCCCGACCAGCGTCGCTCCGACGAGTTCAAGGCCCTTCGCAAGGGGCTCGGCTACTGCTGGAGCGTCGCCGTCGCGGCGGCTCCCGAGGTAGGGCGACCGGCCTTCGAGGCTCTGGTGGCGCACGCGGCGCAGCAGCGGCGACCGCGACCTGCGCTGGATCGCGCGCGAGAACCTGCGCAAGCGCCGGCTCGAGCGCCTCGACGCCGATTGGGTGGCAACCCTCCTGCGCTCAGCTGGACTGACCTGCGCTGCTAGGCCCCGCTCGCCTCCGCGCGCTCGATCGCCTCCCCGAGGCGCTCGAGGTCGGGCTCGGGCAGGCGCGCCTCGAGCAAGCCGAAGAGCTGGCGCTCCTCGAAGCGGACGTGATCGTGCAGCAGCTGTCCGAGCCCGTGCGCGGCCTCGAGCGGCGCCTCGCCCCCGCCGGTGGCGAGGGTGTCGACCGCGGCGCGGATCCGCGCGTGCTCGTCGCGGACGCGCGCGATGGCCTCGCCCCAGTCGACGTCGGTCGGCGGCAGGGCCGGCAGGATGAGCCGCTCCTCGATCTCGAAGTGCCGGCGTCCGCGCGGCTCCCAGAAGGCCTGCAGATGGGCGACGGCCGCATCGAGGTCCCCGGCGCCCGCACGGCGCAGCCGGAGCGCCGCCTCGAGGGCGTGGTGATGGTCGCGCGACAGCGCCGCGAGGGCCGCCGAGCGCTTCATGGCACCCGGCGGGCCTTCGGGTCCCCATCGGCGCCGGTGACCACCATCCTCAGCCCCTGCGACGGGCTGGGAGCCGGGAAGTTGGCCGGGTGGACGCGCAGGTCGCGCGCCAGCCAGCGGGCCGCGGCCGCGCCGGCCACCAGCACCGCGGCCAGCAGCGCCAGTTCGGGCCCATCGTGGTGGCGGGCAGCCTCGACGACGACGAGCGAGAAGCGCCGAGCACCGACCATCATCAGGGAGATGGCGCGGTGGAAGCGGCCGGCTTCCGAGTGCGGCCACGGGTCCAGCGGGCGGACGATCTCGCGCCCGTGGTCGGAGTCGGTGCAGGCTTCCTTGAGCGGGCACGCGTTGCAGACGTGGGCCTTGGCGCGATAGCGCACGAGCCGGCGCTGGTGGTCGAACTCGTGCGGCCACAGGTGCTCGCCCTGCGGGCACTCCCAGTGGTCGTGGTCGGCGTCGTAGGCGAAGCCCGCGGTGCGGTAGCGCAGCGAGCGCCGGTGGGTGTGGGCCGACAGCCATTCCAGGACGAAGGCGCCGGCGATGAGCAGCCCGGCGTAGCCCGCGACGAGGACCACCTCGGGCGTCATGTCAGCCTCGCGGCGGTCGCCTCGTCGCTCCCGGCCGTGACGATGCCGGCGGGCCCGGAGAGCTCGGTGAAGAGGATGTCGTCGGGCTCGTCGAGCGTGACGCGCTTGACGGTGTGACGGATGCCGAGGTACGCGATGTAGAGCGCCGGGACGGCTCCGCCGACGATGAAGACGATGTCCCCCGGGAGCCGCAGCCACTCGATCAGGTGGTTGGTGTCGTTCGTGAGGAACTTCAGCTGGCGCGCCTCGAAGTAGCCGTCGTTCACGGACTTGTAGAGCTGCAGGATCCCGAGCGGCAGCAGCGTCGCGAAGCACATCCAGGCCAGGCCGATGTTCGTCGACCAGAACGAGATCCGCGCCCACTTCTCCGGCCACCGCTCGGCCGGGATCAGGTAGCGCAGGCAGAACAGCGCCAGACCGAGGGCGAGCATCCCGTAGACGCCCATCATCGCCGCGTGGCCGTGGTTGGCGGTCAGGGCGGTGCCGATCTCGTAGTAGGAGACGATCGGCAGGTTGATGAGGAAGCCGAAGATGCCGGCGCCCAGGAAGTTCCAGAAGCCGACGGCGACGAGGAACATCACCGCCCAGCGATGCGGGAACGGCGTCTGCGAGCGCGACTGCTGCGCGGCGCCGAGCTGCAGGAACGACCACGCCTCGACGGTCAGGAAGGTCAGCGGCAGCACCTCGGCGGCCGAGAAGAACGCGCCCAGCGCCATGTGCTCGGCCGGCTCGCCGGAGAAGTACAGGTGGTGCATCGTCCCGACCACCCCGCCCACCGAGTACAGGATGATGTCGAGGAACACCACGGTGAGCGCGATCTTCTCGCGCACCACGCCGAGCAGGACGAACATGTAGGCGACCATCACCGTGGTGAAGAGCTCCAGGAAGTCCTCGACCCACAGGTGAACCACCCAGAAGCGCCAGAACTCGGTGGTGGTGAAGTTGTCGGCCGTGCGGGCGATCAGCCCCACGGCGTAGAAGGCGGGGATGGCGCACGCGGCCAGGAAGAACAGCCACGGCATGTTGCCCGCGTGCTCGGCGGCCAGGCGCCGGCGCAGGACGCGCCACAGCATGAACACCCAGAAGAAGAGCCCGATCGACAGCAGGACCTGCCACAGGCGCGCGAGGTCGAGGTACTCGAAGCCCTGCAGGCCGAACCAGTTGGACGCGGCGTTCTGGAGCACGCCGTGCACGCCGAGGTAGGAGCCGATCAGCGTCCCGAAGACGACCACGGCGAGCGCGCCGAGCAGCGCGAAGGCCAGCTTGCCCTGGTGCTTGGGCTCGCGCCTGGCGATCATCGGCGCCAGGAAGATGCCGGCCGCGACGAACGAGGTCGCCACCCAGAACAGCGCGAGCTGGACGTGCCAGGTGCGCAGCAGGTTGTAGGGGAAGACCTTCGCCAGGTCGAAGCCGAAGAAGCTGTCGATCTCGGCGCGGTAGTGCTGCGACGCCGCGCCGACGAGGGTCTGCAGGAGGAACAGCGCCGCCATCACGAAGAAGAACCACGCGCACGCGCGTTGCGCCGGCGTGAGCGCGACGTCGCCGGGAGCGCGGAAGGACAGCGTGGCCTGCTCGCGCCCGTGCCATCCCAGCCTGCGCCCCCAGCGCCCGAAGGCGGCGAAGAGCACACCGATGCCGCCGAGCAGCGCGATCAGCGACAGCACCGACCACACGATCACGTCGGCCGTCGGCTTGTTGTCGACGCGCGGCTCCGAGGGCCAGTTGTTGGTGTAGGAGTAGTCGTGACCGGGGCGGTCGGTCGACGCCGCCCACGCCGTCCAGGCGAAGAACGCGGTCAGCTGGCGCAGCTGCGTGCGGTCGGTGATCGCGTTGGGCCGCAGGCCGTGCTCGGTCGTCGGGTCGGAGAAGAAGCGGCTGTAGTACGGCACGAGCGCGCGGAAGGCCTGGGCCTGCGGCGCGGTGAGCGTCAGCGTCTTCGTGCGCTTGTCGTAGCGGTTGGTGCGGAAGTCCGCGATCGTCCTGCGCGCGGCCGAGTCCGACGCGTTGCCACCGTAGAAGCGCTTGACGAGATCGGACGAGCGGCGCAGGTAGTCGGCGGTGAAGTCGGGGCCGAGATAGGCGCCGTGGCCGAAGGCCGACCCGTACTCCATGAGGCCGTTGTGCAGGAAGACCTGCTGGCCCTTCGAGATGTCCTTGCCGCTGTAGAGGACGCGGCCCTGCGCATCGACCACGCGCTGGGGCACCGGCGGGTGCGCCATGTAGGTCCGGTAGGCGAGCAGGCCGAGGATGAAGAACCCGACGAGCATGACCAGGACGACCGCCTGGATCCACCCTTTGGAGACCAGCAGCTGGCGCCGTTGGGAACCCTCCATCGCCGCTCCTTTCACCGGAAACGCGCGGCTGCGAGGTCAGCCTAGTCGAGCCGCCCGGCGCCGCAGGGTGAACACTTCGTCGAAGCACTCCAGGCCGTGGGGCTCGTGGGCGATGACGAGCACGCCGCGCCCCGCGCGGGCCTCATCGGCCAGCTCGCTCATGAGCGCCGCGGCGCCGCTGGCATCGAGGTGCGCGGCGGGCTCGTCGGCGATCAGGAAGCGCGCCGGCGAGAGCAGCAGCCGCGCCGCGGCGATGCGCCGGCGCTGGCCGCCGGAGACCTTCGCCCCATGCTCGCCGACCGTCGTGGCCAGCCCGTCGGGCAGCGACGCGAGCCACGGCCCGAGGCCGACCCGCGTCAGGGCGTGCTCGAGGTCGGCCGGCGACGCGCCGGGGCGGGCCAGCGCGAGGTTCTCGGCCAGCGTGCCGGCGAACAGGTGGGCGTCCTGGGCTCCGAGGCAGACGGCTGCGCGCAGGTCGTCCTGCGCCGCGTCGCGGATCGCGACGCCGCCGAGCGCGACGTCGCCCGCCACGGGGTCGCGGAAGCGCACCAGCAGCTCGGCGAGCGTCGTCTTGCCGCTGCCGCTGGGGCCCACGAGCGCCACCGCACGGCCGGGCGCGAGGCGCAGGTCGGCGCCGTCGAGCAGCCACGGGCCGCTGTCGCCGTAGCGGAAGCGCACGTCGCGCAGCTCGAGGGCGCCGTCGGCGGGCAGGTCGACCGGCGCGAGCGGGATCGGCGACGGGCTCCGGCGCGGCGAGCACGTCCTCGATGCGGGTCGCCGCGGCGGCGCAGGCGTCGATGCTGGCGGCGGCCGCCGCCAACGGGCGGACCGCCTCGAAGGCCGCCATCGCGAGCAGGATCACCGCGGCCAGCAGGACCCCGGCCAGCTCGCCCTGGCGGACGGCGGGTATCGCGACGAGCGCCACGGCGGCGGCCGTGACGCCCGTCACCGCGGTCATGAGGCCGCCCGCGAGCCCGGCGGCGAGCGCGTCGCGGCGCTGGATGGAGGCCAGGCGGGCACCCTGGCGGTCGGCCCGCTCGATCCAGTCGCGCTCGCGGCCGGCCATCGCGATCTCCGAGGCGCCGCCCGCCGCCTCGACGATCGTCGTGGTGAGCTCGGCGCGATCGCGCGCCTGCCGGCGCCCCGCGGCGCGCGCCGCCGCGCGGGTCAGGCCCGGGACCACGACGCCGCCGGCGAGCAGGCCCGCCGCGAGGACGGCCCCCGCCGCCGGCGCCATGAGAAAGGCGATGAGCACGCTGGCGCTCCCCGCGACGAGCGCCACCGCCACGGGAGCGATCGCCCGCAGGTACAGGTCCTGCAGGCGGTCGACGTCGGCGACGAAGCGGCTGAGCAGTTGCGCGCGCCCGACGCCGGGCAGGCCGCCCGGCACGAGCGGGACGAGCCGATCGAAGAAGCGCCGGCGCAGGTCGGCGAGGGTTCTGAAGGCGAGCTCGTGGGAGACCAGGCGCTCGCCGTAGCGCAGCGTGGCGCGCGCGATGGCCAGCGACCGGACGGCCGCGATGGCCACGCCGAGGGCGAGGATGTCGGGGCGCTGGGCCGCGCGGCTGATGAGGTAGCCCGAGGTCGCGAGCAGCCCGACGCCGGCCAGCACCGCGCCGGCGGCCAGGGCCGTCGAGGCGCCCAGCAGCCTCCAGCGCGAGCGCGTGGCCGCCGCCATCCGCCACAGCGCGGCGCTGCTCGCCGTCATGCCGCCACCTCGGCCGCCGCGTACTCCCCCGCCGCGGCGATGCGCCCGTCGCGCAGCTCCACCACGCGATCGCAGCGCGCCGCCAGCTCGGTCCGATGGGTGACGAGCAGCACGGTGCGGCCCTCGGCCAGGCGCGCGATGGCGGCCTCGATCGCCGCCGCCGACTCCGGATCCAGGTGCGCGGTGGGCTCGTCGAGCACGACGAGCGGGGCGTCGTCGAGGAAGGCGCGCGCCAGGGCGATGCGCCGCGACTGCCCGGCGGAGAGCCGTCGCCCGCCGTCGCCCACGCGCGTGCGGGCGCCGTCGGGCAGGGCGGCGACCAGCTCCGCGGCGCCCGCGGCGCGCAGCGCCCGCGCCACCTCGTGGGACGAGGCCCCCGGCCGCGCCAGCCGGACGTTGTCCTCGACCGTGCCGGCGAACAGGGTGGCGCGCTGCTCCACCCACGCGACGCGTGCGCGCCACGCGCGCGGGTCGACGTGGCGCAGGTCCACGCCGTCGCAGGTGACCGTCCCGGACTGCGGGTCGGCGAGGCGGGCGACGATCCTCGCGAGCGTCGTCTTTCCCGCTCCGCTCGGGCCCACGAGCGCCGTGGTGGCGCCCGGCGCGAGCGTGAGGCTCACGCCGTCGAGGATCGGCGCGCCGCGTCCGGCGTACGCGAAGCCCACGTCGGTCAGCGAGACGGCGGCGCGCGCAGGATCGGGGGCATCGAGCACCGGCTCGCGCACCGCCACGCCGGCGGGCAGGTCCAGCACCTCGAGGATCCGCTCGGCGCCGGCCAGCCCGTCGGCGCCGGCGTGGTACTGCGCGCCGAGCTCGCGCAGCGGCGCGTAGAGCTCAGGAGCGAGGATGAGGACGGTCAGCCCCGCCTCGAGCGCGAGCGACCCGGAGGCGAGCTGGACGCCGACGGTGACCGCGACGAGCGCCGTGCCGAGCGTCGCCAGCAGCTCGAGCACGAGCGCCGAGAGGAAGCCGACGCGCAGCGTCGCCATCGTCTCGCGGCGGTAGCGCTCGCCCGCGTCGTCGATCGCCTGCGCGGCAGCGTGCTCGCGGCCGAACGCGCGCAGGGTCTCGAGGCCGGAGACGACATCGAGGAAGCGCGCGCCGAGAGCGGCCAGCATCCGCCAGCGCCGGCGCGTGCGCTGCTCGGCGGCCATGCCGATGAGGACCATGAAGATGGGGATCAGCGGCACGGTGACGGCGAGGATCGCCGCCGACTCCCAGTTGCGCGGCAGGACCCAGATGAGGATCAAGGGCGGCGCCAGGACCGAGAGGATCGCCTGGGGCAGGTAGCGCGCGAAGTAGGCCTCGAGCGAGTCGACGCCCTGGACGGCGGTGGCCGCCAGCTCGCCCGCCTGCTCGTCGTGCAGGTCGCCCGGCCGCGCCAGCAGCAGATGGCGCACGAGCCGCCCTCGCAGGCCCGCCATGACGCGCGCAGCGCCGTAGCGCCCTGTCGCTTCGAAGCCCGCGGCGACCAGCCCGCGGGCCACGCTCACCGCCAACAGCCACCACAGCGAGGACGCGACGTCGGCCACCGCGGCGCCGCCCAGGAAGACACGTGCCACCACGTGGGCGAGCAGCGTCGCCTGCGCGATGACGAGGGCCGTCGAGACGAGGCCGAGCGCGACCGTCGCCGCCAGGTGCGCGCGGGCGGCCGGGCTGACCCGCGCGAGCCGGCGCTGCGTCTCGCGCCGGGCGCTGCGCGGGGCCGCCTCAGACGCCGGCTGGGCCCGCCACCACCGTGCTCCTGCGGCGCGCCCGGGAGCAGGTCGAGCGGGGTGCGCACGTCGCCGAAGTCCTCGGCCGAGACCCGGCGGCGGAAGACCCAGTAGGTCCAGCCCTGGTAGAGCAGGACGAACGGCACGAGCAGCACGGCGACGACCGTCATGACCGAGAGCGTGTAGCGCGACGACGCGGCCTCGTTGAGGGTGAGGCTGTACGCGGCGTTCGTCGTCGAGACCATCGCGTGCGGGAAGAGGTCGGCGAAGAGCGCGACGAAGAAGAGGACGATGACGCCGCACGTGGCGCCGAAGGCCCGCGCCGGCTGGCGTCCCGCGAGGGCCGCGGCGGCCACCACGAGGATCGCCGCGCCCACGGCGCAGATCGCGGAGAGCACCTCGATGCCGTCCTGGTGCAGCAGGGTCCACGCCAGGAAGGCGATCACGAGGCCCGCCGCCAGCGGCGCCACGCGCGCGGCGACCGCCCGCGCGCGCTGCTCGACCTCGGCCGTGGTCCGCAGGCTGAGGAAGATCGCCCCGTGGGCGAGGAAGAGCGCGAGCGTGGCCAGCCCGCCGAGCAGCGCGTAGGGGTTCAGCAGCGTGAACAGCGTGCCCGTGTACTCGCCGTGGGCGTCGATGGGCACGCCGTGGACGATGTTGGCCCAGGCCACGCCCCACAGCAGCGCGGGCAGGAAGCTGCCGGCCATGATCGCCCACTCCCAGCGCGTGCGCCATTGCTCGCTGTCGCCCTTGCCCCAGAACTCGAAGGCGACGTTGCGCACGATGAGCGCGACCAGGATCAGGAAGAGCGCCAGATAGAAGCCGGAGAACAGGGTCGCGTACCACTGCGGGAAGGCGGCGAAGGTGGCACCGCCGGCGACCAGCAGCCACACCTCGTTGCCGTCCCACAGCGGCCCGATCGAATGCAGCACGGCGCGGCGCTCGGCCTCGGTGCGACCGACGACGCGCATGAGCATGCCGACGCCGAAGTCGAAGCCCTCGAGCACGAAGTAGCCCAGCCAGAGGACCGAGATGAGCAGGAACCAGATGACCTGGAGTGTCGTGTAGTCGCGCATGAGGTCAGTAGGCGAGCGCCAGCTCCTGACCCGGCTCCTCGGCCGTGCCCTCGGGGACCGGTCCCTTGCGCGCCGTGCGCAGGAAGACGCGCCCGGCGATCGCCGCCAGCACGCCGTAGAGCAGCGTGAACCCGACCAGGCTGATCAGCACCTCGGCCGTGCTCACGCTCGGCGATCCGGCGTCGTGGGTCTTCAGCAGCCCGAAGACCGCCCACGGCTGGCGCCCCATCTCGGTGAACGTCCACCCCGTCAGCGAGCCGACGAACGGCAGGATGGCGGCGGGCACCGCCCAGGTCAGGAAGCGCCGGGACTCCTTGAGCCGTCCCTGGCGCAGCCGCCACCACCCCCACGCGCCGACCAGGAACATGAGCACCGCGGTGGCGATCATCGCCCGCCAGGTCCAGTAGACGACGGCGATGACGGGCGCGTACTCGCCGGGCCCGTACTTCGCCCGGTACTCGCGGTTGATGTCGTTGACGCCCTTGATCTCCCCGCGCGGGTAGCCGGTCGAGATCCACGAGAGCAGGTTGGGGATCTGCACGTTGCGGTTCAGGCCCTCCGGATTGGACTTGAAGTCGCCCGTCGCGAAGAGCGACAGCCCCGCACCGTCCTTGGTCTCGAAGACCGCGTCGGCGGCCGACATCTTCATCGGCTGCTGCTTGGACATGAGCACCCCGTCGAAGTGCCCGACGAAGAACTGCAGGAAGGCGGCGATCACCACCATCGGCAGGGCGAGCCGGATCGAGCCGCCGAACACGCCCGCGCCCTCGCTGCCGCGGCGGATGTGCCAGGCCGAGACGGCGACGACGAGCATCCCGGCCGTGAGGAGCGCCGCGAGCATCGTGTGGACGAACGCGTAGACGGCCGTGTTGTTGAAGAGGACGTCGAAGATGTTGGTCAGGCGCGCCCGTCCGGCGTGCATGTCGTAGCCGACCGGGTGCTGCATCCACGAGTTCGCCGCCAGGATGAAGTACGCCGACAGCGCCGTGGAGCCCGCCACGGCCCACGCGCAGGCCAGATGCACGCCCGGCGACAGCTTCCCCCAGCCGAAGATCCACAGCCCCAGGAAGGTCGACTCCACGAAGAACGCCGCCAGGCCCTCCATCGCCAGCGGGGCGCCGAAGATGTCGCCCACGAAGCGCGAGTAGTCCGACCAGTTCATCCCGAACTGGAACTCCTGGACGATCCCCGTCGCCACGCCGAGGGCGAACGAGATCAGCAGCAGCTTGCCCCAGAAGCGCGTCGCACGCAGCCAGTGCTCGGCCCCGGTGCGGTACCAGCGGGTCTGGCAGAAGGCGGTGAAGGTCGCCAGCCCGATCGTGACGGGGACGAAGATGAAGTGGTACAGCGTCGTGATCCCGAACTGCCAACGGGCGAGCTCGAGCGACGTCATGGTCGATCGCGTTCCCGCCGCGGCATCGCGCCATCATCGTGTCGCGGCGTGCGGACGCCATCGTGGTGCTCTCCCCGAGTGCGTGCGGCTTCCTACGGATGCGCGGCGAGCCGCGCGCGCACCTGCCGGGCGACCTCGAGGTCCTCGCGCGCGGTGACGACGAGCGTGCGCGCCGGCGCGCCCGGCGCACCGATCTCCGCGTCGGCCGCGGCGTGCGCGTTGGCCTCGGCGTCGAGCTGCACCCCGAGGAACCCCAGCCCCGCCGCCGTCCGCGCGCGGACCTCCGGCGCGTGCTCGCCCACGCCGCCCGTGAAGACGAGCGCGTCGAGGCCGCCGAGGGCAGCCGCCATCGCGGCGATCTGCGCCCCGAGGCGGTGGACGTAGACGTCGATCGCCAGCCGGGCGTCGTCGTCGTCGCGCGCGAGGACGGCGCGCATGTCGGCGTCGCCGGCCAGCCCGCGGATGCCGCCTTCGCGGTCGAGCCCCTGTTCGAGGGCATCGGCGTCGACCCCGTGACGCAGCAGCCACAGCACGAGCCCGGGATCGACGCTGCCCGCGCGCGTCGCCATGACGAGGCCCTCCATCGGCGTGAAGCCCATCGTCGTGTCCACGCAGATGCCGTCGCGCACGGCGGCCAGCGACGCGCCCGCGCCGAGATGGCAGCTCACGACCCGCGGTGCCGCGGCGCGGCGCGAGGCGTAGGCGTGCGACAGGCCATGGAAGCCGAAGCGCCGCACGCCGAAGCGCTCGCGCCACTCGCGGGGCAGGGCGTAGGTCGCGGCCGCCGCCGGCAGCGTGGCGTGGAACGCCGTGTCGAAGCAGGCGACCGCGGGCACGTCGGGCAGGGCACGGCCGACGGCGGCCATGCCGGCCAGGGCCGCGGGCTGGTGCAGGGGCGCGAGGTCGGTGAGCTCGCCCAAGGCCTCCACGACGCGGTCGTCGACGAGCACGGCGTCGCGAAAGCGCTCGCCGCCGTGCACGACGCGATGGCCGACGGCGTCCGGCGCGGGCACGTCCGCGAGCGCCGCCGCGAGCGCGTCGCCGTCGTCCGGCGCCAGGTCGTGGTCGGCCTCGAGCTCGTCGCCGGGCCCGAGCAGACGGAGCTTGAGGCTGCTGGAGCCCGCGTTGACGACGAGGACGCGCACGCTGGACGGGGTCAGCCGCCTAGTGCGGCCAGGTCCACTCGCGCACGTCGGGCGAGTCGTCGCCGTGCTCGCGCGTGTACGCGCGGTGGCGCAGGCGCTCGTCGACCATCTGCTGGCGCAGGTGGGCCGCGCGGGGCCCGAGGCCCGGCACGCGGTCGATCACGTCGATCACGAGGTGGAAGCGGTCCATGTCGTTGAGCATGACCATGTCGAAGGGCGTCGTCGTGGTGCCCTCCTCCTTGTAGCCGCGCACGTGCAGGTTGTGGTGGTTGGCGCGCCGGTAGGTCAGGCGGTGGATGAGCCACGGGTAGCCGTGGTAGGCGAAGATCACCGGGCGGCTGGCCGTGAAGAGCGCGTCGAACTCGTGGTCGGAGAGGCCGTGGGGGTGCTCGTCTGAGCCCTGCAGGCGCATGAGGTCGACGACGTTGACGACGCGCACCTTCAGCTCGGGCAGATGCTCGCGCAACAGGGCCGTGGCGGCCAGCACCTCGAGCGTGGGGACGTCGCCCGCGCAGCCCAGGACCACGTCGGGCTCGGCGCCGGCGTCGCTGCTGGCCCAGTCCCACGTGCCGATGCCGCGCGTGCAGTGCAGGATCGCGTCGTCCATCGACAGCCAGTCCAGCGTGGGCTGCTTGCCCGCCACCACCACGTTGACGTAGTCGCGGCTGCGCAGGCAGTGGTCCATGACCGACAGCAGCGTGTTGGCGTCCGGCGGCAGGTAGACGCGGATGATCTCGGCCTTCTTGTTGACGACGTGGTCGATGAAGCCCGGGTCCTGGTGGGAGAAGCCGTTGTGGTCCTGGCGCCACACGTGCGAGGACAGCAGGTAGTTCAGGGACGAGATCGGCCGCCGCCACGGGATGCCGCGCGTGACCTTCAGCCACTTCGCGTGCTGGTTGAACATCGAGTCCACGATGTGGATGAAGGCCTCGTAGCAGTTGAACAGCCCGTGACGGCCGGTCAGCAGGTAGCCCTCCAGCCAGCCCTGGCACAGGTGCTCGCTGAGGACCTCCATCACGCGGCCGTCGGGGGCGAGGTGGTCGTCGCCGCCGCGGCGCTCGGCCATCCAGGCGCGGTCGGTCACCTCGAAGAGCGCGCTGAGCCGGTTGGAGGCGGTCTCGTCGGGGCCGAAGACACGGAAGTTGGCCTCGCCGGCGTTCGCGCGCATGACGTCGCGCAGCCAGCCGCCGAGCACGCGCGTGGCCTCGCTGCTCGTCGTCCCCGGGGCGTCGATCGCCACCGCGTAGTCGCGGAAGTCGGGCAGCGACAGGTCGCGCAGGAGCAGCCCGCCGTTGGCGTTGCGGATTGGCGCCCATGCGCCGCTCGCCCTCGGGGGCCAGCGCCGTGATCTCGGCGGCGACCCGGCCGTTCTCGTCGAACAGCTCCTCGGGGCGGTACGAGCGCATCCACGCCTCGAGCGCCGCGAGGTGCTCGGGGTTCTCGGCCAGCTTCGCCAGCGGCACCTGGTGGGCGCGGAAGGTGCCCTCCATCGGCTGGCCGTCGACCTCCTTGGGCCCCGTCCAGCCCTTGGGCGTGCGCAGGACGATCATCGGCCAGCGCGGCCGCTCGGTGTCGCCTTCGCGAGCACGCGCCTGGATGGCGGCGATGTCGCTGACCACCTGGTCGAGCGTCTCGGCCATGAGCTGGTGCATGGTCGCCGGGTCGTCGCCCTCCACGAAGTAGGGCTCGTGGCCGTAGCCGACGAGCAGCGCGCGCAGCTCGTCGTGCGGGATGCGCGCCAGGACGGTCGGGTTGGCGATCTTGTAGCCGTTGAGGTGCAGGATCGGCAGCACCGCGCCGTCGCGCGCCGGGTCCACGAACTTGTTGGAGTGCCAGCTGGCCGCGAGCGGACCGGTCTCCGCCTCGCCGTCGCCCACCACGCAGCAGACGAGCAGGTCGGGGTTGTCGAACGCCGCTCCGTAGGCGTGGACCAGCGCGTAGCCCAGCTCGCCGCCCTCGTGGATCGAGCCCGGCGTCTCGGGCGCGACGTGGCTCGGGATGCCGCCGGGGAAGGAGAACTGCCGGAACAGCCGGCGCAGGCCCTCCTCGTCGGGCGTCATGCTCGGGTAGACCTCGCCGTAGGTGCCCTCGAGGTAGGTGCTGGCCACGAGGCCGGGACCGCCGTGCCCGGGCCCGGTGACGAAGATGGCGTCGAGGTCGTTGGCGCGGATGACGCGGTTGATGTGCGCGTAGACGAAGTTCAGCCCGGGCGTCGTGCCCCAGTGGCCCAGCAGGCGCGGCTTGACGTGCTCGATGCGCAGCGGCTCGCGCAGGAGCGGGTTGGCGAGCAGGTAGATCTGGCCGACCGACAGGTAGTTCGCGGCGCGCCACCAGGCGTTCAGGCGCTCCAGCTCGTCGGCGGCGAGCGGGCCGGGCGGGGTGGTCGTCTGCGTCGCGGTCATGACCACGAACCGTACGGGCTGGCGTTGGCCACGCGCATTGCGCTGACGTAACCGGCGCGCTCGCGTTCGGCCGCGTCGCCGCCGGGCGCCGCCGACAGCAGCCCGCGCAGCTCGTCGACGGTCTCGAAGCCCTTGCGCGCCATCCAGTCGGACAGACCGTCGAGCAGCACGGCCGCGTGCTCGGGGCCGTGGCGCAGCAGCGCGGACGCGGTCATGACGACGTCGGCCCCGGCCAGCAGGTACTTGGCCACGTCGGCCGGGCCCTCGACGCCGGTGGTCGCCGCCAGCGCGGCGCGCACGCGCCCGTGCAGGAGCGCGATCCAGGTGCGCGGCAGGCGCGCCTCGGCGGGGCTCGAGAGGCCCACGCCGGACACCACCGCCAGGGTCTCGGCGTCGACATCCGGCTGCAGGAAGCGGTTGAAGAGGACCAGCCCGTCGGCACCGGCCTCGTCGAGGCGCAGCGCCATCTCGCCGACCGAGCTGAAGTACGGACTCAGCTTGACCGCCACGGGGACGCTCACGGCGGCCTTGACGCGCTCCAGGACGTCGACGTAGCGCTGCTCGACGTCGCGACCGGCGATGTGCGGGTCGCCGGGCAGGTAGTAGATGTTCAGCTCGATCGCCGCCGCGCCGGCGTCCTGCATGGCGCGTGCGTAGTCGGTCCAGCCGCCGGGCGTGACGCCGTTGAGGCTCGCGATCACGGGCACGTCGACCGCCGCCACGGCGCGCTCGAGCAGGCTCAGGTACTGGCGCGGGCCGGGCTCCTCCTCGGCCTCGGCCGGGAAGTAGGACAGCGACTCGGCGAAGCTCTCGGTGCCGGCGTCCGCCAGGCGCGCGTTGAGCGCCGCCTCACGGCGCAGCTGCTCCTCGAAGAGCGAGTAGAGGACCACGGCCCCGACGCCTCCGGCGGCCAGGCGACGCACGTCGTCGACGGTCTGCGACAGCGGCGAGGCCGACGCCACCAGCGGGTTGCGCAGAGCGAGGCCCAGGTACTCGGTGGACAGCTCCATCAACGCTCCCTGCGAGCGTCCGCCGGGAACCGAGTGCCGTCACGCGTCGCCATGTCCTCGTAGACCTCCCAGCGCTGGGCGACGGCCTGCTCGGCCAGGGCATGCAGACGCTCGGCCTCAGCCGGGTCGGAATTCGTGAGCGTGCGGTAGCGCAGCTCGCGGTTGGTGTAGTCGGCCAGCGGGATCCGCGGCCGCGGCGAGTCGAGCAGGAACGGGTTGCCCCCGCCGGCACGCGCCATCGGGTCGTAGCGGATCAGCGGCCAGTAGCCGCTGGCCACGGCGCGGTACTGCTGGTCGAGCCCGTTGCGCATCTCGATGCCATGCGCGATGCAGTGGCTGTAGGCGATGACCAGCGACGGCCCGTCGTACGCCTCCGCCTCGCGGAAGGCCGTCAGCGTCTGCTGGGGATCGGAGCCCATGGCCACCCGCGCGACGTACACGCTGCCGTAGGCGATGGCTTGCAGCGCGATGTCCTTCTTCGGCACCGTCTTGCCGGCCGCGGCGAACTTGGCGACGGCGCCGAGCGGCGTTCCCTTGGACATCTGCCCGCCGGTGTTGGAGTAGACCTCGGTGTCGAGGACCAGCACGTTGACGTTGCGCCCGCTGGCCAGGACGTGGTCGAGGCCGCCGGACCCGATGTCGTAGGCCCAGCCGTCGCCGCCCACGATCCACACGCTGCGCCGGACCAGGTGATCGACGACGCTGACGAGGTCGGTCACGGCGGGGCCGTCCAGCCCCTCGAGGCGCCTTGTCAGCTCCGCCACCCGCTCGCGCTGTGCGGCGAGCTCCGATTCGCGCAGCTGGGGCGCCTCCAGGATGGCGTCGACCAGCTCGGCGCCGATCACGTCGCGCAGCTCGGCCAGCCGCCGGCGGGCCAGCTCGGTCTGCGCGTCGGCGGCGAGCCGGAAGCCGAGCCCGAACTCCGCGTTGTCCTCGAACAGCGAGTTCGACCACGCCGGGCCGCGCCCGGCGGCGTCGCTCGTCCATGGCGTGGTCGGCAGGTTCCCGCCGTAGATCGACGAGCAGCCAGTCGCGTTGGCGACCATGAGCCGGTCGCCGAAGAGCTGCGAGAGGACCTTGATGTACGGCGTCTCCCCGCAGCCCGCGCAGGCGCCCGAGAACTCGAACAGGGGCTCCAGGAACTGCGTCCCGCGCACCGTGCCGAAGTCCACCCGCGAGCGGTCGCTCTCGGGCAGCGTCTCGAAGAAGGCGATGTTCTCGCGCTCGGGCACCACCAGCGGCTCGCGGGCCGCCGAGGTTGATGGCCTTGCGCACCGGGTCGCCCGGCGCCGTCACCGGGCACGCCTCGACGCACAGGCCGCAGCCCGTGCAGTCCTCGACGTAGACCTGCAGCGTGTACCGGGCGTCCGGCAGGCCGACCGCGTCCAGCGGCGCCGACGCGAAGGACTCCGGCGCGCCCTCCAGAGCGCCCTGGTCGTAGTACCGGGAGCGGATCACGCTGTGCGGGCAGACGAAGCTGCAGTTGCCGCACTGGATGCACAGCTCGGAGTCCCAGGCCGCGACCAGATCGGAGATGTTGCGCTTCTCGTACGCGGTCGTACCGCTCGGGTACGTGCCGTCCACCGGCAATGCGCTGACCGGCAGATCGTCGCCACGGCCGGCCATCATCTCCGCGGTGACGGTGCGGACGAACTCGGGCGCGTGGGCGGGCACCATCGGCTCGGGCTCGCGGGTGGTGGTCACCGCCTCGGGCATCTCCATGCGCTGCAGCCCCTCCAGCGCGCTGTCGACGGCGGCGTGGTTGCGCTGCGACCACATCGAGGCCGCGCCGGCCGTAGGTCTTGGCGATCGCCTCCTTGATCCGGGTGATCGCCTCCTCCCGCGGCAGCACGCCGGAGATGGCGAAGAAGCAGGTCTGCAGGACCACGTTGATCCGGCCCGCGAGGCCGGCCTCGCGGGCGATCCGGCCCGCGTCGATCACGTAGACCTCGAGGCCCTTGGCGAGGATCTGCTCCTGGATGGGACGCGACAGCGCATCCCAGGCGTCGCCGGGGGAATGCGGGCAGTTGAGCAGCAGCGTGGCGCCGGGCGCCGCCCGTCCGAGCACGTCGACCTTGTCGAGCAGCCCGAAGTGATGGCAGCCGACGAAGCTCGCCTGCCCCACCAGGTAGGGCGCCCGGATCGGCCGCGGCCCGAAGCGCAGGTGCGACACCGTCTGCGAGCCCGACTTCTTGGAGTCGTAGACGAAGTAGCCCTGGGCGTGCAGGTTCTCCTCGGACCCCAGGATCTTGATCGTGTTCTTGTTGGCGCCGACGGTCCCGTCCGCCCCCAGGCCGAAGAAGACCGCGCGCACCGTGTCGGGCGACTCGATGTCCAGCGTCGCGGTCGTAGGGCAGGCTCGTGCCGGAGACGTCGTCGTCGATGCCGATCGTGAACCGCCGGCGCGGGCGCTTGAGGCCCAGCTCGGCGAACACGCCGGCGACCATCCCGGGGGTGAACTCCTTCGACGACAGGCCGTAGCGCCCGCCGATGACCTTCGGCATGACCGCCCGCTCGCCGTCGGCGTGCGACTCGGCCAGCGCGGCGACGACGTCGAGGAACAGCGGCTCGCCCATCGAGCCCGGCTCCTTGGTGCGGTCGAGCACCGCGATCCGGCGCACGGCCGCGGGGAGTGCCTCGACCAGCGCCTGGGCGGGGAACGGCCGGTAGAGGCGCACCTGCAGCACGCCGACCCGCGCGCCGCCCTCGTTGAGCGCTTCGACGGTCTCGCGCACGGTCTCCGCGCCGGAGCCCATGACGACCAGCACGCGCTCGGCCTCGGGATGCCCGGCGTACTCGACCACGTGCATCGACCGGCCGGTGCGCGCGCCGAGCTCCGCCATGGCCTCCTCCACGACGTCGGGGACCCGGGCGTAGAAGGGGTTGACCGTCTCGCGCGCCTGGAAGTAGACGTCGGGGTTCTGGGCCGTGCCGCGGATGAACGGGCGCTCCGGCGACAGGCCGCGACCGCGATGTGCGTGTACGAGACTCCTCCGGCACGAGCGCCCGCAGGTCGTCGTCGGAGAGCATCTCGATCGTGTTGAGCTCGTGCGAGGTTCGGAAGCCGTCGAAGAAGTGCACGAAGGGCACCCGCGTGCGCAGGGTCGCGGCCTGCGCCACGAGCGCCAGGTCGTGGGCCTCCTGCACCGATGCCGAGGCGAGCAGCGCGAAGCCCGTCTGCCGCACCGCCATGACGTCTGAGTGGTCGCCGAAGATCGACAGCCCCTGCGCCGCCAGCGACCGGGCAGCGACGTGCATCACCGCCGGGGTCAGCTCGCCGGCGATCTTGTACATGTTGGGGATCATCAGCAGCAGGCCCTGCGACGCCGTGAACGTCGTCGACAGCGCGCCGCTCTGCAGAGCGCCGTGCAGCGCGCCGGCCGCCCCGCCCTCGCTCTGCATCTCCACCACCGCGGGGACCGTGCCCCACACGTTGGGCTGCTTGCGGCTGGCCCACTCGTCGGCGAGCTCGGCCATCGCCGACGACGGCGTGATCGGGTAGATGCAGCAGACCTCGTTGAGCCGATAGGCCACCGAGGCGGCGGCCTCGTTGCCGTCGATCGTCGTGCGCATCACTGCGGCTCCGGGAACATCTCTATGGCGTGCACCGGGCACTGCTCGAAGCACGCCCCGCAGCCGGTGCAGCGGTCGTAGTCGAAGCGATAGCGGTGGCCGACGCCCAGCTTGATGACCGCGTCCTCCGGGCACGCGCCGAGGCAGCCGTCGCACTCGAAGCAGTTGCCACACGACAGGCAGCGCCCCGCCTCGTAGACCGCCTCGTCACTCGACAGGCCGCCGAGCACCTCGTCGAATCCGGCGACGCGCTCCTCCGCGCCGAGCTCGGGCTGCTGGCGGCGCGCGGCGTCGCCGAAGAACCACAGGTGCAGGGAGTCGAACGTCGCGAGCGGGTGCTTCGGTGCGCTGGCCACGGTGGCGTCGCGCAGCCAGGCGTCGATGTGGCGCGCGGCCTTCTTGCCGTGCCCCACCCCGATCGTGACCGTGCGCTCGCTGGGGACCATGTCGCCACCCGCGAACACGCCCGGGCACCCCGTCATCAGCGTCTCGTCGACCTCTCACCGTGCCGTCCCGCTCGAACTGCACCCCCGGCAGCGCGCGCATGAACGCGCTCTCCGTCTCCTGGCCGAGGGCCAGGATCACGGTGTCCGCGGCCAGGGTCTCGAAGCGCCCGGTCGGCTGCGGGTAGCCGGACTCGTCGAGCTCCATGACCTCGACCTGCAGCTCGGGGCCATCGAAGGCCGTGATCGTCCGCAGCCAGTTGATCCGCACGCCCTCGCGCTCGGCGTCCTGCGCCTCCTCCTCGTGCGCCGGCATCTGCGCGCGGGTGCGCCGGTAGACGATCAGCGTCTCGTCGGCGCCGAGGCGGCGCGCGACGCGGGCGGCGTCCATCGCCGTGTTGCCGCCGCCGTAGACCGCCACGCGGCGCCCGATCACGGGCGCGCTCGCCGGAGGCGACGCTGCGCAGGAAGGACACGGCGTCCACGATCGGGCCGGCGTCGCGGGCCGGGATGTCGACGCGCTTGGACAGGTGGGCGCCGACCGCGACGAAGACGGCGTCGAAGCCGCCCTCCTCCCGTTCGGCGGCCAGGTCCTCGACCCGGTGCCCGCAGGTCATGCGCACACCGAGCGCTGCGATCCGGTCGATCTCGCGCGTCGAGCACGTCGCGCGGCATCCGGTAGGCCGGGATGCCGTAGCGCATCATCCCGCCGGGCTCGTCGCCGGCGTCGCGGATCTCGACCTCGTGGCCGAGCCGGGCCAGGTGATAGGCGGCCGACAGCCCGCTGGGCCCGCAGCCGACCACGAGCACGCGCTTGCCCGTGCTGGGCGCCGGCGGATCGAACGCCCATCCGCGCTCGCGCGCGAGGTCCCCGAGGAAGCGCTCGACCGAGTGGATCGAGACGGCGCTGTCGAGGTTGGCGCGGTTGCAGACGCTCTCGCACGGGTGGTAGCAGACGCGCCCGTGGATCGCCGGGAGCGGGTTGTCGGCGACGAGCTCGCGCCAGGCCTGCTCGTGGCGCCCGGCGGTGGCATGCGCGAGCCAGGCCTGGATGTTCTCCCCGGCCGGGCAGCCGGCGTTGCACGGCGGGAGCAGGTCGACGTACACGGGCCGTCGGTCCCTGACCGGACCGACGCGCGAGCGACCGTGCAGGAGGTCGGGCAGCGGCGTGACGTCCCGCGGCGCCCCGGTCATGAGACGTCCCACGTCGCCGACGACTCGAGGATGCCTGCGCCGCGCAACCGGCGAACGGCGTCCACGGCGCGGAGGTCGAGCTCGGCGAGCGCCATCTCGCGGCAGGCGAACCAGCGCTCGGCGCGGACGATCGCCTCATTCAGCAGTGCCATGCAGAGCTCGACGTCCTCGGG
>CAWFMR010000042.1:0-24312 GCA_963816845.1 uncultured Actinomycetes bacterium | reverse complement strand
TGGGCGCTACCGTGGCGGCGGTGCTCCGCCGCCGCGCCCCGCTGCTGCTCGCCGCGCTCGCGCTCCTCGCCGGGGCGCTGGCGGCCGTCGTCCTGCTGCGCGGCGGAGGCGACGACAGCCCGAGCAGGCCGCCAGGGCCGAGCCGCTCGCCTTCGTGCCCGCGGGCTCGGCCGACGTCGTCTTCGACCTCGACACGCGCGAGCCGCTCGTGGCGCTGGCGGTCGAGCAGCTCGCGCCGCGCGTCACGGATGGCGCGCTGAGCGCCGACCAGGCGCACGCGCTCGTGGGCGGCCGCGTGGCCGTGGCGCTGGACGCCGGGAAGGCGTGGCTGGCCTTCGCCACCGACGCGCCCGCGCCGCGGCCGACCCGAGGGGCGGCGGCCGCCGCGCGCGACGGGGTGGTCCTCGTCGCGCCGAGCGCGGCGGACCTCGACGCGGCCGAAGCGGCCGCGCGCGCCCCCTCGGCCAAGTACGCGCGCGCGACCTTCGACAAGCGCTTCGCGGGGCTGCCGGCCGCGGCCGGCGCGCGTGTCGCCTTCGACCCGAAGACGCTGCTCGCCCAGCGCTCCCCGCAGGCGGCCAACACCGCCTGGGGCCGCTCGCTCAGAGACGGCGCCGCAGTGCTGACGACGCGGGGGCGCAGGTGCGCGTCCCGTTTCGCGTCACCGCCGACCCCGTCGGCCTGACGCCCGCCGACCTGCCGCTCGCCACCGGCCCGCAGCCGCCGCAGGCGAGAGGCAGCGCGCCGCTCGTCGTCGGGCTGCGCGACCCGGCGCATACCCTCGCCTTCGCCCGCCAGGCCGGGCTGCTGCAGGAGCTCGACCTGCTCGACCAGCTCCCCGGCTTCCTGAAGCCCGACCTGAACAACCTCGGGCCCAACGGCACGGTGACGAGCACGACCCTCGACCTCAACCACCTCACGGCGCGCTTCGAGCCCCCCGACCCCGGCGACTGGGCGACCAAGCTCGGGCGCATCGACACGCTCGCCGGCCTCGCCGGCGGCCGGTGCCCGGCGACCTGAAGATCGACCACCGCGACGGCGCCTACACGCTCACGAGCAACGGCGAGCTCGTCGCCCGCGCCGGCGTCTACGGCCGCGCGCTCGTGCTCTCCAACGACCCGACCGCTGACCTGCGCGCGGCGGCGGCCGCGCCGGCTGCGCCCACACCCCCTGGCGCTGCCGGCGCGCTTACCGCCCGCCTGCGCTCGAGCGTCCTGGCCACCCAGATCCCGGAGCTCATCCGCGCCCGCGTCGGCGACCTGACCGCGTGGGCGCGGGCCGAGCTCACCGGCGTCACCGGCGAGCTGCGGCTGGCGTTGCGCTGACGTCCCAGCTCTTGAGCAGCGGCAGCGGGTCGATGGGGTGCGAGCTCCCATCGACCCGCCATCCGCCCTCCCAAGCCTCGAAGTGCAGATGCGGCCCCGTCGCGTCGCCGGTCATGCCGACGTTGCACAGCGGCTGGCCGGCGAGCACGGCCTGCTCGGGCGCGACGACGACGGAGCCCTTCTGGCAGTGGGCGAAGAAGTAGTCGTAGCCGTCGGCGCCCTTCTCGACGATGTAGTAGCCGGCGGCCTTCGCCTGGTAGTCGGTGAAGGAGATCGAGCCGGCCACGGGCGCGACGACCGGCACGCCCTCGGCGGCCGTGATGTCCTGGCCCTGGTGCGAGTAGCCGTTGCGCGGCGCGCCGAAGCCCTCGCCGTAGCCGTGCGGGCCGGCGACGGGGAAGACGTGCCCGGCCGCGTCGGGCAGCGGCGCGGGCGCGGGCGCGGGCGCGCGCACGGTCAGCGTCGTCAGGCCCGGCGTGCTGGCCTTGCGCGCGAGGACGGTTCCGCGCAGCCCGCGCACGTGCAGGCGCACGCGGTAGCGCCCGGGGGCGAGCGTCGTGCCCGCCGGCCACGTCGCGACGACGCGCTGGCCGACGTGCACCGTGCCGAGGTCCAGGCGCACGATCGAGCCGGTCTCGGTCATCGGCAGCAGCACGACGCGCGCGGTGACGGTGTTCGCCCCCGCCTCGTCGATGCGCAGGGCGATCTTGGGCAGGTTCGGCGCGACGACCACGCGCGGCCCGACGCGGAAGTAGCGCGCGACCGGGCGCGCGGGGTTCGCGCGGACGATCGGCGCGCCGTACTGGGCGCCGCCCGCCTGCGGGGGGCCGGCGAAGGTGCCGCCGCCCTGGGCGTGCGCGGGGGCCGCGGCGCCCGCCGGCGAGGCGAGGACGGCGAGCGCGATGGCCATCCCGGCCGGCCCGCCGAAGAGCTTGAGCATCCTGCTTGGCATACGAGGAAGGTCGGCGCCCCGCGCGCGCGTGACCCCCTCGATGCGTCAATGCACAGCTTTGAAGCTGCGCAACCTTCAGCGAACCTGCACAAGCCTCAGCGCTGCAGCATTCGTCCCATCACCTCGAGCGCGCCGGCCTTGGACAGCGGCTCGTTGAGGTTGCCGCACTTGGGCGACTGCACGCACGACGGGCAGCCCGACTCGCACGGGCACTCGCCGATCAGCCGGTGCGCGTCGTGCACCAGCACGTCGAAGTTGCGAAAGCCCTGCAGCGTGATCCCGACGCCGCCGGGGTGGCCGTCGTAGATGAAGATCGTCGGGCGGCCGGTCTGCGGGTGGAAGTTGGTCGACAGGCCGCCGATGTCCCAGCGGTCGCACATCGCCAGCAGCGGCAGCACGGCGATCTGCGTGTGCTCGGCGGCGTGCAGCGCGCCGAGCAGCGCCTCGAGCGGGAACTCGTCGAGGAGGTCCTCGCCCAGCTCGTACCACAGCGCCTGCGTGGTGAACGAGTGCGGCGGCAGGTCGACGCCGTTGAGGTCGATCACCTCGTGGTCGGGCAGGCGCTTGCGCTGGTAGGCGAGCACCTGCTCGGTGACCGTCACCTGGCCGAAGCTCAGCGTCACGCCGAGGGCCTCGCGGCGGTCGAGCAGGCGCTCGATCTCCATGTCGGTCTCGCGCTTGGGCTGCGTGTACCAGTCGCCGTCGAACGGCTCGACGAGCGCGCGGCGGGCGTCGAGGTCGAGCTCGCGCACCTCGTAGGAGCGCCCGAGGTGCAGGTAGACGGCGCCGTCGTGGACGGTGTTGGCCGCGCGCGAGGACTCGACGGTGCCCAGCAGCTCGCCGCTGGAGACGTCGACGACCGCGACGCTGTCGGGCGACGCCGAGCGCAGCGACACGCGCGCGGCCGGGTAGTCCTCGGGGTGGCGCAGCAGGTACTGGCCGCGGCGCTCGACCAGCTCGCCCTGCGCGACGAGCAGGTCCGCGTAGGCCTGCCAGCGCGGGCCGAGGATCTCGGCGTCGGCCGCCGTCAGCGGCCCCTCGTGCGCGGCGCACAGCAGGTGGGCGAGGTGGATCGGCTCGTTCTCGTGCCAGAGGATCGCCGCCTCGACCGGGCGCTCGAGGAACTCGTCGGGGTGGCGGCAGAAGAACTGGTCCAGCGCGTCCTCGCCGGCGACGTAGACGGCCAGCCCGCGCCCGCGCCGCCCGGCGCGGCCCCACATCTGGCGCAGCGAGGCGACGGTGCCCGGGAAGGTCACGCAGACCGCCGCGTCGAGCGCGCCGATGTCGATGCCGAGCTCGAGCGCGTCGGTGGTGACGACGGCGAGCAGCTCGCCGTTGGTCAGCCGCGCCTCGAGCTCGCGCCGCTGCTGGGGCGTGTAGCCGGCGCGGTAGGGGGCGATGCGGTCGGCGAGCTCGGGGCCCAGCTTCTCGCGCACGATGCGCGCGACCAGCTCGACCGCCTTGCGCGACTTCATGAAGCAGATCGTCCGCGCGCCCTCGCGCACGAGCTCGGCGACGAGGTCGGCCGCCTCGCTCAGCGCGCTGCGCGCGCAGCTGCAGCGCCTCGTCGACCACCGGCGGGTTCCACATCGCGATCTGGCGCCGGGCGCCCGGCGAGCCGTCCTCGTCGACGAGCCGCACGTCCTCCAGGCCGGTGAGGCGCTCGGCCAGCTCGACGGGGTTGGCGATCGTCGCGCTGGCGAGCAGGAAGCGCGGCGTCGTGCCGTAGGCGGCGGCGACGCGCCGCAGCCGGCGCAGGACGTTGGCGACGTGGGCGCCGAAGACGCCGCGGTAGACGTGCGCCTCGTCGACCACGACGACGGCGAGGTTGGCGAAGAAGTCGGCCCACGCGGCGTGGTTGGGCAGGATCCCGACGTGGAGCATGTCGGGGTTGGTGAGGACGAGGTTCGAGCGCCGGCGGATGGCCAGGCGCTCCTCGCGCGGGGTGTCGCCGTCGTAGATCGCCGGGCGCACCTGCTTGGGCAGCCCGAAGCGCGTTCAGCGCGCGCGCCTGGTCCTGCGCGAGCGCCTTGGTCGGGTAGAGGTAGAGCGCGCGCGCCTTGGCGTCGGTGCACAGCACCTCGAGCGTCGGCAGGTTGAAGCACAGCGACTTGCCGGACGCGGTCCCGGTCGTGACGATCGTCGTCGCCTCCCAGGCGTCGCGCAGCGCCTGCGCCTGGTGGGCGTAGAGCGCGTCGATCCCCGCGTTGGCCAGCCCCTGCGCGACCGTCGGGTGCAGGTCGTCCGGGATCTCGCCGAAGACCGGCGCCCGCGCGCCCTCGAAGGCCTCGCGCACGAGACGATCGTCAGAGCGCCCGGCCTCCAGCAGGGCGCTCCACGGCTCGGTGCGGGGGGTGACGGCCACCCGCCCCATCCTAGGGCGCCCGGATGGGCTACCAGCCGTGGCCGAGGGCGACGACCAGCAGCACGATGGCCACGGCCGCGGCGAGCACGACGACGACGAGGTTGGCGGCCAGGGCGATCGAGGTCCAGCGCGGGCGCTGGGGCGCCGGGCGGTCGTCCTCGGCGCCGGCGTCGACGACCGCCAGGCCGTCGACCGAGCCGTCGCGCCAGCCCACGGAGCTGGCCAGCGCGCCGGTGATCAGCGTGTTGAGCGAGACGCCCTCGTGCTCGGCGACGCGGGCCAGCTCGGCGTGCAGCGACTGCGGCATGCGGACGAGCAGGCGCCCGGAGTGCGTGCTCTGCTGCTGGGGCTGGGGCTCCTCGACCTCTCGGGTGGCCATCTCCTCGCGAGGGTACGCCACGTCTGACTCATCGACAACGGCGGCACGCATCCGGTCGACGGCCCGGCGGATGAGGCGCGAGACCTGCGCCTGGGAGAGGCCGATCTCGCGGGCGATCTCGACCTGGCTGCGGTCCTCGTAGTAGCGCATCTGCAGGATGCGCTGCTCGCGCTTGGAGAGCACGCTCATGCCGGCCTGCAGCAGCGCGCGCTCGTCGGCGAAGTCGTCGGGGGCGGCGGGGGCGTTCTCGGGCTCGAGCTCGACCGTCGGCGCCCGCGACTGCAGCGCCTCGGCGACCTGCTCCTCCGACGCGCCGACCGCCTCGGCGACCTCCGCCGGCGTGGGCAGGCGGCCCTCGCGGGCCCCGATCTCCACCTGCGCGCGGCGGACGCGCGCGGCCAGTTCGACGACCGGCCGGGGGGTGCGCACCAGCTGGGCGCGGTCGCGCAGGTGGTGGCGGATCTCGCCCTCGATGGCCGGCACGGCGACGGCGCGCAGGTCGCTGCCGCGCGCCGGCTCGAAGCGGTCGACGGCCTTGATGAGCCCGATGGCGCCGACCTGCACGAGGTCGTCGACGGGCTCGCCTCCGCGTGCGTAGCGGCGCGCGACGGAGCGCACGAGGCCCATGTGCTTCTCGATGAGGCGCGCTCGCGCCTCCTGATGCCCCCCAGGCACGATTCCAAGGTATCCGGGCAAATCGCAGCGCCTGGGTGAACTTTCGTCCAGTATCACCGTGGTTTCATCGATGGTTGCAGGGAACGCGGGCCCCGCTCGGTGGCATGAAACGAGCGATGGCCGGTGCCCACGACCTGTTGCGACGCAGCGCTCTGCTTGGCGCGCTCGTGGCGGCGGTCGTCTTCCTCATGGCTCCGGCGGCGCGGGCGGACGATGCCTCCGCAGCCGTCGCCGCAGCCACGGGCGCCGCCGTCGCAGAGCAGGCGCAACCGGCCAACGTGAACGTCTCGGTTCGGGTCGACAGCCCGGGCGAGAACGGCACCGTCGCACAGGCCAACGACGCAGGCGCAAGCGCGGCCGGAGGGGTCAGCGCGAGCGCCGGCAGCGCCCAGGCGGGTCCCGCCAATGTCAACGTCTCGGTCCGGGTCGACAGCCCCGGAGACGACGGCGCGGTGACCCAGACCAACACGAGCAGCGCCGCCGCAGCGAGCGGTGGCACCGCTGCCGCTCCGGGGACGTCGGCGTCGACCGAGGGTGGCGCCTCGGCGCCGGCGGCGACAGCCTCACAGGAGGCTGCCGCAACCCCGGCGGCGGCGACGACGGACCAGGGCCCCTCACACGAGGAGCCGGCGGCTCCGGCGCGCCAGGCCGTCTCGACGCCGGCGGCGAGCGTCTCGGGCGACGCCGCGACGGCACCGGGGGTCAAGACCTCCGGCGACGACGCGGCCACGCTCGTGGCGAGCGTCTCCGGCGACGGCGCGCAGGCCCTGGGCGTGACCGCGTCGCCCGAGCGGCGCGAGTGCGCCCGCCGTGACCGCCACGGCGGCGGGTGCGCGCACGCCCGCGGCCAGCGCCACAGGTGACGGCAGCGAGCGCCGCCGGGGCCAACGCCTCGCCGAGCGCCGCCAGTGCGCCCGGGGCACCCGACACCTGGACCTGGGTGTGGAACTGGACCGGTGCGTGCCTGACCGCGCCGGCCAGCGCTCCGCGCGCGGGCTGGAACTGGGTGTGGAACTGGACGTGCGCCAGCGATGCGGATCCTGCCGCCGCGACAAGTTCGAGCCCCGGCGTGCCGGGGCTGGACGCGACGCCCATCGCCGTGCCGGACAGCCCCGCCGCCCCTGCCGCCGACACGCCGATCGCGCTCGCGCCGGCCGGGCACCCGCGCGCCGCGTCCTCGACCGGCGGCACGGCAGCCGGCCCGCCCCCGCCGCCCGCCCCCGCTGCCGGCGCCGTCGACGCCACGCAGCTCTTCTTCACTGCCCCGGTCCCAAGCGGCGCTCCGCACCTCGCCCCCCGGGTGCGCTCCGCTTCGCCGGCCGCGCGCGCCATTGCAGTGCGCGAGCGCGGTCGGCGGGGCGGCGCCGGCGGCCCCGGACCGCGATCCCCCTTCACCCCCGACCCCACGGTCCCGCTCCTCGCGGGCTCGTCCGCGGGCGGCGGGGGCACAGGCTTCGTCCTCCTCCTGACCATGGCCCTGCTGGCCGCCGTGTCGCTGGCCGACCCCGCCGGGTTGAGCTGGCGCGTCGCAACGGCGACCCGCAGCGTCCGGGACAGGATCGTCCGAAGGATCGATCGGCCGGGCTAGCTCCTTCGCTCTGACACCAGCGCACGCCGGGCGCGGAAAGCCCGGCAACGCACTGTCATCGAACGAAGGAACAACCCATATGAGACGACGTCTCCTCGCGTTCATCGCGGGTGCCGTCCTCCTCCCGGCTGTGGCAGCCGGGTCGGCGGCGGCGGACGATCCGTTGGTCCAGGGTGCCGGCCAGTCGGCCGGCAGCCAGCAGACCGCGGGCTCCTCCGCCACCTCGACCCAGAGCTCGCCCTCGAACACGAACATCTCGGTTCGAATCGGGAGCCCCGGGGACGGCGGCGTGGTGGCGCAGACGAATGGATCGTCGGCGGCATCGGTGGCCGGCAATGCCAACAGCACGAACCAGCAGGCCGCCCAGCAGGGCGGAGCGCCGGGCGTGGGTGTGGCGAGCCAGTCAGCGACGAACGACCAGACGGCCAATTCGACGGCCACCTCGACGCAAGATCATCCGCAGAACACGAACATCTCGGTCCGCATCATGAGCCCTGGCGACGATGGCTCAGTGACGCAGACCAACGACTCGTCGGCCAAGTCGGCGGCGGGCAACAAGAACAGCACGACCCAGTCGGCCGACGCAGTCCGGCGGCGGGGTCCAGACCGCGAAGCAGGACGCCGGCAACAAGCAGTCGGCGGACTCCTCCGCGAGCTCCACGCAGGACCATCCGAGCAACGTCAACATCCCCGTGCGGATCTACAGCGACGGGGACAACGGCTCGGTCAAGCAGGTCAACGACTCGTCGGCCAAGTCGGCGGCGGGCAACAAGAACGAGACGAACCAGAACGCGGAGCAGGGCTCCGGGTCGGGTTCGGCTCCGGTGCGCAGCGCCTGCGGCGGCGGGTGTGGCGACCACGGCGCTCCGAGCGTCCAGGACGCCGAGCAGTCCGCCTCCAGCGACCAGTCGGCGCGTTCGTCGGCCACGTCGGAGCAGGACCACCCGAGCAACGTCAACATCCCGGTGCGCATCGGCTCATCGGGCGATGACGGCACGGGTGACGCAGATCAACAGCTCGTCGGCCGTGTCGGCGGCGGGCAACAAGAACAGCACCGACCAGACGGTCGACCAGTCGGCCGGTGGCTCGAGCGGTGGCTCCGCGGTGCAGTACGCCGACCAGAAGGCCGGCAACACGCAGGACGCGACTTCGGACGCGACCTCGCACCAGATCGGAGCCAGCAACGCCAACTACCCGGTGCGCATCGGCTCGCCGGGCGGCGGCGGCTCGGTCACTCAGGTCAACGCCTCGGGCGCCCTCTCGGCGGCCGGGAACAAGAACGACACGAACCAGACCGCCACGCAGGACGCGGGCGGCCCGGTGGTCAAGCAGCTGCCGCTGAGCGACGGCTGCAGCGACAAGTGCGCCAAGCCGTCCTACGACGGCTGTGGCACGTGCGGCGGTGGCGGCGGCCCCGTCGTGCAGGACGCCAAGCAGAAGGCGTACAACGACCAGACCGCAGACTCGTCGGCGGAGTCGACGCAGTGCTGCGCGCAGAACACCAACGCGCCGGTTCGCATCAAGAGCTACGGCGACGACGGTGACGTCAAGCAGGCCAACCTGTCGGGCGCCATCTCGGCGGCCGGCAACAAGAACGACACCACGCAGTACGCCAGCCAGGACGCTGGCTCGACCCCCGTCGACATGGTGGGGATCTGCAAGGACAAGGGCGGCTGCGGCGGCCATGGCGACGGCGGTCCCGTCGTGCAGCAGGCCGACCAGTACGCGTCCAACGACCAGTCGGCGCATTCCACGGCCGACTCGACCCAGAAGGGTGCGAGCAACAGCAACGCCCCCGTCCGCATCGGTTCGCCGGGCGGCGGTGGCAGCGTCACCCAGGTCAACGGGTCGCTTGCCGCTTCCGCGGCGGGCAACCTCAACAGCACCGATCAGTCGGCCGACCAGTCGGCCGGCGGCTCCGGTGGCGGCGTGACGGTCCAGGCGCTCGGCCAGAAGGCCCTCAACGGCCAGGAGGCCAACTCGCACGCCACGTCCGAGCAGGACGGTGCCAGCAACGACAACTCGCCGGTGCGCATCAAGAGCCCCGGCGGCGACGGTGACGTCACGCAGGCGAACCTGTCGGGCGCCTTCTCGGTGGCCGGCAACTCCAACGACACCACGCAGAGCGTCTCGCAGGACGCCGGCTCGGGCCTTCCGGTCCTGAGCCCGCTCTCCCGCGAGGGGGGCTGCGGCTCGTGCGGCGGCGATGGCGCCACCGTGCAGGCCGCTGGTCAGTGGGCGTCGAGCAAGCAGTCGGCCGACTCGTCGGCGGACTCGACGCAGAAGGGCGCCTGCAACACCAACTCGCCGGTTCGGATCAAGAGCAAGGGCGACGACGGTGACGTCAAGCAGGTCAACGCGTCGGCGGCGAAGTCCGCGGCCGGCAACGACAACGAGACCACCCAGTCGGCCGATCAGGCCGCCGGGTGGGGTGGCGTGAACGTCCAGGCGCTGGGCCAGAAGGCCTGGAACGGCCAGGGCGCGCATTCGGACGCCACCTCTCAGCAGTACGACCCGAGCAACGCCAACGCGCCGGTGCGGCAGTACAGCCCGGGCGGCGGTGGCTCGGTCCTGCAGGCCAACGCCTCTCTGGCGCTGTCGGCAGCGGGCAACCGCAACTCGACATGCCAGGTCGCGACCCAGGGGTCCGGTGGACTCACCCGGGAGTGCCTGAGGGAGAAGCGCGAGCCGGTCCACGCGATGAAGGTGGACTGACGGCGCGGCATGGCCCCGTCGGCCGGTTCTGGGTGGGCCGGCCGGCGGGCCACCGCTGCCGCTCACCCACCCGAAAGGGTGGGTGGGCGGTTGCAGGTCCGGGCAGCCGGGAGTACGGTCGATTCGGCCAAGGGTCCGGTTGGTCGACATGGGGGCGAGTGCACATTTGCGTTGGGTGGCGATCGTGGCGGCGGCATCGCTCGCCACGGCGGTCCCGGCCGGCGCACAGGAGCCCGCGAGCCCCGACGCGGCGCCGAGCGGGTCGAGCGCGCCGCGCCCTGACCCGGCCCCGGTGAAGACCAAGCCCCGCGTCGTCGTCCGCGCCGCGCCCAGGCCTTCCGCCACGGTGACGACGACCACCGTCAAGCCTTCTGCGCCTGCCGCGACCGCAACGCCGAGTCCCGCGGCGAGCAGGCCGGCCCGCCGCGCGACGACCCGCCGGGCCACCTCGCACCACCGAGAGCCGGTCCATCGCAAGAAGCCCGCGGCGCACGTCGCGCTGCCGCGGCTCCCGCACCTGACCCTCGCGCCGCTCAGCGCACCCGCGAGCACCGCCGACGCCGGCCGTGCGCGCAAGCTCGCCGTCGGCGCGCTGTCGCTGCTGATCCTCGCGCTGGCGAGCGCGACGCTCCTGGCCTTCACCGCGCGCGTCGAGCGCAGGCGGGTGGTGCGGTGAGGCGGGCGCTGCTGCTGGCCGTCGTCGGGCTCGCCGCCTCGGCGCCGGCCGGCGCGCTGGCGCTGCCCGTGATCACGCCGACCGTCATCGGCACGTCCGGCGACAACGGCTGGTACGTCAGCAACGTCATCGTCAACTGGACGATCACGCCACACCGGGTACACGCGTGGACGTCGGCTGCGCTCCGTCGACGCTGATCGCCGACCGACACGACGGGCACGAAGGTCGACGTGCTCACGCGACGACACGGGCCGGACACCAGCGTACGCAGAGCGTCGACCATCCACCGCGACGCGACGCCTCCCTCGGTGGTCGCCAACGCGGACCGGGCTCGCCGACGGCGGCGGCTTCTACAACCACCCGCTCACGGCCAGCGTGGACTGGTGTCGACGCCGACCTCGGGCATCGCCTCGTGCACGTCGACGCCCGTACTCGCGGCCCCGACGGCACGGGCATCTCGCTGACCGGGACCTGCAAGGACAAGGCCGGCAACGTCAGCGCGCCGGTCCCCTTCGTCTTCAACTACGACGCCACCCCGCCCGCCCTCACCGCCGTCACCGCGACGTCCCGGACGACGCCGGTGCGCGCCTCGCCTGGCAGGCGTCGGGAGCGGCGACGCGTGACGGTCATGCGCAGCCCGGCCGGCGCACGGGCGGCGCAGAGCGAGGTCGTCTACGACGGCACCGGCGATGCGTTCACCGACACCGGTCTGAAGAACGGCACGCGCTACACGTACCTGGTCCAGGCGGCTGATCTGGCCGGCAACACGGCCACCGGCTCGGCCACCGTCACCCCGACCGCCGACGCGTCGACCAAGCACCTGCTGTCGCCGGGCGCGGGCTCGAGCCTCAGCCGGCCGCCGCTGCTGCGCTGGCGCAAGGTCGCGCGCGCCAGCTACTACAACGTCCAGCTCTTCCGCAACGGCAGGAAGATCCTCAGCGCGTGGCCGACCAGGCCGCAGTACCAGCTGCGCAGCCGCTGGCGGTATCGGGGCGAGCGCCACCGGCTCGTGCACGGCAGCTACCGGTGGCTGCTGTGGGCCGGCTACGGCCACCGCAGCGAGCACCGCTACGGCCGGCTGCTGGGCAGGCGCACGTTCGTCGTTCGCTGACGCCCGCCACAATGCCGGCGTGCGCTGCCTGTATGTCGACCTCGACGGGACGCTGCTGGGCGCCGGCGGGGCGGTGACGCGCGACGGCGACGGCGGCTTCACGCTCCTGGGCATCCGGGCGCTCGAGGCGTGCCACCGGGCCGGGGCGCTCGTGTGCGCGATGTCGGGGCGCCCGCGGACGGTCCTGCACGACGACGCTCGCATCCTCGGCCTCGACGACTACATCTTCGAGGCGGGCGGGGGCTTCGCCGTCGGCGACGAGCTGCACTGGCTGGCCGAGCCGGACACCCACGAGCGCATCACCGCGTCGGGCGCGCCCGACCTGCTGCTCGAGCGCTACCGAGGGCGGCTCGAGCCCCACACGCCCTACTCCGAGGGCCGCGAGGTCTCGCACATCCTGCGCGGCCACATCGACGTCGAGGAGGCGCGCGCCCTCCTGCACGAGCGCGGCCACGACGACCTGCGCCTGATCGACAACGGGGAGGCTCACCACCACTCGACCGCCCTCGCCGGCCTGCCGAGCGTGCGCCTCTACCACCTGCTGCCGGTCGGCGTCTCGAAGCCCGCGGGCGTCGCGGCCCACATGCGCGCACGCGGCCTGACGCCCGAGGAGTGCGTCGCCGTGGGCGACTCGGGCGAGGACCTCACGGTCGCCGAGGTGGTCGGGGCGCTGTGGCTCGTCGCCAATGCCTTCGAGCACCACTCCGATCTGCGCTCCCAGCTCGGGCGCTACCCGAACGCCCGCGCGGCCGAGGCGACGCACGGCGCAGGCGTCTACGAGGCCGTGGTCACCACGCTCGCCGAGGGTCGGTGAGCGACGAGGTCATCGGGCGCTCGGTCCAGGGGCGGCCGATCACGCTCGCGCGCGATCGGCGACCCCGCGGCGCCGCGCAAGGTCCTGGCCGTCGGGTGCATCCACGGCAACGAGCCCGCGGGGCGCGGCATCGTCGCCGACCTCGTGCGAGCGAGCCCGGCGCCGGACACGCAGCTGCTGCTCGTCCGCGACATGAACCCCGACGGCTTCGCCCATCACCAGCGCACGAACGCCCACGGCGTCGACCTCAACCGCAACTCGCCAGAGCATTGGGCCGGCGCCGGAGCGCGGCCGTGGTCGGAGCCCGAGACGCGCGCGATCCGCGACCTGATCCTGCGCGAGCTGCCGGCGCTCAGCATCTACTACCACCAGCCCTTCGGCCTGGTCGACGTCCCCGAAGGCGGCCGGCCCGCAGGCCGCGCGCAGGTACTCGGAGCTCGTCGGCCTCCCGCTGAAGCGCCTCAGCCGGCGGCCCGGCAGCATCTCGCGCTGGCAGAACGTCCGCGTGCAGCCCGGGATCGGCCTTCGTCGTCGAGCTGGCCGCCGGCCCGCTGCCGGCCGACCTGCGCCTGCGCCACGTCGCCGCGGTGCTGGCCGCGTAGGTCGCTATTCGGTGGCGCGCGCCGGAGCGCTCGGTACCCGCAGCACGCGCCGCACCCGCGCGGGGAGGTACCAGTTCCAGTCGCCCATGATCTTCATCACCGCGGGCACGAGCACCGCGCGCACGAGCGTCGCGTCGAGCAGGATCGCGGTCGACAGCCCGAACCCGAACTCCTGCAGCCCGACGAAGCTGCCGAAGGTGAAGCCGGCGAAGGCGGCGATCATGATGATCGCGCAGGCCGTGATGATGCGGCCGGTGTGCTCGAGGCCGTAGGCGACGGCGCGCTCGTTGTCGTGGCGGGCGTCCCACTCCTCGCGCATGCGCGAGAGCAGGAAGACCTCGTAGTCCATCGACAGCCCGAAGAGCACCGCGAAGAGGAAGATCGGTATCCACGCCTCGATCTGCGGCGAGCTCTGCAGGCCGAGGGGACCGCCCCAGCCGTGCTGGAAGGCCAGCGTCAGCAGCCCGTACGTCGCGCTCACCGACAGCAGGTTCATGATCACGGCCTTGAGCGGCAGGAAGATCGACCGGAAGGCGCGCAGCAGGAGCAGGTAGGAGAGGACGAGCACCGCGAGCACGAGCCACGGGAAGGCGCTGTAGCTCTTGTCGATGAAGTCGACTCCGAAGGCCGGCGCGCCACTGAGCAGGACGTCGGTGGAGGCCGGGAAGCCGGCGGCCGGGATGTAGCGCTCACGGATGCGATGGACGAGGGCGACCGCCGGCGGCTCGCCGGCGTCGCTGTGGCCCGCGGCGCGGA
This sequence comes from uncultured Actinomycetes bacterium, assembly GCA_963816845.1. Classification (GTDB taxonomy): domain Bacteria; phylum Actinomycetota; class Thermoleophilia; order Solirubrobacterales; family Solirubrobacteraceae; genus JAOPZW01. Next base: position 10,354 of record CAWFMR010000042.1, on the reverse strand, counting down.
TCTGGGCAATGCGGCCCGCCCTGTCGACGAGGTTCGCCTGGAGCGCCACCGCGCGCGGGACGAGCGCGGGGGCGAGGATGGTGTCGGGCTGGATCTCGGGGTCGCGCCGCAGCTGCGGCCACGAGGCGCCGCTGCGCGGCGACGACCGCTGGGTCGGAGACCCCGCCGGGTCGGTGGGTGTCGATGACCACCTGCTGCGGGGCGAGCGAGCCGGGCCCGAGCGTGGTCTCCATGATCTTCAGCCCGCGCGCGGCCTCCGTCGTGATGGGGATGCCGCGGTTGTCGCCGCCGGTCAGGTGCAGGTCGGTCGCCGCCAGCGCGAGCGTGATCAGGATCCCGGCCGCGAGACCGCCCCACAGCCAGGGCCGGCGCATGATGGCCAGGGCGAAGCGGTGCCACCCGCCGGTGACGTCCTGCGCGGTCCGGCGCTCGAGCACCCTGCGCGGGATCACGCGCCAACGGTTCACGCCCCGTCCCATCACCGCCAGGACCGCCGGCAGGAAGGTGGCCGAGGCGGCGATCGAGACGAGCGGGACGAGCACGCCGCCCACCCCCATCGAGCGCATGAACGGCACGGGCATGAAGATGAGCAGGCCGAGGCCGACGGCCACGGTCAGGCCCGAGAACAGCGTCGCGCGCCCGGCGGTGGTCATCGTCTTGACCAGCGCGGCGTGCGGGTCGTCGTGGACCGCGAGCTCCTCGCGATAGCGGAACACGACGAGCATCGAGTAGTCGATCGCGATCGCGAAGCCGATCAGCGTGACGATGTTCGTCACGTAGATGGCCATGTCCATCGTGTGGGCGAAGATCCACACGAGGCCGAGCGTCGTGGGGATGCTCACGAGGGCGAAGATGAGCGGCACGACGATCCCGCCGACCGTGCCGAACATGAACGCCATCACGAGGATCGCGACGGGCACGGCGATCGACTCGCCCTTGCTGAGGTCCTTGTTGTAGATCGGCTGCGTGTCGTGGTTGAGCGCGGGATAGCCGGTCAGGTACGTCCTGGCCCCCGGCACGGTGCCGATCGCCTTGCGCAGCTTCGGCGTCTGCTTGGCGGCGTCCTGGTTCTCGAGCGGCGTCGAGATCTGCACGTAGGCGACGGTCGGGCTCGCCTGCTGGATGGCGCCTGGCGCGGCCGCCCTTGATCGCATCCGCCGCGCGGCGCGCTGCCGCGGCGACCGCCAGACGATCGGGCGGGGCGCCCTGTCCCTGCACCACCAGCGTGAACGCCCCGTCGGAGCGCTCGTGCATGTGGTCCTTGAGGAGGGTCAGCCCGCGCTCGGCGTCCGAGCCCGGCACGCTGAAGCGGTTGGAGAGCAGGTCGCCGAGGTTTGCGGCGGCTGCGCCACCGACGACGAAGAGGGCGATCCACGCCGCGATGATTGCCTTCCGGTGGCGGATGACCGAGAGGGTCCAGCGCGCCATCGCGCTTAATCGTAGAGATCAGAGGACGTCGGCCAAAGAGGCGGCCGCTGCCGCGATCGCCTCGAGGTCGGTCGCCTCGAGCACGCGCTGCAGGTCGAGCATCCGCGCGCCGAAGGCGTCGAGCTCGCGGGTCCCGACGATCGCGAAGCACGGCACCCCGGCCTGCCGCGCCCGCGTGGCGATCTCGCCCGCGATCTTGCCCTGCAGCGTCTGCTCGTCGATCCTGCCCTCGCCGACGATGACCGCACGGGCGGCGCGCATGCGCGCGTCGAAGTCGAGCGCGTCGAGCACGAAGGCCGCGCCGGGCTCGAGCGCCGCGTCGTACTGCGCCCACAGCCCGCCGGTGAGCCCGCCGGCGGAGCCGGTCATCGGCTTGCCGCGCGGATCGCGCGGCAGCGTCTGGGCGAAGTCGTTCAGGCGCTTGGTCAGCTGCTTGACGGTCGCCGGGTCGGCGCCCTTCTGCGGGCCGAAGACCTCGGCTGCGCGCTCGAACGGCGTGCGCACGTCGCACACGCAGACGATCTTCGCGCCGCCCAGGCCGCCGGCCTCCTCGATCGCCTCGATGGCGCCGGCGGCGCCGTCGGTGGTGGCGCTGCCGCCGCAGGCGACGAGCACGACCTGCGCGCCGTCGGCCACGGCCGCGGCGATGAGCTCGCCGGTCCCTCGGGTGGACGCCGCCACCGCGTCGCGCTCCTCGGGCTTCACCAGCGCCAGGCCGCTGGCCCGCGCCATCTCGACGACGGCGGTGCCGCCGTCCTCGAGCAGCGCGTAGGCCGCGTCGACCTCGCGCCCGAGGGGGTCCTCGACGCTGGCCGCGGCGGTCTCGCCGCCCAGCGCCGTGAGCAGCACCTCCATGGTGCCGTCGCCTCCGTCGGCCACCGGGCACAGGTCGGGCGGCACCAGCCCCGCCGACTCGAGCCCGCGGCCGATGGCGGCCGCCACCTCGGTCGCCCGGAAGGTCCCCTTGAACGAGTCGGGCGCGACGAGCACCGGGCGGTCGGTCATGCTTTGGTCGGTCATGGCTGCCGCGAAGGAGTACACGACGATCGACGTCTCCGGCCAGGAGGTGCGCGTCTCGAGCCCCGGCAAGGTCTACTTCCCCGAGCCTGGCTTCACCAAGCTCGACCTCGTCCAGTACTACCTCGAGACCGCCGAGGGAACCGTCCGCGGCCTCTACGACCGCCCCACCGTGCTCAAGCGCTGGAAGGACGGCATCACCGGCGAGGTCTTCTTCCAGAAGCGCGTGCCCGAGAAGCGCCCCGAGTGGCTGCAGACCGCGACGGTGCACTTCCCCTCCGGTCGCAGCGCCACCGAGCTCGTGCCCAACGACGCCGCCCACCTCATCTGGGGCGTCAACCTCGGCAACATCGACTGGAACCCGTGGCCGGTGCGCCGCGGCGACCTCGACCATCCCGACGAGCTGCGGATAGACCTCGATCCGCAGCCCGGCGTCGAGTGGAGCGAGGTCCGCGAGGTGGCGCTGTGCGCCGGCGACGTGCTGCGCGAGCACGGGATGCTCGGCTTCCCCAAGACGAGCGGCTCGCGCGGCATCCACGTCAACGTCCGCATCGAGCCGCGCTGGAGCTTCACCGAGGTGCGCCGCGCCGCGCTGGCGCTGGCGCGCGAGGTCGAGCGGCGCATGCCCGGACGCGCCACGACGGCGTGGTGGAAGGAGGAGCGCATCGGCGTCTTCCTCGACTACAACCAGAACGCGCGCGACCGCACCGTCGCCTCGCAGTACTCGGTGCGCGCGGTGCCCGACGCGAAGGTGTCGTGCCCGCTGCGCTGGGACGAGGTGGCCGACGTCGAGCCCGAGGACCTGCGCCTGGACACCGTTCCCGCGCGCCTGCGCGAGGTCGGCGACGTGAGCGCGACGATCGACGACGTCCACCACTCGCTCGATGCCCTGCTGGACCTTGCGCGCCGCGACGAGGAGGAGGGCCTCGGCGACGCGCCGTGGCCGCCGCACTTCGCCAAGCAGGCGGGCGAGCCCAAGCGCGTGCAGCCGAGCCGCGCGCGGGGCGACGGCTAGCCCGCTCGCGCGGAGCCGATCGCCGCGGGCCGGTCCTCGACGGCCGGCGTGGGCACCGCGCAGGGCGCGCCGAGCTTGTGCACGAAGCGGTGGCGCGCCGCGTGGTAGCTGCGGTCCTCGCCGAAGAAGCAGCGGTAGGAGCGCGCGAGCTCCTCGTTGCGGTACGCGCGCAGCGGCTTGACCCGCTCGTCGCGCGCCCGCGCGCGCCGCTTGTCCTCGAGCTGCTCGCCGAGGCGCGGGTCGCGCGCGATGTCCTCGGCGAGACCGCGGACGCGGGCGCGGAAGCCGTCGGCGGTGGCGCCGAAGGCGGCGTCGAGCAGCCCCATCTCGACCGCCCCGCGGGTGCCCACCGGGGTGAACGGCGCGCTCGTGAGCCGGTCGGCCGTGTCGGGGCCGACCCGGCGCGGCAGCAGGTAGGTCCAGTACTCCGATCCGTAGAGGCCGCCCATGTGCCGGTAGTACGGGTTGAGCACGACGTCCTCGCGCGCCACGACGCGATCGGCCGCCAGCGCGAAGGGCACGCCGCCCGCGGCGGCGTCGCCGGCGAGGGCGGAGATGACCAGATGCGAGTCGGTCTCGACGATCTCGCGCACGACGTCGTCGATCGCCTGCAGGTTCAGCCACGACTCCATCGCCGGATCGTCGGCCGCCTCGATGACGTTCAGATGGATGCCGTTGGAGAAGAAGTCGGCGCCGCCCATGAGCACGATGACCTTCGTCTGCCGCCGCGAGCGGGCGTGCAGGTAGGCGTCGCGCAGGCGCCGGCACTGCTCGGTGCTCATCGCGCCGTTGTAGAAGTCGAAGTGCAGGTAGCCGACGCCCGCGTGCTCCTCGTAGGCGATCTCGCGGAAGGTGTGCTCGGCGGGCAGCACCGCGTCCACGGCGATCGGGACCTCGGGCGCGTCGACCGCGACTCCGGCGAGCTCGAGCGCCCGGGTGGCGGGGAGCTTGAAGGCGGCCTCGCCCTCGCGGCGCTTGAGGTGCGTGATCCACACGGCGCCGTCGGTCGTGGCACGGCAGATGGCTCCGTCGCGCTGGGCGACGACCGCGCCGGGTGCGCCGCGCAGCTCGCGCTCGCGGTGGACGCCGAAGAGGTGGAACTCCGTGCCCTGCAGCGTGTCGAGGACGCCGGGGTGGCCCTCGCCGGCGCGCAGCTTGCGCACCACCGTCTCGGTCGGATCCGTGCTCCAGTCGATGGCCCGGACCTCCTGGGTCATGAGCGGGCGTGCCCGGCCGGCGATGTGGCCGCCGGGCTCGGACGGGGCCGCGCCAGCGTCGCCGATCCGCTCGACCGCCTCCACGATCGCCGCGATCGCGGCGCGGCGGACCTCGTGGCGATAGAGGCTGCTCTTCCCCGCCGGCCGCGTGGGGAACGTGCGGCTGGCCCAGACCTCGCCGGCGTCGAACTCGCCATCGGCCTCGAGCACGGTGACGCCCCACTCCTCGGCGCCGAGCTCGATCGCCCAATCCAGCGACGAGGGCCCGCGGTCGCCGCGCGGGCCGGGGTGCACGACCAGGCAGCGGTGCGTGGACCAGATGGACTCCGGGATGAGCTTCTTGAGGATCGGGCAGACGATCAGGTCCGGCCTGTGGGCGGCGACCGCCGCCTCCATCTCCGCCCCCGACTCGACCACCGCCACCTCGACGTGGTGCCCGAGCTCGGTGAGCGCGATCCAGCTGCGCTGGCTGAGGCTGTTGTGGGCGGAGACCAGCAGGAGGACGTTGAGTGCGCGCATGCTCCAGAGGACGAGGGGAGGGGCGCGCTTGATCCAGTGAGACAGCGCACACGACGCACGCGAGTCGGCTCAGACGGGAAGCGTCATCCGGAAGGCGCTGCCGCCGCCGGGCGCCGGCTCGACCCAGATGCGCCCTCCGTGCAGCTCCACGACCTTGCGGCAGACGGCGAGCCCGAGGCCCGTGCCCGGGGCCTGGCCGTCGACCTGCCCGCGCGCGAAGAGCTCGAAGATGCGATCGCGGTTGCGCTCGCTCACGCCGGGGCCGTTGTCGGCCACGGTCAGCGTCCACTCGCGCGGGCTGCGGGCCGCGCTCACCGCGACGACGGGCGGCGCGTCGCCGCGGAACTTCAGCGCGTTGGCGAGCAGGTTCTGGAACACGCGCGCCAGCTCGCCCTCGACGCCGAGCACGGTGGGCAGCGGGCCGACCTCGACGCGGGCGCCGGCCGCCTCGATCTGCGGGGCGAGGGTGTCGAGCAGGCCCTCCATGACGCGGCGCAGGTCGACCGGCTGCGCGGGTGGCGCGCCGCGGCCGACGCGCGCGAGGTCGAGCAGGCCGTCGACGAGCCGGGAGCCGTGCTGCGCCGCGGCGCGCAGGTGGGTGACGATCTCCTCGCGCTGGGAGTCGACGCCGCGCTCGAGCAGCGAGGTGAGCTGGGTGATGGCCATGAGCGGCTCGCGCAGGTCGTGCGCGGCGATGTCGGCGAAGCGCTCGAGCTCTGCGTGCGAGCGGCGCAGCTCGGCCTCGTCGCGCTTGCGGGCCGTGATGTCGTGGACGACGGCCGAGGCGCCGACGACCTCGCCGCTGCGGTCGCGCAGGGGCGACGCCGTGAGCACGACGTCGAGCAGCGCGCCGTCCTTGCGCACCCACTGCGTCTCGATGCGCTCGACGCGCTCGCCGGAGAGCACGCGGCTGAAGCGCGCGTTCTGGCTCTCGAAGTCCTCGTCGCGCACGAGCGTCCGGACGTACTGGCCGACGATCTCCTCGCGCTCGTAGCCCAGCAGACGGGCCGCGCCGGGGTTCCAGTGCGTGATGCGCCCCTCGCGGTCGGCCCCCACGATCGCGTCGTCGGTCGACTCGACGATCGCGGCCATCAGCTCGGCTGCGGCCTCGGCGCGGCGCAGGTCGGTCATGTCGCGGTAGGTGACGAGGATGCCGTCGCCCAGCTTCACGGCGCGCATCTCGAACACCCCGGAGACGCGCGCGCCGCCGACGAGGCCGTCGAACTCGATCTCCATCTGCCAGGGCGCGCCGGTCTCGACGACCTCGCGGTAGGCCTCGAACGGACCTGCGTCGCGGAAGGCCGGCACGAAGTCCAGCAGCCGGTGATCGACGATCTCGTCGATCCGCATCCCGCTGACGCGCGCGAGGGCCGCGTTGGCGTAGATGGCGAGGAAGTCGACGATCGTCCCCTCGTCGTCGCGCACCGCGGTGAGCACGCTCAGGCCGTCGGGGAAGAGGTCGAACGCCTCGTCGAGCGCGACCGTCGTCACTGCGCGACCCTACTGGTCGAGCTGGTCCACCGTGCACGCCTCCGGGGCCTTGTCCTCGCGCCAGCGCTGGACCTTGGCTCCGTGGCGGATGCGACCGTCGGAGACGTGGTCGAAGGTGATCTCGACCACCAGCTCGGGGCGCAGGGCGACCCATTCGAGGTCGCGCCCCTGGGTCCAGCGGCTCGGCTCGCCGCTGCCGCGCTCGCCGGTCTCGTAGGGGGCGAGGAAGTCGACGAGCTCGCGCTTCTCCTTGGCCGTGAAGCCGCTGGAGTGCCCGACCTCGCGCAGGCGCGCGCCGTCGTAGAGGCCCAGGATGAGCGCTCCGACGGTGCGCTCGGCCTTGCCCGGGCGCCAGCCGAGGACGACGGCGTCGACGGTGCGCACGCGCTTGACCTTGATCATGCCGGTGCGCTCGCCCGGGAGATAGGGGGCCGCCGCCTCCTTGGCGATCACGCCCTCGGCCTCGTGCAGCCAGTGCTCGGCGTCGGCCGCGGTGCGCACGACGTCGGTCAGCGCGACGGGAGCCTGGACGTGCGCCTCGAGCGCGGCGCGGCGCTCGTCGTAGGAGCGCTCGAGCAGGACCTCGTCGTCGAGGGCCAGCAGGTCGAAGGCGTAATAGGTCGCCGGCGTCTCCTCGGCCAGGCGCGCGATGCGCGACGCGGCCGGGTGGATGCGCTGGCCGAGCGTGTCGAACGAGGCGGCGACGATCTCGCCGTCGAGGACGTAGCGCCCGGGCGGGAAGACCAGCTCGGGGAAGTAGCGGCTCAGCGGCTTGCCGTTGCGCGACTGCAGATAGGTCTCGTCGCCGTCGACGAAGGCGACCGCCCGGAAGCCGTCGTACTTGGGCTCGTAGGCCCAGCCGTCGCCTTCGGGCAGGCTCGCGCGCGAGCGCGCGAGCTGGGGTGCGAGCGGCGGGTTCAGTGGAAGCGACACCGCGGCGCACCTTAGCCGCCCGGAGTGCTCCGGGCGGTGGTGGATCGGGTTAGAGGTTGCGCTCGTCGCGGCGGCTGTCGACCCCGAACTTCAGGGAGAGCAGGCCGAGTGCGCCGAAGGCGGTCATGAGCGTGATGAGAGAGAGCATGTCTAGATGATCGGACATATGTTCCCATTCCTGTAGCCTTGATTACCTCTTGATCCTCAAGGTTACGCCTTGACGTTACAACAGCTCCAGTACTTCCTCGCGGCCTTCCGTCTCGGCTCGTTCTCGGCGGCCGCCGCGGAGCTCCATCTCGCGCAGCCGTCGCTCTCCGAGCAGGTGCGCAGGCTCGAGGCCGAGCTCGGTGTTCGGCTCTTCCAGCGCGTCGGCCGCGGGCTGAAGCCGACCGAGGCCGGGAACACGCTGCGTCCGCACGCGGAGCGAACCCTCGACGCGGCCGAGGCGGCGCGCGACTCGGTCGTCGCCGTGCGCGAGCTGCGCGGCGGCACGGCGACCTTCGGGACGTGGGGGACCGCCCGCTACTACCCGGGCGTCGACTTCGTCGCCGAGTTCCGCCGCCGCCATCCGAGCGTGCGCGTGCGCGTGGTGGGCCTGAACTCCTCGGAGGTCGTCGAGGCGGTGCGCGCCGGCGAGCTGGAGGCGGGGATGGTCTCGCTGCCGATCGACGACCGCGGACTCGACGTCCAGCCGATCATGCGCGAGGAGATCCTCTATGCCTCGACCGATCCGGCGCACGTGCGCACGCCGGCCACGATCGAGGCGCTGGCCGAGCGTGCCGCTCATCCTGGCCGACGCCAGCTACGGCGCCGAGGACCCCATGCGCCGCCAGCTGGCCGAGCTCGCCCAGCGCGTCGGCGTCTCCATCCAGCCGCAGATCGACGTCGAGGACATCGAGGCCGCCCTCGAGCTGGCCGCGCGTGGGCTGGGGGACACGATCGTCTCGCGCGGGATCCTGCTCGCCATGGGCCGACGCGTCTCCAAGCGCCTGGGCTGGGTGCCGTTCGACGAGCCCTTCTACACGACGTTCGCCTTCGTCTCGCGCGCCAACGCGCCGCTCTCGCCGGCCTCGCGCGAGTTCCTCGGGCTGGCGCGCGACGGCCTGGCCGAGCTGGCCCGGCGGCTGCGCACCGACCCGCCGCGCCAGCGGACGCCGGGCTGACGTCAGTCGCGCCGCGGCGCCGCGCTGTCGCCGCGCAGGCGGCGCAGGAGGGCGTCGCCGGCCTTCGGGCTCAGCCCGTGGACGATGCCGAGCGCGCGCACGAGCGGCGGGTGGTAGACGGCGCGCGCGTCGCTCCTCGATCGCGGCGACGATCTTCTCGGCCAGCTCCTCGGCCGGCGCCGCCTGCGGGCCGCCGCGGTACCACGCCGGCATGCGGTCCTTCTCGTGGTCGTGCAGGGAGGTGGCGATCTCGCCCGGGTAGACGGTCGTCAGCGAGACGCCGGTGTCGGCGAGCTCGTGGCGCAGGGCCTCGGCGAACATGCGCTGGGCGGCCTTCGTCGCGCCGTAGACCGCGGCCTGCGGGAACGAGCGCAGCCCGGCGCCGCTGGAGACGACGACGATGTGGCCGCGGTTCGCGCTTCAGCAGGTGCGGCAGGCCGAAGTGGACGGTGTGCAGCGTGCCGTGCCAGTTGACCTGGCTCATCTGCAGCGCCTTGTCGAGCGGCTGGTCGCGGAACGGGCCGTAGTGGGTGATGCCGGCGTTGGCGACGAGCAGCTCCAGGCCGCCGGCGCGCTGCGCGAAGCCGTCGATGGCGGCCTGCGTGGAGGCGGCGTCGGCGACGTCGCACTCGAGGACGTGGTGCTCGCCCGGGAGCTCGGCGGCGAGCGCGGCGAGCTCGTCGGTCGAGCGCGCGGCGAGCCCGAGTGTCACGCCGCGAGCGGCCAGCGCGCCGGCCAGCGCACGCCCGATGCCGCGCGAGGCACCGGTGACGAACGCCCGCGTGCCCGGCGTCACCTGCATGGTCGCGGAGCCTATTACGATGGTCCGCATGACCGATCACGCCACCGTCGCAGAGGAGGAGTACCTCCAGACGCTCTTCTGGCTGCAGGAGGCCGGTCTGCCGATGACGGGCGCCAACGTCGCGCGGGCCATGCAGCTCTCGCCCCCGACGGTCCACGAGATGATCGGTCGCCTCGAGCGCGACGGCTACATCACGCGCGCGGGCGACAAGACGATCTCCTTCACCGACACGGGCGCCGAGCACGCCGAGGGCGTCGTGCGCCGCCATCGCCTGATCGAGCGCTTCCTCACCGACGTCCTCGGGATCCCGTGGGACGAGGTCCACGAGGAGGCCGAGCGCTTGGAGCACGCGATGTCGCCCGTGCTCGAGGAGCGCATGCTCGCCGCCATCGGCGACGCGAAGACGTGCCCGCACGGGCACCCGATCGTGGCCGGCGCGCGCATCGAGGGCGTCCCGCTGGCCGACGTCGAGCCCGGGCGCCACCGTCCAGATCCTGCGCCTGGAGAACGAGGCCGAGGACCTCCTGCACTACTTGAAGGACCAGGGGCTCGAGCCGGGCCTGTCGGCCATCGATGCGCGAGGACGACGGCGACGAGGTCGTGCTCGACGCCGGCGGGCACGAGGTGCGCGTCCTGCGCACGGTCGCCGAGACGGTCTCGGTGGTCGCCGATCCGTCGCCGCCGCCGCGGGTCGCGCTGCCCGAGCAGCTCGTGCTCGCGCGCGACCGCTACGGGCGCTAGCGCATCGATGGAGCTCCGCGGCCGGGTC
>CAWFMR010000041.1:0-74457 GCA_963816845.1 uncultured Actinomycetes bacterium | reverse complement strand
CAGGCGCAGCGTGTTGCCGCCGCCCTCGAGCAGGAAGTCCGAGCCCTTGACGAACGTGACGCCACGCTCGCCCGCGGCGGCGAAGAGCTTGTCGACATCGGTGCCCTCGGGCAGCTCGACCCACATGAAGTAGCCGCCCTCGGGGGCGACGAAGCGCGCGTCGGGCAGGTCGCGCTCGAGCGCCGTGACCAGCGCGTCGACGCGTGCCTTGAGGTTGGTGCGCACCGTCTCGATCGACCGCTGCAGCGCGCCGCTCTGGCAGAACTCGTGGACGATCGCCTGCGCCACCATGTTGGGGCTGATGTACGTGCTCGTCGCGCGCTTGACGACCGCGCGATGAGCTCGGCCGGGCCGACGAGGTAGCCGACCCGGATCCCCGGGCAGACCGTCTTCGAGAACGAGCTCGCGTACACCACGGTGTCGTCGCGATCGAGGCTCAGCATCGTCGGCAGCGGATCGCCGGCGAAGCGGATCGAGACGTACGGGTCGTCCTCGAAGATCGTGAAGCCGTGCTCGCCCGCGAGTCCGACGAGCGCCTCGCGCTTCGTGCCGCTCAGCGTGTAGCCGGCCGGGTTCTGGAAGTTGGGGATGATGTGCGCGAGCTTCGGCGCACCGCCCTCCTCGATCAGCGCCGCGACGCCATCGACGTCGATGCCGTCGGGCTCGAGCTCGACCATGCGGATGTCGGCCAGGCGCTGGCGCAGGGCCAGCAGCGTGCGGTCGTACGTCGGGCGCTCGACGATGACCGTGTCGCTGGGCTCGACGAGCTCGTCGAACAGGAAAGCGTCAGCCTGCATCGAGCCGTTGGTGACGACCACGTTCGCCGGCTCGACCCCGTGCTGCTCAGCGATCCAGGCGCGCAGCGGTGCGTAGCCGATGGCCGTGCCGTACGCCGTCGCGCCGCCCGGGTCGTTGGCGAACGCGCGGGCGGCCGCGTTCTTGAGCCCTTCCACGTCGACGATGTCGAGCGAGGGCGCTCCGCGGGCGAACGAGATCGTGTCGGCGGCCATGCCGCAAGGGTACCGAGCGCGCTCGCGTCTGCCGTTCAGCGCGTGAGCAGGTACGCCAGCAGCGCGCCGCCCGCGATCACGATCAGCAGCATGATCACCAGCAGCACCCTCAGGGCCCGCTTGAGCCGGCTCGGCGGCGCGAGCCACGACGGGTCCTCTCCCGGGTCCGGCGGCTCCGGGTGCACCTTGTAGCGCTCCACGGGCGGAGCCTCCGCCTCCGGCTGCGCCTCGACGGCTGCGACCTCCGCCGGCGCCGGCTCCTCCTCCGCTGCGGCGGGCTCGGGCTGCGCCGCCCACTCCGGGCCGGCCGCCTCCTCGTCGGGCTGCGCCGCGGGCGTGGCGCCGAGCAGCTCCTCCGCGCCGGGCGTCGACACCGCGGCGAGCAACTCGGCCGCGGTGGGCCGCGCCGGCGGCTCGGCGGCGAGCGGCTCGTCCTCAGCGACCGGCTCCGCGGCGGCGACCGGCTCCGCGGCGGCGGGCGGCTCCTCCTCAGCGACCGGCTCCGCGGCCGCGGGCGGCTCCCCGGGGTCGAGCGGCTCGGCGGCGGCGGGCGGCTCCTCCTCGGCGACTGGCTCCGCAGCGGCGGGTGGCTCCGCGGCCGCGGGTGGCTCTGCCGGCGGCGGGCGGCTCTTCCTCGGTGACCGGCTCCGCAGTGGCGGCTGGCTCCGCGGCCGCGGGCGGCTCCTCCTCGGCGACCGGCCCCTCGACCGGGAGCAGGGTCTCCTGACCGGCGGGCGGCTGGCTCGGCGGCCGGCTTCGGCGCGGCCCCGACGATCGCCTCGAGCTCCGTCCGCGGGGCGATCGCGAGCTCGACGCGCCGGTTGCCGAGGTACGGCGCCAGCGAGCTGAGGTTGACCGACGGGTGCGCGACGGCGAAGCGGACGTGGTCGTCGCTCGCCGTGAGCGCGACGACGCCGGCGGCGGCCGCCGCCTCCGGCGGGACGATGCGGTCGACATCCGGATCGGGCTCGTGGTCGCGCAGGCCGACGAACGGGAGTCCGGCGCGGAACGCGAGGGCTAGGGCGTCGTCGCTCACGTGCTCGGTGGGGCGAGGTGGACCTCGATGACCGCCCGCCCGTCCTCGACGCCGCGGACGTAGGCGTCGCGAGCGCCGGGCTGCGAGGCGAGGGCGTCGCGCAGCGCGGTGACCGCGCCGGCGTCGGCGAACGGGCCGGCCTCGACGACGACGGTCGCCGCCAGGCGGCCGGCCTCGTGGGCGGCCTCCTCCGCGCGGGCGGCGGCTTGCGCCACGCGGGCGACGCGGCCGAGCGTGCGGCCGTGGTCGTCGGCCACGGCCCTCGCCTCGGCGGTGACGCGCGCGGCGGTGAGGCCCATGTCCTCGACCGTGTCGCGCAGGGCAGCGAGCATGCCGTGCGCGGCGTCCAGCGCGTCGTGGTCGAGCCGAGCGACCGGCTCGGGCTCGGGCTCAGGCTCAGGCGCGAGGGCGGGCGCGTCCGGCGGCTGCGGCGCGGCTGGGTAGGGCGGCGCGGCCTCGGCCTCGACCGCCGGGGGCTCGTCGGGCGCCAGCGGCTCGGCCTCGTCGACCGGGGCGGGCTCGAAGGCGGGCAGCGGCTCGTCGGCCAAGCCGCCCTCGTACGCGGGCTCCTCGGCGCCCTCCGGCTCCCGCGCCGACTCCAGATCCGCCTCGAAGGAGGTCTCGGCCTCGTCGGGCGGCTGCGGTGCGGCGTGCTCGCGAGTCTCGGGAATGGCCCACTCGGCCGCGTCGAAGACCGGCGGCGCGGCGGGCTCGGGCTCGGCGGGCGCCGCGGGCTCGGGCTCGGCTTCGTCGGCCGGGAAGACAACCGGCTCGGGCGGGTAGTCCTCCGCCGCCTCCGCGGGCGCGGCGAAGGGGTCGGCCTCGACCCCCTCGGGCTCGTAGCCGCGCAGGAGCTCGCGTTCGAGCTCGCGCAGCTTGGCCTCGAGCTCAGCGAGCGTCCGGCGTGCGTCGTCGTCAGGCGCGGCGGCCATGCTGAGCGCGAGCGTAGCGCGCCGGGCGGGCGGCTCCGTCCCCGCCTGGGCCCCTAGCCCTGCAGGGTCTCGACCGCGAGCTCGGCGACCTGGGTCGGCGTGCGCCCGACGCGGACGCCGCGCGCCTCGAGCGCCTCGGCCTTGGCCGCGGCGGTGCCCTGGGAACCGCTGACGATCGCGCCCGCGTGGCCCATGGTCTTGCCCGGGGGCGCCGTGAAGCCCGCGATGTACGCGACCACCGGCTTGCTCACGTGCTCGGCGATGAACTCGGCGGCCTCCTCCTCGGCCGAGCCGCCGATCTCGCCGGCCATGACGATGAGCTCGGTCTCGTCGTCGGCCTCGAAGAGCTCCAGGATGTCGATGAACGACGAGCCCGGGACCGGATCGCCCCCGATGCCGACGATCGACGAGTTGCCGAAGCCGCTCTGGGCGATCTCGTTGCCGATCTGGTAGGTCAGCGTCCCCGAGCGCGAGACGACGCCGACGTTGCCCTCCTTGAAGAAGGCGGCCGGGATGATGCCGACGTTGGCCTTGCCCGGCGAGAGCACGCCCGGGCAGTTGGGGCCGATCAGGCGCGTGCCGGGGTGGGCCTGCACGAGGTGGTTGTAGACGCGCAGCTCGTCGTGGGCGGGGATGCCCTCGGTGATGGCGATGATCGTCGTGATCCCCGCCTCGGCCGCCTCGAGGATCGAGTCGGCGGCGAAGCGCGGCGGGACGAAGACCATCGCGGTGTTGGCCCCCGTGGAGTCGACCGCGGCGTGGAAGGTGTCGAAGACCGGCACCCCCTCGACGTCCTGGCCGCCCTTGCCCGGGGTCACGCCCGACACGAGCTGCGTGCCGTAGCGCCTGTTGTTCATCGCGTGGAACGTGCCCTCGCGGCCGGTGATGCCCGACACGCACAGGCGCGTCTCGTTGTCGACCAGGACGCTCATCGGGCCAGCTCCACCACCTTCTCGGCGGCCTCGTTCATGGTCGACGCCGTGTGCACGTTGGGCAGCTGCGCCTCGGCGAGGATCCGCCGCCCCTCCTCGTCGTTGGTCCCGTCCAGCCTGACCACGAAGGGCACGGTCGGCTTGATCTGGTCGAAGGCCTCGACGAGGCCGTTGGCCACCTCGTCGCAGCGCGTGATGCCGCCGAAGATGTTGAAGAGCACGGCCTTGACGTTGGGGTTGGCGAGGATGACGTCGACCGCGCTGGTGATCGCCTCGGCCTTCGAGCCGCCGCCCGCGTCGAGGAAGTTCGCCGGCTTGCCGCCGTACTGGGCCACGACGTCGAGCGTCGACATCACGAGCCCCGCGCCGTTGCCGAGGATGCCGATGTCGCCGTCGAGCGAGACGTAGGTCAGCCCGCGCTCCTTGGCCATCTGCTCCTGCGGGTCCTCGGCCGAGGGGTCGCGCAGCTCGGCGTTGTCGGGATGGCGCATCAGCGCGTTGTCGTCGAGCGTGACCTTCGCGTCGAGCGCGCGCACGCCGCGCTCGGGCGTGACGATCAAGGGGTTGACCTCGACGAGCATCGCCTCCTCGGAGACGAAGGTCCCGTACAGGCGGTGCAGGAACGCGCCGATCGGGCGCACGAGATCGGCGTCGACCCCGGCCTCGTAGGCCAGCCGGCGCCCGTGGAAGTCCTGGAAGCCGAGCAGCGGGTCGATGTGCAGCGTGGCGATGGCGTTCGGGTCCTCCTCGGCCACCGCCTCGATGTCCATGCCCCCGCGCGTCGAGAGCATGATCAGCGGCTGCTTGGCGCTGCGGTCGAAGATGATCGACGCGTAGTACTCGGCCTCGATCTCCGACGCGCCCTCGACCCACACCTCGTGGACGGTGAAGCCGCGGATGTCCATCCCGAGGATCGCATCGGCGGCTGCGCGTGCCTCGTCCTCGTCCTGGGCGACCTTGATGCCGCCCGCCTTCCCGCGGCCGCCGATCTTCACCTGCGCCTTGACGACGCACGGGAAGCCGATCTCCTTCGCGGCGGCGACGGCCTCCTCGACGGTGCGCGCGTGGCGCCCGTCGGGCACCGGGATGTCGTGGCGGGCGAAGAGCTGCTTGCCCTGATATTCGAGGAGGTCCATGGGGGTCGCGGACTCTATAGCCCGCCTGCCGCAGCGCGTCGACCGGCGGTCAAATGGCACAATGCGCGCCGAATGGCGCTCCCTTCCAAGGTCAACTTCGTCACTTTCGATGTCTACGGCACCCTGATCGACTGGGAAAAGGGCGTCTTCGACGCCTTCCAGAAGGAAGCCACGCGCGATGGCTTCACGATCGAGGATCCGCAGGAGGTCATCTCCCGCTTCCACGAATACGAGCGCGAGATCGAGGGCGGCTCCTACGAGCTCTACGCCGAGGTCCTGCGCCGCGTGGCGGTGCGGATCGCGAAGGACATCGGCTGGCCGCTCGAGCCCTCACGCGCGGGCTTCCTGCCCGACTCCGTCGCGCGCTGGGCGCCCTTCAAGGAGACCAATCCACAGCTGACGAAGTTCTCCAAGAAGTTCCAGACGGGGCTCATCTCGAACATCGACGACAAGCTCCTGGGCCAGACGCGGCGCCACCTGCCGCACGACTTCGACCTCGTCGTCACCGCCCAGCAGGTGCGCTCCTACAAGCCCGACCCCGCGCACTTCAAGGAGTGCGCGCGGCGCATCGGCACCAAGAAGGGCTGGGTCCACATCGCGGCCAGCTACTACCACGACGTCGAGCCGTGCCTGAAGGAGAAGGTCCCGGTCATCTGGGTCAACCGCAATCGCGAGGAGCTCGACCCCGGCCAGAAGAAGCCGACGGCCGAGGTCAAGAACCTCCTCGAAGCGGCCAAGCTGCTCGGCGCGGCGTAGCGCGCAGCGCGCCGTGCGCGTTGTCTCCCTGACCGCCGACGTCCTCGTCGCCACCTCGCGCGAGTGGCAGACGAACTGCACCGCGATCCGCTCCGGCGAGGAGGGGTTCGTGGTCGACTCGCCGATCTTCCCCGACGAGCTCGAGGTCCTGCCGGCCGTGCTCGAGCAGGCGGGCTTCCCGGTCAGCGGCCTGCTCGCGACCCACGGCGACTGGGACCACGTCCTGGGCCGGCTCGCCTTCCCGGGCGCCGCGCTCGGCGTGGCCGAGACGACCGCGGCGTACCTCACGGGCGAGCCCGGGGCGGCCCAGCGCGAGCTGCGCGCGTGGAACGAGGAGCACTACGTCGAGCGCGGGCCGTTGAGCCTGGGCCAGGTCCAGGCGCTGCCGGTGCCAGGTCACGTGGGCCTCGGCGAGCACGAGCTCGAGCTGCACCCGACCGAGGGTCACACGGCCGACGGCATGGCCGTCTGGGCGCCGTGGGAGCGCGTTCTCGTCTGCGGGGACTACCTGTCGCCCGTCGAGATCCCGACGCTCTCGCCGTCGGGCTCGCGCGACGCCTACCTGGCGACGCTGGAGCGTCTGCGCCCGCTCGCGACCGAAGCCGAGTGGGTGGTGCCCGGCCACGGCGCCCCGATCGACGGCGCCCGCGCGCTGGCCATCCTCAACGAGGATGTGCGCTACCTGACCGACTGGGAGCTGCCGCTCACGCGGCGGACTGCCGCGCAGCGGGCGGTCGACGCGGAGAACCGCCAGCGGGCCGGCGAAGCTCCCTGAAGCCGACGAGCCCGAGGTAGGCCGCGGCCATCACCTCGGCGAGCATGACCACCCACGACAGGGCGTCGGCGTGGATCTCGAAGTAGGAGTCGCTGAAGGCGCTCCAATGAGGCGCCATGTGGCTGGCGATGACGCCCAGCGCGCTCCACGTGCCGACCACGGCCGCCCACAGCGCCGCGCGCGGGTGGCGGCGCAGCGCCAGCACGAGGGTGAGCACGGCGAGGATCGACAGCACCGGTGCCGCCCGCGAGCACCTCGGTCGCGAGGCCGCCCGTCCCCTGGCGCAGGTGGTCGAGCGTGTGCAGGAGGTTGGCGGCGACGAAGGCCGCGGCGGCGAGGCTGAGCGTGTCGAGTCGTCGATGCATCGTCTGGAGGGCGAAGTAACCTAACGGGCGTTAGGAACCGTACCTAGTGGCCGTTAGGTTGTCAAAACAGGAGCGGCGCGACGTGATCGAGCGCGCGGCCGCCGAGGTCTTCGCGGAGCGCGGCTATCGCGGCGCGTCGATGGACGAGATCGCCGGACGGTCGGGCGTCTCGGCCCCGGTCGTCTACGACCACTTCGCCTCCAAGCAGGACCTCCACGTGCACCTGCTCGAGCGCCACTACGCCGGCCTGCGGGAGGTCTGGCGCGAGCACCTGGCCGGCGACGACCCGCTCGAGCAGCGCATGCCGCGCGCGTTCGACGCGTGGTTCGCCTACCTGGAGGCGCACCCGTATGCGGCGCGGCTGCTCTTCGCCGACACCACGGGCGATCCCGAGGTCGCCGCGCGCCACCGCGACGTGCAGGCGCGCAGCCGCGCCCTGGCCCTGCCCTTCCTCGCGCGCGAGCCGGGAGCCGAGGGCATCGGCGGATCGGCCGATCCCGAGGCGATGGAGATGGCGTGGGAGGTCTTCCGCGCCGTCCTGCAGGGCCTCGCGCTGTGGTGGAACGAGCATCCCCACGTCCCGCGCGCGCAGGTCGTGGCCACGGCCATGAACGCGCTCTGGGTCGGCTTCGAGCGCGTGGGGCGCGGCGAGCGCTGGCAGCCCTGAGCGCTCGCCGCGGCGCTGTCGGCCGGCGCGGGGTGGGCGATCTGTGGTTGGGTTGCATTGGTCGGGGGCAGAGGTTGCACGCGCACATGGCCGAATCGCGCCCATCATCCGATGTCATCCGCCGCCGCCGCCTGGCCGCATTGGGCGTCGTCGCTGCGGCCGCCGCCCTCGTCGGCGCCGCGGTCGGCGCCGGCGATCGCAGCAGCGGCGACAGCACCAAGCCGGCGGCCGCGAAGAGCAGCGCCGCCAACCAGGCCCCGCCGCCCAAGCCGACCGAGCTCCCGCTCGGCGGGCGCCAGATCTTCCCGCGCTTCCGGGTCGTCGCCTACTACGGTGCCCCGCAGGCCCACGCGCTCGGGGCGCTCGGGATCGGCTCGCCCGATCACGCCGTGCGCCGCCTCGCCCAGCAGGCCAAGCCCTACGCCAAGAAGTCCCGCCCGGTGATGCTGGCGCTCGAGCTGCTGGCCGACGTCGCCAACCGCGACCCAGGCACCGACGGCCTCTACCGCACCCGCCAGCCTGCGAGCATCATCAACCGCTACCTGGCCGCGGCGCGGCGGGCGAAGGCGCTGCTCGTGCTCGACATCCAGCCCGGGCACGCCGACTTCCTCGCCGAGACGCGCCACCTCGACCGCTGGCTGCGCCAGCCCGACGTCGGCCTGGCGCTCGACCCCGAGTGGCACACGCCCGGCGCCGTGCCCGGCACCCAGATCGGCTCCGTCCAGGCCGAGGACGTCAACGCCGTCGCCCGCCACGTGGCCGCCATCGTGCGCAGGTACAACCTGCCCGAGAAGCTCTTCGTCGTGCACCAGTTCACGCCCGACATGATCGCCGGCAAGGAGCGCGTGCAGCAGCCGCCGGGCCTGGCGATGACGATGAACGTCGACGGCTTCGGCGACCGCCCGAACAAGATCTCCAAGTACCGCCAGTTCACCCACGACGGCACCCACTTCCACCGCGGCTACAAGCTCTTCTACGAAGAGGACACGAACCTCATGACGCCGGGCTCGGTCCTCGCCCTGCAGCCGCGCCCGGACTTCATCGTCTACGAGTGATGATCTACCGTTCGGCGGAGTATCGGCGCCGTCCGCCGCCGATGAGGTTCGCCTGCAGCGTTTGGGGCCATCATCCGGGCAGGATGCCCCGCCCGCCGACATGGATCGTCGCGTCGTTCGCCGTGCTGCTGCTGGGGCTGCCCGCGGGCGCGGGCGCCGCCGAGCCCGGTGGACCGACGGCTCCGGGCTCGGAGTCGGTCACCCGCGTGATCGTCCGCTTCGCCGCCGACGCGTCGACGCAGGAGCGCGCCGACATGCGCGCCGCGGCGGACGTCAAGCGCGACGCCACGCTCCCCGTGCGCGGGCTCGAGCTCGTCGACCCCGAGCCCGGCGTCAGCGTCGGCGCCGCCGTCGCCGACCTCGAGCGCATGGTCGGCGTGGTCTACGCCGAGCCCGATCATGTGGTCCGCCAGACCGCGGTGCCGAACGACCCGCTGCTCTCCTACGAGTGGGACATGAGCGCCATCCGCGCGCCCGAGGCGTGGGACGTGACGACCGGCTCGGCGCAGGTGACCGTCGCCGTGGTCGACACCGGGATGGACGCGACCCATCCGGATCTCGCCCCCAACCTGTGGACCAACCCGGGGGAGTCGGGCGGTGGGCGCGAGACCAACGGCCTCGACGACGACGGCAACGGCCGCATCGACGACGTCCACGGCTGGGACTTCGTCGACCGCGACGCCCAGCCGCAGGACGGCAACGGCCACGGCACCCACGTCTCGGGCACGATCGCCGCGCGCGGCAACGACGCCAGCGGAGTGGCCGGGCTCAACTGGTCCTCCGCGATCATGCCCCTGCGCGTGCTCGGCGACGACGGCAGCGGCTACGTCTCCGACGCCATCAGCGCTTACACCTACGCCGCGCGCAACGGCGCGCGCGTGGTCAACGCCTCGCTCGGCGGCCCGAGCTTCTCGCGCGCCGAGCGCGACGCCCTCGCCGCGGCGCCCAACACGCTCTTCGTCGTGGCCGCCGGCAACGACGGCGCCAACAACGACACGACGCCCGAGTACCCGTGCGACTACGCCCTGGCCAACGTCGTCTGCGTCGCCGCCAGCGACCACGACGACGCGCTCGCCTCCTTCTCGAACTACGGGCCCGCCAACGTCGACCTCGCCGCCCCCGGCGTCGACATCGCCAGCACGTGGCCGGGCGGGCGCTACGTGCTGCTCGACGGCACGTCGATGGCGACTCCCCACGTCACGGGCGCGGCCGCCCTGCTGCTCGCGCACGACGGCGCCCTCAGCGTCGCGGGCCTGCGCGCCGCGCTGCTGAACAGCGTGCAGCCGGTGGCCGCGCTCGCCGGCCGCGTCGCCAGCGGCGGGCGCCTGGACGTCGCCGCTGCGCTCTCGGTGCCGCCGGCGTCGCCCGCGCCGCCGCCGGCGCCCGCACCCAGCGCGCCCCCCGTCGCCGTGCCGACCGCGGCCGCGTCAGCGGTCGACCACACGGCGCCGGGCGTCTCCCTGCGCATCGATCGCGGGACGCTGCACACCGTCCGCGTCCGCGGCCTGCGCCTCGCGCTCGGCGTGTCGGAGGCCGTCCGCGCAAGCATCCACGTCCGCATCGACGCGCGCAGCGCCCGTCGCCTGCACCTGTCCTCGCGCACGATCGGACGCGCGATCACCCGCCTCGGCGCCGCGGGGCGCAAGACCGTCACCGTCCGCCTCTCGGCCCGCGCGGCGCGCGCCCTGCGCACGACCGCGCGCCTGCGCGTCGTCGCCCACGCGGTGGCGGTCGACGCCGCGGGCAACCGCCGCAGCACCGAGCGCGCCAGGACGCTCCGGCACTGAGCGGTCCGGCGCCGGCAGCCGAGCCCCCTCCCCGGTGGCCCAGCCGCTCGGCGCCGCGGGGCTGCGGCGATCTTCCTCGCCGCCACGGCCTCCGCCCGGCCCTGCTCCTGCTTACTACGCTCCGCTCGCCGCGATGTAGGTGGTGGTGATCGCGGTGCTGGCAGGCACCGGGTTGATGAGCACGGCCGGCGCCAGGCACGGGCTCGGAGGCGCCGCGGCGAGCGTCTCGTCGATGAAGGCGTGGCCCTCGTGGCGAGAACGGGGACACTGCTGTGACCCGCGCCGAGCGCCCGCGTCACGCGGCGCGGATCGCGCGCTGCCATCCGGCGAGCGCCCGTGCAAGATGGGACTCGTCGGTCCGGATGGCCCGCGACGCGCGCGTGAACTCGCCGTGATCGCGATGGCGTACGGCCAAGGCGAGCCCCGCGTAGGCGGTGCGCAGGCGGGCGAGCGCGTCCGTGGTCGCCACGGCCTTGCCGTCGGCCGCGACGAGCGGGCGTAGCTCGCGGCCCGCGCCCGCATAGGCGTCCGCGAGGCGTCCGGCCGTACGGGCGCCACCTTCGACGAGGGTCGCCCGCGCCAGCCGCGCTCGCAGTCGCGCGCGCGCGAGGTTGAGGCGCGCCATGACCGACGGCAGCGCCTCGAGGAACGCGCTGTCGGCGCTCAGCGGCAGGAACGAGCCCCGCGCAAGCCGCAGGGCGGGGACGGCGAGGTCGCATTCCGCCGGCATGTAGAGGACGCCAGAGCACGCGACGGTCACGGTCCCGCGGGACGTCGGCACGGTGTAGACGTCGACCAGGCGCTGACTGCCGAGCACGAGCGCGTAGTGGTAGGCGCGGACCCGGCCCGCCTGGACGACGATCGGGGCCGGCGAGCCGGGGCGCCGGGCCGCCGCCAGCGCTGGCGGCAGGAGCGAGGGGCTCGTCGGCGGCAGGAGCGCGATCGCAACCCGGGAGTTCCAGCTGCGGGCGAACACCGGTCGCGCGCCGCCGAAGCCGGGGACCGAGGGTCCGCCGGCCGCGGCGGTCCACCGGTTGGGGAGTACGAAGCGCAGGTCTCCGGCAGCCACGACACGCACCGCCGGGCGGGCCCGCGGGACGCTCTGCACGCGGCGCGGGCCGGCGTCACCGAAGGCCGAGCCGAGGACGGCTCCCAGCAGTGCGGCGACGAGCGGCAGACCGAGGAGCACCGCCGCCGAGGCGCGTCGCTGCGAGACGGCCGGGCTGGGCGCGACTGCGCTCACCCGCCGGCCGTGCCTTTCCCGGGTGCCGGCGGGCCGGTCTCGTCGAAGTCGGGCGGCTTCGGCTTGGGGGCCGGCTTGGCGACCGGCTTGGGGGCCGGTTTGGCGACCGGCCTGGGGGCGGGCCGCGACGGTGCGGGCGTCGGCGCCGGCGTCGGCGCCGGCGCCGGACTGGCGTGGTCGGCACCGCGCCGACCGGGGTGGACGGGCTTGCGGGCTGCGCGGGCACGTCGGTCGGCGGCGTGGACGGCAGCGACGCGTCCGGGGCGGGCACCGGCGCGACCTGCGGCACGACGCGGCGGGCGCGGGCTCGGCGCACCGAGCGAGCGAGGAGCGACGGGCGGACCCCGAGCGCCACGGCGGACCCCAGGGCGACGCGCGGGGCCGCGGCTCCAGGCGAGGAGACCTCGTGGCGCGGCGCACCGGGTGCGGCCGCGGCTGGCGGAGTGTTTCGGTCGGCATCGGCGACGAACCCGAAGGAGACGGCGAAGATGCCCGCCGCGATGGCGAGAGCCGCCATCAGCGCCGACCTTGCGGGGCGCGCCGCGCTCACGAGGTGGGGCACCTCGTGGGTTTCGAGCGACCGGGCATCAGGCAGCGGTCGGTGCGCAGGGGCTTGCGGTGGGCGCGAATGAGGAAGCTCGTGTACTTGCCGATCCGCCCAGGCCGCCCCACGCTGACCTCGAGCCGCGTGCCGGCGCGGAGGAAGCGCTCGAAGGGATGCAGTCGTGCCGGCGCCGACGGCAGCGAGAGCGACGGCACCGGGCACCCCTTGCCGAAGCATCGCACCGTGATCTGCGCCGAGTGCGGCCCGCGCACCGACAGCAGCGTGATGCGCGCGCCAGTGGTCGCGAAGTAGCCGCGGATGCGCACCACCGGGAATGGGCGCATGAGGGTCGGGGGCGGCGCCTTCGACGGGGCCGACACCGGAGCGGGCGCAGCGGGCACGAGCGGCGCGGGCGCGGGCGCGGGCGGGGTCTGGGGCGGAGGTGGCGGCGGAGGCGGCGGAGGCGGCGGCGCCGTGACGACGGCCGTCGGTGCCGTGGTCGCGGAGAGCGTGCCCGCCTTGTTCTTGATCTCCACCACGGCCGCGAGGCGGTAGCCGACGTCGCTCGCCGTGGCGATGTACTGCGCCGCCTCGGCGTGATCGATCTTCTTGCACGTGTTGCTCGCCGGCGGGCAGCGACCCCACGTGTATTTGGCGGTCGGGAACGGGTCGCCTGTCCACGCGGCGACCACGGTCAGCGTCGAGCCGACGAGGGGGGTACCGACGATCGTCGGCCCAGCGACGAAGGCCGGCTTCGAGTCGGCGCCGGCCACCGCAGGTGACCACAGCAACGCAGCTGATGCGAAGACAGCCACGATCGCCGGACCACCAGCTCGGCTGCGCGCAAAAGCCCCCAGAAGACAATCCCCCGTACTCGGTGACGCCATCCTAGGCCCCGCCGAGCCGCGTGGCGACTCCATGTTCGGCCTTGAACGTTCGGGATTCCGGCGCGCCGCAGTGATGGCGCCCGCGTAAGATCGCACCGAGACAGGGAGCCGTCATCCCGTCCAGAGGGGGAATGGGCAGCCAACAGCTCCATATCGGTGTTTCGGCGGGGGTCCGCCCGCTGCGTCGCCGGCGCGTGTCTGCGTACCGAGCGGGCCCCGGGCTCGACGAGGCGCTCGACGTCTGCCGCCGCCTGGCCGCCGACGGCCTCGCCTCGACGATCGGCTATGGCGCGCCCCCGCAGGCGAGTCCGCGTTCGGTGGCCGACGCGTACCTCGCTGCATTCGCGCGGCTCTCGTCGGAGACCTTCGACTGCTACGCGTCGCTGAAGCTGTCCGCGATCGGCTACGACGCCTCGCTCCTTGCCGAGCTCCAGGCTGCGGCGGCCCGGGCTGAGCGGCGCCTGCATCTCGACGCGCTGGCGCCGGAGACGGCCGAGCTGACATGGCATCTGCTCGAGGGCCTGCCGGGCGGTGCGCGCGTCTCGACCACGCTGCCAGGGCGGTGGCGGCGCAGCGTCGACGACGCCGCGCGCGCCGCTCGGCGCGGCCTGCCGGTTCGGATCGTCAAGGGCCAGTGGCCCGACAGCGGCGACGCGCCTGTCGATCGCCCCGCGGAGGGCTTCCTGCGGATCGTCGACCGGCTGGCCGGGCACACGCATGGGGTCGCGGTCGCCACGCACGACGGCCGATTGCTCGCGGAGTCTCTGCGCCGCCTGCGGGAGAGCGGCACGCCGTGCGAAGCCGAGCTCTTCTTCGGACTGCCCTTCCGGGCGCCCGCGCTGTGCGCACGGCGCGCCGGGGTTCCCCTTCGCATCTACGTGCCCTATGGCGAGGCGGCCGGGGCGCCCTACCGCTACGCGGACCTCGTGCACAACCCCGCCGCCACGTGGTGGCTGGTCCAGGACCTGCTGCTCGGGAAGAGCAAGACATGGCGAGCCATCAGGCGCTCACGGACACGGCCGTGACGCTCGCCGAGCCACGGGTGGAAACGGTTCCGTGGGTCAACTCCGTCTTCGAGCAGCCGTGGTGGCTTGACAGCGTCGCGCCGGGCCGATGGAGCGAAGCGGTGGTGCGGCGCGGCGACGACGTAGTCGCCCGACTTCCCTATACGTGCCGCCGGCGGTACGGGCTGACGACGATCGTCCAGCCCCATCTGACGCAGACCCTCGGGCCCTGGCTGGCCCCGGCCACGTGCAAGTACGCGCGGCGGCTCGAGTCCGAGAAGCGCCTGCTCGGACTTCTCATCGAGGCGCTCCCGCGCTTCGACTTCTTCCGCATGAACTTCGCGCCCGCGCTGACGAACTGGCTGCCGTTCTACTGGGCCGGCTTCGAGGCGACCGTCCGCTACACCTACCGCATCGAGGACCTCTCGGACCTCGATCGCGTCCACAGCGAATTCCAGGAGGGGGTCCGGCGGGGGATCCGCAAGGCGCAGGCGGCGCTCGAGGTCGATCACGACTATCCGCTCGAGCACCTCCTCCGGCTGAACGCCGAGACGTTCGCCCGTCAGGGGCTCCGGCCGCCGTACTCCGACGCGTTCGTGCGCCGGCTCGATGCCGCCTGCGCGGCCCGCGGGGCCCGGAGGATCCTCGGCGCCATCGATGCCGACGGGCGGGCTCACGCCGCGCTGTACGTCGTCTGGGACGAGCACACGCTCTACCCGCTCATCAACGCGCGCGACCCCGAGCTGCAGGCGTTTGGCTCCAACACGCTGCTGTACTGGGAGGCGATCCGCCTCGCCTCCGAGGTGTCGCGCGTGTTCGACTTCGAAGGCTCGATGCTCGAGCCGGTCGAGCACTTCGTCCGGGCCTTCGGCGGCAGGCAGACCCCCTACTTCTCGGTGTGGAAGGCGGGGGTCAGGGCCCGGTCGGTCCTGGCGGTCCGCTCGGCGCGGCGCGCCCTGGGGCGCCGCGCCCGGACGAGGCTCGGGCGGTAGGCCGCGCGCCGTGCCCGAGCGTCGTCACGCGCTGCCCGTCGTCGCTGCCGGTGCGTGCGCCGTCGGGCTGGTCGTGGTCGGCTGGCTCGCCCTCGACGTGCCGGCCGTGCAGGATCGCGACGTCGCGATCCTGCACGGCTTCACCGGGCTCGATCGGCCGAGGGTCAACGACGGCCTCGTGGCAGTCGGCCACGTCGTCGACCCGTTGCCGTACGCGCTCGGGGGCCTGGCGTGCATCGCGGTCGCGATCGCCCGCGGCCGCCGGTGGCGGGCGCTCGGGGTGGGCGCCGTGCTGGTGGCGACCGGGCTGTCGGCCCAGGCGCTCAAGCACGGCTTCGCCGAGCAGCGCTTCGCGCCCTGGCTGGGCTACGGGCAGATCGACGCGGCGAGCTGGCCCAGCGGCCACGCCACGGCCGTCATGACGCTCGCGCTGTGCGCCGTGCTCGTGGCGCCACCCGCCTGGCGCGGGGTGGTCGCGCTGCTCGGGGGCGGGGGCGCGATCGCGGTCGCCTACGCGACCCTGGCGCTGGCCTGGCACTACCCCTCGGACGTGCTCGCCGGCTTCCTGCTCGCGGGGCTCTGGGTCTCCGTTGCGGTCGCGGTCCTCCAGCGCGTCGAGCCCGATGGGGCCGTCGCCCGGCGCGCGCTGCCGTCGGAGCGGCTCGTGGCCTTCGGGGGCCTCGGCGCGCTGGCGGCGGTCGCGGTGGTGGCCGCCGCCTCGGATGGGGTGGCGCAGTACGCGACCGCCCGCACCACGCTGGTCGCCGGAGCGGTGACGATCGCGGCGCTCGCGCTCGCCCTGGTGACGTCGGTCGTTGTGGCGGAGTGACGGTTGAAGCTTGGCCGCCCCGTGGCAAACGGGGTACAAATGGAGGCGTGGCGGCTGTGAATCGCACGTTCGGTGACGACGAGGACGCGATCGACGTGTCGCACATCGGGCGGGTGCTCGCGGCCAACGCGCGGCTCATCGTGGTGGTTGCCCTCGCCTTCGCCGCCATCGTCTTCGTCGTCGCCCACGGCAAGGAGAGCCGCTACCGCGCGACGGCCCGGATCGTCTCCGACACGACGACGACGACCACGACGGGGACCGACACCGACCCGCGGCGGCTGGCCACGAACGTGGCGCTTCTGACCACGCCCGATGTGCTCGACGCGGCCGCGCGCAAGCTCCCCGGCGAGACCGGCGCCTCGCTGCGCGACAAGCTCAGCAGCACCGCCGCGACGGACGCCGACGTGATCACGGTCACGGCGACCGACACCAGCGCGGTCGCGGCCGCTGCCGACGCCAACGCGGTCGCCCGTGCCTTCCTCGAGAGCCGCACCGCGAACGAGCGGGCGGCCATCCTGCGGACGCGCGCAGCCCTCACCGCCCAGCTGGCCGGGGTGGGCAAGGGCCCGTCGGCGTCGGCCCAGGCCGCCGCCATCCGGACCCGCCTGAGCGAGCTCGTCGTCGACGAGGCGAACGCCGGCAACGACCTGCAGCTCGCCGAGGCGGCCGAGCCGCCCACCTCGCCGTACGCGCCGCGGCCGCTGCGCAACGCGATATTGGCCTTCATCGCCGCGCTGTTCCTCGCGGCGCTCGCCGTCGTGCTGCGCGACCGGCTGCGGCCGCAGGCGAGCACCGAGCGCGACGTCGAACGGCTTTCGGGCGTCCCCGTGATGGGGGCGCTTGCTCCCGGCGCGTCGCGCTCGCGCGGCGGGCGCCTCGACGGCGTGGAGCGCCGGCTCGAGTCGATCGCCGCGGACGGCCCGCCGGTGGTGCGCCGTCCGATCGAGGGGCTCCTCGGCAAGCGCCGGCGCTCCCGCGCCGCGCGGCTCGAACGAGCGCGCGCCGAAGCGGGCGACGGCGTGCGCTCCGTGCTCGGGGCAACCCTGCTGGCGCTGCCCCCCGGCGACCGCCACGTGATCCTGGTGACGAGCGCCGCCCGCGGTGAGGGCTCGGCCCGCGTCGCCGCGGGCCTCGCCCGGGCGCTGGCCCACGCCGGCCAGGAGACGCTCGCGGTGTCCGCCGACCCCGCCTCGGCCGAGCTCGCGATCGAGTTCGGCATCGCCCCGTCGCCCGGCCTCGCCGAGGCCCTCGAGCGGGCGCAGGCCGGAAGCGCGGTGCGCCTGCGCGCCGCCCCCGTCCCGGGCCTCGAGACGCTCCACGTGGTCCCGGCCGGTGCTCCGTCGTACGACGGCGTCGGTCTCGTCCGCCCCGGAGCGGTCGACGCGCTGTTCGGCGCGCTGGGCAACACCGGCTACGCGTACGTGATCGTCGAGGCTCCGGCATTCCTCAGCGCACCGGAAGCATGGTTGGTCGCCCGCAACGCCGAGGCGGCGATCATCGCCTGCCCCCAGGAGCCCTCGGCGGAGGATCTGGCGGCATGCCGCCGATCCCTCGAACGACTGGACGTTCGCGTGCTGGGGGCCGTCCGCAGCGGGCCGGGTCCCGAGGCCGAGCCCCGACTGCAGCGCCGACCGGCGCGCAGGCCGGAGGCGCGGCCCAGCGACCTCGGCGAGCCGCCGCCGGCGGCGTCCCCGGCGCTGTTGACCGCGCTCCCGCAGACGATCGACCCCGGGAGCCGCGACGTCGCCGAGATCAACGGCGGCGCCGTTCCCGCATTGGAGGCGCGGCAGGTCATCGAGCACCTGCGCACGGCCGACCGGCCGCTGACCTTCAGCCAGCTGCGCGATGCCCTCGGCGGCCCGCCGCCGGCGCGCGTCCGCGCGCGCCTGCGCCAGCTCGTAGAGGGCGGCGATGTGGTGCGGGGCGGAACCGGGCGCAAGGGCGACCCGTACGTCTACGGTCTCAGCGACCGTTAGGACATAGGCTTCACGCGCGATGTTCGAGAAGGTCCTGGTCGCCAACCGCGGCGAGATCGCCGTTCGCGTCATTCGCGCGCTGCGCGAGATGGGCATCGCGTCGGTGGCCGTGTACTCCGAGCTCGATCGCGACGCGCTGCACGTCCAGCGGGCCGACGAGGCCTACCTGCTGGGCGGCCCGACGGCGGCCGAGAGCTACCTCAACGTCGCGCGGATCCTCGAGGTCTGCCGCGAGTCGGGCGCGGAGGCGGTACATCCCGGCTACGGCTTCCTGGCCGAGAACGCGCCGTTCGCCAAGGCGTGCGAGGAGGCCGGGATCACCTTCATCGGGCCGCCCGCGAGCGCGATCGAGGCCATGGGCTCCAAGACGCGCGCCCGGGAGCTCATGCAGGCCGCCGGCGTCCCGATCGTGCCGGGCACGACCGACCCGGTGGCGACGGTCGACGACGCGCGCACCATCATCGACAGCGACATCGGCTACCCGGTCGCCGTGAAGGCGGCGGGCGGGGGCGGCGGCAAGGGCTTCCGCGTGGCGCTCGATGAGTCCGAGCTCGAGGCGGCCTTCGAGGGCGCCGCGCGCGAGGGCGAGAAGTTCTTCTCCGACGCGACGGTCTACCTCGAGCGCTATCTGCCCGATCCGCGCCACGTCGAGGTCCAGGTGCTGGCCGACCGTCACGGCAACGTCATTCACCTCGGCGAGCGCGACTGCTCGGTCCAGCGTCGCCACCAGAAGGTCATCGAGGAATCCCCGGCCCCCGCCGTCGACGACGACATGCGCGAGCGCATCGGGCAGATCGGGGTGGAGGCCGCGCGCGCCGTCGACTACGTCGGCGCCGGCACCATCGAGGGTCTGCTGCAGGACGGGGAGTACTTCTTCCTCGAGATGAACACGCGCGTGCAGGTCGAGCACTGCGTGACCGAGATGGTGACCGGGATCGACATCGTCCGCGAGGGCATCCTGGCGGCGGCCGGCGAGGAGCTGACGGTCGCCCAGGACGACGTCGTCCTGCGCGGCCACGCGATCGAATGCCGCATCAACGCCGAGGACGCGTCGAAGAAGTTCGCGCCCGCGCCCGGCAGGATCACGAGCTACCGCGAGCCGGCCGGGCCCGGCGTGCGCGTCGACAGCGGCGTGACGGCGGGCAGCGAGATCACCCCGATGTACGACCCCATGGTGGCCAAGCTCATCGTGTGGGACGCCGACCGCGAGCAGGCGACCGCTCGCATGCTGCGCGCACTGGACGAGTACGAGATCGGGGGTCTGAAGACGCTCATCCCCTTTCACATCGCGTTGCTGCAGACCGAGCAGTGGGCCAACGGCGAGACGTGCCGCGACCTGCTCGAGGCCAAGGACTGGCTCAAGACGCTGGCCTTCCCGAAGGCCGAGAAGCCTGCGAGCGACGACGGTGAGGCGGAGGAGACGGTCGAGCAGACCTACACCGTCGAGGTCTCGGGGCGCAAGTTCGACGTGAGGGTCATCGGCCCGCCGTTCGGAGGGGGCGGCGCGGTCGTCAACGGGGCCACGCCTGCCACAGCGCGCAAGCCTCAGCGCGCCCAGCGAGCCGACAGCGGCACGGGCGCCGGCGCCGACGAGCTCGTCTCGCCACTGCAGGGCAACATGTGGAAGGTCCTGGTCGAGCAGGGGCAGTCCGTCGAGGAGGGCCAGCTCGTCTGCATCATCGAGGCGATGAAGATGGAGAACGAGATCACCGCCCACAAGGCGGGCGTCGTCGAGGAGCTGGCGGTCAAGGAGGGCGACGCCGTGACCTCGGGCGCGACGATCGCGGTGATCAAGAGCCCGGCCTAGCTCTACGGCCGGACACCGAGGTGGCGATGTTGTCCCGCGAGGGCGTGCCAACCTCCACGAAATCGACTACGCCAGATTCCAATGCGGCCCGCGCGCTGTTACCTTCGCGTTCGCAGAGGATTTGCACAACAACGCCCGATGGGGGAAGACGTCCCGGGGGGGATGGACGAACGTGGGGTACCAGCCAGCGTTGACGGCGGCCTCTTGTCCGCCAGGAACGGCCATTCGGCGGCTGCGTTGAGAGCCGTCGTCCTTGCTGGAGGTTTGGGGACGCGGCTGCGTCCCTATACCACCGTCATCCCGAAGCCGTTGGTGCCGATCGGCAACCGACCCGTGCTCGAGCACATCATCCGCTCGCTGGGTAAGTGCGGGGTCGATCGGATCGACCTGTGCGTCAGCCACCTCGGCGAGCTCATCCTCGTCTACCTCGCCAACGCCGACCTCCCGCCGGAGCTGCAGCTGGCGTTCCACTGGGAGAACGAGCCGCTCGGCACGGCGGGGGCGCTCGGCGCGATCGACGACCTCGGAGGGACGTTCATCGCGGTCAACGGCGACGTGCTGACGAACCTCGACTACCGCGAGGTCATCGAGTTCCACCATGAGCGGGAGGCCGCGCTCACCGTCGCGATGCGCTCGCAGCGTGTGAACCTCGACCTCGGCGTCATCGAATGCGACGACGGTCTCGTCAACGGCTTCATCGAGAAGCCGGCGCTCACCTACCAGGTCAGCATGGGCGTCTACGTCTACGACGAGCGCGCGCTGCGCTTCCTGCCGGAGGGGCAGTGCCAGTTCCCGGATCTCGTGCTGCGGCTGCTGGAGGCCGGCGAGCGGGTCGCGGCCTTCCAGAGCGACGCCGACTGGTTCGACATCGGCACGATGGGCGAGTACGAGCGCGCCGCGGCGGAGGTCGAGCGCAACCCCGAGAAGTACGACCTCGAGCCGCTCGGCCCCCAGCAGCACGATCTGCTCGCCACGCTCGAGACGCCGGAGGCCTGAGCGTCAGCCGCGGCGGGGGTCGAGCCGCACCAGGCCCGCCCGCAGCGCCAGCGCGGCGCGCACGTGCGCCCGAGCCCGGCTCACACGCAGGTAGGGGGTCTGGCGGCTGCCGAACCCGCGAAAGAAGCGCTCCACGGGCCTGAGCATCGATCCCTCGAAGTCGAAGACGTCGGTGATCTCGCGGGCACGCATGATCGACTCCCACATCAGCAGGCTGCTGGCGCCGCTGGTGCGCAGCTCGGGATCGCCACCGCCGATCAGGTAGAAGGCGGCGTGGTTGTCCCAGACGACGTACGACACGGCGTGAACGCGCGCGGCCTCGTCCCGTGCGCAGAGCATCGCCCTCGCCCCGCGGGCGGCGCAGGCCGCATCGAGGCGCTCGAGCTCGGCGAGCGACACCGGCGTCGGCAGTCCTTGCCTGGCGAACGTCTTGGCCCAGATGGAGTGAAACCGGTCGAGCGGAAGGTCATCGCGGACCTCCACGCGCCTGCGGGCCTTGCGGATCTCGCGGCGGATGTTGCCTCGCAGGCCGTCCCAGAGGGCCTGCTCGGAGCCCAGGCCCTCGAGCCGGTAGGTGTACTGCAGCTCGAGGCGGTAGCCCGCCCAATAGAACGGCAGCGCGTTGAGCATCGTCGGGGAGAAGTGCTGCACGAAGGCATGCGCCGCCGGCAGCGCCGACTCGAGGGCCGCGAGCAGTTCGTGCTCCTCGCTGAGCGCGTGGGCGGTCTTCGCGTCGGAGCGCTCCACCCACGGACCGAGCGTCTGCGTGAGCGGCGGCATGGTGAGGACACGCAGACGGCTGCGACCGCGCATGACGTAGGGCAGCCGCGCGACGACGCGGCCGTCGCGCTCGAGCGTCACCTCGTCCCAGTGCCCCGGTGCGACGGCGTCCAGCCACCACGGCTGCTGGAAGATGGCGTTCGCGCAGGACGTCTCGTCCGCTCTTGGCTGGCGCTCGGACGCCATGGCCGGGAGCATGATGGAATCGCGCTCGCATGACGCTGATCGTCGCGGCGCCGCCGACGTACGAGCCAGAACGCCGGTACATCCTCGGCGTCGTCCTCTCCGAGTGGCTCGGCCTCGACTGGCAGCTGCGGAGCGAGGAGCGCTCAGACGTCGCGCTGAGCCTCGCCGGGCAGGAGGGCTCGCGACAGCTCACCCTGCCCGAGGCGCTGTTCGCCACGGACCCCGCAGCCTGGCTGACGGAGGCGTCGCTGCCGGCGTCGCCGCTGCCGTGGAGGGAGATCGACGGTCGCCTCCTGCCCGTCCTCTACGGCGCGCATCCCGTGCCGCCGACGGTGATCTCGGGGGCCGGCGAGGCCCTGCACGTCGCGGTCGACGTTCTCGGGAGCGCCTTCTTCATGCTGACGCGCTACGAGGAGATGGCCCTCGGCGAACGCGATGCCTACGGGCGATTCCCCGCCTCCGCGTCCCTCGCCGAGCGCGAAGGCTTCGTCCGAGTGGCGATCATCGACGCCTACGTCGAGCTGCTGTGGGGCGCGCTGCGGCGCCTCTGGCCAGGGCTCGAGCGCCGGCCGCGGAGCTTCCGCCTGGCGCTCACGCACGACGTGGACGATCCCCTCGCCTCCATGGGGCGGACGCCTCGCCGGCTTGCCCGCCAACTGGCCGCCGATGCGCTGGTCCGGCGCGATCCCGCCCTGGCGGTCCAGCGCGTGCGCTCATGGACCGCGCTGCGGCGCGGAGACTTCCGTCTCGACCCCTACAACACCTTCGACTTCCTCATGGGCGTCAGCGAGCGCCACGGCATCGCCGGCGCCTTCTACTTCCTGGCCACCGAGGAGGCGAGCACGCGCAACGGCCCCTACACCCTCGAGCACCCGTGGGTGCGCTCGCTCATCGCGACGATCCATGGGCGCGGCCACGAGATCGGCTACCACGCGGGCTTCGACACCTACCGCAACGCGGAGCGCACGGGCGAGGAGTTCCGCAGGCTGCGCGCGGCCGCCCGCGACATCGGCGTGTCCCAGTCGCAGTGGGGCGGCCGGCAGCACTACCTGCGCTGGGAGAACCCCTCCACGTGGGAGAACTGGGAGCGCGCCGGCCTCGACTACGACAGCACCGTCGGCTTCGCCGACAGGATCGGCTTCCGGCTCGGGACGTCGCACGAGTTCCAGGCCTTCCACCTGCACCGGCGGCAGCCTCTGCGACTGCGGGAACGCCCGCTGCTCGTCATGGACCGGACCCTCTTCGACTACATGCGCCTCAGCCCGCAGGACGCCGAGCAGGCGGTGCTCGAGGTGGCGCGCGAGTGTCGGCGGGCGGGCGGGACGCTGACGCTGCTGTGGCACAACAGCACGCTTCCCACGGCCAGGCAGCGGCGCTGGTACGCCGGGCTGACGGCCGCGCTGGCTCAGGCCAGCAGCTCGTCGTAGAGCGCGACGAGCGCCGCGGCCTGTGTCTCCCAGGAGTAGCGCTCCTCGGCCGCCCGCCGCGCCCGCTCGCCCATGGCGCGGGCCGCCTCGTCGTCGTCGAGCATGCGCGCGATGGCCGCGCCGAGGAGCTCAGGGCGGCCGAAGGGCACGCAGACGCCGCAGTCGTGGGCCTCGAGCACCGCCCGCCAGCGCGGCACGTCCGTGGCGACCACCGGCAGGCCGGCGGCGAAGTACTCGAACAGCTTCACCGGGTAGGCGTCGACGTAGTTGGCGATCGGCTGCAGCGGGATCACCCCCACCTTGACGCGAGCCAGCAGCGCGGCGACCTCCTCACGGCCGAGACGGCCCGCGTAGCGCACGCGCGGCCAGCCCGCGGAGCGCTCCAGCTCGCGCTGCAACGTGGGCGACTCGAACGTTCCCGCGAGGTGGAGCTCGGCGTCGACGTGGGTCATGGCGTCCACGAGCCAGGGCGCGCCCCGCACGCGCGATATGCCGCCCACATAGCACGCCGCCCGCTCGCGATCACTCCAGCGCGCGGCGGGACGGATCTCCTCCAGCCGTGGGTAGTTGGCGACGAGGAGTGCACGCGGCTGGCGCCGGTGCAACCGGTCGAGCGCCATGACGCTCGGAGTGACGACGGCATCCATCCGGGCGACGCACTCGGCCTCGAGCCGCGCAAACGCGCGTGCGGCGCCCGCGCGCCCGCGCGCGGGGATCCACTCCTTGTAGCGCATCTGCACGGGCACGTCTTCATGCGCGTCGTAGATCACGCGCTTGCCGCGGCGCGCGAGGCGGACGCCGTAGGGCAGGAACTCCGGGTCGTGGAAGTGGTACAGGTCGGCGTCGAGTGCGACGGCCGCGCGATAGGCGGCGTGCGGACGCCGGGCCATGCGATCGAGGCGGTTGCGCGCCGTGTCGGGCAGCGCAATCACGCGCACGCCGTGGACGACCGTGTCGCCCTCGTGCGGCGCGATCAGGGTGACCTCGTAGCCCGCGTCACGCAGCGACAGGCACTCCTTGTGCAGGATCCGGTGGTCTCCGACCGGATGGACCGTGGTGATGTGGCAGACGCGCCCTGCGGACATGCGCTCGCCGGGTCAGCGCCGGCGCCGGGCGCGCCGCAGCCGGTAGACGCACCCCTCCCGCAGCCGGACGAGGTCGGCGCGGGCGTTGACGGTGGGCGCCCCGCCCCAGGAGCGCGGATGCAGCAGGACGGCCACCACAGGCTCGCCGCGGAGGATCGCGTGCATCGGGTCCTCGGGCCGCCATCCGCGCGGCGGGATGCCGTCGGAGGACCGCGCCGAGACGTCCGCCTCGACGTCGTAGGCCTCGAGGCGCACGCCGAGCTCCGCGCGCAACGCGGGATCCGCGAGCAGCTCCACGTTCGAGACGCCGACCACGCGGTTGGCGAAGTCGCCGTGCGCGGCGAAGACGTCGAGCGCAAGCCCCGTCCGCCGCCCGCAGCTCGGGCACGGTCGTGCGCAGCCGGTCTCGGGCCGCGCCGATCAGGGTGCGCGCCTCGGCGGCCGACGCCGCGCCGCGCTCCTTGACCACGGTCGCCAGCTCCTCGTAGTGGTAGCCCACGTCGCAGCCGGCCGACGCGACCTCGCGCATGAAGGCGACGTCCCACGTCGAGCGTCGGAAGAAGTAGCTGCCGACGACGCCAAGCCCGCGCTCCATCTCCCACATCCGCCGCGCCCGCCGCACGTCGGTGTCCACGTCATGGCGCAGCAGGAGGATGCGATCGTCGGCGCGCGGCGCCCTGGCGGCCGTGAGATCCGCGAAGGCCGACAGCGGCATCGTGCGGTACCCCTGCTCGAGCGCGCCGCGCAGCAGGACGTCGAAGTCGTCGAGCCGCTCGCGCTGCAGGTAATGGCCGTGCAGGCGCCGGGCGATTGTGCCTGCGCTGCTCACCCGTCCGCGTCGCCGTCGGATTGCCGCGGCCCGCGCTTCCAGTGCACGTAGTGCGGGCGGAAGCCCAGGCGCGTCTTGAACTCCCGCAGACCCTCTCCGGCACCGAAGAACATGTCGTAGAAGACGTAGCGGATGCCGGGGCGCGTCGTCTTGACGTGCTCGACGACCCCCGTCATGAGCAAGAACATGACCCCATTGTCGAGGTGGTCGCCGTGGCCCATGATGCGGTTCATCCCCACGATCTCC
The DNA here is from genome assembly GCA_963816845.1 of uncultured Actinomycetes bacterium. Classification (GTDB taxonomy): domain Bacteria; phylum Actinomycetota; class Thermoleophilia; order Solirubrobacterales; family Solirubrobacteraceae; genus JAOPZW01. Next base: position 49,175 of record CAWFMR010000041.1, on the reverse strand, counting down.
CCGGCGTACAAGAGGTGGCCGTAGGCGACGAGGACATCGTCGAGGAAGACGCCGAGGTACTCCATGTGGGCACCCGTCTCGTAGACGACCGCCGGATCGAGGTACGAGGCGTCGATGGGCTGGCCCTGGCGCTCGGGCAGCGACCGGTGGATCGTCAGCAGCTCGGAGCGCCGCTCGTTCGGATCGAAGGGTGCGACGCGCGTACCCGAGCCGCCTGGCCCGCCGCACCCGCCTGCGGGCGTAGCGCAGGTCCGCCAGGTACGCCTCGCCGTCGTCGAACTCCTCGAGCGGCAGGAGCGCCGCGCCGACAGCCTTGTTGCGGACGATCCGGAAGCGGGGATGCGGGCGGCGGAAGAACTCGAGGACCTCTTCCTCGGCCGGTTCGCCGCGGGAGGCGACGACGTCGACCCGCGGCATCGCCGCCGCCGTGCGCAGATCGGCGATCACGTGGCGCACCCGGCCCTCCGTCGAGGTGCTCATGACCGAGCCACCGAGCCGATCGAGCGCGCGCGGCTGGCGACCAGCCGTATGGCGCGCCAGTACGGCGCCAGGTCGGAAGCGCCGGGGGACGGCGAGCTCGAGCATGGGCATCGAGAGCGACCGCGCGCAGAAGGCGACGAGCGCGGCGGCCGCGCCCGCGTAGGTGATGGTCGTCGAGGCGGCGGCCCCGAGGAGTCCGAACAGGGCGGCGCCCGCGACGGCGAGCACGCCGTTGGCGACGAGCATCGCCACGGACGTCAGCAGGATCTCGCGCTGGCGCTCGAGGCGGGTGATCAGGAAGTGGCGCAGCATCTCGGCCACGCACAGACAGGCGCTGGCCGGGACGAGGATCGCGTACGGCTGCCAGATGTCGCTGTATGCGTCGCCGAACACGAAGCCCGCCGTGACGGCGACGACCGGCACCGAGAGGATCCCTCCGGCCATCACGACGATGACGCTGTGACGCAGCGCCGAGCTCAGGCGCTCGGCGACCTCGCTCATCGGCGCCGTCATGATCGGTCGGTAGGTGGCGGTCAGCACCGAGCGCGAGAGCAGCAGGAGGCTCGTCGCGAGGGCCACCGGGATCGAGTAGATGCCGGCCTGGCTGGCCGAGAGCACGGCGGCCACCACCAGCACATCGATGCGCGAGGTGAGCAGCGCCGTGCCGTTCGCGAGCGAGACCCCGAGCGAGCGCCGCGCGATGCTCACCGCCTCGCGCCACGCGCGCTTGAGCACCACGCCCGTCGTCGCCAGCGCATCGGTGAGCTGCAGCGCGGCGGTCACGGTTGCGCCCATGGCCCAGGCCGCCATGAGCGTGGTCACCGTCGGATCGGAGACGAGCACGACGGCACCCGCCGTCACAGTCAGCGGGAAGACGGCCATGCCGATGTCGGCGAGGCTGACGCGCAGGACGCTCCCGCGCGCCTGTGCGATGGACATCTCGAAGTTCGTGTAGGTGACGAGCACGGCGACGGCTGCCGTGCACAGCAGTGCTGCGAGCGTCACGCCGCTCACGAGCAGCGAGATCGCGGCGGCGAGCGGGAACAGCACGAGCGCCGCCTGGAGCGCGATGACGCACGATGCCCCGTGCAGCTCGGGCGCGCTCCTGACGGCCGTGGATGAGGTCCGCGGCCAGGACGGCGGTGCCGCCGGTGATGATCGTCATGGCGATCCCGGCCCAGGTCGAGAGGATCGCGTAGATGCCGCGCCCGTGGGTGTCGAGCACGTTGGTGCTGAGGATGGCGAGGCCGAGGACCGCCGCGCCACTGGTCAGCCGGGCCGCGAGGTTCAGCCCGCTCAGGCGGGCGATGCCCGCGGACGAGGGCGCGCGGGCGGGAGAGTCCGCGCCGCCTGGGACGGATCCCCCCCTCGTGTCCACCGGGCCATTCTAGCGGCGAGATGGCCTGAAGCAGGGCCGCCTCGAGCCGGTCGACGTTGACCGACAGCGAGTAGTGCTCGATGCCGTACTGGAAGGCGCCCTCGCCGCGCTGTCGGCGCTCGCCGGGGTCCATGGCCGCCCAGCGCCGAAGCTCGGTCGTCAGGCGCTCGAGCGACGGCGCGAAGCCCCCGCCGCTCTCGGTCGCCAGGCGCTCCGGGACCCCGGGCACGGTGGTGATGAACGGACGGTGGGCGCCGAGGTACTCGAGGACCTTGGAGGGCAGCGCGCCCTCGAACAGCGGATCGGGGCGCAGGAGGTGCAGGCAGACGTCGCTGGCCGCGAGGAGGTCCGGCACGCGCTCCTTTGCGACCGGGGGGAGGATCCGGAACCGCTTCAGGCCGCGCCGCGCGACCTCCTGCTCGAGCCGGACGCGGTCGCTGCCGTCGCCGATGACGACGAACGACATCCGCGGGTCGCCCGCCAGCTGCGCGGCCGCCTCGAGCAGCGTCTGCAGCCCGTTGGCGACGCCGAGCGCCCCGAGGTAGAGAAACAGGCAGGTGTCGGGCACGACGCCGAGCTCGCGCCTCACGCGCGCGCGCACGTCCTCTGCGCGGGCTCCGTCGAAGACCGCGCCCGGCACCACCCACGTCGTCGCGGCCCCTTGCCGCCGGACGGGCTCGGCCAACCCCGGCGTGGGCACGATCACCGCCTCCGAGCGCCGGGCGTAGCGCTGCGCGGCGCGGTCGAGGGCGCGATACAGCCAGGTCTCCTCGCGCAGCCACCCGACGGAGACGGCGGACTCCGGCCACAGATCGCGGACCTCGAGCACCCACGGCCGGCGGAAGCGCGCGGACAGGACCTCGCCGAGGGTCCCCACCGGCAGGGGAGGCGAGGACGCCCAGATGAGGTCGGGGCGGGGAAGCGTCGCCCCCCGGATCGCGGCGGCCGCGGCGAAGGTCGCGTAGTTCAGCGCGCGGTGGCCGCGGGAGCGGTGCACGCCCGACCACGCCCAGACCCAGTGGTGGACCACGCCGTCGATGACCTCGCGGACGTAGGGCCGCCCGGCGTAGGCCTCGGGCACCGTCCCGCGCATGTAGTTGATCGGGGTGGAGATGAGGTCGACGTGCCAGCCGCGCCGCACGAGCTCGGCGAGATAGAGCCGATGGCGGTAGATGCCCGGCGCGCCGGGGGTCGGAGCGTGCTGGTAGATGCAGAGGAGCCTGCGCGCCACGGTGGCTGGATTCTCCATCGAACGTGGGCCGTTAACCCGGCGATCCGTGAGGCGCGGACGCCTATGCTTCTTCGCGCGGATGGCAACGCGCCCCAGCACCTCGCTGCCGGCGGTCGGCCTGCTCGTCGCTGCAGTCGCCGTCGCCCTCGTCCTCGTCGCGCGCTCGGGGCCCCTTCCGGTCGGTCTCGGTTGGCTCGCGCTGGCGCCCGCCGCCGCCCTCGTGGTCGCCCGGCCGGCCCGCGCGACGGCGATCGGCGCGGCCGTTGCGTACGTCGCCATCCTCGACTGGGCCTACACCTCGCACTTCTCGCCGGTGTACGCCTACACGGGCCTGATCGACGCGGCGCCGTCGCCCGGAGCCAAGCTCGCGGTCGCCGCGCTGAGCGCCGCGCCGGCGGCATGGCTGCCGATCTCGGCGCGCCGCCCCTCGACGATCGTCCTCTGGGCGCTCTACGTGGTCGGCTACGTGCCCACGGCGATGGTGCCGGTCTACCTCACGGGCGACCTCAACCAGGTCCTCTCGTTCCAGGTCGGCCTGCTGAGCTCGATGGCGATCCTGGGGCTGATGCTGCGCGTGCGCCCGCCGGCGATCCGCCTGCCGCACCTCTCGCTCACGGCCTTCACCCGGCTGCTGACGGCGCTGGCCATCCTCTGCATCCTCTACATCGCAGCGACGTTCGGCGTCCACGCCCCGCCGAGCCTCGCCGACGTGTACACGACCCGCGCCCAGTTCGGCGCCGCGCAAGGGGGCGCCGCCGGCAGCGGCTACATCGTTCCGTGGGCGGCCAACGCGATCAACCCGATCCTGATGGCGCTGGGGATCGCGCGGCGCCGCGCCGAGCTCGTCGCGCTCGGGCTCTTCGGCCAACTCATCATCTACGCCGACACCGGCTACAAGGCCGTGCTGTTCTCCCTCGTGCTCGTTCCGCTCGTCTACGTCGGGATCGCCGCCGCCGGCCGCTGGTTCGGGCCGCTGGCGATCGTGGGCACGCCGATCATCCTGGCCGGCGCCGTGCTGGCGAGCTCGCGTCCGGGCGACTGGCCGATCGCGCTCGCCACGCGCGTCTTCGCCACGCCCGGGCACGTGGGCTGGTACTTCTACGACTACTTCTCCACCCATGCCCAGTACCACCTGTCCCACAGCTTCCTCAGCTGGATCTTCTCCAGTCCGTACAGCGTCGACGCGCCGCTGCTCATCGGTGCGGTCTACTTCCACCAGGGCACGGATGCCAACACGAGCTTCTGGGCAGACGCGTTCGCCAACTTCGGCTTCGCCGGCATCGTGATCTTCACCGTGGTATGCGGCGTCGTGCTCCTGGGCCTCGACGCGGTCGGCCGGGGCCGCGACGCGCGCATCGCCGGACCGATGCTGGCGATCGCGGGCCTGTCGCTCGGGAGCACCGGGCTCTTCACCACGCTGCTCACGCAGGGACTCGCGCTTGGCGGCGTCCTGCTGGTGCTCATGCCGCCGGGGAGCGATCCGTGAGCGCGGGCCGGCGACGCGGCGCGCGGGCGGCGACGTGGGCGGCGGCGTGCCTCGGCGTGTGCGCGGTCTCGGCGATGTCGTGCGGCACGGCGCGGCGCGCCGATTCGACCCCTGAGCCCGGCGCGCCTGCCACCGCCGCTGCGTCGAATGCCCCCGCGACCAGCGGCGAGCTCCCGTCACGAACGGTGAGGAACTACTACGTCTCGCGCAGCGGAAGCGATGCGCACAACGGATCGCGCAAGCGGCCGTGGCGCACGCTCGCACAGGCCGCCAGGCGCGCCGGGCCGGGGAGCACGGTGCACGTCGCCAGCGGCCGTTACCCGGGACCCCTCGTCCTGGGCCGCAACGGCAGGCCGGGACGGCGCATCCAGTTCGTGGCCGAGCACCGGTGGGGCGCCCGGATCACCGCGACGTCGCCGGAGTCCCTCGGCATCGTCGAGATCTCCGGCGACTACGTGGACTTCGAGGGCTTCGACATCAGCGGCCGGGGCGGCGACGGCACGGCCGGCATCGTCGTCCCCGGGAGCCACGTGCGGGTCCTGGGCAATCGCGTCCACGACGTCCTGGTCGCCTGTGACGGCGGATCCAACGGCGGCGGCGGGATCGTCGCCGGAGGCGGGCTGCCCGACTACCGCAACCACGACATCCAGGTCGTCGGCAACCTCGTGCACGACGTCGTGGGAACCCCCACGCGGCGATGCGGGGGCGTGCAGGGCATCTATGCCTCGGTCGCGCGGGTCCTCATCGCCAACAACGTCTCCTACCGCAACGCCCACGACTGCATCACCAGCTGGCACGCGGCCACGGCGCTCACGATCGTCAACAACACCGCGGTCGACTGCCCGGGCGCGGGCATCACGGTCGGGTCGGGCGGGCCAGGCGCCACGAGCAGCGGGAACGTCCACACGCTCGTCGCGAACAACCTCGTGTACGGCAACGGGCAGGGGATCGTCGAGACCAGCGACGGCGTCCACCACGTGGGGCCGGGCAATCGATTCCTCAACAACCTCGTCTTCCGCTCGGGCAACGGCGCCCCGTCGCGCGGAGCGGTCGTGTCGGGGACCGTCAGCTCGGATCCCAAACTCGCGAGTGCCGGCGAGAGCTACCGGTTGACCGCCGGGAGCCCGGCCATCGACGCGGGGACGAGCACCGGAGCGCCGCGCTCGGACTTCGACCGCGTGCACCGGCCGCAGGGATCGCGCGTCGACATCGGAGCCTTCGAGTGGCGACCGCCGGCGCCGAGCAACCCGTAGCCCCGGTCCGGCGGTCGCCGCGAGGCGTCCCGCTGGCGGTGGTCATGGGAGACGTCGATCTCGTTCGCGCGCTCGGGCTCGCAGGGATCCGCGTCGCCTTCTTCGGCCCCGCCGATGCGCCCGCCCGCTACTCGCGCCATGTCGGCGCCGTCCTTCCGTGGATCGACCCGTGGCGCCGTCAGGACGAGCTCGTCGCCGCGCTGCTCACCTTCGCTCGCGCCCAGCGCGAGCCGCCGATCCTCTATCCGCAGACCGACGCCGCCCTGCTGCTGGCATCGCGCCGTCGCGACGAGCTCGGCGCGGCCTTCCGGTTCATGCTGGCCGACGCCGATCTGGTCGAGGAGCTCGTCGACAAGGGACGGTTCGAGGCCCTCGCCCGCCGCACCGGGCTGCCCGTGCCCCGGGCCGCGCGGCTGCGCCCGCGGCTCCGCGAGCCGCCGGCCGTCCCGGATCTGGCCTTCCCGCTCATCGTCAAGCCCGTTGTGCGCGACGCGGCGTGGGCGTCGACCGGGGAGCAGGCCAAGGCGATCCGGGTCGGCGGACCGGACGAGTGGGAGCGGCTCTGGCCCAGGCTGGCCGACGGGCGCTCGGACTTCGTCGTCCAGGAGCTCGTGCCAGGGCCGGAGACCGCGATCGAGAGCTACCACGCGTACGTCGACGCGGCGGGCGCCATCGCCGGCGAGTTCACCGGGCGCAAGATCCGCACGTTCCCCCCGCGCTACGGGTACAGCACCGCCGTCGAGATCATCGACCTGCCCGACGTCGCGCGGCTCGGGCGCGAGGTGTTCGGCCGGGTGGGGATGCGTGGCGTCGCCAAGGCCGACTTCAAGCGCGACGAGCGGGGGAGGCTGCATCTGCTCGAGATCAACCCCCGCTTCACGCTCTGGGAGCATCCCGCGGCGATCGCCGGGGTGAACCTGGCGGCGCTCGTCCACGCCGACCTCAGCGGGCAGCCACGTCCCGCCGGCCGCCGCCCGACGCGGCGAGTCGCGTGGTGCATGCCGCTGTGGGACGCGCGCGCCGCGTCCGCCGCCGGCGTGCCGCCGCGCCGGTGGCTGCGCTGGGCGCTCGCCTGCGAGGCGAAGTCCGGGCTCTCGCGCGATGACCCGCTGCCGTTCCTGCGGGGGACCTTGACCTCGGCCGTCCGCCGTCGTCTACCTCGCCGCAGGACCAGGACCTGATGCGCGTCGGGGTCATCGCCGACGTCCACGCCAACAAACACGCGCTCGACGCGGCGCTCGCCTTCCTGGCTGGCCAGGACGTCGAGGCCTATCTCTGCGCCGGCGACCTCGTCGGCTATGGGCCGTTCCCGAACGAGTGCGTGCGGCGCGTGCGCGACCTCCGGGGCGTGTGCGTCGCAGGCAATCACGACCTGATCGCCGTCGGCCGACTCAGCGACCAGCGCTGCGTGCCGTTGGCCCGGACCAGCCTCCGCTGGACCCGCGCCGCGCTCGACGCCGACGCGCGCGGGTTCCTCGCCGGGCTCCCGCTCGGCGCGGGCGAGGGCGCGGTCGCCGTACGCCACGGCTCCGTCTCCGACCCGCAGGAGTACGTGCTCACCGAAGAGCAGGCCGCGGCGTGCCTGAGCGACATCCGGCGCGAGGACCCGGACGTCGCCGTCCTGATCCTGGGGCACACGCATCGCCCGATGGCCTTCGGAGAGCGCAGCGGGTGGCTGCTGCGCGAATCGACGGGGTCGGTCGGTCTTCCTCCGGGGGAGGCGATCGTCGTCAACCCGGGAGCGGTGGGCCAATCGCGCAGCCGCGACGCTCGAGCCCGTCTCGCCGTTCTCGACACGACGGCGCGGGAGGCGACCTTCCATGCGGTCCCCTACGACGTCGACGCCTGCCGTGTCGCCCTGCAGGACCGCGGCCTGCCGCCGCAGTCCTGCCATGTCCCGCGGTCGCGCTGGAATGGCCTCGCCGCCGCGATGCGAGCTCGCGCGCGCCGTCTGGCGGAGGTGGCCGGTCGCCGGTCATGAGCGGGTGCGGCGGTCCAGCAGCGAGAGGTCCTCGGGCCTGACGCGCGCCGCGCGCGCGTAGCGCAATGCGGTCCGGACGCCCGACGGCCACCACGTGTCGCTCCCGTTGGGAGTCGGCACGCCCTCGGTGTTGAGCTGATCGGCCATCTCCTGGAGGCTCATGTCGTCGTCCTCCATGGCCTCGAGCCGGCGGTGCAGCTCGGCGCGGGCGCCGTCGGCGGCGGGCCGGTGCGAGCCGTTGGGGTGCGATCCGTAGCGGGTGCCCAGCGCGGCCAGGCCGTTGCGTCGCCCGTCGGCCGCGCGGTCGCGGTGCCATCCGCTCAGCCTGATCAGCGCCATGGCGACGCGAGTGCCCTGCGGGGTGGACGTGTCGAGCCCGAGGTCGAGCGCGACGAAGACGGCGCGCGCCTCGCGGAACCAGCTCATGAGCGCCGCGAGGTCGATGATCGAGTCGCCCAGCAGCCTGGCGTGGCTGACCACGAGCCCGCGTGCCTCTCCCTCGGCGACCCGCTCGAGCGCCGCGGACAGCGCCGGGCGCCGCTCGGTGCCACGGTGCCCATTCTCGCGGAGCACGTCGAGCAGCAGCCACCCGGCGCGCCGGCACGCCAGCTCGATAGCGCGCTGGGACGGGTCGCGCCCCGTCGTGTCGGGGCTGCCCGGCGCGCTGACGTACCCGAGCATCGGCTCGCCTTGGCGCAGACCGGGCTGCGGCGGTCCCATGGCGCTGGCCATGCGCGGCGTCTGCGCGCCGTTGGTCGTCGTGACGGGTCGGCTTCGATTTTCGGGGTGTCGTCCCCCATTGCCGGATGCGAACAGTGGGTCGGTCATGATTGGTCTCCTTCGTTGAACGGCCTGGATGGCGCCGGACGCAATGCGCCGGCTGAACGGAGCCCCGGTCGGGGCTAGCCAGGCCGCTGCTGCGGAGACGGGACGCCGGCGGGACCGGCGAGGAGGAGGCGCCCGCGGTGGCGGCGCAGATCGCGCGCCGCGCACAGGCAGACGCCCAGGAGGACGGCGCACCACATGGCCGCCGACACGCCGCCGCTCGACGAGGCGGCGCTGCCGGCGACGGAGACCGGGCCGCGGTCGGGCGGCGCCGACGGCGTGTGCGGCGCGCGCTGCGGAGCCGGCCGGCTCACCCGCGGCGGCGTGTTGGGGCGCGCCTTGCCTTGGGTTCCGGCTGCGGGCGCGGCCGGCGACGCCGTCGCCGGCGAGGGCGAGGGCGGGCGCCGGCATGGCGAACGAAGGCGCCGATGTCGCCGCCGAGGCCGGCACGGCCGGGCGGAACCCGATGAGCATCACCGGCGCATGCGAAGGCTCGCTGCGCCTCGCGACATGCTCCTGCGCGAGGGCAGCGCGAGGGGCGACCGTCGGCTCCAGCCTGTGGGCGAGGACCGCCGGGTTGAACACCGGGGGCGGCGCGACCGGTGCGGAGGGCGCCCGTGGTACTGCGATATCGGGCTGCGATGGAGCCGCTGCCGGCTGGGGAGCCGGCTCCTGGACATCCGCCGGCGGACGAGCGCCCGCGTCAGCTGACGGTGGGCGGATGGCCGTCGAGCTCGGATCCTTGCCGGCCGGCGTGTCCGGTGCGGTCGCCGGCGGCGTCTTCGTGGTGCCGGACGTGGACCCGTTGGGCGTCGGGTTCTGCTTCTGCGGGGTCTGCTTCTTGTTGCCGAGGGCGGTCGCCGTGTCGCCGGTGCCGGTGGCCGAGGTGCCGGCGTTCGGCCCCGGCGTGGGGATCGGATCCGGCGGCACGGTGCTCGCGGTCGGGGCCGTCCCGGTCGGCGCAGGGGTCGCCCCGGTCGGGTCCGGGGTCCGTCCCGGTCGGCGCAGCGGTGGTCCCCGGGTCCGGCGGCGCGGGGGCGGCGGGATCCGGGGGGGCCGGCTCGGCCTGTGCGTCGCCGGCGACGGTCGTCGCCGGCTCGAGCGCGGCCAGCGCGGCGTTCTCGTCGACAACCGCGTCCTCGGCGGCCGAAGCCGGCACGCACCACGCGAGCGCGAGCATGAGAACGACACCTGCGCATGCCCCCCGGCACACGATGAACGACCCTCCTGGACCGCTTGTCGTCAATCGCCACCCCTTCGCACTTCCCTGTGATGCGAGAGCGACTGTACCTTGCCCACGACCCCTGGTGTAACCCTGTTCGCGCCGCACGGCGCATCGGCCGTCGTACCGAAAACACTCCTGTTAAACCGCTATTGGAGACCTAACCCTCCAGTACAGCGTTAGATGTTCTCCGCCGGAGCGAGAGTGCGGCGGTGTCCCTATGGACGGCCACCGGCTGCCTCAAGACGAGCGTCACGAACGTGGCCACCAAGATCGAGACGTCGCGGCGGATGCTGACGCGGCTGGCGTACAGCCGGTCGAGGCCGACCTTCTGCGGCAGCAGCGCCTGCAGATAGTGGCCCTGGGGGTCGCTGGGGTCGAGGATCGCCCCCTCGCGGGCGAACGCGAGCTGCGTGTAGCCCGTGATGCCAGGTCGCACCCGGAGGATGACGTCGTAGTCCGTCCTGAACCGGGCGACGAAGTCGGGCGACTCCGGCCGCGGCCCGACGAGGCTCATCTCGCCGCGGAAGACGTGCCACAGCTGGGGGAGCTCGTCGAGCTTCGTGCGCACGAGCCAGGCGCCCAGACGGGTGAGGCGCTCGTCGCCGGCCACGGTCAGCGCGACGCCGCTCGCGCCGGTCCGCATCTTGCGGAACTTGAGCATCCGCAGGGGCCGACCGCGGAAGCCGACACGGTCGGCCCGGTAGAAGACCGGCCCGGGCGAGTCGAGCACCACGAGCAGCGCGATCACCGCGAACAGCGGCGACAGGAGCAGCAGCGCGAGCGCCGACAACGCGATGTCCATCGCCCGCTTGACGGGGGCCCGAACCGCGTCACCCGCTCGCCGTCGGCTTGGACCCTGGGGCTCGCTGCTCACCGCTACAGCCTCGCCGCAAGCCTACGACAGGCGGGCGGGCGGCGGCAACCGCGAGCGGGAGGCCTCGCGATCCGGACCGCCGCCGCAGGCGTCTATCTTCCCCTCGGGTGACCCGATCGACATTGGTCTCAGGCGGAGCCGGCTATCTCGGCATTCCGGTCGTCGAGGAGCTCCGCGCCGGCGGCCGAGCCGTCCGCGTGCTCGACGCGCTGATCCACGGCGACCAGAGCGAGCTGTCAGCCGGCCTGCGGTCGCGCGGGGTGCAGCTGATCGAGGCCGACATCCGCGACCCGGCGGCCCGTCGGCAGGCCCTCGACGGTGTTGACGAGGTCGTCCATCTGGCGGCCATCGTCGGCGATCCGGCGTGCGCCCGGGATCCCGAGCTCGCCCGCGCGGTCAACGTCGAGGCCACCAGCGCGCTGGTCGCCGAGGCTCGCGCGGCCGGCGTGGACCGGCTCGTGTTCGCCTCGACCTGCTCCAACTACGGCCGCATCGCCGATGCCTCGGTGCCGATCAGCGAAGGCGGGGCGCTCGCCCCGGTGTCGCTGTATGCCGAGCAGAAGGTCGCGATGGAGCGGGCGCTGCTCAACGGGGGCCAGCCGCCGATGCAGGTCACGTGCCTGCGCTTCGCCACGCTCTACGGCGTCGCGCCGCGCATGCGCTTCGATCTGACCGTGAACGAGTTCACCCGCGACCTGTGGGCGGACCGCAGCCTCGAGGTGTTCGGCGAGCGCTTCTGGCGGCCCTACGTGCACGTGCGCGACGCGGCCCGGGCGATCCGGCTGACGCTCGACGCGCCCGCGGGGGACGTCGCAGGCGAGGTGTTCAACGTCGGCAGGACCGACGAGAACTACCGCAAGCTCGACATCGTGGACCTCATCCGCCGCCGGGTCGATCGCGGGACGGTCTCGTTCGTGCATCGCGACGAGGATCCGCGCAACTACAAGGTCGCATTCGACAAGGTGGCCCGCGTCCTCGGCTTCCAGCCCGCGATGACGGTCGCCGACGGCGTGGACGAGATCGTCGCCGCCCTCGACGAGGGGCGCTTTGGCGACCCGTTCGACGGTCGCCATAGAAACATCCCCTGACGGCGCGTACCTTTGCTCGATGCCTGAGGTCAGGGTGCCGCTGGCCGACGTGGTCGTCCCGGAGGAGGACATCGACGCCGTCGCCGACGTCTACCGGTCGGGCTGGCTGAGCATGGGGCCGCAGACCGAGGCGCTGGAAGGCGCCTTCGCGGCCTACACCGGCGCGCGGCACGCGCTCGCGGTGGCCAACGGGACGGCTGCGCTTCACCTCATCTGCGCGGCCGCCGGGCTCGCGACCGGTGACGAGGTCGTCGTCCCCTCGATGACCTTCGTCGCCACGGTCAACGCCGTGGCCTACACCGGAGCCACGCCGGTGTTCGCCGACATCGTGAGCACGACGGAGCCCTGGCTCGACCCCGAGTCGGTCGCCGCGGCGATCGGCGGCCGCACCAAGGCGATCATGGCCATGGCCTACGGCGGCCATCCAGGGCAGACGCCGGCCCTCGCCGCGCTGGCGGCCGAGCGGGGCCTCCTGCTGCTCGAAGACGCCGCCCATGCCGCCGGGTCGTGGGTCGGCAGGGCGGCATCTGGGGACGCTCGGTCTCGCCGGCGCGTTCAGCTTCTTCTCGAACAAGAACCTCGCGGTCGGCGAGGGGGGCATGGTGGTGACCGATGACGACGAGTCGGCCGCACGGATGCGCCTGCTGCGCTCGCACGGGATGACCACGCTGACCTGGGACCGTCACCGGGGCCACGCCTCGGGCTACGACGTGGTCGACCTCGGCTTCAACTACCGCATCGACGAGCCTCGGGCCGCGCTGGCCCGGCGGCGCCTGGGGCGCCTCGACGCCGACAACGCCCGGCGGCGAGCCCTCGACGCCCGCTATCGCGAGTTGCTCGAGGGCGTCGGCGGGCTGACCCCCGCACTGGCGCCTGAGCCGGGCGCGCGGCTCGCGCACCACCTCTTCACCGTGGTGCTCGACGAGGGGGTGGATCGCGCCAGCTTCCGCCAAGCGCTCGCCGACCGGGGTATCCAGACCAGTGTGCACTACCCGCCCGCACATCGCTTCTCGATCTACGCAGGGGACGCCGACCTCCCCGTCTCCGATGCCTACGGTGCCCGCGTGGTCACGTTGCCCATGTTCGCCACGATGACCAGCGAGCAGCAGGACGCGGTCGTCGTCGCTATCCATGCGGCGCGCGACCTCGCCGCGCTTGCGCGATGAAGCCCCAGACGCGTCAGCTCGCGCAGGACACGATCAAGCGCCGCATCATCGACGTGGCGCAGGGGGCGGGCCGGCTCCAGACACCGATGACGCAGCTCCTGGGGACGCTGGACACCTACGGTGTGCTCCCGCCGACGGTCGACGCGCTCGAGCTGTTCGGCATGCACGGCCTGTGGCACACCCGCGACTACGTCGGGCGCTGCTCGTCCCTGGAGTTCTACGAGATCGATCCGGCCTACGCCGCCTACGCGGCCCGGACGCTGCCCAACACCGAGGTGATCGTCGCCGACTCGATCGAGGCGGTGAAGACCGGCGCGCTCCGCAGGGACAAGTACGACCTGATCCTCTCGGACAACCCGTCGCGCTCACCGTTCGGCAAGGGGTACGTCGAGCACTTCGACCTCTTCCCCGATCTGCTGCGGTACATCGACGACGGCGTCCTCGTCCTGTCCGTCCTGCCGCCCGGGACCGACCTCGCGCCCGAGCACGCACGGCGGCGTCAGGAGTTCTACGGGACGGTCGACCCCTCCATCGACGACGCCGCGGCCGTCTACCTGGAGCACCTAGCCGCGGCCGGCCTGCACATTCCCAAGTACCACTACACCTACCGCAACGCAGGTCTGGGATACCTGGCCTTCGTCTGCAGGAGCTGACCGGGGCGGGCGGGAGCGCCCGGGCGGCGAGCGGCCGGGACGAAAGGGGAGTTCGTGGCACATGCGCGGCAAAACTCCCCTCTCGTCCCCGGGGAGAGCGGCAACGCGCCACGCAAAGCGACGCTTGTCGGGTTTGGTGCCCTATAGGCCACAAACCCGACAAGCGTCCCGCTGACGAGCGCCAACGCGCCAGGGACGACCGCCCCCGCCCCGACCACCGCGAGCTCCCTTCCCTCGATGCCCAGGCCGCGCAGCGCCGCCAGCGCCAGCGGTCAGTCCGGCGCGCGCCGTGTGACGCCGAGCGTTTTCGCGCCGTCCAGAAGGGCAGACCGACGTTCATGGAGGGCCAGCTCAGCGCCGCCGCGCTGCGCCCATCGCCGCCGCAGCGCCGGGGCCTGCGGGCCGACCCCGAGCCCAAGGCGCCGCCGCCGCGCTCGGCCCTGCGCGCCGAGATCCAGGCGCTGCGGGCCCTCGCGGTGGCGCTCGTCCTCGTCTACCACCTGTGGCCGGCGGTGCTCCCGGGCGGCTTCGTGGGCGTCGACGTCTTCTTCGCCATCTCGGGCTTCCTCATCACCTCGCTGCTGCTGCGGGAGGCCGAGCGCGCCGGGTCGGTCTCGCTGCGCGCCTTCTGGGCCCGTCGCGCGCGGCGCATCCTGCCCGCCGCGCTGCTGACCGTGCTCGTGTGCGCGCTGGCCACCGTCGCCTTCGTCCCGCTGACGCGCTGGCAGCAGTTCTTCGTGGAGATGCGCGCCAGCACCGCCTACGTGCAGAACTGGCAGCTCGCCGGCGACGCCGTCGACTACCTCGCGGCCGCCAACGCCCCCTCGCCCGTCCAGCACTACTGGTCGCTGTCGATCGAGGAGCAGTTCTACCTCGTGTGGCCGGTCCTGATCGCCGTCGCCCTGCGCGTCACCCGGGGACGGCCGGCGCGGGCGCGCCGCGGGGCCGTCGCGGCGGTGCTGGCGGCGGCGACCGGGCTGAGCCTCGTGTACTCGATCGCCCACACGGCCGCCGACCCGGCGGCCGCCTACTTCGTCACGCCCACGCGCGCCTGGGAGCTCGGCGCCGGCGCGCTGCTCGCCCTGGCCGCGCCCTTCGATCGATCGCCCGCGGCCGCCCGGGCGGTCCTCTCGTGGGTCGGGCTCGCGGCCATCGCCGTGGCGGCGCTCGCCTACAGCCACGCGACGCCCTTCCCCGGCCACGCCGCCCTGCTGCCGGTGCTCGGAGCGCTCGCGGTGATCCGCGCCGGCACGCCCGCCGGGCGCTGGTCGCCGGCGCGCATCATGACGCCGCGCCCGGTGCAGTTCCTCGGCGACGTCTCCTACTCGGTCTACCTCTGGCACTGGCCGCTGATCGTCTTCGCCCCCTTCGTCGTCGCTGCCGACGGCGCCGGCACCAAGGTCGCGATCGCCGCCCTCAGCATCCTCGCGGCGTGGCTCACCAAGCGGCTCGTCGAGGACCCGGCCCGCAGCACCCCGCTGCTGACGACGCGCGGGGCGCGCTGGACGTTCGCCGCCGCGGGCGCCGCCACGGCGGCGGTGCTCGCGGTCACCGTCGCCGCCGGCTCGCACGTCACGCACCAGGTCCGCGCCGAGGAGCGGGCCACCGAGCGCGTGCTCGCCGCCCATCCCCGCTGCTTCGGCGCCGCCGCGCGAGACTCCCGCCGCCGGCCGTGCGAGAACCCCGGCCTCAGGGACACCGTCGTGCCCACGCCTCTGCAGGCGGCCAAGCGCGACAACGCCCCGTGCGACGTGATCGAGCGCGCCTCCACCGTCACCGTCTGCGCCTTCGGGCCGCGGCCCTCGCATCCCGCGCGCACGGTCGCCCTCGTCGGCGACAGCCACGCCGTCCACTGGCGACCGGCGTTCGAGCGCATCGCCAAGTCCCGGCGCTGGCGCGGCCTGTCCATCACGCGCAGCGGCTGTCCGCTGTCCGCCGCGACGCCGGAGCTGCAGGGCCGCGCGCTGGCGCGCTGCGTGCAGTGGAAGCGCGAGGTGCCGCGGTGGCTGGCGGCCCATCGCGACGTGCGCACGGTCTTCGTCGCCCAGCACTCGGGCAGCCGGGGCACCGCGCGCGGCGGCCAGGACGCCTTCGCCGCGCAGGTCGCGGGCTTTCGCAGCGCGTGGCACACGCTGCCGGCATCGGTCGAGCACGTCGTCGTGCTGCGCGACACGCCCACGATGCCCGGCACGACGCCGACCTGCGTCGAGCAGGCGATCTCCGACCACCGCCGCGCCGCGACGGCGTGCGACGCGCCGCGCAGCGCCGCGCTGCCGCCCGACCCGGCGCTGGCGGCCGCCCGTGACGAGACGGCGCGGGTGCGCTCCATCGATCTCTCGCGCTACTTCTGCGACGAGCGCCGCTGCCCGCCGGTCATCGGCGGCGCCCTGGTCTACAAGGACGTCGAGAGCCACCTGACCGACGTCTACGCCGCCACGCTGGGGCCCGTCCTGCGCCGAGAGGTCGACGCGCTGATGAGCGACTGGCACTAGGGGCGTGCGCTATTCGTAGTCGCGTGCGGATCGCAGGGATCGTCTCGATGCTCGTCGCCGGCGTCGTCGCCTTCGCGTGCCCCGCGGCGCGCGCGGCGCAGGGCCCCGTGCTCGTGGTGGGCGACTCGCTCGCCGTGGGCATGCGGCCCTTCCTGGTCCCCATGCTCGGCGACCGCGAGGTCGCCTGGAACGCCCGCACCGGTCGCACCACGCCGCAGGGCCTCGAGGTGCTCCGCGCGACCGTGCCGCAGGTCACGCCCACGACGGTCGTCGTCAGCCTGGGCACGAACGACGGCGCGGATCCTGACCGCTTCGCCGACTCGCATCCACCGCGTCCTGCTCACCCTGCCCGCGGGCGCGTGCGTCGTCTGGCCGACGATCATCCGCCCGCCCCGCAAGGGGCCCTACGCCGCGCTCGACCGCGTGCTGCGCGACCGGGCGCGCCGCGACCCGCGCTTCGTCGTGCCCAGCTGGGACTACGCGGTCCTGCGAGGCAACGTGCGGCTGCCCGACGGCGTCCATCCCGACGACTTCGGCTTCCTCTACCGCAGTCGCATGATCGCCAGGGCGATCCGGATCGGATGCGACGACTAGCATCGGGCGCGTGCCCGAGCTGCGCCGGCTGCGCTACTTCGTCGCGGTGGCGACCGAGCGCAACTTCACGCGCGCGGCCGAGCGCCTGCACGTCGCCCAGCCGGCGCTGAGCCGGCAGGTGCGCCTGCTCGAGCGCGAGCTCGGCGTCGAGCTGCTGCGGCGCACGACGCACGAGGTCACGCTCACCGACGCCGGGCGCTTCCTGCTCGACCGCGCCCCCGGCGTGCTCAACGCGACCGACGACCTGTGGCGCGCCGTCAGGGGCTTCGCCGCCGGCGAGCGCGGCAGCGTCGTCCTGGGCTATGGCACGAGCGCGGGCTACGAGACGGCGCCCAGGCTGCTCGAGGCGATCGCGGACGAGGTCCCGGCGCTCGAGATCGCGACGCGCGTCATGGCGACGGGGGAGATCCTCGACGCGGTGGGCGACGGGGCGCTCGACGCCGGGCTCGTGCGCTGCCCGCCCGCGCGCGACGGGCTCGAGGCCCACGTGGTCCGCCACGAGCGCCAGGGCGTGCTGCTGCGCGGCGACCACCCGCTCGCCGCGGGCGCGACCGTGGCGCTCGCGCAGCTTCACGACGCCGCGCTGCTCCTTCACCCGCGCGATGCCAACCCGGGCCACTACGACGCGGTGCTCGCCCTCTGCCGCGCGGCCGGCGTCGAGCCGCGGGTGCTCGAGCGCAGCGCCGAGCTCGACCTCGCCCAGACGCCGATCGTCGACGGCCGGGCCGTCGCGGTCGTGGGCGAGTCCTCGCGCACCGTCGTCCCGGCGGCGCTCACCTGGGTGGCGCTCAGCCCGCCCGCCGCGCTCGAGGTGGCGCTCGTCGTGCGCGCCCACGACCGCTCGCCCGCCGTCGACGGCCTGCTCGCCGCCGCGCGCGACGCGGCCGCGCGGTTGGGCTGGCTCGACGGCCATGCCGCTGCGCTCTGAGCACATGCCGAGGAGGTCTTTCCCTCGGCGCCGGGCCACGCCTAGCCTCGGCGCATGCCTACCACGACATCGATCGACAACAAGCAGGTCATCGAGCGCTACGTCGCCGCGCTCGCGGCCGGCGACGCGGACGCGGTCCACGACTTCTTCGCGCCGGACGCGACCTGGTGGCTGGGCGGGGACCTTCCGATCTCGGGCACGTGGAGCGGCCGCGACACGATCATGGCCGACTTCTTCGGGACCGCGATGGCCTACTACGAGCCGGGCTCGGTCAGCCTCGAGGTGACCGGCATGGTCGCCGAGGGCGACCAGGTGACGCTCGAATGGACCAGCCGCGCGCGCACCGCCGCGGGCGAGCCCTACGAGAACTTCTGCATCGGGGTCTTCACCGTCCGCGACGGCCGGATCGCCGCCGTGCGCGAGTACATGGACACCGGCTACGCGCGCCGCACGGCGTTCGCCGCGCGCCGTTGAGCAGGAATGGAGAAGAGCACGCAAAGGGACCTGGCTAGCATCGTGTGGTGCCCTCCACCTCTCCCGCCGCGTCGTCTCAGAGCTCTCGCTTCGTCCGACTGGCCCGCGTCTGCAACCGTCACCGGTGGCGGACGTTCCTCGTTTGGCTGCTGGCCCTGGTCGTCATCCAGGTCATCGCCTCGAGCGTCGGCGTCAAGCAGATCTCGAGCTTCCGCCTGCCCGGGACCGAGAGCCAGCGCGCCTACGACCTGCTCGCCCAGCACTTCCCGGCGGCCAAGGGCGACACCGACCAGCTCGTCTTCAAGGCGCGCACCGGCACGCTCAAGGACCCGGCCATCAAGGCGCAAGATCGACGCGCGCGCTGAAGCAGGTCGCCGCCCAGTCGTCGGTCGCCGCCGTCCAGAGCCCGTTCTCCGCCGGAGGTCAGCTGACCAAGGACGGGCGCATCGGCGTCGCCAACCTGACCTACAAGAAGAGCACCAACGACATCAAGCCCGCGACGCTCGAGAAGGTCGAGAACGCGGCCTTCACAGCGCGCAGCCCGCAGCTTCAGGTCGAGCACGGCGGACCCGGCGCCGAGGTCGTGCGCTTCGCCAACAGCCAGGGGCCGTCGGAGTTCTTCGGGATCATCGCCGCCGCGATCGTCCTGCTCATCACCTTCGGCTCGCTCGTGGCCGCCGGGCTGCCGCTGATCGCGACGCTGCTGGCGCTCGGCGCGACGCTCGGTGTCATCACGCTCATCAGCCACGTGGTGGACACACCGGACTTCGCGACGCAGCTGGCCTCGCTGATCGGCCTGGGCGTCGGCATCGACTACTCGCTGTTCGTGGTCACGCGCTACCGCGCGGAGGTCCGCAACGGACTCGATCGCGACCGGGCCGTCGAGATGGCGATCGACACGGCCGGACGCACGGTGATGTTCGCCGCCATCACCGTCGTCATCGCCCTGCTCGGGCTGCTGCTCCTCGGCCTGAGCTTCATGCACGGCGTCGCGCTCGGCGCGGCCACCGCGGTCCTCGCGACGATGCTCGCGGCGCTGACCATCATCCCCGCGCTGATCGGCGGGTCGGGCAACTTCATCGACGGCGTGCTGCACGAGTTCGACGAGCGCGGCGGCTTCCGCTTCTGGTGGACCAAGCGCCGGCTGACGCTTCCCGGGCACGATTGGCGTTCGCGGCGTGCCGTCCGTCGGGACCGCAAGCGCGCCGAGGGCGCGGGGTGGGAGCGCTGGTCGCACATGGTCCAGCGCCGCCCGTGGATCGCGGTCTTCGTCGCGCTGGCGGTGCTCATCGGGCTGGCCCTGCCGGCCACCAATCTGCGCCTGGGGTCGAGCGACGCGGGCGTCGATCCGCCCGGCACGACGCCCCGCAAGGCCTACGACCTGATCGCCGAGGGCTTCGGCGCCGGCACCAACGGCTCGTTCCTGCTCGTCGCCCAGCTCGCCCAGAAGGGCGACAAGGCGGCGGCTCAGCAGATCGCCGAGGCGGTGCGCGCCGACAAGGACTTCACCTTCGTCGCGCCGCCCGCCGTCTCCCCCGACGGCCAGGTGGCCACGGTCAGCGCCTACCCGCGGACCGGACCGCAGGAGGCGGCCACGACCGACACGCTCAAGCGGCTGCGTGACAGCGTCGTGCCCGCGATCGAGGCCAAGACCCACGCACGCGTGGAGGTCGGCGGCTTCACGGCGTCCAACGAGGACTTCTCGCGCGTCGTGGCCGACAAGCTGCCGGTCTTCGTCGGCGTCGTGGTGCTGTTCAGCGCGCTGCTGCTGCTCGCCGTGTTCCGCTCGGTGATCATCCCGGTCAAGGCCGCGATCCTGAACCTGCTCTCGATCGGGGCTGCGCTGGGGTTCGTGACCCTGATCTTCCAGGACGGGCACGGAGCCGGGCTGCTGGGCATCGGCACGGGGCCGATCGAGTCCTTCGTCCCGGTGCTGATGTTCGCGATCGTGTTCGGGCTGAGCATGGACTACGAGGTGTTCCTGATCTCCCGGGTCCACGAGGAATGGGAGCGCACGGGCGACGCCTCGGGCTCGGTCGCGCGCGGCCTGCAGACCACCGGCAAGGTGATCACCGCTGCCGCGTCGATCATGATCCTCGTCTTCGCCTCCTTCGCCCTCGGCGACGACCGCATCATCAAGCTGTTCGGGATCGGGCTGGCCAGCGCGGTCTTCTTCGACGCGGTGATCATCCGCTGCCTGCTGGTCCCCGCGCTGATGGAGATCTTCGGCCGCTACGCCTGGTGGCTGCCCTCGTGGCTGGACCGGCGGCTGCCGCGCCTGGCGATCGAGGCGCCGCACGAGCGCCATCCGGCGCCGACCGCCGAGCCGGTGACCGAGACCATCTAGTCAGTCCAGCCGGCGCTCGGCGGCCCAGCGCGACAGCTCATGGCGGTTGGAGAGCTGGAGCTTGCGCAGCACCGCGGACACGTGGGCCTCGACCGTCTTGGCCGAGATGCCCAGCCGCAGCGCGACCTCCTTGTACATGTAGCCGCGCGCGATGTGGCGCAGGACCTCGCGCTCGCGCGCGGTGAGCTGGTCGAGCTCGGGGTCGGCGCCGGGGCCCGCCGATGGAGCGTGCCCGGCGAAGGCGTCGAGCACGAAGCCGGCCAGGCGCGGCGAGAAGACGGCGTCGCCGGCCTGCACCCGCGCGATCGCGTCGAGCAGCTCGTCGGTGGCGATGTTCTTGGTCACGTAGCCGCGCGCGCCGGCGCGGATGGTGGCGATGACGTCCTCGGCGGCGTCTGAGGCCGAGAGCGCCAGGAAGAGCGTGTCGGGCGCCTCGTCGGCGGCACCGCGGATGACCGCCACGCCGCCGCCGTCGGGCATGTGGACGTCGAGCAGGACGACGTCGGGGTGCTCGGCGACGACGAGCGCGACGGCCTCCGCCACGCTCGCCGCCTCGCCCACGAGCTCGACGTGGCCCTCGAGCTCGGCGCGGACGCCGGCGCGGAAGAGCCCGTGGTCGTCGACGATCGCGACGCGCGTCATGCCGCCCCCGGGATGGTGAGCTCGACCTCGGTCCCGGCGCCGGGCGCCGAGTGGATGGCGGCGCGCCCGCCGTGGCGGGCCATGCGACCGACGATCGACTCGCGCACGCCGCGGCGGTCCTCCGGGACAGCGGCCGGATCGAAGCCCGGGCCGCGATCGCGCACGAAGACCTGCAGCGCGTCGTCGGACGCCTCGGCGTAGACGTCGACCGGCGAGCCGCCGCCGAACTTCGCCGCGTTGACCATCGCCTCGCGCGCGGCGGCCACGAGGGCCTCGCCGCGCCCGTCGAGGGCCCGGTCGCCGACGACGACGATCTCCACCGGCACGCCGTGGGCGCGCTCGACCTCGCCGGCCACCGCCTCCAGCGCCGCGGCGAGCCGATCGTGGTCGCCCTCGCGCCCGGCCAGCCACGCGCGCAGCTCGCGCTCCTGCGTGCGGGCCAGCGCGGCCACCGCGCGCGGGTCGTCGGCGCGCTTCTGCACGAGCGCGAGCGTCTGCAGGACCGAGTCGTGCAGGTGCGCCCCCATCTCGGCGCGGGCCTGCGAGCGGATGCGCTCCTCGCGCTCGGCGGCCAGCGAGCGCACCAGCCGGATGGCCCACGGCGCGAAGATGATCCCGAGCACGATGGCCACCACCAGCACGGCGAGGATGACGTCGCGCGCGGCGGTGAGCGCGTGCGTCGCGGAGAGGAAGACGATGCCGGCGGCGATGACCAGAGTCGCGCCCACGCCGTTGCGCGACAGGACCTCGGTGCGCTCGCGGCGTTCCTCCTCGGGCGCCGGCGCCGGCTCGGGCGCCTGCACCGGCGTGGGGCGCAGCGACTGGCGCCAGAGCATCCCGGCGCCCGCGGCCAGCAGCACCACCGGCCAGACGATGGCGTCGGAGAACCAGATCCCGAGCGCGCGCATGGTGAGCAGGAAGGCCAGGGTCACCAGGCCCATCCCGACGGCGACCTCGATCGCGCCGCGGCCGCGCGGCAGGCGCCGCGCCCACGCGGCCGCGCGGCCGTCGGGCACGCCGTCGTCGACGGGTATGAGCACCCACGCGAGGCCGTAGAGGACGATCCCCACCCCGCCCGCGGTGGCCGCCGCCACGAAGACGATGCGCACGATGAGGGGGTCGATGCGCAGGTGGCGGCCGATCCCCGCACACACGCCCGCGACGAGCTCGTGCGCCGGGTCTCGGCGCAACGGCTCGCGGCGCGGCGCGGCGGTCTGGGTGGCGCCCATGTCGCCGTCGATCATGCCAGCCGCCGCGGGCCGTCAGTCGCGGCGCGTCAGCCCGGCGGCGAGCAGGATGTCGCCGACCAAGAAGCACGCGAGCGGAGCGAAGGCCGCGAAGCTGAGGTGGATCGCGTCCAGCGCGTCGGCCATGAGCACCGCGCCGAGGACGACGAGGCCGACGCCGGCGACGAAGGCGGGGAGGTCGGGGCGGCGACCGTTCATGCGCACGCCTTGTTGCCCGGCGCGCCGTCCCAGTGCTCGTGCTCGTTGTGATGCACGATGAGGGCGCCGATCCCGACGTCTCCGTCGATCACGACGCGCGGCGTGCCCTCCGGTGCGCTGCGCTCGTCGGTCCAATCGGCGTCGACGCCGCCGCCGCTGCGGTTGAAGACGGACGTGCCGCCGATGCCGACGTGGCTGTCGGTCGACACGCACACGCCGGGCGGGACGAGCAGCTCGGCTCCGCCGACGCCGAGGCGGATCTTGATGCGGTGATCTCCTGCAGTCAGGTGTGCGTCGCGCAGGTCGACGACCAGATGCCCGACGCCCAGGCGATAGGAGTCATGGACCTCCGCGGCGCTGGCCGGGCGGTACTTGACCTCGCCGGTGCCGCCCGTGACGTCGAGGTCGGCGGCGGCGACCACGCCCGCGGGCAGCGCGACGGCCAGCGCGGGGAGGATGAGCCAGCGCGCCCAGGAGCCGACGAAGGCGCCGGCGATCAGGGCGAGGCCGGCGGCGATGACGATGCCCGCGACGACGCCGTTGCCGCCCGCGGCCGAGGCCCACGCGGCGCCGATGGCGAGGACGAAGCAGCCCGCGATGAGCGCGACGCCGAGCGCCATGGCGCGCAGGACCGCTCGCGCGTCCCCTTCAGGCCGCTGACCGGAAGCCAGCCGCCAGACGAAGAGGCCCGCAAGGGCGATGAAGCCGAGTGGCAGGAGCCCCCAGCCTGCTCCCCAACCGCCGTGAAAGGGGAGCACCACCCCGATCGCGACGACGAGCAGCACGACGCCGGCGATGGCCAGGCCGCGGTTCGGCGCCTCGGGCGCCCGCCCGCCCTCGCCCTCCTTGGGGATGAGTAGGACGGCGGCCACGTAGGCCAGCAGGCCCGCGCCGCCGAGGAAGGCCAGCGCCACGGCGCCGACGCGGACCAGGACGGGGTCGATGTTGAAGTAGCGCGCGATGCCGCCGCAGACACCGGCGAGGACGCGGTCCTCGCGCGAGCGGTAGAGGCGCCGCGGCGGCGCCGCGGCGGTCGTCGGCTGCTCGGCGGTGGGCGGCGGCGTGCCGGTCGGGGGCTCGGTCGTGGGCCGCTCCGGGCCCGGCTGCTCGGTCGTCGGCTGCTCGCGCGTCGGCTCCTGGCCCTGCTGCTCCGCCGCCGGCTGCTCGCGCGTCGGCTCCTGGCCCTGCTGCTCCGCCGCCGGCTGCTCGCGCGTCGGCTCCTGGCCCTGCTGCTCGCCCGTGGGCTCCTCGGGGCCGCCGCCGGTCGGGGTGGGGTCGTTCTCGTCGGGTGTGGTGTCGTCGTTCATCGTGAGATCAGGATCGTCCGACCGGCCGCTTCGCACCATTGGGAATGGTCCCTAGGGGATCGCCCCGAGTTGGCACGTCCGGAGTGCTGGCGCCGAGCGCGCGGACGGCCAGCGGACAGCGCCGCCACAGCGACGAGGGCCCGAGACGCCTGTACCGGATATTCGCCCGCGCGGCCTGCTCCCGACCCACCGAATAAGCGCCAGTTCTTACACCACATCCCGGGGCTTGACCAGGAGCAACTGCAGCGTATTAGCGAACCAGGAAACAGGTTGTTTCTCAAACGACAGACCTCGGTCCGGTGCTGCGCGATGTTGAGAGGATGGCGGTCCATCAAGGCGACCGGGGGGTTGGGGTTCTGTTGCGCGCGGCGCGCAGAGTTGGGTGTTCTCGGTGGAGGAGCTTGCGCCTCGACCAAGTGCGGGCGCTGCCCGCCGCCGTGCTCCAGCGAGCGCTTCTGGCGGTCGTCATGACATTGGCGTGGGCCTGCGCCCCCGCCGCGACTGCCGCGCCGACCGCCATCGACCCGACTCCCGCGGCGCATCCGGGGCCCGCGACGCATCCGACACCCGCGACCCATCCGGCGCCCGCGCTGCATCCGAGACCCACGACGCATCCGACGCCCGCGCCGGTGACCGACCCGGCGCCGACGATCGACGCAACGCCGATCAGCTCCGATCCGATCTCCACCGTCGACTCGGCGCCGACCGTCACCGACTCGACGTCCGCGATCCACTCGACGCCCGCGATCCATCCGACGCGCGCGAGCGACCCGAGGCCCGCGACGCAACCGACGCCCGCGACCCACCCGACGCCCGCGGTTGACTCCGCGCCGACGGTGGACCCGACGCCCGCGCCGGTGACCGACCCGGCGCCGACGGTCGACCCGGCGCCGATCAGCTCCGATCCGATCTCCACCGTCGACTCGGCGCCGACCGTCACCGACTCGACGTCCTGCCACCACTCGACGCCCGCGACCCACCCGACGCCCGCGATCCACCCGACGCCCGCGATCCATCCGACGCGCGCGAGCGACCCGAGGCCCGCGACGCAACCGACGCCCGCGACCTACCCGACGCCCGCGGTTGACTCCGCGCCGACGGTCGACCCGACGCCCGCGCCGGTGACCGACCCGGCGCCGACGGTCGACCCGGCGCCGATCAGCTCCGATCCGATCTCCACCGTCGACTCGGCGCCGACCGCCACCGACTCGACGCCTGCCATCGACTCGACGCCCGCGACCCACCCGACCCACCCGACAGATCACCGGCCCGCCTTACGCGCCGCGGTCGACCTGAGGCCCGCGCCGGTGACCAACCCGGCGCCGCCGTTCGAGCCCACGCCAGCCACGACCGTCCCCGCCCCGCCGGTCAACCCGACGCCAACCACCACCGACGCCGGTGCCCGACCCACCACGGTTCGGGCCACCGAGCCCGACGCCCATCACCGAGCTCCGTGGCGACGGTCAACCCGACGCCAACCGCCGGTGACCAACGCCGGTGCCGACCACCACGGCTCGAGCCCCGCGCCCGCCGCCCATCACCGAGCCCGTGGCGACGGTCGACCCGACGCCAACCACCACCACGCCGATGCCGACCACCACGGCTCGGGCCCCGAGCCCGGCGCCCATCACCGAGCCCGTGGCGACGGTCGAGCCCACGGCGACCACGACTGCTCCGGCGCCGACCGCCACGGCTCCGGCCTCGCGCACGGCGCCCATCACCGCGCCGGTGGCGACGGTCGATCAGACGCTGACCACCCCCTCCGCGGCAGCGCCCGCGGCCGCTCCCCTCTCGATCGCCAGCGCCCCCACCGCTGTCACACCGGTGACTGACCGCGGCGTCTCGCCGGCGCCATCCGCGCCGACGGGCTCGGCCGCATCGCGCGTCGCAGCGATCCTCACGGCCGGCGCCGCGGCGGGGCTCCTGCCGTTCGAGCTGCCGCGCGGCCTCAACCCGCCGACGCTCCTCGCGTTGGGCCCGACCTCGACGGCGCTCGTGGCCCGGACGAGGCGCGGCGCCGAAGGCCACGCGCCCAAGCCGAGCCCGTCAGGACCGGGCGGCGATACCGGGCCGGGTGCGCCGCTCGGACCACCACCGGGCAGCGCCGGCGGCGCCGGCGGCGGTGGCGCCCCGGGCGGCGCGTCGTCGGCCCTGTGGTGCGCCATCCTCGTCGGCCTCCTGGTGTACAGCGCTCAGGAGCTTCGCCGCCATCGCGTCCGACCGGTCCTGTCGGGGCCGGTCGGCGTGGTCTCCCTTCTGCAGCGGCCTGGCTGACACCCCTTCTGGGGTTCACAGCCGGCGCCGGGCGCGGTCGCGCCTCGGCGCTCTCCAGCCCGTTTCAGAAGGGAGACTCCATGACCACCCACCTGTTCGCTCTCGGCAACAGGGCGAGATCCACCACAGCAGTGCAAGTACTCGCGGTCGCGGCCGCGCTGATCATGGCGCCGACCGCCGGCCCGCGCGGCGAACGGGCATCCGATGTCGGTGCTCGCTGACGGCGCCGGGATGGGTGCCAAGCCCAGCAATCGGGTTCGCCATGTGCAGCGGGCCCTTTACCAACGCGGCTACAACCTCGGCGCGCCGGGCGTCGACGGACGCTTCGGCCCGCTGACCGCCGCCGCTGTTCGACGGCTGCAGGCGGATTCCGGGCTCGCCGTTGACGGCGTCGTGGGCGACCACACGCGCAAGGCCCTGCGCTCGCCGCGCCTCGCCGATCGCAATGCGCAGTCCCGTACGCACGACAACAACCGGGCACACGCAGCACGCGACCCCAGACCGTCTGCGCAGGAGCGCTCCAGCGCTCCGGTGACCACAGGACGCCCCGCGTCGAGGTCCCTGGCGCGACCCAGCAAGAACCGGCTTGGTCCGGTAACCACCGGTGCAACGCTTGCAACGTTCATCACCGCCCCGTTCATCCTGCTCCTCGGCTTGATGCGACGCCGGCGACAGCGCGCAGGATCCGCCGAGAGCTGCCTGCGTGCGGCGTTGGCGACGGCGGTTACCGAAGCCGCCCAGCTCGAGCAGGCATCCGACCGGACGGTGCGCCTCGTCGACCAGGTTGACACGGCGGCACCCGTGTCGGTGGGGGCCGCGGAGGCCAGGTTGTCGGCGGGCACCATTGCGACGAAGCGCGCGCGCTCCGGCCGGAATCTCCGCGAGATCGATGAGCCGCCGCGCGAGCGGACGCTGCACCTCGTCGACCAGACTGACGCGGCGGCACCTGCGTCGGTGGGCGCCACGGACGTCCAGCGCTCACGCTCGTACGTCTCGGCCGGCCAATGCGTGATCGGCTACGTCACGGTCTCCGCCGACCCCGGTTCCGACGAGGCCGACGCATCGTTGGTCGCCATCGAGGCGGCGTGCGAGCGCTCCGGCTGGAAGCTGCTCGAAGTCGTACGCGACCGCGAGAACGGCCGGATCCTCGAGCGCCCGGGATTGCACTACGCCCTGGAGCGGATCGCGAACGGGAAGGCTCGCGCCCTCGTCGTCGGCGAGCTCCACCGCCTGAGCCGCTCGATCGTTGACCTCGGTGCGCTGATGGCATGGTTCCGCGACAGCCAGGCAACGCTGCTCGCGCTCGACCTTGGGATCGACACGTCCACGCCTGAGGGCTACCACGTGGCGACCACGCTCATCGCGCTCAGCGACTGGGAACACGAGCGCATCGCCAATCGCACGCGCAGCGGCCTGGCCGACGTCCGCGCCCACGGCCACCCAACGGGTCGACCAGCAGTCAGCGACCGCCCGGAGCTATTGCAGCGCATCTGGGCGATGCGGGCGGCGAACATGACCCTGCAGGCGATCGCCAATCAGCTCAACGACGAGCAGATCCCCACGCTGCGCGGCGGGAGCAAGTGGCGGCCGTCGAGCATCCAGGTGGCCCTTGGCTACCGGCGCCCGGGCCCGCGCGACCACCTGCCATCGCCACGGAAGCGAGGGGCGTTGTCACCACAGCGGTCCACGACTCTCGCGCCGGCGCCCGCCGCGGCTGCCGCCGCCGCCGCGAGCCGTACGCAACCGGGTCGCCGCGGAAACGCCAACAACCCGGACTCGCCCGCCAGCGAGCGGTGATGATCACCATCGTGCACACGGTCGTGCACCACCCGCGCCGAGCCGTCGAGCGCGCGGCGCTCGCGGTTGCCGCACGCACGCCGCTGGGTGGGCTAGCCGCCGCGGCCGCCGCGGCGTGGTTGGCCGCTGCAGCGTCGGCCGCTGTCGCCGGCGCCGTGTCGCTGGTCGCGTTCCTGACGTGGTCGCTGATTGCGCGCGCCTGGCAGCGCCCGGCCTCGCATCTGCCGGTCCTGCGCGTCGTCTACCCGCTGCTGGTCGCGACCAGCGCAACCGCGATGGCCGCGGTGGCCTGCGCGATGCTGCGTCTCGACGGCCTCCAGAGCACGGATTGGCTGCTCGTCCTCATCGCTGCCGACACCGCGTCGATGCTCGCCGAACGCGTCCGCGCACGGGGAATTCGCCCACGCGCCGTGCGCGTAGCCTTCATCGGCACCGCCGAGGCCTCCCGGCGCCTGGCCGTCGATCTCGCACGGGCCGGCGTGTCCTCCTATCGGTTGCTAGGCCGGGTCGATGTACGCGGCGATCGCGGCGGAGCCGTCCCGGTCATCGCCGAGCTCGGCGCGTTGCGCGAGGCCATCGTGCGCGAGCGCATCGACCTCCTCGTTCTGGGCAGCGGCGTGGCCCGGCTGAGGGTGTTCGACGCGCTCGCCGGCTGCCTGGATCTGCGCATCCAGCTCACCGAGCTGTCGGCCTTCTACGAGGACGTCTTCGGCAACGTCCCCACGGCAGAGATCAACGCCGCCTGGTTCGCGCACCTCGCGGACGCCGACGCGCGCCATCCGTCGCCCGCGGCCAAGCGGACGCTCGACGTCTGCCTGGCGTTGGCGCTGGGCGTCCTCACGCTGCCGCTGCTCGCCTGTGCGGCGACGCTGATCCGCCTCGACGGTGGCCCGTCGATCTTCGCCCAGCGGCGCATTGGCGAGGGTGGCCGGCCTTTCCGCCTGTACAAGCTGCGAACAATGCGCGTCGGGTCCGGCGACGAAACGATGTGGGCTCAGGAGCGCGATCCCCGCGCCACGCAGATCGGACGCTTTCTGCGCCGCACACACATCGACGAGCTGCCGCAGCTCTGGAACATCCTGCGGGGCGAGATGAGCTTCGTCGGCCCGCGCCCGGAGCAGCTCGGCTTCGTCGTGCGCCTCGAGGCCACGCTGCCCTTCTACCAGCGCCGCCACCTCATCCGCCCCGGGCTGACGGGCTGGGCCCAGGTGCGCTGCGGCTACGCCGGCACCGATGCCGGCGCCGCGTGGAAGCTGTGCAACGACCTCTACTACGTCAAGTACCGCTCGCTGGGCCTCGACCTGCTGGTGCTGATCGAGACCGTGGGCCTGGTCACCCTCGGCTCGGCTGCCGTGGCCCGCATCCCGCTCACCCCCTGGGCGGAGACCGACCTGCCGCCCGACCCGACGGTCGCCGACCGACCGCCGGCCACCGCTCCGTCTGTGGCGCTGGCCGATGGGGTCACTTCGATGGCCCTGACCGTCTCGGGCGACGACGACCAGAGGGGCAGTCTCGTCCGATGATGCGGGGATGGGTGGGACTGGAGACACGGGGTCGTCGATCGCACGGCGCGGTCCCTGGCGCGGTGGTCCTCATCGCCCTCGTCGTCACGACGGGAGTCGTCCTCGCCGGCGTTTCCCTCTCAGCCGAGCAACGCCATGAGACGGTGCGGGCCGATTCCGCTTCCGTGCTCGGCGACTGGACGCTCTGCGGGAACGACGTCGTCTGGCCCGGGCCCTCGTCGCCGCCTGCCTGCTGGCGACCCTATGCGGAAACGAGTCCGTTCAATCAGGAGATCCCGGCGGATGCGCGCGTCGCCGCGAACTCCGCCGAGGTGGTCGAGCGACTGCTCGGGTTCGGGCCGCTGCAACATCTGACGGCCGGTGACGCGGGCACGGCGAACGACTACGGCCGTCCAACCTATTTCAACCACCCCTCCGATCCGGTGTTCACGGTCCACTGCACAGAGCCGTGGCGCGTCTGCCCGGTCGAGGGTCTGCAGGTCCGGATTCCCGACGCCGCACGCGTTCCCGGAGGCACCGACGGCCACCTGTCGGTCGTCGACCAGGCCAGCGGCTGGGAGTACGACTTCTGGCGGGTTCAGTCCAAGCCCCCGGGTGGCGGCGAGCTTGTCGTCGCTTGGGGCGGCGAGACGCGCATCGACGGAGACGGTCTCGGTTCCTACGCCGTCGCGGCCAGGTTCGGCACTCTGGCGGGCACCCTGCGGGCCGAGGAGCTCTTGGCGGGACAGATCAATCACGCCCTCGCCATCAGCGTGCGCTGCGACTCCGGGACATTCGTCTATCCGGCAAACGACACCTCCACGCCGTGCGCCGAAGAAGGCCTCCCGAACACCGACGCGCCGGCCCTCGGCACGCGCTTCCAGCTTGCGATGACACCGGCACAGATCGACGCCCTGGCGGTGCCCGCGTATCGCAAGACGGTGCTGCTCGCCATGGCGCGCTATGGCATGTACGTCGCTGACACCGGTGGCAGCTGGGGCATCGTGAAGGAGTCGGCGTTGGTCACGACGAGCTACGGGCTCGAGGACCGATGGGTGAGTCTTGCTCAGTCGGTGGGCGCGCCGTACTGGGCACCGGACCACCGCTACGCGATCCACCTCCGCGAGGGCGTCGACTGGGCCCGCTACCTGCGCGTCATCGATCCGTGCGTCACACGGCGCACCTGTTGAGACGACCCGGGGCCGCGACGAGTGGCGCACTTGAGGATCACGGTCTTCACCGACTACCGGTACGCGCGAGCCCGAGGGGCGATCTGGGCCGAGCGCGCTTTCGCCGTCTTCCTCAACGAGCTGGCGCGCCACCACGAGCTGACGGTCGTCGGGAGGGAGGGAACGCACGACGACGGCGTCGCGCCGCGCTACCGGCTGGCGTCGGGGGTGAGGTTCTGCGCGCTGCCGTTCTACGAGAGCCTTACGCGGGCGGGCTCCGGGCTGCGCACCCTGCCGCGCGCGGTCAGGCGGTTCAACCGGGCTTCGGCGGACGCAGACATCGTCTGGATCCTCGGTCCGAACCCCGTCGCCCAGGCGTTCGTGCTCGCCGCGCTCGCCCGCCGCGTGCCGGTGGTGCTCGGCGTGCGTCAGGACCTGCCGGCCGTTGTGGCCGCGCGCTATCCCGGGCGGCGTGCCTTCCTCGCGGCCGCCATGGCCATGGAGCTGGCATGGCGGCTCTCGGCCAAGCGCTGCCCGTGCGTGGTCGTGGGACCGCAGATCGCCGATGCCTACCGGGCATCGCGGCGGCTCCACGTCCTCACGGTGTCGCTCATGCGCAAGCAGGACATCACGTCCGGCCCGGCCGCGAGGAGCGAGTCCGGCCGCGAGCTCCTGAGCGTCGGCCGGCTCGAGCCGGAGAAGGATCCGTTGCTGCTCGCTGACGTGCTTGCCTGCCTACGCGATGGCGGTGAGCCTTGGCGCCTGAGGGTGTGTGGGGAGGGACCATTGCGTGAGGCCCTCGAGACGCGGCTGCGCCAGTATGGGCTCGACGGAGCCGTGTGGTTCGAAGGCTACGTCCGCCACGGCGTCGAGCTGCTGGATCACTACCGCCACGCGGATGCCCTGGTCATTACTTCGCGATCGGAGGGCCTGCCGCAGACGGTCGTGGAGGCCTTCGCCGCCGGTCTGCCGGTCGTGAGCAGCGACGTCGGCGGCATCCGGGCGGCCTTCGGCGCCGCGGTGGCGACGGTGCCCCCCGGCGACGCTCGCGCGGCGGCAGCCTGCCTGCGCCGCCTGCACGGGGACCCCGAGGGCCGCCAGCGGATGGCTGACGCAGGCCGGATCGTCGCGCGCAACCACACGCTGGAGGCAGAGGCGGGGCAGGTCGGCGAGTTTCTCGTCGCCTCGGCACGCCGGTGCCGGGAGAGCGCTCCCTCGAACGACGCCACCCCGGCGGCGCCGTGATCCACGTCGCCTTCCTCAAGGACATCCTCCCGGTCACCGGCGGGGCCGAGCGCCTGCTGATGCAGACGCTGTTGTCGCTTGAGCGCGGCCGCTTCGAGCGGACTCTCATCATCACGCGATGGGATCCGCTGCTCGCGGACTCCGAGGCCGGCGCGGGCGTCCTCGCAGCACTCGAGAGCGCGGGCGTCCGTGTGCTGGGCATCCGACGGACCAGCCGGCTGAGCCCGCGCGCCTGGGTGATGATCATCCGCTGGCTGCGAATGCACCGCGTGGACGTCCTGCACGCCCACAAGTTCGGGGCAAATCTTGCCGGTGTCGTGATCGGCCGCCTGACCGGCGTGCCCGTGATCGCCCACGAGCACGGTCTGCGCGCGAGCCCCTCTCCGGCACGTCGCCTGGCGGACCGGCTGATCGGGCGGCTGGCCGCGGTCGTGCTCTGTGTGTCCGAGGCCGATCGCGATCGGCTGGTGACGACCGAGCACCTCCCGCAGCGGAAGGTTCGCCACGTCCCGCTGGGCATCGCCGCGCCGGACGCCATGCCGGCGTCCCGGGCCGAGGCTCGGCGCGACCTCGGTCTGCCGGCCGAGGGCGTCGTGATCGTGACCACCGCCGTGCTGCGCCCCGAGAAGCGCCTCGACGTCCTCATCGCGGCGTTCGCCGAGGTGCGGTCAACCACGCCCGACGCCGTTCTGCTCGTCATGGGCGACGGGCCGCAGCGCGAGTCGCTGGAAACTCAGGCGGCCACGCTCGCGCTGGGACGCGGCGTGCGGTTTCTCGGCCACCGGACCGATGTGCCCGGCGTCCTGGCCGCCGCCGATATCGGCGTGCTCTGCTCGGACCACGAGGGGACGCCGCTGGCGCTCATGGAGTACATGAATGCCGGGCTCGCTATCGCCGCGACCGAGGTGGGCGGCGTCCCCGCGATGGTGCGTAACGAGCGTGAGGGGCTCCTGGTGCCCCCTGGGTCACCGGCCGAGCTGGCGGCAGGGCTGCGCCGGCTCTGCGCCGACGTCCCGCTTCGCGAGGCGCTCGGCCAGGCGGCGCGAGTGCGCTGCCGTCGCGAGTTCGACCTTGGGCCCTTCGTGCTCGCCCTCGAAGCGCTGTACCTCGACATCGCGACGTCGTGATGCCGCGCTCGTCTGCCGGTTTCCTGAGCTCGGGCAGGTCCTTCATCCTGCCGCGCGGCCGTCACGTCGCCGCTCCCGGTGGCCGGCCACGCGGGTATCCCATCGACCTTTCGGTGAAAGCCCAGGAACCGCAATGGAAGGAGGCGTGGCGCAGCGACCCCGGTGCTCAGTTGCACGTCGTGCTCATCCAGCACGGCCTCGGGTGCTACGAGCGGTATCTCGGTGGGGACGGCGACGAATGGCTGGCGACGATGCTCGCCACCGCCCGCCACGTCGCCAGCGTCCAGCTCCCGGCCGGGCGCCAGGCGGGCGGCTACCCGCACCGCACGCCGTTCCCGCATTCGTACCGGCTGGTGCCCCCGTGGCTGTCTGCGATGGCGCAGGGTCAGGCCGCGAGCCTATTGGTCCGCGCTCATATCCAGACCGGTGAGGACCGGTTCGCCGAGTCGGCGCTGGCGAGCCTCGCCCCATTCGGCGTCCCGTCACGCGAGGGCGGCGTGCTTGCAACCCTCGGAGGCGGACCGTTTCCCGAGGAATACCCCACGACGCCGGCCGGGTCCTTCGTGCTCAACGGGGCGATCTTCGCGATCTGGGGGGTGCTCGACGTCGAGCGCGTGATGTCCGAGAGCGGGCCCGTATCGTCGGCGGAGCTGCTGGGGACGCTCAGTGGCAACCTCCACCGATGGGACAACGGCCATTGGTCGCGGTATGACCTCTATCCGCATCCGGTGCCGAACGTCGCCAGCTCCTTCTACCATCTGCTTCATGTGCATCAGCTCGAGGAGCTCTCGGCGTCCCACCCGGATCTGACGTCGTTCGCCCATTACGCCGCGCGGTTCCGTGGCTACCGCGACGCCCGCCAGGATCGCCTGCGGGCGTTCTGCGGCAAGGCGGCGTTCCGGATGCTGGTTCCCCGCAACGCGACGCTTGCACGGGCGCTTCCGTGGAGTCCCTTCCGCGGAACCCGGCGGGCCTAGACGGGCCGCACCGGCGGGTGGCGGGGGCCGGGACGCAGCGCGCGCAGCTGCCGCAGCAAGTCGACAAAGGTTCGAGGCGCCAGGACGCGCAGGCTGAGCGCCGCGCCGAGCGCCCCCGCGACCGCTGCGGCGGTGACTGCCGGCACCGAGGTGGTGGGCCAGGCCAGGCGCACAAGGCCGGCAGCGACAACCACGCCGACCGAGGCCGACAACCCCGGGGCGTACGTGCGCGCGAAGGCGCTCGCCGGGAGGTGGAGCTCACGCCAGACCGCCACCGACATCATGCCCGCGAAGGCCGCGGAGGTGCCCACGAGCGCCCAGCTCACCGCGAGGACGCCCGACGGCGCGGCCAGCAGGCAAGCCGCGATCATGAGCGGGACGAGGACCACGTTGATCCAGACGATGGTCGCCTGTCTGCCGACCGCCTTCAGCAGGTCGCCGAGAGGGAAGACGACGGTGTACAGCGCAGCCGCGATTGCGATGGGAACGAGCAGCTGCGCGGCGTCATGCCACTTGTGCGAGAAGAGCAGCTCGACGATGGGCACCGAGAGCACGGCCAGCCCCGCGGCCACGGGCAGCGCGTACACCGCCATGTAGCGCAGCAGCTTCAGCGTCGCCGGAGCAAGCGCCGACCGGTCGTCGGCGCGCTGACGCGCGAGGGCGGGGAAGGCGACCACGCCGAGGGTGTAGGCGATGCTCGCGAGCAGCACCTCGGGAAGGCGGTAGGCGATGCTGTAGATCCCGAGCGCGTGGCTGTCGAGGACGTGACCGATGAGGACCACGTCGAGTCGTGAGTTGATCGTGGCCAGGATCTGCAGAAGAGCCGCGGGCGCGCCGTAGGCGATCATGCTCCGCGCGATCGCGCCGTCGTAGCTCAGCCGCGGCCGCAGCGGCGTGAGGAACCACTGCCAGACGGTCCACGCGGCGGTGCCCGCGAGGAAGCCGAGGACGACGGCGGCGGCGCCGAGCCCGGCCAGCGCAAGGGCGACGGATACCGCGACGCGGACGAGGTCGCGCGCGACCTGAGGTCGAATGCGCCGCGCGAGGCTCATGTCGCGCAGCAACAACCCGTCGTGAATGTTTCCGAGACCCGTGAAGAGCAAGTTGAGAGCGCCGAGCCGGAAGAGGCCGGTCTCGGCCGGCACGCCGAAGAAGGCCGCCACGGCCGGCGCCAGGAGCACACCCAGGCTGGTGAGCGCAACCGCAGTCATCAGGTTCAGCGTGAACGCGGTGTGAACACGCGCCGTGATGCCCCGCTCCTGCTCGTAGACGATCGCGGGCTTCATGCCCAGGTCGCTGCCGAGCTCGATCAGAGCGATGTAGGCCGCGACGGCAGCCACCACACCGAACTCGCTGGGCGTGAGCAGCCGGGCGAGCACGAGGATCGAGATCAGGCTCAGTGCCTTGCTCGCGCCGTAGGCCGCGGACGACCACACGATCCCGCGCCGCATCATCCCGCCCCAGTCGACTCCACCCGGCGCCGCGTGGCGCGCGGCGGGAAGCTCAGCGGTGGCCTCGGAGGCGGTCGGGCGCGCGAAGAGGCGCGGGACCGTGACGCACGCGCGGAACCGCGCCGGCGAGCGGCTGGGGGCCACGAACGTGCGCGGGATGTCGAGCGGATCGAGCCGCCCGGGCCGCGCATAGCCGCCGTAGAACGAGAAGGCGTGCGTGATGCCGGCTTCGCGCGCGCACGCGCGCGTGCGCTCGTCGAACGACGTGCGCGAGCCGATGGGATAGCCGAGAAGCGTCGGGGCCTCGCCCAGCTCGTCGCGAATTCGGGCCACCGAGCCCACGATCTCGCGGCGCTGGCGCTCAGCCGAGCAGCGCGCGAGCACCGGGTGCTCGACGGTGTGCGCGCCGAAGGCCATGCCGCCGCGCCGCATCTCGCGGACCATGTCCCACGTCATCCACGTCGTGGCCGCCAGCGCTGGGGCGGCCCGTCCGGAGCCCGACGCCCGGCCGAGCCAGTCCATGAACGGCTCGGTGTCTGACTCGTCGAGGCGCACGTACGCGTTGCCGAGGGCCAGGATCGCCGCCTCGCGCCCGGCGCCGGCCAAGGACACGGGAGCGCTGAACCAGTCGC
Source organism: uncultured Actinomycetes bacterium (assembly GCA_963816845.1). Lineage (GTDB taxonomy): Bacteria > Actinomycetota > Thermoleophilia > Solirubrobacterales > Solirubrobacteraceae > JAOPZW01. The sequence continues at coordinate 13,132 of CAWFMR010000041.1, read as the reverse complement.
CCGGCTCGAGCTCGGTGTGCGGGCTGGAGCGCACCATCCAGGCGATCTCGTCCCACCACCCAAGGCGTGGGCGGTCGAGGAAGCCGGTGGCGAGGAAGAAGACTGCGGGCAGGCCATGGGCGCGCAGGACGGGGTAGGCGAGCTCGTGGTTGTCGCGGTAGCCGTCGTCGAACGTCAGCGCGACGTGCCGGCCTCGTCGGGCCGCCAGCGCGGCGGGCAGATCGTCGCCCGACACGACTTCAGCGCTCCGCTTGACGAAGCTGAGCTGGCGGTCGAACTCGTCCTGTGTCGCACTCCACAGCGCGGTGTCGTAGGCGCGCGGCGCCGGCACGCCAATGCGGTGGTATCCGAGGACAAGCACGCCGCGCCACACTGGGACGCGGGCCAGGATGACCCCCAGGCCGGATCGCTGAATGGCGCTCGCGACCGTTTCACCCCGTCCCACGGGTCACCTGCCTCATGGACGCCAGCGACCCGTCGAAGAGGGACTATCCTTGCACCCTGCGTGGTCAACCCACCATCGGGATGTCACTCGCCGACGCACGCACAGCCCTTCCCGCGCGACCCGCGGCGCTGCCGGCGCTGATCGCGGGGGGCACGTTCCTCGTCGCACTGTTGGCCGGCGCCCTCCTCGCGCGCAGCGTGGGCCTCGGCGTCGCGCTCGTCGGTGGTTGCGTCTTCGTGACCCTCGTCCTGCTCGACCTGCCGCTGGCGATCGCGGCCTGGGTGCCCGTGGCCTGGATCGAGTACTCCCATCTCACGGGGCGCGCGCCGGTGGTCGGCACCGTCCTGCTCGTCGTGGCCTGGTTGGGCGTGTCCCGCGCGCGCGGCGTCTCGTTGGACGCCGGTGGCGCGGTCCGCCCGGTCATGCTCGCCCTCGGCGTGTTCCTGGTGTGGCTCACGCTGTCCGTCGCATGGTCGGGCAACCGCTCGGTGGCGTGGGCAGAGACCAAGTCCTGGTACGGGGCGGCGGCGGGCTTCTTTCTCGTGGCTACGGCCCTGGGCTCGGCGCGCACGGTGCGTCTCGTGGCTTTCGCCTTCGTGGCCGGGGCGCTGATCGCTGTCGTCGTCGGCCTCAGCGGCCACGGAGGGCTCACGACCACCGCCGACGCCGTCGACCTCGCCACGCGCCGGCGCTTCTCGGGCGGTGCGGGCGACCCCAATTACCTCGCCGCCGGCCTCGTGGCTGCCATCGCGCTTGCCGCTGGTCTGCTGCCCTCCGTCCGCGATCCGATTGCCAAGGTGGGCGTCGGCGCCGCGATCGCCGCGCTCGCCCTGGCCCTGGCCGCCACTGAGTCGCGTGGCGGCATCATCGGCGCGGCGGCGGCGCTCGTGGCCGCCGTGGGCCTCGCGCGCGGCCAGCGCGCGGAGGCCGCGGCCTTCGGCGTCTTCGTCGTCATCGCCGCGGGAGCGTTCTTCCTCGCCTCCCCGAGCGCCCTGGAGCGCGCGACGAGCTTCAACGGGGGCGGCGGCGGCCGCACGGAGCTGTGGCTTGTCGCGTGGCGGATGTCCGAGGACCGCCCCCTCGTGGGCGTCGGCGTCGCAAACTTCCGGTTCGAGTCGCACAATTACGTGCGCGAGCCGGGCAACCTCAAGTTCGTCCGGCTGATCGTCGACGAGCCCCTGGTCGCGCACAACGTCTACCTCCAGCAGCTCGCCGAGACCGGGATCGTCGGGCTCGCCCTGCTGCTGTCCGTCATCGCCGCGTGCCTCACGGCGGCCGTACGCGCCGCGCGCCGCTTCGACGCGCTCGGTGACGGCGCAATGGCCACCCTCGCTCGCGCCTCGGCGATCGCCATGGTCGGCTTTCTCGTCGCCTCGACCTTCATCTCGGACGGCACGGACAAGCGGCTGTGGATCGTCCTCGCGCTCGGGCCGGCGCTTCTGGGCCTCGCGCGCCGTCACGCCGCACCCTCGAGGACCTCGACGTAGACGTCGCGCAGGCGCCGCACCCAGCGGGTCGCCGTGAACTCCTGCTCGAAGCGCTCGCGGCCCGCGCTGCCCAGACGTCGTCGGCGCGCGCGGTCCTCGAGCACGGGAGCCAGTGCGGCCGCGAAGGCCGCCGCCGAAGGAGGGCCGGCGACGAGCGTTCCAGTCATCCCGTCGCGGACGAGTTCGCCGATCCCGCCGACATCGGTGGCGACGACGGGGACCGACGCTGCCATCGCTTCGAGAATCGCCGTCGGGAAGGCGTCGGCGCGCGAAGGCTGGACGAGCACGTCGACCGCGTCGAGCACGGCCAGGATGTCGGGCCGGTAGCCGGCGAGGACGACGCGGTCGCCGAGCGTGGCAGCGGCACGCTCGAGCCACGGGCGCAGCGGGCCGTCGCCGGCCACGACCAGGCGCAGCGAGGGAAAGCGATCGAGCGAGGCCCGCACCGTGTCGAGCGCAACATCGTGGCCCTTCTCGGGCCTCAGGGAGGAGACCATCGCCGCGACGAGCTCGTGCGCGCCGAGGCCCAGCTCTGCGCGCACGCGAGCGCCCGCTCCTGGCTCGGCTCGCCCGAGGATGCCGTTGTGGACCACCACGACGCGTTCCGGAGCGGCGCCCGCCGCGAGGTACGCGGCGCGCGCGCTCTCGGAGACTGCGATGACCCGCGCCGCGCTGGCCCTCCGCGCCGCGGTCATCATGCGCGCCCTCACGCGGTCGCGTCCGGTCGACGGTGGGGCGTGGGAGTGGATGGTCGCGACGCTTGGCAATCCCAGCGAGCGCGCCGCGGGGCCGCCCAAGAGGTCCGCGGAGCCGAGGTGCGTGTGCACCAGCTCAGGGCGGACCTGCGCAAGGTGGCGGCGGACGCGCCGGAAGGCCTCGAGCCCCAGCCGCGGTGGGATGGCCACGCAGCGCGGCTCGACGCCCACCGCGCGTAGGCGGACGGCGGCGTGGCCCGCGCGGACGTCCTTCAGGTAGCCGACGCTGAGCTCCACGCCCGCGAGGGGCGCCGCCGCGGCGAAGTCCCCGAGCAGGACCTCCGCGCCGCCGACCCCGAGCGTGTCGATGAGGACATGGATGCGGATCGACCGCTCCATGTTCAGGGGCGCGGCGCTTTGCGCAGGAGCCCGGTCAGCGCGCGCCGGGGCACGCCGAACCGGCGGCACCCCTCGAGAAACCCGGCGCCCCAGAACAGATGCATCGTCGCCAGCGCGGCGGTCACTCGCACTCCGTGGTGCCGGGACGACTGTCGCCGCGCCATTCGCTGGCCCTCAGCCAACAGCACTGTGCCATACAGCGCCAGAGCCCAACGCAGCGGACGCACGAGCCGAGTCGGCAGGACAGAGCTCGCGACGACGCCCACCAGTCCGGGCGGGAGGACGTGCGAACGCCGCAGGCCGGCGGGATGGCGTCCCGCGGTCTTGACGCGGTACTGGCCGTAGCGCCAGTACTGGCGGGCCAGTGCACTCAAGCTCGAGCGCGGCACGTATTGCGCCGCCATCTCCGGCAGGCAGACGATCCGACCGCCCCGCGCACGGATCCGGGCGGCCAGCTCGGCGTCCTGGTTGACCGGCCAGTCCTCGTCCCAGCCGCCGAGCTCGAGCAGCAGGTCGCGCCGCCACACGCCGCAGAAGCCCGAGTCGACGTCTTCCTCCTGCCCGCCCGCTCGGCGAAAGCGAGCGCCGCCGACGCCGAGCGGGCTCTGCAGCGCCAAGGCGACGGCCCGGCTGGTCGGCTGGTCACCGAACGCCAACTGCGGGCCCGACGCGCAGGCCACATCGCCATGCTCGAGTCGCTCGATGCCTCGCGCGATGTAGTCGCGGGGGTAGTACGTGTGGGCGTCCATGCGGGCCACGTACGCACCGCGCGCGGCACGCAGGCCTATGTTGAGGGCGTTGGGGGTGCGCCCGGCGGGATTGTCGAGCAGCCGGATGCGGTCGTCCCGCTGCGCGACCCGGGCAACGGTGTCCGGGCTCCCATCGGTCGAGCCCCCGTCGATCACCAGGATCTCGAGCTCGCCGTCGAGTTCCTGCTCACCCATCCTCGCGAGCGCGCGCTCCAAGAGCCGCGCCTCGTTGAGGACCGGGACGAGGATGGCCGCGCGACGCTGCGAAGCTGCTCCTGCGTCAGGGCCTTCATCACATCGAACGCCCATGCGGGAGGAGTCTGTCAGTGTCGCGCAGCGAGGAGTTGCCTCCGCGGTCCATACGCGAGCGCTGCGTGCGTACATCCGCGGCTCGTGGCGTTGCTCGGCTGATCGGGGGTAGTCTCGATTCGGAGCGAGCTGAGCGCGAAACTGGGGGAGCAGGCCGTGCGAGCGGAAGGCAACGTCGAGATGGCCAGGCTGGTTGAGATCGACGCGACGTCGTTCCCGGAGGCGTTCGCGCGACGGTCGATCTACGTGCGCCACGCGCTCGTCGACCACCCGCTGTTCACGATGGACGCCATCGCGGAGCTCGCGGACCGACTGCCGCCGGACTCTGTCCGGCGCGAGCGGGGGCAGCTCCCTTTCATCAACACCGACGGCTACGTCGATGTCGGGCAGGGCCCGCCCTCGGCGACCATCAAGAACATCGATCGCAACGGATTCAGGGTCTCGCTCCGAGACATCCAGCAGGCGCCCGAGTACGCGCAGCTCATCAACGCGTGCCTCGATCAGGTCGACGCGCTCGTCGCCGAACGCGAGGGCGGCATGCGTCACCGGGCCGGATACCTGTTCATCTCCTCTCCAGCGGCGACCACGCCGATGCATTTCGACGTCGAACACAGCTTTCTGTTGCAGGTGAGAGGCGCCAAGAACGTGAGCGTCGCCGCGTTCGACCAGGACCCCGGCGTGCTTCAACGTGAGCGCGACCGCTACCTCGACGGTGTCGGGTGCGATTTCGACGCCATGCAGGCGGTGGCTGAGACCTTCCGCATCCGGCCCGGCGTCGGCGTGTACCTGCCGTCGTACGTGCCCCACTGGGTGGAGACAGAGGCGGGCGTCTCGGTCTCGTTCTCGATCCCGTTCTACACGGCGTTCTGCGAGCGGGCCGCAATCGTCTACGGGCTCAACCGACGGCTCCGCAAGTTCCACCTATCTCCCCGGCCGCCGGGCGCGTCGGAGCCCGTCGACAAGACCAAAGCGGCCGTGGCCAGATCGTGGGCGAGGCTCCGGGACGCTCGGCACCGGCTGCCGGCATAGCTGACCGGCGGGCGGCGATGAACGCGCCCGACGTCGTGGACCTGGAGGACCCGTCGAAGCTCGGCGTTCTGACGCGCGACTGGCTGGATCTCGCCGAGCGGCTCGACGAGACCTCGTACTTCCAGACTCCCGACTGGGTCCTCGGCTGGTGGGAGACCATCGCTGGGCGACCGCAGACTCGCGTGGCCGCGTGGCGCGCGCCCTCGGGGCGGCTCGAGGCGCTCGTAGTGTTGAGCCGGGATCGCCAGCGCCTGCATCGGACGCTGCCGCTGACGCTCCCCGTGTACGTCAATGCCGGCAGCGGCGCAGGGGCCGCCGACCACTGCGGCTGGCTCGTACCCCTGGAGTGGCGCGACGAGGTTGCCGCGTGGGTCTCGGAGGCGATCGGGGGCGCGGGCCTGCTGTTGCGCAGCGCCGATCCCGAGTGGGATCGGCCACCGCTCCCGGCCGGCGCGCGCGTCATCGCAACGACCGTATGCCCTCGCATGCCTGTGCCGCCTTCGGATCAGGACGTGGGACGCTCCCCCGGCTTTCGCCGCCAGCTCAGGCGGTTCACACGCCGGATCGAGCGGGACGGCGTGCTCTTCGAGTGGGTCGCCAGCGGCTCCGTTAACGAGGAGCTGCTGAATGCTCTGTTCGAGTTGCACGCACGCGCGCGTGCCCGCCATGCGACGGGCACCTCCTTCGGTCTCGAGCAGCTCGCGCTGCACCGCCGGTTGGCCGAGCGGTCCGAGACGTCACGTGGCCCGGCCGCGGCCGTGGCGAGGCGCGAGGGCGCCGTCGCCGGGGTGCTCTACGGCTTCTTCTGGAAGGACACGTTCGCCGCCTACCAATGGGGGTGGGATTCCCGATGGGACCGTCACAGCATGGGCAGCGTGCTCGCCTACCAGGCCATACGGTTCGCCGCAGCCCACGGCGCGCGCACGTTCGACTTCCTTCGTGGCACCGAGCAGTACAAGTACCGTTTCGGTGCCGTCGACCGGTGCGACCGCACGTGGTTGGTGCCGCACGGTCCCGCCGGCACGCTGCTCGCGGCCCGTTACCGAGCCGGCGACCGGCTGCGCGACCGGCTGCCACGTCGCCAGCCCACCCCGTTGCTACCGGCGTGCGGGTAAAGCGACGACAACCTCGTGCCCTCCTCGCCGATGATCACCCACCCGGTCGGTGAGGTGCGCGCGCGCTCGAGGAGCCCGATGGTGGTCTTCAGCGCCTGCCGGTTGGTGTGCTGCGGGCGACCCACGAGCAAGAGGTCATCGACGTGAGCGGCGATCGTCAGGGGGTCTCCAACCTCGCCGAGCGGCGCGGTGTCGATGATGACGTAGTCCGCCAGCTCCGTGGCCTCTTGGAGGATCTCGCCGATCCTGTGGTCCAGCCCGTGTAGCAGCGTGTTGTCCCGGGAGCCGCTCGCCGCCGCGAGCACCCGGAGCGCGGGCGTCCGCGCTGATTGCAGCAGCTCGGTCAGCCGCACGCGCGAGGTCAGGAGCGCGACGAGCCCGTCAGACGTCTCGAGTTCCAGCTGGCGCGCGATGTCCGGCTTGCGCAGGTCGCAGTCCATGAGGATCACCTGGTGGCCGGCGCCGATCAGCGCGAAGGAGAGGTTGAGCGCCGTGCTCGTCTTACCGTCACCACTCGACGCACTTGTGATCATCACAGTCTGGCCGCGGCCGCCCGCCTCCGCGCGCCGCTGATCCAGCTGGATCTGCAGGGTCCTGAACACCTCGCGGACGGACGCGGCGACGGCATCGGCCGAGATGCCGCGCCCCTTGCGCCCCATCGCGGGCACGCGCAAGAGGATGGGCATCGGCGCGAGAGCGAGCAGCTCGCTCTCGTCGCGCACTCGACGGTCGAGGCGCTCGATGAGCAGCGCGGCGATCGACCCCAGCGTGAAGCCGGCCATCGTCGCGAGCACGAGCACCAGCCAAGCCGGCGCACCTCCCGCCGACCGCGGCGTCAGCGCCGCCTGGGAGAGGGTCAGGGTCGGGTCGCCGCGCTCACGCACGGCCCGCAGCTCGGCGAGGCGTACGTTGTCGGCCTGCGCCGGGTTGGGCCCCACCGCGACGATGGCGGCGTCGATCTGGCGCCGGATCTGCTCACCGCGCACCGCGAGGGCGCTCTGGGCGTACTCGTTGGCGAGGCGCGTCGCAGCGTCGGCCGTGGTGGAGGACGCGGTGACGCTCAGGATGTTGCTGTCGCCCAGCGGTTGGACGTCGACGTGCCCCGCTACCTGTTGCTCGGTCAGGCCATGCCCGAGCCGGCGTGCCGTGCGTTGGGCGGCAAGCGGTGAAGCGACCAGGGCGGCCGCGGTCTGGACGGTACGCGTGGGATCGCCCGAGTCGCGCAGCAGCCCCGTGCCGAGAAACGTGCGGTCGTCCTGGGGCAGCGGCGTCACGAGAAGCTGTGCGGTGCTCTTGTAGAGCGGCTCGCGGGTCGCCAACAGCGCCGCAGCAACTCCCACCGCAGCGATCGTGGTCAGTGCGACCACGAGCGCTCGGGACCGGATCGCACGGACATACGGGCCGAGCGCGGCTGCGCTCTCGTCCGGCCCGGCAGAGGTTACGGTCATGGAAGCGAAGGCGCCTCGCCCGGGAGAGCGCTGACGCATCGTTAGGATAGCCGCACCGTGAGGCCGGACGGTCGCTTACGGTTGGTGGATCCGGTCGCTAGGCCGCGACGATCATCCCCGCGCCACTCGCCCGCTCGTGTCGTGCCGCCTGCCGCGGACCCCTCGACACGTTCACAGCGATCAGAGATAGTCGTGCGCGTCAGCGGCTTGCAGGAGGAGACGCCGTGCCAGAGACACAACGGATCGTCCGAGCGAAGTTGTCCGACGACACGATCGTGCAGATCGAGGCGCGGGGCGCAGGTGGCGAGACCGACGTCAGCGCGCGGGGCGCGCTGCAGTTCGATGGCGTCGTCAAGGCGGTCGAGTCGATCGCGGCCTCCATGAGCGAGGCCCTGACGCGAGTCAAGCCGGACCGCGCGACGGTCGAGTTCGGCGTGGATGCCAGCGTCGAGGCGGGCGGGCTCACCGCGCTCATCGTCAAGGGCACCGGGAGCGCCACGCTGAAGATCACGCTGGAGTGGGGATCGGGAGGCTGAAGGGGTGGCGACGCTCGAGCAGGCGCTGCGCGAGTGCACCGTCCGTATCGATCGCAAGGGCGCGCCGTCCGGGTCCGGGTTCTTCGTGGCCCCCGGGCGCGTGGTCACGTGCGCCCACGTCATCCAGCCCCACGGCTCCTCGTCGGCGGTGCAGACGGCTGACCTCAGGGTCTATGGCCAGGACCTCGTTCCCCATCCGGTCGAAGCCGTCCTGGGCCTGTGGGCGCAGGAGGATGCGGATCTCGCGATCCTGACGGTCCGCGCCGGCACCGACCATCCGAACGTCCTGCTCGACGCCGACCAGATGCAGACGGGCGATCCCCTGCGCACCTACGGCTATCCGATCGACGATGCCACGGGGCGCGCGCGCTACGAGCGTGGCCTACCGACGACGCTCGAGGTCGAGGGCGAGCTGGGCGGCCTTGGGTGGCTACGGCTCAAGGATGGCCAGGTCGAGCCGGGGATGAGCGGCTCGCCGGTCCTCAACGGGCGCACGGGGGCCGTCGCCGGGATCCTGAAGCGCAGCCGCGACCCGTCACAGGCGCTCGGCGGCTACGCGGTGCCGATCGCGGCGCTCCTGCAGCGGATGCCGTCGCTGGCCGAGGAGAACGAGGGCGTGCATCTGGCCGACCGATCGTGGCTCGATCTGCTCGAGCCCGCTCAGCAGCAGGCGTGGTCGGCCATTCGAGGTGGCGTCAGCGCGGCGGCCACTGCTGCGCGCCATCTCGTGGTGACCGTCGAGCCAGGCGCCGAAGGCACGTGGGAGGTCCACGCTCGTGAGGATGGCGATGCGGCGGCGATCAGCGGCGGCCGGGTGGACCTCAACGCCGTCCGCGGCGCGGTGGCGCGGCTGTTCCGAGCATGGGCGGCGCGAGGGCGCATCCCAGAGGGTGAGCAGATCCGTACGCTCGGCGAGATCCTCTTCAGCGCCGCGTTCCCCGGCGACGTTGGGACCGCACTCGACGACCTGATCGACGGCCCTGACGAGCGCGTCGTCGTGAGCCTGCGCTTCGAGGACGACATTCCCGACGACTTCGTGAACCTCCCGTGGGAGCACCTGTACGCGCCCGTCCGAGGAGCCCGCGACGACCTCCTGCTCGCCACCGACAGTCGCCTCGGATTCGCGCGAACCCTTGGCGAGGTGCCGGTGCCCAGCGGAGACATGCCGGAGCGCTCGAGCCTGTCCGTGCTCGTCGTCGCCGCGGTCCCCGACGACGACAGCGGGGTCGCCGCCGCCCGCGTCGACCAGGCGGTCAGCCACCTCGAGCGCCTCGCGGACAGCCTGCCGGGCCTGACGATGGAGGTGATGCGCGCGCCGCGTCCGCCCGCGCTTGCGCAGCGGATCGGCGCACTCCGTCCCGACGTCGTGCACTACGTCGGGCTCGGGGCCTTCGTCGAAGGCGTCGATCGGCTGATGCTCGGCGGTCGCGGCGAGGGCGGGCTGGATGCCGTGACCGGCGCCGTGCTCAAGCAGTCGCTGAGCCCGCACCCACCCGATCTCGTCGTCCTGCAGCTCTGCGAGAGCGGCGCGGGGAACGTACCGGCCGACTTCGCCATGCTCGGACCACCGCTCATCCGCGTGCCCATCCCGGCCGTGGTGGCCTTTCAGTATCCGCTCCCGCCCGGCGGTGGGAGCCGTGTTCTGCGAGGCGTTCTACGGAGCGATCTGCGACGGCAAGCCGGTGGACATGGCGGTCCAGGAGGGACGTTTCCAACTTGCCTTCGCGGTCGACCAGCCGCGCGGCTTCGTCTCCCCGGCCCTGTTCCTGCTCGAGCCGCGCGAACTGCGGCTGATGCGACCGAGCGGCGGGCAGCCGCGCGCCCGGCCCACCCACGAGCGCCCCGGCCCGCAGCCGGTGTTCGGATGAACGGGGCCGCCATGCCGCTGGGCCACGACACGGCGCCCGAGGCATTCGTCGAGGACTGGCGCCGAGCGCTCGCCGAGGTGCGCGAGGGGGACATCGAAACCGCGGGTCGTCTCCTGGCCCGGCGGCTGCTCGCGGCCGAAAGCGAGGACGAGCTGCTCGAGACGCAGCGACGCTTCTCTGCTCTGGCAAGCGAGGGAGCGCGCGTCGCGGAGCTGCTGAGCGAGCTCTCGCGCCGAGTCGAGGCTCTCCGTGAGGAGTGGCGCGACGAGCGGCGCTACACCGCAGCGGGGCTGGCGGACCTGCGCGAGCGCCTCGAGGAGCGCGCCGCCTACGACCCAGTCGACGCGCGGCGCGAGTGGCTGCGCGAGGTCGTGCGCGCCCTGGAGCTGGGAGAGCGGGCAGCGGCCGATCAGATCGCCGCGTTCGACCTGCCCTTCGATGGCGAGGCGCCGTCGGCGCTCGACGAGCTTCGCCACGGGCTGCGTCGCTGGACGGAGGATGACACCGGCGCCGCCCTCGAGACGATCGAGAGCCTGGCTGCCGGCGAGCTCGCCCAGCGTCTGAGTGCAGGCGATGACGGACGCATGCGAGTCACCGCCCACCGCGTCGCCGCCTGGATGGCCATGGCTGGCGCTGATGCCGACGGGGCCCGCCGCCATCTCGACGAGGCCCTGGCGCTCGATCCGGCGAGCGGGCGCACGCTGGCCGAGCGCGCGGCGCTGCAGCTCCGCCTGGGTCAGGTGGACGTGGCCACGAGCGAGGCGCACAGGGCGGTCGAGGCCGCGAGCCGTAACCCGGTCGGCCACCTGGTCCTTGGCGCCTGCGCAGAGGCGACCAACGACCTGGCCGTGGCGGATCGCCTGTACACCCAGGGACTCGCGCAGCTGACGCCACACGACGCGGCATCGTCCCCGCACCGATTGTCCCTGCTGCAGCCGACCGGACGGATGCTGCTTCGGCTGGCCGAGTACCTGGTGACGCTCGACCGGGCCACGGCGGCGTTGTCGGTGCTCGAAGGACTCGAGGACGTCGTCATCGCCGATCCGCGCCTCTACCCGGAAGCCGACGTCTTTCGGCTGCGCGGTCGCGCGCTGGAGATGCTCGAGCGTTTCGGGGAGGCGGCGCTCCCCTACTTCGAAGCAGGCCGGCGCGACTACTGGAACGAGCAGTTCGACTCTGCGGTCGCCTGCCTCGAACGTAGCCGGCAGTTGGATGCGTCGCCCGAGGAAACCGGGTGGTACCTGGCGGCGGCCGTGATGGCCACCAGCTTCCCGCAGGAGATGGCGGGACCCATCAGCGAGCGGGTGGACTACGCGCGGGCCGTGTGGGACGACACGCACGCGCGCCACGGATGGCCGATGGGCGCCATGTCGTGGGCCTACCTGACCCGTGCGTACATCGTCGACGAGAGCACCTTCCTCGAAGAGATCGCGCATGCGACCGCCCTGTGGGATGCGGTGACTCTCGTCGAGCGTGCGCTCGTGCACGACACGTCGGACGGGGTCCGATGGGGCGTCCTCGCCCGCTACCTGCGGGCCGTCGGCCAGGACGAGCTCGCGCTCGAAGCGGCGGACCACGGAGCCGAGCTGGGCGTCACGACCTATGCCGTGCTCAGCGAGCGCCTGGCCTTGCTGGCCAACGCCGGGCGCTTCGGCGAGGCCGAGCGCGTGGCGGCGCAGATCGTGGCGACCTACGGGGAGGTCGCGTGGGTCAGCGGCGTGCAGGCGTGGCTGGCCCTCCACGACCACCGTCCGATGGAGGCGCTCGAGTTCCTCGAGCGGCCGTTGGCAGGCGACTTCGACCCAGCCTGGTACCTGGCCCTCGCGGCCATGTCCCAACTGGAGCTCGGCCGGCGAGACGAGGCGCGCGACGCGTACCGCCTGCTCCTCGAGCGTGCGCAGGCCATCGACGACCTGAGCCGCGCGGAGATGGCCGTCGCCTCCGCCGTCCTCGGAGACCTGACGCAGGCGCGTGGATGGGCCGCCGAGGCGCTGGAGCGACCGAGCTACACCCCATCCGACGTCCTCGCAGCGGTGGGGTTCGTGGCGGTCGTGGATCGCCGGTTCGACGATGCGGCGCAGCTGCTGCGCGATGCCGCGGAGGAGGCGACGACCGAGCGCCAGCTCGACGAGGTGCTGAGCGGGACCAGGCTGCGTCTGGCGGCTGCCGAGGAGGGCGAGGGACCCCTGCGTCAGGCCTTCGAGCGCTTGGTCGACGACGGGCTCGAGGAGGCCGTTGAGGCGGTGCGGACGCGGTTGCGCGCAGCACCCCGCACCGGCGAGAGCGTCCTCGCGGACGGACTGGGCGAGCATGCGGCGGCCGAGCCGCTGGGGTCGGAGGGCGTCGCGCTGGTGGCCGTCCACGCCCGGCGCCTGGCCGCTGCCGGCGAGTACGAAGCCTCCGCGGACGCGTACGCGCGCTTGGAGGGGACGTCGTTCGACCCGGAGGCTCGCATCGGCCTGCGCCGCGCGCTGGAGAGCGCGGGACAGCGTGAGGCGGAGGCCGGGCACGTCGCGGAGGTTCGGCGCCTGCAGGAGCGCCTGCGCGAGCGTGGGTGGACCGACGCAGCCGGCGCCGCCCAGGCCGCCGCGAGTGCTCTCATGGCGGCCGATCGCCCGCAGGAGGCCTTCGCCGAGCTCGTCGACGCGCTCCCCGCCGCCGCTGACGAGGCCCAGACCATGGCGCTGCACACCGGTGCCGGCGCGGCGGCGCTGCGCTTGCGCGACGCCCGCGCGGCCGACGAGCACTTCGGGCTGGCGCAGGAGCTCGCGGCGGCGCAAGATGACTTCGGAGAGGTCGCGGAGCTGGCGGTGCGCCGCTGTCTGAACGCCGCTCTCAGCGGCGACCTGACGGGCGCCGCCAAGCACGCGCGCGTCGCGATCGCGCAGTGGCGCATGGCAGGTGCGTTCGACCCCAGCGCGTCGCTACGGCAGGAGCTGGTGGCGGCGGCCGTCCCGGCGCGGGCGGAGGGCTTGGTCGAAGGCGTCGTTCGAGCCCTCGCGACCCTGCTCCGCGACGGGTCGTGACGAAGCGACTAGTCGGCGACGATCAT
>CAWFMR010000040.1:0-165890 GCA_963816845.1 uncultured Actinomycetes bacterium | reverse complement strand
GAGTGTTAAGCGCGCTCAGCGGCCCGGGAGCTGGTGGCGCACGCGGGCCACGAAGCGCCCCAGTCCCTGCACCAGGCGCTCGACCACGGGCACGCTCGCGACCCTGCCCACCGGGTCGAGCTCGGTGAGCACCGACTCCGACGGGATCGGCGGGTCGCCGCTCGTCGTGCTCGCGTAGACGTCGTAGTGCTTGGCGGGGTCGAGCGGGACCTCGGTGGCCAGCGTGCCGCGGCGGGTGTGCGCGAGCTGGAAGGTGTAGGTGCGCGGCGGCACGCCCGCCTCGTCGCGCGAGTTGACCGTGACCTGCAGGGAGGCCGGGGGCGGGGTGGCTGGGGACGCATTCCGGGTGAAGTCGAAGTCGACGCGCATGCGGCCGCGGTCGCGGGAGATGACGACCGCGGGCGCGGCGATCGCGTCCTTGCGCTGGGGCTCCCAGGCAGTGGCCAGGACGCCGTCGGGGTTCGTCCAGGAGGCGTGGGCGGAGGGGCCCTTCGGGCTGGGCTGGTCGATGCCGCCGACCCTCGCGCGCGTGTCGCCCCACACGCCCGGCCACGCGATCCACGCCGGCTCGTCGTCCGTGACGATCTCGAGCGCCGTGCGCGGCGAGTTGCGCTTGCCGTCGGCGAGGTCGTACCAGGCCTCGGTCTGATGGAAGCCGGGCTCGAAGTAGGAGGCGTGCGAGCCGCGGGCGACGTAGACCATCGGCCGGTTGGGATCCCCGGGGACCTTGGTCACCTGCGCCCACGGGCGCTTCTCGGCCTGGCGGTGCTGGGCGTAGACGGCGAGATCGGGCGCGCCGTCGTGGATGCGCAGCTGGATCATCTCCCAGTCGCCCTCGTGCAGGCCGATCCCGAGCGCCAGGTTGTAGTCGTTGTAGAAGTAGAAGAACCAGTACTGAAGCCACAGGTGGCCGTTGGCCTCGACGGCGTGGCCGTACATGCGGTTGCGCAGCTCGGGACGGGCGGCGCGCAGCGCGACGTACTGGGCGCGGTAGTTCTTGCCGGGGTCGCCGATGCGGTCGCCGTCGCGCACCTCCTTGCCGTCGGCGTAGTGCGTCGCCCCGAGGTGGTCCAGGGTCAGCGTCGGGCCGCTGGCCAGCAGGTCGCCGAGGGCGTGCGGACCGTCGGCGCGGCGCAGCTCGTTGCCCGGGTTGCCGGTCCATTCCGCGGCGCTGTCGCAGAAATACTGCTCCATGGAGTCATACTTCAGGCCGGGCTGATGGCGGTGCAGGAGATCGTCGTGCTCACCCATGGCCATACCGTACGCAGCGGCGACGGGCCACCGCCAGCCCTTTGCTATGGTTGATTGTCCGCGTTTAGCGCCCACAAGGTGCAGGCGCGCGTCCGCGACCGGTAGCGGCGGCCTTCACGGCAGCCAGAGCCGGTTCGCTGGTCACCGAGCCGAAAGGGATCATGAAGGTACGACCGTCGGTCAGGCCGATGTGCGAGAAGTGCAAGATCATCCGCCGCCATGGCGTCGTCCTCGTGATCTGTGAGAACCCGCGTCACAAGCAGCGCCAGGGGTAGCAAGACCGATGGCACGAATCGCTGGGATCAACATCCCGCTCAACAAGCGCGTCGAGGTCGGCATGACCTACATCTACGGCATCGGCCGCCCGACCGCGAACCGCCTCCTCAAGGAGGCCGGCATCAACCCGGACACCTACGTCCGCGAGCTCACCGACGACGAGGTCTCGAAGCTCCGCGACCTCATCGACTCCGAGCTGACGGTCGAGGGCGACCTGCGCCGCGAGCGCTCGCAGAACATCAAGCGCCTGATGGAGATCGGCTGCTATCGCGGGCTGCGGCATCGCCGCGGCCTGCCCGTTCACGGACAGAACACCAAGAACAACGCTCGCACGCGCAAGGGACCCAAGCGCATGCAGGTCGCGGGCAAGAAGAAGGCCACCAAGAAGTAAGGACTGAATGCCCGCACCGAAGCGCCCCCGCAGCGGCCGCCGCAAGCCGAAGAAGAACATCCCGGTCGGCCAGGCCCACATCAAGACGAGTTTCAACAACACGATCGTGTCCCTGACCGATCGTGAGGGCAACGTGATCGCGTGGGAGTCCGCCGGCGGCGCCGGCTTCAAGGGCTCGCGCAAGTCGACGCCGTTCGCCGCTCAGGTCACCGCCGATGCCGCGGCGCGCAAGGGCATCGAGCAGGGCCTGCAGAAGGTCGAGGTCTTCGTCAAGGGCCCGGGCTCGGGCCGCGAGACGGCGATCCGCTCGCTGCAGGCCGCCGGACTCGAGGTCACCGGCGTCAAGGACGTCACCCCGCAGGCCCACAACGGCTGCCGCCCTCGCAAGCGGCGCCGCGTCTGAGGTAAAGCAGATGGCGAGAGACACCGGTGCCCAGTGCAAGCAGTGCCGCCGCGAGGGGCAGAAGCTCTTCCTCAAGGGCGAGCGCTGCCTCACCGACAAGTGCGGCGTCGAACGTCGCGCGTACCCGCCTGGCGACCACGGCCGCGGACGTCAGAAGCAGTCCGAGTACCGCGTTCAGCTGCGCGAGAAGCAGAAGGCGCGCCGCTACTACGGCGTCCTCGAGAAGCAGTTCCGCCACTACTACGAGAAGGCCTCCCGCCAGGAGGGCATCACGGGCGAGAACCTGCTCACGCTCCTCGAGCGCCGCTTCGACAACGTGCTCGTGCGCCTCGGCTTCGCCGCCTCGCGGCGCCAGGCCCGCCAGCTCATCCGCCACGGCCACTGGACCATCAACGGCCGGCGCGTGGACATCCCCAGCTATCAGGTCCGCGACGGCGACGTGATCGCCGTCAAGGTCGGTACCGGTGCGGACGCGGTCATCCGCGACGCCACCGAGCTGACCGCCCAGGTTCCGGCCTGGCTGCAGGCGGACCATGACGCGCTCACCGCCAAGGTGCTGCGCAAGCCCGAGCGTCGTGAGATCACGACGCCGGTCCAGGAGCAGCTCATCGTCGAGCTGTACTCGAAGTAGTAGGAACACCCGAACCAGACACACCCGAAGCGCGCGTCGCCGCCTTTCCCTTCACGCGGCGCGCAGTGAAACGACAGTCAGGACCCCGATGCTCGACTTCCAGATTCCCCGAATCACCTCCGAACACGTGGAGGAGAACCGCGGCTCGTTCGCCATCGAGCCGCTGGACCGCGGATTCGGCTACACGTTCGGCAACTCGCTGCGGCGAGTGCTGCTGAGCTCCCTGGCCGGCGCGGCCGTGACGAGCGTGCGCATCGAGGGCGTCGCCCACGAGTTCTCGACCATCAAGGGCGTCACCGAGGACGTCACCGACATCGTCCTCAACCTCAAGGGCATCGTGTGCCGCATGCACTCGGACGCCACCGAGGTCGAGGCGCCGCTGGTGGTGACCGGCCCCGGTGAGATCACCGCGCAGGACATCGACCTGCCCGCCGGCGTGGAGATCCTCAACCCCGACGTCCACATCGCCACGCTCGAGAAGAAGACCAAGCTCGAGCTCTACCTGACGATCGGCCGTGGCCGCGGCTACCGCCCGTCGGAGGACAACAAGTCGCCCGACCAGCCGATCGGCGTCATCCCGATCGACTCGATCTTCTCGCCCGTGCGCCGTGTGGCGTACGCGGTCGAGCAGGCGCGCGTCGGTCAGCGCACCGACTACGACAAGCTCACGCTCGACATCGAGACCGACGGGTCGATCGACCCGCAGGCCGCGCTGCGCGAGGCGGCCGAGATCCTCATCTCGCAGCTGGCGATCTTCACCGACGCCGACCGCATCGAGGAGCTGCGTGCCGGCCCGGCCGGGCAGCTCGAGGGCGACGGCGCGGGCGCGCTCAACGGCGGCGGCGGCCCGGCAGGCCCGATGCACGACATCCTCATCGAGGAGCTCGAGCTCGGTGTGCGCTCGTACAACTGCCTCAAGCGTGCCGGCATCCAGACCGTCGGCGACCTCATCTCGAAGTCCGAGGGCGAGCTCAACGCGATCCCGAACTTCGGCAAGAAGTCGATCGACGAGGTCATCGAGACCCTGCACGCCCGCGGCCTGAACCTCCGCGACGACTAGGTAGGATCCGCCGGCGATGCGCCACCAGAAGACACGTCACAAGCTGAGCCGCAGCGCCTCGCACCGCAAGGCGCTGCTGGCGAACCTCTGCAAGGAGGTCATCCAGCACGAGCGCATCAAGACCTCGGAGGCCAAGGCCAAGGCGGTCAAGCCCGAGCTCGAGCAGCTCATCACCCTGGCCAAGCGCGGCGACCTGCACGCCCGCCGGCAGGCGCTCAGCGCGCTGGGCCAGGACAAGTTCACCGTGCACAAGCTCTTCGAGGAGGTCGCCCCGCGCTACGCGGAGCGCCCGGGCGGCTACACGCGCATCCTCAAGCTCGGCCCGCGCCGCTCCGACGCGACCGAGATGGTCTTCCTCGAGCTGGTCTGAGGCGGGCCGCAGCCCTGGCTGCGCACGAGTACGAGATCCTCGACGAGCGCTTCCGGCGCTTGGTGCGCACGAGCGCGCGCGTCGAGAAGCTCTTCGAGGGCACCCGCTGGGCCGAGGGCCCGGCCTACTTCGCGGCCGGCCGTTACCTGGTGTGGAGCGACATCCCCAACGACCGCATCCTGCGTTGGGACGAGCCCACCGGCAACGTGGGCGTCTTCCGCTCGCCGGCGGGCTACACCAACGGCCACACCGTCGACCGCGAGGGACGGCTGGTGAGCTGCTCGCACGGCGCCCGGCGCGTCGAGCGCACCGAGCACGACGGCTCGATCACGACGATCGCCGACCGCTTCGACGGCAAGCGCCTGAACAGCCCCAACGACGTCGTGGTGAGCTCCGACGGCGCGGTCTGGTTCACCGACCCGACGTACGGGATCGACAGCGACTACGAGGGGTTCGCGGCTGAGAGTGAGATCGGCGCCTCCCACGTCTACCGCGTCGACCCGCGCTCCGGCGCGTGCGCGATCGCGGCCGACGACTTCGTGCGCCCCAACGGCCTGGCCTTCTCGCCCGACGAGCGGCGCCTGTACGTCTCGGACACGGGCATGACCCACGTCCCCGACGGGCCGCGCCACATACGCGCCTTCGACGTGGGACCCGACGCTGCGCTGTCGGGCGGCGAGGTGTTCGCCACCTGCACCGAGGGCATCTTCGACGGCTTTCGCTTCGACGTCGAGGGACGCCTGTGGACGAGCGCCGGCGACGGCGTGCACTGCTACGACCCCGACGGCACCCTGCTGGGCAAGGTGCTCGTCCCCGAGGGCGTCGCCAACGTCGTCTTCGGCGGTCTCAAGCGCAACCGGCTCTTCATCTGCGCGACGACGTCGCTGTACTCGGTGATGCTGGGCGTCAGCGGCGCGCCGCGGCCGTAGGGCGCCCGCCCGTGCCGACCGCGCGGCTCGACCTCGAGTACGACGGCAGCGACTTCGCGGGCTGGTCCGCGCAGCCGGGGCTGCGCACGGTGCAGGGCGAGGTCGAGCGCGCGCTGGCCACGATCCTGCGCGCCGAGGTCTCGCTGACCGTCGCCGGGCGGACCGACCGCGGCGTGCACGCCTGGGGTCAGGTCGCCTCCTACGAGGGCGAGCCGGCCGAGGCGCGGGCGCTCAACGCCGTCCTGCCGGGCGACGTCGCCGTGCTGGCGTGCGCGCCGGCGCCCGACGGCTTCGACGCGCGCCGCGACGCGCGTTCGCGCACCTACTGCTACCGGCTGCTCACCCGCGGCGCGCTGTCGCCGTTCGAGCGCGGGCGAGCGCTGTGGTGGCCGCGGCCGCTCGACGTCGAGGCGCTGCAGGCGTGCGCGGCGGCGCTGCGCGGCACGCACGACTTCACCGCCTTCACCCCGACGCAGACCGAGCACGTGCGCTTCGAGCGCGACGTCATGGACGCGCGCTGGGAGCGCGACGGCGACATCCTCGCCTTCTGGATCACGGCCGACACGTTCATGCGCCACATGAACCGCGCCCTGGTGGGCACGATGCTCGAGGTGGCCACGCGGCGCCGGTCGGTCGCGTCGTTCGAGGCGCTGCTCACCGGGCGCCCGCGGGCCGAGGCCGGCGACACCGCACCGGCGCACGGGCTCTACCTGGCCTCGGTCGCCTACTGAGTGTCAGGGTTCGCACGCGCCCCGCAACCGCGGTGCGGTCCGCTGGTTTGCTCACAGGATGCCCCGACGCCTTGCGCTCCTGCTCACCGCCGTCGCCGCGTGCCTCGCCCTCGTCCCTGCCGCCGCTCAGGCGCGCACGGCCGTCAGGGTGGGCATCGGCGACCAGTCAGCCGCGATGTTCGACCAGCCGGCCTTCCAGCGCGCGCAGCTCAAGCGGGTGCGCTACTTCATCGCGTGGGATGCGATGGACCGCCCCGTCGCCCGGCTCGCGGCCCGGGCCTACGTGGAGCGCGCGCGCCGCGACGGCTTCTCGGTGCTGCTGCACGTCTCCAGCGACACGCTGGTGATCAAGAAGGCCAAGCTGCCGTCGGTCGCGCAGTACAAGTCGAAGGTCGGGCGGCTGGTGCAGTACTTCCGCGGCCTGGGCGTGCGCGAGTTCGGCACGTGGAACGAGGCCAACCACGCCAGCCAGCCGACCTATCGCAGCCCGACCCGGGCCGCGCAGTTCTTCCGCGAGATGTACCGCATGGTCAAGGGGCACTGCTCCTCGTGCGCGGTGGTGGCCCTCGACGTGCTCGACCAGACCGGCGTCGAGCGCTACATGCAGACCTGGTACGGCGCGCTGTCGTCCACCTATCGCCGCCGGGCCACGCTCGTCGGGATCCACAACTACGGCGACGTCAACCGCGTGCGCACGACCTTCACGTCGAGCATCATCCGCCAGTCGCACAAGTACAACCGCTCGACGAAGTTCTGGTTCACCGAGACCGGCGGCATCGTGAAGTTCGGCCGCAGCTTCCCGTGCAGCACCTCGCGCGCGGCCAGCCGGTTGAAGAACATGTTCAAGCTGGCCCGCACCTACCACTCGAGCGGCGTGGAGCGCGCGTACGTCTACAACTGGACCGGCGCGGGCTGCGACGCGCGCTTCGACGCGGGCCTGACCACCCCCAGCGGAGCGACGCGCCCGGCCTACAACGTCCTGCGCCAGCAGCTGCCCAACTTCCTGCGCTAGCGGCGAGCGCCGAGCGCCTCAGCGCCGCGCGACGATCACGAGCCGCGTGGTCGTGTCGAACGGGTTGCCCGCGAGGTCGCCGTAGCAGCGGGCGTCGTCGAAGCCGGCGCGGTTGAGCATGGCCACGAGCTCGGTGGCCGTGTAGACGCGGACCGCGAACGAGCGCGAGTCGCGCTCGCCCGTCTTCTCGATCAGCGTCTGCGTCGTCTGCGCCACGCCGGCAGCAGCGTCGAAGCTGCGCTGCTCGAGCAGGAGCCGGCCCTCGCCGACCAGGCGCCAGTCCTGCTCGTGGAAGCCGTGGACGAGCCGGTCGCGATGCATGGTCTCGATCACCAGGCGCCCGGTCGGGCGCAGAACGCGGCCGATCTCGCCCAGCGCCTTGACGTCCTCCTCGTCGCCGTAGAAGCCGAGCGACGTGAAGAGGTTCAGCGCGGCGTCGAAGCGCTCGTCCGGGAAGGGCAGCTCGCGGTAGTCGGCCTCGATGAGCTCCGGGGGCTCGTCGCCCGCCCGCCGCCGGGCCTCGGCCAGCAGCGTCGGCGAGCGGTCGACTCCCGTCACGCGGTAGCCCGCACGGGCCAGCGGGATGGCGTGGCGCCCGTAGCCGCAGGGCACGTCGAGCAGGTCACCGCCGGCGGGACAGGCCGCGAGCCGCGCCGCGCTCTGTGCGTTGGCGCCGGCATCGGCGTCGGCCTCGTCGTTGGCGAAGGCACGCAGGTAGAAGTCGCTGAAGAGCGCGTCCCAGGTCTCGGGCGGGCTGGG
This sequence comes from uncultured Actinomycetes bacterium, assembly GCA_963816845.1. Classification (GTDB taxonomy): domain Bacteria; phylum Actinomycetota; class Thermoleophilia; order Solirubrobacterales; family Solirubrobacteraceae; genus JAOPZW01. The sequence continues at coordinate 158,077 of CAWFMR010000040.1, read as the reverse complement.
GGCGGGGCCTTCCACCGCGGCTACTCGTGGCCCAGCACCGGGTGGGGCACGTAGGGCTCCTCGAGGCGCTCGATCTCCTCGGGTGACAGCGACAGGTTGGCGGCGGCGATGGCCTCCTCGAGGTGCTCGAGCTTGGTCGCGCCCACGATCGGCGCGGTGATGCCCGGCTTGTGCAGCAGCCACGCCAGCGCCACCTGCGCCGGGGAGTCGAAGCGCTCGGCCGCCAGCTCGTTGAGGCGGTCGATGACGTCGAAGTCCTCCGAGCGGCCGTAGAGGACGTCCTGGAAGCCGTCGGTCTCGGCACGCGTCGTGCGCCGCTGGCCCATGCGGGTGCGTGTGCCCGTGAGGAAGCCGCGGGCCAGCGGGCTCCAGGGGATGACCCCGATGCCCTGGTCGATGCACTGCGGGATCATCTCGCGCTCCTCCTCGCGGTAGAGGAGGTTGACGTGGTTCTGCATGGAGACGAACCGCGTCCAGCCGTTGCGCTCGGCCACGTGCTGGGCCTTGGCGAACTGCCAGGCGTGCATGCTGCTGGCGCCGATGTAGCGAGCCTTCCCGGCGCGCACCACGTCGTGGAGCGCCTCCATGGTCTCCTCGATCGGGGTCTGCGGATCCCAGCGGTGGATCTGGTAGAGGTCGACGTAGTCCATCTGCAGGCGCCGCAGCGAGGCGTCGATCGCGGCGAGGACGTGCTTGCGCGAGAGGCCGCGCCCGTTGGGGCCGGGCGTCATCTGGCCGTGGACCTTGGTGGCGATCACCGCCTCGTCGCGCGAGAGGTACTTGGGCACGAGGCGCCCCGTGGCGACCTCGCTGGCCCCCCGCGAGTAGACGTCGGCCGTGTCGAAGAAGGTGACGCCGGCCTCGACCGCGCGGCGGACGATCGGCTCCGCCCCCGCCTCGTCGAGCACCCACGGGCGATCGGAGTCGTTGCCGTAGCTCATCATGCCCAGGCACACGCGCGAGACGTGCAGGCCGGTGGCGCCGAGTCTGACCTGGTCCATCAGAAGAGCTCCCTCCACGTGAAGTCCGGCGCGTAGCCCAGCACGCGCCGGGCCTTGTCGATGCTCAGCAGGGTGTCGGTGCCCTCGACCCCGTCGCGCACGGGCACGCCGGGGAAGACCTCGGCCATGAGCTCGCGGCTCGGGCGCTGCATCACCGTGTCGGCCGCGGCGATGATGAACGAGTCGGCGCCGGCGACGTCGGCCTCCAGCGCACGGCGCACGCTGTGCGCGACGTGGCTCTCGTCGACGTAGCCCCACAGGTTCCACTTGCGCAGCTGCGGGTCGTCCCAGAAGCCGGGGAAGCGGTCGTAGTCGTGGCGCTCCATGACGTTCGAGAAGCGCAGGCCCACGATCGGGATGCCCGACCAGCGGTGGAACTGGCGCGCCATCTCCTCGCCGAGGACCTTGGACAGCGCGTACGAGGACTCCGGCCGAAGCTCGTGCTCCTCGTCGACCGGCGCGTAGTCGGGCGGCTGGTCGAACGGGAGGCCGAGCGTCGTCTCGCTCGAGGCCCACACGATGCGCTTCAGGCCCAGCCGCGCGGCCGCGGAGAAGACCGTGTGGGTGCTCGTGACGTTCGTGCGGAAGGTCAGGTCGGGCGTGGAGTGCACGGGGGAAGGGATGGCGGCGAGATGCACGACCGCCTCGATGCCCGGCAGCTTCTCGGCGTTGCCGAGCGCCTCGACCGTCTCGCCGTAGTCGGTGAGGTCGGCGGCCAGGAAGGGCGCCGGCGAGTCCGGCGAGCTCGACTCGGCCGACGGCACCCTGTCGATGTTGATGACCTGATGGCCGTGCTCGAGCAGGTCCCGCACGACGGCGCGCCCGGCCTTCCCGCTGCCTCCGGTGACCGCGATCTTCGTCATGTCAGGGATCCTTTCAGCCCGGCTCGCTCGGCCTGGGCGCGGGTGCGGTCGTCCGCCGTCGCCTGCGGTCGTGCGCTGCGCTTACTGCCGCATCGAGGGAAGGGAGTGGGCGGTGGTCGCGGCGCTGCGGAGCTCCGCGCGCAGGTCGCGCGTGTTTCGCCACACCTTCGCGGACAGCAGCGGGGGTGTGCGCTCTAGCTCCCGCATAGCGGGAGTAGGACCGACGTTCGACGCCCTGGGCGTCTCCAAAGACTGTTGCGAAACACGCGCGCTTCGTGCACCAAGGCGCACGCGTCTGAGGACGACGACGCGCGCCCCGAACCGCCGGCCGGCTCCCTTCCCCTCGGTGATGCTGTTAGGCGCTGCGCAGCGCCGCAAGCGCGCGAGCGGACGGCTACCCCAGCAGCGCCAGCGCGGCGTCCGCCGTCGCGTGCTCGTGCACCAAGGCCGCGAGCGCGCGGGTCATCGCCGTCGGGTCGTCGTGCTGGATGACGTTGCGCCCGTAGACGAGGCCGGCGGCGCCCGCCGCGAGGACGTCGGCCGTGATGCGCAGGACCTCGTCGTCGGCGATGCGCCCGCCGCCGCGGACGAGCACGGGCACGCGCGCGGCGCGCACGACGCGGGCGAAGTCGGCCTGGTCGGGCAGCGGGTCGCACTTGATGAGGTCGGCGCCCAGCTCGGTCGCCTGGCGCACGAGGCCGCGCAGGCGCTCGGCGTCGCGGTGGACGTCGTAGCCCGCCGTGTTCGGAGCCATGGGCACCGGCTCGACCATCAGGGGCATGTCGGCGCGGTTGCACTCGCCGCGAAGCCGGAGGATGTTCTGCACGCAGGTCTCGCGCAGCGACGGCTGGCCCGGGGAGTCCTGGAGGTTGGCGATCACGCAGGCGGCGTCGAGGCGCACCGCGATGCCGACCGGGTCGTCGTACATCCACGAGGCCGGGCGGTCGGGAACCTCGCGCCCGAAGACGTTGCCGGTGTCGACGCGCAGGACGAGGGCCGGCTTGGCCCGCCCGACCCTGCGTTGCAGCAGGTCGGCCTGGCCCGGAGTGAGCAGGAGCGCCTCGGGATCGGCGGCCACGAGGGCGTCGATCACCGCCTCCATGTCCTCGATGCCTTCGAGCAGGTCCGGCTCGCCGGGCATGCCGTGGTCGACGGCGATGGCCAGGCAGCGGCCGGAGTCGGGGTGGAAGAGGCGGTTGATGCGGTAGGCGTTCACTGACCCAGCATACGAAGCAGCCGCCGCAGGGGGGAGGGCCGCGGGTGCCAGCGCGTCGGGTCGAGCTCCGCGCCGCACAGCGCGCAGCCGGCGGCGTACGGCGTGACCCGCTCGCCGCACTGCGGGCACCGGGTCGGGTCACGCAGGAGCATGCCGCCCACGGTAGGGGCCGCTGCTCAACCGCAGGTGAAGCGCGCCTTAGCGGGAGCTTCAGCTGCGCCGCGCGAGCACGACGACCGCGAGGACGAAGGTGGCGCCGAAGATCGCGCAGCAGACCGACAGCACCTCGTTGGGGTCGCCCTGGGCGACCGTCACGAGCCACCAGATCGGCAGCACGAACGACATCACCGTGCCCGAGAAGGCGACGGCGCGGGTGTAGAGCAGCTTGGCGCGCTCGTCGCCGATGCCGCTCATGACGTCGAGGGTGTCGCTGCGGCGCCGGCCGAAGTAGACGAGCAGCAGGAAGGCGAGCACGAGCGCGGCGGTCACGAGGCCGAAGCACGGCGTCGCCGCCCGCGGCGAAGGCGGCGACGACGGCGGCGACGAGGACGAGGCCGAGCGCTGAGCTGGCCGGTGGCGGACATCCAGAAGGCCTTCATGTGGAGAGCTCCTCGGTGTCGGGATGGAAGATCTGCTCGACCGTCGTCTCGAAGAAGCGGGCGAGGCCGAAGGCCAGCGGCAGCGACGGCAGGTAGCGCCCCGTCTCGATCGCGTTGATCGTCTGACGCGAGACGCCGAGGGCGTCGGCGAGCGCTCCCTGGGAGAGGTCGCGCGCGGTGCGGAGGAGGCGGACGTCGTTGCGCACTGTCAAGCAAGCTTTACATGCGGTGCCGGCCGATGTCAAGCGACCTTGACAGGATAGGATGGTTGCGATGCAGGTCCTGCTGACCAACGACGACGGCATCGAGGCCGAGGGCCTGCAGGCCATGCGCAGGGCGCTGGTCCAGGTGCCGGGCATCGAGCTGGCCGTCATCGCGCCCGACGGCAACCGCTCCGCCTTCGCCCGCATGATCACCACGCGCCGGCCGCTGTGGGTCCAGCAGGTGCCCTTCGAGGACGGCACGAGCGGCTTCGCCACCGACGGCACGCCCGTCGACTGCGTGCGCCTGGCCAAGCTCGGCCTCATCGAGGGCTTCGACGCCGACATCGTCGTCGCCGGCATCAACCACGGCTCCAACCTGGGCGACGACATCACCTACTCGGGCACGGTCGCCGCCGCGCTGGAGGCGCTCGTGCTCGGGATCCCGGGCATCGCGGTCTCCCAGCAGTCCAACGCGCGCGAGATGGACTTCCGCCTGGGCAGCCGCTTCGACTTCGAGCGCGCCGCGGACTTCGTCGCGCGCGTCGTCGCGCGAGCTCGACGAGGTTCCGCTGCCCGCAGGGCACGCTGCTGAACATCAACGTCCCCGCGGGCGAGCCCCACGGGGTCCAGGTCACGCGCCTGGGCAAGCGCATCTACCGCGACGAGCTCAAGCTCGACGCCGAGGACGAGGACGGCGGCCGGCGCTACTGGATCTACGGGGCCGACCCGGGCTTCCACGACGAGCCGGGGACCGACCTCGCCGCCGTGCACGCGGGGCACATCGCGGTCACCCCGGTGCACTTCGACCTCACCGACGTCTCCGGCCTCGACGCCCTGACCAAGTACGACCTGGCGCGGCTGCTCGCCCCGGCCGCCCGCGAGGTGCAGTGAGCAAGGCCCCGAAGCACGATCGCCGAGCGCGCCGCGCAGCTGCGCGAGGAGCTCACCGAGCACGGCCGCCGCTACTACGTGCTCGACGACCCGCGTCATCACCGACGACCAGTACGACAAGCTGCTCGACGAGCTGCGCGCCATCGAGGGCGAGCACCCCGAGCTGCTGACGCCCGACTCGCCCACGCAGCGCATCGGCGGCGAGCCGGTCTCGTCGCTGACCAAGGTCACCCACCGCCAGCCGATGCTCTCGCTGGCCAACGCGCGCAGCGAGGAGGAGCTGCGCGCGTGGATCGAGCGCATGCGCAACCACCTCGCGCGCGAGGGCATCGAGGACCCCGAGTTCCAGTACGTCGCCGAGCCCAAGATCGACGGGCTGGCCATCTCGCTCGTCTACCGCGACGGCGTCCTGGAGACCGGCGCCACGCGCGGCAACGGCGAGGTCGGCGAGGACGTCACCCACAACCTGCGCACGATCCCCACCATCCCGCTGCGCATCGACGGCGACGACGTGCCCGCCGCTGATCGAGGTCCGCGGCGAGGTCTACATGTCGCTGGCCGACTTCGCCGCGCTCAACGAGCGCCGCGCCGAGCAGGGCCTGTCGACCTTCATGAACCCGCGCAACTCGGCCGCCGGGACGATCCGCCAGCTCGACCCCAAGCTGACGGCGCGAGCGCCCGCTGTCGATGTGGTCCTACGGCGTCGGCGTCACCGAGGGCATCTCGCTTCGCGAGCCATTGGGACGCGCTGCAGTGGCTGAAGGCGCACGGCTTCCGCGTCAACGACGACGTCGCGCGGCTGACGACCGAGGACGAGGTCGTCGCGCGCTGCCTGTCCTGGGAGCAGCGCCGCGGCCAGCTCGACTTCGAGATCGACGGCGTCGTGGTCAAGGTCGACGACGTCGAGCTGCAGCGCCGCCTGGGCGTCGTCGGGCGCGATCCGCGCTGGGCGATCGCCTGGAAGTTCCCGCCCACGACGGCGATCACGCGGCTGAAGGGCGTGCAGTGGAACGTCGGCAAGTTCGGCGACATGCACCCGTTCGCCGAGCTCGAGCCCGTCCACGTCGGCGGCGTGACGGTCAAGCTCGCGACGCTGCACAACGAGGAGGACATCGTCCGCAAGGACCTGCGCCCGGGCGAGGACGTCATCGTCCTGCGCGCCGGCGACGTCATCCCGCAGGTGCTCTCGCCCGCGCCGCACGTCGTCGACGCCAAGAAGCGCCCGCCGGTCCCGCGGCCGCCCAAGCGCTGCCCGTTCTGCAACACCGAGACGGTCAAGGTCGAGGGCGAGGTCTTCACCAAGTGCCCCAACCGCGACTGCCCCGAGCGCCGCTGGCAGCTGCTCAAGCACTACGTCTCGCGCGGGGCGATGGACATCGACGGGCTGGGGGAGAAGCAGGTCGCCCAGCTCCAGCAGGCGGGGCTGGTCAAGACCCCCGGCGACTACTACCGGCTGCGCGTCGAGCAGCTCACCGAGCTCGAGGGCTGGGGCCAGATCAGCGCCGAGCGCACGCGTGGCCAACATCGCCGCCTCCAAGGACCGCGGCTTCGGGCGCGTGCTCTTCGCGGTCGGCCTGGAGGAGGTGGGCTACGTCACCGGGCGCAACCTCGCCCAGCAGTTCCGCACCATCGACGCGCTGCTCGCCGCCACGCCCGAGCAGATCGAGGCGACGCAGGGCGTCGGGCCCAAGATGGCCGAGAAGATCGCCGAGCAGCTCGCCGACGAGCAGATGCGCGACGCTCATCGCGCGACCTTCGCGACGAGGGTGTCGTCATGGAGCTCGAGGGGCCGCCGCCCGGCGAGGGACCGCTGGCGGGCAAGACCTTCGTCCTCACCGGCACGCTCCCCGACCTCACGCGCGAGCAGGCCAGCGAGCGCATCGTGGCCGCCGGCGGGCGCGTGACCTCGAGCGTGTCCAAGAAGACCGACTACGTCGTGGCCGGCGAGAACGCGGGCTCGAAGCTGACCAAGGCGGAGTCGCTGGGCGTCGCCGTGCTCGACGAGCCAGGGCTGCTCGGACTGCTCGATGGCGCGACCGCGTGATCCGCGCGCCGTCGGGCGCGACCCCGATCCGCGCTTCACGCTGGCCAACGAGCGCACCTACCTGGCCTGGAACCGCACCGCCCTGGCGCTGATCGGCGGCGGACTCGCGGCCGGCCAGCTGCTCGACTTCCATTCGCGCACCGCGCGGCTCATCGTCGCCCTGCCGCCGATCGCGCTGGGACTCATCCTCGCGCTGCTGAGCTACCGGCGCTGGCAGGCCAACGAGCGCGCGCTGCGCCTCGACGAGCCGCTGCCGGGCGGGGCCCCGCCGTTCCTGCTCGCCGCGGGCGTGGCCGTCGTGGGCATCGTCATCGTCGTGGTGCTCGTCGTCGATGCCGCCTCCTGACGAGCAGCCGCCGGGGGTGGCGCGCGAGCGCACGGGGCTCGCCTGGGAGCGGCAGGCGCTCGCCTTCTGGACGCTCGCGGCCGTCACGCTCGGCATCGCCGCGCACCGCGACGCGCCCGGGCTCCTCGTCGCGAGCGCGGCCCTGGTCGGCGTGGGCGTCGCGGTCTGGTTCACCGGCCGCCGTGCGTACACGAAGGACGGCGGTCCAGCCGCAGTCTGGCGCCCTGGCGCTCATCGCCCTCGCCACCGCGTCGGCCGCGCTCGTCGCGGCCGTCGTCGTGATCGTGCGCCTCTGACAGGAGGGCTCACCCGACAGCGCCGGGTGCAGGCAGCCACACCCCGGGATGCCTGGTGCCTCACGGCCCGCGGCGCCGACGCGCTGCCACGCTGCAGCCATGCCCGAGACGACGCCAATGACCCCGCCGCGCCGCCCTCATCGTGCCGCGCGCACCACCACGGTGGTGGTCGGCGCTCTCGTCGGCCTCCTCGCCTTCGGCCTGCTCGCCGTCGGCGGCGTCCTGCTGTGGGCCGACAGCAAGAAGGACGAGCAGGGCTACATCCACACCGACACCCAGCGCTTCGCCACGCGCACGGCGGCCATCGCGACCGACAACCTCGACCTCGACAGCAGCGGCCCCGGCTGGCTCACGAGCCACGACCGCTACGGCCACCTGCGCCTCGAGGTCTCCTCGCGCAACGGCAAGCCGGTCTTCGTCGGCATCGCCCGCACCAAGGACGCCTCCGCCTACCTGCGCGGCACGGCGCACGCCACGGTGACCGACTTCCACTCCGATCCGTTCCGCGCCGTCTATCGCGCCGAGCCCGGCGCGGCCCGTTCCGCGCCCGCGGCGCCCGCCTCCAAGCCCATCTGGGCCGCCTCGGCCCACGGCAAGGGCACGCAGAGCGTCATCTGGGACGTCAAGCACGGCAACTGGTCGGTCGTGGTCATGAACGCCGACGGCTCGCGCGGCGTCGACACCGGCGTCAGCGCCGGCGCCGACTTCCCGATCCTCTCGGCGCTGGCCTGGGGCTCGGTCGGCGGCGGCCTCGTGCTGCTCGGCGTCGCCTCGATGCTCATCGTCATGGGCACCACGGCGCAGCGCCGCGCGCCGGCCCCCGCGCTCGCCCCCGCCTGAGACGATGCGGGCATGAAGCCCGCGATCCGTCGCGGCGGGGCGCACGACGCGCGCGCCGCGGCGGACCTCTACCTGCGAGCACGCGAGGCGGCGCTGCGCGCCGGGTCCATCCCGGCCGGCGTCCACGACGACGACGACGTGCGCGGCTACTTCGCCTCGCGCATCGTCGAGGACTGCGAGCTGTGGGTCGCCGAGCAGGATGGCGCCCTGGCCGGGATCCTCGTGCTCGACGGCGACTTCGTCGACCAGCTCTACGTCGAGCCGGGCCTGACCGGGCGCGGGATCGGCAGCGCGCTGCTGGCCGTCGCCAAGCGCGAGCGCCCGCAGGGCCTGCAGCTGTGGGCGTTCCAGACGAACACGGGCGCCCGGCGCTTCTACGAGCGCCACGGCTTCGTCGAGGTGCGGCGGACGGACGGGCGCGACAACGAGGAGCGCGCGCCGGACGTCCTCTACGCCTACCGCGCCCCCTAGCCGCGCGGCAGAGCGCGCCGAGGTCCATGCCATAGATGGGCTGGAAGACCTGGCAGCCGATGCGTGCCGAGAAGAAGTCGTCGGCCGTGATGTCGGCGAACGCGACGACAGGCGCGGCGTTCCGCGCGATCGCGATGTCCAGTTGCCCGTAGGCGCGCAGCCGCGCCTCGCCGGTGAGCCTCGAGGCCGCCGCCAGGCGTGCCTTGTAGCGCTGGGCGTCGGCGCCGGGGAAGTCGACGTCGCTGCCGTTGAACGGTAGCGCCGAGGAAGTCCGACGGGTCGAGGAAGTCCAGCGCCCAGCCGAACCAGCCGATGTCGAACGGCGCACCCCGCGTGAACTCGTGCACGAACATCGGGACGAGGGCGAACGGTTTGATCGCGACGTCGATGCCGATACGGCGCAGATCGGCCCTGACGATCTCGGCCACGCGCGCGCAAGCGGGTCGGTTGCACGTGTACATGACCGCGTGATGGCGGCCGTGGCCGGCAAGGCGGCGGGCGCGTGCGAGGTTCGGTCTCCCGAGCGGGTAGATGTCCGCGTCGCGGTAGCCGGGCATGCCGGCCGGCAGATATTGGTCGGTCGGCAGGCCCGAGAAGCCCTGCCCGGCTGTCGCGGCCAGCGCGCTGCGGTCCACGGCGAAGTTGACCGCGCGACGCATCCGGGCCGTCGCGAACAGCGGGCGCCGGGAGTTCAACAGCAGGTACTGCTTGGTGATCGTGCGGTTGCTGAAGTAGCGCTGGCGGCCCGCGCGGGCAGCGGGGCTGCCCGGGCCGTAGCGCTGCGCGAGCCGCGCCTTCGTCGCGGCGCTCACGGAGCTCGCGAAGTGCTGATCGCCGATCGTCGCGTTGGCGTAGTCGGCCCGACCGGACTCGACGAGTGCGGAGTTCGCCTCCGGCCCGCTCCCGAAGCGGTAGTCGATCTCGGCCGAGCGTCGCGGGCGCGACCCGTGGTAGAACGGGTTGCGGCGCAGGACGAGCTCGCGGTTGGGGGCGTGGAAGGCGATGTAGTACGGACCGGTGGATGGGATGCCCTCGATGCCCTTGGCGCTGATCGGGGTGTCGGGCGGGACCGGGCACAGGGACGGGATCGCCAAGCGCGCCGGCAGGGCCGGGTCCGGCCGTAGGAGACGGATCGGTCAGCGTCGTGTCGGTGGCGCTGACGCCGGCGAGATGGCGCGCCCGGCCGGCTTCATAGGCCCGGTAGCCGACGATGCCGGCGAAGATGAAGTCGATGCCGCCGGGGTCGTGCATCTTCGGGCTCAGGTAGCGCTCGATCGCGGTCTTGAAGGCGAGTCTCGGTGACCGGCTGGCCCGACGAGAAGCGGAAGCCCGGACCGCACGGTGTAGCGGTAGGTCCGCCCGTTGGCCGACACGGTCGGCATGGCCGCCGCGATCTCCGGTGCGAGGCGGGTCCCCTGCGGCGCCGGGCGGTCCGGGTAGTCGAGCAGCCTGGCGCAGGTGGCATAGGCCAGTTGCGATGCCTGTGGTCCGTAGCTGCCCAAGAGCGCCGGATCGGTCGAGTTGAAGTCCCTCTGCTGCACGACGCGCAGGGTCCCGGCTGGCGCCGGGGCGCCGGGTGCCGAGCCGGTCTGGACCGTGACCCAGACCCTCCCGGCGGCGACGACGACGTGGGCCGGGCTGCCGCCGACGGTGATCGTGGCGACGACGCGTCGGATCGCGGGTCGATCCGGGAGACCGTGCCATCCACGCTGTTGGCCACCCAGACCGCGCCCGGTCCCACCGCGATCCCGGTCGGTCCCGCGCCGACGCGGATGGTGTCCGTGGTTGCGCCCGTGGCGGGATCGAGCCGCGTCACGGTGGCGTCCACCGTGTCGGCCACCCACACGCCGCCATCGCCGACTGCGATCGCGCTCGGCGCCGTGACCGACCGGGATCGTGTTGGCCAGCCTCCCGGCACCGTCGATCTGCGAGACGGTGTCGTCGAGGTTGTCGGCCACCCAGGTCGCGCCGGCGCCTTGAGCGATGCCCGCCGGTTGGTTGCCGACGTCGACGGTGCTCTCGAGCGTCACCCGAACGCGTCGCGACGCGCGCGACCGCCGAGAAGCCGTTGGCGGCCCACACCGAGCGCGGTGCCTGTGGCCACCGGGCTCGGAACCGTGTTGGAGCCCGCGGGCGGTCGGCCCAGGTGGATCCGCTTTGACGACCTGGCCGAAGGCCGGATCGATGCGCAGGAGCGTCGCGTCGGGCCGCATCGAGCGTCCATACGGCGTGCGCCGTCGGTCGTCAGCCCGTCGACGCTCTTCCCCGTCGACCAGGTCGCGTGGCCACGCGCGCTGCGCGGGGATCGATCTTCGAGACCGAGTCGTCGTCGAGGTTCGCCACCCACACGCCCCCGGCGCCCGCCGAGATGTCGCTCGGCCGCGCGCCGACCGTGATCGCGCGTGTCACCGCGTTGCGGGCGGGGTCGATGACGGCGACCGAGTTGGGCGCAACCGTGATCGAGGCACCGCCGCTGGAGAGCAGCGATCACCGCGGCCACCGCGGCAGCGGCCACGAGCGCGCCGAGGCCGGCCGCGACGGCCCAGCGCGGAGGCGGCGCGTCGGCGCTCGCCGCTCGACAGCTCGACGGCGCGAGCGGGCCGGACGCGTCGAGCGCCGGGTCCTGGCGCAGGATCGCCTCGTGGCGCGCCCGGAGCGCTGGACCCGGCTCGACGCCCGAGCTCGTCGACGAGAACCCGGCGCGTCTCGCGGAACACCGCGAGCGCCTCGGACTGTCGCCCGCCGCGGTAGAGCGCGAGCATGAGCTGTGCCGCGCAGGTGCTCGCGCAGCGGGTGGCGGGCGATCAGCGCCTCCAGCTCGGCCACCAACGCCGCGTGCGGCCCAGCTCGAGATCGGCGTCGATGCGCGCCTCGAGCCCCTCGAGGCGCAGCTCCTCGAGGCGCGCGATCTCCTGCGCCGCCCACGCGTCGAAGGTGAAGTCCGCGAGCGCTGGCCCGCGCCACAGCGCCAACGCTTCGTTCAGGCGCTCGGCGGCGCGCGCGAACGCGCCCTCGGCGAGCGCGCGCCGGCCCTCGCCGAGCAAGCGCTCGAAGACCGCCGCGTCGACCTGTCCGGAATCGACGTGCAGCGCGTACCCGTGGTCACGGGTGACGATGACGTCATCGGCCGCCGCCCCGGCCACCGCGACCAGCGCCTTGCGCAGCCGCGAGACGTAGACCTGCACCGTCTTGGCCGCCCGGGCCGGGGGCTCGTCGCCCCAGATCGCATCGATGAGACGGTCGGCGGTCACGACCTCGCCGGCGTTCACCACAAGCATCGCGAGCAGCGCCCGCTGCTGGTGCGCTCCCAACGGGATCGCCCGCTGATCGTGCTGGACCTCCAGATCTCCGAGGATCCGGAACTCCACGTTGCACCGTCCTTCGTGGTAGGCGCCGAACGTATCACCGCGGTGGTAACTCGACGGCGTTTCGCCGGTAACCGCGGTCGTCTACCGCAGCGCTGCCGAGGAGCTACCGGGCCGCGGGAGAGTCGTCGCCATCAAGCCGTCGTCCTCAACCGGGCGCCGGACATCGTCGATCCAGGAGGCCGCTCATGCGACTTCGTAGCCTCACCCGACGGACCATCGGCAGCGCGTGCGCGCTGTTGGCGATGACCTGCATCCTGCTCGCTCTGGCGGCGACGGCCGGCGCAGTGCCCGGCGAGAACGTGGGACCCCCGCCGAAGCGTTCCCGTGCCGTCGCCACCCCGACGATCGTCCGGGAGACCGTGGTGCGGCCCGGCCATGGCACCGACGCGATCGTCTTCGTGCTGATCGGCGTCGGCAGCGTCGCCGCGATGCTCGGTGCGGGCTATCTCGGCGCTCGCCTCGCCGTGCGAGCGGTCCGCGTTCGACCGACCGATCTCCGTACGAGCTAGGTCGCCCGGGCCGCCGCCCCGTCCCGCCGATCCCTCCACCGGGCGGGGCGGGCGCGGCGCCGGACGTCCTCTACGCCTACCGGACGCTTGCGACCCCGTCGTAGCGGGCGATCGCCGTCGCCACGCGATCCTGCACGCCGTGGGCGCGCGCGACGCTCGTGCGGTTCATGAGCATGGCGAAGGCGATCGTGTCCCCGCCGGCGGACTCGCACAGGCCGGCCAGGGCGCTGACGCCGATGAGCGTGCCCGTCTTGGCTCGGCAGCGGTCCTGCGCGGCGGTACCGCGCATGCGCTTGCGGATCGTCCCGGTGCGCCCGGCCACCGCGAGCGAGCCCTCGAAGGCGCCCGCGACCTCCTGGCCGTGCATGGCCTCGAGCAGGTGGACGACCTGGCGCGGGGTGGTGCGATCGGCGCGGGAGAGCCCGGAGCCGTCGACGATCTGCGGGGTCAGGCCGAAGGCCTGGAGCTGCGTCTTGACGACGCCGACTCCCGCGGCGGTCGTGCCGGACCCGGCGAACGCGGCCCCGAGGTCCTTGACCAGCGTCTCGGCCAGGAAGTTGTCGGAGGGGACGTTGGTCAGCCGGATGAGGTCGCGCATCGGCGGCGAGGGGACGCTGGCCAGCTCGTGGGCCTCGGCCGGCGCGCTGCCGGTCCCGCTGCGGCCCTCCACGCGGATGCCGTCGGCGCGCAGGACCTTCGCGAACTGCCCCGCGGCCGCGGCGGCGGGCTTGCCGTCCTTCGAGAAGCCGCGGTTGAGCGTCAGCGCGCCCAGCACGCCGCCGATGTCGCGATCGTAGGCCCCGCCGGTGTCGAAGGAGCCGCGCAGGCTGTCGAAGCGCGACTCGTCGCCGAGGACCGACCCGTCCACGCGCAGGATCCCGGCCTCGCCGACCGCGCCCGCCAGGCGCTGCAGGTCGTCGCGCCCGAGCGTGGGATCGCCGCCGCCGCGCAGGTAGAGGTCGCCGCGCCAGACGCCGTCGGGATCGAGGAAGCCGCGCCCGGCGACCGAGGTGGACAGCGTGGCGTCGGGCCCGAAGCGCATGAGGGCGGAGGCCGTCGTGTAGAGCTTCTCGACCGACGCGGGGGCGCGGGGCGCGTCGGGCTTGGAGGCGAACAGGGTCTGCTGGCTGTCGAGGTCGCGGACGAAGGCGCCCGAGAAGCCGCCCGCGTGGCGCATCTCGCGCGTCAGCTTGGCCTGCAGCGTCGCGGTCGAGATCGCCGAGGCGGCGCCGGCCGGAAGGACGGCGAGCGCGGCGACCAGCGAGACGACGAGAGCACGTACCCGAAAACGCATGCAGCGGGACCGTAGAACACCACATGTAACTGAGAGTCGCGCCGACGGTACTGTCCGTCACTCATGGGGAAGGTCGTCGACCTCGAGGAGGGCAAGCAGCGGCGCACCGCCGCCGCGAAGGGCAAGCGCCGCGCGAGGCGCTCCAAGACGGCGCTCGTCCTCGGCGGCGGCGGCTTCACCGGCGGCGTCTACGAGATCGGCGCGCTGCGCGCGCTCGACCTGCTGTCGGTCAATCGCACCGTCAACCAGTTCGACGTCTACGTCGGCACCAGCGCGGGCGCCTTCATCGCCTCGATGGCGGCCAACGGCATCACTCCCGAGGAGATGATGCGCGTCGTCAACCGCCAGGTGCCGACGCCCTTCCGCGACATCGACGTCGGCACGCTGCTGCGGCCGAACTTCGTGGAGTTCGCGCGCTCGGGCGTGATGCTGCCGTTCAAGCTGGCGAAGATCGCCCGCGGGCTCGCCGGCCAGCTCGGGTCGGTCTCGGCCATGGACGTCGTGCTCAGCCTGGCCGAGGTCCTTCCGAGCGGGATGTACTCGGGCTCGGGCATCGAGGACTACGTCCGCGCGGTGCTCAGCGACCCCGATCGCACCGACGACTTCCGCCTGCTCGAAAACGAGCTCTACCTGGCGGCCACGGACCTCGACACCTGCGAGCGGATCGTCTTCGGCGCCAACGACTGGGACGACGTCCCGATCTCGACGGCCGTGCGCGCGTCCACCGCGCTGCCGATGGTCTACAAGCCCGTCCGCGTCAAGGACCGCGAGCTGGTCGACGGCGGCATCGTCTCGACCACCAACCTCGACATCGCCGTCGAGGCGGGAGCCAAGTTCGTCGTCGTCGTCAACCCGCTCGTCCCCTACGTCAACGACTTCTCCAAGACCGAGTCCGGGCTGCTGGGCACGCGCGTGCGCCACATCAGCGACATGGGCTTCCCCCAGATCGGCTACCAGTCGTTCAAGCTGCTCGCCTACCAGCGCCTGCACGAGATGGCGCGCCAGTGGGAGCAGCGCTACCCGGGCGTGGACATCGTGCTCGTCGAGCCAGAGCCCAACGACGAGCTCATGTTCCAGACCTCGATCATGAACTTCACGAGCCGCGTCGAGATCGCGCGCCACGGCTTCGAGTCCGTGACGCTCAAGCTCTCAGAGGACTACGGCCACCTGCGCGAGATCTGCGAGCGCCATGGCATCCAGATCTCGGCCACCCGCGTGCGCAAGGTCGTCAAGCACTTCGCGGCCGAGAAGGAGCGCACCCGCGCCTGGCGCAAGATCCTCGAGCAGACGACGGGGACGCTGCTGCGCCAGTCCGCCGGGGACTGAAGGCGGTCTAGAGGGGGGCCTTGTCGCGTCCGCGGCGCCCGGCCGCCGCGCTCTTGCCGGTCCACTTGTTGGCGCTGTCGAACGGCTTGCGCAGCCAACGCCCGAGCTTGCCCGGCGCCTTGCCGGCCGTGTTGCCGCCGGCGCTGTAGGTCTTCTGGACGCCGCGCTGCGGGTAGCGCGAGAGTCGTGGCGCCAGAAAGGCGAGGATCAGCAGCACGATGCAGATGGCGACGACAGCGGCGATGGTCATGGCTGAGACCTACCCAGAGCGCAACTCCCGCACGCGCTTGGTGTCTTGCAGGGCGATGCGCGCAGCCGTCCTCGTCCTGGCCCTGCTCGTCCCGGCGACCGCCGTCGCCGCGGGCCCGCCGAGCGCCACGACCGGCGCCGCGAGCAGCGTCACCCAGAGCGGCGCCACGGTCAGCGGCACCGTCGACCCCCAGGGCATGGCGACGACGTACCGCTTCGAGTACGGGACGTCCTCGAGCTACGGCCTGCAGACCGCCGAGGTCGACGCGGGCTCGGGCACCGGAGCCGTCGACGCGTCGGCCACCCTGACCGGGCTGACCAACGACACCACCTACCACTACCGCGTCGTCGCGACCAACGCGGCCGGCGTCACGCGCGGCTCGGACCGCACGCTGAAGACCGACGCCCGTCCCGGGCCGCCGGGCGCGACGACGGGCTCGGCGCGCAACGTCTCCCCGGTCGCCGCGCGGCTGTCGGCCTCGGTCGACCCCAACGGCCGCGCCACGACCTACCACTTCGAGTACGGCACGACCACCAGCTACGGCAAGCGCACCGCGGACGCGAGCGCCGGCAGCGGGCAGAGCGCGCGCAGCGTCAGCGCGGGCATCTCGGGCCTGAGCCCCAACACGCGCTACCACTACCGCGTCGTGGCCGGCAACGACGCGGGCACCGTCCGCGGGCGCGACCGCAGCTTCGTCACGCTGCGCAACCCGCGGGGGATCACCGCCTCGGCCTCGCCCAATCCCGCGGTCTGGAGCGGCTCGACGACCGTCAGCGGGAAGGTGAGCGGGCAGGGCGTCGGCGGCGCCACCGTGGCCCTGGAGCGCCAGGACTTCCCCTTCGCCGGGCCGTTCTACCTGGTGGCGACCACGAAGGCGGCTCGGGCAACGGCTCGTTCTCCTTCAAGGTCGGCCCGCTGTGGGCGATGGCCCGCCTGCGACTGACCACCCGCACGACGATCGTGGCCGCCAGCCCGATCGTCGAGGTCCGCAACGCCCTGCGCGTCGGCCTGCGGGCGCGGCGCATCTCCGGCGGGCGCGTGCGCCTGCAGGGCGCGGTCAGCCCTGCCGTCCCCAACGGCCGGGCCACGCTGCAGAAGCGCTCACCCAGCGGGCGCTGGGTCCCGCTGCGCCGCGCGGGGGTGCATCCTCTGGCCGGCGGGCGCTCGCGCTATCGGTTCACCGTGCGCCGCCGCGGCACCTACCGCGTGGTCGTGCTCCCGCGCGACAACTTCGCGCACGTCCACGGCACGAGCCGCGAGGTCAGCGTTCGGCGCTGAGCTCCAGCGACCGCAGGAGGCGGTCGCCGGCCTCGGGGCGCTGGATCGACACCCGCACGCACGCGTCGTCGCCGAGCGGGCCGCCCGGGGCGACGATGACCCCGTGGCGCTCGAGGCGGCGGGCGAGCTCGCCTCCGCCGACCGTCTCCGCGCGCAGCCACAGCACGTTGGCCTGGCTGGGCGCGACGTGCAGCCCGAGCGCGCGGACGGCGTCGCTCAGGCGCGCGCGCTCGGCGGCCACCATGGCCGCGCGCCCGGTCACCACGCCGCCCGCGTGGCGCAGCGCCTCGAGCGCCCCGGCCTGGGCGAGCTCGTTGAGCCCGAGCTCGGGCTCGAGCTGCTCGAGCAGGGGCTCGGCGCCCGGCCCGCCGACCGCGTAGCCCACCCGCAGGCCGGCGAGGCCCCAGGCCTTGGAGAAGGTCCGGAAGACGAGCAGGCGCGGGAACTCCTGCACCAGCGCCAGCGCGGCGTCGCGCTCCTCGGCGTCGACGAAGTCGCGCAGCGCCTCGTCGAGGAGCACGACGACGCGCTCGGGCAGCGCCTCGAGCAGCGAGCGCAGCTCGTCGACGGCCACGAGCTCGCCCGTGGGGTCGTTGGGGTTGCACAGGGCGACGAGCCGCGTGCGCTCGTTGACCGCCCGCAGCACGGCCTGCGCCCCGAAGCCGGGGACCGGCACGGCGCGCCCGCGGGCGCGGTGCGCCATGGTCGGGTACAGGCCGTACGACGGCCACGGCGTGACGAGCTCATCGAGAGGGTCGAGCAGCGCCTGCGCCGCCGCTCCCAGCAGCTGCGCTGCGCCGTCGCCCACCACGAGGCGCTCCTCGGGCACCCCGAGGTAGTGGGCCAGCTCGGAGCGCAACGCGGTGGCGTGGCGGTCGAGGTAGCGGTGCAGGCCGCGGCGCGCCGCGTAGGTGATGGCGTTGACCACCGTCGAGGGCGGGTACTCGGGCCACGTCGTCGCGCTGAGGTCGATCGGCTCGACGCGCGCGAGGGCCTGCTGCTTGCGCTCGTCGGCCCGCGCGCGCAGGTCCGCGCTGACCTCCTCCTCGGTCATCCCCTCGTACTGCCGGTAGTGGCGGAACATCAGCGCGGCGCCAGCGTGGAGCCGAGCCCGCCGATGAACAGCAGCCAGAAGGTGAACCCGACGGTCCCGATGACCGCCGTGGTGGCGAACACGCGCCCGAGGACGCCCTGGCGCTGGTCGTGCCCGGCCGCGCGCCGCGCGAGGATCCAGAAGCGGTCGATGCGCTTGAGCAGCGCCAGGCCGCCGAAGAGCAGCGCCAGCAGGGCCAGGAAGCCGAGCAGGATGCCCAGCGAGACCGAGTCGGTCTGGTACTGGACCTGCGAGGCGATCCACAGGCTCAGCGCGGGGAGCGGACCCCAGAAGAGCAGGTTGACGACGATCATCAGGCCGAGGACGGCGTGGGCCACCAGGCCGTCGATGCGCCGGCGGCGCGGGCTGCCGCCCTCGGGCTGCGCGCGGTAGCGCGTCGGCGCGGTGCCCGGTCGGCGGCCGACGAAGAGGCCGCCGGTATCGGTGGGATCGGTGCGCAAGGCCCGCCTAGGTTAGGGCGCCCCGACAAAGGTATGGCCGGTGGGGTTTTCCGCACCTGCGGAGGGGAGTCTGCCCCTTGGGCGGCGGTCTGGGCCCGTCGTCAGTATCGGCGCTCCACTCACGACACCTCTTGGGGGCCTCGAGGATGTACAGCACCACCTCCGCCGGTCTTGACGCCGGCACGCTGCGCGAGCAGCTGATGGGCGCGGTCACAGTGCCCGGCGACGCCGGTTGGGACGAGGCGCGGCAGGCGTGGAACCTGGCCGTCGACCAGCGTCCGGCCGCCGTCGCCGAGCCCGAGACCGTCGCCGACGTCGTCGCGATCGTCAACTTCGCCCGCGAGCGCGGTCTGCGCGTCGCCGCTCAGGGCACCGGCCATGCCGCCTCCGCGCTCGCGCAGGCGTCCCTGCACGACACGATCCTGGTCAAGACGCACCGCATGCGCGTCGTCGAGATCGATCCCGAGAGCCGCCGCGCCCGCGCCCAGGCCGGCGCGCTGTGGGCCGACGTCGTCGGCCCCGCCGCCGAGCACGGGCTGGCCGCGCTGGCCGGCTCGTCGCACGACGTCGGCGTCGTCGGCTACTGCCTGGGCGGCGGCCTGAGCTGGCTGGCCCGCAAGCACGGCCTCGCCGCCAACAGCGTCGTCGCCGTGCAGATGGTGACCGCCGACGGGCGCGTCGTGGTCGCCGACGCCAACCACGACGCCGACCTCTTCTGGGCCGTGCGCGGCGGCGGGGGCAGCTTCGGCATCGTCACCGCCATCGAGCTCGCGCTCTACCCGGTCGACGACCTCTACGCCGGCATGCTCGCCTTCCCCGTCGAGCGCGCCGCCGAGATCCTGCGCGCCTGGCGCGAGTGGGTGCGCACGGTGCCCGACGAGGCGACCTCGGTCGGCCGCATCCTGCACTTCCCGCCGCTCGAGGACATCCCGGAGCCGATGCGCGGGCAG
Source organism: uncultured Actinomycetes bacterium (assembly GCA_963816845.1). Classification (GTDB taxonomy): domain Bacteria; phylum Actinomycetota; class Thermoleophilia; order Solirubrobacterales; family Solirubrobacteraceae; genus JAOPZW01. The sequence continues at coordinate 138,778 of CAWFMR010000040.1, read as the reverse complement.
TCCTTCGTCGTGGTCGAGATGGCCTACCTCGGCGACGAGGCGTCCGCGTCGGAGCTGCTCGCGCCGCTGCGCGCGCTGGGCCCCGCGATGGACACGTTCGCGCCGGCGACGCCGGCCGACCTGCTCCAGCTGCACATGGACCCGCCCCACGCGGTGCCGGGCGTCGGCGACGGCGCGCTGCTCGACGTCGTCCCCGGTGAGGCCATCGACGCCCTCGTGGCCGTCAGCGGCGCGGACACCCCGCTGCTGTCGGTCGAGCTGCGCCACCTCGGCGGCGCGGTCGGGCGCGCGCCCGAGGGCCACGGCGCCCTGGCGGCGCTGGAGGGCGACTTCGCGCTCTTCGCCGTCGGCATCGCGCCGCACCCCGCGGCGGTGGCGGCCATGAAGGCGCACCTCGACGTGGTCGAGGGCGCCATCTGCGAGTGGGACGCCGGCCGGCGCTACCTCAACTTCACCGAGTCGGCCGTCGACACCCGCCACGCGTACTCGGGACCGGCCTACCGGCGCCTGCGGGCGGTCAAGACGCTGGTCGATCCCGACGACGTCTTCCGGGCCAACCACCCGATCGCGCCCATCGACTGAGCACACCCTGGGGGGCAATGCCCAGCTCTCGGCGGCGGCACCGGCTCAGCCGGTGCCGCCGCCGTAGAGGGCGTCGAAGCGCTCGGCGTACTTCTCGTTGATGACGTTGCGCTTGACCTTCAGCGTCGGCGTGAGCTCGCCGGTCTCCTGGCTGAGGTCGTGGTCGAGGATGAAGAAGCGCTTGACCTGCTCGACCTGGGCGTACTTGGCGTTGGCCTTGTCGAGCTCGGCCTGGATGAGCGCGCGCACCTGATCGTTCTCCGCGAGCGCGGCGATCGAGGCGTCCTCGATGCCGTGCTCCTTGGCCCACGGCACGATCTCCTCCTCGTCGAGGGCGATGAGCATGACCGGGTAGGGACGCCGGTCGCCGTGCATGACCGCCTGCGAGACCCAGCGCGTCTGCTTGAGGTCGTTCTCGAGGTTGGCCGGCGTCAGGTTCTTGCCGCCGGCGGTGATGATGATGTCCTTCTTGCGGCCCGTGATGTAGACGTAGCCGTCCTCGTCGATGGAGCCGAGGTCGCCGGTGTGCAGCCAGCCGTCGACGATCGCGCCGAAGCTCGCGTCGTCGTTGCGGTAGTAGCCCTGGAAGATGTTGTCGCCCTTGATGAGCAGCTCGCCGTCGTCGGCGATCCGCGCCTCGACGCCGGGCAGCACGCGGCCGACCGAGCCGAAGCGGTGGTGCTCGATGGTCGAGTAGGTGGCCACCGTGGCCGTCTCGGTCATCCCGTAGCCCTCGAGCACGGGGACGCCGCAGCCGTAGAAGAACTCGAGGATCTCCTTGGCGATGGGCGCCGCGCCGCTGACGGCCTGGCGCACGCGCCCGCCGAAGACGGACGCGCACGTTCTTGAACAGCTGCTCCTCGGCCGCCTCGAAGGGCTCGAGCAGCTCGGGCGGGACCTCCTCGCCGCGGACCTGCAGGTCGCGGACCTTCACGCCGAGCTTGGCCGCCGCCTGCATCTTCTCCTGGACCTCGGGCGGCTGGGAGGAGAGCGCGAGCGTGTAGATCTTCTCGAAGATGCGCGGCACGCTGGGCAGGTAGGTCGGGCTGACCTGCTGCAGCTCGGGGACGATCTGCGTCGTGTCGCCGCCGTAGTAGGCGATGGTCGTGCCGACGTCGAAGTTGACGAGCTGGATGAGCAGCGCGTAGGCGTGCGCGAGCGGCAGGAAGAGGTAGGTGACCTCCTCGTCCTGCACGGCGCCCGCCGACTCGAGCATCGTCACGACGCGCCGGTAGTTGCCGTGGGTGAGCACGCAGCCCTTGGGCGGGCCGGTGGTGCCGGAGGTGTAGATGAAGGTGAAGGGGTCCTCGGGCGTGACGGCGGCGGTGCGCGCCTCGAGCTCGGCCGCGTCGCGCCCGCGGCCGCGCTCGCGGACCTCGTCGAGGGAGATCGCGTCGGCGGTCTCGCCCGCCGGCTCGATGACGACGATGGTGCGCAGGGCGGGCAGGCGCTCGCGCACGGCGACGATCTTCGCCACCTGGCTTGCGTCCTCGCAGACCACGGCCACCGACTCGGAGTTGCCCGCGACCCATTCGCACTCCTCGGGGGAGTTGGTCGGGTAGATGGGGACCACCACCGCGCCGGCGCTGGTGATGGCGAAGTCGCAGTAGGTCCACTCGGGGCGCGTGTTGCACAGCAGCGAGACGCGCTCGCCGGGAGCGATGCCGATGTCGATGAGGCCGAGGCCGATCTCGCGGACGATGTCGCCGACCTCGGCGAACGTCACGTCGTGCCAGTCGTCGCCGACCTTGTGGCGGACCGCGACGCGGTCGGCGAACTGCTCGGCCGCGCAGACCATGAGGTCGGCGATCGTCTTGGAACCCGTCGAATGACTGGCGGCGGTGCCGGCCTCCATCGCACTCCTCCTTGAACGTCCTACGAGGAGGGCGATTCTATGCGTGTCGCGCGCGGGGCGCGACAGGGTGTCAAGCGGGCGCTACGCCGTAGCGTGGAAGGCGGCCCGCGGCGATCCGGTCGCTGCTCCGAGGCTCGCCATGAACAGGGTCTTGTCGATGCGGCCCTGGAAGATCGGGACGCCCAACTCCATGCACTTCGAGATGACGTCCCTTCGCTCGAGGCCGGTCTCGCGGGCGAGCTCAGTGGGCGTCAGGTGAATGGCCATCGGAGCTGCGTACCTCCTGCTTGCTTACATCGTGCCGAACGTATAGCGCGGGTTTCGGACAACCTCAACTTAATGTGCCTAAAGGGCCGCCCGATGCGGACGAACGGGTAGGCGCGCGGCCTGATGGCCGATTCCGAGCATCAGATCGGGTTGGGCACGTCGACGAAGACGTGGCGGATGCCGAAGCGCTCGGCCAGGCGCTCGCCCAGCGCCCGCACGCCGAAGGTCTCCGTCGCGTAGTGGCCGGCGGCGAGGAAGTGGACCTCCGCCTCGCGGGCGCGCGCCATCGAGCGCTCGGCGGGCTCGCCGGTCACGAAGGCGTCGAGGCCCGCGGCGATCGCGTCCTCGAGGTGGTCGGCGCCGGCGCCGGAGACGATGCCGATCGTGCGCACGGGATCCGGGCCGTCGGTGAAGGCCAGCGGCTCGCGGCCGCGTGGCCTCGTGCACGCGCGCGACCAGCTCGGCGGGCGCGATGCCCGGGTCGGCGAAGCGCGCGCGGACGCCGACGGTCGCGCGCCCGTGGGCCGCGAACGGCTCGATCTCGCCCGCCGCCGATGGCGCGGGCGAGCAGCGCGTTGTTGCCGACCTCGAGGTGGCCGTCGAGCGGCAGGTGATAGGCGGCGAGCGCGAGGTCGGCGTCGAACAGCAGCTGCAGGCGGCGCTTGGAGGCCCGGTCCAGCGCGCGCGGCGGCCCGGCCCAGAAGAGCCCGTGGTGGACGAGCACGAGGTCGGCGCCCTCCTCGCGCGCGCGGGTGAACAGCTCGACATTTGCCGAGACCCCGGTTACGACGGTCTGGATCTGCTCCCTTCCGGGTACCTGCAGTCCGTTGGGCCCGTAGTCGTCGTACGCGGTGGGATCCAGGAGGTCGTCCAGGTAGCCAATGATCTGATTGCAGGCTGCCATCCGGATCGCCATCGTTGCAGTTGTCACACGTTCAGATGAACGCTATTGTTCGAAGGACGGCGCGCTAGCCGGGAGGGTTCTCGCGCGCCAGACGTCAAGGAGTAGGGGACCATAGCCACGCTAGCCGTCGCACCAGCAGCGCCACGCGTTGCGACCGAGACCGCCGACGAGACGTTGGTGGCGGCCGTCCGCGCGGGTGACGACCATGCCTTCGAGCAGCTCTACCACCGCTACCAGCGGCGGATCGGGGCCTACATCTACGGCATGGTCCACGACCACGGCCGGGCCGAGGACATCACGCAGGACGTGTTCATGTCCGCCCTGCGGCGCATGCGCGCCACCGAGACCGCCGATCGCCTTCAAGCCGTGGGTCTACGAGATCGCCAAGAACGCGTGCATCGACGCCTTCCGGCGCTCCAAGCGCGCCGAGGAGATCTCCTACGACGCCGATGACGGCAGCGAGCGCCTGCACCTCGTGAGCAAGGGCCCGACGCCCGAGGCCGCGGTCGACACGCGCATGTCGCTCGACCACCTGCGCGGCGCGTTCGGCGGGCTCTCGGAGGCCCACCACCAGATCCTCGTCATGCGCGAGCTCGAAGGCCTGAGCTACCGCCAGATCGGCGAGCGGCTGGGGATGAGCCGCCCGTCGGTGGAGTCCACCCTCTTCCGCGCCCGGCGGCGCCTGTCCGAGGAGTACGAGGAGCTCGTCTCCGGCGAGCGCTGCCGGCGCATCCAGGCCATCATCGCGGGCGCCAGCGACGGGCGCGTGGGCGCGCGCGACGAGCGCAAGATGGCGCGTCACGTCTCCTACTGTCAGCCGTGCCGGCGCGCCGCGTTCGCCGCGGGCTTCGACGCCGACGCGCTCACCCCGAAGCGCACCGTGCGCGAGAAGATCGCCGCGCTGCTGCCGCTGCCGGCCTTCCTCAAGCGCCGCATCGCCGGCCATGGCGCCGAGGAGAGCGCCGCGACGTCGGCCGGCGGCCACGCCGCGACGTTGGCCCAGCTCTCGACGGCCGCAGCCACCTACGCGGACCCCGCGATGCACTGGGGCAAGGCAGTGGCGAAGGCGGCCGCCGTCGCCGCCGCCGTCGTCGGTGCCGGGGTGGCTGCCCACGACACCGGCCTCATCGGCGCCACCCCCCGCGACGAGCGGCCCGCCGCCATCTCCAGCCCGGCGACCCCGTCGCGCGACGCCGCCAGCTCGCTGACCACGCGCCCGGCCGCCAACGGCTCGACCGTCGGCTCGGGCACCAACGGCGGATCGACGGCGCCGTCGTCGAAGCCGGCGAGCAGTGGCTCCGGCTCGTCGGGCGCGGGCAGCAGCTCGGGCTCGGGCACCGGCTCGCAGTCTCCCTCCGCGCCGGCCGGCAGCGATCCCGTGAACGGCGCCACGTCCAAGCTGCCCTCGGGCGCCAAGGACAACCCGTTGACCAAGACCGTCAAGCACCTCACCAACCCGGACTCGGGCGGCGTGCCGGTCAAGGCGCCGGAGGTGCCGAAGGTCGAGGTGCCCAAGGTCGAGGTGCCCACGCTGCCCGATCCGCCCGCGTCGGTGCCCGATCCGGGCGGCGTCGTGAGCGGCGCGACCGGAGCGGTCAACGACGCCACCGGCGCCGTCTCGGGCGCGGTCAACACGACCACGGGCACCGTCACCGGCGCGGTCAACGACACCACCGGCACCGTCACCGGTACGGTTGGCGGCGTGACCGGTGGCGGCGGAATCCTGGGCGGCGGTTGAGCGATCCCACATCCGACGGCGGCGCGTTCCTCGAGGCGCTGACCGACTCGAGCCTGTACTCGATCGGCGCGTACTTCTGCGACCGCCACCCCGAGCTCGTCGACGACGTCCTGGGGGAGAGCCAGGACATCGAGCAGATCGGGCTCGCGCGCTGGGCCGAGCGGGAGGGAACCGGGATCGAAGCGGCCTTCCAGACCCTCATCACGGGGCTGGCGGTGCGCTACTTCAAGGCCGTGGCCGGAGCTCCCAGCTAGACTGATCGAACTTCGGGGCGTGGCGCAGCCTGGTAGCGCGCGCCGTTCGGGTCGGCGAGGTCCCCGGTTCGAATCCGGGCGCCCCGATTTTGGCGGGCATCTCGCCGCCTCTGGCTGTGTCGCCGTGCTTTGGCCCGTGCTGACGCACTGTGCCAAAGCACGCTCCTTGCCAGAGACGACGATCTGCGCGCAAAATCGGGGCGCCTTCGGTCAAGGGCTCGCCCCCCTGGCGCTCGCCATGACTCGCACACCATGTGCAAGCGCCACCGGCCTGGACCGCGGCGCGGTCGGCTCGTAGGGTCCGGGCCGTGCGCGAGGAGACCGCGCTGCCCACTGCCCCAAGGCTGGCCCAGCTGCGCCAGCACCTGGTGGCGGCGCGCGACCACGGCGGGGTCCTTTCCGTTCATGCTCCGCTGCCCGGCGTGTGGCATCGTGTCCGATAGCGACGCGGTGCAGGTGTCGCTGCACGTGACGGCGCCCAGGCCGCCGCCGCCGTCCCGGTGATGCCTTGTGAAACGACGGCGGGCCCCGCTGAGGGGGCCCGCCGAGGGTATGCACCGTCTATGTGGTTGTCCGGGGGAAGCCGGGGCGCCGCCTCTCTCAGCGGGCCCCGGCCGGGGAACCCCCCACGTCCTTGGTCGGCGGTCCTCGGACGCCGCCTTAGCCAGATACCTCATCAGTGGTAGGGGCGCCCGCCGGGCCGCGCGCGGGGCTGGGGCTCCTTGCCAGACCACCACCATGTCCGCCAAGGTCACCCAGCGCGCAAAATCGGGGCGCCTTCGGTCAAGGGCTCGCGCCCCTCGTGCGGTCGGTGAAGCTCGGCTCGTTCAGCCACCAGGCGATCGGGATCGCGCGGCTTGCGCCTTCGGCGGGCGCTTCGCGGAGCGGCTCGTTGGCGTCGAGCTCTCGCGCTCCCGTGGTTCGCCACTGCTCTCCGCTCAGGACCACCTCCGTCAGCAGCTCGGCGTAGGGCTGGGGTCGCGCCGCGGCGCCCCAGCCGAAGACGCGCTCGGCGCCCAGCACTCGGTTCGCGGTGGCTCTTGCGCGCACCAGCGCGCGGTAGTCGTTGCGCTCGAGCTCGCCCTCGTGGGCTTCGAGGACGTGGATCGTCCGCTGCATCAGAGGCTCGTCGAAGCCGTGGTAGAGGGTCGGCCATGGCAGGTCGGCCCACAGGCCCCAGAGCCAGAGCCGGGGTGGCGTCGCCTCGCGGCGCGCGTGGACGGCGTCGCGTGCGGCCCGGCCGACCCGCTCGTGCTCGTGGTGGCCGTCGTGGGGGCTGGGCGCGACGAGGAGGTCCACGCCGAAGCTCGTCGATCAGCGACGCCACCGCGGCGGCGAGGTCGCGGTCGGGGCCGTGGACCACCAGCTCGAAGCCGGCGCGCTCGCACGCGCGTCTCGACCTCCCCGAGCGCCGGCGCGCCGCCTGCTCGGGCCGCCCCAGGGTGACGGCGAGGTTGACCACGCGATGGCCGGCGGCCTGGAGGGCGAGGAGGGTCGCCCCGGCGCCGATCGCCTCGTCGTCGGGGTGGGGGGCGAGGTGCAGGACGGTGAGCACGCCGCCCATGAAAGACGAAAGCCCGCGTGAGCGGGCTTCGGTCATCAGAAGATCGGGCGGGTTTGGGGAGGGGACGTTCGTTTGAAGGTCTCAGCCTCTGGATGCCTTCGCTGTCTGACTCCCCGACTATCGGTCGCCGATGGCAGTGGATGCATCCAACAAAGGTCCAGGGCCGGATAGGGTCGCGTCCGTGCTGGCGGCGGTCACTCGTGGCGAGAGCTCGATGGAGCTCGTCGACGTGCCGGTCCCCGGGGAGCCGGGGCCGGGCGAGGTCGTGCTGCGCCCCGAGGTCGTGGGCGTGTGCGGCTCGGACGTCCATCTCTTCCATGGCGACCTCGGCGACGACGTCTTCCCGCGCATCCAGGGCCACGAGATCTCGGCCGTGGTCGACGCGGTCGGGCCGGGCGCGGACAACGTGCGCGTCGGCGATCGCGTCGCGGTGTGGCCCGTGCTGGCGTGCGGGGAGTGCTACCCGTGCAGCATCGGGCGCGAGAACGTGTGCGCGAACATCGCGATCATCGGCGCCCACGTCGACGGCGCGCTGCAGGAGCGCCTGCGAGTGCCGGCCTCACAGGTCTTCGCGGTCGGCGACATGGCGCCGGCGGTGACGGCCTTCGTCGAGCCGACGTCGATCGGCGTGCGGACCGTGGTGCGGGCGCGCGTGAGCGCCGGGGAGCGCGTGGTCGTCCTCGGCGCCGGGCCGATCGGGCAGGCGGTCAGCCTGGCCGCGCGCGACCTGGGCGCGGCGGTGCTCATGGCCGACGTCGTGCCCGAGCGCCTGGAGCACGCGCGCGCGATGGGCGCCGAGGAGGTCGTGTGCGGCGACGCGGCCGCGGTGGCCGACCAGGTACGCGACTGGGCGGGCGCGGACGGCCCGGCGGTGCTCATCGAGACGACCGGCGTGCCGGCGGTGGTGCGCAGCGCGTTCGACGTCGTCGCGCCGGCCGGCCGGCTCGTGCTGGTGGCGCTCTCGCACCACGAGGTCAGCCTCCCGCTCATGGACTTCCCGATCAGAGAGCTCGACGTCCTCGGCGTGAGCTGCTGCAACGCCGGCGAGTTCGCCGCCGCGGTGGACCTCGTGCGCCGCAACGAGGACGCCGTCGCGCGACTGATCACCGACGAGTTCGCCTTCGAGCGGGCGCCCGAGGCGCTGCGCTACGTCGCCGGCGGCTCGCCCGAGCTCATGAAGGCCGTCATCACCGTCGCGCCGTAGAACGAGACTTTCATCCCCTGTCCGCGGCGCGCGCGATATGGAAGGGTTCCGCCGTTCGCAGACGGCGCGTGCGCGGGGGAGGAGCCTGTCGGCGCGCCCCGAGAAGGGATACCGCTCCATGCATACCTACGCTCGTAGAGGCGCCGTGCTGGTCGCTGCCGCGCTGGCGCTCGGCGCCGCCGCGGCGCCGGCCGGCGCTGCCGGCCGCACCACGGTCCCGGGCAGCGTTCCGAAGTGGGCCCAGCCCAGTCGTGATCGCGGCGCGGCGCCGGACGCCAAGCAGGTCACGGTCACCGTCTACCTGCCCCTGCGCAACGCCGACGCGGCGAACGCGCTGCTCGCCCGGGTCACCGATCCGTCGAGCGCGGACTACGGGAAGTTCCTGAGCCCGGACGCCTTCCGCGACCGCTTCGCCCCCAGCGACGCCGACGTCGCCGCGGTCGAGGGCTTCCTGCGCGGCGCCGGCCTGACGGTCACCGACGTGCCGACCAACAACCACCACGTCGAGGCGACGGGGACGCTCGCGCAGGCCGAGGCCGCCTTCGCCACGAACGTGCACCGCTACGCCTACAAGGGCCGACTGCTCGACGCTCCGAGCACGAATCTCTCGGTTCCGGCCTCGGTGAGCGACAAGGTCGCTCGCGGTGGCCGGGCTCGACCAGTCGGGCGCCTTCACCCGCCCGCAGAACGACCTGCCGGGCACCACGAGCCAGTCGGCGCCGCAGGGCATCAGGCCCGGCGCCGGCGGCGGTGCGCCGCCGCCCGACGCGTTCGTCAACGCGCCGCCGTGCTCGACGTACTTCGGCGAGAAGACCGCGACGCAGTACCCGTCGGTCAAGGGCCAGAAGGTCCCGTTCGCGCCGTGCGGCTACACGCCGTCGCAGTACCAGGGCGCCTACGGCACCGCCGGGCTCGTCGCCAAGGGCATCGACGGCCGCGGTCAGACGGTGGCCATCACCGACGCCTACGCGGCGCCGACGATCCTCGAGGACGCCAACACGTACGCGACGCGCCACGGCCAGCGGGCCTTCGCCCGCAAGCAGTTCGACCAGATCCTGCCCAAGCGACCGTTCCAGTACGGCTTCGACGACCAGGTCAACGGCGACCTGTGCGGCGAGCAGGGCTGGTACGGCGAGGAGACGCTCGACGTCGAGGCCGTCCACGCGATGGCGCCCGGCGCCAACGTCCTCTACGTCGCCGCGCGCAACTGCCTGGACGACGGCTTCCTGGCGGCGCTCAACAAGATCGTCGAGCGCCGGCGCGCCGACGTCATCACGAACTCGTGGGACGACCTCGAGCAGTTCCTGACCCCGGATCTGCAGCAGGCCTACACGACGATCTTCGTCCAGGCCGCGCTCGAGGGGATCGGCGTCTCGTTCTCCTCCGGTGACGACGGGGACGAGAGCGCCGACGACCCCGAGACCAACCCCAGGGGCGGGCCGGACGTCGACTTCCCGGCCTCGCATCCGCTGGTGACCGCCGTCGGCGGCACGAGCCTCGGGGTGGCCAAGAACAACGGCTACCTGTTCGAGACCGCGTGGGCCACGGGCACGAGCGACCTCTCGGCCGACGGCACCGCCTGGGAGCCGCCCTTCCCGGGCGACTTCCTCTACGGCGGCGGTGGCGGCGTGAGCTCGGTCTTCGCCGAGCCCTTCTACCAGCGCGGCGTCGTCCCCAACGGGGTGGCGCACGGCCGCCGAGCGCTGCCGGACATCGCCCTCGACGGCGATCCGCAGACCGGCATGCTCGTCGGCGAGACGCAGACGTTCCCCGACGGGAGCGTGCGGTACGGCGAGTACCGCATCGGCGGGACGAGCCTGTCCTCGCCGCTGTACGCGGGCCTCGAGGCGATCGCCGACCAGGCCGCCGGGCGACCGCACGGCTTCGCCAACCCGGCGATCTACGCGCTGGCCGGCAGCCCGGTCCTGCACGACATCAAGGGCAAGAGCCCGTTCCCGGCCGTCGTGCGCGTCAACTACAACAACGGCGTCGACGCCGGCGACGGGACCTCGGTGCGTCCTGCGCTCGCTCGACGACGAGGCGCAGACGCTGCACCTGGCGCCCGGGTGGGACAACCTCACCGGCGTCGGCAGCCCGGACGGACCCGGGTACGTGAAGGCGCTCGGGAGCCGCTAGCGGACATGTGGCGGGCGGCGCTCAGGCGCCGCCCGCCGCCGGGCGGGCGGGCCAGGCTACCGCGCGGGCGGGCGCACGAAGGTGTCCGGGTCCGGGCCGGTGCGCTCGCCGACGTCGAGCGTCTCGATGGCGGCCATCTCGCCCTCGCTGAGGTGGAAGTCGAAGACGGCGAGGTTCTCCTCGATGCGCTCCGGGGTCACCGACTTGGGGATGACCACGTTGCCGAGCTGCAGGTGCCAGCGGATGACGACCTGCGCGGGCGTGCGGTCGTGCGCCTCGGCGATCTCCACGATCGTGGGGTCGTCGAGCACCTGGCCCTGGGCCAGCGGGCTCCACGCCTCGGTCACGATCCCGCGGTCGGCGTGCTCGCGGCGCAGGCCGTGCTGCTGCAGGCGCGGGTGCAGCTCGACCTGGTTGACCGCCGGGGTCACACCGGTCTCGTCGACGATCCGAGCGAGGTGCGCGGGCTGGAAGTTCGACACGCCGATGGCGCGCGTCAGCCCCTGCTTCTGGGACTCGATCAGGCCCTGCCACGTCTCGACGTAGCGGTCCTGCGAGGGGACCGGCCAATGGATGAGGTAGAGGTCGACGTGGTCCATCTCGAGGCGATCGAGGCTGTCGCGCAGGGCGCGCTGGGACTGCTCGAACCCGTGGTCGTCGTTGAAGCACTTGGTCGTGACGAAGACCTCGTCGCGCTCGAGGCCCGCGGCGTGGATGGCCTGCCCGACGGCGGCCTCGTTGCGGTAGGCCGCGGCGGTGTCGATGTGCCGGTAGCCCGCGAGCAGGGCGCGCGTGGCGGCCTCGGTGGTCTCATCGGGCGGCACCTGGAAGACCCCGAAGCCGAGCTGCGGGATCTCGACGTCGCCGCGCAGCGGGATGGTCGGAACCTGAGTGGTGGAGAAGCTCATGCTCTTGCCCTCCCCGGTCTCGGCCTGCGCAAACGTCGCTAATGCCCGCCCGCGCCGTTGGTAGTCGGCGGCTCGACGCGGATGGCGCGGATCGCGCTGCGGTGCACGCGCCGCGCCGCCGGCGGCCGCGGCGCCGGCCGCCAGCGCGGGACCAGGTGATGGCGAGCCCCGCGCCAACGGCTGCGTGCGCCCGAGCTCCAGTGGTCGGGGGGCGTGCTCATGCGTCGAGGTAGAGAGCGAATTCCCACGGGTGCGGGCGCAGCCGCACCTCGTCGACCTCACCGCGCTTGTGTTCGAGGTAGGCCTCGAGCAGGTCGGAGGTGAAGACGTCGCCGGCGAGCAGGAAATCGTGGTCGGCCTCCAGCGCGTCGAGTACTCGCTCCAGCGACGTGGGCACCTGCGCTATCTGCGCCTGGCGTTCAGGCGGCAGCTCATAGAGGTTCTCGTCCACCGGATCCGGCGGCTCCAGGCCGCGCTGGATCCCGTCGAGCCCCGCCATCAACAGCGCGGCGAAGGCGAGGTAGGGGTTGGCGCTCGGATCGGGGGAGCGGAACTCCACGCGCTTGGCCTTGGGGTGCGTGAAGTAGACCGGGATGCGGACCGCGGCCGAGCGGTTGCGCTGCGAGTACAGCAGGCTGACCGGCGCCTCGTAGCCGGGCACGAGGCGCTTGTACGAGTTGGTGGTCGGCGCGCAGAAGGCGAGCAGCGCCGGCGCGTGGGTGAGCAGGCCGCCGACGTAGTGGCGCCCGGTGTCCGACAGCAGCGCGTAGTTGTCCGCGTCGAACATGATCGTCTCGCCGCTCTTCCACAGCGACATGTGGGTGTGCATGCCCGAGCCGTTCTCTTCGAAGATGGGCTTGGGCATGAACGTCGCCACCTTGCCGGCTTCGCGGGCGACGTTACGCGCCACGTACTTGTAGAGCTGCATCGCATCCGCCATGCGCAGCAGCGGCTGGAAGCGCAGATCGATCTCGGCCTGACCCGGACCGCCCACCTCGTGGTGATGGACCTCGACCTGGATCCCCATGCGCTCCAGCGTGAGCGCCATGCGGCCACGCAGATCGGCGAGGGTGTCGAGGGGCGCGGCTGGGAAGTAGCCCTGCTGGGAGCGGTTGGTGTAGCCGAGGTTCGCGGGCGCCCCCTCGCCGTTGCGCCCGAAGCCCTGGCCCGCATTCCAGAAGCCCTCGGGAGAGTCGACCTCGTAGAAGCCGCGGTTGGCGGCCTGGCCGTAGGCCACGTGCTCGAAGATGTAGAACTCGGCCTCTGGCCCGAAGAACGCCGTGTCGGCGATGCCGGTCGAGGTCAGATGGTCCTGAGCCTTGCGGGCCACGTGCCGCGGGTCGCGCGAATAGGACTCGCCGGTGATCGGATCGCGCACGTCACACACGAGCGACAGCGTCGGGAACTCGTGGAACGGATCGATCAGCGCCGTGCTGGGATCTGGCACGAGCAGCATGTCGGACTCGTTGATCTCCTGGAAGCCGCGGATCGACGAGCCGTCGAAGCCGGCGCCTTCGGTCAGCAGTCCCTCGCTCAACTCGCGGGCAGCGACGGCGAAGTGCTGCCAGGTGCCCGGGAGGTCGGTGAACTTGAGGTCGACGAGCGCCACGTCGTTGTCGCGCGCGAAGGCCACGACGTCATCGGGCGTTGGCGCGGTGTCGGCCAGGACAGGCATGGCCAGCGGCGGTCCGAGCGCTGTCGGGCGCGGCTCGTTGATCAGGGACACCGGTGTCTCCTCTCTTCGCGCTTGCCATCGCGAAGCTACGCCCGGAGGGCGAGGGGTGGCTTTGGCCCTACGGTCCAAGTGCGGTCGCCATTCGGTCCAGTTCGACGGCTCAGCGAGCTCACATGTCTCTCTCAGCCGGCTCCCAGGTTCAGCGCCGATACTCTCGCCGTGAGCGTGACCGCCAACGGACATCGTGTGCTCGTCGTCGACGACGAGCCGAACATCGTCGACGTCGTGACGATGGCCCTGAAGTTCCAGGGCTTCTCGGTGGAGTCGGCGGGCACCGGGGCGCAGGCCCTGTCGGCCGTGGCCTCGTTTCACCCGCACCTCATCGTCCTCGACGTGATGCTGCCGGACATGGAGGGCTTCGACGTCGCCCAGCGCCTGGGCGCCCAGCACGCTCGCGTGCCGATCATCTACCTCACCGCGCGCGACGCCACCGAGGACAAGATCCGCGGGCTGAGCCTCGGCGGCGACGACTACGTCACCAAGCCCTTCAGCCTCGAGGAGCTCGTCGCGCGGATCCGGTCGATCCTGCGCCGCACGGGGGAGGCCGAGCCCGAGTCCAGCCGGCTGGTCTTCGAGGACATCGAGCTCGACGAGGACGCCCACGAGGTGCGCCGCGGCGGCACGGTCGTCGACCTCACCGCGACCGAGTACCGCCTGCTGCGCTACCTGATGCTCAACCCGCGGCGCGTGCTGACCCGCGCGCAGCTGCTCGAGCACGTCTGGGACTACGACTTCAACGGCGACGCGCGGGTGCTCGAGACCTACGTCAGCTACCTGCGCAAGAAGCTCGACGCACACGGCCCGCCGCTCATCCACACCGTGCGCGGCGTGGGCTACGCGCTGCGCCAGCCACGGACATGATGGCCTCGCTGCGGGCGCGGCTGCTCGTGGCCGTCCTGGCTCTCACGGCCTGCGGCCTGCTGCTCGCCGGGCGCGATCACCTACGTCGAGCAGCGCTCGTTCCAGTACTCCCGCGTCGACCAGGAGCTCAAGGCCGCGATCGATCCGGTCAGCGTCGCGCTCGAGCGGATGGCGGGTGGCGGCGGTCCCGATGCCGGGCACGACGGCCCCGACCCGGGGCACGGGCCCGGCGGCGGTCCGAACTTCGGCATCCCGGCCGGCACCTACGGCCAGAAGCGCGACGCGAGCGGCCAGGTCATCGTCGACCACGTCTTCAGCGTCAACCAGACCGTGACGGCCAAGCCGGAGCTGCCGGCCAAGCTCACGACCGGGCACGTCAGCACCGTGAACGGTCAGAAGGGCGTGGACACGCGCTACCGCGTCGTTGCCTCGCCCGATCAGATGGACGGGAGCATCACGGTCGTGGCCATCCCACTGCGCGCCACCGACGACACCCTGCAACAGCTGCTCGTCGTCGAGGCCCTCGTGATCGCCGGCGTCCTCATCGTCCTCGGCCTCGTCTCATGGGCGGTCGTACGCGTCGGGCTGCTGCCGCTCGACCGCATCGGACACACGGCGGGGGCCATCGCCGGCGGCGACCTCTCGCACCGCGTCGAGTCGACCGACCCGCGGACCGAGGTCGGCCGGCTGGGCATCTCGCTCAACGCGATGCTCGACCGCCTCGAGCGGGCCTTCGGCGAGCGCGAGGCCAGCGAGGACCGCCTGCGCCGCTTCATCGCCGACGCCTCGCACGAGCTGCGCACCCCGCTGGCCTCGATCCGCGGCTACGCCGAGCTGTTCCGCATGGGCGCCGCGCGCGAGCCGGCGGACGTCGAGAAGGCGATGGGGCGCATCGAGGACGAGGCCGCGCGCATGGGCGTGCTGGTCGAGGACCTCCTGACTCTCGCCCGGCTGGACGAGGTGCCCGACACGCCGCACGCCCAGCTCGACCTCGCCGCGCTCGTCCGCGACGCCGTCGACGACGGGCGCGCCGCCGCCCCGGGCCGGGAGATCGGCATCGAGGTCGACGGCCCGGCGCTGGTGCTCGGCGACCGCGACCAGCTGCGCCAGGTGCTGGGCAACCTGCTGCGCAACGCCTTCGTCCACACGCCGGAGGGCACGCCGATCGAGGTGAGCCTCGAGCACGTCGACGGCGAGGTGCGCGTCGAGGTCCGCGACCACGGGCCGGGGCTGCCCACCAGCGACGCCGAGGCGCTGTTCGAGCGCTTCTGGCGCTCGGAGGCCGGACGCGAGCGCGGGCGCGGCGGCGCCGGGCTCGGCCTGGCCATCGTCGCGGCGATCGTCGACGCCCACGACGGCGACGTGCGCGCCGGCAACGCGCCGGACGGCGGCGCCACCTTCGTCGTCACGCTGCCCGCGGCGCCCTGAGGGGTCGAACGTCGGTCGTCCCCGGCTCTGTCGGGGGAGGACCGACGTTCGACTCTCAGAGGGCTCTCAGGCAGCTCCCACCGCGGTCTGGGGTCGCGGGCCGACGCTGTGACCATGGCCGACCAGACGCTCCTTCGCCCGTCGTTCCGCACACGTCCGGCCGGCCCGCGACACGCCGCACCGAGCGTCGAGGTCGTCGTGCCCGTCTTCAACGAGCAGGCCGCGCTCGAGCGCAGCATCCGCCGGCTGCACCGCTTCCTGAGCGCTGAGCTGCCGTTCTCCTGGCGGATCGTCATCGCCGACAACGCGAGCACCGACGCGACCCCCGCCGTCGCCGCGGCGCTCGCGCACGACCTGCCCGGTGTCGAGGTCCTGCGCCTGGATCGCAAGGGCCGCGGGCTCGCCCTGCGCGAGGCCTGGTCGCACAGCGACGCGCGCGTGCTCTGCTACATGGACGTCGACCTGTCGACCGACCTGCGCGGCCTGCTCCCGCTGGTGGCGCCGCTGCTGTCGGGCCACAGCGACGTCGCCATCGGCACGCGCCTGGCCCGCTCGGCGCGCGTCGTGCGCGGCCTCAAGCGCGAGCTCATCTCGCGCTCC
The DNA here is from genome assembly GCA_963816845.1 of uncultured Actinomycetes bacterium. Classification (GTDB taxonomy): domain Bacteria; phylum Actinomycetota; class Thermoleophilia; order Solirubrobacterales; family Solirubrobacteraceae; genus JAOPZW01. Next base: position 122,742 of record CAWFMR010000040.1, on the reverse strand, counting down.
TACAACCGCCTGCTGCGCACCGTGCTGCGGGCGCACTTCTCCGACGCGCAGTGCGGCTTCAAGGCCGTGACGGCGACGGCGGCCCGGCGCCTGCTCGCCGAGGTCCGCGACGACGGCTGGTTCTTCGACACCGAGCTGCTCGTGCTCGCCCAGCGCAGCGGCCTGCGCATCCACGAGGTCCCGGTCGACTGGGTCGACGACCCCGACTCGCGCGTCGACATCGTGCAGCACCGCGATCGAGGATCTGCGCGGCGTCGCGCGCCTCGCGGCGGCCGGCCCCGTCGCGCGCTTCATGGGCGTCGGCGTGCTCAGCACGATCGCCTACGTCGCGCTCTACCTGCTGCTGCACGGGATGCTCGGCGCCGGCGGGGCGAACGCCGTCGCCCTCGCGCTGACCGCGGTGGCCAACACGGCCGCCAACCGGCGCCTGACCTTCGGCGTACGCGGACGCGAGCGGCTCCTGCACCATCACGCGCGCGGAGCCGTCGTCTACGTCCTCACGCTGGGGCTGACGACGCTCGCGCTGGCCAGCCTGCACCGCATCGATGCCTCGCCGCCGCGCGCGGTCGAGCTGGCGGTGCTCGTCGTCGCCGGCGCGGCGGCGACCGTCACCCGCTACGTGGCCCTGCGCACGTGGGTCTTCGCGCGGCACGGAAGCGCGCGCGGCGGCGGCCGAGGCGTCCTGCTGAGCGTCGCCGCGATCGGTCTGCGGGACCCGCTACGGGAATCTTCGCAGGATCGGGTGGAGCCCTCCCGATGACGGGTGAGACCTCGTGCGCCACGCTTGACGCGTGCGTCCTCGCATGGTCACGGCAACCGTCCTCGCCGCTCTCGTCGTCCCCGCCATCGGCGCGCGCGCCGCCGAGGCACCATCGCCCGCGACCCTCGGCCCAGAACGCCGCGCGCGCGTTCACGGCGGCCGGCGACCGCGCGGGCAACGCCGTGGCGATCGCGCACGTCCTCCCGGCCGCCCCGGTCGGCGGCGCGCCGGCGGACGTGCTGTTCGCGCGCGACCGCGGGGGCTCCTGGCAACCGACGTCTCTGCCGGGCAGCGCCGGCGGGACATCGTTCGTGACGGCGGCCAGTGGGGACGGCGCCGCCGCGGTGGCGTGGCGCCGCGACGTCCCCGGCGGCTCCTCGGCCATCGAGGCCACGGTACGGCAGCTGAGCGCCTTCGAGCCCGCGCAGCGCATCGCGGGCCCGGAGAGCGAGCGCGCGCTCAATCCCGCCGTCGCCGTGGCGGCGGACGGGCGCGCGATCGTCGCCTTCCAGACCGCCGACTCCGCGGCCCCGCCGCGTCGCTATCGCGTCGCGATCGCCACCGCGCCTCCCGGTGCGGCGTTTCGGCCGCCGATCACCGTGTCGGCCTCTCGTGCAGGGCCGCCCGCGGTGGCCATCGATTCCGCGGGCCGCTCCGTCGTCGCCTGGATTCGCGCGGGGGCGATCGAGGCCGCGTCCGTGAGCGCCGACGGGCGTCCTGGACGCGTCCGCCGCTTCGCCGCAGGCAACCGTCCGACGCACCCGATCGTCGCCGTCGCGCCGCGCGGGCACGCGCTGATCGCCTGGACCTCCGCCGCCCCGGCGGGAGCGGGCGTCCGCGCCATCCGCATCGTCCGGCGCCTCGGCACGCGTCGCTTCAGCGACCCCAAGACGCTCGCCGCGTCGCCGAAGGGCACCTTCACGGTGAGCCTCGCCGCGACCGTCCTCGACCAGGGGCGGCCCGTCGTGGCCTGGTCGCAGATCGTGTCCGGTGCCGCCTCTCCGTCGGCGCCGCCGAGCCACCGCAGCGCGGCGGGAGCCGTGTGGATGGCCACGATGCGCCCGTCGGGGCAGGACGCCAGGATTCGGCGTCTGTCCCCCGGCGGCGACGACGTGGCCGGCGCGCCGGCCCTCGCGTCGTCGCCCGACGGGCTCGTGGCCGCGTGGCCTCATCATCTCGACGACACCCATGCCGGCTGGGTGGCCGCCACCGCCGACCTGGCCGCCCGCTTCGGCGCACCCACCAGGATCGGACCCCTGGTGACCTCGGACTCCGACATCCTCAGCGCGCACACCGTCGCCTTCGGCGCAGGACCCCGACGCTGGACGGTCCTGTGGACCCAGGCCTTCCTCGTGACCTCGCCGTTCACGGTTCAGCAGCTCTCGCTCCTGAGCGCCGAGGTTCCCGCGGCGCCCCGCTGACCGCCACCGTCAACGGGGCGCCTGGCGGTCAGGGCTTGGGCGGGAGGAGGCGCTGCTCGGCCGCGGCCACCTGGGCCGGGTCGTGGACCACGCGGGCCGTCGGGTGGGCGCCCGTGAGGGTCAGCAGCCGGTCGGCGCCCGAGCCGTGCAGCACCTCGTAGGCCGGCCAGCGGATGACCTGCGGCTGCTCGCTGGCGTCGCGGCCGGGATCGCGCAGCTCGACGGGCTTGCCGTCCGCGGCGGAGACCCAGAGCGTCCACACCGGACGTCCGACGTCCGCCTTGAGCGAGACGGCCCAGGTGTCGATCCCGTCGTGGATCTCACGGCCCTTGACGACCATCTGGCCCTGTTGGAGCAGGAACCGGACCTTGTCGACGACGGGGTCGCCCGCCGGCATCGTTTCGGAGCCCGGCTTGCCGGTCCCGGGCATGCCGGCCCGCGCGACCTCCTTCTGCCCGTCGTTGGCCTTGGGTCCGTCGGCCTCGAGCGGCGGCTTGGCCGGCGCGTCGTAGATCGTGTCGGTCGCGGGGTCGTAGAGCGCGCCGCCCGCCGTCTCGAAGGCGTGCGCCCCTTCGGTCAGCATGCGCGAGGAGGCCGGGTGGTCCGCCGACTGCCACAGCTCGCGCGTGGTCGTCTCGGACCCCTGCGTCTCCACGCTGCGGACGTGCAGGACCGTGCCGTGCGGCGGGCTCAGCCAGTGCAGGGCCTGGGTGATCGCCGAGGCCGAGGACGGGCCGCCGACGTCGCCGGGGCCGCCGCCGAGCATCACGACCGCGGTGGCGGTGAGGGTGAGGCCGGCCGCCACCGGTACGGCCACGGCGCGCGGAACGCTGCGCCGCGGGGCGATCGGCTGCTCGCGCACACGCGCCAGCAGCTCGGCGTCGAACGCGTTCTCGTCGGCATGGCCCATGGGCGGGCGGGCCGCACGCAGACGGCGTGCGAGGTCATCGGTCAGGTCGTGTGCCATTGGGGGCTCTCCCGGGTCGTGGTCGGTTGCAGGGCGCCGCGAAGCCGGCGGCGCGCTCGCGCCGCCCGCATGCGGAACGCCGCGGGCGTGATGCCGAGGGCCTGCGCGACATCGGCGCTGGAGAGGTCGAACCAGGCCGTCAGCACGATGGCCTCGCGATCCAGCGGCGAGAGCGCCAGGAGCGCGGCACGCAGCTCGCTGTCCTCGATGCGCTCGGCGGGATCGGGGCCCGGGGTGTGCGGCTGGAGATCGAGCAGCGCATGGAGCGCGCCGGCGCGCCGGCGGCTGCGCCGCGCGTTGGCCAGGACCCGGCGCGTGACGCCGATCAGCCAGCCCAGCTCGGCGCTGCGAGGAATGTCGCGCTGCCGGCGCCAGGCGATCGCGTAGGTCTCGGCGACCGCGTCGTCGGCGTCCTCCCGTGAGGCCATCGAACGCGCGTAGGCGAGCACGCGGGGATAGGTCGCGCGATAGAGCTCTTCGAAGTCCACGTTGGGCAAGTGTCCACACGGTCGCGGATCGCAACCGGCGGCGCGGCGGCTCGTCATGCTTGCCCTCGTTCGGGAATCGATCCGTGCGACACGAAGGGACGACCGATGACCTCCTCCGGCTCCGACGACCGCCGCCTCGCGGCGCTGCATGCCCCGCGCCGCAACCGCTACTACGCAGGCAAGTTCCTCGCGGTCTCGGACCTCGAGATGGAGCAGGAGTACCTCCGCGGCGCCGATGCGCAGCTGGCGCGGCTCGTGCTGGGCGCCGGCGTCGTGTGCGGGCTCGAGGTCACGCCGGCGCAGACGGCGGACGGGCCCGGCATCTGCGTCGGCGCGGGCCTGGCGCTGGACGGGTGGGGGCGGCGCATCGTCGTGCCCCGAGAGGTGGAGGTCGCGCTGCCACGCGTGCCGCCGCCGGCGAGCATGGTGGTGGCGCTGCGCTACGAGGCCCACGAGGCGGACGTCGCCCCGTCGGTGCTGGGCGACGACGAGGGGCGCTCGGAGGCCGGGACCTGGATCGAGGGCCACCGCGTCGAGATCCGTGAGGGGACCGCGCCGGCGGCCACGGCCGAGTGCAGCGAGGCGGCGCTCGAGCTCATCCGCGCGGGAGAGATCGCGCAGGCGCTCGCGGTGCTGGCACGGGCAGCATGTGGCGCTCCGGCGCCCGACCCCGGCGTGACGCTCGCGACGATCGCGCCCGGCGCCGACGGTGGCCTGACGGTCGATGCCCGGGCGGCGCGCGCCGTCGTGCCCACCAACATCGTGCTCCTGCAGCTCATCGCATGCCTCGCGGCCCGCGTCGAGGAGTGCTGCGCCGCCTCGCCGGCGCGGGGGAACGATGTTCCTCTCGACCTCACGCCCCATGATCGGTAGGAGCTATCCGGGGGTGAGTGGTGCAGCAGTCTCTGGCCGAGCGCACGGCCATGATCGGGGCCGACGTGGAGGTGCCGTGCCTGGACGGGCGCACGCGGCGCTACGTCGACCTGGACTACGCGGCGAGCACGCCGGCGATGGCCGGGGTGTGGTCCGCCGTCGAGGAGTTCATGCCCTGGTGCAGCAGCGTGCATCGCGGCAGCGGCTACAAGTCGCGCCTGGCGAGCGCGGCGTACGAGGGCGCCCGCGGGGCGGTGGCCGAGTTCGTGGGTGCCCGCGACGGCACCGTCGTGCTCGTGCGCAACACGACCGAGGCCATCAACGTCCTCGCCGCCGCGCTGCCCGAGGGCAGCCGCGTGCTCTCGACCGCGGCCGAGCACCACGCGAACATGCTGCCGTGGCGTCGCCACGACCTGACCGTGCTGCCCGTCCCGGACAGCGCGTGGGAGCTCGTGGAGCGCTGCGAGCACGCGCTGCGGGTGGCGCAGCCGCGCATCGACCTCGTCGCCGTCACGGGCGCCTCGAACGTCACCGGCGAGGTGTGGCCGCTGGCCGAGCTCGCCGCGGTCGCGCATCACTACGGCGCGGAGCTCTTCGTCGACGCCGCCCAGCTCGCGCCTCATCGCGCGATCGACATGGCCGGGACGGGCATCGACTACCTCGCGCTGTCGGGGCACAAGCTCTACGCGCCGTTCGGGGCCGGCGCGCTCGTCGCCTGCGGCCGCGCCCTCGAGCGCGGCGAGCCGCTGCTGCGCGGCGACGGCGCGATCGAGCTCGTCACGCTCGACGACGTCGTCTGGGCCGACGCGCCCGAGCGCTACGAGGCCGGCTCGCCCAACGTGGTGGGCGCGGTCGCCCTCGGGGCGGCGTGCCGGATCCTCGGTCAGCTCGGCATGCACCGGGTGCAGGCGCACGAGCGCGGCCTGTCCGCACGCCTGGCGGCGGGCCTCGCCCGCGTGCCGGGGCTGAGGCCGCTCGAGCTGTGGAGCGATCCGACCGTCGATCGCGTCGGCCTGGTCACCTTCGAGCTCGAGGGCTACCACCACCCGCTGCTGGCCGCGATCCTGAGCGCCGAGCACGCCATCGGCGTGCGCCACGGCCGCTTCGGCGCTCACCCGCTGGTGGCCCACCTGCTCGACGTGCCGGCGGACGACCTCGACGCCCTGCGCGCAGAGCTCCGTTCCGGCGGCCGGCCCGCCCTGCCCGGGGCCGTGCGGGCGAGCTTCGGACTCGGGACCACGGCGCAGGACGTCGACTGCCTGGTCGACGCCCTGGACGCAATCGCCCGCAGCGGGCCGCGCTGGGGCTACGTGCGCGACGGCGCGCACGACGAGTACCGCCCGGCACCCGACGTGCGCGCCCTGCCGCGGACGCCGCGCTACGAGCCGGCGGCCGCCAGCGCGTCCGCGCGGCCGCTGAGGTCGTAGAGGGTCGTCGTCGACGAGCCGCTGGTGATCGTCACCTTGCGGCCGACCTTGGCCACCGCGGCCATGACCTGCGAGCTGCCGACGCGATCGTCGTTGCCGCCGAAGCCGCCGCTGGCGCTCGTCAGCACCCAGCGCACGCGCCCGCTGCGCACGGCGTCGGCCAGCCACGTCGTGGTGACCTGGCTCTCGCGGCCCGAGAAGCCGCCGATGCCCGCGACGTTCGCGCCCGACTGGATGATCGAGGCGGCGGCCCCGGACTGGCTGGAGACGGCGACGGCGCCGCCCCCGTGCTGGCTGGCGTAGGCCACGGCCTGGCTGAGCCCGGCGGTGTCGCCGCCGAAGCCGCCGCCCATGCCGCCACCGGCGCGGCCGGGGCCGGCGCCGCCGGGGGCGCCCCCGAAGCGCCCGCCGGTGCCAGTGGGCGGCGCGGCGAGGCCCGTTCCGGCGCCCGTGGGAGCGCCGAAGCCGCCGGGGCCGCCTGCGCCGGGGCCCGCGCCGCCGCGGCCGGGGCCGCCGCCGAAGCCGACCTGCGACGGGCCGCCCGCCGGGAACGTGCCGGTGGTCGCGTGCCCGAGCGTCTGCACGGCCCAGCTCGCGGGGGCGAGCAGCAGCAGCCCGAGCGCGGCCGCGAGGAGGGCGCCGCGCAGCGGTCCGCGGACCGCGACGAGGGCCACGGCCGTCACCGCGCCGCCGACGAGCAGGACGGTGGGCAGCCACGTGAGCTGACCGGGGAGGTTGTGGAGCACGAGCAGCTCGGTCGCCACCCCGGCCGCCAGCGCCGCGGCGGCGCCGATGCCCGCGGCACGGTGCCGGGTGACGAACCAGCCCGACCCGGCGCCGACGAGCGCGGCCGTGAAGGGCGCCAGCTGCGCGACGTAGTAGGGATGGAAGATCCCCTGGGCGAAGCTGAAGGCGACGGCGATCGTCAGGAACATCCCGCCGGTGGCGACCAGCCAGCCGGTGCGGGCGTCGGTGCGCCGCAGGCGCGTGACCACCGCGAGCGCGACGATCGCGACGACGGCGAAGCCGAGCAGCCAGCCGGCCTGCCCGCCGAGGCCCTCGTTGAACAGGCGCAGCGGGCCGGTGGCGCCGCCGAAGGTCGTGCCCCCGCCGGGACCTCCACCGCCGCCGGCGATCTGCGGGCCGCCGGCCTGCCCGTCGAGGCGCCCGAGGCCGTTGTAGTTGAGGATCAGGCTCATGATGCTGTTGTCGCTCGTGCCCGAGATCCACGGGCGGCTCGACGCCGGCGTGAGCATCATCAGCAGCGGCCAGGCGCCGCCCACGACGACCATTGCGGCGCCGCCGGCCAGCAGCTGGCGCACCGCCGTGAGGCGACCGCGGGGCGCGACCCACAGCCACGCCGCGACGATCGCGGGCACGACGAGCAGGGCGGCGCCCATCTTCGTCTCGAAGCCCAGGCCGACGCACACGCCCGCCAGGACGATCCAGCGGGTGCGCCCGTCCTGCAGGGCGCGCACCAGGCACCACAGGGCGCCCACGCAGCACAGCGCCAGCAGCGCGTCGGGGTTGTTGTGGCGCGAGATCGCGACCGTGATCGGCGTCACCGCCAGCACGAGCCCGGCCACGAAGCCGGCCGTGCGCCCCCACAGGCGGCGCGTGAGGTCGTAGACGAGGGCGACCGTGGCGACGCCCATGAGCGCCTGGGGCACGAGGATGCTCCACGAGTGAAAGCCGAAGACCCTGGCTGAAAGCGCCTGGACCCAGAGCGCGAGCGGCGGCTTGTCCACCGTCATCAGTCCGCTCGGGTCGAACGAGTCGTAGAGGAAGTTGTGCCAGCTCGTGCTCATCGAGCGCACGGCCGCGCTGTAGTAGTCGTTCGCCCAGCCGTTGCGGTCGAGCGCCCACAGGTTCAGCACTCCTGCGAGGAGCAGCAGGGCCCCGAGCTCGGGGAAGGGCAGCGCCCGGCGGCGCGTGACCGCGCGCTGGCGCGGTTGGTCGAAGGCCTCCGGGCCGCGGCGGGCGCCAGTGGGCGCGGGCGCGGCGGGCGCGGTGGCGGGGGCGAGCCGCGAGAGCCGCGGGCGCAGGGACTTGGGAATCGTCGGCATGATGGGCACAGCGTCGGCGCGCCCGCTTGGAGCAGTGCGAGGTGGCCCTGGGAATTGCCTGAGCCGCCCGGCCCAGGGAGCTCTCAGGTTCGGCCCAGGCCGCTCTGAGGACGCGTCCCGATGCTGGCGCCATGAACAAGCAAGCCCGTCTGCTGCGCCGCCGCGAAGCGGTCCTCACTCTCGCCGGGTTGGGCCTCACGGGGGCCTTGGGGGCGCGCGCGTCCGGCGTGCTCGCCACCACGGGCGCGCAGGCCGCCACCACGTGCGTCCTCAGCCCCGAGGTCACCGAGGGCCCGTACTGGATCGACAACGAGCTCACGCGCCGCGACATCACCGAGGGCAGGCCCGGCCTGCCCCTCGAGCTCGTCCTCGCCGTGCAGGACGCCAAGACGTGCACGGCGATCAAGGGCGCCGACGTCGAGATCTGGCACTGCGACGCGGTCGGCGTCTACTCCGGCTACGAGAGCGGATCCGCCGGCGCGCCGGGCGGCCAGCACGCCTCGCCGACCGACTCCGACCGCTACCTGCGCGGCCATCAGCGAGCCGACGCCGAGGGTCGCGTGCGCTTCCTGACCATCTATCCCGGCTGGTATCGCGGGCGCACGCCGCACATCCACCTCAAGGTCCACGTGGGCGGCAGCGTCGTCCACACCGGTCAGGTCTTCTTCGACGAGAAGACCACCGCGGCCGTCTACCGCCACTCCCCCTACAAGTCCCACGGCCAGCCCGACACGAGCCACGCCGAGGACATGATCTACGCCCAGGCCGGGCGCTCGCGCGCGACGCTCAGGTTGAGCAGGCGCAGCCACGGCCGCAAGGGCTACCGCGGCGCCATCACCCTCGGCGTGGCGACCTGACTCGGGCCCGGCGTCGCGTCGACGGCGCCGCGGCGTCAGGCGGAAGTAGGCTCCCGCTGTGACCCATGAGCGGGTGGAGATCGCGGCCGCGGGCGCGACGCTCGTAGGTGATCGCTGGCACGGCGCCGGCGCGACGATCGTCCTGCTTCACGCGGGCGTGTGCGACCGGCGCTGCTGGCGCGAGGTGGGCGCACGGCTCGGCGCCGCCGGGCGCGACGTTGTCGCGTATGACCGGCGAGGGTTCGGCGACGTGCCGCCGGCCGGTGGGCCCTTCCGGCATGTCGATGACCTGCTGGCCGTGCTCGACGCCGTGTCGCCGGATGCGCCCGCCTGGTTGGTCGGGAGCTCGATGGGCGGCCAGGTCGCGCTGGACGCCGCGCTCGAGGCGCCCGAGCGCGTCGCCGGACTCGTCCTCCTGGCGCCCGCCGTCAGCGGCGACCCCGAGCTCGACGAGGAGGCCTACAACGCCGCGACGGATGGGCTCGCCGGCGCCATCGATGCCGCCTGGACGGCCGGCGAGCAGGAGGCCTGCAACCGGCTGGAGGTCCGGTTGTGGCTCGACGGGCCGGCCGGGCCGGAGGGCCGGGTCAGCGGTCCACCGCGCGAGCTGGCCCTCGACATGAACCGCATCGTGATCGCCAACGGCGAGTCTGACGCCGATGGCGCGAGTGGACTCGACGCCGCGGGCCGCGCGCACGAGATCGCGATCCCGGCCATCGTCGCCTGCGGCGACCTCGACATCTCGATCAAGGTCCGGCGCAGCGCCGAGCTGGCCGACGCACTCGCGAACGCCACCTACCGCAGCCTGCCCGGCCGGGCGCATCTGCCCTACCTGGAGGCCCCGGAGGAGATCGCCGCGCTGATCATGGCCGAAGTCGCCTACGGCTGAGCCCGCGCATGACGGCAACGGGATCCGCGGTCCGCGTCGTGCCCGCCAACGAGGCGAGCTGCACGGACCTGCAGACGGTCTTCGGGACGCGCGGCCAGGGGGCCCAGTGCCAGTGCCAGCGCTACAAGCTGCGCCCGCGCGAGTCCTTTCGCTCGTTTCCCGCCGAAGAACGCGCCCACCGGCTGCGCCAGCAGACCGACTGCGGCCATCCTGAGTCGGACACGACCAGTGGCCTGGTCGCGTACCTCGACGGCGAGCCCGTCGGCTGGTGCGCGGTCGAGCCGCGCACCGCCTACGCGGGCCTGCTGCGCAACTTCCGCGTCCCGTGGGAGGGCCGCGCGGAGGACAGGGCCGACGACAGCGTGTGGGCCGTGACCTGCTTGTTCACGCGCGCGGGCTTTCGCAAGCGCGGCGTCAGCCGGGCGCTCGCGCGCGCCGCGGTGGACTTCGCCCGCGAGCGCGGCGCCCGCGCCATCGAGGGCTACCCCATCAACACGAAGAACGTGATCGCCGAAGAGCTCCACGTCGGCACCGAGAGCGTCTTCGCCGACGCCGGCTTCAGGGAGGTCAGCCGTCCAACGTTGCGACGTGTCGTGATGCGCCTCGATCTTCGACCGTGATCGCCAACGCGGCGCCGTCGCCGAGGCCGCGCTGGCCGCGCAGGCGGCGCCCGAGCCGGTAGATCCCCATCACGACGCGGTAGGAGATCTTGTAGCGCGCGCTCAGAAGCTTCTGCACGCGCTCCAACTCGGGGATGGTGGTCAGCACCTCGGCGCGCGCCGGGAGCGGCTCCCTGCGCAGCCTGCCACCCGCGCGGCACGACGCGACCAGGACACGCGGGTCGCGGCGAATGCGCCGGACCTTCGCCGAGTGCAGGTCGGTCAGCGCGAACAGCCGCCCGCCATCGGACACGAACCACACCGGCGTCGCGACGGCGGTGCCGTCCCGCTTGAAGCTCGACACGCTGAGGTACCGGCCGGGGAAGAGCGCCTCCAGGTCGGCGGCGGGCCGCTGGACCGGGCGCTCGATGGTCTCGGTGACCATGGCATCTCCTTTCCGCGACCGAGCGTCCCGCGCGCCGCGCGCGGGCACATCCGCCCTTTGCACGACCGCGGGTCCGGACGACTACGCAGGCGCGCCCGAGCCCAAGAGCGGCGCTCCTGCCGTGGGTCAGAGGCGGGCTGCTGCGCTCAGGCGATAGAACTGCGGTTGTCAGGACACCGATGATCGCGAGGGGCTGCCGATGACCGAGGACTCGAGCCGGTACGAGCAGAGCGCCGAAGCCGCGCTCGGGCAGCATCAGCGTGTCGGCTGACCGCACCGTCGGCTTCGTCGGCCTGGGCGCGATGGGCGCGCACATGGTCGCGCGGCTCCTCGACGCCGGGCACGATCTCGCGGTCTACGACACGCGCGCCGAGGCGATGGCGCCGCACGTCGCGCGCGGGGCGCGCGCCTGCGCCTCGGCCGGCGCGGTCGCCGACGCCGCGGACACCGTGCTGGTCAGCCTGCCGACGCCCGACATCGTCCGCGCGGTCGCGGGCGAGCTCGCGCAGGGCGACGCGATAGAGGCCTTCATCGACCTGTCGACGACCGGGCCCGAGGTCGCCGCCGAGGTGGCGGCGACCCTGAGCGCGGCGGGCGTCGCGTGCCTCGACGCGCCCGTGAGCGGCGGCGTCGCGGGCGCGCAGGCCGGGACGCTGACGATCATGGCCGCCGGCGACGCGGCGCTGTTCGATTCGCCTGCGCCCGTTGCTCGAGGCGCTCGGGCGCAACGTCGTGCTCGTGGGCGCAGAGCCCGGCCAGGGCCAGCTGGCCAAGGTCCTCAACAACCTGCTCTCGGCCAGCGCGATCGCGATCACCGGTGAGGCGCTGGCGCTCGGCGTGCACGGCGGCCTGTCGGCACGCACGCTGCTCGACGTCTTCAACTCGAGCAGCGGGCGCAACACCGCGAGCGCGGACAAGTTCCCCAGGCACGTGCTGCCGCGGACCTTCGGGGCGGGCTTCCGGCTCGAGCTCATGCACAAGGACGTCCAGCTGTGCCTGGAGGAGGCGCGGCGCCGGGAGGTGCCGATGGCGCTCGGCGCCACCGTGGGTGAGCTCTGGTCGCGGGCGGCGGCGAGCGCGGCGGCCGGCGCGGACTGCACCGAGATCGTGCTCATGCTCGAGCAGGACGCCGGGGTCGTGGTCGGCGATGAGTAGCGGCTGGAGCGTGCTCGCCGTGCGCTACGGGACGCTCGAGACGACCCGCAGCGAGGCCTACTACCGCTACCAGGCCTACGGCGAGCCCGACGGCCCGCAGGTGCTCGACTACTACTTCTGGATCGTGCGCCGCGGCGACGAGACGATCCTCGTCGACACCGGCTTCGATCCCGACGTCGGGCGCCGGCGCGGGCGCACCTGCCTGATCGAGCCGGCGGAGGCGATGGCGGCGCTCGGGGTCGGTCCCGAGACCGTCTCGCGCGTCGTGCTCACCCACCTGCACTACGACCACACGGGGAACCTCGACCTCTTCCCCGACGCCGAGCTGCTCGTCGCGGCGCGCGACCTCGACTTCTGGCTCGGTCCGCTCGCGCGCCGCGCGCAGTTCGCCCACGCGGTCGAGGCGGCCGAGCTGGGCCAGGTCCTCGCCGCGGTCGACGCGGGGCGCGTGCGCCGCCTGGAGGGCGGCGAGGAGATCGCCGAGGGCGTGCACGCCATCCTGCTCGGCGGTCACTCGCCCGGGCAGATGGCGCTCGGCATCGACGCCATCGCCGGCTGGACCGTGCTCGCCTCGGATGCGCTGCACTTCTACGAGGAGCTCGAGCGCGACCGGCCCTTCGGCGTCATCGCCGACCTGGCGGAGATGTACGAGGCCTACGACACGCTCCGCGAGCTGTCCGGGCCCGGAGCGCACCTCGTGCCCGGCCACGACGCCGAGATCATGACCCGCTACCCGCGCGTCGAGGGCTCGGCGCACGACTTCGCCGTGGAGATCCGATGACTGACGACCGCCGTCGGGAGCTGCGCGAGGCCTTCATCGAGGCGCGCGGCTTCTGGACCCCGCTGTGGGAGGGCCTGCTCGACATCGACCCCGACTTCTTCGAGGCGTACCTGAGCTTCTCGTCGGTGCCGTGGCGCAACGGGCCGCTCGAGCCCAAGGTCAAGGAGCTCGTGCTCCTCGCGATGGACGCCGCCGCGACGCACCTGTTCGAGCCGGGGATCCGCCAGCACGTGCGCAACGCGATCGGCCACGGGGCGACGCGCGAGGAGCTCATGGAGGTGCTCGAGCTCACGAGCACCCTGGGGATCCACGCCTGCAACATCGGCGTGCCGATCCTCGTGGAGGAGCTCGAGGCGGCCGGGCAGCCGATCGACCGCGAGCTCGACGAGCGCCGCCGCGAGGTCAAGGCGGACTTCGAGGCCAAGCGCGGCTACTGGCACCCGTTCTGGGACGACATCCTCGCGCTCGACCCCGAGTTCCTGGCGGCCTACACGCAGTTCTCCGGGGTCCCGTGGACGCACGGCGTGCTCGAGCCCAAGGTCAAGGAGATGATCTACATCGCCTTCGACGTCGCGGCGACGCACCTCTACGAGCCCGGCCTGCGCGCGCACATCCGCAACGCGCTCGGGCTCGGCGCGACGCGGGAGGAGATCATGGAGGTCATCGAGCTCGTGAGCGTCATCGGGATCCACTCCTGCGCCGTCGGCGTGCCGATCCTGATCGAGGAGCTGGGCGCGTGACCGTCGGGGTCGTCGGGCCTGGGGAACATGGGCGGGCGCATCGCGCGCCGGCTCGTGGACGGCGGCGAGGACGTGGTGGGCTTCGACCTCGACGCCTCGCGGGCCGCCGGCGCCGGCGCGCGGTCGGCCGCGTCGCTCGCCGACGTGGCGGGCGCCGCCGACGTGGTGCTCCTCTCGCTGCCCGACTCGCCCGCCATCGAGGCGGTGGTCGACGAGCTCGAGGACGATCTGCGCGACGGGCAGATCGTGGTCGACCTCAGCACCGCGGCGCCGGCCTCGACGCTCGCCATCCACGAGCGCCTGGCCGGCCGCGGCGTGGCCTACCTCGACGCCGGGATCTCGGGCGGCGCCGCCGGCGCCGAGGCGGGCACGCTGACGATCATGGCCGGCGGCGAGCCCGAGGCGCTCGACGCGGTGCGGCCCGTGCTCGCGCACTTCGCCGGCGCCGTGCACCACATGGGCGCCAGCGGCAGCGGCCACACCGCCAAGCTCATCAACAACTTCCTCAATGCCATCAGCCTCGCCGCCACCGCCGAGGCGATGGTCGCGGGCCGCAAGGCCGGCCTGGACCTGCGCCAGCTGCTCGAGGTGGTCAACGCCAGCAGCGGCGTGAACTTCGCCACGCTGAACCGCTTCCCGAAGATCGTCGAGGGCGACTACCTCGAGGGCGGGCTGACGAGCGACCTGATGGCCAAGGACGTGATGCTCTACCTCGACCTCGTGCGCGAGCTGGGCGTCACGAGCCTCAACGGGCCGCCGTGCCTGGCCGCGTTCCATCTCGCCGCGGCGCTGGGCTACGGCGACCAGATCTCAAACCGCGTGGTCGACGCGCTCGGCGACATCGCCGGGGGCGTGCGGGTCCACGACCAGACCAGGGAGGCGACATGAAGATCGTCCGCGGCCGCGAGGGCAGGCCCTCCGAGCAGCGCACCGACACGTTCACCGGCGAGGTGTGGGGCGACGTCGTCCTCGCCGACGAGGGCATCACCGTCAACAGCGTCTTCTTCGCTCCGGGCGCGCGCACCCACTGGCACCGCCACGGCACCGCGCAGGTCCTGCACGTCACGCACGGGCGCGGCCTGCTGTGGTCCTCCGACGAGGAGCGCGGCGTCGTCCTCGAGCCCGGCGACGTGGCCCACATCCCGGCGGGCGAGCGCCACTGGCACGGCGGCGCGCCCGACTCCTACCTGCTGCACCTGGCCATCTCGGTGGGCCCGGCCGACTGGCTCGAGCCCGTCACCGACGACGAGTACGAGGAGGTCGTCCGTGTCCTCGCCTGATCCCGTGACCTCGCGCCGCGGCTTCTTCTGGACCGGCATCGAGCGGGTCCAGAGCCAATACGGCACCGTCGTGCGCGGGCCGATGTACGTCGAGTGGGAGGAGCCCGTCGAGGTCACCCAGCCCTATCCGATCGTGCTCATCCACGGCGGCGGCGGCCAGGGGCTCGACTGGATGCAGACCTTCGACGGCCGCCCGGGCTGGGCGCCGATGCTCGTCCAGCGCGGCTACAAGGTCTACGTCGTCGACCGCCCGGGCCACGGGCGATCGTCGTTTCATCCCGACGTCATCGCCCCGATGGGGGCGCCGTTCCCGTTCGAGGCCGGCGTCGGGATCTTCCGCTCCCCGACCGAGGGGCCGATGTCGCACCCGACCGCGCATCTGCACACGCAGTGGCCGGGCACGGGCGAGGACGACGACCCGGCGCTGGAGGCGATCGTCGTCTCCAGCGGCCCGGTGCCCGAGCTCAAGGTCTCCCAGGCGCTCGACCAGTCGCGCGGCGCCGAGCTGCTGGACCGCATCGGGCCGGCGGTGGTCATGGCGCACTCGCTCGGCGGGCCGGCCGGCTGGCTGATCGCCGACGCCCGGCCCGACCTCGTCAAGGCGCTCGTCGAGATCGAGGCCGTCGGGCCGCCGTTCGCCGAGAACCCCCAGCTCGGGCTCACGCTCGACTACGGGCTGACGGCGGCGCCGCTGACCTACGACCCGCCCGTCGACGATCCCGCCGAGCTGGAGGGCAAGCCGCGGCGGCTGCCCAACCTCGCCCGCGTTCCGATCGCCTACGTCTCGGCCCCGGCGTCGCCCTTCGTGCACTTCCACGACGCGATGGTGGACTTCCTGCAGGAGGCCGGCTGCGACGTCACGAGCCTCAAGCTGGCCGAGCAGGGCGTGGAGGGCAACGGGCACGCGATGATGCTCGAGAACAACAACGCCGAGGCGCTCGAGCCGATCGTCCGCTGGATCGAGGCCACGGTCGGCGGCATGAGCGAGGGCCGTCTGGCCGGCAGGGTCGCGATCGTCACCGGCGGCGCGGGCGGCATCGGCGGGGCGACGGCGCGACGGCTGTCGGCGGAGGGCGCGCGCGTCGTCGTCGTCGACCTCGACGGCGAGCGCGCGGCCGAGGTCGCCGCGTCGCTGCCGGGCGACGCGCATCGCGGTCGCGGCCGACGTCGCGCTCGAGGAGGACGTCGAGCGCTACGTGGCGGCGGCGGTGGAGCGCTTCGGGCGCATCGACCTGCACCACCTCAACGCGGGGATCCCCGGCACGCTCGCGCCCCTGCCCGACGTGGCCAGCGAGGACTTCGACCGTGTCCTCGCCGTCAACGTCCGCGGCATGTTCCTCGGGCTGCGCGCCGCCTTCCGGCAGTTCGCCGCGCAGGGCGGCGGCGGCGCGATCGTGACGACCGGCTCGATCGCGAGCCTGCGCGGCAGCGCCGACCTCTTCGCCTACCACGCGTCCAAGCACGCGGTCGCTCGGCATGACGCGCAGCGCGGCCGTCTACGGCGGGCCGCTGGGCGTGCGCGTCAACGCCGTCGCGCCGGGGATCGTTCCCACCGAGCTGTTCGCGAGCGCCGGCGGCGCCGCCGGCGGCGGCAGCGACATGGTGGCTCGCGCGGCCACGACGCCGCTGCGCCGCGCGGGGACGCCGGAGGAGGTCGCGGCGCTCGTGGCCTTCCTGCTCAGCGACGACGCGGCCTACGTCACCGGCGAGGTCGTCTCGGTCGACGGTGGCGCGACGGCGACCAACACGCTGCGGCCCTCGGGCGGCGCCGGGGCCTGGGACCCCGCCGCGATCGACCCTCGCGTGTAGTTCCTGGTCTAGCGACATCGAGGAGACCGCGGGACGAGCGCGGGGCATGGCCGGCGGAGGGCCCGGGGTACGCGCCCGGACATGACCGATCCTCGTCGCCCACCCGCCACCACCACCGACTCCGGAATCCCCGCCGCCAGCGACGAGCACTCCCTGACGGTGGGCCCGGCCGGCCCGATCGTTCTGCACGACCACTACGTCGTGCAGAAGATGCAGCACTTCAACCGCGAGCGCGTGCCCGAGCGCGTCGTGCACGCCAAGGGCGGTGGCGCGCACGGCTTCTTCGAGGTGACCGGCGACGTCACGCCGTTCACGAGGGCCTCGTTCCTGTCGCAGGTCGGCAAGCGCACCGACGTCTTCGCGCGCTTCTCGACGGTGGCCGGCGAGCAGGGCTTCCCCGACACCGTGCGCGACCCGCGCGGCTTCGCGCTGAAGTTCTATACCGACGAAGGCAACTTCGACATGGTCGGCAACAACACGCCGGTCTTCTTCGTCCGCGACCCGTCGAAGTTCCAGGACTTCATCCACTCCCAGAAGCGCCTGCCCGACACCGGCCTGCGCTCCAACGACATGCAGTGGGACTTCTGGACGCTGTCGCCCGAGAGCGCCCACCAGGTCACGATCCTCATGTCCGATCGCGGGATCCCCGCCAGCTGGCGCCACATGGACGGCTTCTCCAGCCACACCTACTCGTGGGTCAACGCCGGCGGCGAGCGCTTCTGGGTCAAGTACCACGTCAAGACCAACCAGGGGATCCAGAACCTGACCGGCGACGAGGCCGCGCGCCTGGCCGGCGAGGACGGCGACCACCATCGCCGCGACCTGCACGACGCGATCGCCGCGGGCGACGCGCCGGAGTGGACCTTCTACGTGCAGGTGATGCCGTTCGCCGAGGCGGCCGACTACCGCTTCAACCCCTTCGACCTCACCAAGGTCTGGCCCAAGGGCGACTACCCGCTCATCGAGGTGGGCCGCATGGTCCTCGACCGCAACCCGGCCAACTTCTTCGCCGAGGTCGAGCAGGCGAGCTTCAACCCCTCGAACCTCGTCCCGGGGACCGGCCTGTCGCCCGACCGGATGCTGATGGCGCGCATCTTCAGCTACCACGACACGCATCTGCACCGCATCGGCCCCAACTACGAGCAGCTGCCGATCAACCGCCCGCAGTGCCCCGTGCACTCCTACAACAAGGACGGGCAGATGACCTATCACCACGCGGGCGACCAGCCCGTGTACGCGCCGAACTCCTACGGCGGCCCGGCGGCCGACCCCGCCAAGGGCGTCGAGATCGGCTGGGACGTCGACGCCGCCGAGCTCGCGCGGACGGTGTACGCGCGTCACGCCGCCGACGACGACTTCTCGCAGCCGGGCACGCTCGTGCGCGAGGTGATGGACGACGAGGCCCGCGAGGCGCTGGTCTCCAACATCGTCGAGCACGCCTCCGACGACGTGTCGAGCGAGATGCAGCTGCGGGTCATCGCCTACTGGACGCGCGTCGACGAGCAGATCGGCGCCCGGGTCGCGGCGGGCCTGGGGCACGGCAACGGGTCCTCGCCGAACGGGGAGCTGCGCGAGGCGCAGGAGCTCATCGACGCTCGCGCCGGCACCGCCTGACCGCGGCGCGAGCCGCCGCCGCGCGCTACGCGACGGCGGCGGCCGCGTCGTGGGCGTAGATCCACTCGACGGCGCGGATGGCGAAGTCCGTCCCGCCGCCCGCCATCAGGGCATCGCGCTCGCGCTGGCGCTCGCCGTCGGGCAGGTGAAAGCGCGTCTTGTTCTCGGTCGACAGCGCCTGGATGCGCGAGGCGCGCGGCACGCGCAGCTGCTCGTAGCGGCGCAGGGCGGCGGCGACGTCCGCCTCCGCGGCCAGGCAGGCCGTGAGCGTGGCGCCGTCCTCGAGGGCCTGGGCGGCGCCCTGGGCCATGAAGGGCAGCATGGGGTGGCACGCGTCGCCGAGCAGCGTGACGCGCCCGCGCGACCACCGCGGCAGCGGCGGGCGGTCGAACAGGGCCCAGATGAACGTCTCGTCGACCGCCCGCAGGATCTCGTGCAGCTGCGGGTGCCACCCCTCGAAGGCGGCGATCGCATCCGCCGGGTCGCCGGGGTCGGTCCACGACTCCCGCGTCCAGCTGTCCTGCTCGATGACCGCCACGAAGTTGACCAGGCGCCCGCCCTGCACGAAGTAGTGGACGAAGTGGGCGTCCGGGCCCATCCAGATCTGCGCGGTCACCTCGAGGTCGAGGTGGCGCAGCCTCTCGGCCGGCACCAGCCCGCGGTAGGCGGCGCAGCCGGTGAAGACGGGGTCCTGCGGCCCGAACAGCACCTCGCGGACGGCCGAGTGGATGCCGTCGGCGCCGACGAGGAGGTCGACCTCGATCGTCGTGCCGTTCGCGAAGGTCGCCTCGACGCGGTCGCCGTGGTCGACGAGCCCGGTGAACCGGTGGCCGACGTGCAGGCGCTCGGGCGGGAGCGCGCCGACGAGGGTGCCGAGCAGGTCGGCGCGGTGCATCTGGTAGTGGGGGAAGCCGAAGGCCTCGATGACGGCATCGCCCAGGTCGGCGCGCAGCAGGGTCCGCCCGTCGTCCCAGCGGCGCTGGTGCCAGGCCAGCGGGCGGACGCCCATGCGCGCCAGGTCGTCGGCCAGTCCCAGGCGATGCAGGACGCGCGACGCATTGGGGCTGACCTGGATGCCGGCGCCGACCTCGCTGACCGCGCCGGCGCGCTCGTAGACGTGGACGTCGAAGCCGGCCTGCAGGAGCGACACCGCCGCCGCGATCCCGCCGATGCCGCCGCCGACGATCGCGGCCGAGGCGCGGGACGGCTCGCCCTTGCGCACGTCCTAGGCCACGTACACGGGCGTGCCCACGGGCGTGCGCGCGTAGAGCGAGATGACGTCGGGGATCCGCATCCGCACGCAGCCGTGCGAGGCGTCGTGGCCGATCGAGCCGTACTCGCTGGGGTCGATGCCGTGGATGCCGGCGCCGCCGTTGAAGGCCATCCAGCGGGCCTTGATCGGGTCGTCGGGGCCGGGCGGGATGGTCTTGCCGGCGAGCTTGCCCGCCCAGGCCGAGTTGGGCACGTACCACGACGGGTTCGTCTGCTTCCACTGCACGTCGTAGAGGCCCTGCGGCGTCTCGAGGCCCTGCCGGCCGACCGCGATCGGGTAGCTGTGGGTGAGCTTCAGGTGCTGGTAGAAGCGCAGGACGTGGTCGTGGCGGTCGACGATGATGTACGCGGCCTCCTTCTGCGCCAGCTGCGTGCTGGAGACCTTCGGCGCCACGGGCTTGGTCGTGACCGGGATGTCCGCCGAATGCGTTGGGAAGACGAGCGCCGCCGCAAGCGTGCGCTTGAGGGCGGGCGCGTTCAGCTCGCGCCCGGCGTGCGACGGCGTCGTCGTCAGGCCGGTGGCGCTGGGCGTCACCGATGCGTCGCGCGGAGCGCGGTGCACGGCGGCGGCGACCCTGTCGACGAGCTTCGGGACGACGCC
This sequence comes from uncultured Actinomycetes bacterium, assembly GCA_963816845.1. GTDB lineage: Bacteria > Actinomycetota > Thermoleophilia > Solirubrobacterales > Solirubrobacteraceae > JAOPZW01. The sequence goes on along the minus strand of CAWFMR010000040.1, from coordinate 102,698 downwards.
CGGGGCGTAGTGGAGCTTGAGCGGAAGGCTCTCGTGCAGCCGCCAACCGGAGACGTCGTGCGCGACCCGCTCACCGATCCAGCCCCGGCGGCTGTCGGCGCGCGCGCGCTCGAGCGCCACGTCGACATCGGCGCTGAGCCGGGTCTGGGCCGGCGCCAGCACGAAGGTCCGTCCGCCGGCGTGCACCGTGAGCGTCCGGCGGCGCGGCGCCACGGCGCGCTCCTCGAGCCGAGCCCGCGCGGCGTCGACGCTGAGCCCGCCGACGTCCACGCCGCCGATCCGTAGCCCGGGGGCGAGGCGATCGCGATGCGACTGGTCGTCGATGTAGGCGGCCGCCAGCGCGCCCGCCACGAGGACGAGCAGGATGCCGCCGGCGAGGAGCGCCGGGCGAACCCGAAGCCGGCCCCCCGGCGAGAAACGGCGGCGCTCGCGAACCGTCGTGCTCATGCCCATCAGAGTGCCACATCGGGCGCCATGCACCTACGACTGGCCCGCACGGGCCATCTGGACCGCCGTTCGTCGAGATGACCCGGCCGGGCGAAGTTGGCCTGCGAGCGCCGGCGGATGATCGGCAGAGGTCGTCAACGCAACTCGAAGGAGGCTCGTCATGCAGTCCCAGCACCGCTCCCGCCGCGCCCGCATCGCCGCCACCAGCCTGGCCCTCGCCGCCCTCGCAGCGCCCGCCGCCCAGGCGAGGCCGGCGCTCGACGCGCCCGTGGGCCACCACGAGCCCCAGCGCTCCGCGGTGGTCGTCACGTCGACCCCGGACAGCGGCTTCGACTGGGGCTCGGCCGGCATCGGCGCGGCCGCCGGCGCCGGGCTCGTCCTCGTCGGGGCCGGCAGCTTCGCGCTCAGCTACCGCGGTCGCGTGCGCCTAGCCCGCTGACCAGCCGCCCGAGCTTGCCGGCGATGCGGGCGCGCGCCACGATAGGCGCGTGCCCGCAGGCGAGCTCATCGGCCGCGAGCGAGAGCTCACGAGCCTCACCGAGATGCTCTGCGATCGCGCGGCGCGCCTGGTCACCGTCACCGGTCCGGCCGGCGTGGGCAAGACGCGCCTGGCGCAGGCCGCGGCGGAGGCGATCGCCCCCGATCTGCCCGGCGGCGTCGTGCGCGTCGACCTCGCTCCGCTCGAGGAGGCGCGCCTCGTGGCCGAGGCGATCGCCGTCGCCGCCGGCGCCGGATCCTCGCGTGGGGCGTCAGCGCTCGACGCGGCGGCCGCCGCGCTGCGCGACGAGCAGGTGCTGCTCGTCCTCGACAACTTCGAGCACGTCGCGCGGGCGGCACACGACGTCGGCGCCCTGCTCGATGCGTGCAGCGGGGTCAACGCGCTGGTCACGAGCCGCCACGTCCTGGGACTCTCGGCCGAGCGCACGCTGCCGCTGGCGCCGCTGGCGACGCCCGCCGTCGACGAAGCCACCCCCGCGGTAGCGCTGTTCGTCGCCCGCGCACGGGCCAGGGACCCGGAGTTCGAGCTCACCCCCGACGTTGCCGCGGCCGTCGCGGAGATCTGCCGCCGGCTGGACGGCCTGCCGCTGGCGATCGAGCTCGCCGCCGCGCGCGTGGCCGTGCTGAGCCCGCCGGCCATGCTGGCGCGCTGGGACGCGGCGGTCGGGCTGGACACCGAGGGCGCGCGCGACCTGCCCTCGCGCCAGCGCACGCTGCGCAGCGCGTTCGACTGGAGCTATGACCTGCTCGAGCCCGACGAGCAGGCGCTGCTGCGCCGCCTGGCGGCCTTTCCCGACGGCTTCGACGTGCAGGCGGTCGAGGCGGCCCAGCGTGGCGACGGGGGCGTGCTCGCGCCGTTGGAGCTCGATCCGCTCGCCACGCTGGCCTCCCTGGTCGATCGCAGTCTGCTGCACCGCGAGGCGGGCTCGGCGGCTGAGCCGCGCTTCTCGATGCTCGCGACCGTCCGCACCTACCTCCGCGGGCGCCTGGCCGAGGCCGGGGAGGAAGCCGCGGCGGACCTGTGGATGGCGATGGTCTGCGCCGCGGCGGCTCACTCGGAGGGCCGGGTGTTCGGCGCCGGCTGCTCGGGCGAGGAGCTCGATCGGCTCGACCGCGAGCTCAACAACCTCCGCGCGGCGCTCGAGGTCCTGCTGGCGCAGGCGCCCGGGCGCGCCTTGGACCTCTGCGCCGATCTCTATCGCCTCTGGAGCGCGCGCCACGTCCGCGAGGGGCGCGACTGGCTCGACAGAGCGCTGCGGGCCGCCGGCCGCGACGTGTCGCCTGCGGTGCGCGCTCGAGCGCTGTTCGCCGCCACGTGGCTGGCGCATTTCCAGGGCGACTACGACGCCCGGCGCCGCACGGCGGACGAGTGCCTCGCCGCGGCGCAGTCGGCCGACGACCCGCTGCTCCTGGCACGGGCGCTCTACGTGACCGGCGTTGCGCTCATCGAGGAGGACCCCGCGGCCGCCGCGGAGCGCTACCGCGAGAGCCTGGCGCTCTGCCAGCGCCTCGGCGACGACATCGGCATCGCCACCGCCAGCAACGACCTCGGCGAGATCGCCCGCGCCGCCGGGGCGCTCGACGAGGCGCAGGCGCACTACGGGCGAGCGCTGGATCTCTGGCGGGCGATGGGCGATGCGACGGGCGTCGCGCGCGGAGCCCACAACCTGGCTCAGGCCGCGCGCGACGTCGGCGACCTTCCGCGTGCCGCCGAGCTGCTGCGCGAGTCGCTGGCGGCGAGCGCCGAGATGGGCGACCGCCACCAGCGGGCCGCGACGCTGGCCGGCCTCGTCAGCGTGGTCGCGCAGCGCGAGCCGGGCACCGCGGCCGCGACGCTGTACGGGGCAGCGGAGGCGGAGCTGGCAGCCGACGGGATCGTCCTCGACGCGATCGACGCCGAGCCCTTCGCGCGCGCGGACACGCTGCTGCGGACCGCCTTGGGGGAGCAGCGCGCGCTCGAGACGCGGGCACGCGGGCGCGGGCTCGAGCGCCAGCAGACCGACCTCCTGGTGGAGCAGTTGCTCTCCGGCGACGAGGAGGCCGCCCCCGCGGCCGGCGTGCTCAGCCCGCGCGAGCGTGAGGTCGTGCGCTTCCTCGCCGCGGGCATGACGAACGCGGAGATCGCGAGCCAGCTGGTGCTCAGCGAGCACACGGTGCATCGCCACGTGGCCAACATCCTGGTCAAGCTCGGGGCGCGCTCGCGCGCCGCGGCGGCGGTCACCGCGGCCGAGCGCGGGCTCCTCTGACTGAGCGGTTTCGCTCCTCGGCGGCTCCGCGGCCCTCCTTGGACGGTCCTTTTCCCGCACATCGGGCATACCTGTCCGATGGCCGCCGTGCGCGATCGGCTCCGGGACCCCGTGGTGTGGGGCAACGCGTTCCTGCTCGTCAAGGCCGCGGGCGCCGCGGTGCTCGCCTGGGTGCTGGCGCGCTCGGTCCTGGGGCTCGCGCAGCCGTTCCTCGCGCCGTGGGCGGCGCTGCTGACGGTGCACGCCACCGTCTACCGCACCTTCGCGCGCGGCGCGCAGCAGGTCGCCTCCGCGTTCCTCGGCGTGCTGCTCGCCTTCGCCGCCGGCGCGGTGTTCGGGGTCAACGCGGCGTCCCTCGGAGTCGTGCTGCTGGTGGCGCTGACCGTGGGGACCACGCGCGCGCTGCGCGACGAGTCCACCACCGCCGCCACGACGGCGCTCGTCGTCCTGCTCGCCGGCTACAGCTCCGACACCGGCATGGTCGGGATGCGGCTCCTCGACACGCTGATCGGCATCGTCGTCGGTCTGCTCGTCAACCTCCTCGTCTGGCCGCCGCTGCGCGACCGCACGGCGGCACGGCAGGTCGACGTCATCGACGATCGCCTCGGCGCCCTGCTGTGCGACATCGCCCGCGCCATGCGGGAGGGGCGCGAGGCGCAGGAGGCGGAGCGCTGGGTCGAGCGCACGCGCGAGCTCGACCAGGACATCTCCGCCGCCTGGGCCGTCCTGCGCCAGGCGCGCGAGAGCGGGCGCCTGAACCTGCGTCGCGTGGCGGCGGCGCGGGTCGACGCCTCGCACGGCCTCGTGCCGCTGATCGCGCGTCTCGAGCAGGCGGTGGCCGACACGCGCAGCATGGCGGGGACGATCGCGCGCGCCTCGTCGAGCGGCGGCTGGGACCCCGGCTTCCGCGAGACGTGGCTCGACCTCGTCGGGCGCGCGGGCACCGCGGTCAGCGAGGCCGACGCCGAGGCCATCACGCGGGTGCGCGAGGACCTCGAGTCCGCCGCGGGCGAGTGGTTCCGCGTCGGGGCGGGCACCACGCCGCGGCCGGTCCAGGGAGCGCTGCTCGTCAACCTGCGCAACATCCTCGAGGCGATGGACGCGGTCGCCGAGGCACAGCCGGTCCGCGTCGAGGCGCGCCCGGCGGCGGCACTGGGCCGGCGCCGCAAGAGCCTCGCCTAGGCCTCAGTCCTCGGGGAGGCGCACCACGGTGCGCCCGACGGCCTCGCCGGCCAGGAGCGCGTCGAGCACGGGCTCGATCCCGTCGAGGTCGACCTCGCGCGCGATCGCCTCGCCGAGCCCGCGCGGGCGCAGGTCGCCGGCCAGGCGCGCCCACACCGCGCGCCGCAGGTCGGCCCCGGCGGCCACGGAGTCGATCCCGAGCAGGCTCACGCTGCGCAGGATGAAGGGCAGCACGGTGGTCTTCAGCGCGGTGCCCGCCGTCAGGCCGCTGACGGCGACGGCGCCGCCGTAGCGCGTGGTGCGCAGGGCATAGGCCGTGGCCGCACCGCCGACCGGGTCGACGGCCGCGGCCCAGCGCATCTTCTCCAGCGGACGGTCCGACTCGGCGGTCGTCTCCTCGCGCGTGACGATCTCGTGCGCGCCGAGGCTGCGCAGATAGTCGTGCTCGGCGGCCTTGCCCGTCGCGGCCCACACCTCATAGCCGGCGTTGGCGAGGGCGCCGACCGCGGTGCTGCCGACGCCGCCGCTGGCCCCGAGCACGAGCACGGGGCCGTCGGCCGGGGTGAGGCCGTGGGCCTCCAGCGCGTGGATCGAGAGGCCGGCGGTGAGCCCGGCCGTGCCGAGGGCCATGGCCTCGCGGGGCGAGAGCCCGTCGGGCAGCGCCACGACCCAGTCTGCGGGGACGCGCGCGTACCGCGCCCAGCCGCCGTGGTGGGCGACCCCGAGGTCGTAGCTGGTGACGAGGACCTGGTCGCCGACGGCGAACGCGTCGCTGTCGCAGGCCACGACCTCGCCGGCGAGGTCGATGCCCGGCACCAGCGGGGAGATGCGGGCCACCTGGCCCTTGGGGATGGTGGCCAGCGCGTCCTTGTAGTTCACGCTCGACCAGTCGACCCGCACGGTCACCTCGCCCGTCGCCGAGGTCGTCGCGCGCGAGGGTGGCGACGCCGCGGTCGACGGCGTCGTCGCGCTGGGTGGCCAGGAAGGCGGGGAAGCTCTCGGGAAGGGTCATCGCAAGGCGGCAGGGTAAGCGTCGCGGCCGGTGAATGGAGCGCCATGACACGCCTGCTCGCCGTGCTCGCGACGATCGGGGTCGGGGCGCTGATCGCCTTGCAGCCACCGGTCAACTCCGAGTTGGGCAAGCGCACGAGCGTGGTCGCGGCGGCGTTCATCAGCACGGGGATCTCAGCGCTGGTCCTCCTCGCGCTCGCGCTCGTGCTGGGCGAGGCGGGTCAGGTGCGGCGGGTCCCGCACATCCCGCCGCTCTACCTGACCGGCGGCCTCATGGGCGCGGTCCTGGTGTCGATCTCGCTCGTGACGGTGCGGACGCTGGGCGCCGGCGGTGTCGTGGCCGCCACCGTGTCGGGACAGGTGGTGGTGTCGGCGATCCTCGACCGCTTCGGCTTCCTCGGCCTGGAGAAGGTCGGCCTCACCCCGATGCGCCTGCTCGGCTTCGCGCTCCTGCTCGGCGGCACCGCACTCGTCACCGCCCGCTGACGGGCCCGCATGGCACAGTGCCTCGGTGGCCGACGGTCGCGTCGTGCGCCTGCCCTTCCGCGCCCCGTTCGACGGCGGCGCGCTGCTGGCCTGGCTGTCCGCGCGCGCCGTGCCCGGCGTCGAGGAGATCGACGGCGACGTCTACCGGCGCAGCCTGCGCCTGGCGCACGGTCCCGGCGTGGCCGAGCTGGCGTTGGGCGCCGACCGCGTGCGCTGCCGCCTGTTTCTGCACGACCAGCGCGACGTCGCGTCCGCCGAGCAGCGGTGCCGGCGGCTGCTCGATCTCGACGCCGATCCGGCCGCCGTGGTCGGCCACCTCGGCGCCGACCCGCTGATCGGCCCGCTCGTGCGCGCGGCTCCCGGGCTGCGGGTGCCCGGCAGCGTCGACGGCGCCGAGCTCGCCGTGCGCGCGGTCCTCGGCCAGCAGATCTCGGTGCCGGCCGCGCGCACGGGCGCCGGCCGCCTCGTGGCCGAGCACGGCGAGGCGCTCCCGCGTCCGCGCGGGGCCGTGACCTCGCTCTTCCCGACCTCGGCCGCGCTCGCCGCCGTCGATCCCGCGCGCCTGCCCATGCCGCGCGCTCGCGCCGTCGCGCTCGTGGGGCTGTGCCGCGCACTGGCCGACGGCGAGCTGCGCCTCGACGCCGGCGCGGACCGCGCGCAGGCCCGGCGGAGCCTCCTGGCGCTGCCCGGCATCGGGCCGTGGACGGCGGGCTATGTCGCCATGCGCGCGCTGGGCGATCCCGACGTCTTCCTGGCCGAGGACCTCGGCGTGCGCCACGCGCTGCGCCGTCTCGGCGGGCCCGATGACCTGCGCGCCGCCCGCGCCGTCGCCGCGCGCCTGGGCGCCGTGGCGCTCGTACGCCTCGCAGCACCTGTGGCAGGCGCCGGCCGCGCCGTTGACGGGCGGCCTTGGCATGATCCGGGCGTGACCGGGTTCGGCCCCGAGCACCTGCCCTACGGGGTCTTCCGGCGCGCGGGCGAGAGCCCGCGGGTGGGCGCGCGGCTGGGCGACGGCGTGCTCGACCTCGCGGAGATGGCCGCCGACGGGCCGCTCGACGAGGATCCCGCGCTCTTCGACCAGTCGACGCTCAACGCGTTCATGGGGGCCGGGCCCGCGACGTGGGCGCGAGTGCGCGAGGCGCTGCGGTCGCTCACCGCCGGGCCCGACGCCGAGCCCGCGACCGTGGCGCTCGACGAGGTCGAGCTGCTGCTTCCGATCGCGGTGGGCGACTACGTCGACTTCTACTCGTCGCTCGATCACGCGACGAACGTCGGCCGGCTCTTCCGGCCCGACGCCGACCCGCTCGTGCCCAACTGGCGCCACATGCCGATCGGCTATCACGGGCGTGCGGGCACGGTGGTGGTGAGCGGGACGCCGATCCGCCGGCCCAGCGGCCAGCGCCGCGAGCCCGGCGACGACGCGCCGGTCTTCGGCCCGAGCGCGCGCCTCGACATCGAGCTCGAGCTGGGCTTCGTCATCGGTGCGCCGAGCGCGCTGGGGGAGCCGGTGGCCATCGACGCCGCGCTCGACCACGTCTTCGGCGTCCTGCTGGTCAACGACTGGAGCGCGCGCGACCTGCAGGCGTGGGAGTACCGCCCGCTGGGCCCGTTCCTGGCCAAGTCGTTCGCGACCTCGGTGGCCGCGTGGGTCACGCCGCTCGACGCGGTGCTCGACCGCCGCGTCGCGGCGCCCGCGCAGGAGCCCGCGCCGCTCGAGTACCTGCGCGAGGACCCGTGGGCGCTCGACCTCGACCTCGAGATCGAGCTCAACGGCAGCGTCATCGCACGCACGAGCGCGCGCCATCTCTACTGGTCGGCGGCCCAGCAGCTCGCGCACCTGACGGTCAACGGCGCGTCGCTGCGCGTCGGCGACCTCTTCGCCTCGGGCACCATCTCGGGGCCCGAGCGCGAGCAGCGCGGCTCGCTGCTCGAGCTGGCGTGGAACGGGGCGGAGCCGATCGAGCTCGCCGACGGGTCGACGCGCAGCTTCCTGCTCGACGGCGACGAGGTCGTCCTGCGCGGGGGCGGCGGCGACGCGCTCGCCCTCGGCGAGGTCCGCGGGCGGATCGAGCCGGCGGCCTGATGGCGCTGCCCAAGGCCATCCGCCGCCTGGCGCCCGACCGCCTGCGCGACGACGTGCGGCTGCGCTCGGTCTTCGTCGGCGCCGGGCTGATCCCGCCGCGCACGATGCACTCCGACGACGACGCCGCCGTCCTGCGCGCGACGGCGACGGGCCGCCGTCGCGTGGTCGAGCTCGGGGTCTACGAGGGCTCGTCGGCCGTCGTGCTGTGCGAGGTCCTCGACGCCGGCGCCGAGCTGCACCTCGTCGACCCCTTCGGCCACCACGGCTGGGCGCTGCCGGCGGGGTGGGGGGCGACCGAAGGCGCGAGCCGCCGGGTCGTCGCCCGCGCCGCGCGCCGCCACGACGGCCCGCGCGTGACCTGGCACGTCGACTACAGCAGCGCCGTCGCCCGGCGCTGGGAGGGTGCCGTCGACCTCGTCTTCATCGACGGCGACCACAGCGAGGAGGGCGTGCGCACCGACTGGGAGGACTGGCACGCCTTCGTCGAGCCCGGCGGGGCGGTGCTGTTCCACGACGCGCGTCTGTCGCAGGAGGGCGGGCGCGGGCTGCCGGGGCCGACGGCGGTGGTCGACTCGCTCTTCCGCGGGCCGGACGCGGTCGCGGGGTGGCGTGTCGCTGCGCGAGGCGGACCGCACGGTCGCGGTCGTCCGCGACGCGTAGCCGGCGCCGCGCGGCCAGGGCACCGAGGGAAGGGAGTCCGCAGCGCCGGCCAGGCGCGCCCCGGACGCGACGTCGGCTCCCCCGTCGGGCAGGGTAGGACGAGTTCGACCGCCTGGGCGCGTGCGAAGGTCGAACGTCGGTCTTGCCCCGTCAGGACGGGAACCGACGTTCGACGTCTCGGGGCGCCGGCGCGTACTTCTTCCCTCGGTGATGCAGTCAGCGTCGCGCGGCGCCGCAGGCGCCCCGCGGACGACGAATCACATCCCGTACTCCTCCAGCAGCTTCAGCCACAGCTCGCTGCGCGTCGGGAAGCACGGCACCGCGTGCCAGAGGTCGTCGAGCGACACCTCGCCGATCACGGCGATCGTCGCCGCGTGCAGCGCCTCGGCGATCTCGGGGCCGGTGAAGGTGGCGCCGACGATGACGCGGCGGTCCTCGTCGACGACGATGCGCGCGGTGCCCGGCGCGCCGGGGCCGACGAACGAGCCGCCGGCGTTGGCGCCGGTGGGGACGTCGACGGCGCGGGCGTCGATGCCGGCCTCCTGCGCGCTGGCGAGGGTGTGGCCGACGGCCGCGACCTGCGGGTCGGTGAAGGTCACGCGCGGGCTGAGGGCGCCGTCGCTGCGCAGGGGGACGTCGCGGCCGAGGATGCAGTCGGCGGCGATGCGGCCCTGGTACTTGCCCATGTGGGTCAGCAGGGCGCGGCCGTTGGCGTCGCCGATGACGTAGAGCCACTCGTGACCGGGCACGCGCAACCTGTCGTCGACCTCGATCGGGCGCCCCGGCTCGACGCCGAGATCGTCGAGGCCCAGCTCGGCCGACTGGATGCGCCGGCCGACGGCCACGAGGATCTCGTCGCCCGAGACGCTCGAGCCGTCGTCGAGCTCGACGGTCACGCGGCCGTTGGCGCGCGAGACCGCCGTCGCGCGCGTGTCCGCGCGGACCTCGATGCCCGCGTCGGCGAAGGCGGCGCACACCTCCTCGCCCGCGAAGGGCTCCTCGCGGGCCAGCACGCGCGGGCTCGCCTCGATGACCGTCACGCGCGAGCCGAAGGAGGCGAAGGCGTCGGCCATCTCGACGCCGACGGTGCCGCCGCCGAGGACGACGAGGCTCGGCGGCACCTCCTTGGCGGTCACGGCCTCGCGGTTGGTCCACGGGCGCGCCTCGCGCAGCCCGGGGATCGGCGGCACGATCGGCTCGGTCCCGGTGGCGATGACCACCGCACGCCGCGCGGTCAGCGTCTCGTCGCCCACCTGCACCGCGCGCTCGCCCGTGATCCGTCCGTGGCCGCGCACGAGCGCGATGCCGTGCGCGTCGAGCCACGGCGTCTGGTTGTCGTCGTGGAGGTGGTTGATGATCTCGTCGCGGCGCTCGAGCGCGGCCGGAACGTCGAGGCCGTCGACCGCCTGCGCGGCGCCGGGGATGCGCCGCGCCTCGGCCAGCACCTGACCCGGGCGCAGCAGCGCCTTGGAGGGCATGCACCCATAGAAGGAGCACTCGCCGCCGACGAGGTGCTGCTCGACGACGACGACCTCGAGCCCGGCGTCGGCCAGGCGCCCCGCGCACACCTCCCCCGCGGGCCCCGCACCGATCACCACGACATCGAAGCTGCGCTCGCTCATGGCGACCAGTCAATCCCGGTGCGACTCGCGTTACAAGGCCGTGGCATCCTGCCCGGATGCTCCGCCCCGCCGTCGCGCTCGCCCTCGCCGCCGCCGCGCTGCTCGCGGCGTGTGGATCGGACTCGACCGCCGAGAAGGCCGACACCACCACCAACGCGACGGCGAGCACGAACGACGACACCGGGGGCTCCACCCCGGCGCAGGGCCGCGCGGCGGCCGGCCGCGGGGTGCGCCTGGTCAAGGTCGGCGACTTCGAGGCCCCGGTCTACCTGACGGCGCCGCCCGGCGACAAGCGGCGGCTGTTCATCGTCGAGCAGGCGGGCGAGATCGTCGTCGTGCGGGGCGGCAAGCCCCAGGCCCAGCCCTTCCTCGACATCCGCTCGAAGGTCACGGCCGGAGGCGAGCAGGGCCTGCTCTCGATGGCCTTCGCGCCGGACTACGCGCAGTCGGGCCTGTTCTACGTCTACTACACCGAGAAGAGCGGCACCGAGAGCATCTGGGAGTACCACCGCGCCAGCGAGGACCGTGCCGACCCCAACAGCGCCCGGCTCGTGCTGCGCATGGACGACCCCGAGCCCAACCACAACGGCGGCCTGATGATCTTCGGCTCCGACAAGCTGATGTACGTCGGCACCGGCGACGGCGGGGGCGGCAACGACCAGCACGGCACCCGCGGCAACGCGCAGGCGCTCAGCTCGCTGCTGGGCAAGATCCTGCGCATCGACCCCCGGCAGTCCGGCGGGAAGGCGTACACGATCCCGTCCTCGAACCCGTTCGTCGGGCGCTCGGGCGACCGCGGCGAGATCTACTCCTACGGGCTGCGCAACCCGTGGCGCTTCTCGTTCGACAGCGCCAACGACGACCTCGTCATCGGCGACGTCGGCCAGGACGAGGTCGAGGAGATCGATTTCGTCAAGAAGGGGCGCGGGCGCGGCGCGAACTTCGGCTGGCGGCCGTGGGAGGGCCGCCGGCGCAACTTCGACGAGCCGGCGCCGCACGCGATCTTCCCCGTCATCACCCACACCCACCAGGCTGGCTTCTGCTCGATCACGGGCGGCTACATCGCGCGCGACCGCGGGGTGCCCGGGCTCTACGGGCGCTACGTCTACGGCGACTACTGCAACAGCCACCTGCGCGTGGCCACGCTGCGCGCCGGCAAGCGCGCTCAGAGCCGGACGCTGTCGGTGCCGACCATCTCGGGCGTCGCGTCGTTCGGCCAGGACGCCTCGGGGCGCCTCTACGTCGTCTCGGTCAACGGGCCGGTCTACCGCTTCGCGGCGCGCTGACGGCGCGAGACGGCGCGGGCGCGCCACGGCGTGTCGGGCCCGCGCGGGACGATCCGCAGGGCGTCGAAGGCCGCCTCGAGGTCGCGGGCGACCTCGGCCGCGTCGGGCACCACCGCGGCGTCGGCGTAGACGCCGCAGTGCAGCCGGCCGCGGTAGGAGAGCGCGCCGATCGACAGCGCGTGCCCGCGCAGGAAGGGGACGGCGGGGAAGACGGCGCTCACGCGGCGCCCGAGCAGCTCGAGCTCGACCGGCGGCCCCGGCACGTTGGAGACGACGACGTTGAACGAGGCCGCGCGGGCGGCGCTGCGCGCGACGACGCGCCGTGCGCCGCCCGGCAGCAGCTCGGCAACCTCCGACAGCGCCTCCAGCGGAGCCGCGCCGCCGCCCGCCTTGCGGGCGCGCATCTCGCCGGCCACGCGTCGCAGGACGGCGATCGGGTCGCTCATGGCGACGGGCAGCGAGACCGTGACGAACGAGATGCGGTTGCCCATGGCGCCGGCATCGCCGCGCCCGCGGACGTTGACCGGGACGAGTGCCTTGACCGCGGCGGGTCGCTCCCCGCGGCGGCGCAGCGCGCGCCCGAGGGCGACCGTGGCGGCGGCGAGCAGGACGTCGTTGATCGTCGCGCCGTGGCGCCGGCCGACCTCGCGCGCGCCGTCCAGCGACGTGATGCCGAGCCCCACCGCGCGGCGGTGCGTCGCCGAGCGGTCCAGCGCGGTCGCCGGGGCCGGCGCGGCGAGCTGGCGCATCGCGCCGGGCACGTCGCTGCCGTGGCCGACGGTGGCCGCCGTCGCACGGGCGGCCCGGGCGGCGCCCGCGAGGCGGTCGCGGGCGAAGGCGGCGACGGCGGCCGGGGCCGACGGCGGCGGCACCGGAGACCAGCGCGCGGGCCGCGACGACGCCGGAGCGTGGCCGGCGGCGTCGAAGAGCAGCATCGCCACCTCGACCGCGGCGATCCCGTCGACGAGCGCGTGATGGGCCTGGCCCACGACCGCCCAGCCGCCGCCGCGCAGCCCGCCGACGAGGTACATCCGCCACAGCGGATGGTCGGGATCGAGCGATGAGGACAGGAGCCTGCCGGCGAGCTCGCGCAGCTCGGCCGGGCCCGCGGGCGGCGCCAGCGTCACGGCGTGCACGTGGCGGGCGATGTCGAAGCCGGCGTCGTCGGCCCAGTAGGCGTCGCCGAGGCCCAGCCGCGGGCGCGCGACGCGGCGGCGGAAGCGCGGCACGTGCTCCAGGCGCCCCTCGACGTGGCGGCGCAGCGCCGACACCGAGGGCGCGCGGCCGTCGACGAGGATCGTCCAGCCGACGTGCAGCGGGGCCGTGGCGCTGTCGAGGTCGAGGAAGGCGCAGTCGAGCGCGCTGAGGCGGTCGATCGGCGGCACGCTGGCATGATCCCACGGGTGAGCGGGAGGCCGAGTGTCGATTCCGTGGCCCGGCGGGCCGATCCCGAGCGCGTCGAGCGCCTCTTCGACCTCGTCGAGCAGGCCATCCGGGCCAAGGCGCCCGCCCAGGCCGACGCGCTGGTGGCCACGCTGCACGAGCATCTCGGGGCCTGGCGGCCGCACCTGCTCGACGGCGTCAACCCGCTGCTGCCCGGCGCGGGCGCCGCGTGGGACGCGGCGCGGGCCGCCGCCTACGCGCTGACGGTCGACGCCGGCGCCGTCCACCTCGAGCTCGGCACGTGGACCGCGTTCGGAGACCAGCGCACGCGGGAGCTCGCCGACGCCGACGGCCTGGCCGAGCTCATCCGCCTCGACGTCGACGCCGCACATCCGATCGACGTCGTGGCCGACGCCACCGCGCTGCCCTTCCGCTCGGGCGCCGTGGATCGCGTCGGGTCGAACTCCGTGCTCGAGCACATCGCCTATCCGCACGAGGTGCTGGCCGAGTGCCACCGCGTGCTGCGCCCGGGCGGCGTGATGGTCCACGTCATGCCCTTCGTCTGGTGGCTGCACGGCTACCCCGACGACTACGTGCGCCTGACGCCGCCCTTCTTCGAGCGGGTGTGCCGCGAGATCGGCTTCGTCGACGTGCTCACGGACGTCGACGCCACCGGCGGCCTCTACAACACGCTGCACAACGCGAGCAAGATGGGCGCCGTCGACGCCTCGCGTCCCGAGGCGGAGGCGATGCGCGAGCTCCACGAGCTGGTGGCGCTGCTGCTCGGGGCGCTCGTGCCCTTCGACGCCGCCTTCGAGGGCCGCGGGCGCGCCTGGTTTCACTCCGTGCGCGTCCTGGCGCGCAAGGCCGGCGACTACGAGCCGAGCCGGCGCCCGCGCGCCGGCGGACCGTTCGCGACGCGCGCGCTCGACCTGCTGGCCGACCCGGCGACCAAGGCGCCGCTCACGGCCCACCGCGGCCAGCTCGTGTGCGAGTCGACCGGGGTCGCCTATCCGGTGCGCCGGGGCGTGCCCGATTTCCTGCAGCCCGGCCCGCGCCGGCGCGCGTGGCGGCGCTGATGGACGACATCGGCCTCGTCACCGCCGACAACCCGAGCCCCTTCACGCTGCGGGGCACCAACACGTGGCTCGTCGGGCGCGACCCGTGCTACGTCATCGATCCCGGCCCGCTCATGCGGGCCCACCTCGAGCGCGTCGTCTCCGACGCGCGCGACCGCGGCGGGATCGGCGGCATCGCCGTGACGCACGACCACCTCGACCACGTCGAAGCCGTCGACGAGCTGCGCCGCCGCGCGGGGCCGGTGCCCGTGGCGGCCGCGCGCTACGAGGGCGCCGACGTGCGCATCGAGGACGGGCAGAAGTTCGGCCCGCTGCGCGCCATCGCCACCCCCGGCCACGCGAGCGACCACCTCGCCTACGTCGCCGGCGGCGTCTGCTTCTCGGGCGACGCGGTCCTCGGCGAGGGCTCGGTCTTCGTCTATCCCGACCCCGGCGCGCTGCGCGGCTACCTCAGCGCGCTGCGCCGGCTGCGGGTGCTCGGGGTCAAGGTCATCTGCCCCGGGCACGGGCCGGTCGTCCTCGACGCTCCCGCCAAGCTCGACGAGTACATCGCGCACCGCATGGAGCGCGAGCGCCGGCTGGTGCAGGCCCTCGACGCCGGTCTGCGCACGGCCGACGACCTCCTCGACCGCGTGTGGAGCGACGCTCCGGCCGCGCTGCGCCCGGCCGCCACCGCCACCCTCGCCGCGCACCTGGACAAGCTCGACGAGGAGGGCCGGCTGCCGGTGGGCGTCGAGCGCCCCGAGCTCTCGCTGCTCGGCGAGCCGTGAGCTACGCCGCGCGGTAGAGCCAGGCCAGCAGCTCGGGGTTCATGTACGGCCGCGCCGGCTCGAGCTCGGGCAGGCGCCACGGGGCGCGCAGCGCGACCTCGTAGACCAGGCCGACGCTGACGCCGTGGTCGGGGCGGTCCACGACGAGCACCTCGTCGCCGGCCTGCAGGGTGCCGGGCGTGGGGACCGAGAGGTAGGCGCCGGGGCGCCCGGCGGCGACGAACCGGCGGGGGAAGAGCCGGTCGCCCAGCCGCGCGCCGAGCTTCGAGCACGGCACGCGCGGCCCTGAGACCAGCAGCTGCACCGACCCGATGCGCCAGCGCTCGCCGATCCGCGCACCGGTGACGTCGACGCCGGCCAGCGTCAGGTTCTCGCCGAAGGTGGCCGGCTCGATGGGGCGGCCGAGCTCCGCCGCCCAGAAGGCGGCGTCCTCGCTCGCGTAGGCGTAGACGGCCTTGTACGGGCCGCCGTGGTTGACGCGGTCGGCCTGCTCGTCGCCTTCGACGCCGAGCGGGCCGACGGCCACCGGGCCGGTGGCGGCGTGCTTGACGATCCCCGACGCCACGACGCGGCCGCCGACCGCCAGTGGCGCCGCGCGCCCGACGTTGACGGCGACGACGTGGGGGCGCTCCGGCATGGCGTCCAGTCTGACACGGCCCTCCCAGCAGCCTCCCAACCGATTCTTCATCGCCTCACAGGAACGGGGTCGATGATGCCGCCATGACCCGACCCGCCCTCCGACCCCTCACCGCGGCCACGGCGGCCGTGGTGGCGGGCGCGGTCGGGGCCGTTCCCGCCACCGCCGCCGGCGCGCCTGCAGCGCCTCCGGTCGCGGCGCATTGGCACGCGCCGCCTCTCAAGGCAGCCGTCATCCCTCCCAAGGCGACGCCGGCGGCGGTGAACGCGGCCACGACGCGCGACTCCGGTGCTCCACAGACCGGGCTCGCGGCATACGACGTCGTGGTCGCCGGGAACGGCATCGAGGCCACGCCGCCCGGCGCGCATGGCAGCGCGGGGCCGGCGGTCGGCGCGCCAGCGCGCGCCCGGGCGCCACCGCGCTGACGGCGCCCTGGCGGCGCCGGAGTGCCGGAGGTCGTCAAGTGCCACAATGTTGCTTGTGCAACCGATCACCGTCCGGCACTTCACCGACCCCGGCTGCCCGTGGGCCTACTCGGCCTCTCCGGCGCTGGCCACGCTGCGCTGGCGCTACGGCGCGCAGCTCGACTGGAAGCTCACCCTCATCGGGCTGACCGAGCGCGCCCAGCAGTACGTCGACCGCGGCTACACGCCCCAGCGCCAGGCCCGCGGCTATCGCAACTTCCGCCAGTACGGGATGCCGTTCCAGACGCAGCCCAAGCACCACGTGGCCGCCACCTCGCGCGCCTGCCGGGCCGTCGTCGCCGCCCGCATCCAGGACACCGCGCTCGGCGACGCCGCCTTCCGCGCGCTGCAGCTCATGCAGTTCACGACGCCGCTCGTGCTCGACGAGGACGGCGACCTCGCCACCGGCCTGCGCCGGGTACCCGGGCTCGACGCGCCGAGCATCGTCGCGCGCATCGACGACCCCGACGTCGTCGAGGCCTACGAGGCCGATCGTGCGCTGGCGCGCACCGCCGCGGGCTCTCCGACGGAGTTCCAGGGCAAGAGCGCCGCCACCGACGGCCCCGTCCGCTACACCGCGCCGTCGCTGGTCTTCGAGCGCGACGGCACGCGCCTGGAGGCCGGCGGCTTCCAGCCGATCGAGGCCTACGACGTGGTCCTCGCCAACTTCGACACCACGCTCGAGCGCCGGGCCCCGGCCGAGGATCCGCTCGAGGTGCTCGAGGAGGCACCGCACGGCCTGGTCACCGCGGAGGTGGCCGAGATCATGCGGCCGGGGCTCTTCCCGGCCGATCGCGGCGCCGCCGAGGACGCGCTCATCGACGCCGCCGCCCGCGGCGAGGTCGTGCGCGTGCCGGTGGGCGACGATGCCGTGTGGCTTGCCGCGCGCTACGCGCGCGAGTCCGACAGGTTCATCCGGGCGAGCTCCATGGCCGCCGCCAGCGGCGTCATGCCGCCGGCCGCCGCGTCGTAGATCGAGCGCAGGGTGTCGCCGACGCCGCGGACGCGCTCGCGCGCCAGCCGCGGGTCGTAGCCGCCGGGCTCGAGCTCGACGGAGATGTTGATGATGCCGCCGGCGTTGGCGACGAAGTCCGGCGCCCACAGCACGCCGTGGCGCGCGAGCAGATCGGCCACCGACTCGTCGGCGAGCTGGTTGTTGGCCGCCCCGGCGACGACCGGCGCCTGCAGCGCCGGCACGGACTCGTCGTCGAGCACGGCGCCGAGCGCGCACGGCGCGAGGACGTCGACGGGGGCGAGCAGCGCCTTCTCCGGCTTGAGCCAGCGCGCGCCCAGGCGCGCGGCCTCCTCGCGCTTGCGCGCGTCGATGTCGGAGACCACCAGCTTGGCTCCACGGCGGGCCAGGAGCCGCGCGAGGCGCAGGCCGACGGCGCCGAGCCCGACGATCGCCGCGCTGCGACCCTTCAGCGACGTGCTCCCGAAGGCCCGCTCGACCGAGGCCAGCACGGCGGCCTCGACGCCGAGCGCGGTGTAGGGGCTGGGGTCGCCCGAGCCGCCGCGGGCGCGCGCGAGGCCGGAGACGTGCGGGGTGCCCCGGGCGATGACGGTCATGTCCCGCGCGGAGGTCCCGACGTCCTCGGCCGTGATGTAGCTGCCGTCCAGCGCCGCCACGGTGTCGGCGAAGTCGAGCAGGGTGGCCGTCCGGTCGCGTCCGTGCGGTGGCCCGTCGGGCAGCATGATCACGCCCTTGCCGCCGCCCAGCGGCAGGCCCGCGACGGCCGACTTGTAGGTCATCGCCCGCGACAGGCGCAGGGCGTCGCGCATCGCGGCGCGGCTGTCGTCGTAGCGCCACATCCGGCACCCGCCCAGGGCCGGGCCGCGAACGGTCGAGTGGACCGCGACGATGCAGTAGCGCCCCGAGCGGGTCCCGCGCCGGACGAGCAGCTGCTCGTGCTCGAGCTTGGTCTGGTAGCGCTCCATCGCCGGGCGCGACGATAGCGCCCGTGCGCCCGAAGGCGGTCAGCCCGCCGGCGTGGCCCCGGTGATCGGGGCACCCGCGTCGACCGGCGCAGCGGCGTTCGAGCCCGGTGCGGTGCCGGGCGACGCCGCGGGCGCGCTCGTCGGCTCGGGCGCGGCGCCCGGGTCGGTGGGTGAGGGAGCGCCGATGGCGCCGGTGCCGTCCGGTCCGGGCATCGCGTCCTCGTCGGGCGCCATGGCGCCGCCGGTCTGCGCCTCCTCGGGGTTGGCGGCGGCCACTGGCGCGGCAGGAGCCGCCGGCGCCGCGACGCTGCCGGTGCCCGGGTCGGCGGCGACCACTGGCGTGGTGACGACCTTCTCGGAGGCTCGGGCCTTGTGGGCGGCCACCGCGGGTGGGTCGGCGTCGCGCACCGGGTCGACCGCGCGGGCGACCGGCGCCTTGACGGGCGCGACCGCGGCGGCTGGGCGTGCCACCGCCCTGCGGACATGGTGGGTCGCGTGGCCCGAGGGCGCCGGCGTGCCGACCTGCTGGCGCACCTCGGCCGCGCCTCCGCCGACGACGGCCGCGCAGCAGACGATCGCGACGACCTTCGTCGCGGTGGCCGTGGCGGCCGTGGCGCCGCCGGCCACGGCGGCCGTGCCGCCGGCTCCGGCTCCGGCGCCGGCCGCGGCGCCCGAGGAGGCGCCGCCGATGCCCAGCAGCTTGGCCACGGCGGCGAGCGGCCCCGCGCCGCCCGGCACGAGCGCCGCGAGGCCCTCGTCGACGCCGCGCAGGCCCTGGCGGTACTCGCGGCAGGCGTCGCAGTCGCGCAGGTGCCGGCGCGAGCGCCCGCTGGTCCGCACGCCGCGCCCGTGGGAGCGGACGAGGTCGGCGCGGATGTCCACGCAGGCGGCGTCGCGCGCCTCCTCGGCCTCGACGAGGCCCACCCGCGCGCGCACGAGCAGCGACTTGATCGCGGGCACCGACGTGTCCAGGGCGTCGGCCAGCTCGGCGTAGGTCAGCCCGTCGAGCTCGCGCATGAGCAGGGCCGAGCGCTGCTGCTCGGGCAGGCGCTGGACGTCCTGCACCAGGCGGCGCAGGTCCTCCCGGCGCACCGTCTCGGCCTGGGGGTCATGCGTCGGCGTGCGCGACAGCTCGTAGATCTCGGCCGCCGGCGGGAGCGGGCGGCGCAGGTGGTCGATGCAGCGGTTGTGCGCGACGCGGTACAGCCAGGCGCGCAGCGTCACCGGCCGATCGTCGTTGCGCAGCGCGCCGTACGCGCGCAGGAAGACGTCCTGCAGGACGTCCTCGGCGTCCGAGCGCGAGGGGCCCAGCATCTGGCGCGTGTAGGCGAGCAGTCGCTGGCGATAGCGGTCGTGGATGGTCCCGAACGCGTCGTCGTATCCCATCCGGAAGAGCGCTACGAGCTGGTCGTCGGAGCGCAGCCGCAGCAGCCGACCGTGGGCCGTGATGCGACCGAGACCAGACGGCGCGTGGAGTGCTGAGGCTTCCAGAGCAATCCCTCTCCGCCGACTCTAACTCCGCTCGGGGGTTGGAAGTTACGCGAGCGCGGCGACGATGTGCCCGAACACGTCGCGCTCGGCGTCGCGGCCGAAGAAGACGTCGAGGTGCGTGTAGCCCGGGAGCCCCACCAGCGCGTGCCGGCCGGGCTCCAGGCTGTCCAGCCATGCGAACGAACGCTCCTGGCTGCGCGGCAGGAAGCAGCGGTTCGCCGATCCGGCGAGGAAGGTCCAGCGCGGCCGGTTGCGCGGCGCCGAGGCCACGACATCCTCGGGGATCTCGTCGAACCCGGAGGCCGCGAGCAGGTGCCCGGCTGCGGCGCAGCGCGAGATCTGCTGGAAGAAGGTGATCGGCACCCAGCCGAACTCGCGCGCGATCCAGCGGTGCGTCGGCGGATCGATGTTCGCGTGGTCCCAGAGGATGTTGCCGCCGACGCCGTAGGTGAAGTTCGCCATCTGGCACACGGGCTCATGGCACTCGCGGCGAATCGCGCGGGCGCCGGCGGCCAGCAGCCGCGCCCGCAGGGCCGTGGGGCGCAGGGTCCACTGCGGGTCCAGGCCCTTGTAGCCGAACGCGAGCACGGGCACGAGCACCTGCAGCTTCAGCTTGGACAGCCGCGGGACGTCGACGTGGAAGGACACGGCGTTGGAGACCACATCGGTCACCTCGGGCACGAGCCCGCCGGCGCAGGCCAGGGCGAAGGACGTCGAGCCCTGGCAGTGGACGATCGCCTTCAGCGTCTGCGCGCCGGTCTCGCGCAGGACGGCGGCGATCAGCGCCGGGTGGTCGAAGCGAGCCACCTCGTCGAGCGTGTAGTCGCACTCGGGCAGGTCGATGGAGCCGCGCCAGTTGCCCAGCCAGACGTCGTAGCCCTCCGCGACGAGGACGTCGACGATCGAGCGCGGCATCGGCGAGCCGTAGAAGAGGTTCGCGCGCACGCCGGTGCCGTGCTGCAGGAGCACCGGGCCCGCGGTCGGCTCCGCCTCGCCGCGGATGTTGTGGATGGTGAGGTCGCGCTCGTCCTCGGTGCGCACGGCCAGGATGCGCCGGCGCAGGCCCGGCCGCCCGGGGCAGTCGTGCCATTCCTCGGGCGGGAAGCCCTGCCAGCGCTCCGAGCCGGGGTGCAGGCCCGGGAAGTCGGTCGACCCCATGGCCGCGCTGCGCCCGACGTAGACCTGCAGCAGCGAGCGCGCGGAGAACCAGCCGTAGCGCAGCTTGTCGCGCAGGCTCCCGCGCATGCTCAGCATCAGGGCCAGGAAGCCGCCGGCGGAGACGTGCAGGACTCCGGTGGCCAGCGGGGTGGCGCCGTCCTCCTGCTCGCGCGTCACCCGCCCCGGGTACAGGCGCGTGAACAGCGTCGTGGTGTCGACCCACGTGTCGCGAAACCAGCCGTCCTCGACCTCCTTGAACCCCGCGAGCGTCACCGGGCGCCCGGCGCGATCGTGGGCGAACAGGCGGTAGCGCATCTCGCGCCGGCGCGACCCGCCGGCGGCGACCAGC
This sequence comes from uncultured Actinomycetes bacterium, assembly GCA_963816845.1. Taxonomy (GTDB): domain Bacteria; phylum Actinomycetota; class Thermoleophilia; order Solirubrobacterales; family Solirubrobacteraceae; genus JAOPZW01. Next base: position 81,908 of record CAWFMR010000040.1, on the reverse strand, counting down.
AGGTTGAAGCTCCCCTCGGCGATCTCCATGCGCTCGCCGAGGCCGTCGCAGTCGATCCAGCCGGTGCACGTCGCCTCGTGCTCGTCGTCGGCGAAGAAGCGCTCGACGTCGTCGACGTGGAGGTCGAGGTGGAAGGCGCAGGGCGTGCCCTGCCACCAGCCCTGGTTGTAATCGGTGGTGTCGAACGACACGCGGCCGCTCATCGACTCCGACCAGTCGAGGGCGCTCATCTCTGCATCTCCTCCGCGATCCGCTCGCCCAGGGCGGCGATGGTCATGCTCGGGTTGACGCCCACCGGGCCCGGCAGGATCGACCCGTCGGACACGTACAGGCGCTCGTAGCCGAAGACCCGGCCGTAGGAGTCCACCACGCCGTCCTCGGCGCTGTGGCCCATCGCGCAGCCGCCGAGCGGGTGCACGCTGAGCAGGCGCGCAAAGCGCCCGCCGAGGCGCACGACGCGCCCGCCGAGCGCCTGCCCGAGGCGCCGCGCCGTCGCCTCGAGACCCTCGAAGTACGCCCGCGAGGCCTGCCCGCGCCAGGTCAGCACCAGCCGGTCGCCGCGCAGCTCCATCCGCCCGCCCGGCACGTCGCGTCCCATGCCCAGCAGCGGCGCCATCGCGGCCGACGCGCGCGCGGTGCCGAACGCCTCGGGCGCCGAGCGCCGGCGCACTGCGCGCCACAGGTCGCCGGGCGCCTCGAGGCCCTGCCACAGCCACTCCGAGAAGGCGGGCGCCCCGGCGTCCTGGACGAGGAACCCGCGTCCGCTGGGCGACTCGGCGTCGGACACGTGCACCGAGGCGGTGATCACCGGGCCGGTGGCGGGATCGAGGTAGCGATCGGCATCGAGCAGGAAGAGCAGCAGGTCGCCGTTGCCCGAGAAGCCGCGCCCGAGGCGCCGGCTGAGCCCCGGCAGCGCCGCGCGGTTGCGCAGCAGCAGGCCGGTCGACCCGAACGTCCCGCCCGCGAGCACCACGCGATCGGCGTGCACCTCGCGCTCGCTCCGGGCGACGGGGTCGAGCAGGTGATCGGGGTGGCCGCCGCGCGCGGCCAGGTGCTGGCGGTAGCGCACGCGCCAGCCGTCGCCGTCGCGGTCCACGGCGTGCGCCTCGCAGCACGTGCGCACGCGCGCGCCGGCGTCGACCGCCGCGCTCAGGTAGGTGAAGTCGACCGTCTGCTTGGACCCGTACTGGCAGCCGACGTCGCAGCCGCCGCACAGCCGGCAGGTCTCGCGCGGCGCGCCGTGGAGGTTGGCGGCGCCGTCGTCGAACGGCTGACCCGGGCGCTCGCCGAAGGCCACCGCCAGCGGCGGGCGCTCGGCGCGCAGGCCCGCCACCCGCGCGGCATCCAGGAGCGCGCGCGTCTTGGGCGTGCGGTCCGCCCACGGGTAGCGCTCGGCTCGCTGCATCGCGTGCACGGCGTCGTAGTGGCGGTCGAGGTCGGCGGGCGACAGCGGCAGGCCGTCGGCGGCGAACGTCGCCGGGTCCTTGCGCAGCATGACGTTGGCGTAGATGAGCGACCCGCCGCCCAGCCCGCTGGCCGTGAGCGAGTCGAGGCCCTTGAAGTGGTGGTACTCGAAGAGGCCGTGCACGCCCCGGCGCGGCGCCCACAGCGCTCCGCGCCACTGGCGCGGCGTGCGCGGGAAGGCGCCCGGCGGCCACGGCTGGCCGCGCTCGAGCACGAGCACCGAGGCGCCCGCCTGCGCCAGGCGGCAGGCGACGACCGAGCCGCCGAAGCCCGACCCGACGACGACGGCGTCGTAGCGCTCAGCCGGCATCCACTTCCCACGCCACCGGACGCCGGGGGTCCGGCTCGTAGGCGCAGAAGGTGCCGGTGCGGACGGTCGTCTCCAGCTCGCGCCCGAGGCCCGCGTCCTCGTCGGCGATGCGCCGGATCTCGCGCCGCAGCGCGCGCGTGACGTTGACCCGCGCGCGCTCGGCCGCCGAGGCCGCGCGGCGGTCGCGCCCGCCCAGCCCGACCGCGGCCGACAGCTCGTGCGCGATGAAGTCCATCTCCTCGCGCGCCCGTGCCGCGCGCTCGGGGTCGTTGAACGACTCGGCCTCCTCGATCTCGGCCCGCAGGTCCTCCAGGCGCGAGCGGTACTCGGCCTTGGCCTGCGAGTCGAGCGCGGGGCCCGCGTCGCCGGTCCCGGCGCGCACGGCGAGGCCCTCGGCGCTCTCGGCGGCGGGTGCGGCGCCGCCCTCGGCCGCGGTGGCGACGTCGACCGCGTGGAACTCGATGCCGGGATTGGCCAGCAGCAGTGCCAGGTGGCGCATGCCCTTGGCGTCGCGCACCCGCAGCACGCGGCCCTCGTAGTCCAGGCGCCACACGTCGCCCTCGCGCGCGAGCACGGCGCCGGCCGGCCCCTGGGCGGGCGCGGCGGCGGGCGGGGCGCCGTCGGGCGTCGGGCAGCATCGCGGCGGCGCGGGCCAGGCGCTCGTCGAGGCGCGGCACGCCGACCTCCTCGGCGCGCAGGAGCCCGCTCTGGAGCAGCTCGCGCGCCTGGTCGACGTCGCCGGGCTGGTTGCGGCGCGCGAGCATGCGCGCCTGGTCGACGTCGAGGACCGCGAGCATCGGCTTGTAGCCCATGCGCTCGCAGGCCACGCGCGCCTCGGCGAGGCGGGCGAGGGCCGTGTCCTGGTCACCGCGGGCGGCGGCGGTCAGCGCGAGGTAGCGCCGCACCGGCCCGGCGAAGATGCCCGTCGGCGTGACGACGTTGCGGCCCTCGAGGGGCGCCAGCAGCTCTTCGAGCAGGATCGAGCGCTCGGCGTCGCGGAAGGTCTCGCTCAGCTCCGCCAGCAACGCGATGGAGATCGACCAGACGTTGTCGCGCGGGATGGTCGCGAAGTCGCGCTCGGCGAGGCGGTCGTACTCGCGGCGCGCCTCCGCGGGCCGGCCGGTGTGCATGTAGAGCGTGGCCAGCGCCACGCGCCACGCGGGCATGGCCGGGAGCTGGTCGGCGAACTGGCGCACGGCGTCCTCGATCTCGCGCAGCCGGCCCTGGCCCATGCGCAGCCAGAAGAGCTGGGCGCCGGCGAGGATCGGGACGGTCGAGTCCTGCAGGCTCCAGCCCAGCTGGATGCCCTCGTGGATGAGCACCTCGGTGTCGTCGAGCTGGCCGGCGATCATGGCGCGCCGCGCGCGGTGCAGCGGGATGTAGGCGCGGGCGCGTGGGTCGCGCGAGTCGGTCGCGATGCGGTCGAGCGCCTCGATCGCCATGTCGGCGCCCGCGATGTCGTCGAGCTCGAGCAGGAGGTCGATCTGCCACGAGCGCGCGCGGACGGAGAGCTCGGCGTCGCCGGCGGCGTCGGCCAGGGCGAAGAGCTCGTGGGCCCAGGCCAGGCCGCGCTCGGTGGTGTCGGGGCCGTTGGTGGCGATGTGGCCCTGGTCGAGGACGTAGGCCAGCGTCGGCGGGTCGTCGAGCCCGCGCGCGATGCCCAGCGCCTCCTGGACGAGGTCCTCGCGGCGCTGCGCCTGATCGGAGTAGTACAGCGCGACGGCGAGGCGCACGAGCAGGCGGGCGCGCAGCGCGCTGCCGTCGGGCGGCAGGCCGTCGAGCGCCTCCTCGAGCACGGCGACGAGGTCGTCGTCGACCATCCCGGGCGACAGGCCGAAGCCGCCCAGGCTGAGCGCCGCGCGACCGAGCAGGTCGGCGTCGCCCACGCGCCGCGCGAGCTCGATGGCGGCCAGCAGCGTGGAGCGCGCAGCGTCGCCGCCCGACTGCATCTGCGCCTGCCCGCGCAGGAGCAGCAGCTCGCCGCGGCGGGGCTCGTCGGGCTCGGGCAGCAGGTCGAGGGCGCTCAGCGCCGCGTCGAAGAGGTCGGCGGCGCGCTCGTAGGCCAGCGCGGTCAGAGCCTCGTGCCCGGCGCGGTGGGCGTGCTCCAGCGCCTTGGCGGGATCGCCGATGGGAGCCGCCTCGACGAAGTGGTGGGCCAGCTCGGCCTCGCTCGCCGCGGTGCGCTCCAGCGCCTCGCCCACCGCGGCGTGCAGCCGGGCGCGGCGGGTGGCGGTGAGGTCGCCGTAGAGCGTCTCGCGGATGAGGCCGTGGGCGAAGCGGAAGGAGCCGGCCGGCCCCGGCGCCTCCTCGAGCAGCTGCACGGCGAGCGCCTCGTCGAGGCGCTCGAGGAGGTCGGCGCGGCCGATCCCGGCCGCCCGCTCGACGGTGGTGAGCTCGAAGTCGCGGCCCTCGACGGCGGCCACCTCGAGGGCCTCACGGACCTCGGGGCGCAGCGGCAGCAGGCGCTTGCGGATCGCGTCGCGGACGCCGTCGGGCAGCGGCACGCGCTCGCCCAGCGGCTGGTCGATGCGGCCCTGGGCCACGAGCAGGCGCACGACCTCGTCGGAGTAGAAGGGGTTGCCCTCGGTCAGCTCGTGCAGCGTGTGCACGAGCTCCTCGGACGGGTCGGCGCCGCTGCGGTGGATGACCAGTGCGCGCAGGTCGTCGTCCGCGAGGCCGCCGAGGTCGAAGCGCACGCCGAAGCGCGTGAGCTCCCCGAACACGGCCTCGACCTCGGGCCCGCGCCGCGGGCCCGCCTCGTGATGCGTGGTGATGACGAGCACGCGGGTCTCGCTCAGCGCGCGCGCGAGGAAGGCGAGCAGCAGCAGCGACGGCAGGTCGGCGGTGTGGAGGTCGTCGAGGAGCACGACCAGCGGCTCGCGCGCCGCGGTGTTGCGCAGGAAGACGGTGACGGCGTCGAACAGCGCGAAGCGCGCCTGCTCGGACTCGAGGTCGCCGGCCTCGGGCAGGTCCAGGCGCTCGCGCAGCTCGGGCGCGAGCTGGGCCACCCACCGCGCGCCGGCGCCGAGCTCCGTGCGCAGGGCGTCGTCGTCGCGGTCGGCTGCGAGCGCACGCACGACCTGCACCCATGGCCAGAAGGCGGGGGCGCCGCCGCCGTCCCAGCCGCGCGCCCACGCGACGCGATGCCCGTCGGTCGCGGCGCGCTCGCCGAGCGCGGTGGCCAGGCGGGTCTTGCCGATGCCGGGCTCCCCGGTGAGCAGGACGAGGCCGCCGTGCCCCGTCGCCGTCTCCTCGAGCGTGGCGTCGAGATCGGCCAGCTCGCGGGTGCGCCCGAGTAGCGGAAGCTCGCCGGTCGCGCCGACGGCGTCCGAGCGCTGGCTGACTGCATCCCCCACTGCCAGGACTCTACGCGCGCCAAGTCGTCGCGCCTAGGCATGTGCGATACGTTCGACGCCGATGCGCGCCACGCCGCTGACCATCCTCAGCCCCGTCCCGTGGTGGTGGGCGATCTGGGTCCGGTTCACGTGGCTGGTCGCCCGGCTGACGAGCCGCGTCACGGCGCCCCTGCGCGCGCTCTCGTTCATCCACTTCGCGCGCTGGGCGCTCATCGAGCGCTGGCCCGCCGATCGCCAGACCCCGCGCGACCGCGCCGCCCCGCGCTCGATGCTCTTCCTCACGAGCTTCGACGGCTCCGGCATCCAGTACATCGAGGCCTTCGTGCGCGTGGTCCCCGCGCGCATCAACGGGCTCTACTGGGGCGCGAAGGGCTTTCCCGGCCCCAAGCGCTTCGGGCCGGTCAACGAGTACATCGAGGCCCACAGCCACCACGTCGACCACTTCTGGATGGCCTACCCCGAGGCCTCGACCACGATGGTCGACCAGGCGCTGAAGCTCCAGGCCGCCTACGACGACGCCCTGCCGCGCCTGGAGGTCGACGATCCGCGCCGCTTCGCGGCGCAGTGGCGGCGCCTGCTCACCGACGTGCAGGATCTCCTTTGAGCGCCCCGATCCTCGTCCTCGCGCCGCTGCGCGACGGGGAGGCCGACAGCGCCCGCGCCGCCATCGCCGCGCTCGACAAGCCCTTCGCGCGCGTGCCCGGCACGCATCTGGCGCGCCTGCAGATCCTGCGCCCGCCGCCGCGTCGCTTTCGCGGGCGCACGCGCCACTACGTCCTGCTGGCCGCCGACCACGACGGGCCCGTCGAGCCGTGGCTGGCGGCCGCCGCGCGCGAGCTGGCCCCGGTGCTCGCCCATTGCGCGTTCTGGCCCGGGGCCGACGATCCGGCCGAGGTCGTGCGCTGGGCGCGGGCGCGCGAGCTGCAGACCGGGTTCTCGGTCGTGGGCTCGCCGCACGCGAGCGTCGAGGAGGTGGGCGAGGCCCTCGCGCTGCGCGAGCGCGTCGCGGCGCTCGCCGCGCAGACGACGGTCCTCGACGACGCGGCGCTCCAGGCCGCCTGGCGGGCCTGGTGATCGACGTCGCCGACCTCCAGGGCGGGATCGTCCGCGGCTACGGGCAGCGCTTCGGCTTCGCCCGTCATCTCTTCGCCCGCGTCCGCGCGCCGCGCGCCGCGCGCGCCTTCCTGGCCGCGCTCGCGGACCCGGTGACGACGGAGGAGGAGTGGGCCGGGCACCCGGAGACGACGCTCAACGTCGCGCTCTCCCACCGCGCGCTCGCGGCGCTCGAGCTGCCGGCGTGGATCCTCGACGGCTTCCCGGCCGAGGTCCGCGACGGCATGGCGGCGAGCGCCGACCGCCTCGGCGATGACCCGGGCACGTGGGAGCGCGACCTGCGCGACCTCGAGGTCCTGCTCGTCGTGCACGCGCAGAGCGCCGGGGCGCTCGAGGCCGAGGCGGGGCGTTGGGAGCGCGCGCTGCGCGCACAGGACAGCGGGCTCGAGCTCGGCCACGTGCAGCCGGCCGCCCTGCTCGGCCAGCAGCGCGAGCACTTCGGCTTCACCGACGGCTTCTCACAGCCGGCGATCGAGGGCGTCGCCCGCGAGGACGTCCGCGGCCAGGGGATCCCGTACAAGCGCGTGCCGTGGTGGCCGCTGAGCCGCACGCGATGGCGCGCGATCAAGCCGGGCGAGTTCGTCCTGGGCTACGAGGACGAGGACCGCGGGCCCGCGCCCGCGCCGCCCGCGCCCTTCGACCGCAACGCCAGCTACATGGTGTGGCGCAAGCTGCACCAGGACGTCGCCGGCTTCCGCGCCCAGCTCGCCGAGCAGGCCCGGCGGCTGGAGCTCGACGAGGAGCTCGTCGCGGCCAAGCTCGTCGGGCGCTGGCGCGACGGCAGCCCGCTGGTCCTGCGCCCCGACGGTCCCGACCCCGAGCTCGGCAACGACAAGCTGCGCGCCAACGACTTCCGCTACGCCGACGACCAGCTGGGCCTGCGCTGCCCGCGCGGCGCCCACGTGCGGCGCACCAACCCCCGCGACACGCTGGGCTGGGAGGGGCGGCTGACCGCGCGCCACCGGATCCTGCGCCGGGGGATGCCCTACGGGCCGGCCCTGCCCGACGGCGCCCCGGACGACGGCGCGCCGCGCGGGCTGCTGTTCGTCTGCCTGCAGGCCTCGATCGCGCGCCAGTTCGAGATCGTCCAGTCGCAGTGGTGCAACGACGGCAACGCCTTCGGCCTGGGCCGCGAAGCCGACCCCATCACGGGCCCTGCCGGCGGCGAGGTGCGCCACATCATCGAGGGCGACCCGCCGCACGTGGTCTCGCCGCTGCGCAGCTACGTCGAGTGCCGCGGGGGCGAGTACCTCGTCGTTCCGGCCGTCAGCGCCCTGCGGGCCCTGCCCGCGCTCTGACGCCGCCGGTCACAAGGCGCCGGCGCGCGACGAATAGACACACAGGCGCGGTTGGAACGCGTTGGAACACCGTTCCACGCCAAGTCACGCCCTCGGGTCAGACCCACCCTTGGAGAGCCAACTGCCATGACGAGTCGCGAACACGCCCGCCGCCTGATGCTGATCCTCCTGACCAGCGAGGGAACTGCACTCCGCAAGGCCGCGGACGACCGCACGATGCGGCGTGAGCGATTCGTGGGGGGTGGCGACGGCATCCGAGGGACCGGAGGCACGGAGGTCACCGGTGAGGCACGCGAGCGCGGTGTGGAGGAGTGGCGGTTGTGGGCCGCGCTCCCCCCGCTAGGGGCCGCGCCACGCGCGCCGTAGGGGTCTGACTTCCAAGACACCTTCATCGCGCTGGAGGGGTTGCGCCCCTCGGTCCAGCGGAGCGGTGAACGACGGCGAGCAGGGCCGCCCGGGGGGCACCTAGGCGGACGAGGGTCGGGCTATCCGGGGGGACGGCCCGGCCCCCTCGCCACATGCCAGCCACGTGCTCCGGCCCCCATCGCATCCCTCCGGGGGCCGGAGCCGTGGCCGGCAACGAGACAGGCCCCCCGCCAACCCATGCAACGCGTGCGCTCGAACACCAGACTTGGAACCCTCATCGTCACCACGGTGCCGGTGACGGCTCTGGGCGTGGTCGTGGGCATGGGGGTCGGGGCGCCGCTCGCTGTCTGCGGGCCGGTGGCGCTCGCGCTCGGCTTGGGGCTGGGCGCGCTGCTGGCCGCCGGCATCGCGCTGACGCCCGAGCAGGCTCAGGGCCAGGTGCGCACGTTCGGCGTGCGCGCGCTGCTGGCGCGCGCCGCCCACGAGACGCGCCCGGCGCTCACCGACGTGGACGTGCGCGTCGACGTCGCGCCCACGCGGCTGCGCACGGTGGGCGATCCGGAGTGCCTGCACCGCGCGCTGACCGACCTCATCGTGCACGCCGCCCGGCGCTCGCCGCCCGGCGGCATGGTCACGCTGGCCGCGCGCTCGGCGCCGTACGGCGTGCGCCTGGAGGTCGTCGACGAGGGCAGCGGCGCCTGCGGCGAGAACCTCGCGCAGGCGCGCCGGATCGTGGGCCGCCACGGGGGCGAGCTGCGCGCCGAGCGCGCGCGGCCCTACGGTTGTCGCGTGGTCGTCGAGCTGCCCGGCGTCTAGCTCAGCGACGCCATGACGTGCTTGACCTGCGTGTAGTCCTCGAGGGCGTACATCGACAGGTCCTTGCCGTAGCCCGACTGGCCATAGCCGCCGTGGGGCATCTCGCTGGCCAGCGGGATGTGGTCGTTGATCCACACGCAGCCGAAGCGCAGCGCATTGGAGACGCGCAGGGCGCGGCCGACGTCGCGCGTCCACACCGACGCGGCGAGGCCGTAGGGGGTCCCGTTGGCCCACTTGATCGCCTGCTCCTCGTCGGAGAACGGCTGCACGGTGATGACCGGGCCGAAGATCTCCTTCTGGATCATCTCGTCGTCCTGGCGCAGGCCGCTGACGACGGTCGGCTGCAGGAAGAAGCCGGGCAGGTCGGGCTCCTTGCCGCCGGTGACGATCTCGGCGTGCGAGGGCCGGCGCTCGAGGAAGCCCTCGACGCGCTCGCGCTGGCGGGCCGAGTTCACCGGCCCGAGCGTCGTGTCGGGTGAGCTCGTGTCGCCCATGACGTAGCCGTCGGCCTCCTTGGCCAGGCCGTTGACCACGTCGTCGAGGATCGCGCTGGAGGCCAGCACGCGCGTCGCCGCGGTGCAGTCCTGGCCGGCGTTGTAGTAGCCGGTGCCGGCGATCGTCTCGAGCACCGAGTCGAGGTCGACGTCGTCGAAGACCACGACCGGCGCCTTGCCGCCCAGCTCGAGGTGGACCCTCTTGAGCGTCCTGGCCGCGTGCTCGGCGATCCACTTGCCGGTCTCCACCGAGCCGGTGAGCGAGACCATGTCCACGTCCTCGTGCTCGACGAGCGCCGCGCCGGGGTCGTTGCCGCCGGCGATGACGTTGAGCACGCCCTTGGGCAGGAACTCCGAGGCGATCTCGGCGAGCCTGATCGTGCTCAGCGGCGTCGTCGGCGCCGGCTTGAGGACGATCGTGTTGCCGGTCGCGAGGGCGGGGCCGATCTTCCAGACGGCCATCATGATCGGGTAGTTCCACGGCGCGATCTGGCCGATGACGCCGACGGGCTCGCGGCGGATCATCGAGGTGTAGCCCTCGAGGTACTCGCCGGCCGCCTTGCCCTCCATGCAGCGCGCGGCGCCGGCGAAGAAGCGCAGGTTGTCGACCATCGCCGGGACCTCGTCGCCCTTGAAGGCCTCGATCGGCTTGCCGGCGTTGGCCGACTCGAGCTCGGCGATCTCGTCGGCGCGCTCCTCCAGAGCGTCGGCCAGCTTGAGGATCGCCAGCGAGCGCTCGGCGGGCGTGGTCGTGCCCCAGCCGCCCTCGAAGGCCGCGCGCGCGGCCTTGACGGCGCGCTCGACGTCCTCCTGCGTGGAGCTCGCGGCCTGCGCGATCTCCTCGCCGGTGGCCGGGTTGAGGACGGCGTCGGTCTGCCCTTCGGCAGCGTCGACCGACTCGCCGTCGATGAAGTTCTTGAAGGTCTGCGTGGCGGTGGCCATCGCGGCGTTCCTCTCTGGTCGGGGCTTTCCGGAACGTAGCACCGCCCGCTGCGACGGACGGGCGAATCTCGCGGGCGGCCGTGCGCCGCCCCGGATGACCTACTGCAGGTAGCCCTCGACCGTGTCGGAGTCGCGCAGCGAGGCTTCGTCGGGGTTGAGCCCGGCGCGCTCGCGCGCGCGCCGCTGGCGCAGCAGGTCCCAGTACTTGTCGAGCTCGACCCGGACGCGCTCCAGCCGGGCGTGCTCCTCGGGCCCGAGGCCGTCGCCCTCGGCGTGCGCCTCCAGCAGGCGGTGCTCCTCGGCGACGAGCTGCTCGATGTGGTTCGTCACGCGCGTGTCGTCCATCGCCTGAGCGTACCGATCAGACGAAGTTGGGATAGAGCGTCATCCCGCCGTCGACGAAGAGCGTGGCCCCGACGACGTACTGGGCCTGCTCCGACGCGACCCAGGCCACGGCGCGCGCGACGTCGGAGACCTCGCCCCAGCGCCCCAGCGGGATCTCGGCCTCGACCTCGCGCCGCTCCTGCGGATCGTCGAGGACCTCCTCGTTGATCGGGGTCGCGATGGCGCCGGGGGCGACCGAGACCACGCGGATGCCGTGCGGCGCGAGCTCCTTGGCGATCGACTGGGCGAAGAGCTTCATCCCGCCCTTGGAGGCGCAGTAGTGGCTGAACTGCTCCCACGGGATGACCTCGTGGACGCTCGAGATCATCACGATGGCGCCCTCGGCCTTGTCGGCGCGCATGATGCGCGCGGCCTCGCGCGTGCAGAGGAAGGTGCCGGTCAGGTTGACCGAGATCACCTTCTCCCACTCCTCGAGCGGCATGTCGACGAGCTCGAAGGGCTTCTCGACCCCGGCGTTGTTGACGAGCAGGTCGAGGCCGCCGAAGGCCTCGCGGGCCTCGGCGAAGCCGCGCTGCACGTCGGCCTCGACGCCGATGTCCATCTCGACGGGAACGGCGCGCCCGCCCGCGGCCTCGATGGCGGCGACCATCGCGCGCCCGTCGTCGACCTTGCCGCGGTGGTTGATCGCCACCGCCGCGCCGTGCGCCGCGAGCTCGAACGCGGTGCCCTGGCCGATGCCGCTGGTGGCGCCGGTGACCAGGGCGCGTCGCCCTTCGAGCAGGCGTGCGTCGGGTGGATGGAGGCGGAAGTCGTGAGGGGGCACGGTCCCGGCCTACCCGACTAAGCTGCCCGGCGATGCCCTACTTCAAGGACGCCGAGGAGGTCTACGCCAACCTCGGCCGGCTCTTCGAGGACATCGTCGCCGACGACGACCTGCGGGCCCGCTTCCAGGGCGCCGACACGGTCTTCCAGTACCGCATGCGCAGGCCCGACTCGCAGGTGACCGTCAAGGCGCTCGGGGAGGAGGAGCCGCAGGTCGAGTTCGGCATCACCAAGCTGCAGCCCGAGGTCGTGCTGGCCATGGACGCCGACACCGCCCACCGCTTCTGGCTGGGCAAGGTCAACGTCACCGTCGCGCTGGCGCGCGGGCAGATCAGCGCGCGCGGGCCGGTGGCCAAGATCCTCAAGCTCGTCCCGCTGGTCAAGCCGGTGCAGGCGCGCTACGAGTCTCAGCTCGAGGCGGCCGGGCGCTCGGACCTCAGCGCGTAGCGGCACTCGACGACCTGCGGGTCCGTTTCCACCGCGGTGCGGCGGGGGTAGCCCCGATGACATGAAGCTCCTGGTCCTTGCCACTGACCCCGTCGGCGCCGACGACGTCCGCTCGGCGCTGCCCGACGCGGACCTCGACGGCTCCGAGGTGCTCGTCGTCTCGCCCGCGGTCAACGAGTCGCCCGTGGCCTTCTGGGTGTCGGACTCCGACGAGGCGATCGAGGAGGCCGAGTCGGCCGCCGAGCAGACCGCCGCCGCGCTGCGCGAGGGCGGCGCGCGCGTGCGCGCCAAGACCGGCGAGAGCGAGCCGCTCGTCGCGCTGCAGGACGCGCTGGCGACCTACCAGGCCGATCGGGTGCTCGTCTTCGTGCGCGAGGAGGACGGCGCGCGCTACCGCGAGGACGACGTGCTCGGCGAGGCGCAGCGGCGCTTCGGCGTGCCGGTCACCGAGATCGCTCGCTGACCGTCAGGCGCAGGGTCTCCTGCGCGTCGTGGCGCGGGCGCCAGTTCAGCAGGCGCCGTGCCTTGCCCGCATCCATGATCACCGGGCGGCGCAGCGCCTCGACCCAGGAGGCCTCCTCGGGCAGGAAGGGGAGGTGGGCGATCAGCTCGGCCGCCGCCTCGACGGCCATCTTCGGCATCGGCACGGTCCGATAGCCGATGGCGGCGGCGAGGTCGCTCATCGTGACCTCGCCCGCGGCCGCGAGGTTGTAGGCACCGGGCTCGCCGCGCCCGACGACGCCGGCGCGCAGCGCGGTGGCGACATCGTCGTGATGGACGAGCTGGAAGGGCACGCCGGGGTCCGGGAGGACGCCGACGGCGCCGGCCAGCGAGGCCAGCGGACCGGGCAGGCGATCGGGCCAGCGCGCCTGGGCGATGAGCGCGGGCGCGTCGGGGCCGGCGACGATGCAGGGACGGAAGACCCACGCCTCGGTCTCGCCGCCGCTCAGCGCGTCGGCGAGGACCTCCTCGACCTCTGCCTTGTGAGCGGAGTAGGGGTGGCGCGCGTGGCCGAGCGCGGGCACGTCCTCGGTGATGGGGCCGTCGAGGTCCTCCGGGAAGCCGTAGGCGGCGACCGAGCTCGAGTAGACCAGCCGCTTGGCGCCGGCCGCGACGGCGGCCTCGAAGACGTTGCGCGAGCCCTCGACGTTGACGTGGCGCGTCTCGCTGCTGGCCTTGAGCACGACGAAGGCGAGGTGCACGACCACGTCGGCGCCCTCGACCAGCCCCTCGACCGACGCGCGGTCGAGCACGTCGCCGCGGCGGTACTCGGTGCGCTTCCAGCCGTGGGCGGCGGGGTCGAAGGGCCGGCGCGCCATGCCGACGATGCGCCCGACCTCGCGCGAGCGCTCCAGCGAGCGGATGAAGGCCCGGCCGATCTCGCCCGTCGGGCCGGTGACCGCGACGGTGAGGCCGGCCATCAGCTGGGGTGCGCGGCGGCGTGCGCGGGGTCGGCGACCCTGCGCGGGCGCAGCACCCAGACGCCGCGATCCTCGTCGAGGTCGCCGAGGACGTGGAAGCCGCGGCGCCCCGGCGCGTCCGCGCACAGGCAGGCCAGGCCAGGCTCGATCGGCGCGCCGACCGGGTCGGCGTCGACGAGGACCAGGCCCGCGTCGCGCTCGGCACGGACCGGGACCCGCACGGCGAACGGGAAGCCGTCGGGACCGACGAAGGCCAGGACGGCGTCCGGATGGCGGGCGCCGAGGGCGTCGAGGCGCTCGTCCCAGACGCTGCCGCCGCCCTCCGGCGGCGCATGGCCGACCTCGGGCTCCTCGTTGTGCGCGGAGCGGACCTCGTCGACGTGGGCGTCGAAGAGCTGCGGCTCGGCCTCGAGGTCGCTGCCGGGCCACACGTAGACGCGCTCGGGCAGCACGTGGACGTCGATCTCCTCAGCGCTGTCGCGGTCCTCGGGGTGCGCGGTGCCCTGGACGAGGACCATGGCCTCGACGTCTGAGAACAGCAGCGCGACGCGGACGTCGACCTCCGCGCGCGCGACGGTCACGTCGATGCAGCCCTCGGCCGCCTGGTAGCGCGGGGTCAGGGGCCACACGACGGGCTGGCCGCGCCCGTCGATCGTCACGTAGTCCGCGGTGGTGGACCGCTCGAGGACCTCGAGGAGCTCTGCGGGCAGCGACCCCTTCATGGCTGGGCGCGATCCTAGCGCGCGCCCGCGGTCATCACCTGTCGGCGATCGGCCGCCCCACGGTGAGCGTCTCGCGCAGCGGCGGGTCGAGCTCTGCGTACTTGGCGTCGGCCTGAGCACCCACGCCGTCGAGCACCTTGCTGAAGAAGCAGCGCGCCGCGGCCGCCGCGATCACGTCGAAGACCTCGGCGTCGGAGAGCCCGTGCGAGCGCAGGGCGTCGACGTCGGCCTGGGTCACCGAGGTCGCGTCCAGGGCCACCTTGTCGGCGAGGTCCATCACGGCCACGTCGACGGGGTCGAGGCCGGCGCCGTGGTGGTCGGCGACGATCGCCGCCAGCTCGTCGGGCGCGACGAACTTGTCCATGAGCACCGACCCGTGCGCCAGCGTGCAGTAGCTCGAGCGCAGCCGGCGCGCCGCCGCGACGGTGGCGAGCTCGTAGCGGCGCAGGTCCATGTTCGCCTTGATGGCGCCGTTGAGCTGGCGCCACGCCGCGTACACGTCCGGGCGATGGGAGAAGGCCCTCGTCAGGTTCGGCACGTGGCCGAAGACCTCGCGATCGGTCTCGTACATCTGCGTCAGTTCGGCCGAGGCGTCGCTCTCGGCCACGGTCTCGATGAACGTCATGACCGCAGTATCCCCGGCGTGCTTTGCTGCGCGGTCCGATGATCGACAAGCGGCTGCGCAGCGTGGCGCTCCTGGTGGCCGCGTGCTTCTTCATGGAGATCCTCGACGGCACGATCGTCGTCACCGCGGTGCCGCAGATGAGCGCGTCGCTGGGCGTGCCGCCGAGCTCGACCGCGCTCGTCATCACCGCCTACCTGCTCACCCTCGCCGTGCTCATCCCGCTCAGCGGCTGGATGACCGTGCGCTTCGGGCCGCGGCGGGTCTTCCTCTCGGCCATCGCGATCTTCACGCTCGCCTCGCTGGGCTGCGCGCTGAGCACGACGCTCTCGGAGCTGGTGGCCCTGCGCATCGTCCAGGGCGCGGGCGGGGCGATGATGGTCCCCGTCGGGCGGATCGTCGTGCTCGGACGGGCCGAGAAGGGCCAGATCATGCGGCTCATGTCCTTCATCGTGTGGCCGGCCCTGATCGCGCCGGTCATCGCCCCATTGGCAGGCGGTGTCATCACGACCTACGCGAGCTGGCAATGGATGTTCGCCATCAACGTCCCGCTCGGGATCGTGGCCCTGGCCTTCGCCTGGCGGCTGATCACGGACACCGCGACCGGGAACCCGCCGCCGCTGGACAAGCTGGGCGTCGTGCTCACCTGCGGAGCGCTCGGCGCCATCACCTATGCCGGCCAGGTCGTGTCCGACGGCACCCCGCGCTGGACGCTCGCGATCGTCCTGGTCCTCGCCGCGGCGGCGCTGTCCGTCGCCGGCGCCTGGCACCTGCTGCGCACGCCGGTCCCGCTCATCAACCTGCGCACGCTGCGCATCCCGACCTTCGGGGCGGCCATCAGCGGCAGCTCGATGTTCTGGCTCGTGGTCGGCGCGATCCCGTTCCTGCTGCCGTTGCTGTTCCAGACCGTCTTCGGGTGGAGCGCGATCAAGTCCGGCAGCGTCGTGCTCTTCGTCTTCGTCGGCAACATCGCCATCAAGCCGGCCACGACCTGGCTCTTCAACCGCTTCGGCTTTCGCACCGTGCTCCTGGCGGCCACGACCGGCCTCGCCGCCACGGCCATCGCCGCGGGCCTGCTCACGGCCGACACGCCGGTGATCGTCGTCGTCCTCGTCGCCGTGCTGAGCGGCGTCGCGCGCTCGGTCGGGCTCACCGGCTACACGACGCTCGGCCTCAGCGACGTCCCACCCGAGCTGATGCGCGACGCCAACGCCCTGGCCTCCACGGTCCAGCAGCTCTTCTCGGGGCTCGGGGTGGCGGCGGCGACCGTCGCGCTGCGCATCGGCGGCCAGCTCGACGACCTGCTGCCCGGGCGCCCCGGCGCGAACAGCGCCTTCACCGTGGCCTTCGTCCTGCTCGGCCTGGCGGCGCTGGTCAGCGCCGTCGACGCGCTGCGCCTGCACCCCAGCGCGGGCCAGGCGCTGGTCGAGGCGCCGGCCCGCTAGGTCGACCGCGCACGTCAGCGGATGATGTTGGCGTCCAGTGCGATGCGCACCGCCTCGGCCAGGTCGTCGGCTCCGAGCTTGGCCATGATGCTGTCGAGGCGGCGTCGGAGGGTGGGTTCGTCGACTCCGGTCAGGAACGCCAGCTCGGGCTTGTCCCACCCCGCGCGGGCCAGCCGCAGCAGCCCGTGCTCTCGCGAGGTCAGGCGCGGCGTCCATCCCGGCGGGCGGCCGCGGCCGATATCGGCGGAGCCGTGCACGGCGCTCGGCGAGCGGGTCTCGTGCGCCAGGGCTGCCTCGGCCACGTCCCGGCAGATGACGTCGCGGTCCGCGGTCTTGTCGACGTAGGCGGCCGCGCCGGCCTCCAGCCCGGCGGCCACGAGCTGCTCGTCGTCGAAGGCCGACAGCAGCACGACCGGGACCGGCGGGCCGTAGCGCGCGAGCGCGGCGACGACGTCGATGCCATCCATCCCGGGCATGCGCACGTCGAGGAGCGCGACGTCGGGCTCGTGGCGACGGATGAGCGCGAGCGCCGTGACGCCGTCCGACGCCTGAGCGGTGACCTCGAAGGTCCCCCAGCTCTCGAGCGCGCGGACGATCCCCTGGCGGTAGAGCGGGTGGTCATCGGCGACGATGACCCGCAGCCGCGTCGGCACGGCGGACAGGTTCGGGGCCTCACGGACCCGCACGGCGCCGGGCTCGCGGTCGATGGTGAGCATTTCGGAGGTGGTGGGCATCGGTCTCGGAGCTCCTGGGGTTGGTGTCGGCTTGCCGGTTGAGCATCGCGCGACCCCGGCCTCGGCGCGATCCTCCGATCGACGCGCGATCGACCCCGACGTGGATCCCTCGATCGACGGACGGCGACACCGGTCGACTCGCCCCGGGGGTGGTGGTAGAAGCAGTCGATGAGCGAGCGACGCGTCACCGTGCTCGTGGCCGATGATCACCCGTTGTTTCGCGAGGGGATAGCGCGAGCCGTGCGCGAGCGCGCGGACCTCGAGCTCGTCGCGGAGGTGAGCGACGGCCGGGCGGCGCTCGCCTGCATCCGTGAGAGGTCCCCGGTCGTGGCGGTCGTCGACCTGCGCCTGCCGGAGCTCGACGGCGTCGCCATCGCCAACGCGGTGGCGCGGGACGCGCTCCCGACGCGCGTGCTCGTGCTGTCGGCCTTCATCGAGCCACAGCTCGTCTACGAGGCGATGGCCGCGGGGGCGGCCGGCTACTTCTCCAAGGACGCCGACCGCGAGGCGGTTCTCGATGCCATCGCCGCCGTGGCCCGCGGGGAGTCGTGCGTGGAGCCGCGCCTGCAGAGCGGGCTGTTCGACGAGCTGCGCGGGCGCGCGCACGACGGCGAGCGCCCAGTGCTGACGCCGCGCGAGCACGAGATCCTCCAGCTGATGGCCGACGGCCTCTCCGCTCCGGCCATCGGCCGCCAGCTCTACCTCGCCACCGCAACGGTGAAGACCCACCAGTCGCGGGTCTACGAGAAGCTCGGCGTCTCCGACCGTGCAGCGGCGGTGGCCGAGGCGATGCGGCGCGGGCTGCTGGAGTGAGCGCTCGGGCCGGCGAGCGAGGCCCCGACGCGTTCGGTCGCGCGGTCGAGGGGCGCGCCGAGCTGGCGGTGGCGCTGCTGCGCGTGGCGCTGGTACCGCTGGTGGTTCTCGGCCAGACCGCCGTCGACCATCCCGGGCCCGACAGCGACCTGTTCACGCCGATCGTGCTGCTCGTCGCCCTCTGGGCGCTGGGGCTCCTGGTGGCGCACGCACTGGCCGCCGCGGGGCGCCTGCACCCGCTGCAGCGCCTGGCGCGTGTCGAGCCGATCGTGGACCTCGTTGCGCTCGGAGCTCTGACGTACACGTCCGGCGGCCCCTACTCCGAGGCACGGCTGGCGTTCTTCGCGCTGCCGCTCGTGGCCGCCTTCCGCCTGCGGCCGGCGCTCACCGCCGCATGGACGGCGGCGGCGATCGCGGTCTACGTGCTGATCTCGCTCCCGCATCCGGCCACGCGCACGGGCGCGGACGTCGACGCGATCGTCGTGCATGCGCTGTTCCTGATGTGGGCAGGGGCGGGCGCCGTCGTGCTCTCGGCGCTGCTGGGTGAGCGCGACCGTCGGCTGCGCGCCCTCGCCGACGAACGCGGCAGGCTGGTCGCCCAGGCGCTCACCGCCGAGGATCGCGAGCGCCAGCGCCTGGCCGAGCTGCTGCACGACGACGCGATCCAGAACCTGCTCGTGGCCCGCCAGGAGCTGCGCGACCATCACCGCCGCCACGACGAGGACTCCTATCGCCGCGCCGACGAGGCGCTGGCGGTGACGGTCGATCGGCTGCGCGGCGAGATCTTCGAGCTGCACCCCTACGTCCTGGACCACGCCGGGCTGCGTGCGGCGCTCACGGCGCACGCCGAGAGCGCGGCGCGCCGCGCCGGGGCGCGCGCGGTCGTCGAGGTCGACGACGCCGGCCTCGCCGAGTCCCAGCAGCAGCTCGTGCTCTCGCTTGCCCGTGAGCTGCTGTCGAACGCCGCGCGGCATTCCGGCGCGAGCACCATCGGCCTGCGCCTGGCCTCCGACGCGCAGGACGTCGTCCTCGTCGTCGCCGACGACGGCGCCGGCTTCGCGCCCGAGCGGCGCTCGCAGGCGCTGATGCAGGGTCACATCGGCATGGCCACGAGCGCCGAGCGCGCTGTCGCGGCCGGCGGCAGCTTCGACGTCGCCTCCACTCCCGGCGCCGGCACGACGATCACCGTGCGACTGCCGCGCGACGACCGGCGCGCCGCGTAGTCCGATCGGACCACGCGCGGACCATCCGCTGCGCGCGCCGACCGCGCCATGGCGAGACCCGCATGCCTCCGCCACCGTGGAGCCATCAGCCGAGCCCCAAACCACCCGAGGCCGCCATGCCCACCACCACCGAACCCCTCCCGACATCGCCCGCGCCGCGCCGCGCCGATCGGCCGCGGGCCGCCGGCGTCCTGCGCGTCGTCATCGCCGACGACCATCCCGTCTATCGCGACGGCATCATCCGCGCGCTGATGGAGAGCGGGCGCTACCAGATCGTCGGCGAGGCCCGCGACGGCGAGGCCGCCCTGCGCCTGATCGAGCGCCACCGGCCCGACGTGGCCCTCCTCGACCTGCGCATGCCCGCTCTCGACGCGCTGGGCGTCCTGCGCCGCCTGGAGGACGGGGCCGTCAACGTGCCCGTCGTGGTGATCTCGGCCTTCACCCAGCCCCAGATCATCGAGCGCGCGCTGGCCGCCGGCGCGGCCGGCTACCTGTCCAAGGACGCGCCGCGCGAGGAGATCCTCGTCGCGCTGGACGCCGTCGCCAGCGGCGCGCGCGTCGTCCAGGACTCCGGCGCCGACGCCCACGGGCGGGCACCGCTGGTCCCGGTCGAGCGGGCGCTCCTGATCTTCCTGCACGACGGCTGGAGCGTGGGCGAGCTGCCCGCGATCACGGGCCTCGACGCCGACGCGGTCGAGCGCCACCTCCTCGAAGCCGCCATCAAGCTCGGCGCGAGAAACGCGAACGACACGCTCGAGCGCGCGGTCGCGCGCGGGCTTCTGGACTGAGGGGGCGGCGATGTTCTTCCTCTTCTTCGGCTACGGCAGCAAGGTCAGGCTCCGCGGCGCGATCGCCGAGCGGACCTGCCCGCGGTGCCACAAACCGCTCGGTGGCAGCGCTTCGAGCGTGGCGCTACCTGTCGCTGTTCTTCGTGCCCGTCGCCCGCTGGCACCGCGAGGAGCTCGACGGCTGCCCGGTCTGCGGCTACGCCGAGACGCGCCGGAGCGTCAGTCGTCGTAGCCCGGCTCGCCTGGCAGCAGCAGCCGCGCCGTCTCGCCCTCGGTGACGACGCGCGGCTGCACCGGGCCGACGTCGCGCCCCCGCGCGAAGTCGAGCAGCTCGTCGGCGCTGGCGAAGCCGGCGAGCTGCTCGAGGTGCTTGATGGTGGGGAAGACGAGCGCGATGTCGCCGCGCTCGTTGGCGGCGAGGGCGCCGGCGGGCGTGAACCAGCCCTCGTCGACGATCTCGTCGCCGTCGATCGTCGCCTCCTGGCCGTCGGGCAGCGGCGCGAGGAAGAAGTGGGTGTCGAAGCGCACCACGACCTCGGCGGGCGTGATCCAGCGCGAGAACTTCACCAGCGCGCCGGGGTCGGCGACGACGATGCCGGCCTCCTCCTCGAGCTCGCGCACCGCCGCGACGCGGTGGGCCGCGTCGCCCTCGCCCTCGCTCGCGTCGACCGCGCCGCCGGGGAAGACCCACACGCCGCCCATGAAGCGCGCGTGCGGGGTGCGCTTGACGAGCAGGACCTCGAGCGCGTCGGCTCCGCCGCGCAGCAGGATGACGGTCGCCGCCTGGCGCGGGACGGTCTCCTCGTCGGTGAGGTTGAGCTCCTCGCCGGGCGGGGGACGGTCGATCTCCACGGCATGAAAGGTACCTTTCGGCCCATGAGCGAGACGACAACCGCGCAGAAGTGGATCTGCGACTCCTGTGGCTTCATCTACGACCCGGCCGACGGCGACCCCGACGGCGGCATCCCGCCGGGCACCGCCTTCGACGACATCCCCGACACGTGGTTCTGTCCCGTGTGCGGCGCCCGCAAGCGCGACTTCACGCCCTACGAGGACTGAGCGGCGAGCGGTGGCCAAGCGGGCCCCCGTCGATCGCACGCTGGCGACGCGCAAGCTGCTCGCCGCCGCCCGCGGCGCGCGGCTGTGCTACGGCGAGCCCGTGCACGTCGAGGGGCGCACGGTCATCCCGGTGGCGCGCGTGCGCGCGGCCGGCGGCATGGGGAAGAAGGGCGCCGGCGGACGCCTGGACGCGGTGCCCATCGGCTTCATCGAGGTCTCCCAGGCTGGCGCGCGCTTCGAGCCGATCGGCGCGCCGGGCGGCGCTGCCGCGCGGCCTGGCCGCGGGCGGCGCCGCGCTGACGGCGCTGGCGGCCGCCGCCGTGCTCAGGCGGCCGCGGCGAGGCCTTGGGCGCCCGCCGCGGCGGCGATCGCTGCCGCGGTGATCTCCACCAGCCGGCGCAGCTCGGCCGGCTGGATCGAGAGCGGGGGCATGAGCACGACGGTGTCGCCCAGCGGGCGGATGATGGCGCCGCGGGCGCGCGCCTCGAGCGTGACCCGGTGGCCGATGCGGGCCTCGAGCGGGAAGCCCTCGAGCTCGATGCCGACCATGAACCCGCGCCGGCGGACCTCGCGCACCGCGGGCAGGCGCTCGACGTGCTCGGCCAGCAGCTCGCCGAGGAGGTCGATCTTGGGCGCCAGGCGCTCGAGCGTGTGCTCCTGCTCGAAGATCGCCAGCGTCGCCAGCGCCGCCGCGCAGGCCAGGGGGTTGCCGGTGTAGGTGTGGCCGTGGAAGAAGGTGCGGAACTGCTCGTGGCGGCCGAGGAAGCCCTCGTAGATGCGCTCGGTGGTCAGGGTCGCGGCCAGCGGCAGGTAGCCGCCCGTGAGCCCCTTGGCCACGCACATGAGGTCGGGCGTCGACGCCCTCCTGCTCGCAGGCGAACATCTTGCCCGTGCGTCCGAAGCCGGTGGCCACCTCGTCGCAGATGAGGAAGAGCCCGAACTCGTCGCACAGCTCGCGCACCGCGCGCAGGTAGCCGTCGGGGTGCACGTGGATGCCCGCCGCGCCCTGCACGAGCGGCTCGACGATGACCGCCGCGCAGCGCTCGGCGTGCTCGGCCAGCAGCGCGCGCAGCGCGTCGGCGTCGCCGGGCGGCGCCTGCCAGACGTCGAAGAGCAGCGGGCGGTAGAGCGAGTGGAAGAGCTCGATGCCGCCCACCGAGACCGAGCCGAGCGTGTCGCCGTGGTAGCTGTCGCGCAGGCAGACGAAGCCCGAGCGCCACCACTCGCCGCGCTGGTGGTGGAACTGGTAGGCCATCTTGAGCGCGATCTCGCACGCGGTCGAGCCGTTGTCGGAGAAGAAGACGCGGCTGAGCCCCTCGGGCGCGAGGTCGACCAGGCGCTTGGCCAGCTTGGCCGCCGGGGCGTGCGAGAGGCCGAGCATCGTCGAGTGCGCGACGCGATCGAGCTGGTCCTTGATGGCGATGTCGATGGCCGGGTGGCGGTGGCCGTGCACGTTGCACCACAGCGAGGAGACGCCGTCGATGTAGGCGTTGCCCTGGGTGTCGTAGAGCGTCGTGTCGTCGGCGCGCTCGATGATCGGGAAGTCCTCCTCCTGCCAGCTCTGCTGCTGGGTGAAGGGGTGCCAGAGGTGCTGGCGGTCGAGGTCGGCGAGCTCGGTGGCGGACATCGGCATCGTGCCCGCAAGCTAGACCCGGTTGCGGACGAACCGATCGGTCGGTTGCGGGCGCGCCGCTGGCTCGGCGCGGCGGGGCGCGTCGTAGTCTCTGCGGCGTGCCGCGGCGCCGCATCGAGGTCCTCGCCGCCGTCGTCGGCGCCGCGTCGCTCGGCGCCGAGATCGCCGCCGCTCGGCTGCTGGCCCCGTGGTTCGGCGCCTCCACGATCGTCTGGGCCAACACGATCGCCACGGTGCTCGTCGCGCTGAGCGTCGGCTACTGGGTCGGCGGGCGCCTGGCCGACCGCGATCCGACCATCGCCGGCCTCAGCCGTGTCGTGCTGTGCGCCGCCGGGCTGCTGGCGCTCGTGCCCTTCGTGGCCGAGCCCTTCCTGCGCATCTCCGTCGAGGCGCTCGACCGCGTCCAGGCCGGTGCGTTCGTCGGCTCGCTCATCGGCGTGCTCGTGCTCGTCGCCGTCCCGGTGATGCTGCTCGGCGCCGTGGCGCCCTACGCGGTGCGCCTGAGCGTGCGCACGGTCGAGGAGGCCGGCCGCGTGGCCGGGCGCCTCTACGCGATCTCGACCATCGGCTCGCTGGTGGGCACCTTCCTCAGCGCGCTCCTGCTCATCCCGCTGGTGGGGACGCGGCGGACGTTCCTGGCCTTCGCCCTGGCGCTCGCCGTCGTCGCTGTCCCGGCCCTGCAGCGGCGCTTCGTCCTGGCCCCGGTGGGGGTGGCGCTGCTGCTCGCGATCCCGGTCGGGACCGTCAAGGCCACCGGCGACGCGCGCGTGATCTGGGACCGCGAGACCGAGTACCAGTACGCGCGGGTCACCGAGCGCCCCGACGGCGAGCGGCGCCTCGAGCTCAACGAGGGCCAGGCGGTGCACTCGATCTACCGCCCGGGCGAGTGGCTGACCGGCGACTACTGGGACGAGATGCTCGTGCTGCCGTTCGCGACCGAGCGCAGCGCCGCCGCGCTCGGTGGCCATCCTCGGCAACGCCGCGGGCACGACGGCGCGCGCCTACGGCCACTACTTCCCGGCGACGCGCGTCGACGGGGTGGAGATCGATCCGGCGCTGACCGACGTCGGGCGCCGGCTCTTCGACCTGCGCGGGCCGAACCTGCACCTGCACAACGCCGACGCGCGCCCCTTCCTGCGCCAGTCGTCGCGACGCTGGGACGCGATCGTCGTCGATGCCTACCGCCAGCCCTACATCCCCTTCTACCTGTCGACCCGCGAGTTCTTCGGCGAGGTGCGCGACCACCTGACGCCCGGTGGCGTGGTGCTCATCAACGTCGGCCACCCGAGCGACTCCGACCGCCTGGAGAAGGTCCTCAGCGCGACCATGGGCCGCGTCTTCACGACGGTCCTGCGCGACCCGGTCGAGCCCACCAACACCGTGCTCGTGGGCACCGACGCGCCGGCCTCCGCGCGCACGATGGACGCGGCCACGCGCTCGATGCCCCCCGACCTGGCGGCGGTGAGCGCCCAGGCCGCCGCGCGGCTGGCGCCCGCGCTGCCCGGCGGCGACGTCTACACCGACGACCGCGCGCCGGTCGAGTGGCTCATCGACGCGTCGATCGTGCACGTCGCGGCCGAGGGCAACCGCTAGTCGCTCGTGCGGTAGCGCACGTAGACCACGCCGTTGGCGAAGCGGCGCTCGTCGAGCAGCTCGAGCTCCCAGCGGACGCCGTCGGGCAGCGAGGGCGTGCCGCCGCCCACGACGATCGGGTTGACGATCAGGTGGAGCTCGTCGACCAGGCCGGCCCTGATCGCCTCGCCCGCGAGGGTGGCGCCGCCGATGCTGATGTCGCGGTCCGCCTCGGCCTTCATCTGCCGGACCGCCTCGGGGTCGAAGTCGCGCTCGATGCGCGTCCTGGCGCTCGAGACCGTCTCGAGCGTCCGCGAGTAGACGACCTTCTCGGCCGCCTGCCAGATCGCCGCGAAGTCGAGCGTCTGCGGCGTCTGGTCGGGGAGGGTGTGCATGGTCTCCCAGCCGATCATCACCTCGTAGAGGCGGCGGCCGTAGAGGTGGGTGCCGATCGGCCGCTCGAGGTCGTTGACGAAGGCGTGCACCTCCTCGTCGGGCTTGGCCCACTCGAAGTTGCCGTCCTCGTCGGCCACGTAGCCGTCGAGCGACGCGATCGCCATGTAGATGAGCTTGGCCACGGTGGGTCCTCCTCGCTAGTCGCGTCGGGGCGCCGCGACGCCCTCGTGATAGTCGACGGCGTCGCCGGCGCGGAAGAAGGCGCGCAGGCCGCCGCCGCGTGGCAGGCGCTCGCCGAAGCCCACCTTGTCCTCGTCGGGATAGACGGTGATCTCCGGCATGCCGTGCGTGCTGACGGCGAGGAAGCGGATCGTCGCGTCGGTGCGGTTGTCGAGCTGGTGCGCGCCGTCGGGGCCGACCGGGAAGGCGACCACCTCGCCCTCGGGCAGGACGCTCCAGCCGTCGGGCGTGCGCAGATGCGGCGAGCCCTCGAGGACGACGAGCACCTCCTCCTCGCCGAGATGGAAGTGGTAGGGGTAGGCGGCCTCGCCGGGCGGCAGCTCCCACAGGCTGAGGCCGATGCGCGTCGTCGCGAGCTGGTGGCCGAGCCGCGCGCGCCGGCAGGCGAACCCGGGGTGGCTGCGCGGCTCGTCGAACTGCGGCTGGCGGAGGTTGGGCATGCCTGGGTTCTATCGCGCCGGCCTCGCCCGCGGCGCTCGCGGCCTTGGCCGCCGTCGCTGGCGGCGCCTTGAACAGCATCATCGAGGGGAAGGGAGGCGGCCGGCGGTTCGGGGCGCGCGTCGTCGTCCTCGGCGCGTGTGCGCCTTGGGGGTGCAAGCGCGCGTGTTTCGCAACAGTCTCTCGGACGACGCCGCAGGGGGTGGTCGCTGGACTTATGCATCCATGGGACGCGTCAAGAGCGGCACACGCCCCTCCGGCCGCCCGCGGAAGGTGTCGAGAAGTCGTTCGTGCGATGCACCAGGCGCGGCGTGAAGCCGCGCGGCGGCGCAGCCCGCGAGCGTGACCTCCAGGCACGACGTCGCCGGGCTGGGGCCGACCCACGTCTCGTCGGCGAGCGCGTCGAGCGCGATGGCCGCGCGGCCGGCCAGCGGGTGGCCGGCGGGCAGCACCGCGTCGAGGGGATCGTCGAGCAGCGGGCGGCGGGCGAAGCGCGGGTCGCCGGGCGCGGGCGCGCTGGCCGACTGCATCGAGATGGCGACGTCGATCGCCTCCTCGGCCAGCGCGGCGAAGCAGTGCGGGCTCTCGACGTCGAGCAGCTCGAGGCCCAGCCGCGGCTGCGCGGCGGCGAGCGCCTCGGCGGCCGGCGCGGCGATCGAGGCCAGTGCGGTGGGGAAGGCGCCGACGACGACCGTGCCCAGCTCGCCGCGGCCGTGTGCCGCGACGTCGGCCTCGGCGCGCTCGAGCTGGGCGAAGAGCGCGTGGGCGTGGGCGAGCAGCACGTCGGCGGCCCCGTGAGCACGAGCCCGCGGCCCCGGCGCTCTGCGACCGGCTGGCCCACCTCGCGCACGGCGTGGCGCGGCCTCAGAGCCAGCCGGCGTACGGCAGCGTGGCACCGGCCCGCGCGAGCTGATCGACCTCGACGCCGACCTCGCCGAGCGTCGCCACCTCGACGCGCCCGAGCTGCGCGATCGCCTCGAGGTTGGAGCGCTGCATGACGCTCGGCTGCGCCGGCCACGGCGTCAGCACGACCGCGCGCACGTCGAGGCCGGCCGCGCGCGCGGACTCGACGGTGAGCAGCGAGTGGTTGATGGTGCCGAGACCGGGCCGCGCGGCGACGACGACCGGCCAGCCGAGGTCGACCGCGAGGTCGCGCACCGTGTAGCCGAGCGTGAGCGGGACGAGCAGGCCGCCGACGCCCTCGGCGACCACGACGTCGGCGCGCAGCCCACGCGCGTGGGCCACGAGCGCCGCCGGCTCGAGCGCCGTGCCGGCCAGCTCGGCCGCCAGGTGCGGCGAGACGGCCGGCCCGAAGCGATGCGGCGTGACCTCGTCGACCGGGCGCGCCGCGGCGGCCGCGAGCAGCTCGTGATCGGCGGGCCGGCCGCCCTCGGGCTCGTCGAGGCCCGTGACCGCGGGCTTGAACGCGGCCACGTCGACGCCGTCCGCGCGCAGCGCCGCGGCCAGCGCGGCGGCGAGGACGGTCTTGCCGACGCCCGTGTCGGTGCCGGTGACGAAGAGGCCGCGCAAGCGCGAGCGCGAGCGCGCCTACGCGGCCTGGCGCTCGATGTCGAACGGTCCGTCGGACGGCGCCGTGGCAGCCTCGCGCGCGGCCGCCACCGGCACGCCCTCGCCCGGGCGCCAGCCGGCCTGCAGCGCCGCGCGCCCGAGCACCTGCGCGGCCTCGCGCAGCTCCGCTCTGCTGTGCGAGGCCATCACCGCCAGGCGCAGGCGCGAGGTGCCCTCGGGCACGGTCGGCGGCCGGATGGCCTGCGCGAACACGCCGCGCTCGATGGCGAGCTCGCAGATGCGCATCGCCTGCTTGGCCTCGCCGATGACGAGCGGCACGATCTGCGTCGTCGAGCCCGCGACCTCGAAGCCCTCGCGGGCGAGCTCGTCGCGCAGGGCGTCGCCGTTGGCCTGGAGCTTCTCGACGCGCTGGGGCTGCTCGGTCAGCAGCTCGAGCGCCGCGAGCGCGCCCGGCCACCGCCGGCGGCGGCGGCGCCGTGGAGAAGATGAACGGCCGCGCGGTGTTGACCAGCAGCTGGGCCAGCGACTGGTCGCAGGCGACGAACGCGCCATACGCGCCGAGCGCCTTGCTCAGCGTGCCGATGACGACGTCGACCTCGTCCTCGACGCCGGCCTCGGCCACCGCTCCGCGCCCGCCGGGGCCCAGGCAGCCGGTGCCGTGGGCCTCGTCGACGGCCACGCGGACGCCGTGGCGGTGCGCGAGCTCGACGATCTCGGCCAGCGGCGCGACGTCGCCGTCCATCGAGAAGACCGAGTCGGTGACGACCAGCGAGCCGCGCCCCTCGGCCTGGCGCATGCCCCACGCGAGGTGCTCGACGTCGGCATGGCGGTAGACGAAGGTCTCGGCGCGCGCCAGCCGGCAGCCGTCGATGATCGACGCGTGGTTGAGCTCGTCGGAGAAGACGACCTCGCCCTCGCGGGCCAGCGCGGCGATCACGCCCATGTTGGCCAGGTAGCCCGAGCCGAAGAGCAGTGCCGCCGGCGTGCGCTTGAAGTCGGCCAGGCGCTCCTCCAGGCGCCGGTGGACGGTCATCGTGCCCGACACCAGGCGCGACGCCCCGCTGCCGACGCCCCAGCGCATCGCCGCGTCGGCCGCCGCCTCGCGCACGCGGGGATGGTCCGCGAGCCCCAGGTAGTTGTTCGAGCAGAGCAGCAGCACGGGCTTGCCGTCCAGCACGACGCGCGGGCCCTGCGGCCCGCTGATCATGCGCATGCGGCGATAGAGCCCGAGCTCCTTGAGCTCTTGGAGGCGCTCGTGGATCTCGGTCACGTGTGAGGGCCCTCCTCAGGCCGCTTTGCTTGGCCAGCTGTTCGGCGAGCCGTCCGGTCGGGCGGGCACCGAGGTCTTGCGCTTGAAGCGCAGCTGCGACGCCGGGTCCCACATGCGGATGTGGAGGTCCATCGGCGTGGGCTGCTCCTGCTCGGGCTCGGGCGCCGGCAGGTCGCCGTCGAGCCAGCCCGAGCGGTTGTCCGGCCGCGGGTTGGCGCCGTTGTCGGGCTGGCGCGCGACGTTGAGCCCCAGCTCGGTGAACATCGCCTGGTCCTCGTCGGGCGTCGAGCCGAGCGTCGTGAGGAAGTTGCCCATCATCACGCCGTTGAGCCCGGCCTTGACCGCCAGCGGCTGCAGGTCGCCGAGGTTCTCGACGCGACCGCCGCAGAGGCGGAAGAGCGCGGCGGGGAGGATGAGGCGGAAGATGGCGATCCACTTGACCGCCTCCCACGGGTCCATGTAGTCGCGGTCGCCGAACTTCGTGCCCGGCCGCGGGTTGAGGAGGTTGATGGGGACGCTCGTGGGATCGATCTTGGCCAGCTCGAAGGCCATCTCGACGCGCTGCTCGCGCGACTCGCCGAGGTTGAGGATCCCGCCGACGCAGGTCTCGAGGCCGGCCTCGCGGACCGCGTCGATCGTGCGCAGGCGTGCGGCGTAGCGCACCGTGGTGGAGACCTCGTCGTAGTAGGACTCGGCGGTCTCGACGTTGTGGTGCACGCGCTGGATGCCGGCCTCGCGCAGCGCCTTGGCGCGCGTTGCGCTCATGTGCCCGATCGACGCGCAGCGCTTGAGGTTCGTGTGCTCGGCCACGAGCCGCGCGCCCTCGAGCACCTTCTCGAAGTCGCGCTTGGAGAGCCCCTGGCCCTGGGTGACCATGCAGAAGCGGTGCGCGCCCGCGGCCTCGGCCGCCCGTGCGTGCTCGAGCATCTGGTCGGGCTCCATCATCGCGTGCAGCGGCGTCTCGGCCTCGGCGAAGCGCGACTGCGCGCAGAAGCCGCAGTCCTCGGCGCAGCCGCCCGACTTGGCGTTGACCAGCGAGCACATGTCGGTGCTGTCGCCGAAGTGCTCCTGGCGCGCCTGCCAGGCGCGCTCGACCAGCGCCTCGATGGCGGCGTGGTCCTCGAGATCGCCGAGCTGCAGGGCCTCCTCGCGCGTGATGAGCGGCGGCATGGCACGGAAACGTAGGCCGCGCGCCGGACGGCGCCGCTACGCTCCGACGCCCGTGGAGCCCATCCGGGTACTGGTGTGCGACGACTCCGAGGCCTTCAGGGCCCTCCTGCGCTACACGCTGCAGGAGGACCCCGGGATCGAGGTCGTCGGCGAGGCCGCCGACGGCATGGCCGCCATCCAGGCGGCCGAGCGCCTGCAGCCCGACGTCGTCCTGCTGGACCTCACGATGCCGATCCTCGACGGCATGGACGCCATCGCGGCCGTGCTCGAGCGCGCCCCAGGCGCGCAAGTCGTGGCCCTGAGCGGTTGGGGCGCCGAGCGCATGGAGCAGGCCGCGCTCGATCAGGGCGCGATCGCCTACGTGGAGAAGAGCGACGACGTCGAGGCTCTGAGGGCCGCGGTGCGCGCGGCCGCCCGCTGACGACGCTGCGAGCTCTCGTCGCGCGTCACGTCAGCGGCCCTTCCAGCGCGCGGGGCGCTTCTGGCCGAAGGCGCGCACGCCCTCGCGCAGGTCCTCGGACTGGAAGCTCGCCTCGCGCAGCTCGATGAGCTCGCGCTCGACCTCGGGGTCGAGCTGGCCCTCCGCGGCCAGCAGCTCGCGGATCGCGCGCTTGTTGCCGCGCACGCTCAGCGGGGCGTTGGCGGCGATGTCCTGGGCGAGGTCGAGCGCCGCGCTGTCGAGCTCGGAGACGCCGACGACCTGGTTGACGAGCCCCCAGTCGAGCGCCGTGCGCGCGTCGACGTTGCGGGCGGTGAGGAACAGCTCGCGGGTGCGCGGCGCGCCGATGGCGTCCAGGAAGCGCCGCAGGCCGGTGTGGGAGTAGACGAGCCCGAGCTTGGCCGGCGGCATCCCGAGCAGGATCCCGTCGGCCGCGACGCGCAGGTCGCACGCGAGGGCGAGCTCGAGGCCGCCGCCGATGGTGTGGCCCGGCAGCGCGGCGACCGTCGGGACCTCGCAGGCCTCGAGCGCCTCGAGCGCCGCGGCGAAGGGGTGCGCGACGAGGCGCTCGGCCTCCTCGGCGAACACGTCGCCGGGGATGTCGCCGATGTCGTAGCCCGAGGAGAACATCCCCTCGGTCCCGGTGAGCAGGACCACGCGCGCGTCGCCGATGTCGTCGCAGCACCGCCGCGATGGCGTCGAGGATCGGGTGATCGAGCGCGTTGCGCTTGGCCGGATTGGAGATCGTGAGCCGAAGGACGCCGTCCGCCGGCCGGTCGAGAAGCAGCTCGCCCGCCATGAACGCGCGGGAGGCTAGTGCAGGGGGCTACTCGAGGATCACGAGGGTGTCGCCCTCGTTCACCGCCTGGCCCTCCTCGCAGAGGATCTCCTTGACGGTGCCCGCGTCCTCGGCCTCGACGGGCATCTCCATCTTCATCGACTCGAGGATCACGACCGTGTCGCCCTCGTCGATCTCGTCGCCGACCTCGCACTCGATCTTCCACACCGTTCCCGTGATGTGGGCCTCGACCTCCGCCACGCGTCCTCCAGTGCTGCTCGAGGGGTCAACCGCAACCGCGCGCACCTTAGCCGCCCTCCTGGACGTAGCCGGCCCGTGAGCGCTTCGACCACCGGTCGGAACGGCTTCCGACCACGGGTCGGTGGGAGATACGCGAGTGGCCGCGTACCTTGCTGGACGTGGCCATGAGCACTTCGGGAAGAGGGCCTTACCAGCCCACCGTCTCCTCCTGCGACGAACACCCGAAGGCTTCGCCACTGCTCCCGGGGAGGCCCTGACCCAGTCTCCACGGGTACGCGATCGGGCCGAGGTCCAGGGGACATCCGTGCCGGCGAGGGGACAGCGCCGACACGGGTATGGACCTCGGCCCGATCGTTATTCGTCCCGCGCCGGGGCGACCACCTCGGCCATGATCGAGGCGACGGTGCGCTCGACGTAGTCGCCCGCCGGCCACCCGCGATCGGCGACGAGGTGCTGCCACGTGGAGACGTGGCTGCGCGCGTAGACCCAGTCGGCCGCGGTGTCGACCGTCCAGCCTGACGCGAGGC
This sequence comes from uncultured Actinomycetes bacterium, assembly GCA_963816845.1. Classification (GTDB taxonomy): domain Bacteria; phylum Actinomycetota; class Thermoleophilia; order Solirubrobacterales; family Solirubrobacteraceae; genus JAOPZW01. Next base: position 51,054 of record CAWFMR010000040.1, on the reverse strand, counting down.
GGCCGGCCTCGTCGACCCGCCCGACGGCGAGGCGGAAGGCCTCGTGGATGTCGTCCATGCGGTCGCGCCAGGCGGCGCCGCCCTCGTCGCCCGCGATGAGCGCGGCCTCGAGCGCCCGCGCGACGTGGAGGACCTCGGGCACGTAGCCCAGCCACAGGCGCAGCGCCGTCTCGAGGCCCTCGACCGGCGCCAGCTGCCGCGTTGCGACGAGCCGGGTGCGAAAGCCGCTCGTGGTGTCGTGGTGGCGGGTCATCGCGACGAGGAGCCCGGCGCGGCTCTCGAAGTGGTGGTAGACGAGCTGGCGCGAGACCCCGCTGGCCGCCGCGATGTCGGCCACCGTCACCTCCTGCACGCCGCGTTCGCCGACGAGGCGCCACGCCGTCTCGAGGATGTGGGCGCGCGCGTTGCGCTGGGGTGCGGTCACTTCATTTGACACGTGTAAAACCGGCTTCTATTGTACACGTGTCAAATGCTACGCCCGGGGGTGGATCGCATGGTGTGGAGGAGCGCGTACGAGCCGATCGAGACGGGGGAAGAGACCTTCCACGCGACGATCGCGGCGACCGCGCGCGAGATGGGCGATCACGTGGCGCTGATCGACGGGCCGTCGCGCGCCACGATCTCCTACGCCGAGCTCGCGGCCCGCATCGACCGGGCGGCGGCGGGGCTCGCGGCGCGCGGCCTGCGCCCGGGCGACGTGCTCGCGCTCTGGGCGCCCAACTCGCCCGAGTGGGCCATCGCCGCCCTGGGCGCCATGGCGGCGGGGGCCACGGTGACCGGCGTGAGCCCGGTCGCCGTCGAGCGCGAGCTGGCCGGGCAGCTGATGGACTGCGAGGCCTCGATCCTCGCCACCGTCCCGGCCCGCCTGCCCGCGGCGCGCGAGGTCGCCGCAACGGCCGGCGCGCGCGAGGTCGTGGCGCTGGGGGAGATCGAGGGCGACGGCCCGGCGCCGGAGGTTGCGCTCGATCCGGCGCGCGCCGTGGCGCTGCTGCCGTACTCGAGCGGCACGACCGGCCTGCCCAAGGGCGTCATGCTCACCCACGCCAACCTCGTGGCCGCCGTCGGGCAGGTGCGCGCCACGCTGAAGCTGCGGCCCGCGCGACACCATCGTCGCCGATCGCGCCCTTCGCCCACGTCATGGGCTTCGTCATCACCCTGTCCAACGCGCTGTCGGCGGGTGCGACGGTCGTGACGCTGCCGAGCTTCGGCTTCGACGCGTTCGCCCGAGCTCATCGAGCGCCACCGCGTCACGCGTCCTCGTCGGGCCGCCGCCGATGATGGCGGCGCTGGCGGGCCATCCGGCGGCCGACGCCCACGACCTCTCCTCCCTCGAGCTGATCGTCTCGGGCGGCGCGCCCGTCCCCGACGAGATCGCGCGGGCGGTCGGCGAGCGCCTGCCCGGCGCGGTCGTCCGCCTCGGCTACGGGCTGACCGAGACCACCGCGACGGTGACCGCGCCCGACCGCGAGCTGGCCGTCGCGCCCGGCTCGGTGGGCCGCGCGATGCCGAGCACCGAGCTGCGCGTGGTCGACCCCGAGACCGGCGCCGATCTCGGCCCCGGCGAACCGGGCGAGCTGTGGGTGCGCGGGCCGCAGACGATGGCGGGCTACCTGCACCGTGCGGACGCCACCGCCGCGATGATCGATGCCGACGGGTGGCTGCGCACCGGCGACCTCGTCGTCGTCGACGAGGAGGGCCAGCTCTTCGTCGTCGACCGGCTCAAGGAGCTCATCAAGGTCAACGCCTTCCAGGTCGCGCCCGCGGAGCTCGAGGCCGTCCTCGCCACGCACCCGGCGGTCGCCGACGCCGCGGTCATCGGACGCCCGGACGCGGCCACCGGCGAGGCGCCCGTCGCGGTGGTCGTGGCCCGCGAGGCGCTCGACGCCGCAGGACGTCATGGCGTGGGTGGCGGCGCGCGTCGCGCCCTACAAGCGCATCCGCGCGGTGCGCTTCGTCGACGCGATCCCCCGCACGCCGGCGGGCAAGATCCTGCGCCGGGTCCTGGTCGAGCACGAGCGCCAGGCGGTGTGAGCTACTCGCCCTCGCGACAGACGGGGCGGTGGCAGTAGGAGAAGCCGCCCCCGATCACCACGCCCTTGTAATAGAGGTGCGCGGCGGCGCGGCAGGAGGCGCGCGTGAAGCTCGCGTTCACGCTGCCCGACGACGGGAGCTTCGCGCAGATCGCGAGCATGTCGTTCAGGAAGGCGGTGTCGCAGGCGGCCTTGCCCTGGTGCGCCCCGTAGCAGCGGTCGTGGTTCGCGCAGGCGGGCGTGAACCACAGCTCGGGGACGTTGAAGTAGCTCGAGCCGCACAGGTCCTGCGCGGGCGGCGCCGCGGTCGCCGGCGGGGAGGTCGGGCTCGCGGCCGGCGTGGCGGCGGCCGTCGGCGGCGCGGAGGGCGAGGCCTGCGCGGCCTGGGCGCCGCACGAGCCGCCGGTCACGTCGCAGATCGCGGTGTGCATCCCGCCGCTGACCGCCGGCGCGACGCTGGGCATGGCGACGCCCGCCGCGGCGGCGAGCGTGACGACCCCTGCGAGGACGGCGAGCCATTCGACGATGGTCTGCCCGCTCTCCCGCATGGTGCAGGACGATCCCACCGGCCCGCGCGGCGCACCATGGGCCGGGGGACTCATCTTCTCGGTGGGACGGCCCAGGTGCGTCTGGGACCTACGGGCCGTTGTAGCTTTCCGCAGGTGAGCGAAGCGCCACCCGACGACGTCAAGATCCGCGCCCAGGTCTACAAGGACCCGCGCCCGGCGGAGCACTTCGACCGCTTCCACGAGCGGACGCGCACGCGCTCGCCGGACATCGTCTACGAGATCGTCCGCCTGGCCACCACGCATCTACTCGTGGATCCTGTTCCGGGTGCGCGGCATCGACGCCGAGAACGTGCCCGCGAGCGGCCCGGTCATCCTCGCGCCCAACCACTCCTCGTTCATGGACCACTTCCTCATCGGCGCCTCGATCCGGCGCAAGGTGCAGTTCATGGCGAAGTCGCAGCTCTTCAAGCCGCCGATGCAGTTCATCTACACGCACGGCGGCGTGTTCCCCGTGCGGCGCGGGCACCGCGACGAGGAGACCTTCGTCACGGCGCTGAAGATCCTCGCCGACGGCGGCTGCGTGGCCATGTACTGCGAGGGCGGGCGCTCGCGCACCGGGCGGATCGGCGAGGTCGCGCGGCCGGGGATCGGGCGCCTGGCGCTCGAGTCGGGCGCGATGATCGTGCCGGTCGCGGTGCACGGCTCGTCGCGGGTGCGCAACTGGCGGCGCCTGCAGTTCCCGACGGTCACCGTCCAGTACGGCGAGCCGTTTCGCTACGAGCGCGTCGAGGAGGCCACCCGCGATCAGCAGCAGGTCGTGGCCGACGAGATCCTCGACGAGATCCGCGGACTCTACGAAGGCCTCGACGCCGTGGGCCGGCCCGCCGCGCTCGCGCGGGCGCGCGCCGAGCGGCGCGCGCGGCGCGCCAAGCGGACCGCCGCCGCGTGATGGCGTGGTCGCCCGACCCGGCGGGCATCATGGCCGCCGTGCGCCGCGCGATCGTCCTGGCCATCGCCGCCCTCGTGGTCGTTCCGGCGGCGGCGCAGGCCGCGCCGGTGACGCTGGCCAAGGTCGGCGACTTCTCCGCGCCCGTCTACGTCACCGCTCCGCTGGGGGACACCGCGCGCGTCTTCGTGGTCGAGAAGCGCGGCACCATCCAGGTGCTCGACGGCGCCGCGCGGTCGACCTTCCTGGACATCACGAGCAAGGTCGACTCGACGGACAACGAGCGCGGCCTGCTCTCGATGGCCTTCGCGCTCGACTACTCGACGAGCGGCCTGTTCTACGTCTACTACACGGCGCAAGAGCCCGGTGGGGCAGGTCACCATCGAGGAGCATCGCGTCGACCCCGCCAACCCCGACCGGGCGGACCCCTCGTACGCGCGGACGCTGGTGACGATCCCGCACGACCAGCAGGCCAACCACAACGGCGGCCAGCTGCAGTTCGGCCCCGACGGCCTGCTCTACGCGGGCACCGGCGACGGCGGCAGCGGCGGCGATCCCAGCGGCAACGCGCAGACCACCGCGCCGGCCCCGCCGACGGTGGTCAGCGGCGTCAACCACGACTACCGCCTCGGCAAGCTCCTGCGCATCGACCCGGCCACCGGCGCCGTCTCGATCTTCGCCTACGGCCTGCGCAACCCGTGGCGCTTCTCCTACGACCGCAACACCGGCGACCTCGTCATCGGCGACGTCGGCCAGGACCGCTACGAGGAGGTCGACTTCGCCGCGGCGCCGGGCGACGGCGCCGGCGCCAACTACGGCTGGAACCAGTACGAGGGCCTGCACACGTATCCGGGCAACGCCCCGGCCGGCGGCGCGCCCGGGACCGTCCTGCCGGTCATCGAGTACCCGCACGGCCCGGCGTGCTCGATCACCGGCGGCTACGTGGTGCGCGACGCGGCCCTGCCCGAGCTGGCGGGCACCTACCTGTACGGCGACAACTGCACGGGCGCCATCTCGGGCGCCACGCTGCCGGCGGGCACGACGCGCACGCTCGGCTTCACGGTGGCCAACGTGTCGAGCTTCGGCGAGGACGGCTGCGGTCGCGTCTACGCCGCGTCGCTCGGCGGCGCCGTCTATCGCTTCGCGAGCAGCGGCGCGTGCGCCGGGCCGGCGCCCTTCGTCGGCCGGCTGCCCGCCGGCGTCGTCGCGGCGCCGCCCGACCACCGCGCGCCCGCGTTCACCCTGCTGCGCGCCGCCGCGCGCCAGCATGCGCTGCGCACCGGCGTCGTCACCATCCGCGTGCGCTGCGACGAGCAGTGCACGGTGAGCGCGAGCGGGCGGGTGCTCATCACGCGCGGCGCGCACGCGGCCGCGGCGCGGGTGCTGAAGACGCGCACCGCGAAGGCGATGCTGGCGGCCGGCGCGCGCACGACGCTGCGCCTGAAGCTCTCCAAGGCCACCCGCCGCTCGATCAGGCGGTCGCTGGACCGGCGCGGGCGCCGGGCCACGGTGCGCATCGCCGTGCGCGCGGCCGATCCCGCGGGCAACGCGCGCAGCGCGACGCGGCGCGTGCGGATCGTGCGGTAGTCGCAGCGCAACTTCCACCCCGCGGCATGCGTCCCATCTCCTGATGCGAGAGCGCACCGACCACTCCCTCCTGCTCGCCACCGCCCGCGGCGACGAGGCGGCCTTCGCCGAGCTCGTCGCCCGCCACCGCCCGCGGCTCGTCCGCTACGCGGCGTCGCGCTGCGGGCGCGACGTGGGGCTGGCCGAGGACGCCGTCCAGGACGGGCTCGTGCGCGCGCACCGCGCGATCGTCGGCGGCAAGGTCCCGGTCGACGTCGAGGCGTGGCTCTTCGCCATCGTGCGCAACCGCTGCCACGACTACTTCCGCGCCGCGAAGCCGACCGCCCCGCTGCCGCCCGAGCTGCCCGGCGGCGCGCCGTCGGCCTTCGAGGTCGTCGAGCAGGGCGAGCGCCTCGCGGGCGCGCTCGACGCGGTCGAGCGTCTGCCGCGCGCGCAGCGCACCGCCCTGGTGGGTCGCGAGCTCGAGGGCCGCAGCTACGAGGAGCTCGCGCACCGCCAGGCGACGACGGTGCGCGGCGGTCAAGTCCCTGCTGCACCGCGCGCGGGCCACGCTGGCCCACCAGGCCTCGCTGCCGGCGTTCGTCACGCCCCTCGTGGCCCGCCTGGCGCGGGTGCGCCCAGGCCAGATCGCGATGGGCATGGTCGCCGAGCACGCGACCGGCGCCGCGGCCATCGCGACCATCGCGCTGGCCGGCACGAGCGCGCTCGGCTCGCTGCACGCGCCCGGGCCGCCCGCCGCGCCGACCTCCGCGCAGTCGCAGGCCGCGCTCGTCGCGGCGGCGCACCAGCCGCGCCAGACACCGCCGCCCGTGCGCGCGAAGCACGCGCCCGGGGGGTGCAGCACGCAGGACGCGGAGTACTCGCACTGCCCGCCCGCCGTGCCGTCCTTCGCCGTGGCGCCGCGCGCCGGCGGCGCCGGCGCCGCGGCGGCGGCGAGTACGGCCCGTAGCGCTCGCGGCACTGCGCGGCGGCATCGAGGGGACTGGCGGCGGTCGGGGCGCGAGCGGCGTCCCTGGCGGCGTCGTCGGGGACTGTCGGGCGGTATCCCGACGAACCCGACACGTCGCTGTGCGTGGCGCGTTGGCGCTCGTTTCCGGGACGAGCGGGGAGTTTGTCGGGCATATGCCCACAAACTCCCCCTTCGTCCGCCGCCGCGCCCGCCGAGCGAGCGGCAGCGCCCGCGGAGCCGCGAGCGCCCCGACCGCCGCCACTCCCTTCCCTCGATGAGGCAGTAAGCGCCGCGCGGTGCCGCAAAGCGCCACGCGGACGACCACCGAACGACCCCTACCGCCGCACGTCCTCGCAGTTCGCATTGACCTCGTCGGTCACGTCGGCGAACACCACGTCCTGGCCATCGCCGCAGCTCACGCGGTCGAAGCCGCCGCCGATGGCGTTGATGCGGTCGTTGCCGGGGCCGCCCTCGATCGTGTCGTCGTCGAGGTTGCCGTCGATCACGTCGTCGCCGTCCTCGCCGTTGATGACGTCGTTGCCGCGGTCGCCGGTGATGGAGTCGTTGCCCGGGCCCCCGAGGATGAGGTCGTTGCCGTTGCGGCCGTGGATCTCGTCGTTGCCGTTGCCGCCGCGCAGGGTGTCGTCGCCGTTGACGCCGTCGACGTAGTCGTTGCCGTCCTCGCCGAAGAGCGAGTCGTTGCCGTCCTGGCCGAAGAGCGAGTCGTCGCCCGGCGTGCCGACGAGCACGTCGTCGCCGGGCGTGCCGGTGATGTTGCTCGCGGTGCTCGGGGCGTCGCTGGCGGGCTCGGGCGGTACCGGGACCACCTTCTCGCAGTTGCGCAGGTCGTCGCGCGTGGGGGCGGTGTCCTCGACGTAGACGGTGTCGCGGCCCGGACCGCAGTCGACGTGGTCGATGCTGTCGTCGGCCGCGCGGATCTCGTCGTTGCCGGTGCCGCCGAGGATCTCGTCCTCGCCGGGGCCGCCGATGATCTCGTCGGCGCCGAAGGAGCCCGAGAGGTAGTCGTCGCCCGAGCCGCCGTCGAGGGTGTCGTTGCCGTAGGAGCCGTAGATCGTGTCGCGGCCGGCGTCGCCCTTGACGGTGTCGTTGCCGTTGCGCCCGAACAGGCGGTCGCCGCCGGTGCCGCCGTCGAGCGAGTCGTCGCCCTCGCCGCCGTCGATCATCTCCGAGCCCGAGCCGCCGAACAGCGTGTCGTTGCCCTCGTCGCCCTTGATCGTGTCCGAGCCGCGGTTGCCGTCGACGTAGTCGTTGCCGGGGCCGCCGTCGAGCAGGAAGTCGTTGCCGAGGCCGAGCTCCTTGATGCGGTCGTCGCCGGGGCCGCCGAAGACGGTGTCGTCGCCGTCGCCGCCGTCGAGCGAGTCGTTGCCGTCGCCGCCGTCGACCTTGTCGTTGCCGGTGCCGCCGTTGCCGTAGTCGTTGCCCAGGCCGCCGAGGAGCTGGTCGTTGCCGGCCGAGCCGAACATGCGGTCGTCGCCGTCGCCGCCGTCGAGGACGTCGTCGCGGGCGCCGCCGCTGAGCAGGTCGTTGCCGGCGCCGCCGAGGAGCACGTCGTCGTCGCGCCCGCCGGTGAGCTGATCGTCGCCGCCGAGCGCGTCGATGCGGTCCATGCCGCGCGTGCCCTTGAGCACGTCGTTGCCCTCGGTGCCGGTGATGAGGGCGACCCCGGGCTGCACGGCGAGGCCGGCGGGCCGCGTTGTCCGCGCCGAGCCGCTGCACGGTCAGGCGCTTGAACGACAGCGCGCTGAGGACCGAGACGGTGCCCGTCGCCGCCGTCGGCGACGTAGATGCGCGTGCCGTCGGGGGAGGCCGCGGGCACGCCCGGGCCGCGGCCGGTGTGGACGCGCAGGACCTTGCCCGGCGCGCAGCGGGACGATCGCGGTCACCGCCGATCCCGCGCGCGGCGCCGACGATCGCGCGGCGCCCGTCGTTGGTCAGCGCGACGCCGCCGCCCAGGCCCTTGCCCAGGCGCGATCTTGCGCGTGACGGCGCCCGGTCTCGGTGTTGAGGCGGATCAGGCGCGAGCCGTCGCGCCCACGTCGTCGCGACGTAGGCGTTGGGGCCGGTGACGCGCGAAGGCCGCGCCGGTGGCGCCGGCGAGCTTCACGCGCCGCGAGAGGCGGAAGCGCACGAGGTCGACGACGCCGACGCGCTTGGAGTCGAGCACGACGACCGCGCGCGTCGCGTCGACGGAGATGGCCAGTGCCGCGCCGGTCGCCTCGCGCGCCGAGCGCGATCGAGGCCCTGACGCGTCATCGTCGGGGCGTCGATGACGTCGATCGCCCCGCGCCGCGCCGCGTACAGGCGCTGGCCGTCGTCCGAGGCCGCCAGCGCCGTGACCCCGCCGCCCGCGTTCACGCCGGCCACGATCGCAGCGGCGTGGCGAGGTCGATGGCGACGACGCGCCGCCCGGCCGCGACGTAGCCGCGCGTCCCGTCGGGGGCGACGGCGGCCGCGCGCGAGCGCGCGCCCACGGCGATGCGGGCGACGACCTTGTTGGTCGTGACGTCGGTCAGCGTGGCGGCGCCGTCGCCGCTGGCGACCACGACCACGCGCGCGTGCGCGGCGGGCGACCAGCGGCGCAGCGCGGCCAGGACGGCGAGAACGGAGCGTGAGCTGGCGCATCGAAGGCATCGAAGGCTCCCAACCCGGGCCACGGCCCAGAGGTTGCGCGTCAGGTCTTCATTCGTACCGCTCGGGCACCTGCGGCCACGAGTCGGGATCGTGACCGCAGACCACCAGAGCGCCGGGCGTCTGCTCGAGGTAGCGGCGGATCTCGCGCAGCGAGCGCCGGTAGCGGTGCACGTCGTCGCAGAAGAGCGGGACGAGCTCCTGCTCGATGGTCGCGCGCGAGTAGGCGGCGTCGCCGGTGAGCAGCAGCTCGCGCCCGGACTTCAGGCGCAGCAGCACGCTCATGTGCCCCTTCGTGTGCCCGGGCGTCGAGAGCAGTCGCACCGAGCCGTCGTCGAACAGGTCGATCGCGTGGCCGAAGGAGGCGAAGGAGTCCACGTTCGCCGCCCCGAAGTCCAGCGCGCGCCAGTCGTAGTCGTGGTCGTAGAGCTGGCGGCGGTAGCCGTGCAGGAAGCCGCTGCTGGTCGCCGCCTCCCACTCGCGTGCGTCGACCACGAACGTCGCGCGCGGCAGCTGGGCCACCGCGCCGACGTGGTCGTAGTGCATGTGCGTCAGCACCACGAGCTCGATGCCCAGCGGATCCAGGCCGAGCCCGACGAGGCGATCGGTGACCGCCCAGCCGTCCTCCATGCGGATGTCGTAGACCACCGCCGCGCGCCGCCCGAGCCCGGCGCGGACGTCGTGGGAGACCGCGGGCGGCAGGCCGGTGTCGATGAGGAAGTGGCCCGCCGTCGGGTGCTCGACCAGGAAGCACGGCACCGGCACCCACGTCCACTTGCTCTTGGGCGTCAGCAGTCCCAGCCCGCGCGCGGTGGGCAGCGGGCCCGACGGGCGCTGGAAGAAGCGCGGCTGCGTCAGCATCTCGGCCGTGCGCATCGGGGTGACGGTCACGCCGGCGCCGTCGCTGCCGCCGGGCAGCGGCAGGCTCGCGCGCTTGGGATGGACGGCCGTGGCCATGCACGGCAGGGTAGCCCCGCGTAAGGTGCCGCGACCATGCTGCGCGCCGGGCTGCTCGAGGGGATCGTCGTCGCCACCGCGGGCGGCGCCGCCCACGTGGCGTCCGCGTGCGGCGCGCTGGGCGCGACCACGGTGGCGCTCGAGGCGGATCTGGGCGACGAGGACGCCGTCATCGCCGCCGCCTCCGCGCTGGGCGCCGTGGACACCCTCGTGTGCGATGCCGCGGCGCCCTTCGCCGCCGCCGGGGGTGGGGTGGAGGGCCTCGGCGCCGGCCTCGACGGCGCCTGGAACGCGACCCGCGCGGTGGCCAACGCGGTCTGGATCCCCGGCGAGGGCGGCAAGCTCGTGCTCCTCGGTCCGCGCCCCCGCGACGGCGCGCACGCCCGCGCGCTCGGCGCCGCACTGGAGAACACGGCGCGGACGCTCTCGATCGAGTGGGCCCGCCACGCCATCCGCGCCACCGCCGTCCTCCCCGGCGACGCGACGACCGACCTGCACGTGGCCCAGCTGATCGCCTATCTGGCCTCGCCCGCCGGCGACTACTTCAGCGGCTGCGCGTTCACGCTCGGCGCGGCCGCCGGTTAGCCTTGCCGCGCAACCATCCGAGGGAGGACCCAGTGGCGGAGCGGTTCGGAGCGACGGTCGTGATCGACCGGCCGATCGAAGAGGTGTTCGCGTTCCTCGCCGACGGCGAGAACGACCCCAAGTTCAGCTCGAGGGTGCTCGAGATCCGCAAGACGACCGACGGGCCGCCCGGGGTCGGGACCGTCTACGCCAGCACGGTCAAGGACGCCGGGGTCAAGACCAGCGCGAGTTCAGGATCACGGAGTTCGAGCCGCCGACTCGCATCCGCTGGAGCGAGACGTCGAAGAACGCGGTCACCGCGCCCGAGGGCGGCTACGACCTCGAGCCCGCCGGCGACGGCAAGACGCAGGTGAGCTTCCACAACGTGCTCGAGGGCCACGGCTTCGGCAAGCTCATCGCCGGCTTCGCCCTGCGCTCGGCGCGCAAGGGCGCCGACGACTTCGCGCGGTCGATCAAGGACGCGGTCGAGGGGGAGCCCCCGCCCGCGGCCTAGCGCGGGCAGGGCAGCTCGCGCACGATGGCGTCGAGCTGGGCGCGGCTCAGCGGCCTGCTGGGCAGCGGGTGCGCGCCCTCGGCGCGCAGGCCGTCGATGACGACCGCCAGGTGGCGCTCCCACGCCGCGCCGGGCCCGGCCACGCGCGAGAGGCCGACGCCCGCCATCAGCATCGGGATGTCCTCGGCCACGACGTCGGCGCGCATGGCGCCGGCGGCCTGCGCGCGCTCGATCAGGCGCTGGAAGCCGTCGAGCGTGTGGTCGCGCGCCTCGCGCACCTCGGGCAGCTCGAGCGCCGCGCGCATGCACTGGTGGAAGGCGCGGTCCTTGACGTGCAGGGTGGCGCCCTTCCAGATGACGTCCGTGAACGCTGACCACGGGTCGGACGCCGCGAGCGCGGCCTCGATCTCCCCGGCCAGCCAGCGCAGGCGCTCGGCCATCACGGCGCCCAGGAGATGGTCCTTGTCGGGGAAGGCGCGGTAGAGGGTCCCGACGCCGACTCCGGCGCGCTCGGCCAGCTCGGGCATCGAGGCGTCCAGCCCCCGCTCGGCGAAGAGCTCGCTGGCGGCGGCGAGGATGCGCGAGCGGTTGCGCTCGGCGTCGGCGCGGCGGGGGCGGGATGAGACGGTGGTGGCCATGTGGCTCGGCGAGCGTATCCCGAGCACCGGCGAGGATGCGCCGGTGCCCGAAGCGGAACGCTCTTTCCGTATACTACCCGGAACGCCCTTTCCGGTTACGAGACGGAGGCCCCCATGGCCGCGACGACCACCTACCTCTCCCTCGGTGCCTTCTACGCCGCCGACAAGCGCCGGGACATCTCCCGCGAACACGACCTGGGCCTGTGGTGGCTGGGCGACGACTGGCACGCGCCGCGCTTCCGCGCCGCATGGGTCGCCCAGACGGGCGAGATGTACCTCATGCAGCACGAGGGCACGCCCGGCGGCGGGCGCGTCGACGTGGTCGCCACCGCCTCCTCGCTGGAGGAGATGGAGAGCCGCCTCGACGGCTGGCGCGACGTCGTCGGCGACTGGGGCTCGGTGCACTGGCTGCGCGAGCGCCTCGGCCTCCCGGAGACCGGGACCGAGGAGCCGCCGCGCTTCGACCGCCCCGTGGCGGCCGACGTCGCGTAGCCCCTAGAGCTGGCCCTCGTCGGCCCAGGGCACCTCGACGGAGTCCTCGGTCGGCGAGTCGCGCGCGACGACGTAGTCGGCCGGCTCGTCGTCTGAGAGGTTGACCACGACGTGCGTCTCGCGCGGCGGGACGTAGAGCAGGTCGCCGGGCTCGATCTCGAGGGTCTGCTCGAGGTGCTCGCCCCAGTGGATGGCGATCCGCCCGGAGAGCATGTAGAGCCCGCTCTCGCAGTTGGCGTGGTAGTGCGGGCGCGAGCGCGCGCCCGGCGGCACGCGGAACTTCGCCATGTAGATGTTCGTGGCCCCGGTGGTGGCCTGCGAGAGCTCGGCTCCGCCGAGGATGCCGCGCGGCGTGTCGTGCTCGGCGCCGGGCTTGACGATCTTCACTGCGCCTTCTCCTCCTGCTGGACCGGGAGATCGTAGTCAAGCCACTGCGAGCGGCGGGCGCCCGCGCGGTCGTAGACGGCCTGCGCGCGATGGTTGTCAGGCGCGGTCCGCCAGGCGAGCAGGGCTGTGCCGTGGGATCGGCAGCGCTCCAGGCAGGCGGCGATGAGGGCGTCCGCGGCGCCGCTGCCACGGCCGCCGGGCGCGACGAAGAGGTCGTTCATCACGCCGATGCGCGCGGCGCGCGTGGTCGACCACGTCCAGAAGATCGTGGCGAAGCCGATCGCGCGCCCGCTCTCGTCGCGGGCGATCAGCTGCATGCCCTCGCGGACCGGGTCGGCGATGAGCGCGCGGCTCATGATGAGCAGGTCGTCGTCGGCGGGCGCGACCTCGTAGAAGTCGCAGTAGCCGCGCATCAGGGTGAGCAGCTCCGGGAGGTCCGCTTCCTCGACCACGTCGATACTGGCCATTGGTCGAGACGCTATCGGTTGCCCGCGGTGTATCCGGCCTGGGAATTTGGCTTCACACCTCTCTGGCTCGGAAGGGATCAGCATGCATCGACGGGTTGTGGCGGCCGCGCTGGCCGTGATCGGACTGTGCGCGGCGGGCGCCTCGGGCGCGAGTGCGGCTCCAGTGAGCCTCGGAGGAACTCCGATGACCGTCTTCGTCGGCGAGCTCGGGCAGCTGCAGGCCTTCCGCGCCGGTGTCCCGGACGGCATCTACTACCGGCCCGACAGCACCACCGGCGATGCCGGGTTCTTCTTGGCCGTCCGCGACGGCACGCCCACGGTCTACGGGTTCGACGGCAACGCCGGCCCGCACGGCACGACCGACTACACGCTGGGCAGCCAGGGCGCGGTCACCGGCAGCGGCACGGCGGCCGACCCGCTGAAGCAGATGACGGTCTATCGGACCGCCGCCAGCAACGGGCTCGAGGTCACCCAGACGACTTCGTACGTCAACGGCAGCCAGTTCTTCACCATCACCTGGGTCGTCAGGAACACCGCCGCGACCGCGGCGCACTTCAAGGCCTTCGCGGCGGCCGACTTCTTCTTCGACGGCAGCGACCGCGGCACGGGCATCTACACCCAGGGCCCGCCGCAGTTCATCGGCGGCACGAACGCCGACACGGGCAACTCCGGCGGCTTCGCCGAGGTTCCGGGCACCACGGCGTGGTCGCGCTACCAGGCGCTCGCGTTCGGCAGCGCCGACAACGAGGTGTGGGGCAAGATCAACAACGCGGCGGCGGCCGACGCGCCGACCTTCGATGACAGCGTCGTCGGCGAGCAGGTCGACAACGCCGGCGGCGTCGAGTGGGACCAGTACGTCACGGGCGGCACCCCGGGCTCGCTGGCTGCGGGCGCCTCGGCGACCTTCTCGCTCGTCGCGCGCAGCGCGGTCCCCTCGGCGCTGCAGATCAACCCGCCCAACGCCGGCTCGCCCAAGGGCGTGCCGATCAACTTCACCGTCGGTGCCTTCGACACCAACGGCACGCCGTACGCGGGCAAGACCATCCGCTACGCGATCACCGGCGTGAACGCGACCCCGACGACGCTGGCCGCGACGGTCGGCCCCGACGGCAACGCGGTGATCACCGATCCGGGCACCAACGCGGGCCCCGACACCGTGGTCGCCTTCCTGGACTTCAACAACAACGGGACGCGCGAGCCCGCCGAGCCTCAGGCCTCGGCGCTGGCGACCTTCGTCGACAACGTCCCGCCCTCGTGCAAGGTCAAGGTCAGCGGCGACCGGCCCGGCGGCAGCGGCGGCGCGGGCAAGCCGCTGATCATCACGGTCAACTGCAACGAGCCATCGACCGTCACGGTCCAGACGACCCTCACGCCGCGCGCCAGCACCCGCGCGCGCGCCGCCACGGTCGACAAGAAGAAGAAGCCCAAGAAGAAGGTGACGATCAAGCTCAAGACGGCCACCGTCACCGTGCTGCCGGGCCAGAAGGTCCCGGTGGCGCTGAAGCTGTCGAGCGCCGTGCGCAAGAAGTACGCGGGCAAGACGCTGACGGCGACGATCACGGTCACGGCGCGCGACGCCTCGGGCAACATCAAGAAGACCAAGGCGACGCGCACCGTCAAGCTGGCCAAGCTCAAGAAGAGCAAGGCCCACCACAAGAAGGGCTAGGTGGTCATGCCGGTGAACTGACCGCCGGTGATGTTGAGCACCTGGCCGTGGACGAAGTTGGCCCACGGCGAGCACAGGAAGAAGACGCCGCCCGCCGCCTCCTCGGGGGTGCCCGGGCGGCCGATGGGGATGACCATCGACGCCATCCCGCGCATCTGCTCGGGGATGCCGAGCTGCACCTTCTCGCCGCGGATCTCGGTCACGTTGGTGTCGTCCTTGGACGCCGTCAGGCGCGTCTCGATCCAGCCGAAGGCGACCGCGTTGACGTTGACCTTGAGCTGGACCCCACTCCTTGGCCAGCGTCTTGGTCAGGCCGACGACGCCCGCCTTGCCGGCCGAGTAGTTGGCCTGGCCCGCGTTGCCCATCGTGCCGCTGATCGAGGAGACGTTGACGATCTTGCGGAAGACCTCCTCGCCGCGCTCGCGCTCGGCCTTGGCCGGCTCGCGCAGGTGCGGGGCGGCGGCGCGGATGACGCGGAAGGGCGCCACCAGGTGGATGTCGAGCATCTTCTGAAACCAGTCGTCGCTCATCTTGTGGATGGGCGCGTCCAGCGTGTAGCCCGCGTTGTTGACGATGATGTCGATCTTGCCCCAGGCGTCGAGGGCCGTCTGGATGAGCGCCTCGGGCGAGCCCTCCGCGGTCAGGTCGCCGGCGTACACCGCGGTCTCGCCCGCGATGGCGTCCGCCGTCTCCTGCGCGGCGTCACCGTCGAGGTCGTTGACGACGACCTTGGCGCCGTGCTCGGACAGCAGCTCCGCCGTTGCCTTGCCGATGCCGCGCGCGCTGCCGGTGACGATCGCCACCTTGTCGTCGAGGACTCCCATGCACGTCTCCTTGTCGGGTTGTCAGGAAACCGGAGATCCTATTGGCTGACCGGCCAATCAGTCGGCACTACGGGCTGTCGCGCAGCGGGGCCATGACCGGGATCGAGACGAGGATCGCCGCGCCGCACACGAGCCAGGTCCAGCGGTAGTCCTCGCCCGCCGCCTGGATGGCGACGCCGGCCAGGAGCGGGCCCAGCGACGTCCCGACGCCGCGGCTGAGCGAGTACAGGCCGGTGACGGCACCGTGGGCGCCGCGCGGCATCATCGGCATGAGCAGGGCGTAGGGCAGCGACATCGTCACGCCGCCGCCGAACGCGACGAGCGGCGCCGCGAGCGCCACGACCCACGGGACGGTGCTGACGAACGGGATCATCAGGCCCAACCCGTAGACGACGAGCGCGACGCGCATCACGCGCGCGCGCCCGAGGCGGTCGCCGAGCTTCCCGCTCACGAGCGCGCCGACGAGGACGACGGTCGCGGCCACCCCGATGGCGAGCGAGGAGCCCGCGAGCGAGAGTCCCAGGGTCTTGGTCACGTAGAGGACGACGAACGTCTTGAGCGCCGACAGCGCCAGCTCCCAGAGCGCGTTGGCCACCAGGAAGGCCTTCAGGTCGCGCCGGCCGCGCACGAGGTCGGCCACGCGGCGCACGACCTCGCCGACCGCCTCCTCGTGGGCCGGCCGCTCGCGACGGCGGTAGCGCACGCCCGCGACGCAGAAGGCGCCCATCGTCAGCCCGACGATGAGCGCGGCGGCGAGGAAGGGCAGCGGGTCGGAGATCGAGATGAGCAGACCGCCCCCGACCAGGGCGAGGAAGGTCCCGAGGCCGCGGAAGATCGCCTGACTGCTCTGCGCGCGCCCGGCGATCTCGTCGTCGACGAGGTCCGGGTAGAGAGCGCGGTACGGCTCGTAGGCGACGAAGTAGGCGACGAAGAAGACCGCGACGACGACCGCGGCCGCGGCGATCGAGTCGACGAAGCCGAGCACGGCCAGCGCGACGACGAGCCCCGGGGTGGCGGCGAGGATGAAGGGCAGCCGGCTGCCCAGCGGCGTGCGCAGCCGATCCGACCACGAGCCGACCACGAGCGGCAGCCACAGCGCGATGAGCCCCTCGCCGCCGATCAGCAGGCCGATGACGATCGAGGAATCCGAGAAGTCCTCGGCCAGGACGGGCAGGTAGGTCGAGACCGTCGTGATCGCCAGGGCGAGCGCGAAGGTCGGCACGCCGAGGATGGCGAGGATCCGCAGTTCGCTTCGCTGCAGCGTGCGCTGGACCGTCGCCATGGCCCCCTCCACGGTAGCGAGGAGGGGCGCTGGCCCCCGGGACTCAGCCCGGGTGGCGGCGGCGACTGCGCGCCACGAGGCCGGCGGCGAGCAGCACGATCGCGGCAGTGGCGCCGCCGCCGGCGAGGGCCAGATGCGAGGAGCCGCCGCCCGACGCCGGGCGCGAGACCCGGGCCGGCGGGTCCTCGACCGCCACGGGCGGCGGCTCGCGCACCGGACCGAGCTTCTCGGCCGGGTACGGCCGCAGGCCGCGCGCGGCGTCGCGCAGCGCCTGCGCGGTGGGGCCGGCGGGCCGCGTCCAGACGTGCTTGCCGTAGTCGGCCTCGGCGCGGATGAGGTTCGCCGCGCGCAGGTACTGCACGGTCCATCCGCCGGCGTGCTCCTCGCCGTTGCGCATGGTGGCCTTGACGGTGAAGAACGGTCCGGCCCGCTTCGGGGCCAGCGTCTCGTAGCCGCCGTCCATGAAGCCGTGCAGCGCCGCGTGGGCGGTGATCTTCTGGCAGCCGTCGGTGCCGCAGACCGTGAGCCCCGCGAGCTCCTTGGCCGAGGCGGAGGTCGGCAGCGCGAGGGCGCCGAGGGCGGTCAGGACGATGGCGCGTCGCATGCCCTGACTACACCCGCCGCGGTACGGCGGTTCCCGGTCTCAGAGCCGGCGCAGGCGCGCCGAGCGACCGGCGCAGGTCGCCGAGGAAGAACGGACACGACTGGACGACGGCCTTGACGCCGATCTCGAGCCCTCGCCGGCGCTCGAGCCCGTTGCGCTCCGCCACCGCGGCCAGGCCGTCCGCGATCTGCCCGACCGACTGCTCGGAGGCGACCATCACGCGGCAGGCCTGGTCGTTGAGCTCGCGCTCGCGCAGCGCGCCGTGGACGGAGGCCCGCATGCCGTTGAGCGCCAGCTCGGCCACCGCTGCGCTCTCGAGCGCGAGGACCTGGCCGGGCGCGAGGGGGCACTGCGCGTTGATGAGCGCCACCACGCGGCCGAACAGGGCGGCGGCGCTGACGTCCACGTCGGGCAGCCGCTCGCGGATGAAGGCCTTCAGCGACGCGGAGGTCCCCTTGGCGCAGGTGGCGGCGACAGCGCCCTCCACCTCCGCCGCGCTCACGGCCCGGGTCCTCGCGCGGCGCGAGAGGTCGACCATGAGCGCGGGAAGCTGATCGCTGGGGGGCTCGGCCAGGCGCCGGACCGGGGTGGGCGAGAGGTCGGGCGGCACCGGCTCGGCCTGCTTCCTGGTCGCGCCGCACGCCGCGACCGCGCACGAGGCGGCGAGCAGGAGCGCAAGGAGCAGGCGGGGGCGCATCGTCGTGCCGACCTAGATACCCATCACCTTGCCGAGGATCTCCTTCATGACCTCGTCGGTCCCGCCGCCGATGGGCCCGAGCCGCGCGTCGCGCGCCATGCGCTCGATCTCGTACTCGCGCATGTAGCCCGCTCCGCCGTGCAGCTGCAGGCAGGCGTCCATCACCTCGAAGGCGGCGCGCTGGGTGGCGAGCTTGGCCATCGTCACCTCCCGCACGGCGTCTTCGCCGGCGGCGAAGCGGCGCAGCGCGTCGTAGGTCACGCAGCGGCAGGTGTGCGCCGTGGTGGCGAGCTCGACGAGCCGGTGGCGCACGGCCTGGTGGCCCGTGAGCGGGCGGCCGAAGGCCCGGCGCTCGCGGGTGAAGGCGATCGTGCGCTCCAGCGCGACGTGCATCGCCCCGACGGCGCCGAGGGCCATCAGCAGCCGCTCCCACTGGAAGTTGGCCATGATGAGGCGAAAGCCCTCGTGCTCCTCGCCGAGCAGGTTCTCCTCGGCGACGAAGGCGTCCTGGAAGGCGACGGTCGCCGTGTCGGATGCGTGCCAGCCGAGCTTGTCGAGCTTCGCGGCGCTGACGCCCTCGCCCGCGTCGACGATGAGGAAGCTCAGGCCGTGGTGGCCGCCCTGCGCCGTCGTCTTGACCGCGGTGACGTAGAAGGCCGCGCGCACGCCGTTGGTGATGTAGGTCTTCTCGCCGTTGACGACGAAGCCCCCGTCGACGCGCTGGGCGCGCGTGGCGATCGAGGCGACGTCGGAGCCCGCGCCCGGCTCGGTGATGGCCAGCGCGGCGATCTTCTCGCCGGCGATGGCCGGGGCCAGGTACCGGCGCTTCTGGTCCTCGGTGCCGAACTTCCACACCGGCGGCGTCGCGATGCCGACGTGCGCGCCGACGCCGGCCGCCACGCCGCCCGATCCGCAGCGCGCCATCTCCTCGGCGAAGACGGCGTCGTGGAGGTAGTCGCCGCCCTCGCCGCCGTACTCCTCGGGGTACTTCAGGCCGAGGAAGCCGACCCGCGCCAGCTCGCCGAAGACCGCGTCGGGGAACCAGCGGGCCTCTTCCCACTCAGACGCGTGCGGGCGCAGCTCGTTGGCGACGAAGCGCCGGACCGATTCGCGCAGCGTCTCGTGCTCGTCGGTGAAGGGCGGGTTCGCGGACATCCCCGGCGACCGTATTGCAAGCCGGACACACGGCGCGTCATCTTGGGTCGATGGCCAGCACCGTCGCCCCGGGCTGCCCGGTCCACTCGGAGTTCGACCCGCTCTCGCCGCACTACCTCCAGGATCCGTTCGCGGTCATGCGCGAGCTGCCGGCGCGCGAGGCGCCGGTCTTCTACGCGCCCGCGATCGACTCCTCGACGTCGACCGCGACAACGCTCGCCGCCACCTCGCCTTCGGCCGCGGCATCCACTTCTGCCTGGGCTCTGCCCTCGGCAAGCTCGAGGCCGAGCTGGCGGTGGCCGAGCTGGCGCGCCGGTGGCCGGGACTGGCGCTGGTCGAGGACCAGGAGCTCACCTTCCACCCCAACATCTCGTTCCGCGGGCCGCAGGCGTTGTGGGTCTCCGCGGCGGCTGCCGGCGGCGTCGAACGTCGGTCCTACCCCCTGTAGACGGGGGAAGACCGACGTTCGACCGCGCCCCCCGGCGGAGGGCGTTGCGAAACGCGCGCGAAGTGCGCCGGGACTCCGCGCCGGGCACCGCGGCGCGGCGGAGCCACGGGCGCCCCGACCGCCGCCACTCCCTCTCCCTCGATGCGGCAGTAAGCGCCGCGCAGCGCCGCAAGCGCTCGGCGGACGACCTAACGCGAAGCCGGCACCACCGCGGCCAACGCCGCCGGCGGCGCCGACGTCGGCGTCCGCCGCAGCACCGCGCCGCTCGCGGCATCGAGCGTCACCACCGCCCCGTCCTGCGCGTAGAGCCGGCGCCCGCTCGCGACGACCGCGCTCACCCGGTGACCGCGCAGCAGCGTCCGCCGCACCGCCAGGCTGGACGTGTCCACCGCCACGACGCCACGAGCCGTGGGGACGTACAACGTGCCGCCGTCGGCCGCGACGGCCAGGCGCGGCGCCGCGCCGATCGCGCCCCGGGGGATCCGCGCCGTGCGGCGGATGCCGGGGTTGTCGCCCACCCCGAGCTCGACGACGAGGCCGAGCGCCGGGTTGGCGGCGTAGAGCGTGTGGTCGCCGGGGGCGAGCGCGAGTCCCCACTCGCCCGCCGCGGCCGGACCGGAGCGGGCGGCGGCGGGCAGGTCGAGGCACAGCGCGAAGCCCTCGGTGTTGAGCGCGTGGACGAACGGGCCCTCGTCCTTGCGATACAGCGTGTAGACCCACTGCCCCGCGGCGGGCACCGCGCGGGCGACGGGCTGGCCCTCCATCTGCCACTCGCCCTCGAGCTTGTCGATCACGGGGCCGGGCATGAGCTCGTCGCGCACGAGGTCGTAGTTGCGCACGAGGTAGTGGCCGCCGGGGCGCGGCTCGATGAGGAACATGCGCCGCGCGTCGGGCGCGATGGCGTCGAAGGCGAAGCGGCCGGGGAGCGTGATCGTGCGGGCCGGCCGGCGCAGCGAAGCGTCGACGAGGGCGAAGCGTGTCGTCGCGCGCGCCCGCGCGCGCGAGGACGATGGTCCGCCCGTCGGCCGTCGCGGCGTCCGGCGCGCCGCCGATCACCGTGGCGGGCAGCGTCCAGCGCCCGGGCAGGCGCAGCGAGCCCAGCGTGCGCCCCGAGGTCACGTCGATCCGCGCGAGGGTGGTGGCGGTACCGCTCGGCGTCGCGGTGTAGAGCGACCGCCATCCGACCGCGGGCTGTCCGGCGGGCAGGGCGCGGGGAGAGCCGGCGCCGAGCGCGAGGGTGCGCTCGGCGCCGGCGCGCAGCAGCACGAGGTCGCCGTGGGCGGTCGTCGGCGCCGCGGCCTGCTCGCCGCAGCCCGCCAAGGCGGGGGGCGGCGAGGATGGCGAGTGAGGCGAGGACGATGGGCGCGCGCATGGCACCGCGGATACACCCCTCCCGCGCCGGCGGTTCCCGGCCGCCAGGTGTACGAAGACGCGTGCTGTGCACCAGGCGCGCGCGTGGGCGAGCGCAGACCTAGAGCCCGTACGAGCGCCCGATGACGTCGAGCATGATCTCGTCGGTCCCGGCGCCGATGCGGTTCAGGCGCATGTCGCGCCACACGCGCTCGACGCCGTACTCCTTCATGTAGCCCGCGCCGCCGTGGATCTGGATGCACTCGTCGGCGACCTCGACGGCGATCCGCGCGGCGTAGAGCTTGGCCATCGAGATCTCGCGCACCGGGTACTCGCCGTTCTGGAAGCGCCAGGCGGTGGTGTAGGTGAGCTGGCGGGCGGCCTCGATCTTCGTCGCCATCTCGGCGAACTTGTGGCGGTTGACCTGGAACTTGCCGATCTGGCGGCCGAAGGCCGTGCGCTCGGTCGCGTACTTGAGCGTCTGGTCGAAGACGCGCTGGGCGCCGGCCACGCAGCCGGCGGCGCCGATCAGCCGCTCGCCCTGGAGCTCCCACATGATGTGGTAGAAGCCCTTGCCGACCTGGCCGAGGACCGCGGTGTCGGGCACGCGCACGTCCTGGAAGGCGAGCAGCGCGGTGTCGGAGGCGTGCATCCCGAGCTTCTCGAGCTTCTTCTCGCGGATGACGCCCGGGGCGTCCATCGGCACGAGGAAGAGCGTGAAGCCGTCGTAGCCGGCGTCCGGGTCGGTCTTGGTCACGAGCACGATCACGTGCGCGCGGTGGCCGTTGGTGATGTAGGTCTTCGAGCCGTTGATGACGTACTCGTCGCCGTCGCGCACGGCGCGGGTCTTGATGCCGGCCACGTCGGACCCGGCGTCGGGCTCGGTGATCCCCAGGCAGAGGATCTTCTCGCCCGCGATCGCCGGCGCCGCCCACTGGCGCTTCTGCTCCTCGGTCCCGAAGGCGAGGATCGGCGGCATCGCCATGTCGGTCTGCACCGCCACGCCCATCGCCAGGCCGCCGGACTGGCCGTGGACGATCTCCTCGGCCAGGACCAGGCTCGAGTAGTAGTCGCCGCCCTGGCCGCCGTACTCCTCGGGCTTGTCGAGCCCGAGGAACCCGAGCTCGCCCATGCGCGCGAAGACCGAGTCGGGGAACGTCGTCTCCTCCCACTCCTCCGCGTGGGGCGCGAGCTCCTTGACCGCGAAGCTGCGGATCGACTCGCGCAGCGCCTCGTGCTCGTCGGTGAAGATGAAGTGCTTGCGCCTGGCGGCGAAGTCGGGCTTCTGGACGGTCTCGGCGGCGCTCATGAGTAGACAGTAGGACTTCCCACTTCCTACTGCAAGGAGGTGCGCGGGCGTACGCTGGGCGCCACGTGCTCCCGCTCGCGTTCGAGGTGGTCGCGACTCCCGACCTCTTCCCGGGCCACTCGGTGTCGTTCACCGACGTCGGCTTCGACGACGTCGGCATCCGCATCGAGTACACGATCGCGCCGGCGGTCGCGATGCGGATCCCGAGCATGAGCTGGGTGGGCCACGGGCGCGACGACCTGGGCAACGACTACCAGGATGTCGGCGGCGCGTACGGCCAGGCCCGCGACGGCGACCGGACCAACGGCGTGCTCACCATGCCCTTCCCCGTCGACGAGGCCCGGACGTTGCGCGTGCGCCTGCGCCCGGGCGGCGACGGGGCCGGGTTCGACGAAGAGGGCTCGCCGGCCTACGAGGTGGTCGTCAGCCTCGAGCTGTGAGACCCGGCGGTTTCCCCCGACGACAGGTGGGGCTTTCCCCACCCGCGAAAGCGGGTCCGCCACCTTCAACCTGCGGGCCGCGGTGCCGATCATGCTGTCCATGAGCTCCCCCCGGCCGCACAACGCAGAGAAGCCCTCCACGCTCGGCGTCGCTCCCTCGCTGCGGTCGGCGCACGAGCGCCAGCGCGAGCTCGTCCGTGCGAGCCTCCTGGCCTGCCCCACGGTCAAGAGCTCGACGCACCGCCGCGCCGCCTAGCGCGCAACGACGAAGGGCCGCCCGGAGGCGGCCCCTCGAACTCATCGCCGCGCGACGAGCGCGCTAGCCCGCGTGGAAGTAGCGCATCGCGTCGCCCATCAGCTGGGCCCGCTTCGTGCGGTCCGTCACGCCCTCGAGGCCGAAGCCCCAGTAGAGCGAGTGGTCGGTCGCGACCCCGGGACCGTCGACGAAGCCGACGGACGGCGTGACCTCCCAGTCGTTCGCGTTGGTGCCGTTCTCAGGCGGCGAGCCGGGCACTGCCCAACCGCCGAGCCCGTCCTCGAATGACGTCGTCGCGACGGTCGCGCCGTCGGCGGTCACGGTCGTGTCGTCGATGAACACGCCCAGGCCCTGCGTGCCGGGGTCGCTGGCATAGGTGATCGACAGCTCGACCTGCTTGCCCGCGTACGGGGTCAGGTCGACGTTCCAGTCCTGGAACCCTGCCGAGTTCCCGGTCGCCGCGTTCCACGCGCCCGTCGTGCCGGTCCCGGTGCAGGTGACGGGCGGACCGGCGTTGCGCGTGATGTAGTGCTTGAGGAACGGGTTCTCGTCGAGCCAGTACGTGCTGCTCGGGTCGTTGCAGCCGATGCCGGTATCGGTGTCCGTGTTCCCGTTCGTGTCGGGCAGCGTCGTCCAGTCGTCCGCACCGACCGTGTGGGCCTCGACGAACACGTAGTCGAACCCGGCCTCGGTGTCATAGGAGACCTTGAACGACAGCGCGCCCGACGACTTGCCGGTCAGGTCCACGGTCCGCGTCAACCGCTTGTAGGACGAGTTGGCCTGCTGCGAGTACACGTACTGGCTGCCGGTCGGCGGGTCGAAGGCCGGCGGCCCGTTGACCTTGATCGCCTGCTCGCTCTTGAACTGCGGGTACTGGTCCGCCGGCAGGATGCTCGACGTCGTCAGCAGCGAGTAGAGGTTGTTCTGGTTGGCGGCCGAGTCAGTGCCGTTGAGGCCGAACTGGGTGCTGCCCAGCAGCGGCGTCTCGAGCATCTGCGTGTCGGTCGACAGCGAGATCGGCAGGTAAGCGCCGAGCCAGTACTGGTTGAAGTCGTTCGAGACGATCACGCAGTTGAAGTTCTGGCCCGGCGGGTCGTCGGCCAGCGCCCCCTGCCCGGTCTGGAAGTTCGACGCGCAGAACGGCTTGGGCGGCGTCGGCCCCAGCGGGTTGTAGAGGTACTGGTTCCACGCCCCGTACAGCGCGAACTTGCCGGTCACGAGGAGCTTTCCGCCCTCGTTCATGAAGTCCCTGGTGGCGATGACCTCGTCGTCCAGGAGCTTCGCCGTCCCGGTCCCGCCCGGCTGGCCGGGCTCGCGCACGAGCTGGTCGTCGCCCGTGTACCAGACGACGGCCTTGTAGTGCTTGAGCACCCCCAGGTACGACGGCGCGGTGCGGCCGTTGGCGTCGGCGTCGTAGACGTCGTAGCCGATGCCCGCATCGCCCAGGGCGGTCTTGTAGTAGTCGAGGTACTTCGGCCCGGGGTACGGAGTGCCCGGGCTCGGCGGCGATGCCTGGTTGCCCGTGTAGTCCTCGGCGCTGAGGATCAGCACCTTGTTCCGCGAGCTGTTCTTGACGTCGTAGGTGAACGCGTCGCTCTTGGCCTTCTTGGCCGTGAACCACACCTGGACCTTGTCGCCCGTGTGCGTCCCGGTCACGTCACCGCGCAGGCGGTGGTAGTAGACGCCGGGATCGCCGTACTTGGTGCCGCCCTTGAACTCGCGCGTCGAAGCCGTGTGCTCACGGCCGCCGTTGACCTTCCAGTGCACGGTCACGGAGCCGAGCTCGCGCTTGGCGTTGACCTCGACGGTCTGCGGATCGCCGTAGGAGACCGGGAACGTCGTCGGCACCAGCTGCGGCGCCGTGTTGCCCAGGTGCGAGCTGAAGTTCGCCGGGTCCTTGGCCGAGCGGGTCAGGTCCAGCGCGAACGCGAGGTTCTTCTCGAACTGCGCCTGGATGTCGGCCTCGGAGTCCTGGAAGGCGAAGCCGTTGGGCGTGTAGGCCGGATCGGTGCCGTCGGTGCCACCGACTGCTGGGCCGGTGCCGCCATCGAGCTCGACCGTGTAGGCCAGCGTGTCGAAGGCCTTGTAGGTGTCGTCGGTGACGTCGCCGTTGGTCGTGTAGAGCTCAGCCGACACGTCCGGGTCGAAGCCCGCGACCGCCGGGTGGTCGTCGTCGCCGGCCAGCTTCGCCATGAGCGGCTCGTCGGTCGACGGCGTCTCGACCTGCCAGCCCTCGGGATAGAGGATCAGCTGGGCGAACGAGTGGTAGTCGATCTGGAAGCTCGGCCGGATGCGCTTGATGAGGCCGCGCAGCGCCTTGACCTCAGGCTCGGACGCGGGGCCGCTGCCGTGGAAGGTCTCCGAGCTCGGCTCGGCGGACGCGCCCTCGAGGTCGTAGTTCCACTTCGTCGGCCAGTTGCGGTTGGTGTCGACGCCGTCGACGTTGGTGATCGCGCCGTCGCTGTTGTTGTCGTGCAGGTTCTTGCGCCAGAAGCGAGTGGCGGGGGAGGTGAAGGTGTAGTCGTAGCCGTCCGGATTGGTGATCGGGACGAACCACAGCTCGTTCTTGGCGAGCAGGTCCTTGACCTTGTTGCCGGACGTCTGACCCTTGTTCTCGACGACGTACTTGAAGAGCCGGCGCTCGACCTCGGCCGAGATCCACTCGCGCGCGTGCTGGGTGGCGTTGTAGACGACGGCCGGACGGCTGCCGTCCTTCTCGTTGCGCGCGTTCTTGGTGACCTTGTAGGCGACGATGTCCTGGCCGAGGACGCTCTTGCCGATGACGTAGGCCTTCACGACGTCGGTGTTGTGCGCCGCCAGATCGGCGTACCACTGCTTGAGCGGGATGTTCGGCGTCGCGCAGGTCTGCGGGCACGGAGCCGGCGTGAGGCTCCATGGGCGGAAGACGTTGTAGCCGTGCGTCGGTGGGGTGAGCGGGTTGGGCGCCGCGACGGCGGCCGTGCGCTCACGTCCCAGCGGGCGCACCGTCGCGCCCTTCGCCTCGAGGCTGTCGGCCTGCGTGGCCGTGGCCGTGATGACCCAACCGGACTTGTGGCCCGGGAGCCCACCCTCGGTGAGGTCGTAGCCCGCGCGGGCGAGGTCCTCAGGGTTGATCCTGCCGCTGACCACGTACTGGTTGAGCGGCTCGATGAGCTTGGTGCCCGCCGCAGCGGCGGGCGTAGCGGCCATCGCCGCAAGGCCCACGGCGGCGACAGCCGCGTGGGCGAACCTTCGCATGTGCATGAACTTCCTCCCCGGGGAACCTCGCGGACCCCATCTCCGATGTCGCGCCGGCCGCAGCCGATGCGCGCGCGATCCTTACCCACGGCCAGTCGGAGATGAAACCCGTGCGCAAAGTGCGCAGGTCCGCCGCTCGCTCCCGTGCATTGCCGCCGCTGCCCCCTGCCGGGGTGGACAAATGCCTCGTGCCGTCAGAGCCGCCGCGCAGTAGTGGTTGCGGGCGCGGGAGCGGTGCGACAGAGTGGCGCGCGCCTTGACCTACGCGACCCTGCGCTACGAGGTGGCCGACGGCGTGGCCACCATCGCCATGGACCAGCCGGACACGCGCAACGCGCTGTCGGACGAGCTGCTGGGCGACCTCATCGCCGCCTTCGAGGCCGCGCGCGACGACGACGCGGTGCGCTGCGTCGTGCTCGCCTCCACGCACGAGAAGACGTTCAGCTCGGGCGGCAACCTCGCCGGCTTCGCCGCCGACGTC
Organism: uncultured Actinomycetes bacterium; assembly: GCA_963816845.1. Classification (GTDB taxonomy): domain Bacteria; phylum Actinomycetota; class Thermoleophilia; order Solirubrobacterales; family Solirubrobacteraceae; genus JAOPZW01. The sequence goes on along the minus strand of CAWFMR010000040.1, from coordinate 24,615 downwards.
CCGCTGGTGCACAAGCACGTGGCCACCGAGCGCTTCCCGCGGCTGTTCACGCTCATCGGCGAGCTCGGCAAGCCGGTCATCTGTGCGGTCAACGGCCACTGCCTGGCCGGGGCGCTCGGGCTGGCGCTGGCCTGCGACCTGATCGTCGCCAGCGAGGCGGCGACCTTCGGCACGCCCGAGATCAACGTCGGCGTCTTCCCGTTCATGATCCTGGCGCTCATCGTGCGCAACGTGCCGCGCAAGAAGGCGACCGAGCTGCTGCTGCTCGGCGAGCGCATCGACGCGCGCGAGGCCGAGCGCCTGGGGATCGTCAACCGCGTCGTGGCCGCCGAGGACCTCGAAGCGACCGTGGGCGACTGGGCGCAGCGGCTCGCCGCCAAGTCGCCCGTGCTCATGAAGCTCGGCAAGGACGCGCTGTGGCGCCAGAACGACATGGCGCTCGAGGACGCGTGGGACTACCTGCGCGCGCAGCTGACGATCGCCTTCGCCACCGAGGACATCCAGGAGGGCGTCAAGGCGTTCTTCGAGAAGCGGGAGCCGCAGTGGAAGGGGCGGTGACCGCCCTGCTGTGCCGGACCTCGGATCGCATCGCCACGACCGCCGAGGGGGCGCGGGCGCTGGCCGAGGCGCTCGGCGAGCGCATGCGGGTGCAGCCACGGCTGGTCGGGACCCCCGGGGAGCCGGGCGAGACCAACTACGACGACGACCTGCGCGACGCCCGCGGCTGCCTGCTCGAGGCCGGCGGCCAGGTCGAGGACGCGCTCGCCGACGGGCGCTTCCCGGTGCTCACCTCCTCGGACTGCTCGATCTGCATCACCACGCTGCCGGCCGTCGCCCGGCTGCGCCCCGAGGCGCTCGTGCTGTGGCTCGACGCCCACCCCGACTTCAACGACCCCGAGACGACGCCCTCGGGCTTCCTGGGCGGGATGTGCCTGGCGGCCGCGTGCGGGGCGTGGGACGCCGGCTTCGGCGACGGTCACCTGGACCCCGCCCGCGTGGTGATGTGCGGCATCCGCGACGTCGACGCCGGCGAGCGCGTCCTGGTCGAGACCCACGGCGTCGGCCTCGTCGAGCGCCCGTCGCGGCTGGCCGAGCTGCTGGCCGAGCGCGAGGTCTTCGTCCACCTCGACCTCGACGTCCTCGATCCGCGCGTCATGCCCGGGCTGCACTGGCCGGTCGACGGCGGCTTCAGCGACGGCGGCCTGCGCACGCTGCTGGCCGAGGTGGCCGAGGCGGCCGACATCATCGGCGTCGAGGTCACCGACCTCCCGGCGCCGGCGCTGGCACGCCGCGTGGCCACGATCGTCGAGCCGCTGCTGCCATGACCGACGTCGTCGCCCTGGTGGGCCGGACCTCGGACCGTGCGCCCGGGCGCGCGGCCGGGGCGCAGGCGCTGGCGCATGCGTTGAGCGCGGACGCGCGCATCGTCGGCGAGCCGGGGGAGCCGCGCGCGGGGAGCTACGACGAGGACCTGCGCGATGCGCGCGCGACGCTCGAGGCGGCCGCCGTCACCGTCGCGGTCACGCGGCGCCCGCTGCTGACCGCGACCGACTGCTCGATCTGCGTCGCCACCGTGCCGGCCGTCGCCCGCCGCTGGCCGGACGCATGGCTGCTGTGGCTCGACGCGCACGGCGACTTCAACACCCCGGACACGACGCCAGCGGCTTCCTGGGCGGCATGTGCCTGGCGGGCGCCGTCGGCCTATGGGACACCGGCCACGGCGCCGGGCCGGGCCCCGAGCGGGTGGTGCTCGTCGGCGGCCGCGACCTCGACGCGGCGGAGGAGGAGCTCATGGCGCGCCACGGCGTCGTGCGCACCGACGACCCGGCCGAGGCGCTGGCCGGGCGCGAGGTCTTCGTCCACCTCGACGTCGACATCCTCGACCCCGCGGTGATGCCCGGCCAGCTCTACCCGGCGCCCGGCGGCCTGGACATGACGCAGCTGCGCGACCTGCTGGCAGACGTCGCCGCGCGGGCGCGTATCGTCGGCGCCGAGATCACCTGCTTCTCGACCCCCGAGCTCAGCGGCGAGCTGGCGCAGGCCGCCGCGCCGCTGCTGGAGAGCCCCGCACCATGAGCACCGACGCCCCGCCCTCGATCCTCAGGCCGCTGGTCGAGGACCTCCACGAGCGCCGCGCCCGGGCCAAGCTCGGCGGCGGCGAGGAGAAGATCGCCAAGCAGCACGCGGCCGACAAGCTCACCGCGCGCGAGCGCCTGGACCTCCTCGTCGACCCCGGCACCTTCACCGAGCTGGGCATCCACGCGGGCATCCACTACTCGGTGCGCGCGCTGGAGGGCAAGGAGGCGCCGGCCGACGGCGTCATCACCGGCTACGGCAAGGTCGACGGCCGCCTGGTCGCGGTCGCCGCCTACGACTTCACGGTCATGGCCGGCTCGATGGGGATGACCGGCGAGATGAAGGTCGCCCGCCTGCGCGACCTGGCGCTGACCAAGCGCCTGCCCTTCGTCTGGCTGCTCGACAGCGCCGGCGCGCGCATCCAGGAGGCCGTCGGCTCGCTCTTCGCCGGCAGCGGCCACCTCTTCCGCGAGGAGGTCGTGATGAGCGGCGTCATCCCGCAGGTGGCGGCGCTCATGGGCCCGTGCGCGGCGGGGACCGCCTACATCCCGGGCCTGGCCGACTTCGTGCCGATGGTCAAGGGGCGCGGGTCGATGGCGCTCGCCGGCCCGCACCTCGTGCGCGCCGCGGTCGGCGAGGACGTCACGCAGGAGGAGCTCGGCGGCTCGCGCGTGCACTGCCGCAAGTCGGGCGTGGGCGACCTCGAGGTGGCCGACGACGAGGAGTGCATCGCGCGCATCAAGCAGTACCTGTCGTTCATGCCCGCGCACAACCGCGAGGCGCCGCCGCGGCGCGCGACGGCCGACCCGGTCGAGCGCATGGACGACGAGCTGCTCGACGTGCTGCCCGAGTCCAACCGCAAGCCCTACGACATGTACGACGTCATCCGCCGCATCGTCGACGACGGCGAGTGGCTCGACCTCAAGCCGCAGTGGGCCAAGACGATCATCACCTGCTTCGCGCGCTTCGGCGGGCGACCGGTCGGGCATCGTCGCCAACCAGCCGCGCCAGCTCGGCGGCATCCTCGACAACGACTCGGCCGACAAGGCGGCGCGCTTCGTCAACCTCTGCAACGCCTTCGGCCTGCCGCTCGTCTTCCTGCAGGACGTGCCCGGCTTCATGGTCGGCACCAAGGTCGAGGAGGCGGGGATCATCCGCCACGGGGCCAAGATGCTGCACGCCGTGGCCAACGCGACGGTGCCCGAAGATCACCGTCGTGCTGCGCAAGGCCTACGGCGCGGGCTACTACGTCATGAACGGTCGCGCCTACGAGCCCGACCTCATCGTCGCCTGGCCGAGCGCGGAGATCAGCGTGATGGGCGCCGAGGGCGCCGTGGAGATCGTGATGCGCCGGCAGATCGAGGAGGCCGACGACCCGGCCGCCAAGAAGGCCGAGCTGATCGACGCCTACCGCCAGATCATCGACGTCTACATCGCCGCGAGGAACGGGATGATCGACGACGTCATCGACCCGCGCGAGACGCGCCCCGTGATCTGCCGGGCGCTCGAGATGGCCGAGGGCAAGGTCGTCGAGCGCCCGTGGAAGCGCAACGGCGTCGTGCCCGTCTGAGCCCTACAGCAGCTTCTTCGACCTGCGCGGCTTGAGCCACCTGGGCATCGGCACCGGCTCGAACAGGCTCTGAAGCGGCGAGTGGTACGTGCTGCGGTCGCCCATGCTCTGCCGCTCGTCCTCGTCGTGGAAGATGGGCCGTATGCGGCTGAGCTTGTCGGCGTGGTCGCCGACGTAGCCGGTGGCGGGCTCCGGGGCGGGATCGTCCTTGCGTAGGCGCATCGCGGCCTCCCTTCGATTTGTGGTTGTCGGCGATGTATTCGGGCGAGCCGCCGCCGGTGTGACCACGTGTCTAGGCTGCCGGCGATGCCCACCCCGCGCCCCGTCCTGCTCGACTGCGACCCCGGCCATGACGACGCCGTCGCCATCCTGCTCGCCGCGGGCCGACGGGACGCCATCGAGCTGCGCGCCGTGACCACGGTCGCCGGCAACGCCGAGCTGGAGAAGGTCTCGCTCAACGCGCGGCGGGTGCTGACCCTCGCCGGCGTGACCGACGTCCCCGTCGCGGCGGGCGCCGCCGGGCCGCGTCGCGGCGACCTCATGACCGCGCTCGACGTCCACGGCAAGAGCGGCCTCGACGGCGCCGAGCTCCCGGAGCCCGCGATGGAGCTCGACCCGCGCGGGGCGCTCGAGCTGATGGTCGATCGCGGCCCGGCGACGGTGGTCGCCACCGGGCCGCTGACCAACGTCGCGGAGCTGCTCGAGCGCTCGCCGGAGACCGTCGAGGAGATCGTGTGGATGGGCGGCTCGACCGGGCGCGGCAACACGCGCCCCTACGCCGAGTTCAACGCGCTGGTGGATCCCGAGGCCGCGGAGATCGTCTTCGCGAGCGGCAAGCCGCTGACGATGGTCGGGCTCAACCTGACCCACCAGGCCCAGGCGTCGCCGGAGGTCATCGAGCCGCCTGCGCGCCGTCGGCAACCCCGCCGCCGAGGCGACGGTGGGCTGGCTGTCGTTCTTCGCCGACACCTACCGCACGGTCTACGGCTTCGCCGGGCCGCCCGTGCACGACGCATGCGCGCTGGCGCTGCTGATCGACCCCTCGCTCGTGCGCAGCGTCGAGACGTTCGTCGCCATCGAGACCGAGGGGCGCTGGACGCGCGGGGCCACGGCCGTCGACCTGCACGGGCGCCTGGGGATGGCGCCCAACGCCCGCGTCGCCATGGAGCTCGACGTCGATGGCTTCTGGGACCTCGTCATCGGAGCGATCGCGGCGCTGTGATCGCCGTCGTCGGCTCGATCAACCTCGACCTCGTGGTCGGCGTCGACCGCCACCCGGCGCCGGGCGAGACCGTCGTCGGGGGCGACTGCCGGCAGCTTCCGGGCGGCAAGGGCGCCAACCAGGCGGTGGCCGCGGCGCGCCTGGGGGGCGACGGTGGCGATGGTCGGCCGGGTCGGCGCCGACGCGCAGGGCGCATGGCTGCGCGAGGGCCTGTGGACCGAGGGCGTCGGCGTCGAGCACGTCCGCGAGGATCGCCAGGCTCCCACGCGGCGTGGCCCTGATCGCGGTCGACGCGCGGGGCGAGAACACGATCGTCGTGAGCCCGGGGGCCAACGCACGCGTCGACGCGCGCGACGTCGCCGCCGCGAGCGAGGTCGTGGGCGGGGCCGAGGTCGTGCTCGTGCAGCACGAGGTCCCCCGCGAGGCGGTGGCGGCGGCCATCGCCACCGCGGGCGGGACGGTCGTGCTCAATCCCGCGCCCGCGCGAGGGCTCGCGGCGCCGGTCGACGTGCTCGTTCCCAACCGCGGCGAGCTCGAGACGCTCGCCGGCGGGCGCGGCGACCCCGTCACGCTCGCGCGCTCGATCACGGCCGCGCGGGCGGTGGTCGTCACGCTCGGCGCCGAAGGGGCCGTCGTGGTCGAGGGCGACCGCGCCGAGCGCGTGCGCGCCCCGCACGTCGAGGTCGTCGACACCACGGGCGCCGGCGACGCCTTCTGCGGCGCGCTGGCCGAGGCGATGGCCGGCGGCGCGACCGTCGTCGAGGCGGCCCGGTGGGCCGTCCGCGTCGCCGCGGTCAGCGTCACGCGTCCCGGAGCCCAGGGCGGCCTGCCGCGGCGCGAGGACGTGCCGGCGGGCGAGTAGCCTCATTGAGATGTCCGTCGATTCACCCGAGGAGCTCGAGGGCCTGCGCCGCGCCGGGGCGCTCGCCGCGCGCGTGCTGCGCGAGGTGCGCGAGGCCGTGGCGCCGGGCGTCAGCACCGGCGAGCTCGACGCCCTCGCCGCCGAGATCATCGCCTCCGAGGGCGGGCGCTCGGGCCCGATCATCACCTACGGCTTCCCGGGCGCGATCTGCATCAGCGTCGGCGACGAGGCCGTCCACGGGATCCCGGGGCCGCGCCGGGTCAAGGCCGGCGACCTGGTCAAGCTCGACGTCGCCGTCGAGCTCGACGGCTACTTCGGCGACACCGCGACGACGGTCGCCGTCGAGCCGGTCGCGGGCGCCGACGAGCGCCTGATCGCCGCGACGCGAGCCGCCCTGAAGCGCGGCATGGCCGCGGCGACGGCCGGCGCGCGGCTGCGCGACGTCGGGGCCGCGGTGGAGCGCATCGCCGAGGCGCGCGGCTTCAGCGTCCTGCGCGAGCTCACCGGCCACGGCATCGGACGCGGCCTGCACGAGGCGCCGACCATCTACAACTACGCGCACGAGGGCTGCGCGGGCGCGGCTGCACGAGGGCCTCGTCGTGACCATCGAGCCGATGATCGCCACCGGGACGCGCAACGTCCTCGGGACGGCCGACGGCTGGACCGTCGTCACCGCCAACGGCGCCAACTCCGCCCACGAGGAGCACACGATCGTCGTCACCGCCGGCGAGCCGATCGTCCTCACGGCGGCGTGATCGACGGCCTCGCGAACCTCGACGCGGTCTGCTCGGCGACCGCGTCGCGCACCGAGGGCGGATGGCGCGCGCTGGACCTGCGCGCGTGGGATGGGATCGACGCGCGGCTGCTGCCCGATCGCGGCCTGGACTGCTTCGGCGCCTGGTATCGCGGGGTGCCGCTCGCGTGGGTCTCGGCGGTGGGCGAGCGCGGGCCGCTCGGCGGGCGCCTGCGCGACGACGACTGGCTGCGCGGCTTCGGCGGCGGGCTGGTGGCCACCTGCGGGCTGCGCAACGTCGGCGCGCCGAGCGAGGGCCACGGCCTGCACGGCGAGATCTCCCACCAGCCCGCGCGCGACGTCCGCGTGGCGCGCTGGGTCGACGGCGAGCAGGCCGTCGTGAGCGCGTCGGCCGCCGTGACGGAGGTCAGCGCCCTCGGGCACCACCTCGAGCTCGAGCGCACGTGGACGACGCGCACGGGCGAGGGGCGCCTCGAGCTCGTCGATGTGACCCGCAACCTCGGGCCCGACCCCGAGCCCGCGCCGCTGCTCTACCACGTCAACCTCGGGGCGCCGCTGTGGTCCGCGGGCGCGACGCTCGAGCTCGACCCGCGCGCGACGATGCCGCGCGACGAGGACGCTGTCGAGCCGTGGGACCGGGCGCTGGAACCGCTTCCGGGGGCGCGCGAGCGCGTCTTCGAGCACGAGGTCGCCGCCGGGGCGGACGGCTGGTGCGCGGCGACCGTCGACTCGCCGGCCACCGGCCTGCGGCTTCAGCTGCGCTGGGAGGCGGCCGGGCTGCCGCGCCTGCACCAATGGGTCCATCCCGCGCCGGGGATCGCGGTGCTCGGCCTCGAGCCCGCGAACTGCTCGGTCCTCGGCCGCGCCGCCGACCGCGCGGCGGGGCGCCTGCCCGTCCTCGAACCGGGCGAGGAGCGCGTCACGCGCCTCGAGGTCCGCGTCTCACTGCGGGGTTGACGGCCGCCACCGCGTTCGCCAGAGTGAGAAGTGGAACGTCTCACTTCCCACGAACGGAGCGCGTCCGCGTGAGCCTCGAGGACCCCGTCATCATCACCTGCTCGATCTCGGGCGCGCTCGCCAATCGCGAGCAGTGCCCGGCGATCCCGTACACGCCCGAGGAGTACGCGGCCGAGGCCCGGCGGATCGTCGACGAGGGCGGGGCGATGATCCACATCCACGCGCGCCGTCCGGACGGGACGCCGAGCTACGAGGTCGAGGACTTCCAGGCCATCGCGGACGCGATCCTGGCCGAGGTCGACGACGTGATCGTCAACTTCTCGACCGGCGCCATCGGCGTGCCGATCGACAAGCGGGTCGCCTACCTGCGCGCGTGCCGGCCCGACGTCGCGGCCCTGAACATGGGCTCGATGAACTACGCGAAGTACTCGCTCGCGGCGCAAGGAGTTCGTCTTCCAGACCGTGTTCGCCAACCCGTTCGACGAGATCATCGCGCTGCTGGAGGCGATGAACGAGCTCGGCATCAAGCCCGAGCACGAGTGCTTCGACGTCGGCCACGTCGGGTCGCTGGCGCCGCTGGTCGACATGGGCGTCCTGCACCCGCCGCTGCACGTCTCGTGCGTGATGGGCGTGACGGGCGGGATCCCGCCGACCGCGCGCAACCTCGCGCTGATGGCCGACAACGTGCCCGCGGGCTCGCACTGGGGCGTCATCGGGATCAGCCGCGCGCAGTGGATGCTCGTCGCCGCCTCGCTGACGCTCGGCGGCTCGGTGCGCGTCGGGCTCGAGGACAACTTCTACCTGCCCGACGGGACCATGGCGCGCTCCAACGGCGACCTCGTCGCCAAGGCGCGGCAGCTGACCGAGGACGTCGGCCGCCGGGCGGCGACCGTCGCGCAGGCGCGCGAGATCCTCGGCGTCGCCGCGGAGGGTCGCCGGCGCTGAGCGCGGCCTGCGCGCTCGACGGCGTCCGCGTCCTCGACCTCAGCCGCCTGCTCCCGGGCGGCTTCTGCTCGCTGATGCTGGCCGACTTCGGCGCCGACGTCCTGAAGGTCGAGGACACCGGCCTGGGCGACTACGTGCGCTGGGCGACGCCGTACTACGAGGGCGTCGAGGACTCGGCGAAGTCGGCGCTGTTCCTCGCGCTCAATCGCGGCAAGCGCTCGATCCGGTTGAACCTCAAGACCGACGAGGGCCGCGAGGTGCTGCTGCGCCTGGTCGGCGAGTCCGACGTCGTGCTCGAGTCGTTTCGTCCGGGCGTGCTCGACCGCCTCGGCGTCGGCTACGAGGCGATGCGCGAGGTCAACCCGGCGATCGTCTACTGCGCGATCACCGGCTACGGCCAGGACGGGCCCGCTGCGCGAGCGCTCGGGCCACGACATGAACTACCTCGGGCTGGTCGGGCTGCTCGGCCTGACCGGCGACGCCGGCGGGCCGCCGGTGCAGGCGGCCGGCCAGATCGCCGACCTCGGCGGCGGCGCGCTGATGGCGGCCTTCGGGATCCTCGCGGCGCTGCGCGAGCGCGATCGCTCGGGCGAGGGACAGCTCGTCGACGTGTCGATGGCCGACGGCGCGCTGTCGTGGCTGGGCATGGTGGCGGCGCGCTACCTCGCCGAGGGCGTCGTGCCGCGCCGCGGCGACCTCGAGCTCGCCGGGTCGCTGGTCTGCTACCGGCCCTACGCGTGCGCCGACGGGTGGGTCACGCTCGGCGCCCTGGAGCCGAAGTTCTGGCAGGCCTGGTGCCGGGGCGTCGGGCGCGAGGACCTCGTCGAGCAGCAGTTCGCGCGCCCGGGCAGCGAGGCGCACCGGGAGGTCGAGGCCATCTTCCACGCGCGCACGCGCGAGGAGTGGCGCGCCTTCGCCTCCGAGCACGACTGCTGCCTGGAGCCGGTGCTCGACCTCGACGAGGCGCTGGATTCGGAGCTCGTGCGCGCGCGCGAGATGGTGGTCGAGCTCGACCAGCCGGGTGCGCAGCGGCCGGTGCGGCTGCTCGGGGTCCCGGTGAAGCTGAGCCGCACGCCGGGCGATGCCAACCGCGCGCCCGGGCCGGGGCTGGGCGAGCACACGGGCGAGGTGCTGGCCGGGCTCGGCTACGGCTCGGAGGAGATCGCCGCGCTGCTCGAGTCCGGGGCCGCCGCCGGGCCGGTGGCGGGCGCCCAGGGGTCGTTCCTGTCGTGAACGAGGCCGGCCTCCTGAAGATGAGCGAGCTGGCCGAGCGGTCGGGCGTGAGCGCCGGGACGATCAAGCACTACCTGCGCGAGGGGCTGCTGGGCGAGGGCGACGAGATCGTGCGCACGTCGCGCAACATGGCCTATTACCCGCCCGAGTACGTCGAGCGCATCAGGCTCATCAAGCGGTTGCAGGAGGACCGCTTCATGCCGTTGCGCGTGATCAAGGACCGGATCGTCGAGCGCGCGGTCGAGCAGCGCGAGAGCGAGCGCGTGTCAGCCGCCGAGGCGCGCCGGCGCTATGACATCCCGCGCAACGTCCTCGACCGGCTGGCCGAGCTCGGCGTGCTGACGCCGAGCGCACGCGGCTACGACGCCGACGACGTGAAGATCATCGAGGCGATCTCCCGCTTCCGGGCGGGCGGCTACGACGAGCAGCTCGGGTTCACCGTCTTCGACACCCTGCGCTACCGCGACGCGCTCGAGCCGCTCGTGCAGGAGGAGGTCCGCACGCTGCTCGATCGTCTCGCCGGAGAGGTCGACGTCGAGCGCGCGGTGGAGATCATCGCGGCGGGCGCCGAGCCGCTACGCGACCTCATCGGTGCGATGCACTCGAAGCTCCTGCTCGCCGAGCTGCGCCGCCAGCACGACTAGCCGGCGGGTGCCCCGGCCCCCGCACATGCGGGCACGGCGGCCGGAGCCGACCATCTCGCTGAACCTCACGAGCACGCGACCGGCTTCGACTTGCCCGGCTGCAGGCAGAGATCGCTACGCGCGGGCGCGGCGTTCGAGCGGATCGTGAACCTCGTGTACTTGCCGATCCGCCCGGGCGCGGTGATGAACACCTCGATGACCGCGCCCCGGCGCAGCCGCCGTTCGAGGCTCCGCACGCGCACGGAGCGCTTGCCGGATGCCACGCGCAGCACGAGGGACTTCTTCTTGGGGCACCCGCCCCCGTGGCAGATCACCTTCACCCTGGCGCCCGTGGGCGCCCTGACCGACAGCAGGCTGAGGCGCGCGGAGCCGCGGAGGATCACGCCGCGGATGCGCACGACCGGGAACGGGGTGAGCATCGCCAGCTTGGCGCTCGACGCCGAGCCCGTGGGGGCGCCACCCGCCGACGCGGCCCGGCGCCCCAGCGACGTGCCCCTGCGTCGATCCGGTCACCTCGATCGTCCGGAAGGCGATCGTCGCCACGCCCGCGTTGTCCGTGGCGCGCACGGACACGATCCGCGAGCCGGATGTGCTGAAGCTCTGTGTCACGACGGCGCCCGTGCCGTCGTCGAATTGCCCGTCGCCGTCGATGTCCCAGTCGATCGCGGCGACGGTCCCATCCGGATCCGACGCCGTCGCCGTGAAGGTCACCGGCGCGCCGACGGCCGGCGTGGCGGGGCTCGCGGACAGGTTGACGACGGGCGGCTTGTCCTGCAGCACGGTGACGAAGTCGACGGCGTCGCTGGAGCTGCCACCCGGGTCGGTCACCCTCACCCCGACTCGGAACGTCCCGGGCGATGTGAAGGTCCGTGTCTGGACCGCGCCGGTGGCGTCGCCGTACGTCTTGTCGCCGTTGAGATCCCAGGAGTAGCGCAGCGCGTCGCCGTTGGGATCGGTCGACGCCGCTCGCGTTGAGGGTCACGGGCGTGTTCGTGCCAACGGGGTTCGGCGTGATCGTGAGCGCGGCGACGGGCGGTCCGTTCACGACGACCGGCACGCTCACGACGCTGCTGCCGGCCGGATTGGCCACCGTCAGGGTGACCGCCCACGGAGGCGTGCGAGGGGGGATGACCTGTGCCGGCGGGGTGCGCCCGCTGAACGTGCCGCCCGGGAACGTCCACTGCCAGCTGGTCGGCTCGCCCGTGGAGGTGTCCGTGAACTGGACGGAGCCGCCGGCGAGGACCGTGTAGGTGAAGCTCGCGGTCGGCGTGTTGTACACGTGGAAGATCGTCTGGGCGTGGGCCGGCGCGGTGGCCATCGGATCGTCGTCGGTGGCATCGAGCATCGCGGTGTAGTCGCCCGCCTGCGGGAACGCCTGCAGAGGGCTCTGCAACGTCGACGTGCCGACGACGGCGTTCGCGGCGTTGAGGAAGGTCCAGGACCAGTGCGTGCCCGTGCTGCTGGTCAGCTTGACCGTCAGCGGGCCGGACTGCGTCGCCGTGATGACGGGCGTCGGCGGCGTCGCCGGCGCGCCGCCGGGCATCGCCAGCGCGGCCGCCATGCCCACGGAAGCCGCACACGCGGCCAGCCGCCGACGTCGAACGCGTGATCCGGACCGTCTCGCGATCGCTGCCATGACCTTCGCCTCTCTTGAACTGCGTCTGTCCCTCCGGGACTACAAACGCACGCGCGCGCCCGGAATTCGCGCGGGTGGCCGAAAAGCGAATCGGCGGCGCCTGACGCCGAGCAGCTCGGGTTCACCGGCTTCGTCATGCTGCGCTACCGCGACGCCGTCGAGCGGCCGGTCGCGAGGTCCGCACGCTGCTCGATGGGCCCGCCGGAGGGTCGCCGTGGATCGCGCGGTGGAGGTCGTCACGGGGGCGCCGAGCCCCTCGGAGGCTCGCTCAGCGAGCGCTCGGCGCGTCCCTCGCGCGGACGGCTCGCGGCACGTCGAGACGGCTCGCGGCGAGCGCCGCCGAGGGCGTGTCGCGGGCACCATCGAGGGGCGCGCGGGCGCCTTGAAGCGACCCGTCCTGGCGGGTCCCGGGGTCGTCTCGGCGTGTCGATGGGTCGTCCCGTGGTCGCCGAGGCGCCGGCTCGGGTCGTCCAACGTCGTTCGCGAGGCTCCCTGAGAGGTCGCATCGAGGGTTCCACAGCCCCGTCTCGGGACCTGGCGAGGGCTTGGCTGCGACCCGCGCGAGGGTTCAACTGGCGGCTGCACCACGCTCTGTGACAGTCGTCTAGTCGCGCGGCGCAGCCCTCGACTGGCAACGAGCGCCCGCCGAACGAGTGGCGGCGCGCCCGATCGAGGATCGGCCCTCTGAGCCCGTGACCGAGCGTCTGCGGTGCCTCGGCCCCGGCACCGCCGCCCGCAAGCGCGGCCGTCGAGCCCGCTCTGCGGCTTTCCAAGCCAAATTTGCCCCTCGCCCGCCCTTCTGGAGGGACCGTTGGGCGCGCGCCGAGTCGTGAAAACGCGCTTCCGACGGCGCTAAATGACCGATAAGCGGCGTGTTTGACCGCTGAACGCGGGGTTTGTCCGGGGCCCACGAGGTGAACGCCATGTGCAGCACGATCGTCGCCGCCACGCTTGGGGGAAGCCGTTGTACCTGCGAGGCCCGCAGCTTCGCACTCTCCGACAGGACCGACAGATGGGCCCATACGGGACCCGTCGCGTCCGTCGCAGCTCCCTCGTCCTCGCGCTCGCGGCCCTCGTTTCCGCCTGCAGCATCGCCACGTCGACGGCGGCCGCCGATCTCCCCGTCGCTGGTGCAACTGCACCCGTCGCGGCGGCCGCCGCCGCGGCGACCTCGGCCGTGCCCGTGAGCGCGCCCGCGACGCCCGCCCCCGCGCCCGTCGCCGCTCCGACGCCCGCGCCGCGCTCCGCCGCCGGCCGCCCGCGCCGACAGCCCGCGCCGGCTCCGGCCGCCGCGCCCGCGCCGGCCGCCGCTCCGCAGCCCGCCGCCGCCACCAAGCCCGCGCCGGCGCCGGCGCCTGCCACCCCGACCACGAAGCCTGCACCGACGCCAGCCCCGTCGGTCGCCGCGGTCGTCAAGCAGGCGCCGGCGCCGACCGCGCCCGCCCCGTCGGTCGCACCGGTCGTCAAGCAGGCGCCGGCGCCGTCCACCGCCTCGACCGCACAGGCCGCTCCGACGCCGGCCCCCTCACCGGCGCCGTCGATCGCCTCGGTCGCGAAGGCCACGCCGGCGCCGGCAGCCGCCGCGACGACGGCGCCCGCCGCTCCGGTGACGAAGGTCGCGGCGCCGGTGACGCAGGTTGCCGCTCCGGTGACGCAGGCCGCGGCGCCGGCGACGAAGGTCGCGGCGCCGGTCACGCAGGTCGCGGCGCCGGTCACGCAGGCTGCCGCTCCGGTGACGAAGGTCGCGGCGCCGGTCGACGCAGGTCGCGGCTCCGGTGACGCAGGTTGCCGCTCCGGTGACGAAGGTCGCGGCGCCGGTGACGCAGGTCGCGCAGACGGTGGCCGCTCCGGTGACGAAGGTCGCGCAGACGGCGCTCCGGTGACGCAGGTCGCGCAGACGGTGGCCGCTCCGGTGACGCAGGTCGCGCAGACGGTGACCGCTCCGGTGACGCAGGTCGCGGCTCCGGTGACGCAGGTCGCGCAGACGGTGACCGCTCCGGTGACGCAGGTCGCGCGACGGTGACGCCGGTGCGCAGGTCGCCGCTCCGGTCACGCAGGTCGTGCAGTCGGTCACCGGTCCGGTGACCCAGGTCGCCGCGCCGGTCGTGCAGGCGGCCGCGCCGGTGGTGCAGGCTGTGGCTGCTCCGGTGACGCAGGCCGTCGCTCCGGTGGTTGGCGTTGTGGCTCCGGTCGTGCAGGCGGCCGCGCCGGTGGTGCAGGCTGTCGCTGCTCCGGTGACGCAGGCCGTCGCTCCGGTGGTCGGCGTTGTGGCTCCGGTCGTGCAGGCTGTCGCGGCGCCGGTGACCCAGGTCGTCGCGCCGGTGCGTCGGCGTTGTGGCTCCGGTCGTGCAGGCGGCCGCGCCGGTGGTGCAGGCTGTCGCCGCTCCGGTGACCCAGGCCGTCGCGCCGGTGCTCGGCGCGGCTGCTCCGGTCGCGCAGGTCGTGCAGGCCGCCGCCGCACCGCTGGTCCAGGTGCGCCGCTCCGGTCGCCCAGGCCGCGCGCTCGCTCACCCCGGTCGCGTCGGCGGCTCCCACCACCTCGGCCACGCCCTCCTCGTCCACCGACTCCTCCGCGCGGTCGAGCTTCCCCGCGGCGCCCGCTGCCGCGTCGTCGTCGCTCGACCAGCGCCAGGCGGCGACGGCGGCGACGTTCGCGCAGCCGCTCGCGGCGCCCGTGACGAGCTTCGCTGCCCAGCCGAGCGCCGGCGCCGAGGCGGCGCCTGCGACCGCCCCGAGCCCGTCTTCCGCACCGAGCACCCTGAGCAACCCCGCGTGGATGTCGTCCGCGCTGCTCGGCTCGAGCGCCCAGGACGCCTTCGCCGGCGGCACCGCTCGCACCGCGCCCGCCGCCGCCCCGCGCTCGAGCCAGGGCGGCGGCACGCCCGGCACCCCGTCCGCCCCGCCCTGCAGCTCCGGCGCCGGCGCGTCGGGCCCCGGCGGCAACGCCGGCTCGGGTAGCTCGGCCGCCCTGCCCGCGGCCACGCTCGGCTGCTCGGCGCCGCAAGGACTTCAGCCCCATCGCCTGACGCCGACCCTGTGGCGCCAGGCCGCCTTCGTCTCACTCCAAGAACGCCCCGGCTAACCCCTTCGGGACCTCTCCGCGCACCTGTCGCGCCGCTCGCTGAAGAGCGCCGCCCGGTGCGTGCACCACGTCGTGCCGCGCCACAGCGGCCCGGCGTCTCGCTGAGACGTTTCGAAGGGAGTAGCAATGAGAGTCCATCTCGTCGCCGTTGCAGGCGACCGGAGACGAACCCTGACGGTGCTGCTGGCGCTGGTCGCGGCCGCGGTCGTGACGACCGCCGTCGCCCCCGCGCCCGCCCGCGCCGCCAGCAAGCCCATCCCGGAGCTCGCCCAGGGCGCCGGCATGGGTGCCAAGCCGAGCGCCGCCGTCCGGCGCGTGCAGCGCGTGCTGCACAGCCGCGGCTACAGCCTCGGGCAACCGGGAGTCGACGGGCGCTTCGGCCCGCTGACCGACGCCGCCGTCCGGCGCTTCCAGGCCGACAGCGGGCTGGCGGCCGACGGCATCGTCGGTCCGAAGACCCGCACGGTCGTCAGCCGCATCGAGCGCCGCCAGCAGCGGTCCTCGTCCGCGCGCCGCACCGGCTCGCGCACGAAGAAGTCGACGCTGCCCAAGCTCGTGACCACGAGCCCGCCGGCGACGAAGACCGCGCCGGCCGCGACCAACAACGACAAGAGCACCGACGCCGGCTGGCTCGTCGCCATCGCGCTGGCAGCCGCGGTCGCCGCGTTCTGCGTCGCCATCGCCGCCAGCGTCCTGCGCCGTCCCGGGCGCCGTCCGGCCGGCGGTCGGACCGTCGCGCCGCTCTCGCACGAGCTCTACCTCGAAGGCCACAGCGCCGACGAGGGCGTGGCGGACTTCCGCGGGCACGCGATCGCCACCAGCGTGACGGGCGAGCCGGGGGAGGCCCCCGACAAGACCTGGTACCTCGTCGACGACACGCGCAAGCCGGCGCCGGTCTGGGTCCGCGACGACGACGTGCGGCGCTCGCCGTCGGGCCTGGAGCCGGGCGAGCCGGTCATCGGCTACGTCACCGTCGTCCTCCGAGGCCAACCGCAACGAAGCCGACGCCGGCGGTGCATGAGATCGAGGCGGCCTGCGAGCGCGCCGGGCTGGGAGCTGTCGGAGGTCGTCACCGACCGCGAGTCCGGACGAGGCCTCGAGCGCCCGGGGCTGGCCTACGCGCTGAAGCAGATCGCCGAGGGCAAGGCCCGCGGCCTCGTGGTCAGCGACCTGCGGCGCCTGAGCCGCTCGATCGTCGACCTGGGCGCTCATGGAGTGGTTCCGCGACGCCGGTGCCGGGCTCGTCGCCCTCGACCTCGGCGTCGACACCTCCACGCCTGTCGGCCATGAGGTGGCCGTGACGCTGATCGCGCTCGGCGACTGGGAGCGCGAGCGCATCGCGCGGCGTACCCGCAGCGGGCCTCGCCGAGGTCAAGGCGAGCGGCCGCCGGATCGGTCGCCCGTCCCTCCGCGACCGGCCCGACCTGGTCGAGCGCATCACCGCAATGCGCAGCGCCAACATGACGCTGCAGGCGATCGCCGACCAGCTCAACGCCGAAGGCGTGCCGACGTTGCGGGGCGGTGCGATGTGGCGGCCGTCGAGCGTGCAGGCGGCGCTGGGCTACCGGCGCCCGGTCCCGCGGCCGCGCGCGACCAGTTCCCCACTCTGGAAGACAGGGAGTAGGACGAACGCGCCAATCCGTTACGCAACGGGGTGCACGTGGAAATGTAGAAAGCGGGTCTTTGCAGGCATTCCCCAGCTTGACTTCGATGCTCCGCGGCGCGCAGCATGGCGGTTCGCGTGCTGCACGAAACGCGCCTGGGGGCGACGAACGCCGCAGGAAGCCGAGAGGAAGCGCTCGGGCGCAGGAGCCCGACGGTCAGATGAGCCGCGATCCGCTGCTGCGTCGCATCGCGCCATTCACGGCCGTCGACGGCTCCTGCGCCACGCCGACTCCTCCTTTCGCGTCTCTCGAGCCCGAGCCTCAACCGCCCGCAGGGGCGGCGCGGTGCCGGTCGGCGCCGGTGGCTTGTGTTGGTCGCGGCTGCCCTCGCGGTCGCGCCCGCCGCAGCCGCCGGCGTCACCGGCAATGCGCCGGCGACGCGTGGCGCGAGGCCCGCTGAGCGCCGTTGCTGCAGTCTGTGTCAGGTGCCCGAACGCGCCGGCCGGCCCTTCCTGATCCTGACCGTCGCGTTCTTCACGCTGCTGCTGGGCAGCAACCTGCCCACGCCGCTCTACGCGGTCTATCGCGAGCGCTTCGGCTTCTCGAGCGCCGTCCTGACGCTCGTCTTCGCCACCTACATGGTCGTCCTCGTGCCGACCCTGCTGCTGTGCGGCCAGCTGTCGGACCGCGTGGGACGCAAGCGGGTGATCGCCGCGGGCCTGCTCACCGCGGCGGCGGGCCTGGGCCTCTTCGCCGCGGCCACCGCCACGGCGTGGCTGTTCGCCGCGCGCGCGGTGCAGGGGCTGTCGGTCGGGATGGTCACCGGCGCGGCCACGGCCGGGCTCGTCGAGCTCGAGCCCCACGGCGATCGCGAGCGCGCGGCGCTCTACGCGGTGATCGTCCAGGGCGCCGGCAGCAGCGTCGGGCCGCTGCTCGCCGGCACGCTCGCGCAGTGGGCGCCCGCGCCGCGCGTGCTCTGCTACCTCGTGGCCCTCGTCCTCGCGCTCCTGGCCGCCGTCGCCGTCCTGACGATCCCCGAGCCCAAGATGGCCGGCGGCCGCTGGCGTGTGCAGCGGCCCTCCGTGCCGGCCGAGATCCGAGCCGGCTTCTGGCGCGCGAGCCTGACCGCCGGAACGGTGTGGATGGTCGCGGCGCTGTTTCTGTCGGTGGTGCCGAGCTACGCCGCGACGCTGCTCGACACCGGCAACCTCGCCCTGCTCGGCGCCATCGCCGCATCGCTGCTGGCCGCCTCGTGCGCCACGCAGCTGATCGCCTCCCGCCGCGACCGCGCCGACGGCGCGCAGCCGCTGGGCCTGGCGCTCGTCGTGGCCGGGCTCGCCGCCCTCGTGCTCGCCTTCCCGCTGCACTCGCTCGCGGCGCTCTTCGCCAGCGCCCTGCTCGGCGGCGCCGGCCACGGCCTCGCCTTCCTCGGCGCGCAGGCCGAGATCAACGAGCTGGCCCCGATCGAGCGCCGCGGCGAGGTGACCGCTGCCTTCATCTCCTGCATCTACTCCGGCGTCGCGATCTCGGCCATCGGCGTCGGCCTGCTCTCCACCGCGCTGTCGCTGCGCACCGCGGTGACGATCTTCGCGGGCGTCGTCGGCACGACGGCGCTGACGGCGACCGCCTGGCACCTCAGGGCGCGGATCAGGGCTCCGCAGGCGGCTCGTTGAGCTCGGCCATCTCGCGCGCGAGCTGCGCCAGGCGCGCGCGCACCTCGTCGGCGAGGACGCTCGCGCTGTCGGCGGGCGCGCTGACCTCGGCGGCCAGGCCCGGACGCTCGCGCGCGAAGCGCTCCGACGCGTCCAGCACGGCCGGCTCGACCGCGATCGGGGCGCCGCTGACCAGTGCGAGGGTGAGCGCGTCGCTCGGGCGCGCGTCGACCTCGCTGCCGTCGGCGAGGACCGCGACCGCGTAGAAGACGCTGTCGGCCAGCCGGCTGATGCGCACCTCGCGCAGCGCGCCGCCCGCGGCGGCGAGCAGCGCCTGGGCGAAGTGGTACGGGCCTGGACGGGGCAGCTCGACCTCCTCGAGGGCGGCGACCAGCGACAGGGCCTCGGGCGTCCCGATCCAGATCGGCAGGCGCCGCTCGCCGCCGACCTCCTCGAGCACGACGATGTGGCGCTCGGGGCGGTCGGTGGGGCGGCGCACGTCGGCGACGGACATGGGCACGGCGGTGGGCATGGCGAACTCCTCTCGATGGACGTCGACGAGCTCGTGGCGCAGCGCGCCGCGGGCCTTGTGCAACCGCGTCTTGACCGCGCCGGGGCGCGTCCCGAGGCGTCCGGCCACCTCGGCGTGGCTGAGCCCGCCCAGGTGGAAGAGCGCCACCGCGGCGCGCTGGCCGGCGGGCAGCGCCGCGATCGCCGCCCGCACGCGCTCGGCGATCTGCGCGGCCTCCGCGGCCTCGTGCGGGCCGGGCCCGGGCGCCGGCGTGTCGGCGGCGTCGGCGCGCGCCCAGCGCGCCCGCTCCTGCAGCGCGCGCCGGCACAGGTTCAGCCCGATTCCGATCAGCCACGCCCCGAAGCGCTCGGGGTCGCGCAGCCGGTCCAGGCCGACGAGGGCGGTGACGACCGCCTCCTGCGCGGCGTCGGCGGCCAGCTCGCCGTCGCCGGTGGCCCGGCGGCAGGTGGCGAGCAGGACCCGGTAGTGGCGCTCGACGAGGGCCGCGAACGCGGGGCGGTCGCCGCCGCGGGCGGCGGCCACGAGGTCGGCATCGGGTCTCTCGCGACGGGTCATGACGGGTGCATCGAGCTAGTGCGTCGAACGGCCGTCCAGGTCACCCGGCGACCTGATGCCCACGTTATGCCGTCGCGCGTACCGTCGATCGGCGATGGACGAGCTGCGTTTCCGCCGAGTGCACGTCGCCGGCGCCGGGGGCCTTCTGGGCACCGCGGTCGCCGGCGAGCTCGAGGCCGCCGGCCACGAGCTGCTGCACGCGACCGCACCGGTCGACGCGGTCGTCCATTGCCCGGCCCCGGAGCCCCCCGGGCGCCTGACGCACCGCCGCCTCGCCGCGCATCGCCGCGGCGAGGAGGCGCGTGCGCAGGCGCTGGCCCAGGACGCCCTGGTCTGCAACGCCAGGCTGGTCCACGTGGGGACGGCCTTCGCGTGGGGCGACCACGGCTCGCGCTGGATCGACGAGGGCACGCCGCAGCGCCCGGCACCGCTGGGCGCGGGCGACGCCGACGTGGCGCGCCACCTGCTCGCCCTGCGCGAGGAGCGCGGCCTGGACGTCGTCTTCGTGGCGCTCGGGCTCGTCTACGGCCCCGGGGGCCTGTTCGAGCGCGCCCTGCTCGACCCGCGCGCGCGGGTCGTCGGGTGGGGCGGCAACTACCTCAGCTGCGTCCACGTCGACGACGCCGCCCGCGCCGTCGCGGCCGCCCTGGAGCGCGGCGCGGCGGGGACGACCTATCTCGCCGTCGACGACGAGCCGATGACCCAGCGCGCCGTGGCCGACGCCGCCGCCGACGCCGCCGGGCGCCCCCGCCCGGGGACCGCGTCGCTGGGCCTGGCCGGCGCACGGGTCGGCTTCGCGCTGGCCCGCTCGCTGGCGGCCTCCCAGCGCGTGCGCAACGCCCGCGCCAAGGCCGAGCTCGGCTGGGCGCCGCGCTTTCCCACCGTCCGCGAAGGAGTCCGGACCGCGCTCCCGCGCTGAGCGTCCGTCGTCGCGGTGTGGGGGACCGAGCGGGTTCACCAGCGCGCGCGGTGGCGCTCCATGACGCCGTGGCCGCTGGCCAGCTCGGTGCCGTCGGGCAGGGTGCCGGCGAAGGTCCCGAACGGCTGGCGGTAGTCGCTGGCGATGAGCAGCAGGTCGTCGCGGCGCACGCGCTCGGCCTCGGGCGTGAAGCGCAGGTCGCCGACGGCGTCGAGGCCCTCGGCGAAGGCGACGGGCCCGACCTCGCGTGGCTCGCCGTCGACCCACACCGTGCGCTCGCTCCGGCGCGGCGCGTCGTGCACTCCGGCCACGAGGTTCCACACGACCGCCTCGCCGCCCGTCGCGATGCCGGCGCCGGCGCTCCACTCCCACGCCGTGTGGCGCGCGTGGTAGCCGGCCGTCTCGTCGATCAGGCCGCGCGCGTCGACCGCGAGCGTGCGGCCCTCCAGCGTGACGAGCCCCGTCGCCCGGATCGGCGACTTGCGCGTCCAGATGTACGAGGCGCCGTGGCGGCTGACCACCTCGACCGGCTCGCCGGCGGGCTCGAGGACGAGATCGACGGAGACCTCGCGGTCGGCGACGCGAACCGCGCCGTCGGGCAGCGCGACCCGGCCGCGGCGCATGACGGTGCGCTCCCACAGGCGCTGGCCCTCGCGGTCCCAGACCGCCCAGAAGGTCTGCGGGAGCCCCGCGACGCGGACCGTGCCCGCGCACAGCATCAGCTCGGGCCCGTAGACGCCCACGTAGCGCCAGCGCTTGAGCGGCCGGCGACCCATGCGGCGCGGCATCGGCCCGGGGGGCAGCGCGAGCCCCGCGGGGCGAACTCTCCCATCGCCCCGGTAGGGCAGCGCGTCGAGCATGCTGGCTATGCTCTCCGCGATTGACTCATCAGTCAATCTCGCAGGAGAGGGAGAGACCAGACGCCAGTACTTCGTGCCGCCGCCGTGCAGCTCACGGCGACCCCGGACAAAGCCCGCAACCTCGAGACGGCGGATCGCCTCGTGCGCCGCGCCGCGGCCGACGGCGCGCGCCTCGTCGTGCTGCCGGAGAAGTGGAGCCTCCTCGGGCACGGCCGCGACCTGCAGGCCGGCGCCGAGCCGCTCGACGGCCCCGCGGTGACGTGGGCGCGCGAGGCCGCGCGCGAGCTGGGCATCGACCTCGTCGCGGGCTCGGTCTCCGAGCGCGTCGAGGGCGAGGAGAAGCTGCGCAACACCTCGCTGCACATCGGCCCCGACGGCGAGGTCAAGGCCGACCTACCGCAAGGTGCACATGTTCGACGTCGAGGTCGACGGCACCGTCTACCGCGAGTCCGCCCACGAGGAGCCGGGCGACGAGGTCGTGCTCAGCGCCACCGCCGACGGCGTCGAGCTGGGGCTGACCGTCTGCTACGACGTGCGCTTCCCCGAGCTCTACCGGATCCTCGCGATCCGCGGCGCGCGCATCGTGACCGTCCCCGCGGCCTTCACGCTGCCCACGACGCGCGACCACTGGGAGGTGCTCGTGCGCGCCCGCGCGATCGAGAACCAGTGCTTCGTCATCGCCGCCAACCAGGTCGGCGAGCACGCCGAGGGCCTGCGCTCCGGCGGGCGCTCGATGATCGTCGACCCGTGGGGCCTCGTCCTCGCCCAGGCCGCCGACTCGGAGACCGTGATCACCGCCGACCTCGACCTCGACGCGCAGACCGCGATCCGCACGCGGCTGCCGTCGCTGGCCAACCGCCGCCCCGCGGCCTACCGCTGGCCCGACGCCTGATGGCCGCGCGCAACGAGAAGCTGGCCGCGGAGAAGCGCCGCCTGATCCTCGATGCCGCCGTGCGCGTCTTCGCCCGCCAGGGCTTCAACCAGTGCCGCGTGACCGACATCGCCGACGAGGCCGGCGTCGCCTACGGCCTCGTCTACCACTACTTCCGCTCCAAGGACGAGGTGCTCGACACGCTCTTCCTCGAGCGCTGGAACGTCATGCTCGACGTCATCCGCGACCTCGACGGCCAGGACCTCGCGCCGCGCGAGAAGCTCTACGCGATCGCGTCCTTCATCGTCGACTCCTACCGCCACGACCCCGACCTGATGAAGGTCATCATCGTCGAGGTCACGCGGGCGGCGAACTCGTTCGGCCAGACCCACCTCGAGAAGATCCCCGAGGCCTACGAGCTGATCGCGGAGATCGTCGAGCGCGCGCAGGCCGACGGCGTGTTCAAGGACACGGTCACGCCGCGCTTCGCCGCGCTGGCCTTCTACGGCGCCATCGAGCAGGTCCTGTCGGGCTGGATCTTCGAGACGCTGCCCCGCGGCGACGGCCGAGTTCGAGCAGGCCAAGACGCTCGTCGTGGAGACGATCTGCGGCGGCCTCGACGCTGCTCCCGCGACCGCGTGAGATAGGGTCCGGCCGATGGACAACGACATGGCCAAGCGCCTCATGTGGTCGGCGCTGCTCGCCGGTCTCGGCGCCCTCGCGTCGATCGCCACCACGCGCGTCGCGGCGATGATTTGGCGACGCGCCTTCGGGGAAGATCCGCCGGAGTGACCGAGGACCTCCACAGCCCCACGACGGCCGGGCCGCAGCCCACCCCGGTCGTGGGCGCTTCCGATGCGAGCGCCGAGCAGCCGCCCGGCACCGCCGCGGGCAGCGGCCTGCCGGGCCCGCTGGCCAACCTCCCGGTCGAGGAGCATCCTGAGATCCTCGTGGGCGCCGCCTTCGCCGGCGGTATCGTCGCCGCCTTCATCCTCAAGCGCCTGGGCCGATGACCGACCAGCAGCAGACCACCGCCACCACCACGCAGAACATCGCCGAGGCGATCCAGGAGGTCTCCGAGCGCGCCTCGCTGCTCGTGCGCGAGGAGATCGAGCTGGCCAAGGTCGAGGTGACCGAGAAGGTCACGAAGCTCGTCAAGGGCGCGGTCGTCGGGATCGCCGCCGGCATCTTCGTCGTCTTCGGCCTCGTCTATCTGCTGCACGGCTTCGCGTGGCTGACGTGGTACGAGCTGTTCCCCGACCAGCAGTTCTTCTGGGGCTTCTTCGTCGTGGCCGCGGTGCTCCTGCTGCTCGGCGCGCTGGCCGGCTACATCGCGTCGCGCGCGTTCAAGTCGGCCGCGCCGCCCACGCCGCAGCTGGCGATCGACGAGGCCAAGCGCATCAAGGAGACCGTCCAGTCCTCGCACCCGGAGCGGACCATCTAGCCATGCCGACCCGCACGCCTGAGGAGATCCGCGCCTCGATCGAGGCCAACCGCACGGAGCTCGCGCACTCGCTCACGCGGCTGCGCGGCGAGGTGGCCGAGATCACCGACTGGCGCAAGCAGATCGCCCAGCACCAGAAGCAGGTGCTCATCGGCGCCGCCGTCGCCGGCTTCGTCATCGGCGGCGGCATCGCCGCCGTCGGTGGCCTCTTCCGCCGCCGACGGTAGTGCCCACGCTCAGCGAGCCGGTCCGCCAGGCGCTCGACGCGGGCGGCGCCGTCGTCGCGCTCGAGTCGACGATCATCGCCCACGGCCTGCCGCGCCCGCGCAACCTCGACGGTCGCGCGCGAGCTCGAGGCCGCGGTGCCGCGGCCGGCGCCGTGCCGGCGACGATCGCGGTGCTCGACGGCGAGCCGCGCATCGGCCTCGACGAGGACGAGCTGGAGCGCATCGCGACCGCCGACATGGCGAAGCTCAGCGTGCGCGACCTGCCGCTGGCCGCCGCGCGCGGCGCCGACGGCGCCACCACCGTGGCCGCCACCGCGCACCTCGCCGCGCGGGCGGGCATCCGCGTCTTCGCCACCGGCGGGCTCGGCGGCGTGCACCGCGGCGCGCACGAGTCATGGGACGAGTCGGCCGACCTGCTCGCGCTCGCGCGCACCTCGATCACCGTCGTCGCCGCCGGCGTCAAGTCGATCCTCGACGTCGGCGCCACGCTCGAGCGCCTGGAGACGCTCGGCGTCGGCGTCGCCGGCTGGCGCACCGACCGCTTCCCGGGCTTCTACCTGACCGACGGCGGCTTCGACCTCGACTGGCGCGTGCGACCGCCGACGAGGTCGCCGCGGCGATGGCCGCGGCCGACGAGCTGGGCGTCGAGGGCGCGCTGTGGTGGCCAACCCGATCGCCGCCGGCGAGCAGCTCGACCCGGCCGGCACGAGCGCGTGCTCGCCGAGGGGCTCGAGCGCGCGCGGGCGGCGGGCGTCACCGGCAAGGCGGTGACGCCCTTCCTGCTCGACCACCTGCACCGCGCCACCGACGGACGCTCGCTGGAGGTCGACATCGCGGTCGCGCGCGGCAACGCGACGGTGGCGGGCGCCATCGCGGCGGCATGGGCGGCGCGCGCATGATCCTCGTCGTCGGCGACGTGATGGATGACCTCGTGGTCCGCCCGCTCGGCCCGCTGGTGCCCCGCAGCGAC
>CAWFMR010000039.1:0-77788 GCA_963816845.1 uncultured Actinomycetes bacterium | reverse complement strand
CGGCCCGATGCCTGCGTCATCGACTCGGTGCAGACGCTGCACGCGGCGGACCTGACCGGCGCGGCGGGCACGGTGGGCCAGGTGCGCGAGGTCGCGACCGGATCACCCGGCTGGCCAAGGCGCGCGGGATCGCGGTGCTGCTCGTCGGCCACGTCACCAAGGAGGGCGCGCTGGCCGGCCCGCGGGTGCTCGAGCACCTCGTCGACTGCGTGCTGCAGTTCGAGGGCGAGCGCGAGCGCACGTACCGCACGCTGCGGGCGCTGAAGAACCGCTTCGGCTCCACGAACGAGGTCGGCGTCTTCGAGATGCGCGAGGGCGGCCTCGTCGAGGTCGCGCGACGCCAGCGCGCGCTTCGTCGGCGAGGCGACGCAAGGCCCCGGCAGCGGTCGTGCTCGCCGCGATGGAGGGCTCGCGGCCGCTGCTGGTCGAGGTCCAGGCGCTCGTCTCGCCGTCCGAGCTCGTGCCGCCGCGCCGGGTCTGCAACGGGATCGACCGCAACCGCCTCGCGCTCGTGCTCGCCGTCCTCGGCCGCCACGCCGGCATCGGCGCTCGGCACCGCCGACGTCTTCGTCAACGTCGCGGGCGGCGTGCGCGTCGACGAGCCGGGGGCCGATCTCGCCGTCGCGCTGGCCGTCGCGAGCGCCGCGCGGGGCGTCGCGCCGGCGCGACCCCGCGCCGCTGGCCTGCTTCGGCGAGGTCGGGCTGACCGGCGAGCTGCGCACGGTCGCCCATCCCGACCGCCGGCCGCCGGAGGCCGCGAAGTTCGGGCTGCGGACCCGTCATCGCGCCGGCGCGAGGCGCCGACATTGCGCGACGCGGTTGCGACGCGCGCTCGTCAGGCCAGCGCGGCGCCGCGACGCTCGGCTTGACAGCCGCTTTGACGTCCACTAAGCGCTCGGAGCTAAAAACGCTGCTAGAATCGGCCTTGATGCCGCCGCGATCCGGGGAAGAGCTCACCGAGCTCGAAGCGCGGCAAGAGCCCCGGCTCGTCAAGGCGCTGGAGATGGTCGCGCCCGGCACGGCGCTGCGCGAGGGGATCGACAACATCGTGCATGCCCGCACCGGCGGCCTGATCGTCATCGGCGACCCCGAGGAGCTCTGCTTCCTGTTCTCGGGCGGCATCAAGCTCGACATCGACTACACGCCGGCGCTGCTCTACCAGCTCGCGAAGATGGACGGCGCGATCGCGCTCAACGCGCAACGCGACGCAAGATCGCCTTGGCCAACGTCCAGCTGATGCCGGACCCGACGATCCTCTCGGTCGAGACCGGCACCCGCCACCGCACCGCCGAGCGCGTCTCCAAGCAGACCGACGCGCTGGTCATCGCCATCTCCCAGCGCCGCGAGGTCGTCTCGCTCTACGTCGACGGCGCCAAGTACATCCTCGAGGACATCCCCGCCGTGCTGGCCAAGGCCAACCAGGCGCTGGCGACCCTCGACAAGTACCGCACCCGCCTCGACCAGGTCTCCACCCGCCTGACCGCGCTCGAGTTCGAGGGCGGCGTCGACGCTGCACGACGTCCTCACCGTGCTCCAGCGCGCCGAGCTCGTGACCCGCATGGCGGTCGAGATCGAGCGCTACATCGTCGAGCTCGGCACCGAGGGCCGGCTGATCGAGATGCAGCTCGAGGAGACCATGGTCGGCGTCGCCGCCGACAAGGCCGCGCTCCTGCACGACTACCTCGCCGAGGACACCGACGACGCCTTCGCCGTCGCGCTCGACGGCATCGCCCGCCTCGCCCACCAGGACCTGCTCGACTTCGGGCGCCTGGCCGAGCTGCTCGGCTACGACCGCAAGGTCAACACGCTCGACTATCCGGTCTCGCCGCGCGGCTACCGCATCCTCGGCCGCATCCCGCGACTGCCCAAGCTCGTCGTGCAGCACATCGTCCGCGAGTTCGGCGGGCTCGACGAGATGCTCGCCGCGACGGACGCGGAGCTCGAGTCCGTCGAGGGCGTGGGAGAGATCCGTGCGAAGGACATCCGCGAGGGCCTTCGCCGGCTGCAGGAGATCAACCTCGTGGACCGCTACCTGCAGACCTGAACAGCCGTTCAGCGCCACCCGACCCGAAGGAGGAGCACCATTCCCGAAGCACCGACGCTCAGACTCGTGGACGACTCGACATCGACGTCCCGAGCTCGAGTACATCGAATTCGACATCGGCGACAACGTCGTCTACCCGCATCACGGCGCGGGCAAGGTCCTCAAGAAGGAAAGAAGGAGATCCTCGGCGAGAAGCGCGAGTACCTCACGATCAAGATCCTGCATAACGACATGACCGTGATGGTCCCGTGTGAGAACGCCGCCAAGGCCGGCCTGCGGCGCGTCATCGACGAGGAGACGGTCAAGAAGGTCCTCGCCGTGCTGCCGACGACGTCTCGGAGATGCCGAAGAACTGGAACCGCCGGTTCAAGCACAACCGCGACAAGATCAAGACCGGCGACATCTACGAGCTCGCCGAGGTCGTCCGCAACCTCGCCATCCGCGAGCAGCGACAAGGGCCTCTCGACGGGTGAGAAGCAGATGTTCACCCGCGCCAAGAAGATCCTCGCGTCCGAGCTGATGTACGCGCTCGACAAGGACGAGGACCGAGGCCGAGGAGCACCTCGACAACCTGCTCGCCGAGTCGGCGGGCGCGAAGGTCGCCACCGCGTAGGAGCGGTATTGGCGGTCGCGCTCCTCGTGGCCGCGGGTCGTGGCGAACGCCTTGGGAGCCTGTCGGCCCAAGGCGTTCGTCATTCTGGCGGGCCGCCCGATGCTGGAGTGGTCGCGTGGCCGCGCTCCGCGGGCGGCGGCCGTGACCGAGATCGTCGTCGCGCTGCCCCCGGGACGCGGCGCCGGACGGCACCATCGGCGTGCCGGGGGCGCGAGCGCTCGCACTCGGTGCGCGCCGCGCTGGCGGCGGCGCCGGCGACGCCGACGTGGTCGTCGTCCACGACGCCGCGCGCCCGCTGGTGACGCCCGACCTCGTCCGGGCCTGCCTCGACGCGCTGGGCGACGCCGACGCGGCGATCGCCGCCGCGCCCGTGACCGACACGATCAAGGAAGGCGCGGACGGGCGCGTCGTGCGCACGCTCGACCGCTCGCGGCTGTGGGCGATCCAGACGCCGCAGGTGTTCCGCCGCGTCGCGCTGCGAGCGCGCGCTCGATCAGGACCACGACGCGCTCGCCGCGGCCACCGACGACGCGTCGCTCGTCGAGGCGATGGGCGGCACCGTGCACGTCGTCCCCGCGCCGCGCGAGAACCTCAAGGTCACGACCCCGCACGACCTGCGCGTGGCCGAGCTGCTGCTGCGCGAGCGCTGAGTGCGGCCGCGCGCTGATGCTCGGCGGGCCCTTGGCCTGTGGCGGGCGGGTCCTGTCGCCGGACACGGCCTCAGACTCCGCAGGCTCCGTCTGAGGGGCGTGTCCCGCGCCACCCGCCCGAATTGTCGTCTTTGCCCGGCCGGGCACCACCGTCCGTGTCGCGGTCCGCGGGCGTCTACTGCCTTCGCGGCCGCAGCTCCTGTGGTGCGCCGCTATGCCCGTGCTCTCCGCCCGCGTATCGCGCCGCCGTGGTCTGCCTCCGCATTGGCGAGCCAACGGGTGCGCCCGCATCTGCCGACAGTCGAATGCCGTCGGACAGTCCGAGTTCTAGGCGAGGCGCGGCTGCTGCTTACACGCGAGAAAGCACAAGCGAGTCCATCTCAAGAGCGAGGACAATCGTCACGTGCGCCGCTCCGTCCAGGGATCGCCGAAGCGCGCTGAAGGGCGACCCGGGTCTCGCGCATCCGGCGTCTGTTCTGGTGCGGGAGGCTGGGCGACGAGGATCCCCGCGTGGTGTCGCGGAGGTCGTGGGAGGCTGGGCGCGCGTGACGCTCGTGTCGCGGGCGGTCGTGGTGGTGATCGTCTACCTCGGCGTGGTCGTCTCGCCGCTCGCTTTCGCGGCCATCGGCGCCAGCCAGCCCGACCATGACTTCTGGACGAACTTCTCCGTGGCGCTCGGATTCACCGGGCTGGCGATGATCGGCCTCGAGTTCGCGCTCGTGGCTCGCCTGCGGGCCGTGGCGGTGCCGTTCGGTCAGGACGCGCTGCTGCAGTTTCACCGTCAGATCGGCTACGTGGGGCTGGTGTTCATCCTCACGCACTTTGCGATCTCGGCGCACTGGCGCGACGTGACGCCGGCCAAGGCGCTCGCCGCCCCCTTGTTGGTTTGGTTCGGGATGGCCGCGATGCTGGCGCTGATCGTGCTTGTCGCAACGTCGGTGTGGCGCCGCCCCTTACGGCTTTCCTACGAGGCGTGGCACGCGATCCATGCGGTGCTGGCGGTGGTGCTCGTGGTCGGCGCGGTGGGACACATCATCTTCGTCGACGAGTACGTCAGCTCGCTGTGGAAGCAGATCCTCTGGGCGCTGATGTCGGCGGCATTCGTCGGCCTGTTGATCTGGGTCAGGCTGGTCAAGCCGCTGCGGGCACGCCCCTGGACCGTGAGCAGCGTGGGGGCCGAGCCCGGTGAAACCACCGCGGTGGCGCTGACGCCCCCGGTCGGCACCGAATTCACCTTCCAGCCGGGGCAGTTTGCGTGGTTTGCGTTTGGCCGCTCCCCGTTCTCGCTCACCCAGCATCCGTTCTCGTTCTCCTCAAGCGCCGAGCGCGGCCAGCCCGAGGTCGCGATCAAGGCGTTGGGCGACTTCACCTCGACCGTCGGCGCGCTCGAGCCTGGCACGAGCGTCTACGTCGACGGCCCGCACGGCGCCTTCTCGATCGATCAAGACGAGGGACCGGGCTTCGGGCTGATCGCCGGTGGCGTGGGCATCGCCGGACTCATCAGCATCGTGCGCACGATGGCCGACCGCAATGACGTCCGGCCGGTGGTCCTGTTCTACGGGAACCGCGATTGGGACGACGTGGCGTTCCGCGACGATCTCGAGCGTCTCAAGGACCGGCTCGACCTCACGCTCGTCCACGTGCTCGAACGACCGTCGCCCGGCTGGCGGGGCGAGACGGGGTACGTCACAGCCGACGTCCTCGCGCGGCATCTGCCGAACGGCTACCGGCGCTTTCAGTTCTTCATCTGCGGGCCCGATCCGATGATGGACGCCGCGGAGGCTGCCCTCGTCAAGCTCGGCGTCCCGGCCGAGCGCGTGCACACCGAACGGTTCGACATGGCCTGAGCGAGGCACCGGGGTGCGCCACGTCCTGATGACACGCCTGGTATGGCTGATCGCGGCACTGATCATCGTTGCCTGCCTGCTGTTTGCCGCCGCCCAGAGCTGACCGCCAGACGCAGGCATCCGCTGCTCCTAGCTGTAGCCGCCGACCTTGGAGGCGAGGAATGTGCGCCGGCGTTCGGGCAGGCCCGCGAGCAGAGACAAGGGCTCGAGCGCCTCGCAGCGATCGCGGGCGCTCCCCACCGGGCCGTGCGGCCGCGGACGCGCGTGGTCGCAGTCTCGTAACCGACGAGCTGTGGCGCGCGTCGGTCCACTGCATGGAGGCAGGAGCCGTTTCGCGCGGGACCGCTGCCCGACGCGATCGGGCAGCAGCCGATGCTCTGGCATCAGACGCTCGTGACGCTGCAGATCGGCGATGATTGGCGCTCCACCGAAGGCGCCGCCGCCGGCGACGCGACGAAAGGGCGGGCACCGTGGCCGAGAAACGGCTGGTCATCTCCATCTTCGACGCTGAGGCCCATGCCGACGAGGCCGCGGCTGCCCTGCGGGACGCTGGCGCGGTGGTCGACGACGCGATCGGCGTCCTCGTGCTCGACGAGCGCGGCGAGCTGAAGACCCACAAGGTCGGCGCGACGAGCGGCGGCAAGGGCGCGGCCGCAGGGGCCGTCCTCGCTCTCCTCGGGCCCATCGGCCTGGGCGTGGGGGTCGTCGGCGGCGCGCTGCTGGGCAAGCTTCACCACAAGGACCTCGGGCTCGACGACGCCGATCGCGAGCGCCTCGGCGCCGCACTGCGCGGCGGCCAGGCCGCCGTCGGGGTGCTCGCTGACCCGGACGAGCTCGTCGCGGTGGAGTCCATTCTCGTCGGCCTCGGCGGTGAGACGGAGGCACACGAGCTCAACGAGGCGGCGCTGCGCGAGGCCGCCGACAGCGCGGGCGCCTGACCGCGAGTGCGAGCGCGCCCAGCCGCTGACGCGCCTGGTGAAGAGCACGGTTCGGGCCGACTGGAGCGGCTGCCGCAAGCGACGAATCGCAGGAGTCAGCGAACGCGGGAGCGACACCGCCGGGTTTCGTCCGCGGCCTTAGCGCAGCCCGCTCGCGCCCGCGCTGCTGCTTCGGAGCCTCAAGCCGGAAGGTCGGAGCGCAGGCTGGAGTGTGTCGCGGTCGCGGACTCAGGTCGAGAAGCTGGCCACGGCGCGCTCGAGTTGCGGCGCCAGATGAGTCCAGTCGGCGGGCGTCGCGGCGGCGACGACCACCGTGGCCCCGCGCGCGCCGCGGACGATGCAGGCGATCTCTCGATAGCGCGCGCCGGTCGTGGTCGCGTACCGGTCGATGACGCACGAACCCGTTCCCGAACGAAAGCGCAATCCCGATGCCGAGGCTTCGCTGATGACGTTGCGGTCGCCCTCTTCGGTGTTGTGAGCGGGGCGGAAGCCGTTCCAGTTGGCCAGCGTCTCCGCGCCCGACCGGGGCGTCGCGTTGAGGTAGCCTCGGATGCGGTCGTGCGGTCCCAGCAGGGCCGCAGAAAAGGTGCCCGGGTCCGTGCGAATCGAGCGCCAGCCGGGTGGGTAGGCGAGGTCAGCTGTTCGGGATGGCAGCCTGCCGATCCTCCAGTCGGCCGGCGCGGCGGCGGGTCGCAGCCAGGTGAAGGGCGCTGGCGTGCCGCTGGCGCTCTTGCCGCCCTGGCGGGCCGCGCCGCCGCAGCCCGCCAGGGTGAGCAATGCGACGAGCGCGACCGCGGGCAGCAGACGTCTAGATGTTGCCGTCGCCATCGCTCGGGCCACCGTTGTTGTCGGCATCCTGATCGCCGCCGTTGTGCTGCGGGATCGAGTTGTGATGTCGGTGGTGGTCGCTTGCTTGCGTGATGGTGACGGGTCGAATGCGACGACGCGTGACCGGCGCTGGCGAGTGCCGGTGACGAGAAGGCGATCAGCGACGTCAGTGCGAAGACGCCTGCCAGGAGTCTGCGAAGGTGCGGAAGCATCGGTCGGTTCCTTTCCGAGGAGTCATGTTCTCCCCTAGGACGACCACGGCCCCGAAATCCATCCCGCGCCCGCCGAGCTTCACATCCCCGGCGAGCTGCTCGTCCTAGATCGCCTCCACACCACGGCGCCGGAGAAGCATGGCCGCGGCGACCAGCGCCACGGTCGGCGAGCGCGCGAGGCGCGCCCTGGGCGGGAGCAAGGGCGCCACGCCCGGGTCATCCTCCAGATGACCGGCGCGGTCCACCATCCGCTTGGTGCTCGTCGCCGGCCGGCGGCCTCGACGCCGACGAGCTGTCGCGCCGCCCCTCAAGGCCGGGGCGGCGCCGGAGTCATCACAGCTCGCCGGCGGCGAAGCGCAGCAGCTGCGGCGGACCGGTCAGGAGGTCGTCGGCGTGGTCGAGCAGGCGCCTGAGGTGCGGCGTCTGCCCGTGCGCGGCGAAGGCCTCGTCGTCGGCCCACCGCTCGAGCACGGCGAAGCGGGCCGGCGTGCCCTCCAGGCGGCGCACGGTGTAGGCGACGTTTCCGGGTTCGGCGCGCGAGGGCGCCACCGCCGCCTTCAGGAGGTCCTCGACGCTGTGGACGTGGTCCTCGGTAGGGGTGAACAAGGCCATGATTTCGAGTTCGGACATGGCTGCGAGCGTATGGACGCGAGTTCCCCAGGGGAAACAGGCGCGGGTTGTGACGTCACAATGGCGCGGTGCCCGAGCTCCGTCGCCTGCGCTATGCCGTGGCCGTCGCCGACGAGCTGAACTTCACGCGTGCGGCGGAGCGGCTCGGGGTGTCCCAGCAGGTGCTCAGCGAGCAGATCCGCCGGCTCGAGGACGAGCTCGGGCTGCAGGTCTTCGACCGCACGACCCGCCAGGTGCGGGTGACGTCGCACGGGCGTGAGATCCTCGACGAGGCCCGCGCCGTCGTCGGGGCGGCCGACGCGCTGCGCGATCGCGCGCGCCGGCTGGCTTCCGCGCAAGCCGGTGTGGTGCGCCTCGGCTACTCGCGATCGACGGCGTTCGACACGGCGCCGCGACTCGTCTCGGCGGTCACGGAGGCCCGGCCCGAGCTGCGCGTGGAGGTGCGCGAGGTGCCGAGCCGCCAGCTGCCGCAGGCGGTGCGCGACGGCGACGTCGACGTGGCGCTGTCGCGCTGGGCGGACGACACCGATCAGCTCTTCGCCCACACCCTGCGCCGCCTGCGCTCCGGGGTGATCCTCCGCGCCGGCGACGCGCTGGCCGGCCGCGCGGAGGTCGCGCTGGGCGACCTCGCGGGACGCTCGCTGGTGATGCACCGCCGGGAGGACGCGCCCGCGCGCCACGACGCCACCCTGGCCGCCTGCGCCGAGGCCGGCGTGGAGCCCGAGATCGTCACGGCCCGCCTGCCGTTCGACCCGCTGTTCACCGACGTCGCGGAGGGGCGGGGCGTCCAGATCGCGTCGGAGTCGATCCGCGGCGCGCTGCCGGCCGGGCTGACGTGGGTCCCGCTGGCCTCGGGCGTCCTCGAGCAGCGGGTGGACCTGCTCTGGGACCCTGCGCGGGCGCATCCGGCGCGCGACGCGTTCCTCGACGAGGCCCGGGCCTGGGCCGGCGCGTAGCGGTGAGGCTGGGAGGGCACCGTGGCCAAGCGCACCGATGGCCGCTACCGCTGAGGCCACCGCAGCAACTCGTGGGTGGACCTCAAGCCGCCCGTCGCGCGCGACCGCGACCGCTCGAGCTCAGCCCCGGCGCTGGCACACGTGCCGCGCGGCTATCCGCTTGACCACTCGCGCGCCGAGCTGCTGCGCCACCGCGGGCTGACGGTGCACCGCCGCCACGACCTCGGCTCGTGGCGGCACAAGCCGCGCGCCGGCAAGATCATCCGCCACGAGCTCGGGGCCGCGACGGCGCTCGTGCGCTGGCTGCGCGAGCACGTCGGGGCGGCGCAGCGGGATGCGGCGCGGGCCGGGTAACCTCGTCTGCGAAGCGCCCCGCCTTCTGCAGAGCCTCGGCCGCCTCGGGCAGGAATGACCAGAAGAGCTGGAAGACGTGGGCGTCCACCGAGTAGAGGTCGAGGCGGGCGTCGACGCCGTGCTCGCGGGCGCGATCGGTGAGGGCATTGGCGTTGTCGAGCAGTTGGTCGCCGGTCGCCGCCTGGATGAGCAGCGGCGGCAGCCCGGTGAGGTCGGCGGTGAGCGGGCTGACGACCGGGTCGTCGGCGGGGTGCGCGCCGAGGTAGGCGTCGGTGGAGCGGCGCAGGATCTCGGTCACCTCGTCCTGCAGGTTCAGCGGGAGGTCCACCCACGGGCACATGAGGACGGCGCCGCCGGGCTGCGGCAGTCCGCGATGCGCGAGGGTCAGCAGGACGGAGACGACGAGCCCGCCGCCCGAGGAATCGCCGCAGAAGACGACCTCTTCGGCGGCGATACCGCGATCGAGCATCCACCGATACGCGGCCACCGCGTCGTCGATCGCCGCGGGGAACGGGTGCTCGGGGGCGAGCCGGTAGTCGGGGACGAGCACCCCGGCGTCGGCCGCGAGGGCGAGCGCGCCCGCCAGTGGCCGGTAGCCGAACGCCGATCCGCGGCAGTAGCTGCCGCCGTGGAGATGCATCAGCCGCGGCGCGTCGTCGGGCCGCTGCGCGACCAGCAGCGACGGCACCCCGTTGGCGTTCATCGGCGTCACCGTCACCTCGGCAGGCGCCTCGAAGGTCGCGAGCATCCGCTCGTAGGCCGTGCGCTGCTCCTGGAGGTCAGCGTCGGTCGCCACGGCTCGGGCCACCGGCTCCCAGAGTCGCGCCACCCGCTCGACGTGTTCGCCGCCGACCGACTGCACGGTCGACACCGCGGCATCGACCTCGCGCAGGATCGGGCGCACCCGATCGAGGAGCGCGTCGCCGGCGACCGTCAGCTCGACGCGATGCGTCGAGCGCCGCAGCAGCGTGCAGCCGAGCAGCTGCTCGAGCGTACGGATCTGCCGGCTGAGCGCCGGCTGGGTGATGTAGAGGCGCTCGGCCGCCCGCCCGAAGTTGAGCTCCTCGGCGACGGCGACGAAGGCGCGCAGGTGGCGCAGCTCGATCGCCTCCGGCGCGTGCGGCAAGGCGACCACGTTCTCGTCGTCGGGCACCCATCCATGGTGACAGCGACCCCGCGCTCGGGCGATGCCGTTCACGCATGACGGCGATGCGCGATCGGCCTTTCCCTTTCGCGCGGGCGCGGTCGACCATTCCACGCCATGACGACGCTCGCACAGCGGGAAGCCGATCTGTCACTGCGCTCCGCGGGCGACTTCGTCCGCTTACGCGTCATCTGGCCGCCCGATCCCCAGGACGGCGGGCCGATCGTGCTCCTCCTCTGGGAGCGCCCGTCAGTTTTCGAGATGGCCGAAGCGCTCGCCCTCGAGGGCGGCACGGTCGTCCTGGCGCTGCAGACCACCGCGCTCGACGTGGCGACGATCGCGCTCGAGTGGGCGGGCGACCACGCGGCGAGCCTCGGCGCGAATCCCGGCCGCCTCTTCGTCGCGGGTGGCGGCCTCGCGGCCACGGCGGCGCTGCATGCACGCGACGAGGGCTGGCCACCGCTCGCGCGCCAGCTGCTCTCCGGCCCGGAGCGCTCGGGCTGGCCGCCCGCGGACGCCTCGCTCGCCGGTGTCGCGCCGGCGACCGTGGTCGATGGGCCGGTGTACGCCGGCAGGCTGCGCGCGGCCGGGGTCGAGGTCGAGGAGCTGCCGCTGGCCGCGCCGATGAGCTTCAGGTGGCTGGCGGGTATCCCCGCGGCGTGACCGCCTCCAAGTCCCTCGCCACCTACCTGCTTCTGACGCGGAAGCGAAAGCGCCCAGCCGGCGAAGGGCTCGCCCGGTGCGCCCGGGCTGAGTCGGACGCGCGCCATCTAGCCGGCGTCCATGCCGCGGAGTCCGAGGTCCTCGCGCGTGAGGCGGAAGCCGAGCGAGCGGCTGGCGCCAAGCCGCTCGTAGTACCCCTCGGTCCGAGTGCGGATGTCGAGTTGCAGGCCTCCGGCGCGCTGCAGGCCTTCGCGCAAGAGTCGGGAGCCGAGCCGGAGTCCTCGCGAGTTCCGGTCGATCAAGAGCATCGAGACGTGGGCCTGAATGACGCCGTCTGACTGGAGCTGGATCGCGCCGACGATCCGCCCGGCCACGAGCGCAACCAGCGTCGTGACGCCTGGTGCGGTCAGCGCGCGGTAGGTCCGCTGCACATCATCGGTGTACTCGGTCCAGCCCTCGGCCGCGACGAGCGCGATCAGCCCCTCGAGGTGAGTCTGGACGAACGGCTCGATGGAGGCCTCGGTCATGCGGCGTCGGGCGGCTCGGCGAAGGCGATGGCATTGCCATCCGGATCGGGGATCTTCACGTGGCGCATGCCGTTGGAGTAGCTCTCGATCGGCTCGCGGTCGA
The DNA here is from genome assembly GCA_963816845.1 of uncultured Actinomycetes bacterium. Lineage (GTDB taxonomy): Bacteria > Actinomycetota > Thermoleophilia > Solirubrobacterales > Solirubrobacteraceae > JAOPZW01. The sequence continues at coordinate 66,279 of CAWFMR010000039.1, read as the reverse complement.
TGCGCCGGGCCGCAACGGACTCGACAAGCGCGTCGAGCCCGACGACGGAGAGCGTGATCCGACCGGTGCCCGAGCGTGCGGGGTCGGGCTCGATGAAGAGTGTGGCGTGCTCTCCGATCTCCCAGAGGATCTCGTCCCCGGCGCGGAAGTCGGGCCCTCGTCCGAAGAACCGCGTGTACCAATCGATCCTGGCGTCGAGCTCGGTGACCGGCACACCGGCGTAGAGATGGGTGATCGCGCTCATCTCGGAACTAAGGCCTCCATCGCGTCGTTCGTTTCCGAAGAAGACCGCCGAAGGGTCTCGCACTCATCGGTTCCATCTGCCTCCGCGCGAAGCCGGCACGCCAGCGGCCCGTGCACCTCCGAGCCCGGCTCAGCAGCAGGTTGAGTGCTGCTTCTGCCTCGTTGCGACAGTGGCCGACAGCTTGGTCGCGCTGTTCCAGGCGCCGACGGTGATCATCCAAGAGCGATAGCGCGGCAGAACTCCGCGGACCGCGCCATAGGTCCTCACCCGCTGACCTTGCGCAGGAATGACCGCATGGCCGCCGCGAACTCCTCGGGATACTCGCTGTACGCGTCGTGCATACCCGGCGTGGTGGCAACCTCGACGCCAAGGCGCTCGCCGAGCCGACCGGCGATCTCGGCAAAGAAGGCAAGGCTGTCCTCGCTGACGAGCAGGAGCACCGGCGCTGAGATGGCGGCCAGTGTCTCATCGTCGGGCATGTAGAGCTCGTAGGTCCCGAGCTCGACCGCGAACAGTGTGTTGGCCGTGGCGCGCAGGCGGTCACGAAGCGCGGGCGCGAGCCGGTTCCAACCCGCTTCCCCGGCCACGTAGCACCAGAAGCGCTCGACCGCGGCGGCCGGCCCGCCGGCGCCCATCGCCTCCTGGACCACCGCCCGCACAGGGGCTCGAACCGCGTCGAAGTTATCGACGAGGGCGTACACCCCGGGGTCATGCAGGACCTCGCCGCGCACCGATCCCGGATGGCGGACCATCAGACACAGCGCGAAGCTCGCGCCGGCGCTGGTGCCGAACACCGCCGCCGGACCGGTCCCGAGCGCATCCAGCAGCGCCGCGGCATCGTCTGCCTGCTCCTCGGGCGATGTCGTCTCCCACCCGGCCGGGGCGAGACTGCGGCCGTTGCCGCGCCGGTCATAGCTGATGACCGTGAACTCGTCGGCCAGGACGTCGGCAAGCGCGTCAAAGTGGCCACCATCACCCGTCGCGCCCATGATCAACAGCACCGGTGGCCCGGTGCCCCGGACCTCGTGGTACAGCTCGGCACCGTTGACGGTGATCGTCGGCATCACCCGACCCCCTAACTACCGACAGCGGAGGAGGATAACCGCGCCGGGCGCGTTCCGCTAGCGCTTTGCATGCCCCTGGGGAATGCCGCTAAGACGCTCCTGCTTCTCCTTTCGCCTGGAGGAGTGGTCCGCCAGCGCGACGTGGGCGCTGCTCCCTCCGCCTCGAAGCCGGTAGGGCGTCTATGCATGGTCCGGATGCTCGTCCGCTGACCGCTGGTCGTTGACGCGTTCCAGCCCGTTGGCCGGGACCTCCTCGACCAGCTCGAAGCGCTCGCGGATGGCGCCGGCGTTGGTCGCGGTGTTCGCCTAGCGCCCGCACAGGGGACGCACGGGAACGGCCACCCTGCGGCGAATTAGCGGAATAGCACCGCGGACTCACGTGGGTGCCCCCAACCGCGAATCCCAGTAGCCCCTGCAAGCTCGCGACCGGCCGATATCTGCACGCCGAGCACGACGACGTCGACGACGTGCTCCGGCGGATCCACGAGGTGCGCGCGAGCACGACCTCAACGCGATCCGACTGAGGCGCTCATCAGGGGGCATTCGGGGTGCCACCCGGTGGCGCGACGATTACGCCGCCGCGAACTAGCGCCTCCGCCGTCGCGAGCCGCGCCCGGTCAGGACGCGGCCGACCAGCCGGAATGGCGCCGTGAGCACTCTTCCCAATCTGCTGACAACGCCGCTGCGCCTGCGCATTGCATTCCTCTCTGCCTGACCGGTTCCGTGGGGACCTCATACCGCTTTGTTCGAGGCGGCGCGTCACTTCACGCGTGGCACTCGAATCAACACCCGCTGTCGCTTCCGCGCGTGTAAGCAGCAGCCGCGCCTCGCGTAGAACTCGCACTGTCCGACGGCATTCGACCGTCGAGAGATGCGGGCGCACCCGTTGGCTCGCCAACGCGGAGGCAGACCACGGCGGCGCGATACGCGGGCGGAGAGCACGGGCGTACCGGCGCACCACAGGAGCTGCGGCCGCGAAGGCAGTAGACGCCCGCGGACCGCGACACGGCGGTGGTGCCCGGCCGGGCAAAGACGATGCTTCGGGCGGGTGGCGCGGGACACGCCCCTCAGACGGAGCCTGCGGAGTCTGAGGCCGTGTCCGGCGACAGGACCCGCCCGCCACAGGCCAAGGGCCCGCCGAGCATCAGCGCGCGGCCGCAGCGGCACAGCGCTTGCGCCGGCGCGCGCGCGTCCGTACCGTTCGAGCCTGCTGCGCCACCTCGACATACGCCTGCTCGCCGCCTCGGTGCTGACGGTCGTTCCCACCGTCTAGCCCGTTACCGAGCCTGGAGAGCACCTTGAACCTCGAAGACCTCGGCTGGGGCGAGCCATTCGCCTCGGCCTTCGCGGCATCCGACGTCGACGGCTGCGCGCCCGCACGCGTGATCGCCGTCCATCGCGGCCACCTCGTCGTCGCAGGCGCCCAGGGCGAGGCCCTCGCCGTCGTCGCCGGGCGGGCGCGCGAACGCGCGACGATCGGCGACTGGGTCGTCGTCGACGCCCGCGGCGCCGTCAGCGCCCGGCTGCCCCGCCACGGCGTGCTGGCGCGCGCCGGCCAGGACCTGGCGGCCAACGTCGACGTCGCCTTCGTCGTCACCTCCGCCAACCGCGACCTCAACGCGCGCCGCCTGGAGCGCTTCGTCGCCGTGGCCGCCGCCGGCGGCTGCGCGCCGGTGCTCGTGCTCAACAAGACCGATCTCGTGGTCGATCCCGAGCCGTCGCTCGCCATCCTGCGCGCCGTCGCCCCCGGCGTGCCGGTGGTGGCGACCAGCGCCCAGCGCGGCGACGGCGTCGACGCGCTCACCGCGCAGCTCGGCCGCGGCCGCACGGGCGCGCTGATCGGCTCGTCGGGCGTGGGCAAGTCGACGCTGATCAACGCGCTGCTGGGCAGCGAGCGCCAGGCCACCGCGCAGATCCGCGCGCACGACGACCGCGGGCGCCACACGACCACGAGCCGGGAGCTCTTCGCCCTGCCCCACGGCGGCGGCCTGCTCGTCGACACGCCGGGCCTGCGCCTGCCGCGCATGAGCGCCGATCCCGCGGGCGTGGCGGCCGCCTTCGCCGACGTCGAGGAGCTGGCCACCGGCTGCCGGTTCTCCGACTGCCGCCACGAGACCGAGCCCGGCTGCGCCGTGCGCGCGGCGATCGCCGCCGGCGACCTCGACCCCGCGCGGCTGCGCCACCAGCGCACGCTCGAGGGCGAGCAGCGCTGGGCCGCGGCGCGCCGGCGGTAGGACAGGGGCGGCCAAGGGCGAACCTCTCCCCGTGCGCCGCACGCTGGCCATCGCCGCCCTCGTCGCGCTCCTGGGGGCGGCGTGCGCCCAGGCGCGCGTCGCGCTGCTGGCCACGGGCACCAACGACGTCGCGCTGCTCGACGTGACCACCAACCTGGTGGTCGCCCGGCCGGCACTGCCTGGCCCGTCGCGCGCGGTGGCGATCACCCGCGACGGCCGCCGCGCCTTCGCCGCCGCGGGCAACGCCGTGGCCGCCTTCGACCTCGGGATGGTCCCCGCCGCGCCATTGCCGGGCACCGCGGCGCCGTTCGCCGTGCTCACCCGCGACCTCGGCGTGCCGGCGGTGGGCATCGCGGTCTCGCCGGGCGGCGCGAGCGTCTACGCGGCCGCCGGGCAGCGGCTCTTCGTGCTCGACGCCCGGACGCTGGCCGTCCGCCACCGCGTGCGCCTGCAGGGCACCGCGCGCGCGCTGGCGCTCTCGCGCGAGGGGACGCTGGCGGCCGTCGTCCTGACCAGCGGGCGCGTCGCGATGGTCGCCACCGGCGGGCCGAAGCTGCTGCGCCGCGTGAAGGTCAAGGGCGCGACCGGCGCCGCCTTCGATGCCGCGGCGCGGGCGTGGGTCAGCGCGCCGCGGCGCCTGTACGTCGTGCGCCAGGGCGCGCGCAAGCCCGAGAAGCACCCGCTGCGCCTCGGCAAGGGCGTGGGGGGCGCCGTGGCCGCGTCGCCCGACGGACTCACGCTGGCCGTCGGCGCCGCGCACGGCGGCAACCTGGCCGCGCTCGTCGACGTCGCCGGGCATCGCGTGCGGCGCTTCCGCTCGGGTCGCGGCCCCGGTGCGCCGGGCTGGTCGCCCGACGGCGTCCGCGTCTACTACGCCGACGGCGGCGCGGCGACCCTCTCGCTCGTGAGCCCCTTCGCCCATCGCCGGCTGCGATCCGTGGCGCTGCCGGGCACGACGCCGCTGGGCGTGGTCGTCCAGCCCGGGCTCGCGCGCATGCAGGGGACCGACGCGCCGGACGCCATCACCGGCACGCGCCTGCGCGACCTCATCGCCGGGCTCGGCGGCGACGACGTGCTCAACGGCGGGCGCGAGAACGACATCCTCGAGGGCGGCGACGGCAACGACACCCTGCACGGCGGCTCCTACGACGACCACCTCTTCGGCGACGCGGGCGACGACACGCTCAACGGCGGCTCGGGCAACGATCACCTGTCGGGCGCCGACGGCAACGACCGCGCCGACGGCGGCACCGGCGACGACTCGATCCACGGCGGCCCCGGCAACGACTACCTCGACGGCGGCCCCGGCGACGACCACGTCTTCGGCGAGGAGGGCGACGACCTGATCGTCGACTCGACCTTCGGCAACGACCGCCGCCTCTACGGCGGCCCCGGCAACGACACGATCAAGGGCGGCCGCGGCTCGGACCTCATCAAGGGCGGCGACGGCAACGACCAGCTCTTCGGCGAGTCGGGGACGGAGAACATCACCGGCGGCGACGGCGACGACCTCATCGACGGCGGTGCCGCCCGCGACATCCTGGCCGGCAACAACGGCTCGGACGTCATCCACGGCGACTCGGGCGACGACACGCTGGAGGGCGGCAACGGCGCCGACCAGGTCGACGGCGGCTCGGGACCCGACGAGATCTTCGGCGACGACGGCGCCGACCTGCTCGTGGGCGGCCCGGGGGCGGACACGATCGACGCCGGCGCCGGCGACGACACCATCCGCGCCGCCGACGACAGCCGCGACGAGGTCGACTGCGGCGAGGGCAACGACACGGTCTACGTCGAGGCCGACGCGCCCACCCGCGACGTGCTGCTCAACTGCGAGACGGTCACGCCGGTGCCGCCCGAGGGCGCCAACGACTCCGACGCGGCCTCGGTCATCTCGGGCACCCAGCTGCGCGACGTCCTGCACGGCACGCCGGGCGACGACTCGCTCTTCGGCAAGGGCGGGCCCGACGCGCTGTTCGGCGCCGGCGGCGACGACTACGTCGACGGCGAGTACGGCAACGACGAGCTCCATGGCGGCCCGGGCAACGACACGATGGCCGGGCGCGCCGGCGACGACCGCATCTTCGGCGACGCCGGCGACGACCACATCACGGGCGACCGCGGCTTCGACCACATCGCCGGCGGCTCGGGCGACGACGAGATCTTCGGCAACCTCGACCCCGACACGATCTCGGGCGGCCCTGGCAACGACCGCATCAACGTCGTCCGCGGGGACATCGACAGCGTGAAGTGCGGCCCCGGGCACGACGTCGTCTTCGCCGACCCCGGCGACAGGGTCGCCGGGGACTGCGAGGACGTGCGCCGCTAGGCGCGGCCGTCGCGCCCGCTCAGAGCGAGCGCTGGTACGTCGCGAAGGCGCGCGTGGCGAACCACGCGCAGAGCACGACCAGACCGAGGAGCAGGCCGACGCGGCTGGCCACGAGGCCCCAGTCGATCTTCTCCATCGCCGCCGAGCGCCCGGCCTCCACGGCCCAGTTGACCGGGTTGAGCTTGGACACCGTGCGGATCCAGCCGGGCACGAGGCTCTGCTGCATCAGCGCGGAGGAGAGGAAGGTCAGCGGAAGCAGGACGAGGCTGACCGCCCCGATGAGCGTCTCGCGCTGGCGGGCCAGCATCCCGACGCCGTTGGAGAGCGAGGCGAAGGCCGCGCCGAGCAGCGCCGCCACGAGGATGAGGATGAGGACGCCCCAGACGCCGTTGACGTAGTGGGCGCCGAGCAGCCAGGCGAGCAGGACGATGAGCGCCGTCTGGATGACGATGGTGATCATCGCGTAGACGACGCTCCCCAGGTTCAGGGCGCCGCGCCAGACCGGGGAGACGAGCAGACGGTCCATGATCCCGGCGTTGATGTCCTCGATGAAGCCCATGCCGGTCCAGCCCGCCGAGGAGACCGCGAGCATCACGACGATGCCGGGCGTGAGGAAGTCGACGTAGGAGTCGCCGTGGAACCCGGGGATCTGCGTGACGGCCTTGAACAGCGCGCCGAAGAGCAGCAGCCAGATGATCGGCTGCGTCAGCGTGATGCCGAGGAACGCGGGCTGGCGCGCGCAGGAAGCGCACGTAGCGCAGGTTGACCTGCCAGGTCTGCCGGATCGCCGCGCTCATGCCGCCACCGCCGCGCGCTCGTGCTCCGCGTCGGCGCGGTCGAAGCTCCGACCCGCGTGACGCAGATAGACGTCGTCGAGCGACGGCCGGGCGAGGGTCACCGACGCGACTTGCACCCCGTGGGCGTCGAGGGCGGCCAGCACCGCCGGGATCGCCTTCGCGCCGTCGCGCGCGCGTGCCTGCAGCGTGTTCCCTTCGAGCTCGGCGTCGCCGACGCCGTCGACCCGCGCGAGCGCGGCGCGCGCCGTGGCGTCGCTCGCGTCGACGAGCTCGACCGCGATCCGGTCGCCCTCGAGCCCGCTCTTGAGCTCCTCGGGCGTGCCCTCGGCGACGATGCGCCCGCGATCGACGATCGCCAGTCGCGAGGCCAGCCGGTCGGCCTCGTCGAGGTAATGGGTGGTGAGGAGGATGGTCATGCGCTCGTCGCGCGCGAGCCGCTCGATCTCGCGCCAGACGTCGGCGCGGACCTCCGGGTCGAGGCCGGTCGTGGGCTCGTCGAGGAAGAGGACGTCGGGGCGGTGGATGAGGCCCATCGCCAGGTCCAGACGGCGCTGCGTGCCGCCCGAGTACGTCTTCGCCTGACGGTCGGCGGTCTCCGCGAGGCCGAAGCGCTCGAGCGCGTCGCCCACGCGCCGGCTCAGGTCGGCGCCCGTGATGCCGTAGCACTCGCCTTGCAGGACGAGGTTCTCGCGGCCGGTCGCGTCGGGGTCGAGCCCGTGCTTCTGGCCGACGACGCCGATCGCGTGGCGGACGCGCGCCGGGTCGGCGAGGACGTCGAGGCCGGCCACGCGCGCGCTGCCGCTGTCGGGTCGCGAGAGGGTGGTGAGGATGCGGACGGTGGTCGACTTCCCGGCGCCGTTGGGACCGAGCAGGCCGAAGATGGTGCCCGCCGGGACGGCTAGGCTCAGCCCGTCGAGCGCGCGGACGTCGGGCGGATAGCTCTTGGTCAATGCGTTCGCCTCGATGGCGATATCCTTAGACATGCAAGTATCTTAATCATCAAGAGATCAGATTGGCAAGCAGGAAACGACAACTCTTCGAGGAGCTCGTCTACGAGGTCCGGCGCTCGCAGGCCGCCACCGACCGCTACGACCAGGCGGTCGCGGACGCGATCGGGCTCAACCGCACGGACATGCGCTGCCTCGACGTCATCCAGCGCGAAGGGCCCGTGCCCGCCGGGCGCCTCGCTGACGAGACGGGGCTGACGACCGGCGCGATCACCACGGTCCTCGACCGTCTCGAGCGCGCGGGCTTCGCCCGCCGCACGCGCGATCCTGCCGATCGCCGCCGCGTGCTCGTCGAGCTCGCGCCGGAGGCGAGCGGCGGGGCCGGCGACTACTACGGCGAGCACATGGCCCTCGGCGAGCGCCTGTACCGCCGCTATAGCGAGGAGCAGCTGGGGCTGCTGCTCGAGTTCACGCGTGAGGGCCGGGAGCTCAACGAGCGCGAGGCGGCGAAGCTGGAGGCGCGCACGCGCGCCCAGCGCGGCGGGTGAGCTGCGGGCGGTGGGGGAGCACCCGCCGCGGCACCGACAGCGGAGCGTTCGGCCCTGCGAGAATCCCCGCCGCGTGCTGACCGACTATCACGTCCACCTGCGCCCCGACGACGTCGACGCGACACCGGCCGAGCGCTACCTCACCGCCGCGAACGCCGAGCGCTATCGCGAGGCGGCCGAGGAGCGCGGCATCGAGGAGCTCGGCGTGGCCGAGCACGTCTACCGCTTCACCGAGGCGCTCGAGGTCTGGCAGCACGAGCTCTGGCGCCACTCGGCCCGCGACGACCTCGACGCCTACTGCGACTTCGTGCGCGAGGAGACCGACCTCAAGCTCGGGATCGAGGCCGACTTCATCCCCGGCCGCGAGGACCGCATGGCCGAGCTGCTGGCCGGCCGCGACTTCGACTTCGTCGTCGGCTCGATCCACTTCGTGGGCGACGGGGCGCTCGACTACGACAAGTACGACATCTGGTCGGCGGCGAGCTCGCCCGAGAAGGTGTGGCAGACGTACTTCGAGTGGCTGGGGCAGGCCGCGGCGAGCGGGATGTTCGACATCCTGGCCCACCCCGACCTCGTGAAGTACTGGGGCCCCTCCCAGCGCCCGTGGCCCGGCCGCGACCTGCGCTACTACTACGAGGCGGCCATGGAGGGCATCGCCGAGTCGGGCATCGCGGTCGAGGTCTCCACGGCGGGGCTGCGCAAGCCGGTCGGCGAGCTCTATCCGGCGCGGGCCTTCCTGGAGATGGTGCTCGACGCCGGCAACCCGATCGCGCTCTCCAGCGACGCCCACACGCCCGAGGACCTCGGTCGCGACTACGACAAGGCGCTGGAGCTGCTCGAGGACCTCGGGGTCACCGAGCTGGCGGTCTTCGAACAGCGCGAGCGGCGGCTGGAGCCGATCGGATGACCGCGACGACCGGCATCGGCTGGGACTCGCACCGGCTCGTGGCGGGACGCCCGCTGATCCTCGGCGGGGTGGCGATCGAGCACGAGCTCGGCCTTGCCGGCCACTCCGACGCCGACGCGCTCACGCACGCGATCATCGACGCGCTGCTGGGCGCCGCGGCGATGGGCGACATCGGCGAGCACTTCCCCGACACCGACGAGCGCTACCGCGACGCGGACTCGATGCTGCTGCTGCGCACGGTGGTGGCGACGCTCGCCGAGCGCGGGCTTGCCGTGGCACACGTCGACGCCACCGTCGTCATGGAGCGCCCGAAGCTCGCTCCCTATCGCGACGCGATCCGCGCCGCGCTGGCCGACGGCCTCGGCGTGGTGACCCGAGCACGTCAGCGTCAAGGCCTCCACCGGCGAGGGCATGGGCTTCGTCGGCCGCGGGGAGGGCGTCGCGGCGCTGGCGGTGGCGACCCTGCACAGCGGGTGACGGCGTGATCGCGCAAGCCCACCTGGACCTCGTGCTCCTCGCGGTGCTGAGCGCCGTCTCGGTCCTGCTCATCGTCGCCTACCACTCGCAGGTCCCGTATCCGATCCTGCTCGTGATCGGCGGCGCGGCGCTGGGCTTCATCCCCGGCATCCCCGACGTGGAGCTCAACCCCGACGTCGTGCTCATCATCGTCCTGCCGCCGCTGCTCTACGCCGCTGCCTTCTTCTCCTCGCTGCGCGAGCTGCGCGACAACCTGCGCGAGATCAGCCTGCTCGCCATCGGCCTGGTGATCTTCACCATGCTCGGCGTGGCCGTCGTCGCCCACGAGGTCATCGACGGCATGTCGTGGGAGGCCGCGTTCGTGCTGGGCGCCGTCGTGTCGCCCACCGATCCCGTCGCGGCGTCGGCGATCGCCTCGCGTGTCGGCGCGCCGCGGCGCTACGTGACGATCGTCGAAGGTGAGTCGCTGGTCAACGACGCGACGGCCCTCGTCGCCTACAAGTTCGCGGTGGCCGCCGCGGTCACCGGGAGCTTCTCGATGGCCGAGGCGGGCGGGCGCTTCGTGCTCAACGCGGTCGTCGGCATCGCGATCGGCATCGTCGTCGGCTACGTCGTCGCGCTGCTGCGCAAGGCGCTCGACGACGCCCCGACGGAGATCACGATCTCGCTCGTCACGCCGTACTTCGCCTACCTGCCGGCGGAGGCGCTCGGGGTCTCGGCGGTGCTGGCCGCCGTGACCGCCGGCATCTACCTGGGCTGGCACTCGCCCGAGCTGATCACGCCCGCGACGCGGATCCAGGCCTTCTCGGTGTGGGAGATCTTCGTCTTCGTCCTCAACGCCGCGCTCTTCGTGCTCGTCGGCCTCCAGCTGCCCAGCGTCATCGACGGGATCAGCCGGATGTCGACGCGCTCGATCCTCGTGGACGCGGCCGTCGTCTCCGCCGCGGTCATCGTCATCCGCTTCCTGTGGGTCTTCCCCGCCACCTACGCGCCGCGCCTGTTCTCGCGGCGGGTGCGCGAGCGCGAGCCCGCCGTGCACTGGCAGTTCCCCGCCATCGTGGCGTGGACCGGCATGCGGGGCGCCGTGTCCCTGGCCGCGGCGCTGGCCATCCCGCAGACGATCGACGGCGGCGCCGACTTCCCGCAGCGCGACCTCATCATCTTCCTCACCTATGCCGTCATCCTCGCCACGCTGATCCTGCAGGGGCTCACGCTGCCGGGGCTCATCAAGGTCCTCGACGTCGAGGACGACGGCAACCTCGAGCAGCGCGAGTCCAAGGCGCGCATCCTGGCCGCGCGCGCCGCCCTGGACCGCATCGAGGAGCTGCGCGGCCAGGACTGGGTGCGCGACGACACCGCCGACCGCATGCGCGGCATGTACGACTTCCGCATCCGGCGCTTCTCGGCGCGCTTCGACGACGAGGACGACGGAGCGATCGACCAGCAGTCCTACGCCTACCAGCGGCTGCGGCGCAAGGTCCTGGAGGCCGAGCGCGCCGAGATCATCCGCCTGCGCAACGTGGGCAAGATCAACGACGAGATCATGCGCCGCCTCGAGCGCGACCTCGACCTCGAGGACACCCGCCTCGAGGTCTGACTAGCGCGCGGACAGCGCGCCGGCCAGCAGCGCGCAGGTCCGCTCGGTGAAGGTCCCGCCGGGGTCCTTGTCGGGGTTCAGGCACCCGAGGCTCAGCCCCGCGAGCCCGGGCGATGCCCCCAGGGGCTCCAGCAGCTCGGCCAGCTCGTCCCACTCGAGGCCGTCGGGCATGAGGTAGTCGGTCGCCGGCATCGCGCGCTCGTCGAGCACGTCGAGGTCGAGATGGATCCAGAAGGGCCGGCCGTCGGCCCCCAGGCGCTGCGCGGCGCGCGCCCCCGCGGCACGCAGGCCCCGCGCGCGCAGCTCGTCGGGGCCGAGGACCTCGAGGGCCGCGAGCGTGCCGGCGCGCAGGTCGGCGATGTCGGCTGCCTCCTCGGGGTCGCGCGCGCCGAGCACGACGACGTCCGCCGGCGCCACGCTCGCACCGCCCGCCGCGTCGACCCAGGCGTCGGGGCCGCGCCCGAAGGCGACGCTCATCGGCATGTCGGCGCCCTCGCCGGTGGGCGACGTCGTCCCGTCGTAGACGTCCACGTGGCCGTCGACGTAGGCGACCCCGAGCGCCCCCACGGCGTCGCGCAGGCCCGCCAGGGCGCCCGGCACCAGCGCACAGCAGCCGCCGAGCACGAGCGCTCGCCTGCCGTCCGCGACGACGTCGCGCACGGCCGCGCGCACGGCCCTCGTCGTCGCCAGGGTGTCCGCGAGGCCGATCACGCCGGTGGCCGGATCGCGCTCCTCGCCGTGGATCCGCACGTCGAGGTCGCCGCGGTCCTCGGCGCCGATGCGCGCCAGCAGGTCGTGCTCGCGCATCGCCGCCGGGGCGTGCTCGGTCCCGCCGGCACGGCCGACGGAGTCGATCGGCACGCCGATGGCGGTCCAGGGAGCGGCCACGCGCGCAGGCTATCGGCCAGCGGGACGCGCTCCCCGGGGTCGAACGTCGGTCCTACCCCGTGTAGACGGGGGAAGACCGACGTTCGACCCTCCTAGCCGGTGCGCGTCGCGGCCTGCGCGAAGGTCTGCACGGCGGCAACGCCGCCGGGGGGATGCGAGCCGGCCGGCCGGTTGGTCCACACGAGTGTCGGCACCGGGGCGACGATCGCCTGGGCCGCGCGCGCCTCCTGGGCGGCGGAGACGGCCTCGGCGGCGCCGAAGGGCGCGCCGGGCGGGGCGAGCGCGGAGAAGACCTGGTTGGCGTCGAAGCTGCCGTTGTCCCAGGCGACGAGCCGGGTCCCGCCCGCGGCCGCGAGATCGGAGACCACCCCGTCGCGGCCGGCGGGCGAGACGTCCTGGGGCGCGCCGAAGCGCGCCGAGGGATCGGTCGACGCCACGCGGACGCGCGCGTTGGCGCCGTCGAAGCCGGTCCACGCCACGCTGGCGTCGCGGGTCCCCGTGAGGGCGAGCGCGACGAGCCCCTGCTCGCGGCTGTCCGGCTCGCGCTCGAGGAGCTGGGCGGCGCGGAAGCGGTGGCCGGACGGTCGCACGGCGACCTCGTTGAAGACGGGCCCGGTGGAGCCGCCCTCGCTGCGGAACTTCGCGCTCCAGGCCAGATAGCAGCGGCCGCCGTCGGTGACCGCGGCCTCGATCCGGGCGAAGAAGGTCGGGTCGGAGGACACCGTCTCGATGGGCTGGAACCCCGCGCTCCCCGGGCCCTTGTAGCGCGCCTGGATGGTCCCGCGCGCGTCCCAGGCGACGAGGACGTCGCCGCGCGGGCCGACGGCGACCGCGACCGAGCGGATGCGGCCGTGGGCGATCTGGAAGGGGGCGCCGAAGGACCCGCCCGCGCGCCGCAGGCTCACCATCACACGGTCGTTGGTGGTCCCGAGATTGCGGAAGTAGGCGATGGCCGCGTCCCCCTTGGCGTCGACCGCGAGCTGCGGGATGCCGCCGAGCGAGCGCTCGTCGACGATGCGGCGCTCCGATCCGAAGGTGCCGCTCGTGCTTCCGAACGCGACGGCGAGCCGGGTCGGAGCCGTCAGCGCCGGCGCGCGCGCGGTGAGGGCGACGGCCCGGGTCTGTGCGAAGGCCTGGATGTCCTGCGATGCCGGCCGGAGCGGCGCGCTCGGCGCCGAAGGCCCCGCCCGGCGGCCGCGACGACACGCTCGCGCTCGGAGCGGCGTTGGAACCGCTTCCATCCTGCCACCTCCACCAGGCCAGCGCCGTGCCGTCGCCAGAGGCCGTCACGTCGACCGGATCGACGAACAGGTGCGGGGTGGACACGTTCTGCGTGGGCGACCACGGCGGGTCGGCCACGGCGGCGGCGGGCAGCGCGAGGGCCACCAGCCAGGCAAGCACGGCGAGGCGGCGAATCATGGTTCTGCAACGGATGCCGCGGGCTCGGAGTTGCGCGCAGGGCGCTTGCATCGTCTTAACGGCGGGCAACATCGGTTCCGCAACAATCGGCGGTCGCCGCTCCATGCCCCCCGCACACGAGCTGACAGCACCCAGTCCCCGAGTGCCGGCGCTCACCGTGCCGCGCGTCGCCGTGCGCTATCGGGTCGCGCTGGCGGTCCTCGCCCTCACCGCGCTGACCTTCCTCGTCCCGTCGGCCCCGACGTACGACCCGTGGGCCTGGATCGTGTGGGGCCGGGAGATCCTGCACCTCGACCTCTCGACCGTCGACGGCCCATCGTGGAAGCCGCTGCCGGTCCTGCTGACCACGCCCTTCGCCCTCTTCGGCGGCCTCGCCCCCGACCTGTGGCTGTTCGTCGCGCGCGCCGGCGCCATCGCCGGCGTCGTCATGGCCTTCCGGGTCGCGCGGCGGCTCGGCGGAGTGCCGGCCGGCGCCGCCGCGGCGGGCGCCTACGCCGTCGCCCCGTGGATGCTGCGCAACTCGGCGCTGGGCAACTCCGAGGGCCTGCTGGTGGCGCTGGGGCTGGCCGCGGTCGACCGCCACCTCGCCGGGCGCACCCGCCACGCCTTCCTCTTCGGCATCGGCGCCGCGCTGCTGCGCCCCGAGGCCTGGCCGTTGATCGGTCTCTACGGGTTGTGGCTGTTCTGGCGCGATCCCGGGGCGCGCAAGCTCGTCGCCGCGGCCTTCGTCTCGCTGCCCCTCCTGTGGCTGCTGCCCGAGCTGTGGGGCTCGGGCGACCTGCTGCGCGCCGCGCACCGGGCGCACAACCCGCGCGCCAACAGCGCGGCCTTCTCCGACGACCCGATCCGCGAGGTGGTGCGCCAGTTCGCGACGATGCTCACGCCCGCGCTGTGGATCGGCCTGGGGGCGCTCGTCGCGATGATGGCGCTGCGCCTGGGCTCGGGCCGCCGCGAGCGCCGCGCCGCCATCGGCCTCGCGCTGGCCGGCGCGGTGTGGGTCGGCGAGGTCGCCGTGATGACCAACGACGGCTTCAGCGGCAACGCCCGCTACCTGATCATGCCGGCGGCGGTGGCCTGCGTGCTGGCCGGGACGGGCATCGGCTGGCTCATCCGGGCCCTGCCCGCCCGCTGGTTCGCGAGCGGTCTCGCCGTCGGGGCGCTTTCGGTGGTGGCCGCGATCGCCTTCGCCGCGCCGAGCGTGAACCGGCTCGACGCCGTGCGCGCGTCGGTCTACTACCAGGCGCGCCTCACCGACGGCCTCGCGGGCGCCATCGCGCAGGCCGGCGGTCCCGATCGCCTGAAGGCGTGCGGCACGACCTACACCGGGGCGTTCCAGGTGCCGTCCGTGGCCTGGCTGCTCAACGAGCACACGACGACCGTGCGCTCGGCCAGCGCGCCGGGCGACGCTCCGCCGCAGGTGCCCGCCGTGGTGCTGCGGTCGCGGACGACGAGCGGCAGCCACCCGGTTCCCGGGATCGAGAGCATCGGCGGCGAGGCGGCCGTGAAGACGTTCGCGATCTCCGGCGGGTGGCGCATCGTGGGGCGCTGCCGGTGAGCGCCACAGCACCGACGGTCGCGCGCCCGCGGGCGCGAATCGCGCGGCTGGGCACCGCGCGGCTGGCCGTCAGCCTCCCCAAGTCGCTGCTCGTCCTGGCCTTCCTCGTCGGGCTGTCGCTCGCGCTGCGCACCCAGGCCATCCACGCCCGCTTCTGGATCGACGAGGGCCTCTCGGTGGGCATCTCGTCGCATCCGCTGGGCGACATCCCGGGCGTCCTGCGCAAGGACGGCTCGCCGCCGCTGTACTACCTGATCCTCAAGCTGTGGATGAGCGTGTTCGGCAGCGGCGAGGCCGACACCCACGCGCTCTCCGTGGCCTTCGCGATCTTCACCGTGCCGGCCGCCTGGCTGGGCGGGCGCGCCCTCTTCGGCGACCGCGCGGCGTGGATCGCGGCGCTGCTGGCCGCGATCAACCCGTTCCTGACCTACTACTCGCAGGAGACGAGGATGTACGCCCTCGTCGCCCTGCTCTCGACGATCGTGACGGCGACCTTCGTCGTGACCTTCGTCCAGGGCCGGCGCGCGTGGCTGCCCGTCTTCTCCGTGTCGCTGGCGCTGATCGCCTACGCCCACAACTGGGGCCTGTTCCTGGCCATCGGGACCGTGGCGGCGCTCGTCCCGATCTACCGCCAGGCCGCCGACCGGCGCGCCGTGGTGCGCGACGCGCTGCTGGCCTACGCGATCACCGCGGTGCTCTACCTGCCGTGGCTCCCGATCCTGATCTCGCAGGCCCAGCACACCGGCGCGCCATGGGCGGAGCGCCCGACCTTCCAGGCCATCCTCAACGGCCTCGCCAACCTGCTCGGCGGCGCCGCGCCCGCGATGGCCTTCGCGCTCGGCGCGGGCTTCGGGCTCAGCACCATCCTCGCCGGCGCGCGGCGCTCGCCGCGCGCCCGCGCGGCGCTGTCGGTGGCGATCATGGGCCTCACGACGCTGGCGGTCGCGTGGCTGGCCTCGCAGGCCTCGCCGGCGTGGTCGAACCGCTACTTCTCGGTCTTCATGGGCCCGGTGCTGCTGCTCGGCGCCGCCGGGCTGGCCCGCGGCGGCCGGCTGGGCCTCGTCGTCATCGCGATTCTCGTCGCCTTCTGGTTCAACCCGCGCACCGGCGTGCTCGACACCAAGAGCGACGCCCACACCGTCGCCGTCCTGACCCGCGACCGCCTCGAGCGCGGCGACATGGTCGTCGCCATCCATCCCGAGCAGGGGCCGGTCATGCACTACTACCTGCCCCAGAACATCGGGCTGCGCTGGGCCGACGCCATGGGCCCGGTGAAGGACCCGCTGGTCTTCGACTGGCGCGACGCGCTGGACCGCCTCAAGGCGGCCAAGCCGACGCCCACCGAGGACGCTCTCGTGGCCACGCTGAAGCCCGGCCAGAAGATCCTCGCCATCTTCCCGATCATCCGCACGGCGCGCTGGGGCGCGCCGTGGACGAGCGAGGTGCGCAAGCGCTCGGCCCAGTGGCAGCGGGTGCTCGACCGCGACAAGCGCCTGTCGCGCACGCTCGCCGCACCCGTGACCGAGGGCAGACCGCTGCCCAAGGGCGTTCGCGCGGTGCTCTACGAGCGCAAGTGAGCGCCGTTAAGAACCGTTAGCGACGATTAGCAGCGCGACTGCAAACCCCGCGCGAGGGGGGAGGCTGTCGGCCATGACCCTCCTCGAGATCGACGCCCCTCGCTCCGGCGACGGCGGCAGCGACCGTCCCTATGTCGTCATCGGCGGCGGCCCCGCCGGCCTGACCGCGGGCTATCTGCTCGCCAAGGCCGGCCGGCGCGTGATCGTGCTGGAAGCCGACGAGCAGGTCGGCGGCCTGGCCAAGACCGTCGTCGACCCCGAGGGCTACCGCTTCGACCTCGGCGGGCACCGCTTCTTCACCAAGAGCGAGGAGGTCAACGACCTCTGGCTCGAGATCATGGGCGACGAGTTCCTGCATGCGCCCGCGCATGTCGCGCATCTACTGGCGCGGGCGCTATCTCGACTACCCGCTGAAGGGCACCGACGTCATCAAGAAGCTCGGCCCGGTCGAGCTCGTGCGCTGCACGCTGAGCTACATGTGGGCCGCGATCAAGCCCAAGGGCCGCGAGGACGACCTCGAGACCTGGGTCTCCAACCGCTTCGGCAAGCGCCTCTACACCCACTTCTTCAAGAGCTACACCGAGAAGGTGTGGGGCGTCCCCGCCACCGAGGTGCGCTCCGAGTGGGCCGCCCAGCGCATCAAGGGCCTGAGCTTCTTCAGCGCCGCCAAGGCCGCCTTCTTCGGCAACAAGGGCAACAAGATCAAGTCGCTGATCGACAAGTTCCAGTACCCGCGCTACGGCCCGGGCCAGATGTGGGAGACCATGACCGCCCGCATCGAGGAGCTCGGCGGCGAGGTGCGTCTCGAGACGCCCGCCACGCGCCTGGAGTTCGTCGACGACGAGTGCGTCGCCGTCCACACGCCCGACGAGATCATCGAGCCGCAGGCCGTCATCTCCTCGCTGCCGCTGCGCGCGACCGCCGGCATCACCGATCCCGCCCCGCCCGAGCGCGTCACCGAGGCCGCCAAGGGCCTGCGCTACCGCGACTTCCTCACCGTCGCGCTCGTGCTCGACGGCGAGGACCTCTTCCCGGACAACTGGATCTACATCCACGAGCCCGACGTCCACGTCGGGCGCATCCAGAACTACCGCTCGTGGAGCCCGTGGATGGTCCCCGACCCCGACACCGCCTGCGTCGGCCTCGAGTACTTCGCCTTCAAGGGCGACGAGCTGTGGACGATGGAGGACGACGACCTCGTCGCCCTCGCCACCAGCGAGCTCGAGCAGCTCGGCCTGGCACGGCCCGAGCAGGTGCGCCGCGGCTACGTCGTGCGCGTCCCGCTCGCCTACCCGATGTACGACGAGGACTACGCCGAGCGCGTCGCCACCATCCGCGAGTGGCTGGATCCGCTGGGCACGAACTTCCAGCAGGTCGGCCGCAACGGGCTGCACCGCTACAACAACTCCGACCACTCGATGCTCAGCGCCATGCGCGCCGTGGACAACGTCCTCACGCGCGCCGGCCACGACATCTGGGCGGTCAACGTCGAGAGCTCCTACCACGAGGAGGAGACCGACGCCCAGGCCCAGCAGCCCTACAAGAAGGTGCCGGTGACCCCGTCGATGAGCGAGGCGCTGGCTCCCGAGCGGGCCTAGCGGGCCCCGTGCCTGCCCGCGGCCGAGCCCTGGTGCTGCCCGCGATCGTCTCGGCGATCGCGCTGGTCAGCGTCGTCTGGTGGGCCTCGCGCCAGCAGCTGCCCGAGCTGCCGGCGGCCTCGGTGGCGCTCCCGCGCCTGGCCGCCGCGCTCGCGCTCTACGCGCTGGCCACGGCGCTGCGCGGCGAGCGCTGGCTGCGGCTGTGGCGCGACGCCGGCACGCGGCTGTCGCGCACCGACGCCTACGCGGTGACGGTCGTCGGCTACATGGGCAACAACGCGCTGCCCGCCCGCGCCGGAGACATCATGAAGTCGGTGCTCAGCTCGCGCCGGACCGAGACGCCGACCGCCGACGGCTTCGGCACGCTCGTCGCCGAGCGCGTCCTCGACGCGGTCGCGCTCGTGGCGATCTTCGCGGTCCTCGTCACCACGCTGCACCTGCCGCTCGGCGTCGAGGGCTGGATGCTCGCGGCGGTCGGCGCCGGCGCTCGCCCTGGCGGCGGCCGCGGCCGCCTTCCTCGGGCGCGACACCGGAGCGGGCCGCAAGGTCGCAGGAGCTCGCGACGCGCCTGCTCGTGCCCCGACGCGCCGCCTGTGGTCGGCGACCGGCGCGGGCCTGCTCGCGCTCTCGATCGTGATCTGGCTGGTCGAGGGCTCCGTCTACGCGGTCCTCGGCGCGGTCGCCGGCGTGCACCTCTCGCTGCTCGACGGCCTCTACATCATGGCCCTGGCCAACCTCGTCGCGCTCGTCCCGGCCGCTCCGGGCTACCTCGGCACCTTCGACGCCGCCGTCCTGCTCGGCGTGCGGCTCGTCGCCGGCGGCACCCACGCCGCCGCGCTGGCCTACGCCGTCGTCGTGCGCTTCGTCCTCTTCGTCCCGATCACCCTGGTCGGGCTCGTCGCGCTCGTCGTGCGCTACGGCGGGCTGCGCCGCGTCTCGGTCGCGCTGCGCCGCCCGGCGACCGCCGTGGCCGCCCGCTAGCTCTTCGCGCCACGCTCGACCGGTCGCTGCCCGGTGAGACGTCCCAGGGCGCCGAGATCGGCTGTGGGCGCCCGCCGCCCTTGACTGGGGATGCCAGGTGGCGTAGGGAACGCACATGATCGAGCCGTATCAGGCCATCGGCCTCGTCCCCACCATCTGGGGCATCCGGCGGCGCGAGGACATCCGGCGCAGCCTCGAGCACCTCGACCACCTCGTGACGGCGTCGGCGTGGCTTGGAGGGCTCGACCTCCCCGTGCGCCTGATCGCGATTCCCGAGGGTGCGCTGCAGGGCTTCAACGACGAGGTGCTCGACCTCGACCACGAGACCTTCGCCCGCGAGTGTGCGATCGACATCCCGGGGCCCGAGACCGACGAGCTCGGCCGTCTGGCGCGCAAGTGGGGCGTGTTCGTGATGGCGCAGGCCAAGGCGCGCCATCCCGAGTTCCCCGGCAAGTTCTTCAACGTCGGCTTCGTGCTGAATCCCGACGGCGAGGTCGTGCTGCGCCACCACAAGCTGGTGCCGCTGCTGCCGGTGGAGCACTCGGTCACGCCGCACAACGTCTACGACCGCTGGGTCGAGCTGTACGGCGCCACGCTCGACGCCTTCTACCCCGTGGCCGACACCGAGATCGGGCGCCTCGGGGTCATGATGGCCAACGAGGGGTCCTATCCCGAGAACGCGCGCGGCCTGGCGATGAACGGCGCGGAGGTCGTCTACCGCGCCTCGTTCCCCCATCGCGCCAGCGATGCCTTCGTCGTGCAGACGCGGGCGCGCGCGCTGGACAACAACTTCTACGTGATCGCGCCGAACGTCGGGACGTACTACCTGCACGCCGAGGACGAGACGCCGATCGACACCTTCGGCGGGCACTCGATGATCGTCGACCATCTCGGCCGGGTCGTCGGGGAGCACGCCTACAGCGGCGGGTCCTCCTGGGTGGCGGGCACCGTCGACATCCACGCGCTGCGCCACTTCCGCGCCAACGCGCGCTGGGGCAACTGGATGAAGGACCTCACGACCGAGCAGTACCGGCTCATCTACGAGCAGCCCATCTATCCCAAGAACCTCTACGCCGACCGGGAGCCCTACCGACACGAGGAGTACCGTCGTGAGGTGCTCGAGCCGCAGGTCCGCCTGCTCCAGGAGCGCGGGATCTACGCGCCGACCGACGCCCCCGCCGTCATCAGCCCGTCGCCGACCGACGTGCCCGCCGTGATCAGTCCGTAGCGAACCCTCATGTCGTCCAGCGCGGTCACCCCCCGTCGGGCCCGGATCGATGCGCAACTCGTGTCCTGGCGCTCCACGCGGCCCGGACGGCTCATGCTCCTGGGGGTCTCGATCGGCCTCCTGGCGGCGGTGTACTACGCAGCCGCGAAGATCGGCCTACGGCTCGCGTACCTCAACGGCACGGTGACGGCGCTGTGGCCGCCGGTCGGGGTCGGGATCGCCGCCCTCATGCTCTACGGGACGCGGCTGTGGCCCGGCATCGTCATCGGCGACCTCCTGGTCGCGGACTTCTCCTCGCCGCTGGGAACGGTGCTCGGCCAGACGGTCGGCAACACGCTCGAGGTGGTCGTCGCGGCCGTGCTCCTGCGCCGCCTGATCGGCAGTCGGACCGGCCTGGAACGGGTGGGCGACGTCTTCGCCCTCGTGGCCGCCGCCGCGGTGGGCACGCTCATCAGCGCGAGCTTCGGCGCCACGTCGCTGCGCCTGGGGGACGTCATCCCCCAGGACCAGTTCGCGGAGGTCTGGCGGACGTGGTGGCTGTCGGACTTCTCGGGAGCGCTCGTGGTCACGCCGCTGATCCTCACGTGGGCGACCCGCGGCTGGAGCGGGCTCTCGCGCTGGGATCTGGTCGAAGGCGCCGCGCTCATCGCCGCCCTGGTGCTGCTGGCCGAGCTTCCGTCCCAGCGCGACGTCCCGTACGTCGTCTTCCCCGTCCTCATCTGGGCTGCCCTGCGCTTCGGACCGCGGGGCGCGGCCACGGCGCTCGCGATCGTGTCGGGGCTCACCGTCTGGAACACGGCGCACAACGCGGGTCCGTTCGTCCGCCAGTCCATCACCGACAGCCTGCTGTCGAGCCAGCTGTTCCTGGCCACCGCGGCGCTGACCGCCCTCGTGCTCGCCGCGGTGACGGCCGAGCGCGCTCGAGCCGACGAGGCGCTGCGCGCCAACGAGGAGCGATTGCGCTCGGTCGTGCAGTCGATGGCGGAGGGCCTCATCGTCCGTGACGCGAGCGGGATCATCACCGACTGCAACGCGGCCGCCGAGCAGATCGTCGGCCTCGGCCGCGATCGCCTGCGCGGCCGCCGGCCCGAGGACGTCCTCGGCGCCGCGGTGGACGCCGACGATCGGCCGGTGTCCGGTGGTCGGCTCCTGGGCGACGAGGCGCTGAGCACCGGCGATCCGCAGGCCCCGGTCACGGCGCGTCTGACGCGCCCGGATGGCACGCCGGTCTGGGTCTGGTTCAGCTCGGCGCCCGTCCTCGACGCCGGCGGCCAGCCCGAGGGCGTCGTCTCGACGATGAGCGATGTCACGCAGTCCCGCGAGGCCGAGCAGCGCCTGGTCGCCAGCGAGCTGGCGACGCGCGCCCTGGCGGACGAGCAGGCCGCCCTGCGCCGCATCGCCACGCTCGTCGCCAGCGAGGCGCCGCCGAGCGCGGTCTTCGAGCAGGTCACGGCGGAGGTCGCCCGCCTGCTCGAAGCTCCCAGCGCCGGCGTGCTGCGCTACGAGAACGATGGCAGCGCGACGGTGGTCGGGAGCTGGCGCGACGCGGGCGTGTCGGGCCTGCCGCTGGGCTCGTCGGTCGACCTCGACGGGGACTCCGTCGTCGCCCGCGTCTACCGCAGCGGCCATCCCGAGCGCATCGACAGCTACGACGACGCGCCGCGGCGCGCTCGCGGAGCGCCTGCGCGGACTCGGCTACCGCTCCTCCGTGGCCGCTCCGGTCTCCGTCGGCGCCCGGCTGTGGGGCGTGCTGGTGGCCTCGACCACGGAGTCCGAGCGCCTGGTCAGCGGCTCGGAGCGACGGCTGTCGGACTTCGCCGACCTCGTCGCCCAGGCCCTGTCCAACGCGGACGCCTACGACAAGCTCGCGGGCTCTCGCGCACGCATCGTGGAGGCCGGAGACGCCGAGCGCCGGCGCTTGGAGCGCAACCTCCACGACGGCGCCCAGCAGCGGCTCGTGTCGCTCGCGCTGCAGCTGCGCATGGTCGAAGGGAGCTTCGAGGCCAATCCCGATCGTGCCCGCCAGGATCTGGCCGCGGCGCGCGAGCAGCTCAAGCACGCCCTCGACGAGCTGCGCGAGCTGGCCCGCGGCATCCATCCCGCGATCCTCACCGACGGCGGCCTGGCCCCCGCCCTCTCGGCGCTCGCTCACCGCGCGACGCTGCCGGTCGAGATCGACGACGTGCCCGACGAACGCCTGCCCGAGCCCGTCGAGGCCGCGGCCTACTACCTCATCGCCGAGGCGATCACCAACGTCGCCAAGCACGCACACGCCTCCCACGTCTCCGTGAGCGTGCTGCGCGACAACGGGCGGGTCCTCGTCCGCGTCGCCGACGATGGCGTCGGCGGAGCCGACCCGGGGGCGGGCTCGGGCCTCCACGGTCTCGCCGACCGTGTCGAGGCGCTCCATGGGCACCTCCGCGTCGACAGCCCACCCGGCGGTGGCACACGCCTGGAGGCGCGCATCCCGGTCGGATGAGGGCGGCGGCGTGGTGGGGGGGAGGCCTTGCGCTCGCGGCGGCCTCGCTCGCGCTCCCGTCAGCACCGACCTACGACCCTTGGGCGTGGATCGTCTTCGGTCGGGAGCTCGTCGTGCCGGGGCCGGGCTTCAGCACCATCGCGAGCACCGGCTGGAAGCCGCTGGCGGTGCTCTTCACCGCGCCGCTGGCGCTCGCCGGCTCCGCGGCGCCGAGCCTCTGGCTCGTGGTCGTGCGGTTCGCGGGCCTCGCGGCGCTGGTGCTGGCGTTCCGGCTCGGGGCGCGCGCCGGTGGTCCGATCGCCGGCGCGATCGCGGCGATCGCGCTCTTCGCCACGTCCGAGTGGCTGCGCTTCCTGGCGGCCGGCAACGTCGAGCCGTTGATCGTGGCGCTCATGCTCGGCGCGATCGAGCTGCACCTGGGCGGCCGCCGCGACGCGGCCTTCCTGCTCGGCGCGCTCGCCGGGCTGGCGCGCCCCGAGGTGTGGCCCCTCGTCGGGGCCTACGCCGCCTACGTCGCGGTGACCGAGCGTCGATGGTGGCCGCTCGCGCTCGGCATCCCGGGCATGTTCGCCCTGTGGATCGTGCCCGACTGGCTGGGCTCGGGGGATCTGCTGCACACCTTCCACCTGGCCCGCATCAGCGCCGAGCCGCGCACCCTGCAGGAGACGAGCAGTCCGGCGCTCGACCTCCTGCGCGGCACGGGCACCATCGCGCCGGCGCCCGTGTGGATCGGCGCGCTGTGCGGCTTGGCCTTCGGCTGGCGCACCCGAGATCGCACCGTGGGCGCGCTCGCGCTTCGTCGCGGCGGCCTGGGCTCTGCCCACCGTCGCCGCGACCGCCCTCGGCTATCCGGCGGTGCCCCGCTACCTCGTCGGGCCCGTGGCCATCTGCTGCGTCCTGGCCGGGATCGGCGTCGTCGCCGTGGTCCGCCTGGCGTCCCGCCCCCGCAACCGCGCTGTGCTGGCGGCGGCCCTGCTCGCCGTGAGCGTCCCGTTCGCCGTCTCCCGCGCCGTCGGGCTGTACGACCAGGCGGCCGATTCGAAGGCTCGGGCGGAGACGCTCTCGGCGCTCTGGCGCGCCGCCGACCGAGCCAAGCGGCGAGCCCCGGTCGCGCGCCTGCACCCGATCGTCCAGCCCGGCGGCCTGGAGAACGGGCTGGCCTGGAAGCTCGACCTCCACCTCGACGCTGTGGGGCGCTGGTTCTCACCGGCGGTGGGCATCGCCTTCATCGAAGGCGACGACGCCGCCGTCATCGCGAGATTGCGGCGTCGCAACGCCACCGCGGTGCGACTCACGGCCGCGGGCCCGTGGCGTGTGCTTCGGGTCCGGTGGGGCTCGCAGCCGCGCCGCTCAGGCGCTCCCTAGCGCGCGCGGCGCGCGCACTCGATGCAGAGCACGCTCTCGGGCGCCGCGGCCAGGCGGGCGGGTGCGATCGGCTCGCCACAGCTGTCGCAGACGCCGTAGCTGCCCTCGGCGAGCTTGGCCAGGGCGCGGGCCACGCGCGCCTCGGAGAGCTCGAGGCTGCCGCCCACCCCGACGTCCGTGAGGCGGCTCACGGCCTCGGTCGTCCCGTCGCCGATGCGCTTGCCGAAGCCGACCAGGGAGCCGCGCTCGGGTGGGCGCGCCAGGGCGGCGAGGCGCTCTTCGAGCTCGTCGTGGCGAGCGCGCAGCTCGCGCTCGACGGCGGCGAGGTCGATGTCGGCCATGCTCCATCCTCGCATGGCCCGTCGCGGTCAGTCGCTCGGCAGGGGCGCGCCGGCGGGCAGACCGCGGCGCTGGTACTCCTCGTAGTGCACGCGCCAATCGGGCGTGGGCTCGCTGGTCGGCGACCGCGTCGCCGCGCCCCCGAGGTGCTGCTCGAGCCGGTCCAGGCAGACGTGCCATCCGGCGGCGTCGCGCGAGGCGCGCTCGGCGTCGTCGAAGAGGACGACGAAGTGCAGCACGCAGCCGTCGTCGTCGGCGGGCTCGAGCTCGATGCGCAGCATGTCGTCGCCCCACGTGAACGCGAGGCTGCGCGGCGGGTCGACCTCGATGACCTCGCCCTGCATCGTGGGCATCTCGCCACCGGGGAACTCGAAGGTCAGGGTGCCTCCGGGCCTGAGGTCTCCGCTCATCGCGCTGGGGAACCAGTGCGACAGCTCGGCCGGGTCGGTGACGGCACGCCACACCCGCTCGACGGAGTGCGCGAGGCGGCGCTCGAAGGTCAGCGCGGAACGGTCGTCGACGATCTCGTAGGTGCCGTGCATGTCATCGAGCATAACCAAACAGGCATATAGCCGTCAAGACATGTACGGCGTGGGCTCGGCCTCCGGCTCGGGATGCGAGCCGGCGGGCAGCTGGATCGGGAGATCGAGGACGAAGCTCGCCCCGCTCTCGGAATCCGCGAGGCGCAGCTCGCCGCCCATCTTGCGCGCCAGCTCGCGGCCGATGGCCAGGCCCAGGCCGAAGCCGCTCTCGCCCGACGGCGCGCTGCCGCGCTCGAAGCGCACGAAGATGCGCTCGCGATCGGCGGGGAGGACCCCGGGCCCGTCGTCGTCGACGGCGACCGTCGCCGTCTCCCCGTGGTAGGCGGGCACCACGCGCACGGTCGAGGCCGAGGGCGCGTGGCGCAGGGCGTTGTCGATCAGGATGCGCACGACCCGCGCCACGGCGCCGGGGTCGCCGCTGCCCCAGCACGGCCCGGGCGGCGCGGGGACCTCGCAGCTCGACGTCGGCCTCGGCCGCGCGCAGCTCGAACTCGGCGGCCACCGCCCGGGACAGCTCGCCGAGCTCGACGGGCTCGTCGCGCAGCGCCACGTCGGCGTCGAGCCGGCTGAGGTCCAGCAGCTCGCCGGCCAGCCGCGCCAGGCGCCGCAGCTCGCGCTGCGCGCTCTGCACCTGGCGCCGGGCGTCCTCCTGGTCGAGCCGGCCGTCGCGCAGGTCCTCGTCGAGCAGCTCGATCGTGCCCTGCAGCGAGGTCAGCGGCGTGCGCAGCTCGTGCGACGCCGTCGCCACGAAGGAGCGCCGCGCGGCCTCCTGACGGCGCAGCTCGCGCTGCATGGTGGCCAGCGCCCGGGCCAGGTCGCCGACCTCGTCGAGGCCGTCGTCGCGCGGGGTCGGGGCGTCGGTCCCCTCCGCCGCCACGCGCACCGCGGCGGCGCGCAGGCGCGCGAGGCGCCGGCCGATCCCGGTGGCGAGCAGCCGATGCCGAGCAGGACGGCGACGAGCAGGCCGACGGCGGCGGCGGCGAGGAAGGCGTTGCGGACCTGTCCGACGGCGGTGGTGACGTCCGTGAGCGGCTTGAGCGTGACGAGCACGAAGTCGCCGGACAGGTCGCCGGTACGCGGTCCGCGAACCGGTTGAGCGACAGATCGTCCGGCACGTCGATGCGGCTCGACGACGATGACCTGGTTGTCGCGGCGCACCGTGCGCTCCGCCGGGTCGGTGATCGCGTTCGAGGATCTCGCCGCGCGGGCAGCGCGCTGCCGCGCGAAGTCGGTGTCGAAGATCGGCGCTGCGCCCGGGCACGGCGCTGGCGACGATGACGCGCGCGTCGGTGCGCAGGCGCAGCGTGAAGGCGCGGCTGGAGATCGCCGCGCTCAAGCTGGAGAGGCGGTCCTCGGGACTCTGGCGCGCGCGCTTGCGTGTTCTTGAGGCTGCCGACGATGGCGTCGTGGAACAGCGGCGCGTCGGTCCTCGTCGCGTTCTCGAGATCGTTCGCCGCCTGGTCGGTCAGGCGCTGCTGCAGCGGCGGCAGGAGGGCCAACGCGGCCACCGCCAAGGTGACGACGCTCGTGAAGACCAGCGCGGCGAGCAGCCGCGGGCGCAGCCCGAAGGCCCTGCGCCTGATCACTGCTCCCGGAAGCGGTAGCCGGCGCCGCGGACCGTGAGGATCAGGCTCGGCTCCTCCGGACGCTCCTCGAGCTTCTCGCGCAGGTGCCTGATGTGGACGTCGATGGCGCGCGGGTCGCGGTAGGCGCTGTCGCCCCAGATCGCGCGCAGGAGCTCCTGGCGGGTGAAGAGCTTGCCGGGGCGCTCCATGAGGCAGGCCAGCAGCTCGTACTCGCTGAAGGTGACGCGCACGGGCGAGCCGCCGACGGTGACCTGGCGCTCGCGCTGGTCGATCGTCACCGGGCCGACGGTGCGTACGCCCTCGACCACGCGGCCGTGCGCGCGGCGCAGGACGGCGCGGATGCGGCTGCGCAGCTCGGCCAGGCCGAAGGGCTTGGTCACGTAGTCGTCGGCGCCGGCCTCGAGGCCCTGGACGACGTCGGCCTCGCTGTCGAGCGCGGTGAGCATGATGATCGGCACCACGGCCCGGCGCTGGCGCAGCGCGCGCGCCACGTCGTGGCCGGCCGGGCCCGGCCCGAGGGCGACGTCGAGCAGGACCACGTCGAAGTCGCGCTCGGTCGCCTGCGCGATCGCCTGCTCGCCGTCGGGCACCGCCGTCACCCGGTGGCCCTCGCGCTCGAACGAGCGCGTGAGCATCTCGCGCAACGGCTCGTCGTCGTCGACGACGAGGATGTCGAGTGCCGAGGGGGGTTGCACGCCCCCACGGTAGCGCGGCAGCCGGCCGCGGGAGCGCGCTAAAGGTCTTGCGCGAAAGATCCGATACTCGTCCATCCGTGCAACCAGGCAGGGTTCACGTTCTAACGTCCATGGACCCCCCAAGGAATGGACAGACAAGGATGAGCTTCCGTTTGGCCAGGATGGCCGCCGCGGCCGTGCTCGCCAGCATGCTGACGGCAGCATCGGCGAGCGCCGCCACACCCACCGCGTACGTCTACGCGACCAGTTGGAGCCAGACCGTTCGCCAGTACGCAGCCGACGACGCGGGCCTGCTCTCCTCCCTCACGCCCCCTGAGGTGGGGACCGGCGTGACGTCGACCGCGGCCGCCGCGTCGCCCGATCGGCGCAGCCTCTACGTCGTCAACCAGGCCTCGACCAGCATCTCGCAGTTCGACATCGGCGTCGACGGGACCCTCACGCCCAAGACGCCCGGTACCGTCGCCAGCGGGACGACGCCGGTCGCCATCGCCGTGGCGCCCGACGGCCGGCACGCCTACGTCGTCAACCAGGGCGACAGCACCGTCAGCACCTACGACGTCGACGCGGCCGGCGGCCTGACCCTCGCCTCGAACGCCGCCACCGGCGCCGGCGCGGGCCAGATCGCCGTCAGCCCCGATGGCTCGAGCGCCTACGTCACGAACTTCACCGACGCCACCGTCTCGCAGTACGACGTGTCCGCGGCGGGCGCGTTGACGCCCAAGCAGCCGGCCACCGTCGCGGCCGGCTCGCGGCCGGCGGGCATCGCCGTCAGCACGGACGGCGCCAGCGCCTATGTCACCAACCAGCTGCCCAGCGGCACCATCACGCAGTTCTCGATCGACGCCTCGAGCGGCGACCTCGCGCCCAAGGCGCAGCCGGTGGGCGCCGGCAGCCAGCCACGCGGCATCCTGGCCGCCGCGGGCCACGTCTACGTGACCAACCTCTCCTCGAACACGATCACGCAGTACGCCGCCGACGGCGCAGGCGCGCTGAGCGAGCTCGCCCCCGCGGTGGCCGCCCCCCGCAACCCGTTCGGGCTCGCGCTCGCGCCCGACGGCAAGAGCCTCTACGTCGCCGGCTTCGGCGACGCGACGGTCGGCCAGTACGACGTGGCCGCCGACGGGTCGCTGGCGGTCAAGGCCGATCCCGCACCGGCCAACTTCCGCCCCCAGGCCGTGGTGGCGGTCAAGCCGCGCGACGAGCAGGCGCCGACCATCGACCTGGTCACGCCGGCCGAGGGCGCCCAGTACGAGCAGGGCGCCGCCGTCGCGGTCGACTACACGTGCGCCGACGAGGGCGGATCGGGCCTTTCGTCGTGCACGGGCGACGTGCCCGACGGCGACCCGCTGGACACCTCGACACCGGGCTCGCACGACTTCACGGTGGTCGCGCGCGACGGCGAGGGCAACGAGACGACGGTGACGCACAGCTACACCGTGACCGAGCCCTCGCCGCCGTCCACGCCCGGCCCGGGCCTCGACTTCCAGGGCTTCCTCGGACCCATCCACGACGGCAGCGTGGTCCACGCCGGTGACGCGATCCCGATCGTCTTCTCGCTCGGCGGCGACCAGGGGCTCGACGTCCTGGCCGCCGACTCGCCCTCCAGCGTGCAGACCGACTGCGGCCACCCCGGCGCGCCGACCGGCGGCGATCCGGCGTCGAGCCAGTCGGACCGCGGCCTGATCTTCCACTCCTGGACCGGCCACTACGTCTTCATGTGGCAGACCAGGAAGGCGTGGGCGGGGACCTGCCGCACCTTCGTGCTGGGCCTGCGCGACGGCAGCGTCGCGCGCCTGACGGTCAGCTTCCGCTCGTCCTGGGGCTGGCGCCCGCACCGGTGACGCCGCGCGCCGTGCGCCGCTGAGCGGCCTGCCGGCGCAGGCGCTCGTGCTCGACCTGGCGCTTGAGCTGCTGCAGCGAGCGGCGCAGGTGCCCGCGCACGGTGGGCGCCGCGACCTGCTCGGCGACCCAGCCCAGGATGCCGGCGCCCGCGACGCCGTAGGCCAGCCGCAGCTCCACGTGGGTGTGGTCGTCGGGCCGGGCGCGCAGGCGCCAGCGCCCGCGCTGGTCGACGCCGGTGACCGACGACCAGGCGAGATCGCAGCCCTCTTCCCACTCGACGATCTCGACGAGGCCGCCGACCTCGGCCGAGCCGACGCGCATGAGCGTGCGGTAGCGCGCGCCCATCCCCGTGGCCTGGTCGCCCTCGACCTCCCAGCGCGTCATGCCCGCCATGAAGTGCAGTTGGCGCGCGGGATCGACGATGAACTCCCACACGTCCTCGGGCGGGGCCGCGACCTCGATCTGCGCCGAGACCCTCATCCGATCAGCGGCAGCCGGCGCTCGGCGGCGAGCGCGTCGAGGGTCTCCTGCATGATGCGCACGACGTGCTCGTAGGCCTCGTCGACGTCGGGCTCGGGACCGAACTCGTCGCGCAGGCGGATGGGCGGCAGCGCCTCGACGGTGATCTTGGCCGGCAGCGGGACGTGGCCGAGGAAGTCGCCGACGTTGATGCCCCACGGCGCGGCGATCGAGATCGGCAGCACCTTCAGGCGCAGCAGCCGATCGAGGCCGAGCAGCTTGGAGAGCGTCTCGCCGCGGCTGAGGAACAGCGAGGTCTCCTGACCGCCGATGGAGACGACCGGCACGATCGGCACGTCGTGCTCGAGCGCCAGGCGGATGAAGCCGCGGCGCCCGGCGAAGTCGACGCGGTGCGAGTGCCAGCTCGGGCGATGGACCTCGTGGTCGCCGCCGGGGTACACGAGCACCGCCGCGCCCGAGCGCAGCGCCTTCTCGGCGTTGGCCGGCGACGCGGCGACGGTGCCGAACTTGCGCAGGAAGCCGAGGCCCGGCATCGAGAGCACGAGGTTGTGCGCGAGCTGGTAGAAGCGCCGCTCGACCCCGAAGTAGGCGCTGAAGGCGAGCGTGAAGACCGTGGTGTCGGGGGTGAGGTTGCCGCCCGAGTGGTTGCCCACGAGCAGCACGGGCCCCTCTTCGGGGATGTTGCCCAGGCCGCGGACCTCGCCGCGGAAGTACAGGCTGGAGAGCAGCCACAGCCCCGGCAGCGACTCGCGGATGTAGTCGGGATCGCGCTCGTCGAGGTCGGCCGGCGGGACGCGGCTCGTGATCTGGCCCGCGAGGGCCTTGAGCAGCCGCCCGGGCAGCGATCCCTGGGACTCGGCCTCGGGGCTCTCCTCGTCGGCGGGATGCAGTCTCCCGTCGCCGACGGGATTGCCGGAGTGGCCGTTGCGCGACGTCGCGGTGGCGCTCATGGCCGAGGGCATCATAGGCGGGTCAGCACGGCGTCGGCACCGGGCCCGCCACGACCTCGAAGGCGTCGCCGGGGATCGGGTGGCGCTGATCGATGTCCTCGATCGTCTGCGTCCAGCGCCGGTCGGTCGTGCCGGTGATGAACATCGCCGAGCCCTGATCGGCGAACATCAGCCCGTAGCGCTTGAGCGCGCGGACGATGGCCAGCGCCGGACCGCTGTAGGGCGTCTCG
Organism: uncultured Actinomycetes bacterium; assembly: GCA_963816845.1. Lineage (GTDB taxonomy): Bacteria > Actinomycetota > Thermoleophilia > Solirubrobacterales > Solirubrobacteraceae > JAOPZW01. Next base: position 35,381 of record CAWFMR010000039.1, on the reverse strand, counting down.
TCGAAGGAGGCCTTCAGCCGCCAGCGCGAGCCGTAGGGCGGGGTGGACGGGTCGGTCGCCGTCCCGCAGTGCGACGCCGGCGCCTGCCAGGCGCGCCGCGCGCGCGGCAGCGTGAAGCGCAGGGCGTGGCGGATGGTGCCCGAGGCGGCCTCGTCGTAGCGCAGCAGGCCGGGGAAGATGGGCAGCCCGGCCGCGTCGGCCGAGGTCCAGCCGGCCGGCCGGCGCCCGTTGCGCGTGAGGTCCCAGCGCGCCGAAGAGGACACCTGCCACGAGGCCCCGCCGTTGCGCCGGACGGCGTTGTAGAGCTCGTAGTCGACGCAGCGCTCGCGCTGGATGACGATCACGTGGCGGTCGCCCTCCTGCGGGTCGGGCTGCCCGGCCGGGGCGCCCTCGATCGGCGCCGACGGCGGGATCGGGAACGGCCCGTGGTCGCTCTCGTCGCCGTAGTCGGCGCCGTCGGTGCCGAAGGCGATCGGCACGCGCCGCTGACGGGGGCCGACCAGCGCGTAGGGGATCCCGTACTCCGACTGCGTGTCGCCGAAGTCCAGGTGCACGTCGTGCCCGGCGCCCTGCGCGCCCACGAGGGCGGCGGAGTCGGCGGCCAGCGGCGCGGCGCTGACGTCCGTGTTCCACGGGCTGTCGGGCGGCAGGACCGGGCAGCCGCCGACGATCGGCCCGTTGGTGACGACGAAGGGCGCGCTCGTCGAGCACGAGCGCCCGCGACAGGCCCGCAGCCGGTGGCGGCCCTCGGCGAGGCGGCTGCGCAGGCTGACGTGGGTGCTGGCGTGGCGCGCGGTGGCGAGCCGGCGCCCGTCGATGGACAGCGTCTGCGGCAGCCGGCCGGTGACGTGGACGATCAGCGTGCCGTGCGGGCGCACGCCGACGGGCGAGACGCGGACCGCGGCGGGGGCGCCGGGGGCGGCGACGAGCAGCGCGAAGGCGGCGGCGACGGCGAGCAGGGCGGGGCGCACCCCGCGGCAGGCTAGCGTTCGCCTACGCCGCCTGCGCCCGTGCCCGGCGCGGGCGCAGCGCGTCGACGCGCCCGAAGAAGCGCCGCAGCAGCCCGATCGTCTGCTCGGAGCGCTCGACCTGCGGGACGTGGCCGCAGTCCTCGAGGACGATCTGCTCGGCGTCGGGCAGCCATTGGGCGACGTGGCGCTTGAACCCGGGCGGGATGAGCCGGTCGCAGGCGCCCCACACGAAGAGCGAGGGCGCCTCGAGCTCGGCCAGCCGCGGGTAGAAGCCGCCGCGCCCGAAGGGGCGCTCGAGGTAGATGTTGCGCGCCGCCGTGAGGAAGGCCAGCCGGGCGCCGGCGCTCGCGTAGATGCGCTGGAACTCGTCGACGACGAGGTCGGCCATGCTGGGATCGACCTGATCGGGATCGGCGAACAGGCTCCAGAACTGGCGTGCGACGCGGCTGCGGCCGAGGTTGTGCGGGAGCAGGCCGAGCTCCGGACGCATCAGGCGCACGATCGGGTGCCAGTCGCGCTTGACGAAGGCCACGGCGGGCGCGAGGAGCGCCAGGCCGGCGACGCGCTCGGGCGCGCGCAGCCCCATCTCGATGGCCACGCGGCCGCCCATCGAGTTGCCGACCAGGTGGGCGCGCCCGATCTCCAGCGCGTCCATCACCTCGATCGCCGTGTCGGCGAACCAGCGCGCCGAGTACGGGCCGGCGAGTGGCTTGGAGGAGCCGCCGAAGCCGGGCAGGTCGAGCGCGTGGACCCGGTAGCCGGCGCGCGTGAGCGCCGCCGCGGAGTCGAAGAACGAGGCCTTGGTCGCCCCGAGCCCGTGGATGCACACGACATCGGGGCCGTCGCCCATCGTCAGCGTCGAGACGCGGCGGCCCGGGAGCTGCACGTCGTGGATGCGCACGAGCGGCGGGCGCCCGTTGGGCAGGCGGAACAGGCCCTCGAAGCCGATCGCCAGGTCGACGTCGCCGCGGGCGTAGAGCAGCCGCTGCCAGAAGGCGTCGACGCCCGACAGCTCGCCTTCGCGCAGCGCCAGCCAGGTCTGGGCGTCGGTCCCGATGACGACGTCGGGCTCGCGGCGCGTGGAGCCCTTGCGCACGCGCGCCCCGTGGGTCGTGCAGCGCACCTCCCACGTGCGACCCACGTCGCCCAGGCGGACGTGGTAGGTGGCGTCGAAGCCCTCCGGGGCGCCGAGGTAGCGCTCGGGCAGCGTGCGGAAGGCCTCGTCGAGATCCGCGAGGCGCCGGGCGTGGGGTAGCTCGCCGGGCATGGCAGGAGACCTTATACACGGCCCCGGCCAACCCGTCGCTGGCCGTCCGTCCTGTCCGCACCTTGCGTAGATTGGGGGGCGATGGCCCGCGAGATCCGCCTGCACGACACGCGCACCGGGCGCAAGCTGCCGCTCGAGCCCCGCGATCCCGGCCGGGTGGGCATCTACTCGTGCGGGCCGACGGTCTACAACCGCATCCACATCGGCAACGCGCGGCCCTACGTCGTCCCCTCGCTGTTCAAGCGCTTCCTCGAGCACGAGGGCTACGAGACGACGCTCGTCGCCAACGTCACCGACATCAACGACAAGATCTACGACGCCGCGCGGCCGCTGGGGATCCCGAGCGCCGACCTGGCGCGGGAGATGACGGCGCACTACTTCGCCGACACCGAGGGCCTGGGCCTGGGGCGGCCCGATCGCGAGCCGCTGGCCTCGGAGACGATCGAGCCCATCAAGGACCTCATCCAGGCCCTGCTCGACAACGGGTCGGCCTACGCGGTCGACGGCGACGTCTACTTCCGGGTGCGCGCGGACCCCGACTACGGCTCGCTGAGCCACCGCTCGATCGACGACATGGACCAGGGGGAGGGGGTCGAAGGCTCCGATCGCAAGGAGGATCCGCTCGACTTCGCGCTGTGGAAGGCCCAGAAGGAGGGCGAGGACACCGCGTGGGACGCGCCCTGGGGCCGCGGCCGGCCGGGCTGGCACATCGAGTGCTCGGCGATGGCCGAGCAGGTGCTCGGCGTCGGCTTCGAGATCCACACCGGCGGCAACGACCTGACCTTCCCGCACCACGAGAACGAGGCCGCGCAGACGCGCAGGGCCCGCGGGGCCGAGCTCTCGCGCATCTGGATGCACAACGGGATGCTCCAGATGGGCGGCGAGAAGATGGCCAAGAGCGTGGGGAACATCACCTCGCTCGCCGACGCGCTGGCCGAGCACGGCCGCGACGCCGTGATCATGTTCTTCGTCTCGGGCCACTACCGCCAGCCGATCCAGTTCGACGAGACGACGATGGCCCAGGCGGCGGCCAACGTCCGGCGCGTGCGCGAGGCCGCGCGGCGCCTGGTGCCCGGTCCGTCGCCCGACGACCTCGCCGAGCACAAGGAGCGCTTCTTCGCCGCGCTGGCCGACGACTTCAACACCCCGACCGCGCTGGCCGAGGTCTGGGCCTGGATCCGGGAGGCCAACCGCCGCGAGCCGGGCACCGGCGACGCCGACCTGCGCGAGATGCTCCAGATCCTGGCCCTGGACAACCTGCTCGACGCCGCGGGGGCCGACGGCGAGCCCGACGCCGCCGCCCTTGCCCTGCTCGAGCAGCGCGAGGCCGCCCGCGCGGCGCGCGACTTCGGCGCGGCCGATCGCCTGCGCGACGAGCTCGCCGCGCAGGGCTGGCAGGTGCGCGACTCCGCCGACGGCCCGCAGCTCGTGCGCGTCGATCCGTGAGCGCCACGACCGTCCTCTACGGGCGCAACCCGATCCGCGAGGCCCTGCGCGCGCGCCGGCGCCCGGTGCACCGCGTGTGGGCGACCCGCGGGGCGGCCGCCGAGCCCTGGCTGCGTGAGGTGGACGTCATCGAGGCGCGCGAGCAGGACATCGCCGCTCGCGCCGGGAGCGAGGCCCACCAGGGTCTGTGCGCGGAGGTCGGCCCGTACCCCTACGTGAACGACGCCGAGCTGCTGGAGCGCCCCGACCCCTTCGTCGTCGTGCTCGACGAGCTCCAGGATCCCCAGAACCTGGGGGCGATCTGCCGCACCGCCGAGTGCGTGGGCGCCGACGGCGTGGTGATCCCGGAGCGGCGCTCGGCCGAGGTCACGCCGGCCGTGTGCAAGGCGTCGGCGGGCGCCGTCGAGCACCTCGCCGTGGCCCGCGTGCGCAACGTGTCCGACTTCCTGGGCGCCGCCAAGGACGCCGGATGCTGGTGCTACGGCGCGGCGGCCGAGGGTGCCGAGCCCTACCTGCAGCCCGACTACAGCGGGGGATGCGTGCTCGTGATCGGCGCCGAGGGGCGGGGTCTGCGACCGCGCGTGGCGGCCGCGTGCGACCAGCTGGTCGCGCTGCCGCTGCGCGGCCATGTCCAGTCGCTCAACGCCAGCGCCGCGGCCGCCGCCCTGCTGTACGGGATCTTGCAGAAGCGCAACGGCGCTTGACAGCGCTCCATAAGTCTGAAATTCTCGCGCCCAGCTGAGGCTCGACTACAGGTTGAGCTAAAGCGAGCATTCGATACAGATGGCGCTCCGGGGAGGATTGCGCCACTGAGCTACTCCGAGCCCGCCGGCATGGCTGCCGGCCGGACGAAAGGACCGCTCGTGGCCCGTCTGTCCCCTAACTCTCAGTCTCAAGTTCAGGTCGAGGATGGTTACCTGATCGCCCTTGCGAAGCAGGGGGATCCGACGTCCTACGACCGCCTGGTGCGCCGCTACTACGGCTTCGTGCGCCTGAAGGCGTCGTCGTACTTCCTCGCCGGCGGCGACAGCGACGACCTCATCCAGGAGGGCCTCGTCGGCCTCTACAAGGCGATCCGCGACTTCCGCTCCGATCGCGAGTCGAGCTTCCGCAACTTCGCCGAGCTCTGCATCACGCGCCAGATCATCACGGCGGTCAAGACCGCCACGCGCAACAAGCACACGCCGCTGAACCAGTACGTCTCGTTCTCGAGCACGCCGGCCAGCGCCTCCGACGGCGAGCCGACCCTCGACGAGGTCATCCCGGGCCCCTCGGTCCACGACCCCGTCAACCAGGTCATCTCCTCCGAGGAGCTGCGCTCGCTCGTGGCCTGCCTGTCCACGGCGCTGTCGGACCTCGAGTCCCGCGTGCTCGCCCTCTACCTCGACGGCTACTCCTACGAGCAGGTGGGCGAGCGCATCGGCTGTGACTGCAAGACGGTCGACAACGCCCTGCAGCGGGTCAAGCGCAAGGTGGGGGCGCACCTCGCCGCGCGCAACGTGATGCTGTAATCCGGCGGCGTGAGCGTCATCGCCATCATCATCGTCGTCTTCGTCCTGCTGGTGATCCTACTTTCCGTAGGTGGCTTCATCGCCAGCAAGAGGCGCGCCGAGCGCGGGCAGGACGACCTGCTCGTGGCCGTGCGCGAGGCGGACCAGGCGCTGGCGCTGGCCCGGGCCGGGGACCGCGGCTGGGAGCGCGGCGTCCTGGAGGCGGCGGCGCGCGAGGCGTTCGCCGCTCGCTCGCCCGTCGAGGTGCGCGAGCTGATGCTCGTTCAGGTCGTCGACCGACCGGGCACCGAAGAGGACCAGGCGCTCTTCAAGGTGATCACCGACGTGGGGTCCGAGGAGATCCTGCTCGTGCGCCACGGCGACGCGTGGGGCACCCCCGGCCCGCTCTAGGCGCTCAGCCGCCGGTCCAGCCCAGGGCCTGGCGGGTCCGCTTGGGCAGCTTGGCCACGATGAGGTCGTAGCTGTCCTCGATCATGTCGCGCACCATCGCGTCGGGGACCGAGCCGTCGAGGACGATGGTGTTCCAGTGGCGCTTGTTGAGGTGGTAGCCGGGCGTGATCGCGGCGTGGCTGGCCCGCAGTTGCTCGGCCAGCCCCGGCTCGCACTTCAGGGAGATCCGCAGCGGTGGCTCGCCGTCGAGCCGGGTGAGGGCGAAGACCTTGCCCGAGACCTTGAAGACCGAGTTCTCCGGGCCGAAGGGGAACGTCTCGGTCGGCGCCGGGCATCGCGAGGCACGCACGGCGCAGCGCGGCCGGCGGTCACGGCGCCGTGAGGATCGAGAGCAGGCGCTCGATCACCGGCCGCGCGCGGCGCTCGAAGCCCGGGCGCGGCGCGGTCACCTCGTCCAGGCGCAGGCCGTCGATGGCGCTCGAGAGGATGCTCGCGTCGGTGTGCGGGCGCGGTGAGCCGGCGGCGCGCAGCACGCGCTCGGCCAGGCTCTGCACGGCCTGGCCCCAGGCGACGTGGATGGCGCGCAGCTCCGGTCGCCGGGCCGCCTCGAGCTGGAGGTGATAGCCGGCGCGCACGCGCAGCAGGTCGTCGCCGTGGACCTGCTCGGCGAGCCACGCCGCCAGCGCGCGGGCGATCGAGGGGACGTCGGCATGGCCCTCGGCGAGCGCCTCGGCGTCGCGCGCGATGCGCTCGATCTCGAGGTCGGCGACGTGGCGCAGCGCCTCGGAGACGATCTCGTCGCGCGAGGCGAAGTGGTAGGTCGTCGAGGACAGCGAGACGCCGGCCTCGCGGGCGACCGCGCGGTGGGTGACGCCGTCGACGCCCTCGCGGCCGATGAGGCGGATGGTGGCCTCGATGATCGCGGCGCGAATGGCCTCTGGCGGCGAGCGGTGGACGGCGGTGGCCATCGACGCCGGTGACAGTACATCTGTACTGACGCCGCGTGTAGGATCGCGCGCCGTTGCCCTCGCCCCCCGAGTCAGACAGCGGCGTGCCCCGCCGCGGCTTCCTGGCCGCGGGTGCAGGCGCGTTCCTGTGCACGATCGGCGGCGAGCGCGTGCTGCTCAGCAAGCCCGGCGACGCGGCCAAGGCCGATGCCGCCGCCCGCCGCGTGTCGGTGCCGCGCGCCCGCGCGGCCGCCGCCGCGCCCGGAGCGGGCCCGACCGAGCAGCTCACCTTCCCCACGCCGCAGCCGCAGCCGGGTGGCACGGCGCGCGAGTACTGGGTGCAGGCCCGCGAGGCGCTGTGGGACATCGTGCCCACGCGCCCGCGGCGCGACGAGTGGCACGGGCGCGCGGTCGCCGGGCCGAGCGTGTACCGCGCCTTCGTCTACCAGCAGATGACCGAGGGCTTCGCCGCGCCGCTGGCGGGGCCGGCGATCCCGGGGCCGACGCTCTACGCCGAGGTGGGCGACACGATCGTCGTGCACTTCCGCAACGGCCTGCCCGAGAGGACCGGCCAGGCGCTGACCATGCACCCGCACGGGGTCAAGTACAACCCCGAGTACGACGGGGTCTTCCTCGGCGACTTCACGCGCGCGGGCGGCTTCGTGCGCCCCGGCCGGGAGTTCACCTACACGTGGGAGGCGACGCCCGACGCCGTCGGCGTGTGGCCCTACCACGACCACGGCCCCAACCACACGCTCAACACCTTCCGCGGGCTCTTCGGCGCGATCATCGTGCGCGAGCGCGGCGAGAAGGCTCCCGACGTCGAGGCCGTCGTCTTCTTCCACGCGCTCGCCCCGCCGGTCACCGACCTCGAGCGCCAGTTCCAGTGCATCAACGGCCGCGCCTTCGCCGGCAACACGCCGACGCTGAGGGCCAAGGTCGGCCAGGACGTCGCCATCCACGTGATGGGGATGGACTCGAACTTCCACGACTTCCACATCCACGGGCACCGCTGGAAGGACCCCAGCGGGACGTTCGTCGACACCCCCGCCGTGGGGCCCAACGAGACGATCACCGCCCGTTTCATCGAGGACAACCCGGGCCGCTGGCTGTACCACTGCCACGTCTTCACCCACCAGGACGGTGGGATGGCGGGCTGGTACCTGGTCGAGCCCTAAGGCATCGCAGGAGGAATCCGTTCGCATGACGCACGTTCGCAACATCGGCCTCGCCCTGGTGCTCGCCCTGGCGCTGCCGGGGGCCGCGCTGGCCGGCCCCTATCCGCCGCCGGCCAAGCCGTCGACGACCCAGAAGGCGCCCAAGGGGCCCTTCCACACGCTCACCGTGTGCAAGCACGGCTGCAAGTACAAGACCATCCAGTCGGCCGTGAACAAGGCGAAGGCCGGCGACACGGTCAAGGTCAAGAGCGGCACCTACCGCGAGGGCGTGACGGTGCTCGGGTCGTCCAAGCGCTACCTCAAGCTCATCGGCAATCCCAAGGACCCGTCGAAGGTCGTCCTCGACGGCACGCAGGGCTCGAAGGTCCCGCGCCAGAACGGCGTGCGCGTCGACGGCGCCAACCAGGTGACGATCAACGGCTTCACCGCCAAGCACTACAACGGCAACGGCTTCTGGGTCGTCAACGTCTCCGGCTACGAGCTCAACCACCTCAACGCCACGCTCTGCGGCGTCTACGGCATCTACGCCTTCAACTCCATCGGGGGCGTCATGGAGAACTCGCAGGCGTCCTTCAACAGCGACTCGGGCTTCTACATCGGCCAGACGCCCAAGCAGGCGACGCCCGTGCGCTCGACCGTGCGCAACGTCAAGTCGTTCGGCAACGTCCTCGGCTTCTCGGGCACCAACATGCGCTACGTGACGATCACGAAGTCGCAGTGGTTCAACAACGGATCGGGCATCGTCCCCAACGCCCTGGACTCCGAGAAGTACGCGCCGCCGGAGGACAACGTCATCACCGACAACGACGTCTTCTGGAACAACTTCAACTACTACGCGGGCGCGCCGTTCAAGCTCAAGAAGCAGGCGACCAGCGCGCCGTACCCGGTCGGCGTCGGCGTCCTGCTCTTCGGCGGCCGCCGCGAGGAGGTCAGCAACAACCGCGTCTACGGCAACTACCTCGTCGGGATCGGCGCCATCAAGCAGATCCTGCTCAAGCAGGCCGACGCGGCCGACCTCATCGGCAACTCGGTCCACGACAACGTGTTCGGGCTGGGCGGAGCCGACCTCAACGGCCGCGAGCTGTTCTACGACGGCAGCGGGTCGGACAACTGCTTCGGGCCCAACGTCGGCGTGACGACGACGACCCCGGCCGACGGCTCGACCTTCGCCCCGTGTCCGTTCACCGGCGCGAACACGTTCAACGCGGCGGCGCAGAGCGAGGCGATCAACTGGAGCGTCGGCGATCCCACGCACGAGGCGTTCTGGATCAAGCACCCGCACGCGGCCAAGCCCGGGCTCACGCCGCTGGAGCACTACAAGAAGTGAGGGTCTTCATCGCTCTCGCGCTGACCGGCGTCGCGGCCCTGGCCGCGGCGCCGGCCGTCGCCGTCCCGCCCGACGCGGTCCGCAAGCCCCAGAAGAAGCGCGTCGAGGTCGTCGACAACTACTACAGCCCGCGCAAGCTGACCGTGAACCTGAAGTCGCGGATCAACTGGGTCTGGACCGACGGGTCGGCCGACGTCCACGACGTCAAGCTCGTCTCGGCCCCCAAGGGCTTCAAGAAGTTCCAGACCGAGCCCGGGTCGGCCGGCTTCACGTACTCCAAGACGCTCACCAAGCCCGGCGTCTACAAGTTCATCTGCACGCTGCACGAGGAGGACAACATGCGGATGACGATCACCGTGCGCCACTAGGCGCGGCGGCGCGCCGGCGGGCGGCGCGCGCGCGCGCCCGCGCCTGTGCGGTGGCGGCGCGGGGTCGAACGTCGGTCTTCCCCCGTCGGGACGGGGTAGGACCGACGTTCGACGTCCCGAAGCGCTACCGGAGCGCCGAGGAGCGGAAGGTCGCGCCCCTGAAGAACACGTGGCGCGTGATCTGGAAGGTCCGCACCTCGAACCCGCCGGCCACCGTGCTGTTGCCCTTGTACTTGAAGCGGATCCGCCACTTGCCGGTGCTGAGCCGGAAGCGCTTGGAGAACGCGTGCTTGCGGATCTTCGCCGTGCCGAAGGACTTGTACTTGCCCTTCGTCCCGCGCCCGATGGCGATGTTCACCTTCCCGGTCGCGCTGGTCTCCATGATCGTCGCGTGGAAGCGGTAGCTCGGCCCACGGCTGTCGGTCCACCGGAACGACTTGAGGTCGAACGGGCCGAACGCGCGGATGGCCGCCGGCGTCGCCCACGGGCTGAAGAACTGCCCGTTGCTCCCGGTGAAGCCCTTCGCACGAGCCGCGATCACATAGGTGCCGGGGCCCTTGTCGAGCGGCACGCCGACGGTCCGCGTCGCCGAATCGGGGAACAGCGGTGTGGGCGTGCCGGGCAGCGACCCGTCCGGGTTCGCCGCCACGTTGAGCGCCACGAAGGCGTCGGTCGCCAGCGCGCCGGGATTGAGATCGATCGGCAGCGGGATCGTGTTCGTCACGAACGAGCCGGGCTTGCGCGTCAGCTGCGGGGTCGGCGGCGACGTGATGGCCGTGGACGCTGTGATGGTGAACGGAAGCGCCTGCGTGCTCGCGACCGCGGAGCAGCTCGCCGCCATAGTTCGTGAGCGTCACCGTGTACGCGCCGTTGCCGATGTAGTCGACGAGCTTGGACGGGAACGGACCCGTCCCGCACGAGATCGGGCTCGACACCTGCGCTCCGCCCGGGCCGGTGATCGTTGCGCTCCACTGGTCGGTGGCGAGCGCGGCGAAGCTCAGCTGTCGGGTTCATGTTGCGGATGTTCAGCGTGCCGCCGAGCGCGATTGGGTTGCCGTCGTCGCCGGTGACCGTGACGCTCACCGCCGCGCTGGCCCCTGCCGGCGCGATGGCCCCTGCTGCGATGGCCGCCGAGACGGCGAGCAGAGCCCTGCAGCTCCTGCGATAGGACGTCAAGCGTTCCTCCCTCCCTTGAGTGCTGATGCGCGCGTCGGAACACGGCTTAGTTCCCCAAGTTGCCCCTGGCGCGACGTCGCGCGGTCGCGGGGGAGAAGATTAGACCCGCACGGGCTATACGAGGGATGAGTTCGTCAGCGGGAGGAGCTTGACGTGAGCAGGACGTTGCGGGTTGGGCTGGCGGGGGCGACGAGCGTGCTGGTGGCGCTGTTGGCCGGCGCCGGCGCTCAGGCGAAGACGTTCAGGGTCCACACGTGCACGCTCTACGACCAGGGCTCGAAGGTCGCTGGGGCCGACGATCGCACGACCCTGTTCGCGAGCGGGTGGCAACTCGGCTAGCCGACACGGCCGTCGACTCGCATCGACGAGTGCGTCGCTAGGCCGACGGATTCGCGTTCCGCGCCGTACGGCCCGCCGATGCTGGCCGGGCAGACGATCTGGGCTCGCTGGACCGCGCCTCCGGGCACTCAGCTGCAGCGGCGTCGACGTGCGTGTGGAGGCGCCGAATCGGATCTCAACCCGAACCGCGGGCAGGGCACCGGACAGCTCGACGGCAGCACCGATCAGCAGACGCTCTTCACGCAGAACACGCCGTTCTCAGTCTGCAGTTCGGGACTCATGAGCACGCCGCGCTTCAAGCCTTCGATCGTTCCCGCCCAGTGGTTCCAGCTGCAGTTCACCTGCGTGGATCGCTGCGAGACGAATCGAACTCGGCGCGATCACGCTCGAGGTCGTCGACGCGCGGTTCGACGTTGACGACTCCTCGCCGCCCGTCGGCGGGCTCACCGGCGCTGCGACGGACGCGCAGACATGGGCGCGGGTCATGCATCTCCGGCTCAACGGCGCGGATGTGGGCGGCGGCCTGTTCCGAGCGGTCGTCGAGCTGGACGGCGCCGATGCGCTCGCGATCCCGCTCGGTGGCTCGGGACGTGCCGCGACCTCGGCCCTGATCCCGCCGTGCACGGGTTCGCCGCCGCGACAGCCGTGCCCGCTGCGCGAATCGACAACGGCTCGCTCGACATCGACACGAGCAAGCTGCCGCAGGGCCAGCACGCCGTCCGGGTGCTGCTCGAGGATGCGGCGGGGAATCGGACGTCGATCTTCGGGCCGGTCACGCGGACGATCACGTCGAGCGAGGCCATCGGGCCGGGGTCGGATCCGGCGTTGCGCGGTGCCGCCAACGGCGACGGGGCCAGCGACCTCGCGCGGCTGACCGCGCACTGGGGCCGGCGTGGGAGTCGGACGCTGTTGGTGAGCCGGTTCGGCCGGGCGCATGTGGTGCGCGGGCGGCTGCGGACCGCGGACGGGGCGCCGATCGCCAACGCCGCGATCGACATGGTCTCCAAGACGACCGCGGTCGACGCGCGCGAGCTGGCCAAGCGCGCGGGGCCGCGGACGGGCGCCGATGGGGGTTGGCGCGTCGCGCTGCCCAAGGGCGTCTCCTCGCGCGACGTGACCTTCCGCTACCGAAGCCACGTCAACGACACGATCGCGGCGGCGACCGCGAGCGTGCGGCTGCGGGTGCGGGCCGGCCTGCACCTGGCGATCCATCCGCGCCGCGCGAGGCAGGGGCAGGCGATCCACTTCGCCGGCCGGCTGCTCGGCGGCCCGCTTCCGCGCGGCGGCAAGCAGGTCGTGCTGATGGCGCGCGCCAGCCGCGGCGCGTGGGTGCGCTTCAACGTCGTGCGCACGGACGGCGGCGGGCGCTTCCGCACCGTCTACCGCTTCCGCCAGGCCGGCGCGGCCCTCTACCGCTTCCGCGCCCTCAGCCTCAGCGAGGCGGCGTATCCGTACCTGGCGGGCGGCTCGAACGTGGTCGAGGTGCGCAAGCGCTGAGAGAGCCGGAGACGGGACTTGAACCCGTGACACCCGCTTTACAAGAGCGGTGCTCTACCAGCTGAGCTACTCCGGCACGGTCCGAGGCGAGCGTACCGCGCGTCTAGGACTCCGAGGCGCCCACGGCGTGCTCGATGTCGCCGTGGCCGTTGGAGGAGACGACGTGGTCGTAGGGCGGCACGCCGGTGTCGTCGGGGGCGTTGAAGCGGCGCTCGAGCTCGCCCAGGACGATGCCGAACACCAGGTGGCGCCAGGTGGCCTGGGCGAAGGCGCGGCCGTTGCCCCACAGGTCCGGAAGCTCGGCGCGCGCGGGGTGGACGCGGTCGACGGCGACGGTCACCGGCCACGTCGTGAGGTGCTCGATCATCGCCAGGGCCGGCCCGCGGGCCCACGAGGGCAGCGGCAGCCGGGGGGCGATGTTCGCGTACGCGGCGCCGAAGGCGGCCCCGTTGAGCAGGTGCAGCGCGACGCCGACCGCGGGCCACGCCGGGCCTCGCGTCACGGCCTTTCCAAGCAGCGCCTCGTCGGAGTAGTCCACCCCGAAGGCGCGGATGTCGAGCTGCGCCTGGGCCGACCACGCCCCTGCGGCGATGACTCCGGCAAGGGCTCCACGTGCTGTCCGGGCGCGATCGATCGGCATCGGCGAACTGTAACCGTGGCCACCAATGGCGCGTATCCAAGGCATGGATCGCGACGCGCTTCTGGATCGCGCACGCGGGCGGGGCGTCAATCCGCTCGTGTACTGGGGGCTGCGGGCGATCCTGCAGCCGTTCTTCCATCTCTACTGGCGGCTGAGCCGGATCGGGCGCGAGCACATCCCGGCCACCGGGCCGTTCATCATCGCGGCCAACCACCGGTCGTTCCTGGACCCCTTCGTCATCGCGGTCATGGCCCGCAGGCCGATCTACTTCATGACGAAGAAGGAGGCGTTCATCAACCGCCCGGTCGCCTGGCTGCTGTCCTCGCTGGGCGCCTACCCGATCGATCGCCAGGGCGGCGACCAGGAGGCGATGGACACCACCAAGGCGATCCTGGCGCGCGGCGACGGCGTCCTCATCTTCCCGGAGGGCACGCGCACGCGCCCCGGCCCGCTCGGGCGTCCCAAGCGCGGCGTGGGCCGCCTGGCGCTCGAGACGGGCGCGCCCGTCGTGCCCGTCGCGATCATCGGCTCGGAGGCCGTCCGCAAGGGCTGGCGCATCCGCCCGCACAAGGTGCGCATCCGCGCCGGCGCGCCGCTGACCTTCCCGGAGGTCCAGGAGCCCAGCCGGCACCTGGCCGCCGCCGTGACCGACCGCATCTGGCCCTGCGTCGAGCTTCAGTGGGAGTGGCTGGGCGGCACCCCGCGGGTCCGCCGCGCCGCGGTCATCGGCGCCGACGCGTGGGGCACGAGCCTCGCGCTCGCCCTCGCGCGCGCCGGCCTCGAGGTCGACCTCGGCACGCGCGGCGACCAGCAGCCGGCGACGGCCGAGCCGCTGCCCGACGCCATCTCCGTCCACCCGGCGGGCGACATCGCGCTCGCCCACCACGACCTCATCTGCCTCGCCGTCGCGGCGCGCGAGCTGCCCGCGGTGGTGCAGGACCTGGGCCCCAGCATCCCCGAGCGCGCCGGCGTGCTCGTCCGCGCCAAGGGGCTCGTCGCACCGCTCGGCACGCTGCCGTGCGCCTACGTCGCCGAGCGGACCAAGGCCCACGCCGTCGCCTGCGTCGGCGGCCCCGGCGCCGTCGCCGACGAGCTCAGCCGCGGCGACGCGCTGGTCGTCGCCTGCGCCAGCCAGGCCTTCCTGGGCCAGATCGCCGACGTCCTGCGCGTCGCCCGCTTCGAGGTCCAGCGCACGACCGACGTCACCGGCGTCGAGCTCGCGGGCGGCCGCCCGCAACGCCGCCGTCCTGGCCGCCAGCGCCGCCGCACCGGCCGGCGCCGGCGTGGCCGACGCCGCGGTCGACAAGGTCCTCGCCGAGGTCGACGCCTACGCGCGCCGCCAGGGCGGCCACCCCGAGGCGTTCGCCGACCTGGCGGGCGCCGGCGACGGCGCCCAGGCGCTCGACGACCTCCCGCTGCTCGCCGTCGCGCTGCGCGAGGACGGGATCGATGCCCCCGCCGTGGCCGGCCTGGCCGACGTCGTGGCCGGTCGCGTCGAGCCCGAGCGCTGGGCTGCCGCGGTGATGGAGCCGACTCGCACGCGGTCGAGGCGGGCTGCCTGAGTAGGCTGCGATGCGTGGACAAGGTCCAGCTCGATCAGGAGTTCTCCGAGCTCTACAAAGCTCACCTGAGGGACGTCTACTCCTACGCGTACTACCGGGTGGGCAACCACCACGACGCGGAGGACCTGACGGAGCAGACCTTCCTGCAGGCCTACCGTCACTACGAGCGGGCGCAGAGGGAGTCGAACGGCAGGCCGCTGCGCCCGTGGCTGATCCGCATCGCTCACAACCTGGCGGCGAACCTGTACCGCGACCGCGCCCGCAAGCCGCAGACGCCGATCGAGGACACGGGAACGCTGAGCGCGATGCACACGACCGAGGACCTGGTCGAGGGCAGGGACGAGCTGGCACGCATCCTGGAGGGGGTCAAGGAGCTGCCGGACGACCGCCGCGACGCGCTGATCATGCGCTTCGCGCTGGGGATGGACAACCGCGAGATCGCGCGGGCAATGGGGCGTACGGACGGCGCGACGAAGGTACTCATCCACCGTGCCATCAAGCAGTTGGAGGAGATCGTCGTCGCCCGGGGAGGGGCGCGCTGACATGAGCGAACCGTTCGCCGCAGACATCGAGTGCCTGCTCCGGCAGGCCTTCGCGCCCGTCGACCCGCCCGAGACCCTCGCGACGCGGCTGGAATCCACCCTGCAGGAGCTGACCGAGCTCGCCGCCGAGGAGCTCGAGTCCTGGGAGCTGAGCTCGATGCGCGACCCGCGCAACTGGGTGCGCCCGGTCGTGGCCGCCGCCGTCGGGACCGCCGCCGGGGCCGGCCTCGTCGTCCTGCGCGTGCGCAGCCAGCACCGCAAGCAGAAGAAGCACGTGCAGGGCGTGGAGCTCGCTCAGCGCACGATGCGCGCCGCCGCCGACGAGGTCAAGCGGGTCATCCCCAAACGCTGATCCGAACGCCCGCGGGTTGCGTAAGGTCATCTTCAGATGGCGTTCGCGCAACTCGCCGACGAGGATCTGATGCAGCTCGTGCGACGCGGCGACGCGGCGGCCTTCGAGGCCGTCTACGACCGCCACTCGACCGCCGCCTTCTCGCTGGCCTATCGCATGACCGGAACGCGCAACACCGCCGAGGACGTCGTCCAGGAGGCCTTCCTCAGCCTCTGGCGCTCGGGCGCGCGCTACGACCGCACGCGCGGCTCGGTGCGCACGTGGGTGCTGGGCATCGTCCACAACCGCGCGATCGACGCGCTGCGGCGCTCGATGGTCCACGACCGCCGGCGTGCCAGCGACGAGGGCATCGAGGAGCGCTTCGAGGCGCGCGAGCGCACCGACGTCGAGGCGGCGCGCCGCGACGAGGCCCGCGACGTGCGCCAGGCGCTGGGCACGCTGCCGGCCGAGCAGTGCAAGGTCATCGAGCTCGCCTACTTCGGCGGCTTCACCCACAGCGAGATCGCATCGATGCTCGATACGCCCATCGGGACGGTGAAGGGCCGCATGCGCCTGGGCCTCGAGAAGCTGCGCGGCCAGCTCGGCGGCCTGGCGGAGGCGATGACATGACCGGCTGCGCCCGCCGCGACGACGCGGGCTCCTACGTCCTGCGCGCGCTGCCCGACGACGAGCACGAGCGCTTCGAGGCGCACCTCGCGACGTGCGAGGAGTGCCAGCGCGAGGTCGCCGACCTGCAGGTCGCGGCCGACACGCTGCCGCTGGCCGCGGTGCAGGTCGGGCCGCCGCCCGAGCTGCGCGACCGCATCATGACCATCGTGCGCTCCGAGGCCGAGCTGCTGGACGCGGCGCAGGCGCGTGCCGAGGAGCCCGCCGCGGCGCCGGCCGCCTCCGCGCCGCGCCGCAGGCGTCGCTGGTCGCTGTCCCTGCGCCCGCTGCCGGCCGCGATGGCCGCCAGCGCGCTCGTCGCCGCCGGCGTGATCGGCGGCATCGTGCTCACCGGCGGCAGCGACACGAAGACCATCACCGGGACGGTGCAGATCGCCTCGGCGCCGGCGGCCCGCGCGTCGCTGCAGCTCTCCGACGACGCGACCAAGCTCCAGGTGCGCCGCATGCCTCCGCCGCCCGCCGGCAAGGTCTACCAGGTGTGGCTCAAGCGCCCGAACCAGGACCCCGCGCCCACGACGGCGCTCTTCCGGACCGACCCGAGCGGCAGCGCGGACGTCGAGATCCAGCGCGGGCGCCTGAAGGGCGTCGACCAGGTGCTCGTGACGGCCGAGCCCGACGGCGGCTCGATGAAGCCGACGAGCGCGCCGGTCATCGTCGCCTCCGCGGCCTGACGGGCGCGCTACGCGCCGGTTGATAGCTTCCGGCGCCGCATGGCGACCTGCTACCGCCACCCCTCGCGCGAGACGGCCGTGTCCTGCTCCTCGTGCGGCCGGCCGATCTGCCCGAGCTGCATGACGCCGACGCCGGTCGGCATGCGCTGCCCCGAGTGCTCGGCGCAGCGCACCAGGGTCCACACGATGGCGTCGACGACGACCGAGCCGCGCGTGACGATCGCGCTGATCATCGTCTGCGTCGTCGTCTTCCTGGCCACGAACGGCTTCAGCGGGGGCTCGGGACAGCTCTGGAACGACTGGCTGCTCTACGGGCCTGCGGTCCACTTCGGCCATGACTACTGGCGGTTGGTCACCTCGGGCTTCCTGCACTCGGGCCCGATCCACATCCTCTTCAACATGTACCTGCTGTGGCTGCTGGGCAATCTGCTGGAGCCGACGCTCGGCTCCGGGCGCTTCGCCGCCCTGTTCTTCACGGCGCTGCTGTGGGGAGCGTTCGGCGCGCTCGTCGCCACCCCGAACGGACTGACGGTCGGCGCCTCGGGCGCGGTCTTCGGGCTGATGGGCGCGGCAGCGGTCGAGCAGCGCGCGCGGGGGATCAACCCGTTCAAGACCGACATCGGCGTGCTCATCCTGCTCAACCTCGTGCTCTCGTTCGTGATCAGCGGGATCTCGATCGGCGGGCACATCGGCGGCCTGATCGGGGGCATCCTCGTCGGGGTGGCCTTCGAGGGCGCCGACCGCATGGGCCGGCGCGAGCTCGGCTACCTGGGCTGCGTCGTGCTGTCGGTCGTCGCCGTCGTCGGCGCGCTGGCCGCCGCCGGCTGATCGGGCAGCAGGCGGTCGTACAGCGCCTGGACCTCGTCGAGCAGGCGCGGGCGCGCGAAGCGGGCGCGCACGTCGGTCGCCGCGGCCGCGCCGAGGCGCGCGCGCTGGTCGGGATCGCCGGCCAGCTCGGCCAGCACGCCGGCCAGCGCCGCCGGGTCGCGCGGGGCCACGAGCCGGCCGGTCTCGCGATCGCGCACGATCTCCGGCAGCCCACCGTGGGCCGCCGCCACCACGCAGCAGCCCGCCGCGGACGCCTCGAGCGCGGCGTTGGGCAGCGGGTCGGGCTGCTTGGACGGCACGGCGACGACGTCGGCGGCGCCGTAGACGAGGTCGAGGTCCTCCTGAAAGCCCACGTCGTAGAGGCGGTCGGCGACGCCCAGCCGCACGGCCAGCGCGTGGAGCTCGCGGCGGTGGCGCTCCTCGCCGCGCGCCGGCGCGCCCGCCACCAGGGCGACGGCATCTGCCCGCCCGCGCAGCGGCGCCTCGCCGAGCGCGCTCACGAGCACGTCCTGGCCCTTCCAGCCCGAGACGCGGCCGAGGACGGCTACCACGAACGCGTCGGGCGCCAGTCCCAGCGCGGCGCGCGCCTGGGCGCGATCGCCCCGGCGCGTCTCGACGGCGAGGCCGTCGTGGAGGACGAAGGCCTGGGGCGCGCCGTCGAACTGCACACACGCGGCGCGTGAGACGCAGGGCAGCGCCTGGGCGCTGAGCAGCAGTCGCCGGTAGGCGTGGAACCAGCGCTCGAAGCCCGCGTAGATCTCGCGCACGTGCCAGACGTGCGGGACGCCGGCCACCCGGGCCGCCGCGGCCCCGCCGAGCGTCACCGAGGTGTTGGTGTGCACGAGCGCCACGTCGCGCGAGCGGGCCAGGCGGCCCAGCCCGCCCGCGTCGGCCGCCCACGACGCGACGACGCGGCCGATGCCGTTGGGCGACATGAGCGAGCGCCGCAGCACCGCCAGCGGCCGCACCAGCACCTCGATCCCGAGCGCGCGCAGGTCGGCGGCCAGGACACCGTGGTCGGGCAGCACCACCAGCGCCCGGTAGCGCGCCGGGTCCAGCCCCGCGGCGATCGCGTAGAGCTGGCGGTCCGCGCCGTAGTGGCCGCTCGAGGAGTGCAGGTAGAGGACGGTGCGCGGGCTCAGACCTCGACCTCGAGGACCGCCCCCGCGGGCTCGGGTATCAGGTCGGGGTGCAGGATGTGGGCCATGAGCTCCAGGCCGTCGACCAGGCGCGGCCCGGGGCGCGAGAAGTAGGCCGAGGCGTCGACGGCGACCACGCGCTCGGCGCCGACCGTCCGCAGGGCGTCCGCGTACGTGCTGGCCTCGGCCCGCGAGCGCTCGGCGTCGTAGCCGCACGGCATGGCGACCACCACGCGCGGAGCCGCGGCGGCCACCGTCTCCCACGTGCTCTGCTCGGAGGGCTCGCCCGGGAAGCCGAGCACGTCGATGCCGCCGGCCATGTCGACGAGCTGCGGCGTCCAGTGGCCGGCCACGAAGACGGGGTCCAGCCACTCGATCGCGGCCACCGGGACCCGCTCTGCCCTGCGCACGGCGACGCGCACGGCGTCGATCCTCGCCCGCTGGCGAGCGATGAGGTCCAGCGCCGCCTCGCGCGAGCGGGTGAGCTGGGCGATGGTGCGCACGTCGCCGAAGGACTCGCCCAACGTGTGCGGGTCCAGGGCGACGACCCGCGGCTGGCTGGGGATCGTGCCGGCCACCGCGCGCACGTCGTCCACGCTGACGGCGCACACCGGGCACAGCGCCTGGGTGACGATCAGGTCGGGCTCGAGCTCCCGCAGGCGCTCGGCGTCGAGCTCGTAGATGGCCTCGCCGCGCTCGGTGTGCTCGCGCACGGCGGCGTCGATCTCGGCCGCGCTCAGTCCGCCGGGCAGGCGGTCGCGCGTGATGTGCGGTAGCGAGGTGGCCGCTTCCGGGTAGTCGCATTCGTGCGTGACGGCGACCACCTGGTCGCCGAGCCCGAGGGCGAAGAGCAACTCGGTCGCGTGCGGCACGAGGCTGACGATCCGCATAGGAGACAAGCATGGCACCCAGTGACGAGTGGCGGCAGGAGGGCGACAGCCGCGTCTCCGCGACCTCGAGTTCGAGGCCCTTCGCAGCCGGCGATCGCGTTCGTCGGCGCCGTCTGACCGGCGCGAGCGCTGCTAGCCTCCCGAGCAGATTCGGTTCGTGCCAGACGATCCTCCTCGAAGTAGCGGCTCACACGCCGCCCCGCGATGACGGCGCTGCTGCTGTTCCTGACGGCGCTGTTGATCGCGCTCAACGCCTTCTTCGTCGCGGGCGAGTACGCCCTCGTCCGCTCGCGGCGCTCTCGCCTGGAGACGCTGAAGGACGACGGCGCCCGCGGCGCCGAGCTCGCTCTGCAGCAGGTCGACGAGATCGGCGACTACATCTCGGCCGTCCAGGTCGGGATCACCATGACCTCGATCGGCATCGGCGCGCTCGGCGAGCCGGTCCTGGCCCACCTCCTCGAGCCGCTCCTCGGCGGCCCGCTGAGCCACGGCGTGGCGGTGGTCATCTCCGTGGTCGTCGCCTACCTGCTCATCACGAGCGCGCACATCGTGGCCGGCGAGCTCGTCCCCAAGCTCTACGTGATCGACAAGGCCGAGAGCGTCGCGCGGCGCGTGGCGCGGCCGATGCGCTTCTTCCGGCGGCTGTTCACGCCGTTCATCGTCGTGCTGACGGCGATCAGCGATCGCATCCTGCGGGCGCTCGGCGTCGACCCCGACAAGATCGCCGAGGAGGGCGGGACGCCCGAGGAGCTCAAGGCGCTCATCGCGGAGTCCTACACCGGCGGCAAGCTCGATCCGGGCGAGGCCGGGATGCTCACCGGCGTCTTCCACCTGCACGAGCAGGACGCTCGCCAGGTCATGACGCCGACCCCCGCGGTCGTCACGGTGGACATCTCCGAGGACGTCGAGACGGCGCTGCGGCGCTGCATCTCCTCCGGCCACACCCGCCTGCTCGTCACCGAGGACGAGAACCAGGACCGCGTCAAGGGCACGGTGCACTCCAACTCACTGGCGCGCAAGCTCATGACCGAGGGGCCCAACGCGTCGATCGACGACCTGATCAAGGACGCCCTCATCGTCCCCGAGACCAAGCCGCTGGACGACCTGCTGGCCGATCTGCAGCGTCACCGCTCCTCGATGGCGGTCGTCATCGACGAGTACGGCCGCGTCGCCGGCATCGTCACCGTCGAGGACATCATCGAGGAGGTCGTCGGCGAGATCGACGACGAGACCGATCCCGCGGGCGGCGAGATTCGCCGGCTGGCCAACGGCGACTGGTTCGTGCGCGGACACGTCGCGATCACCGACCTGCACGACTACGGCCTCAACCTGCCGGTCGACACCGACGCCTACAACTCGGTCGGCGGCTTCGTCTTCGCCGAGCTCGGGCGGCTGCCCAGGCGCGGTGACACGGTCAGCGCCGACGGCTACTCGATCCGCGTGGAGTCGGTGCGCGAGAACCGCATCGAGGCGGTCCGGATCCGCGATCGCCGCGAGACGACGGCGACCGCCGCGGATTCCTGATCCAAGCCGCAAGTTCTCCGGCGCCCCTGCGTTCAGAGCCCCTGACGCCGCCAATACGCGGGAGGCGTCAACCGGCTCGCTCCTCTCGTGGGACGGAGGCGCGGGCCAGCACAGGTGGATCTGGGTGGGTCCACCCGCACGCAAGACGACGAGCGGCCCGCCTGCGCGGGCCGTTCGTCTGTCCACGTACAACGAGCGGCCCGCCTGCGCGGGCCGTTCGTCTGTCCACATACAACGAGCGGCCCGCTTGCGCGGGCCGCTCGTCTGCTTCTGGGAGGAGGTGCACTTGCGAGGTACGTTCGCCTAGGCAGTATCGGCACGCTTTCTCAACGCGCCCTAAATGTGGGCGAAGGATCACCTCAAGCCCGGGGCAGGGCGTCGACGCGGTGCACCCAGGCCTCGATCTCGGGAAACGCCCCGGCGATCGGCAGGTGCTCGCTGAGCACCCGGTGGAAGGGGTCGGCGTCGTCGGGGCGCAGCTCCAGCACGCCGTACTTGAGGAACGGGAAGGCGCAGACGTCGGCGGCGCCGAAGGCCTCGCCCATCAGCCAGTCGCGGCCGTCGAGCATCTCCTCGAACAGGTGAAGCCAGCCGCGCAGCTCGTCGCTGAGGTCGTGCAGGCGCTGCTGGTCGGGCTCCGGGGCGGCCAGCTCGGCGGCCATCGCGTTGGGTGGGAGCTTCCACACCCGGTTGAACCACTCGATGAAGACGTCGACCTCCGCCCGGCGCCCGAGGCTCGCCGGCCACAGGGGCGGATCGGGCCGGCGCTTCTCCAGCCAGCTCACGATGCGCATCGAGTCGCCGACGACCTCGCCGTGGTCGGTCTCCATCACCGGCACGAGGTCCTGGCCGGAGACGGCGACGACGGCCGAGCGGTCGTCGGGGTCGACGTCGACCCAGTCGACCGGGATCGACTTGTGGGCGAGGGCCAGTGCCACGCGCTCCACGTTGGTGGAGTACGGGATCCGGTAGACGCGCAGTCAGTCATCAGTGGTTGTACAGGCCGCGGCCGCTCTTGCGCCCGAGGGCGCCCTCGGCCACCAGCGTGCGCAGGCGCTCGGGGACGTCGGCGCCGATGGCGTCGCCGATGGCCACCGACACGTCGAGCCCGACGTAGTCGAGCAGCGCGAGCGGCCCCATCGGGTGCCCGGCGCCCAGCGTCATGCACAGGTCGACGTCCTCCGGGGCCATCCCGGTCTCCTCCATGAAGGTGACCGCGCTGAAGAGGTAGGGGAAGAGCAGGCGGTTGACCACGAAGCCCGGCAGATCGGGGACCTCGACGGCGGTCTTGCCCAGGGCCTCGCACAGGTCGCGGGCGCGCCGGCGCGTCGTGTCGGTGGCCGCGGTGGGGAAGGCGAGCTCGACGAGCTTCATCTTGGGCACGGGGTTGAAGACGTGCAGGCCGACGAAGCGCTCGGCCACGCCGCTGGCCCCGGCCAGGCGCTCCACCGAGAGCGACGAGGTCGTGCTGGCCAGCAGGGCGTCGTCGCCGGCCACGCGCCCGAGGTCGCCCAGGACGCCGGCCTTGATCGTCTCGTCCTCGCACACGGCCTCGACGAGCGCCGTCGCCTCGCCGAGCGCGTCCAGGTCGGTCTCCACCCGGACGTGGGCGGCGTTGATCTCCCCGCTCAGGCGCCCGCAGATCGTGTGGATGCTGCCGCGCGCCCGCTCCGCCGAGCCGTTGGACCGCGCCCACATCACGACCTCTCCGTGCCGCGCGGCCGCCGCGGCGAGCCCGCAGGCGATCTTGCCGCTGCCCGCTATGCCGAGTCGTTCATGCACGCTGCCATCGCTCCTGGCTGACTGGACAGTCAATGAAGGGTAATCTACGGGACACACGGGTCAGAGTGCGCTACACGAAAGGCTTCAGAGAGCGATGAGTGGTCAGCAGGGTCGTGAAGTGGTGATCGTCGAGGCCGTCCGCACGCCGGTGGGCCGCGGGCATCTCGAGAAGGGCTACTACAAGGACACCCACCCCGCCGACCTGCTGGGCAAGACCTACACGGAGGTCCTCGATCGCGCCGGCGTCGACCCCGCCGAGGTCGAGGACGTCATCGCGGGCTGCGTGCAGCAGTTCGGCGAGCAGGCCTTCAACGTCGCGCGCAACGCCTGGCTGCAGGAGGGGCTGCCGATCGAGGCGGCCGCGACGACCGTCGACCGCCAGTGCGGCTCGGCGCAGCAGGCCGTGAACTTCGGCGCCGCCCTCATCGCCGCCGGCATCCACGACGTGGTCATCGGCTCCGGCGTCGAGCACATGGGCCACCTGCCCTTCGCCGCGGGGATGAAGACCCAGCAGGAGTTCGGCGGCGCCTTCACCGCCAAGCTCATGGAGAAGCACAACATCGTCGGCCAGGGCCTGGGCGCCGAGATGATCGCCGACCAGTGGGAGATCCCGCGCTCCGAGCTCGACGAGCTCGCGCTGCGCTCCCACCAGCTCGCCGCCAAGGCGACCGAGGAGGGCAAGTTCGAGCGCGAGATCGTCCCCTTCCAGGTCAACGGCGACACCTACGTGTCCGACCAGGGCATCCGCCCCGACACCTCGCTGGAGGCGCTCGCCTCGCTCAAGCCGGTGTTCAAGGAGGACGGGCGCATCACGGCCGGCAACTCGTCGCAGATCTCCGACGGCGCCGCCGCGGTGCTGCTCATGTCGCGCGAGAAGGCCGATGAGCTCGGCGTGCGCCCGCGGGCGAGGATCGTCGACCAGACGACGGTCGGCTGCGACCCGGTCAAGATGCTCGAGGGCCCGATCCCGGCCACGGCGAAGATCCTGCAGCGCAACGGCATCGCGATGAGCGACATCGACTTCGTCGAGATCAACGAGGCCTTCGCGCCGGTCGTCGCCGCCTGGGCGCGCGAGCACAGCCCGAACATGGACCGGGTCAACCCGCGCGGCGGGGCGATGGCCATCGGCCACCCGCTCGGCTCGACGGGCGCGCGCCTGCTGACCACGCTGCTGCACGAGCTCGAGGACGAGGACAAGGAGCTCGGCCTCGTGACCATGTGCTGCGGCGGCGGGCTGGGCACCGCCACGCTGATCCAGAGGGTCTAGTCGCCGGTACCTTCGTGGGGTGGCCGAGCTCGGTGCCCCCGCTTCGTATCTGAACCTGCACAAGGGCGTGCCCGTGCTCTCGCGCCAGGGCGTGCAGGTCGGGACGCTGCACGTGGTGGTCGGCGACGCCGACGGCTTCGATGCGCTCGTCGTCGACATCCACGACCGGCTGCGCGTCGCGCTGCCCAACGAGGTCGAGGCGATCCACGAGGGCGGCGTCGTGCTGGCGGTCGACACGGGCGCCTGCGCCCGGCTGCCCGAGGCCGCGCCCGCGGCTTGACCGCCGCTGCGCTGTCCCGCGACGAGGCGCGGCGCGCCGCCCTGCGCGCGCAGGGGCTGCTGGGCTCCGACGGGCGCCGCGGCGGGCCGGCGGCCATGCTGCGCCGCCTGGGCGCCGTGCAGCTCGACACCATCTCGGTCCTCGCTCGCTCGCACGAGCTCGTGGCCTACGCGCGGCTGGGCGCGGTGGCGCGACCGAAGGTGGAGAAGGCCTATTGGAGCGGCGGCGCCTTCGAGTACTGGTCGCACGCCGCGTGCGTGCTGCCGATCGAGGAATGGCCGATGTTCGGCTTTCGCCGGCGCTACTTCCGCGACCGGGGCTGGCGCTGGCACGAGGTGCCGCAGGACGCCGGCCCGAAGGTGCTCGACGCGCTGCGCGCCAACGGGCCGATGACGGTGACCGAGCTCGGCGGCGCCCGCCGCGGCGGCGAGTGGTGGGACTGGTCGGACGTCAAGATCGCCGTCGAATTCCTGCTCGACGTCGGCGACGTGGTGTGCACCGAGCGCCGCGCGTGGAAGCGCGTCTACGACCTGCCCGAGCGCGCCGTGCCGCCGGAGGTGCTGGCCGACGACCCCGACGACGAGGCCTGCCTGCGGCGGCTGGTGGGCCAGGCCGGGGTCGCGCTCGGCGTGGCGACCATCGGCGACCTGGCCGACTACCACCGGCTCAAGCGCGATCAGGTCCGGCCCGTGCTCGAAGCGACCGACCTCGTGCCGGTCTCGGTCGAGGGCTGGCGCGACGCGGCATGGGCCGATCCGCGGGCGCTCGAGGCGCTCTCCGTGCGCGGACGCCATCGCACCACGCTGCTGTCGCCCTTCGACTCGCTCGTGTGGGATCGCGCGCGGACGCTGCGCGTGTTCGACTTCCAGCACCGCCTCGAGGCCTATGTCCCGGCGCCCAAGCGCGTCCACGGCTACTTCGCGATGCCGCTGCTGGCGGGCGGGCGCCTGCGCGGGCGCGTCGACCCCGGCCGCGAGGGGACGACGCTCGTGGCCAAGCGCCTGTCGTGCGAGCCCGGCGCGGTCGACGCCATGGCGCAGGCCCTGCGCGAGGCGGCCGAATGGGTCGGCTGCGACGCCGTCGCGCTCGAGACGGTCGATCCGCCCGAGCTGGCGCAGCCGCTGCGCGCGGCGCTCGCCTGAGCGGCGGGCGCCCGAGCCGGGCCGCTCCGGGCGCCGCCGTGGTCGACGTCAGTCGTCGCCGCCGTGGCCGCCGCCGCTTCCGCCGCCGCCGCTCCCGCTGCCGCCCGGGGTGCTGCCGCTTCCGCCCGAGCTGCCGCTTCCGCCCGAGCTGCCGCTTCCGCCGGAGCTGCCGCTTCCGCCCGAACTGCCGCCTCCGCCGTGGTCGTCGCCACCCGACGTCGTCGTCGGCGCGGTCGTGGTGGGCGCGGTCGTCGTGGTCGTCGAGGAGGGCTTGCGCTTCGCCGCCTTCTTCTTCTTGGCCGGCTGCGACGCCTTGGGCGCCGGCTGCGTCGCCGTCGGGCTCTTCGCCGGCGCCAGCCGGACGCCCGATCCCGCGGGCGTCGGCGCCAGGCCGATCGAGTCGCGCGAGATCGCGTTGGCCGCCAGGCCGACGGCGACCGCGAGCGCGAGCCCGACGACGGCGAGGATCGCGGTCCGGGCGGTGGTCGTCATGGCGTCACCGTCGTCCTGGCCTCGGGGTCGCCCGCCGGCGCGGGCGCCGGCGCGCCGCTGGCGGGGAAGCGCAGCTCGGCCCTGGTGCCGCCGCCGGCGCGGGGGGTGAGCGTCGCCCGGGCGCCCCAGCGGCGGGCCAGGGCGTCGACGATGGCCAGGCCCAGGCCGGTGCCCGGCACGGTGCCGCCACGGCTCGCGCTGCCGCGGTAGAAGCGATCGAAGATGCGCTCGGCCTCCTCGGGGTCGATGCCGTCGCCCCGGTCGAGGACGGCGACGAAGGCGCCGCTGGCGTCCTGGCCCCACTCGATCCGGATCGGCGTGTCGGGCGCGGTGTAGTTCAAGGCGTTCTCCACGAGGTTGTCGACCATGGTGTCGAGGTCGCCGGCCGAGGCGCGCACGTGCGCCTCGACCGCGCCGGCGAGCTCGATGGGGTGCCCGTCGAGCTCGGCCTGGTCGCGCCAGCGGTCGGCGGCGCGCTCGGCCACGGCGCCGAGGGGGATCGAGGTCGCGGCGGTGGCGGGCTGGCCGTCCTGGGCCAGGCGCAGGAGGTTCGAGAGCAGCTTGGCCAGGCGCTCGGTCTCGAGCTCGCCGGCGACCAGGTCGCGCTTGAGGTCCGCGTCCTCGGCGCGCATGCTCGCCGACTCGAGGCGCAGGCGCAGCCCGGTCAGCGGGGTGCGCAGCTGGTGCGACGCGTTGGCCACGAAGTCGCGCTGGGCGTCGAGCGAGCGCACGAGCCGGTCGGTCATGTCGTTGAAGGCGTTGGCCACCTCGACCTGCTCGGCCGAGCCGGTCGGCGTCGCGCGCGTGCGCAGGTCGCCGGCGGCGATCTGCCGCGCCGTGCGCGCCAGGCCGCGCAGCGGGCGCGACAGCGAGCCGGCGATGGCCCACGCGAGGCCCAGCCCGAGCGCCAGCACGGCGGCGCCGAGGGCGAGCAGCGCGACGACGTCCCGGCGGACCTCGTCGTTGACGGCCTTGACGCTCTGGGTCAGGCGCACCGCACCGGCCGCACGGCCGGCGTCGACGATGGGCACGGCCGTGTAGAGCAGGTCGGCCTTGAGGGAGTCGCTGTGGCGCGTGCCCTGGGAGGTGGCCCCGCGCAGCGCCGAGGCGATCTCGGGGCGGCTGGCGTAGGGCGCACCGCGGACGGCGCCGCCGTCGGAGTCCACGAGCACGCGGCCGCGGGCGTCGACGACGATGACGCGGCCGCCCAGGCGCTGGCCCTGCTCGCGGGCGAGGGCGGCGAGCTCGGTGGCGTTGGTCAGGCGTCCCGAGGCGGCCGCGGCCACCGCCTGCGCTCCGGCGCTCGCCTCGGCCTTGATCTCGCTGTCGACCCGGCGCGAGAAGTTCAGCGTCAGCGGGACCTCGAGCGCGATGATCGCGAAGAGCAGGACGTAGCCGAAGGCGAGGACGAGCCGCAGGCGAAGGCTCATGGCGCATCGTCCACGGAGCTGGCGAAGCGGAAGCCCACGCCGCGCACGGTGTGCAGGTAGCGGGGATCGGACGAGTCGTCGCCGAGCTTCTTGCGCAGGCCGCTGACGTGGACGTCGAGCGTCTTGGTCGAGCCGAACCAGTTGACGTCCCAGACCTCGTCGATCAGCCGCTCGCGGCTCACCACGGTCCCCGCCTGGCCCATGAGCAGGGCGAGGAGGTCGAACTCCTTGCGGGTGAGCTCCAGGGGCTCGCCGTCGAGCGTCACCGTGCGCGCCGACGGGTCGAGCGCGATCGCGCCGATCTGCTGCGGACCGGCCGGCGCGGGAGTCGCGGCGGCGCTCGTGCGGCGCAGGACGGCGCGGATGCGGGCGACGAGCTCGCGCGCGCTGAACGGCTTGACGACGTAGTCGTCGGCGCCGAGCTCGAGGCCCAGCACGCGGTCGGCCTCATCGCCGCGGGCGGTGAGCATGATCACCGGCATGCGCTCGGAGTCGCGCAGCTGGCGCAGCAGGTCGAAGCCCGTGCCGTCGGGGAGCATGACGTCGAGGAGCACGAGGTCGGGACGCTGGCGGCGGGCGATCTCGAGCCCGGCCGCCAGTGTGCCGGCCGTCTCCGTGCGGAAGCCCTCGCGGGCGAGGGCCTCCGTCAGCGGAACGGTGATCGTTTCTTCGTCCTCGACGAGCAGCACCATCCGCGGCTGGACGTTCATGCCCTCATCGTAGGAGGGCGCGCCGGCTGCGGGCCGCGCTTCAGTCGTCCTCGGGATGATCGCGACCGCCGCCTCCGTGGCCGCTGCTGCCGCCGCCGCCATGGCCGCCGCCGTCGTCGGAGCCGCCCCGGCCGCTGCTGGCGCCGCCGCCGTGGCCGCTCGTGTCGTCGGACCCGCGCCCGCCGTTGTCGTCGGCGCCGCGCGCCAGCGCCGTCGTCGCGACCATGTCCTCCGCGATGGCGATGGCCGGCGCGGTCCTCGCGACGTGTCGCCTTCGCGGCGGGCGTGGTCGTGGTCGTGGTCGTCCCGGCACAGCGCGCGTCGTTGGCGTGCTCGGCCTCGTCGCACGGGCCGGAGACGTCCTCGGTGGTCCGGGCGGGGGCGACCGACGGCAGCGTGCTCGTCGTCGACTCCCCCGCCACGGCCAGCGAGTTGCCGGAGATGGCCAGCGTCGCGGCCGCGCCCCCTACGAGGAGCGCGGCCGCGGCGGCTGCCAGGAGCAGGAAGCGCATCGGCTAGGAGTGGTTGGCGCCGTCGTCGGCGCCGCCGCCGTGGCCGCTGCCGGAGCCGCTGCCGCCGCCGTGGTCGTCGCCGGCGTCGTGGGTCGTCGAGCTCGCGCTGCCGCGCTCGACCTTGGTGGCGTTCCAGGCGCCGGCGACCCGCTTGGCGCGGACGTCGACGCGGGTCCCGATGCGCAGCGCCGAGAAGGTCACGCGCTCGAACTTGGTGCTCGAGGTCACCTTGACCTTCAGCGTCCCGCGCTCGGCGTCGCGGACCGTGAAGGTGCGCGCCGTGCGATCGATCGCGGTGACGCGACCCTCGACGTGGCGGGTGGCCGCGGCGCTCGCGGTGGTGGGCGCCTTGGCGGCGGGGGTGGACGACGCGGTGGCGCCGGCGCCGGCGGCGGCGATGCCGCCGGTGGCAAGGGCGGCGGTTGCGGCTGCGATGGTGAGCTTGGTCCTCATGGTGTGTGCCTCCTTCGGTTGACGAGAGGCACCATCGCGAATGGCCTCTCAGCCAATGCCCAGGGAAAGGTTCGGAGTTGGTAAAGCCGGCGCGCGGCTAGAGGGCGCGTGGCGCGACGCAACCGGCGCGTGCGGGTGACCGCGGCGGCGAGGACGAGCGGGGCGGCGGCGACGAACAGGCGTGCGCACGAGCGAGCCGTCGTGGTTGATCGACCACGACGGCGATCCCCGAGGTTGCTGACCGAGACGGCGCCCGCGATCGCCAGGCGCGGGTCGGTCGGCAGCAGCGCGACGGCCGCCACGACGACGAGGAGCGCCGCGAGCAGCACGCCGGCCACCAGGAGGGGGGAGGCCTCGCCGGGCGGCGGCCCGGCCGCCGCGACGAGGGTGGCGGGCACCAGCAGCCACGCCAGGCGCCGGGGTCGGGGGCGCGCCGTCGCGGAGCGAGCACCAGGACGCAGAAGCAGACGATGGGCAGGACCTCGGGCGCGAGGTTGACGAGCCCGGCGTGGTGGTCCCACAGCGCCGGGAGGCGCAGCGCGGTCCACACCAGCGCGCCGGCGCCGGCGAGCCGGTCATGGCCGATGAGCGCCAGGGCGAGGACGGCGGCGAGCAGGGCGATCGACGGCGCAGACAGCAGCGGGTCGTGCATGCCGCGGGCGCTCTGGGACAGCAGCGTGCTCACGTCCAGCGTCATGAGCCAGACGGCCGCCAGGCACAGGCCGTCGGCGAGCAGCCGTCGAGCGCCCGCACTGGCCGTCGAGGTCGGCGCGCATCCGCAGGCCGAGGCGCACGAGATCGGCGATCTCCCGAGCGAAGCCCCGCCGGGAGCCGGCGCTGACGTCGTGCAGCGTGGCCAGCATCTCCTGTCCGCGCGCCTCGCGAGCGTCCGGCGGGATAGGACAGCAACGCGAGCGCCGCGATCCGCCCGCGGCTCATGACGTCGCCGCCCGTGCGGACAGGCGCAGGCGGCGCGTCACCGTGCGGGCGGCGTGCGCGAGCCGGTCGGCTTCGGCCTGGAGCTCGTCGCGTCCCGTCTGCGTGAGGGTGTAGTCGCGGCGCTGGCGGCCGCCTTCGAGATAGGGCTCGCCGGCGACGACGAGGCCCTCGTCGATCGCCCGTTCGAGCAGCGCGTAGAGCGTGCCGGTCGACAGGCGGACGTGCCCGTCGGAGAGCTCGGCGGCGCGGCGGACGATCGCGTAGCCGTGCAGCGGTCCGTCGACGAGGGTCGCCAGGGCGAAGTAGCTGGGGGTGCGGAACTCCATGACGCCACGATAGGTCGACGATCGACATGTCGTCCACCGACCTACGTATAGGTCCGCGCTAGCCCCAGCGAAAGCCCGTCTCGTGCGCAACCGGTTCCAGCGGGCTCTCCGGAAGCCCCGCGGGCACGTCGGGGTCGTTGTGGCCGCCCGGCGCCACGTCGTTGGGCGTGTCGGGGTGGAAGATCGAGGCGAGGTACTGGATGTGGTCGCGGCCCGGGCCGAGCTCGAACTGGCCGCCGCCGTACATGCCGATGCCGCGCTGCTCGCAGTACTCGTAGGCGCCGAAGAGCGATCGCAGCGGTCCCAGGCGCGAGGGCTTGACGTTGACCATGCGCGGCGGGAAGGGGAGGGCCTCGATGTCCGCGACGCCGTGGATGGGCGCGTCCCACGTGATGCGGTCGCGGTGGGGAAGGAGGATCGCGTCGGTCTCCTCGGTGAGCTTGGGATCCTCGATCCACGCGTCGGGGAAGGCGTCGACGACGCGCTGGTAGAGGACCGGATCCGCCGGCTGGTCGACGATCGAGCCCACGTAGAGGCCCTTGAAGTCGACCGAGTCGACGGCGCCGGTCGCGACCAGGTCGGCGATGAGCTGCGGCGTCCAGTCGGTGACGGGGTCGAGCTTGAAGCGCAGCGACGGGTAGCGCGCGAGGCGCCGCGCCACCGGGTCGAGGGTCGGCGGCTCGCCCAGGCGCAGGGAGACGACGAAGCGCACCGGCCGCGGCTCGCGCCCCACGGCGGCGTGCAGCGAGGTGCCCGCCTGGCGCAGCGCGAGGTCCAGCGCGGTCGACTCGTAGGCCCAGACCCGGTACAGCCGCGACGGCTCGCGCTGGGGCGGCGCGGGCCACAGCTCGAGGGCCTCGACGTGGTCGCAGAACGAGCCCAGCGTCCAGTCGCCCGCGAGCGGCAGGATGGCCCCGGCGGCCTGCAGGGCGTCGTGGTCCTCGGCGTCGTACGTGACGTCCTCGCCCATGCCCTCGAACCCGCCGCCGTGCATCCGGATCACGGTCGAGACGCGCGTGAAGGCCGAGGAGACGTCGCGCTGTCGGCGCTCGAGCGCGTAGCCCTCGATCACCAGCGGCAGGTCGGCCAGGCGCTCCTCGAACAGGCTCATGGAGCGCGGACTCTATGCAGGCCGCGCGCTTACCCCGGGGGTAATCGACGCGCCCGCGGCGCGCTGGCACCGTCGTGCGCATCATGAGCGCACAAGAACTCGCACCCCGCCTGCCCCGGACCGCCCGCCTCCTCTCGCACCAGTGGGCCGCCCTGGCCGTCGTCCTCACGGGCACCTTCATGGTCGTCCTGGACTTCTTCATCGTCAACGTCGCCATGCCCGCGATGCAGAGCGATCTGCACGCGGGCACCGGCGCCATCGAATGGGTCATCGCCGGCTACGGCCTGACCTTCGCCACCTTCCTCATCACCGCCGGACGGCTCGGCGACCAGCTCGGCCGCCGGCGCATGTTCTCGCTGGGCCTCGCCCTCTTCACGCTCGCCTCGGCGGCGTGCGGCCTGGCGCCCGGCCCGGCCGTGCTGGTGATCGCCCGCCTCGTCCAGGGGCTCGCCGCCGCGCTGCTGAGCCCGCAGGTGCTGTCGATCATCGGCGTCGTCTACACCGGCCCCGATCGCGTGCGCGCGATCAGCATCTACGGCATCGTCCTCGGGCTGGCCGCCGTCGGCGGGCAGCTCATCGGCGGCGTCCTCGTGCAGGCCGACATCGCCGGCCTGGGCTGGCGCAGCTGCTTCCTCATCAACGTGCCCATCGGCCTGCTCGCCCTGGCCATCGCCGCGCGCGCGGTGCCCGAGTCGCGCGTCGAGGGCGCCAACCGCCTGGACCTCGTGGGGACCGCGCTGATCACCCTCGGCCTCGTCGACATCGTGCTGCCGCTCGTCGAGGGCCGCCAGCACGGCTGGCCCGCGTGGACGTGGCTGTGCCTGGGCGCCGCCCCGATCACGCTCGGCCTCTTCGCCGCCCACCAGCGGCGCCTGAGCCGCCGCGGCGGCGCGCCGCTGCTCGACCCGGCGCTCTTCCGCGAGCGCGCGTTCAGCGCGGGCCTCGTGACCCAGCTCGTGTTCTTCGCGAGCATGGCCTCGTACTTCCTCGTGCTGGCGCTGTACCTGCAGCAGGGGCGCGGGCCTCGACGCGCTGCAGGCCGGACTCGTCTTCACGATCCTGGCCGCCGCCTACCTGGTGGCCTCCGCCTACGCGCCCGGCCTGACCCCGCGCCTGGGCCGGCGGCTCCCGGCGATCGGCGGGCTCGTGCTGGCGGCCGGACACGGTCTGCTGGCCCTGAGCGTGGCCGACATCGGCGTCGGCGGCTCGGTCGCCCTCCTCGTCCCGGGCATGCTGCTCGAGGGCGCCGGGATGGGCCTCGTCATCACGCCCCTGACCTCGACGGTGCTCGGCAGCCTGCAGCCGCACAACGCGGGCGCCGCCGCCGGCGCGCTCTCGACGATGCAGCAGGTCGGCAACGCCCTCGGCGTGGCCGTGACCGGCGTCATCTTCTTCGGCGCCCTCGACGGCGGCTTCGGCCACGCCTTCGAGGTCAGTCTCATCCAGCTGGCGGTGCTGGGCGCCGCGGTCACGGCGCTGACGTGGCTGCTGCCCCGCCGCGAGGCGGCGTCAGCGTGACTCGAGCAGGAGCGTGTCGAGCCCACGCGTGAGCCCGACGAGCGCGGGCACCCTGCGCACCGCGATCAGGGTGCCCGCGACGTAGGGCTCGGGCGTGCCGCCCGCGTCGTGGCGGATGGTCAGGCGCTCGTCGGGCAGGCCGAAGACCACCTCGGTGGACACGACGAAGCTCGGAAGGCGCACGGAGTGGACCTGCGCGCCGGCGACGGTGGCGCCGCGCGCCTCCCGGGGGCCGTGGAGGTCCTCGATCGGGTGGCCGAGCTCGGGGCGCCGGACCTCCCCGAGGCGCTCGGCGAGCTCGCGGGCGGTGCCCGAGGGGACGTCCGGCTTGGTCGCGCTCGCGTAGTCGATGACCTCCCACTGCGGCAGGTGGCGCGCCGCGAGCAGCGCCCCGGCCTGGCACATCGCGGCGGTGAGCGAGAAGTTGCCCGACGCCACCACGCCGACCGAGCGCTCGCGCGCCGCCGCGTCGATCTCGGCGAAGTCGTCCGCCGTCAGGCCCGAGCTGCCGATGACCACGGCCACGCCGGCGTCGATCGCCGCCATGACGTTGGCCTTGACCGCCGTCGCCGACGTGTAGTCGACGAGCACGTCGATGCCGTCGAGCGCCTCGGCCACGCCGGCGAAGACCGGGACGCCGAGGGCGTCGCCGCCGAGCGCCTCGCCCAGGTCGCGGCCGGCGGCCGAGCGGCTGACGGCCGATCGCAGCGACAGATCGGGCGCGTCCAGCACGCCGCGCACCAGCGCCGGTCCGGTCCAGCCGGTGGCCCCCGCGATGCACACCGACAGCGGTTCGCTCATGTCCCGGTCATATCACGGCCGCAGCACGATCTTCCCCAGCGTGTGGCGGCGCTCGAGCTCGGTGTAGGCCTCGCGCACCTCGGCCAGCGGGTAGACGCGGGCGATCGGCACCTCCAGCCGGCCCTCGGCGATGAGCGCGGCGAGCTCGGCCAGCGTCTCGGGGCTCGCGCCGGCCATGTTGCCGTCGATCTTGACGCCCGGGTGGCGCTCGGGCGCCGTGGGGTCCGCGATCGTGTCGATGCGCTCGGGCGCGACCCCGAGCTCGAGGGCGAGCTCGACGTAGCCGGAGCCGAAGAGGTCGATGAACGCGTCGACCTGGTCCGGCCGCGGCCTCGCGGATGCGCTCGGCGACGCCCTCGCCGTAGGGCACCGGGAGCGCCCCGTGCTCGCGCAGCCAGTCGTGGTGATCCTCGCTCGCCAGGCCGACGACGGTCGCCCCCGCGTCGCGCGCGAGCTGCACGACGAGGGTCCCGACCCCGCCCGCGGCGCCCGACACGACGACGACGTCGCCCTCGCGCAGGCCCACCGCGCGCACGGCGGCGTACGCCGTGGCGCCGACGACGTAGAGGGATCCGGCCACCTCCCACGGCACCGCGCGCGGGCCGCGGCGTCAGGTGCCCGGCGTCGACCGCCACGAGCTCGGCGTGGCTGGCGCGCTCGTCGGTGTAGCCGATGACCTCGTCGCCGACCGACACGCCGTCGACGCCCGGCCCGACCTCGGTGACCACGCCCGCGAGGTCGCTGCCCTCGCCGGACGGGAAGGTCGCCGGCCAGCGCTCGTGCAGCGCGCCCGACCGGATCGCGGCCTCGCCGGGGTTGATGGCGGTCGCCTCGACGCGGACCACGACCTGGCCCTCGCCGGCGACGGGCGCCGCCACGTCGACGATGTCCAGGACGTCGACGTCGCCGTACTGATCGAACCTCACTGCCCGCATCGGTTCTCCTTGGTTGGTGGAAGGTCCAGTACACCGCGCGATCGCGGCAGGATCAATGCTTGAATCGCGCCAATCCATATGCGATCGTCCTGAACGATGGATGTGCTGACGGATCTGCTCCAGCGCTCGCGGGCCCGCGGAGCGGCCTTCGCCCACACCACGGTCCACGGCGACTGGGGCGTCCGGTTCCCCGCCGGGCCTCGCATCTCGGTCCACGCGATCGTGGCCGGCGAGGCGCACCTGTGGGCCGACGCTCCCGAGGACGCGACGCGGCTGGCACCGGGCGACATCGTGCTCGTGCGCGAGTCCCAGCACCACCGCATGGCCCACGTGCCGGGAGCGGCGTGCATCCCCTTCCACGATCTCCCGCTCGACCCCTCCGGGCGCCGTCGCGTCGTCGCGGGCGACGGCCCGCCGACCGTCTTCTTCTGCGGCGCGTACGACTTCGAGGG
>CAWFMR010000038.1:0-26625 GCA_963816845.1 uncultured Actinomycetes bacterium | reverse complement strand
GCACGCTCTCGGGCGCGGTGGCCAGGCGCTCCGGCGCGGCATCCAGCGCGGCGGTGAAGTCGCGCAGGCTCGGCGGCGGGTCGGCCGCCCCGCCGCGGTGCTGCCACAGCCCGGTGTCGGGGTCGAAGCGGTACAGCGCCAGCAGCCTCCATCCCTCGTTGGCGAGCAGGTGGACGGCATCGACGATGTAGCGGAAGACGGTCTCTCGTGATGAAGTAGTTGAAGGTCAGCCGGGTGAAGGCCAGCTTGGCGCCCAGGTGCCCCTTGGCGGCTTCGGCGTCCATGCGCCGCGACCACTGCTCGTCGACCGGATACATGCGGTGGATGTAGGGGCCGGCGCAGAAGCAGCCGCTGCGCGCCTGAATGCCGAACAGGTCGCTGAGCACGGCGACGACGAAGTTCGCGTGCAGCTGGCCCGCGCGGGTGCCGCAGGCCGAGCGACACGATCGCCAGGCGCTTGAGGTCGGGGTTGCCCAGGATCTCGATCTCCGAGTTCGCGGCCCACGAGCGCAGCGCGCGGCGGGCGAAGTCGTGCTCGCGCCGGCGGATCTCGTCGCTGCCGACGGCCTCCTTCAGCGCGAACGCGAGCCCGGCGCGAACGGACTCCACGATCGCGGGCGTCCCGCCCTCCTCCCGGATGGCCGGGTCGGGGTGGTAGGAGTGCCCGGTCGGGCTGACGAACAGGATCGTCCCGCCGCCCGGCACCGAGGCACGCGGTTGCGCACGAGCCAGCGCTTGGTCACCAGCACGCCCGGCGTGCCGGGGCCGCCGACGAACTTGTGCGGCGAGACGAAGACCGCGTCCTTGTAGGCGAGCGGCCCGTTCGGGATGTCCGGCGCCGCGTTCATGTCGATCGGCAGGTACGGGCCGGCCGCGGCGTAGTCCCAGCACGACTGCGCGCCGTAGCGGTGCAGGGCGATCGCGACCCGGTCGACGTCGGTCACGATGCCGGTGACGTTCGACGCGGCGGAGAAGCTGCCGATCTTCACCCGGCGGTCGGCGTGGCGGCGCAGCTCGTGCTCGAGGTGCTCGATGTCGACGCGGCCGTCCTCGTCCTCGCGGATGGTGACGACGTCGGCCACCGACTCGCGCCACGGCAGCTCGTTGGAGTGGTGCTCGTAGGGCCCGATGAAGACCACCGGCCGCTGGCCGCGCTCGAGCTCCAGCATGCGGATGAGCTTGTCGACGGCGCCGGTCGCGCCGGAGCCGCAGAAGACGACGACGTCGTCCGGACCGCCGTTGACGGCCTGGTGGATGATGGCGCGAGCCTGCTCGCGCAGCTCGGTGGTCCGCCGCCCGGTGGCCGAGGCCTCGGTGTGGGTGTTGCCGTACATCGGGAGCACCTGCTCGCGGATGAAGTCCTCGATGAAGCCCAGCGAGCGCCCGGACGCCGTGGCGTCGGCGTAGACCATGCGGCGCGGGCCGAACGGGCCCTGCAGGACGGCGTCGTCGCCGATCACCGAGGTGCGGATCCGGTCGATCAGCCCGTCGGCCGGGCTGGCCGGCTGCGGCCGGCGCAAGGGACTGAGGCGGCGGCGCCAGGCCGCGGGAGCGCGCATCGTGGTCATGCCGGGACCGTGCCAGCACGCGCTGTCAAGGCGCTGTCAGGCGCTGTCAGCGACCGGGTGCCCTGCTCAGGCCGCGTGGCGCAGCACCACGGGCGCCGCGACGGGATCCCCCAGCACGGTCGAGTTCGGCCCGATCACGGCGGCGATCACGAGCTGGATCCCGCGTGCCTGCGCGCGGGCGAAGGCGACTCGCTTGGCCGTCGCGACGTCGGCCGCGCCGATGTTCTGATGCCACGGGGCGAAGGTGCTCTGGTCGAGTCCGACGACGAGATAGGTCATGGGTGCCTCCTGGGCAGCGAGCGCTCGCATCCGGTGACGGTGGCCCGGATCGGGCGCGGACGGTGTCGAAGCCGGCCGCAGACGCGGTCGGGGCCGGAGCGCCGGTCGGAGAGGACGCGCAGGCCACGCGGTCGTGGCCGGGCCCCCCTCATCGCCCGCCATGCCGCGCAGGACGATGCGCCCGACGTCGGTGCTGACGAAGTCCGGTTCGCCGTCGGCGTCGAGGTCGATGCTCGCGCCGAGGTCGTCGCAGGCGACGTAGCGATCGCGCCCGGGCGTGCCGATCACCTCCATCGTGTCGCCGCCGGCGCCGGTCAGCGCGAAGAGCTTCGGGCGCCGCCCTGTCGCCGGATCCGCCAGGCGACCGTGGCGCTCGTCGACGACGACCGTGTCGGCCGCGGGCGGGAAGGCGCTCGCGACGACGATCTGCCTCGTCTGCGCCAAGGTCCCGCACACGCGCCCGTCGACGAGGATCCGTCCGTCGCCGGCGTTGGCCACGACGGTGCGCGCGGAGACCATCTGCGCCTGCACGGTCGCGGTGGCGGCGTCGTACGAGCAGGTCGTCCCGGCGGGCAGGCCCAGGGCGGCCGACAGGACCATGAGGGCGCCGAAGGCCATCAGCCCACCAGCGTCCGTCCGCCGTCGACGACGATGCGCTGCCCGGTGACCGAGGCCGCGGCCTCCGACGCGACGAAGCTCACGGCCTGCGCGAACGCGCGACGGGTCGGGGCCGGGACGTCGGCCTGCTCGTCGCCGGGGACGAGGGTCGGGGCGACCGTGTTGACGGTGATGCCGAGCGGCGCGAGCGCCCGCGCCCAGCTGCGGATCAGGCCCATCTGGGCGCTCTTGGCCGTCGCGTAGGCGGTTCGGCCGGGCAGGCAGCGGTCGAGCACCTCGGCGTCGACCTGGACGATCCGGCCCGACCTCCGCGCCGTCATGCCGGGCAGCAGCGCGCGCCCGAGCAGCACCGGGCGCTTGACGAACAGCTCGAGCTGGGCGACGTGGTCCTCCCACGCGACGGCGGCGAGCGGCGCCTCGGGCTGCGGGTCGGCCGCCCCCAGGACGAGCACCTCGACGGGGCCGAGGCTGTCCGCGACCGCGGCGGCGAGCTCCGCCACCTGCCGTTCGTCGGTCACGTCCGCGCTGAAGGCGTCGGCGATGCCGCCGTCCTCGCGAATGGCGTCCACGACGTCCGCGGCGCTCTCGCCGACGTCGTTGACCGCGACGGCCAGGCCGTCGCGCGCCAGGCGCCGTGCGACGGCCCGGGAGAGCGCGCCGGAGCCCCCGGTGACGAGGGCCACGCGCCGCGCGCCGGCGCCGCGCCGGACGCGGCGAGCCGCGCCGCTGCGGGCCACCTCAACGACCTGGGGGTAGAGCATCGATCGAAGAGGTGCAGAGCGGTGGCATCCCGACCGACTATCGGGGCGGCGCACCGCCCTGACAATCGGTCGGGCACCCTGATCTTTGGCCGGGTCGTGCCCCTAGCAGGCCAGCTGGGCGGCCAGGTCCGCGCGGGCGTTGACGCCGAGCTTGCGATAGCCGGCGGCGAGGTGGGTCTCCACGGTCTTGACGCTCAGGAACAGCTCCTGCGCGATCGCGCGGTTGCCCTTGCCGGCCGCGGCGAGCTCGCACACCTGGCGCTGGCGCGGCGTCAGCGCCGCGACGCCCTCGATCGCCGCCTGGCGCGGGCGCAGCCCGGTCGCCGCGAGCTCGCGGCGAGCGCGCCGGGCCAGCAGCACGGCACCGACCGCGTCGGCGTCGGCCAGCGCCGGGCGCAGCGCGGCACGCGCCTCGAGGCGCCGACCCATGTGGGCCAGGGTGCTTCCGAGCTCGAGGCGCAGGCGCACCCGCTGCAGCACCGCCGGCACGTCGGCGATGACGCCCAGCGCGCGCTCGCAGCGCGCCACGCGCACGGCGTCCTGCTCCTCGGCGACGGCGCGCGCGTGGAGCGCGTGGGCGATCGGCACCGGCGCGCCGAAGCGCTCGGCCAGGGCCACCTCGGCGTCGGCGAGGACGGCGGCCTCCTCGCGGCGCCCCAGGTGGGCGAGCGCCAGCGCGGCGGTCGAGCGCCACGGCGTCCAGCTCGGGTTGCGCCGGCCCTGCTGGTCGCGCAGCGCGCCCGCCGCGCACGCCTCGGCGTGCGCGCGCTCGAAGTCGCCCTCCGCCAGCCACAGGCGCGCCCGCGCATGGCGCAGGCCGATCTCCCAGCGCGTCGAGCGCTGCCCGTCGTCGAGCCGGTGCTCGGCGAGCAGCTCGCGGGCCTCCTCGAACTCGCCGCGCTCGATCAGCGCGTAGAGCAGCAGCATCACGGCGCCGCCGGTGAAGGTGTTGACGCCGTCGTCGACGAGGTCCAGCGCCAGGCGGGCGTGGTTCTCGGCCTCCGCGACCTGCCCGCCGCGCAGCGCGAGGTTGGACGCGTACCAGGATGCGCCGGCGCGCAGTCGCAACGACCCGCGCGCCGTGGCCTCCTCGCGCATGGCGGCGATCGCCCGACGCGCCTCGTCGGGTCGATCGGTCATGACCAGCGTGCGCACGCACAGGTGGTAGGCCGCGCGCCGGCCGGCCTCGCGCAGCAGCAGGTCGCCGTCGAGCGCCTCGAGCGCGAGCGCGGCGCACGTGGCCGCGTCGGGCGTGCCGAGCTCGATCCCGATCCAGGCGCGGTGGGCGAGGAACACGCGCTCGAGCACGGGATCCGGCGTCGCCGTGAGGTCGATCGCCGCCACGCGCCGCGCGCGCTCGAGGTTGCGCGCGGGGATCATCAACAGCGCGTCGAGCGACGCGGCCTCGACCGCCAGCCGGGCGCCGGGATCGGTCTCGGCGGCCAGCTCGCGCTCGAACAGCTCGGCGTGATCGGCGTCGCCGGGGCCGAGGACGTTGAGCGCGGCCAGGCGCGTGAGCAGGTCGATGCGGCTCTCGCGATCGCGCACCTCGGGCAGCGCGTCGAGCAGGCGGCGCTGCGAGTCGGGCAGGCCCGCGTCGAAGGCCACGGTCGCCAGCTGGGCGAGCATGCGGCCGCGGTCGTCGCCCGGCGCGTGCTCGCGCAGCGCGCGCTCGAGGTAGGCCGCGGCCGTGTGCGGCGCCCCGCGGCGCGCCGCGGTCGCGGCGGCCTGCACCAGCAGCCCGCTGACGTCCGGATCGGCCTGCGGGCGGCACTGGAGCAGGTGGCAGGCGACGAGGTCCGTCTCCGCGTGGCCGGCGATCAGCGCGCGCGCCGCCTCGCGGTGCATCCGCTCGCACTCGGTCCCGGTGAGGTCCTCCTGGACCGCGGCGGCCACCAGGCCGTGCGCCAGGCGCTCGCCGTCGGGACCGAGCATCCCGGCGGCCAGCAGCGCGTCGCGCGCCGGGGCCAGCTCGCTGACCGCGACGCCGGCGACGGCCGCCACGACGTGCGGGAGGGCGCCGTCGCAGAGGACGGCGAGCGCCGCGGCCACGGCCCGGTCGCGGGGCGTCAGCGTGGCCAGCCGCCAGCGGATGACGTTGCGGGCGATCGCGGAGACGGGCGGCGGGTCGTCGCCGGCCCGGTCGATCACCTCGGGGCCGTGGGTGGCGATCTGCCGGCCCAGCTCGCCCAGCAGCCACGGGTTGCCGCCCACGGCGCGATGGCATTCGCGGCACACGGCCGCCGAGGTCTCGGGCGCCAGGCGGCGGATGAGCTGCGCCGCGCCGCCCGGCGTCAGCCGCTGGGGATGCAGGACGGTCGCCGACCGCACCCCGCCGAGCAGGCTCAGGAGGTCCGACGGAGCGCGGGGGTCGTCGACGCGGGCGCCGACGGCGATCAGCAGCGGCAGGTCGTCGATCCGACGCGCCAGGTAGCTCAGCACCTCCAGCGAGGAGCGGTCGGCCCACTGCGCGTCGTCGACCACGAGCGCGAGCGGGCGCTGCTCGGCGAGCGCCGAGCACAGCCACAGGACCCCGTGGGCCACGAGCATCGTCGAGTCGCCGCTGGGGACGGCCCCGTCGAGCAGCAGCGTGCCGGCCGACGCCGCGGCCCCGTCGAGCAGCTGCGCGCGCTCGTCGTCGGAGGCCTCGCGCAGCGGGGCCTCGAGCAGCGCGCGCACGACCCCGAAGGGGAAGTGGCGCTCGAGCGGGCCCGGCGCCGCGCGGCGCACGAGGCAGCCGGCGTCGGCGGCGGTCAGCGCGGCGTGCTCGAGCAGCGCCGTCTTGCCCAGGCCCGCGGGCGCGTCGAGCACGACCACCCCGCCGTCGCCCTCGGTCAGGCAGCGAACCGCTTCGCCCAGCACCTCGATCTCGACCGCGCGCTCGATCAGCGGCGCATGGTCGGGACTCGTCGCGGGCTGCGGTGCGACGACATGGAGATGGGACACCGCGCTACGACTCGAGGCACGGACCATGTTCGTTGCGACGCACCAAGAGGCGAAACCTTCCCGGCGCCGCGCAAAGACCCTCCGAAGGGACTGATCGATGAGGGGCGCCGCCGGCCAAGTTCAGGGTCGGCGCCCGATTGTGAGGCCCTGGCAGCGCTGCTGTCATCGATGCCATGCACGTGAGCGCCGCCGGCCTGTCGATCGAACCCGAGCGCGCGCCGAGCGGCTACGACGTGCTGCGCGAGGCGCTGGCCGCGGAGCGCTGCGTGATCCTCGACGGCGGGACCGCCAGCGGCGCGGCGCGCATCCCGGCGGCGGCGCTCGCGCTGCACCGCCGCTACGTCCGGGCCGGATGCGACGTGATCACCACCGACACCCGCGGGCTGCTCTCCACGGCGCCCGACGGCGGCCGGCACCCGCGCTGGCCCGAGCTCGCGCGCCGCAGCGTGCGGCTCGCGCGCCAGGCGGTGGCCGAGGAGCGGCGCGAGGGCGAGGTCGCGGTCGCCTTCTCGATCGACGCCGACGTCGACCGCCCCGACGGCGCTGAGACGATCCGCCTGCTCGGCCGCGCGCTGGCCGAGGAGCCGCCGGACCTGCTCGTGGTCGAGGGGCTCACCGTCATCGGCCCGACGCTCCACGCGACCGTCGAGGCGCTGATGGCGATCGGCCTACCCGTGTGGCTCTCGTTCCGGCGCTGTCGCCACGGGCTGTGCGGGGTCTACGGGCAGCACTGGGGCGGCCCCGAGGGCGACGCCTTCGGGCGCGCCGTGCGGCGCTTCGAGGAGCTCGGCGTCGGCGCCGTGCTGCTCGGCTGCATCCCACCCGACCACCTCGACGGGATGCTCTCCCACCTGCGCGACTTCACCGACCTGCCGCTCGGCGTGCACCCCAACCTCGGCTACCTCACGAGCGAGGGCTGGCACGTCGACGGCGACGCCGGGCCCGACGAGTTCGCCCGGATGGCCGTGCGCTGGCGCGAGGAGGGCGCACAGCTGATCGGCGGCTGCTGCGGCGTCGGGCCCGAGCAGATCGGCGCCGCGCGCGCGGCGCTGGCCGGCAAGCCTCGGGGCGCTCCGCGCCCCGGCGAAGGGGGGCCCCACGAGCTCGGCGGCGCCCATGTGGCGCCGCCCGAGCCGTGGGTCGATGCGGCCGGGCGCTCCCTGTACCCGCTCGCCTTCCCCGACCTCGTCACCCAGGGCGACGTGTTCGCCCCGTCGCAAGGCTCGTTCCTGATCTGGCGCCACCTGTTCCGCGAGCACGTCGGCCGCGGCGGGCGCTGCCTGGACGTCGGCTGCGGGACTGGCCTGCAGGCCATCCAGCTCGCGCGCAACGGCGCCGAGCACGTCGACGCCATCGACCTCGACCCCGACGCCACCGAGACCACGCGGGTCAACGCGTTTCGCAACGGCGTGGCGGACCGCGTCAGCGCCACCGCCGTCGACCTCTTCGCCTGGCGCCCCGAGGCGCGCTATGACGTCATCGTCGCC
The DNA here is from genome assembly GCA_963816845.1 of uncultured Actinomycetes bacterium. GTDB lineage: Bacteria > Actinomycetota > Thermoleophilia > Solirubrobacterales > Solirubrobacteraceae > JAOPZW01. The sequence goes on along the minus strand of CAWFMR010000038.1, from coordinate 18,966 downwards.
TCGCTCTTCCAGACGCCGGTGGACCCGTTCGTGCCCGCGCATACCCGCCTCCCGGCGGACTTCTGGGGCCGCAGCGCGGTCGACCACGTCATCGCGCTCCTGCCCCAGGCACTGGCCGACGACGGCGTGGCCTACGTCCTTCAGATCTCGCTGCTCTCCCAGGAGCGCACGGCCGCGCTCGTGGACCGCTGCGGGCTGCAGGCGCGGGTCGTCGACTTCGCCTTCCTGCCCATCACCGACAACTTCCGCCGCAGCGCCGAGCAGGTCGCGCGGGTCGAGCGGATGTCCGACGCGCACCACCTCGCGGTCTGCGGCGACGACGTGCTGGTCGGCTACCTCCTGGAGATCGTTCACAGGCGTTGACACGTCCGGCGCGCGAGAAGGGGTAGCGTGCGCGGCCGCCGCACCCACACGATCTCGGGAGGATCGAAATGCGCGCCGGTCTGCTTGCTCTGCCCACGAAGGGGCGTGTCGCCTTGGTCCTCGCCGGCCTGGCGCTCGCGGCCGCGATGCTCTTGGGGGGCGCGTCACCGGGCACCGCGGCCCCTTCGTCGGGCATCGTGGTCAACGAGGTCTACGGCGGTGGAGGCAACGCCGGCGCGACGTACACCAACGACTTCATCGAGCTGCGCAACCGCGGCACCGCGGCCGTGAGCCTCGACGGCTGGTCGGTGCAGTACCACTCCTCCAGCGCGACGGGCAACTGGCAGGTCACGCCGCTCAGCGGCTCGATCGCCCCGGGCGCGATCTACCTCGTCGCCGAGGCGGCGGGCACCGGCGGCACGCAGCCCCTCCCCGACCCCGCAGGCCACCGGCACCAGCGCGATGTCGGGCACGGCCGGGACGGTCGCCGTCGTCAACGGCACGGCGGCGCTGACCTGCAGCGACTCCGCGGCCTGCCAGGCCGCTTCGGTCGACCTCGTCGGCTACGGCACGGCGGCCCTCAACGAGACGGCCCCCGCGGCCGGCGCGTCCAACACCGACTCCGTGCAGCGCAAGGACGCGGCCGACAGCGACAACAACTCCAGCGACTTCACGTCCGGCGCCCCGACGCCGGGCGCCACCAACGTGGGCGGTGGCGGCGGCGGCACCGGCGACGGCGATCCCGGCCCGCTGCGCATCCACGACATCCAGGACTCGAGCTGGCTCGCCGCCCACAACGGCGAGCAGGTCACCAACGTGCCCGGCATCGTCACCGCCATCCGCGCGACGGGCAGCAGCCGCGGCTACTGGATCCAGGACCCCGATCCCGACTCGAGCGCGGCCACCAGCGAGGGCATCTTCGTCTTCACCTCGTCGCCCGGCGTGGCGGTCGGCGACTCGGTGCTCGTGTCGGGCACCGTCCGCGACTTCTATCCGCTGTCGAGCGGCGACTCCGTCGCGACGACGTCGAACCTGTCGGTCACCGAGATCGGGACCCCGACGGTCATCGTGCGCTCGCACGCCAACCCGCTGCCGGCGCCCGAGGTGATCGGGGCGGGCACGGTGCCCGACGCCTACGCCCCGGACCTCAACGGCGCCAACATCGAGTCGACGCCGATCACGCCCAGCCGCTCGGCCCTCGACTTCTGGGAGTCGCGCGAGGGGATGCGCGTCCAGGTCGACGATGCCCGCGTGGTCGGCCCGTCCAACAGCTTCGGCGAGCAGTTCATCACCACCAAGCCGACGCAGGCGACCACCTACCGCGGCGGGCACCGAGATCCTGGCCGAGAACGCGATCCCCTCGGGCCGCGTCGAGGTCGTGCCGGCCAACGGCGCGAACCCCGGCGTCGACGTGGGCGACGTGTTCAGCGGCCCCACCGTGGGCCCGGTCGACTACTCGCAGTTCGGCGGCTACCTGATCGCCGCCACCACGCTGGGCACCGTCCAGCACAACCACCTGGCGCCCGTCACGGCCACCGCGCAGAGCTCCAAGCAGCTGGCGGTGGCGACCTACAACGTCGAGAACCTGGCCCCCGGCGACCCCGCCGCCAAGTACCAGCGCCTGGCCGAGGGCGTGGTCACCAACCTCTCCAAGCCCGACGTCGTGGCCCTCGAGGAGGTGCAGGACAACACCGGCGCGACCGACGACGGCACCGTCGCGGCCGACCAGACGCTGACCAAGCTGACCGACGCGATCGTGGCCGCGGGCGGCCCGCGCTACCGCTGGCGCGAGATCGACCCGGTCGACGACAAGGACGGCGGCCAGCCCGGCGGCAACATCCGCGTCGTCTTCCTCTTCGACCCGTCGCGCGTCTCGTTCGTCGATCGCGGCTCGTCGTCGGTCAACCGGTCGACCACGGGCACGGCGGTGGTCAAGAGCCACGGCGACCCGGCGCTCACCCTGTCGCCGGGGCGCATCGACCCGAGCAACCCGGTGTGGACCACGAGCCGCAAGCCGCTGGCCGGCGAGTTCGCGTTCCGCGGCCGCACGGTCTTCGTGATCGCCAACCACTTCAACTCCAAGGGCGGCGACCAGAACGCCGACGGGCGCTTCCAGTTCCCGGCGCAGTCCTCGACCGTGCAGCGCGCCGGCCAGGCCCAGGTCGTCCACGACTTCGTCGGGCACATCCTCGACGTCGACCGCAAGGCCGACGTCGTCGTCCTCGGCGACCTCAACGACTTCCAGTTCAGCCCGTCGGTGGCGGCGCTGCGAACGGGCACGGCCGACGGCTCGGGGCCCTCGATCCTCACCGACCTGATCGCGACGCTGCCCAAGGACCAGCAGTACACCTACGTGTTCAACGGCGTCTCGCAGGTCCTCGACCACATCCTCGTGACGCCCGGCCTCGGCGACGTGCAGTACCAGGTGGTCCACGTCAACGCCGAGTACCACGACCAGGCCTCCGACCACGACCCGCAGGTCGTGCGGGTCAAGCCCTAGCCCGCCGCTGACGGTCGAGCTCGTCGCGCGAGCCGTAGAGCGCGACGAGCTCGTCGACCCCGGTGATCTCCAGGGCGCGGCGCGTGCTGCCGGGCGGGCAGATCAGCCCGAGCACGCGATCCTCGCGCCCCAGCAGCGCCCGCGCGCGCATGAGGCAGGCGATCCCGCTCGAGTCCAGGAAGCCGACGTTCGAGAGGTCGATGACGAACGGGCCCTCGGTCGTGCGGATCGCCTCGTCGAGCGCGGCCGACAGCTCCGCCGCGGTGGCGAGCTCGAGCTCGCCCCGGACGGCGACCCCGGCCGCCTCGCCCAGGTCGAGCTCGAGCACCTCGAGGCCGCAGCCGTGGCCGGCCCCACCCCCCTGCTGACTGACCATCGACCGGGCGCAAGAGCGCAACGCGCTCACACCGCTCGCCCGCGCGAGCCGGCGAAGAAGACGACGAGGGCCACGATCGCGAGGGCGAAGAGGATCGGATGGACGATCACGCCGCCGGCGATGGCGATGATGAGCAGGACGATTCCCAGGATCAGCCACAACATGAAGGTCTCCTTTGGTGGACGAGGGTGGGCGAAGGTAGAGCCGGTGGGGCGCGGGTCCCCGTCGCGAGGTTCCGGCGCCGACGTCAGCGATCCGACATGCCCGCGATGGGTAGGACTCGCCCATGGGGAGCAACGTCATCAGCCTGGTCGACGCCGATCCGGACCTCGCGGAGCTGCTCGACGCCGACGAGCTCGAGCGCGCGCGCCGCGACGCGCTGGCGCGTGTGCAGCAGCTCTCGCCGGGCGCCTGGGACGTCCACGTCGCGCGCGAGGCCGACGTCCACCACCGCGGCTTCCTCATCGTCGACGGCCTGCTGAGCCGCGACGTCGACGTCCTCGGGCGCCGCTGCGTCGAGCTGATCGGCCCCGGCGACGTCATGCGCCCCTGGAGCTGGGACGAGGAGGGCTCCCACGTCCAGGCCGAGGTGGGCTGGACGGTGCTCGAGCCCACGCGCCTGGCCGTGCTCGACCACGGGCTGGTGGTGCGCATCGTGCCGTGGCCGCAGCTCGGCCTCGAGCTCTTCAACCGCGGCACGCGGCGCGCGCACCATCTCGCGGTCGCCCTGGCCATCGCCCACCACCAGCGCGTCGACGACCGGCTGCTGCTCACGCTCTGGCACCTGGCCGAGCGCTGGGGACGCGTGCACTCCGACGGCATCGTCCTGGCGCTCCCGCTCGGCCACCAGCGCCTCGCCGACCTCGTCGGCGCTCACCGCCCGACCGTGACGAGCGCGATCGGCGACCTCACCCGCACCGGCGCGATCAGCCGCCGCGACAACGGTGACTGGGTCCTGCACGGCGCGCCCCCGGAGCAGCTGCGCAACCACCGGCTGGTGGCGGCGCTGACCTAGACCGGGCGGTCGCCGTCGCTGCGGGCGACGGCCACGAGCTCGGTCAGCTCGCGCGGCGCCGGGGCGCGTTCGCCGCGCTCCATGGCGTGGACGAGCTCGACCACGCGGTCGTTGAACGGCGTCGCGATGCGGTGCGCGCGGGCGCGCTGCGCGACGCCGCCGTTGACCACGTCGACCTCGGTCGGCCGCCCCTGCTCGAGGTCCTGGAGCATCGACGGCTTGGTGTTGCCGGCGATGGCCATCATGCGGGCGAGGGCCGCGTCGTCGCGGTCGATGAGCTCGCGCGGCTCGACGTCGAGCACGCGGTCGAGCGTGACCTCCTCCGCCCAGGCGACCGCGAAGCCCTCGGCCCAGATCGCGTACACCGCCGCGCGGCCGTCGGGGTGCTGGGCGACCCCGCCGTAGCGCAGGCCCGACACCGCCGACAGGCCCGTGAAGGCCGAGTTGACCAGCAGCTTGGACCAGATCTGCCCGCGCACGTTGCGCGTCAGGCGCACGTCGCCCACCGCCTCCAGGCAGCGGGCGAGGAGCTGCGTGCGCGGGCGCTGTGAGCCGTCGAGCTCGCCGACCACCATCGGCGCGATGGTGTCGCGCACGACGTGCCCGGGCCCGAGGTTCGTCCCACCCCACTCCACGATGCACGAGAGCAGGCGATCGGCGCCGACGAGCTGCGCCATCCGGTCCTGGATGAGACCGTTGCCCAGCGAGACGAAGGCGTCGATGCCGCCCCGCGCGGCCAGCGGCTCCAGCGCCGCCTCGTGGAAGGGCGACTTGACGGCCACCAGCGCGAAGTCGAACTCGCCGTCGAGCTGGTCGGGCGAGCCGACCGCGTCGAGGGCGACGGTGTGCTGCGCGCCGGCCTCCTCGTAGGTCAGGCCGGGCTCGCGCAGGAGCGCGACGTGGCGCTCGTCGGCGTCGAGCACGACCACCCGCCGGACGGTGCCCGCGAGCTTGGCCGCCGTGATCCCGCCGATCGCGCCGCCGCCGACGACGAGCACGCTCGCGTCGATCATCGGCGCAGGCTATCCGCTAGGCGACCGGCCGTACCCGCTTGGGCGCGGCGACGACGCGTGGCTGCCGCGAGAAGCGATCGCTCGGTCGCCGCGCGCGCTCGACCGCGGGGTCGTGCGCGACGCGGGTGGCCAGGACCGACCCGATGGCCAGGATGAACGCGAGCGTGACCAGGCCGCCGTCGGTCGAGCCGGTGGCGTCCTTCATCAGCCCGACGAGGTAGGGCCCCACGAACCCGCCGAGGTTGCCGATCGAGTTGACCAGGGCGATCCCAGCGGCCGCCGCGGTCCCGCTGAGCAGCGCGGCGGGCATCGTCCAGAAGACGGGATGCGCGCCGAGCAGGAAGAAGAGGCCGACGGCGAGCGCCCCGATGGCCGCGACGGGCGAGACCACGGTCGAGAGCGCGAAGGCCACGGCGGCGAGGGCCAGCGGGATCGCCACGTGGAGCTTGCGCTCCCCGGTGCGATCCGAATGGCGCGAGATGAGCACGAGGCCGAAGATGGCCACCGTGTACGGGATGGCGGTCACGAAGCCCTTGCCGACGTCGCTGAGGCCCCCGACCTTGTCGACGATCTCGCCGACCCAGAACGACAGCCCGTAGACGTTGACGACCATGCAGAAGTACAGGAGGCCGAACGACGAGCACGCGCCGGTCCTTGAGCGCGTCGCCGATCGAGTGGCGATCGCGCTCGAGGCGCGCCGCCTCCTCGCCCTCCAGCCGCTCGGCCAGCCATCGCTTCTCGTCGGCACGCAGCCAGCTCGCCTCGGCCGGGCCGTCGTCGAGGTAGCGCCACACGAAGATGCCGCCCAGCACGGCCGGCACGGCCTCGATGAGGAACAGCCACTGCCAGTCCTTCAGCCCGGCGGTGCCGTCGAAGAGCGACATGATGGCGCCCGAGATCGGCGCGCCGATGGCGTAGGAGATCGCGATGGCCGACATGAAGAAGCCCACGGCGCGGGCGCGCTCCCGGGCCGGGAACCAGTAGGAGAGGTAGAGGATCATGCCCGGGAAGAAGCCGGCCTCGGCCATGCCCAGCAGGAAGCGCACGGCGTAGAAGCCCAGCGGGCCGGTCACGAACAGCGTGCAGGCCGAGACGATCCCCCAGGTGACCATGATGCGCGCGATCCACTTGCGCGCCCCGAAGCGGTGCAGCGCGAGGTTGCTGGGGACCTCGAGGAAGAAGTAGGCGATGAAGAAGACGCCGGCGCCGAACCCGTAGACGGCGCCCGAGAAGCCGAGGTCGGACTCGAGCCTGTCCTGAGCGAAGGTGACGTTCACCCGATCCAGGTAGGCGACGATGTAGAGGCCCAGCAGGACCGGTATGAGGCGGACGGCGACCTTGCGCATCGTCCGCGTCTGTAGCTCGGAGTCCTCCGCTCGTGGCTGCATGGGATCGGCCTTCCCGCCGGACCCCGTCCAAAACGGTCGGTGTCAGGTCACCGCGGGCGGCGCAGCAGGACCCGCACGCTCGTCTTCCTGACGACCGCCGGCCCGTTGCCCGCGCGGATGCTCACGCGCGCTGCGATGGTGACAGCACGGTGCCTGCGGATCAGCGCAGCGCCCTTCTTGTTCAGGCGCACCACGAGCTTGGCCTTGGCGCCGGGCGCGATCTTGGCGCTCAGCGTGCCGACGCGCGTGGCCGACGCGGCGGCCGCGCGCGCGCCCGAGCCGGCCACCGTCAGGGTGACGTTGGCGGTGCACCTCGGGCCCGCGGCGGGGCAGGTCACCTGCAGGCCCGTGTCGAGCAGCAGCGAACGCCCGGAGGTGAGCAGCCGGCCGTGGGCGACGGCGAGGGCGGGCATGTCGAGCGACGGCGCCGACGAGGCCATCGCGAACGTCTGCCCGCCGGTCGTCCCGTCGAGCGTGGTCGAGCCCGACGTGCTCTGCGTCGTGGCCGTACCGGTGCCCTGCGCCGGCGGAGCGGGCGGGTTGTAGACGGCGATGCCGCCGAGGCCCAGCCCGGCGGTCCATCGATCCACCCGCTGCCCGGTCGCGATGTCGTACCGCGCCAACACGCCGGCGAGGGTGCCCATCCAGAAGGACTTTCCGTCGGCGTCGAGGGCGGCGAAGCGCCCGTTGACGTTGGGCGGATCGCTGGGGTTGGCGAAGTACATGGCCTGGGTCCCCGACGTGTCGAGGAGCCATCCGTGGCTGTCGCACGTGACCGCCACCTCGCCGTTGGGGCGGACGCGCAGCTGATCGCACGGGAACCCCGCGCCGCCGAACCCCGGCAGCTGGGTGTTCGTGCACACGTCGTAACGCAGGATGTCCTCGCCGCCGCCGAGGCCGTAATAGATCGTGCACTGGTCGGGCGCGAGGTCCAGGCTGTAGACGGCGCGGGTATACGTGAGGCCGGTCGCGGCGACGTCGTAGCTGCCCAGCGGGTGGCCGGTCAGGTCGAACTTGCGGATCGGGGCGCGGCCGGTGACGTTGTCCCCGGTGGACGGACCGCCCGCGAGGTAGACGTTCCCGGCCTTGTCGACGGTGCAGTCGCCGACCGGGGTCACCGACGCCCATGCCGAAGCGAGCCGGGTGCCGGTGCTGTCGTAGAGCCCGGTCCCCGGCGCGACGAGGTGCTCGCCCGACGGGTCGAAGCAGAGCGGACCGGCGCCGGCGCTGTCGGCGAGCGTGCCCTTCGCGGTCCCGTCGGGGGCGAAGCGCGCGATGACGCTCGGGGTGCCGACGCTCGCCAGCAGGTCGCCGCGCGCGAAGCCGTCGGCGGCCGCCGCCTGCACCCCGACCGTGAGGACGGCGGCGGCAACGGCGGCGATGGCGTAGGCCGGACGCATGACCCTGGGAAGCCAACGCTCCGGGGCGCGCCGTCCTTGCGCGGCGATCTCAACTTCGTCGCGGTCGCGGGAACGACGCGCCGACCATGGCGTCCCAGCCCCGGTCGGGCAGGACGGCATGGAGGGTGAGCAGCGCGCGCGCCGACGGGGTGACCGTGTAGCGGGCGCGGGGGCGCTTGGCCTTCAGGGCGGCCTCGATGCGCTCGGCGACCGCGTCGGGCGGGCCGCCGAGCTTGGCCAGCAGCCCCTTCTCGTAGACGTCTCGCGAGGCTTCGCCGACCGCGCGGTTGAACTCCTCGTACGGTCCGTCGGTCGCCGACGCCGTGCCGAGCTCGCGCATCACCACGTCGCTGAAGCCGGACGTGATGAGGCCCGGCTCGATGAGGATCACGTCGATGCCGAAGCCCTTGACCTCGAAGCGCAGTGCATCGGAGAGCGCCTCGAGCGCGTGCTTGGTGGCGTGGTAGAGGCCGCCGCCGGGGAACGTGAGCTTCCCGCCCATCGACGAGAGCTGCACGATCTTGCCCCACCCCTGCTCGCGCATCCCGGGCAGGACCAGCCGGCAGAGGGCGAGCGGGCCGAAGACGTTGGTCTCGAACTGGGCGCGGACGCGATCGTCGGGGATCGACTCGACGGCGCCCGACTGGCTGTAGCCGGCGTTGTTGATGAGCACGCCGACGGCGCCCTCCGCCTCGACGACCGCGTCGACCGCGGCCTGGCGCGACGCCTCGTCGACCACGTCGAGGGCCAGCGTCCGGCAGCCGTCGGCCTCGAGCGCAGCGAGGGTCTCGGGCCGGCGCGCGGTCGCGTAGACCGGCCAGCCCGCCTTGGCCAGCCGGGAGGCGGTCGCGGCGCCGATGCCCGACGAGCAGCCCGTGATGAGCACGGCGCGCGAGCGATCGCTCATACCGCGCCCTCGTGCCCGCGAAGACCCACGTTCGTAGGCTATCCCTCGGCGCGGCGTCGGGGCTGGTTTCCGCGCGCGGCGCTCACGCCAGCACCTCCTCGACCAGGCGCTCGGCGTCGGTCGCGGCCTGGGCCAGGATCGCGGGGCGACGCTCGAGCTGGCCGACCGGCGGCGTCCCGGCCGGCGGACGCAGGCCGAGCACGTGCGGCGGCCCGGCGCCGGCGTCGCCCGAGCGCCGCGCGATGTCGGCGACCGTCGTCTCGTACTCCGCCACCCGGGCGCGGTAGAGCGTGACGAGCGCGGGGTTGAGCTGGCGCAGGTGGCGCTCGATGAAGCGATCGGCCAGCCGCGAGTGGCTCTTGCGCGGCACGTCGTACGGGCGCGTCTGGAGCGCGAGGACGTGCGTGGCCCCCGCGGCGAGCGCCTCGGCGACGGGGATCGGCGCGGCCAGGCCGCCGTCGACGAAGCGCCGGCCCTGGAACGCCACCGGCGGCCCGCCCGCCCACGGCATCCGGCTCGAGGCGAGGATCGCGTCGCACAGCTCCTGCTTGGTGCCCATGCCGGACAGGTCGACCGCGGCGGCCGTCGCCACGTCGACCGCCACGCAATGCAGCTCGATCGGGCTCGCCACCGTCCGCTGGTGGCGCCCGGCGTCGAGGTCGGGCGCGTCGTAGCCGAGCACGTAGTCGACGCTCATCACCGGCCGCCCCCAGAGGACGCGCGCGGGGTTGACGAACGAGCGCGACGCGAACGGCCCGTGGTAGGCGGCGGCGCAGCCGCGGGCGACGCCGGCCAGCAGCGCGCCGCCGTTGATGGCGCCGGCCGAGGAGCCGACGACGAGGTCGAAGCTCGCGGTCAGCCCGAGGCGCTCGAGCGCCGCGGCCATGCCGGCCGAGACGACGCCGCGCATGCCGCCGCCCTCGAGCACGAGCGCGACGCGATGGGGATCACGGCGCGCGCCCGGGGCCGATCCGCTCGCCGCCCGCTCGCGCAGGACCTCGACGACCGGGTGCGAGAGGTCGGGCGCGATGGCGGCGTCGACGTGCATGGCAGGCGGGATGATCGAGCATCGCGCGCTATCCCGGCACGTTGCTGATCGAGAAGGTGGCGCCGGACGGGTCGGCGAGCACGGCCATCCGGCTGATCGGCGTGTCGAAGGGCAACGCGAGGGCGCTGCCGCCGAGCTCAACGGCCTTCGCCGCCGTCGCGTCGACATCGCGGTCCCAGAGGTACACGCTCCAGCCCAGCGCGCCGTCGCCGCTCGCGGCGGACATGGTCGCCACCACCTCGCGCGAGACCGGCTGATGCGGCTCGCCCCCGACATAGCCGGGCAGGCGGAACATGGTCATCGCGGCGTCGCCCTCGCCGAACGTCTCGGTCGTCCAGCCGAAGAGGGCGCCGTAGAACGCTGCGGCGCGCTCGGGATCCGGGCTGGACAGGTGGCTCATGGCCCACGCCCCGGGCTCGTTGACCAGCTGCGCACCCCTGCGCTCGCCGGGCTGCCACGCGCAGAACGGCGCGCCCGCCGGGTCGGCCAGCACGGCCATGCGCCCGGCCGGGAGGACGTCGAAGGGCTCGACGAGGACCGCACCGCCGGCGTCCGCCGCCGCGAGCGCGGCCTCGTCGGCGCTGGCCACGGAGACGTAGGTGCTCCAGGCCTGCGGCGCCGAGGCATCGCCCGCCGGCTGCGAACCGATGCCGGCGATGTCGCGGCCGCGCAGGCGCGCGACGAAGTAGCGGCCCGGCGGATCGCCGGGCATCGCGCCCGGGCCGGCGAACTCCCAGCCGAACAGCTCGGCGTAGAAGGCCATCGCGGCGTCGGGGTCGCGCTGCAGGATGTCGATCCAGCAGGGCACTCCCGGCTCGTAGTCGTCGCGCTCGCTCATCGGCGTCTCCCGAAGATCGCTTGGTTGGAAAAACCAATCATAGACATGGTATTTCCAATTTCAAGCTAGACTTGCCCCATGGCGTCGACCAAGCGCACGTACGGCGACCGCTGCGGGGTCGCGCGAGCCCTCGACATCGCCGGTGAGCGGTGGGCCCTGCTCGTCGTCCGCGAGCTGCTGCTGGGCCCCAAGCGCTTCACCGACCTGCGCGCCGGGCTCCCCCACGTCGGCCCCGACGTCCTCGCCCAGCGCCTGCGCGAGCTCGAGCAGTCGGGCATCGTGCGTCGAGGCACGCTCCCGCCGCCTGCGGGCTCGCGGATCTACGAGCTCACCGAGCGCGGGCGCGAGCTCGAGCCCGTCGTGCTGGCGCTCGGGCGCTTCGGCAGCGTGGCCCCCTTCCCCCCGGGTGAAGCCGAGATCGGCGTCGACGCCGTCGTCATCGCGCTGAAGTCCCTCTTCGCTGCGGCCTGCGCCGAGGGCCGGGCCGCCAGCTACGAGCTGCGCCTCGGCGCGCAGTGCTTCCGTGTCGACGTGGCCGACGGGCGCATCGAGATCGCGCGAGGCAGTGCGCCGGCCCCCGATGCCACCATCGAGACCGACCCCGGGACGCTGGCCAGCGTCCTCTGGCACGGGCGCAAGCTCGCAGAGGCCCGCCGCGCCGGCGATGTCGCCATCGAGGGCGACCGCGGGGCGGTCACCCGCTTCCTCGGCCTCTTCCCCCTCCCCACCGCCTGATCGGCGACCCGCTCCGGCGCCCGAGGTGGCGCTTGCGGGGTGAAACCCGTGCAGTTGCTCATCCCACTGATCGTGGGTGGTATCCGCCGCGCATCGGCGCCCCTCCGGACCAACAGAAGGTCCCTCGTCTCACTACCTAAGGAAGGTCGCGTCGTGCGCGCCTCATCTTCGGCCCAGCTGTTGACGGTCCTCGCCCGGCTCCACCCGACGCTGTGGGAGCTGCTGCACCCGCACGTGCCCGTGCTCGTGTTCGAGCGGTCAGCGGCCTCGCGGCCGAACGGCCACGGCGCCGAGGTCGAGCTCAACCCGCAGCCGATCCCGCCCGGCGTCCAGCTGCGCCTCGCGGTCCAGCGGACCGCGACGGCCATCGCGGACGCGGCGATCGCCGCGCAGGTCGCCGGCTACGACGCCGGCGAGATCCTGCAGGACGCCGGCGACGACTTCTGCCAGACCCCTCACGGCAAGATCCCGTGGCCGCGCCGTTGGCCGCATCCGTGGCCCGGCGAGCCGTACCCGATCGAGCCCGCGCTCGCCACCCCGGCGGTGCAGGCCCAGGCCGCGCTCGTGTTTCAGTCCTACGCGGCGGGGATCGCGGAGGAGCGCCTGGCGAGCGCGTTCGCCGGGATCGCCGACCGGCTCATCGGGGCGGCGCTGGAGGCGCCGGGCGCCCGCGTGACGAACGGCGTGCCCGCGTAGGCGTCGTCGCGCACGAACAGCTCACCGAGGCAAGGCGTGGTCAGGCGGCAGCGACGGAGCCCGCGCGGTACTCGCGCGGGCTCACGCCGCGGACGCGCTTGAAGGCCGTGCTCAGCGCGAAGGGGCTCCCGTAGCCGACCTGGTCGGCCACCGACCCGATGGTGGCGCCGGGCTCGCGCAGCAGGTCGGCGGCCAGCGCGATGCGCCAGCCGGTGAGGAAGGTCATCGGCGGCTCGCCGACGAGGTCGTTGAAGCGCCGCGCCAGCGCGGCGCGCGACACGCCGGTCGCGTCGGCCAGCGCCGCCACCGTCCACGGGTGCGAGGGGTTGTGGTGCAGCATGCGCAGCGCGCGGCCGACGACGGGGTCGCCGTAGGCGCGGTACCACGCGGGCGCGTCGGCCTCGGGGCGCGCGAACCACGCGCGCAGGACGGCGATGAGCAGCAGATCGAGCAGGCGGTCGAGCACCGCCTCCTGGCCGGGGTCGTCCTTGACGATCTCGTCGGCCATGAGGCCGACGAGCGGGCTCTCCCAGGCGTCGCCGGGCAGGACGAGCAGCGTCGGCAGCGCGCGCAGCAGGCGCCGGCTGACCTCGCCGTCGAGCTGGTAGGTGCCGGTGAGCATGACGGTCGCCCCGTCGGCGGCGTTGCCCCACGTGCGCACGCCGAGGTCCATCATCTGCGCGACCTCCTGGCCGTCGGGCGTCGTGCAGCGCTGCCCGGGGAGGATCACCGCCTGCGGGGCGGTGGCCGGGTCGTCGGCCACCGTGTAGGGCTCGGGGCCGAGCACGATGGCGACGTCGCCGGTCGCCAGCCGGACGGGATCGCGGCCGTCGGGCACGATCCAGGCCTCGCCGCGCACGACTGCGACGAGCGTCAGCGGCGCCTCGTCCTCGATGCGCAGCGACCAGGGCGGGTCCATCGTCGAGCGCAGCAGGAACGCCCCGCGCGCGCGGGGCCCGTCGAGCAATCCGGCAACCGCGTCCATGCGCGCGATCCTAGACGATCGCGAATGAAGTCGCGCGATCTGACCATGGACAGTCTCATACGAGCGGTATTGACTGGCGCCATGATCACTCCAGGCCAGACCCTCGAGAACCCCGTCACCGGCGAGCGCTTCACGTTCACCGACACGGCCGGCAGCACCGGCGGCGAGCTGCTCGCCTTCGAGCTCGCGCTGCGCCCGGGCGGCGCGGTCCCCATCCCCCACGTGCACCCGATCCAGACCGAGCGCTTCGAGGTCGTCGCGGGCCTCATGCGCTTCCGCCTCGGCCTGCGCCGGCGCCTCGCCCGCCCCGGCGACGTCGTCGAGGTCGCGCCGGGCGTCGTGCACGGCTTCGCCAACGCCGGCGAGGTGCAGGCGCGCGTGCGCGTCGAGGTCCGTCCCGCGCTGGCGATGGAGGAGATGCTGGCCGAGGTCGTCGCCATGGCGCAGGCCGGGCGCATGACGCGCCGAGGGCTGCCGCGCAACGTGCGCGACCTCGCCGTGCTCGCGCGCACCTACGACCGCGAGGCCCACGCGCCGCTGCTGAGCGTCGGCCTGCAGCGCCTGCTGCTCGCCCCGCTGGTCCTCTCCGCAACGCACGCCCGATGAGCTGCCCACGACGGCAGCTCTGGAGACGACGCCCGCGTGCCCGGCGTCTACGTCGCCCACCCTCCTCCTCGCTGGGCCGGTCGGTGCTCATGCGGCGGTCTCCGCCTCGTCGAGCGCCAGCGACGAGGACAGGTCGCGGTAGGCGTCGATCTGCTGGCGGCGTTCGGCGAGCTTCTCCTCGGCCTGCGCGAGCGCGTCGGCGCCGGCGATGAACCGGAACGGCGGCTGCTCTTCGTCGGTGATGGTCAGGAGCGCCCGGGCGAGCTTGGCGGGGTCGCCGCCCTGCTGGCCGTTCATGCCGTCCCAGAACTCGCGTTGGGCGGCGTTGCGCTCGGCGTAATCCTCGATGGACGGCGGACGGCGTAGTTCGTGGACTCCTTCGTGAGCAGCTCGGTGCGGAAGAACCCCGGATTGACGACCGTCGTGTGGATCCCGAACGGCTCGACCTCGGGGGCGAGCGACTCCATCCAGCCGTCGACGCCGAACTTCGATGCGGCGTAGGCGGTGCCGTACTCGAAGCCGGCGAACCCCGCCGACGAGGAGATCGTCAGGACGTGCCCGGAGCGCTGCTTGCGCATGACCGGCAGGACAGCGCGCGTGACGTTCATCGGGCCGATCAGGCTCGTGGTGATCTGCCGGTCCATCTGCTCTGGCGTGAGCTCCTCGAAGTAGCCCGCGTAGAAGCTGGCGGCGTTGTTGACCAGCACGTCGATGCCGCCGAAGCGGTCGACCGCGACCTTGACCGCCGCCTCGGCGTCCTCCGTGCTCGGTGACGTCGAGCTTGACGACGAGCAGGTGGTCCGAGTCGCCGACGGCCTCGGCGACCGCGTCGGGGTTGCGCCCGGTGGCCACGACGTTGTGGCCGGCGGCTAGCGCGGCCTTGGCGATGTCGACGCCCATTCCACGGCCGGCGCCGGTGATGAGCCAGGTCTTCTGGGTGGTCATGGCGTCCAGCAAAGCGCGGATCTGGAGAAGGTGGGAGTCCCTGTTGAGACAGGTACTGGCAGGGTCCCCCAAGCGCACGTCGTCGGGTCTACGCTGGTCGTCGTGGAGACGAAGACCGAGATCCGTGAGTTCCTGACCTCCCGCCGGGCGAAGATCACGCCCGAGCAGGCCGGGCTGCCGACCTACGGTGCTCGCCGTGTCCCAGGCCTGCGCCGAGAAGAGGTCGCGGTCCTGGCGGGCGTGAGCGTTCCGTACTACACGCGCCTGGAACGCGGAGACATGAGCGGCGCATCCGAGGGCGTCCTGGAGGCACTGGCACGGGCGCTCCAGCTCGACGACGCCGAGCGCGCCCACCTCTTCGACCTCGCCCGCGCGGCCCAGCCGGCCGGAGCGCGCCCGCGCCGGCGTCAGGCCAAGCCACGCATCCGGCCGGAGATTCAGTGGACGCTCGACGCGATCACCGGCGCTGCCGCGTACGTGGGCAATGACCGCCTCGACATCCTCGCCACCAACGAGCTCGGGCGCGCGCTGTTCTCCGAGCTGTACGCCGCTCCTGCGCGGCCGGCGAATCACGCGCGGTTCGTCTTCCTCGACCTTCGCGCCGAAGCGTTCTACGCCGACTGGGACCGCGCCGCCCGCGAGACCGCCGCGATCCTGCGGTCGGCGGCCGGTCGCGA
This sequence comes from uncultured Actinomycetes bacterium, assembly GCA_963816845.1. Taxonomy (GTDB): domain Bacteria; phylum Actinomycetota; class Thermoleophilia; order Solirubrobacterales; family Solirubrobacteraceae; genus JAOPZW01. The sequence continues at coordinate 3,474 of CAWFMR010000038.1, read as the reverse complement.
CCCGTACGACCGCGACCTCTCAGATCTCGTCGGCGAGCTCGCCACGCAGAGCGAGGCGTTCCGGACCCACTGGGCCGCACACAACGTGCGCTTCCACGCCACCGCGGTCAAGCACTTCCACCACCCCGTCGTAGGCGAGCTCAGCCTCAGCTTCAACCGCCTGGACATCGCCGCCGACCACGGGCTGACGCTCTTCACCTACGCCGCCGAACCCGGCTCTCGCTCCGAGGACGCGCTGAACCTGCTCGGAAGCTGGGCGGCCACGATCGACCTCGCCGAGCCGGCCCAGACGACCGACCAAAGCTGAGCCGAGCGAGAACCCGGAGTCGTCCCGAGGCGTGGGAATATCTACTGCTCGGGCGCCGGCCCCTCCGCGGATGTAGCGCCGCGCTCGCGCAGCCAGCCGACGAGTTGGCCACGGCGTGTGTCCGTGCTGCCGGCGACGTCGAGCGGCGTCTGCTCGCTGTAACCCGGTATTGCGTTGATGTCCGCGCCGCGCGCCAGCAGCAGCTCGGCCATCCGCAGCTGGCCGCCGTGGCAGGCCTGCCAGAACGCCCCGTCGAGCTCCTCCTGGGTCGGCGGCGGATCGGCGCCGAGGAGCTCCACCACGCGCTCGGTCATGCCGAGCGCGGCCGCCTGCCAGAGCGAATCGACGCGGGCACCCCGTTCGACCAGCAGCCGCGCCACGTGCCAGCAGCCGTAGCCGACCGCATTGCCGAGCGGCCCTCCACCCGCGATCGAGGCACCGGGCGCCTCGATGTCGGCCCCTCCATCGATCAGCGCGGCCGCGACCTCGACGTCGTCGCTGCTCGCCGCCCAGTGCAACGGCGTCTCCGACGGCCCATCAGCGCTCGGCGCGCTGGGGTCGGCGCCAGCCTCGATGAGCAACCGCACGACCGCCGGGCCGTTGGGGAAGTACCCAGGCCAGTCGGTGGCGACGTGCAGCGCCGTGCGCCAGCCGCCGCGCCGCCCCGCGATCCGCGCCCTGACCAGCTCCGGCTGCTCGTCTAGCAGCAGCGCCAGCTCGCCCAGCGCGCCGGCACGGACGGCGCCCGTGAGCCGGACCGCGAGCGGATCGGTCGGGGCCAGGTTCATCGCAGTTCGAGACCGCGACTCTAATGACTTGCGGCGTCCTCCTGGATGCGGTCGCAGGCGGCAAGATTGAGGCGATGGCCTCCGACTTGTCTGACCTCGCGATACGGGTGGCTGACGGCGCCGATGTCGCCGCCCTCGCAGAACTGCGCGCGCTGTGGTCTGCCGACACCGAGCCAGTCGGACCTTCTCGGAGCGCGTGGCCTCCTGGATGGCGGCGTAAGGAGAGCGCCGCACCACGTGGCTGGCCGCCATGGTCGACCTGCCGGTCGGCATGGCGTCCCTGTTCGAGTACCGCCGCATGCCGAGCCCGGACGGGAGGACTCGCGGTGGGGCTACGTCGGCAACATGTTCGTGCGCCAGGACAGCCGCAACCGTTATCGGAGCGGCGTTGCTGGCCGAGGTCATCGCTGCGGCTGAGGCGCGCGCCTACGCGCGACTGGTCGTCTCCCCGAGTGCCGAGGCGTTGTCGCTCTACCGTCGCGCAGGCTTCGTCGCGCGTGAGGAAGGCGCCGGTGCGGACGTCCTGCTCGTGCGTCCCGGCGCAGCGAGATGACGACCGCGATCGGTGGCCGGGTCAGCCAGCGAGCTCGCGCACGACCGTGAGCACCCGCTCGACGTCCGCCTGCGTGGTGCGGAAGTTCGTGATGCAGGCCCGCAGAGCGAAGCGGCCGTCGACCGTCGCGTTCGACAGGTAGACGCGACCGTCGCGCTGCAGCGCCTGCAGGATCCGCTCGTTGTGGGCGTCGAGCGAGGGCTCGTCGACGTGCGTCGGCGCATGCCGAAAGCAGCAGATGCTCAGTCCGGGTCCCGCGAGGAGCTCGAAATCCTCCGCGGCGGCGACGAGCTCGGCGAGGTGGGCGGCAAGGCGGATGTCCTCGCCGATCGCGGCCGCGAGCCGGCGCGCACCGTGGAAGCGCAGCGTCGCCCACAGCTTCAGCGCCCGGAAACGGCGGCTGAGCTCCAGGCCGTGGTCCCAGAAGGCGAAGGTCTCCGTCGGTTGGGTGGCGAGGACGCGGACGTAGTCGTCGGCACCGGCGCCGAAGGCCCGTGCCGTGGCCGCCGCGTCGTGCAGCAGCAGCGCGCTGCAGTCGACCGGGGCGTAGAGCCACTTATGGGCGTCGATGCACAGCGAGTCGGCGCGGTGCAGACCGGCGAAGAGATGGCGGCAGGCGGGGTCTGCCGCGGCGGGTGCCCCGTACGCGCCATCCACGTGCAGCCAGACGCCCGCGTCGGCCGCGACGGTGGCCACCGCATCCAGCGGGTCGACGGCACCAGTGGACGTCGTCCCGGCGTTGGCCACGACGCAGATCGGCAACAAGCCCGCAGCACGATCGGAGGCGATCGCCGTCCGCAGCGCCGCCGGATCGAGCCGGCGGTCGCGGTCGACGGCCACCGGCTCGAGCCCCACGCCCAGTGCCGTCGCCGCTTTGGCAACGGAGAAGTGCGTCTCGGCTGACGCGTAGACCCGCATCGCGCGGCGGTCGTCGTCCGGGCCCGTCATGGCGCGCAGGGCGACGAGAAGCGCAGTCAGATTGGCGGCGGACCCGCCGCTGACGAGGATTCCGGTCGCCGCCGCGTCGAAGCCCACGAACTCGCCCAGCCAGCGCAGCGTCTGGTGCTCGACGGCCGCCGCGGCCGGACCCGACCGCCACGACGTCAGGTTCTGGTCGGCCGCCGACGCCAACAGGTCCGCCGCCACCCCAACCGGCGCCGGCGGCGACTGCACGTAGCCGAAGAACGTCGGCGTCGTCCGCCGCCCGGCGGCGAGGACGCCCGCGCACGCGGCGAGCAGCTCCTCCACGCTCTCGCCCTCCGCCGGCAGGGCCCGGTCGGCGCCAACGACTCGGTCGACCTCCACCGCAGACGGCGGACGCTCGAACACGGGCCCGGACCGAGCGGCGGCGATCTCCTGCTCGACCAGGGCCGTCACGCCCTCGAGCAGGGCGTGGAGGTCCGTGTCATCAGATCGAGCGAGGCGTCGCGCCGGTCGGGGTCGCTCACCGGCGCAATCCTGCCAGCCCAGGACCAACGGGTGAGCCCCACGCAGATCCCGAACACGCGTGCTCCTTCGCGATTGACTAGGAGCCCGAGCCCACTGAGCATGTCCAGAGGCGAGCGCAGCGAGTGACAGTCAGTTGCGCTGGTGCGACGGCGCCGCGTAGTGCTCGGCGAAGACCCGGTGCACGAGCTCGCCGCGGCTGGAGACGCCGACCTTCTCGAAGAGCGCCTTGACGTGGTCGCGGACCGTGTGCGGCGAGAGGTACAACTCGGCGGCGATCTCGGCGGTGCTGAGCCCCCGGGCGATCGCCCGCGTGACCTCGAGCTCGCGACCGGTCAGACCGTAGGCCTCGACGATGAGCGGCGCGACGTCGGCGGACA
>CAWFMR010000037.1:0-40093 GCA_963816845.1 uncultured Actinomycetes bacterium | reverse complement strand
CGAGCGCGTCTGAACCGGGCCTTGCACCAGCCGGCGCGCGCGCTGGATACTGCGGTCATCGCCACGGCGGTCACCCAGCGGCGTCGCGTCCCTTTCGTCGGTCGCGAAGCGGAGCTTCGGGCCCTGGAAGAGCTCCTATGCGGCGAGACGCAGGTGATCTGCCTGCACGGGATCGCCGGGATGGGCAAGTCAGGCCTTCTGCGTGCCTTCGTCCAGCGCGCGCATGAAGGCGGGGCGAGCGTCATCGAGCTCGACTGCCGAACCGTCGAACCGACCGAGTGGGGTTTCCTCCAGGCCGTCGGCCGGCTCGACGACGTCTCCGAGCTTGCACGGCACCTGCAAGGTCTCGCGCCGCCGGTCGCGCTCGCGCTCGATCATTACGAGGTCTTCAGGCTCATGGACACCTGGCTGCGCCAGGTGCTCGTCCCGTCGCTGCCGGCCGGCGTCAGCCTCGTGCTGGCCGGACGTGAGCGCCCTGTCGCAGGGTGGTTCGCTCTCGACGGGTTTCGCAGCGTGCCGCTCCATCCGCTCGAGGATGCCGATGCCTGCTCGCTGCTCGAGCGGCTCGGGGTCCCGGCGAGCGACGCGGCGCGGCTGAACCGGATCGCACGCGGGCATCCGCTCGCGCTCATGCTCGCCTCCGCCGGCGTCGCCGAACGCCCCGACCTCGGGCTCGAGGACGCGGCGCTCACACGCGTCGTCGAAGAGCTGACGCGGCTCTACCTGGACGACGTCGAGGACCCGCTCTCCCGGCGTGCCCTCGAAGCGGCCTCGGTCGTGCGACGGGTCACCGAGCCCGTCCTGGGGGCGATGCTGGAGGAGCCTGACGGTGCCGAGGCACTGCGCCGGCTGCTGGACCTTCCGTTCGTCGACGCGGGCCGCGACGGCCTCGTCGTGCACGAGGCGGTGCGGGATGCCGTCGCGGGCTTCCTGCGGGGCACGAGCCCGACCCGCTACCGCAGCTATCGCAGGGCGGCGTGGCGCCAGCTGCGAACCGAGACGCGGGAAGCGGCACCGGCCGAGCTGTGGCGATACACCGCCGACATGCTGTACCTCATCGACAACCCGGTGGCGCGCGAGGCCTTCTTCCCGAGCGGCAGCCAGTCGCTCGCCGTCGAGCCGGCACGGGCCGACGACGCCTCCGCGGTCGCCACCGTCGCGCGGCGTCACGAGGGTCGCGATGCCGCTGCGCTGTTGGAGCGCTGGTGGCTGGACGCTCCGGAGACGTTCTCCGTGCTGCGCGACCGGGACGGCACCGTGGCGGGATTCTTCACGCTCTTCGAGGGCCGCATGCTTCGTCGGTCGCTGGTCGCGGGTGACCCCGTGCTCGAGGCCTGGGCGCGCGACCTGCACGAGCATCCACTTCCGAAGGGGCAGCTGGCGCTCGGGCTTCGCCGCTGGCTTGACGCGGAGCGGGGCGAGCTGCCGTGCGCGTCGCAGGCCGCCTGCTTCCTTGACGTCAAGCGCACGTACATGGCGCTGCGGCCGGCACTGCGGCGGATGTACGCCGTCGTCCAAGACCTGCCGACGTACGGGCCAGTGCTCGCGAAGCTCGGCTTTCGGCCCCTGGCCGAGGGCGCGGCCAGCCTGGACGGGCGGGAGTACGCGAGCCTCGTCCTCGACTTCGGGCCCGGTTCGGTCGACGGCTGGCTGGCATCGCTCGTGGCGCGCGAGCTCGGCGTGGACGACGAGCCGCAGCTCGACGAGAGTGCGCGCGAGCTCGCGGTGCAGGGCAGGATGGTGTCACTCACGCCGCTCGAGCTCGGACTGTTCCGACACCTCCGCGAACGCGAAGGGCGCATCGTCACGCGCAGCGAGCTGCTGCGCGAGGTCTGGGGCACCGAGTTCACCGGCGGCAGCAACGTCGTCGACGCCGTCGTGCGAACGCTGCGCCGCAAGCTGGGCACCGCGGGGCCGGTCGTGGAGACCGTGCGCGGCAGCGGCTACCGCCTGCGCGCGGACTGGCGCGCTCACATCAGCTAGTCCCAGATCCTCATCGAGGTCTCATCGCCCCGTCATCGAACGGGACCGCCGCAGGCATACCTTTGCGGAGCAGTTCGATCCACTCCTCCCCATGGCCCTCCAGCGAGAGCCACAACCACAAAGGAACCTCATGTGCGGCCCCCCGCCCCCCACGACGCCGACCGCAACCGCGGCGCCCAAGCAGCCCCCGATGACCCTGAACCTGGGCGATCTTGCGCCTGACTTCACCGCCCAGACCGCCGACGGCGAGATCCGCTTCCATGAATGGCTGGGCGAGAGCTGGGGCGTGCTGTTCTCGCACCCCGCCGACTTCACGCCGGTGTGCACCACCGAGCTGGGCGCCGTCGCGCGGCTGCACGACCAGTTCGCGGCGCGCGACACGAAGGTCGCCGCCGTCTCGGTCGATCCGGCCGAGTCGCACCGCGCCTGGGCGACCGACATCGCCGAGACGCAGGGCGCCGAGGTCAACTTCCCGCTGATCGCCGACCCCGACCGCCGCGTGGCGACGCTGTACGGGATGATCCACCCCCGTCACGACGACACCGCCACCGTGCGCTCGGTGTTCATCATCGGCCCCGACAAGAAGGTCAAGCTCACGCTGACCTATCCGGCCAGTACCGGCCGGCACTTCGGCGAGATCCTGCGCGTGCTCGACTCGCTACAGCTCACCGCCGCCCACCAGCTCGCCACGCCCGCCGACTGGCAGCCCGGGGAGGACGTCATCATCACTCCCGCGGTGTCCCAGGAGGAGGCGGCACGCCGCTTCCCCGACCACCGCGTGATCAAGCCCTACCTGCGCCTGACCGCGCAGCCGGGCTGGGCCTGATCCGCGCGCGAGGAGATCACCAGCATGGAACTCAGCGACCGCGACCGGATGCTGCTCGCCTTCGCCAACCTGGCCAGCCACGGCATCGCCGCTCGGCCGGCGATGGCCAGCGACGCGGCCGGACTGGCCGCCGAGTTACGCGCGCGGCATCCCGGCGGCCTCGGCTCGTACGTCTTCTGGCACCGCGACGACGATGCGTCCTTTGACCCCGCCGGCACGCTCACCACCGCGCTGACACTGCACTGCAGCGGCGAGGAGGCGCTCACGGCCGCGCGCGCGGCGTGCCGCCAGGTCGGCGTCGACGTCGTCCGCACCGGACGGCCCCACACGCTCACGATCACCTCACACACGGCCGGCCGCCGATCGCCCGGCGCACTCACCCGACGGCGGTCGGGCCCCACCGCGAGCTCTGACCGCCGTTGCGCTGCCGCCGCTCGGCCGCCCACCGCCACCACCCGACGGACCTCGAAACCAGCTCTGCCCCCGATCCCGGAGTAACGCGGACTCAGCCCCGGCCGTGTCCACGCGTGATCGTGGCCTCGAACCGCTTGCGCGCGGCGACCCCTCGGTGGCGATCGGCGTGGACATGCACCTGACCGCCCTGCTCAACGTCGTGCGCCGCTGGCGGATGGCGGTGGCGGGCGGCCAGGAGCGGCGGGCAGCGGCCTTCGCCGCCTCCATGCGCGAGGTCGCCCACGGCGGGTCGTGATGGCGGCGCCATCAGTCTCAGGGGCTGGAAGTCGCGGCGGAGCGGGCGACGTCCGCCAAGGTCCTCGGACCGATCGAGTAGCTGTCGACGGCCGTCTCGGCGATGCCCGCGGCCTGCCGGGGCGAGACCAAGAGCCGAGCGGTGACGAACCCAGCTGGGGCCAGGCTCGGCGGATCGCGCAGCACCGGCGTCAGCTGCTCGATGCTGTCCGCGTACAGGCCGCGGCGCACGACTGCGTCGCGTATGTCACCCAGCAGCGATCGACGCGATCCGCCACGGCTGGCGCTTCCCAGCAGCAACGCGATGGTTCCGTGCGTGCGCACCCCCGCGCGTCCCACACAAGTCGACCCGGGAAGCTCGTGGCCAAGCGTCAGGCGGACCTGCAGTTCGGGGATGTTGACGCCGCTGGCGGCCGCGTTACCGGGCTCGACGGTGCGAGGGTTGCACTCGATGTACTGCGGCGACCCGTCTTCGTGCAGGTAGTCGAGCGTGAGGCCGCCGTGCCACGCCAGCGCCTCGCCGACGACGGCGATGTGCTCCCGCGGAGTGGCATGATCGACGCTCAGCCTCGCCGCGGCGCTGCCCCCCATGCCAGCTCCCCTTTGCACGCTTGTGTGGACCGCCACCAGCCGACCCCGGTCGAACAGGCCCTGCACCTGCCCGTACTGACCCGCCGCCGGCTGCTGGACCATCACCGGGACCTCCGCACCCAGCAGGGCGCTCAGCGCTGCATCGCGCGAGCGTGCGTCCACGACCTCCCGAACGCCCTGCCCGGCCGTGCTGAACGCCGCCTTCAGCCAGTACGGGAACGAGAGGTCCGCCAGATCGCTCGCTGAATCCACCAACCGCCACTTCGGTTGCGGGAGCCCGAGCTGGTCGAGCAACCCGGCGAACGCGATCTTGCTCTGGACCCGCTCAAAGGCAGCCGCCTCGGCGACCGCAACGCGCACCCCCGCAGCCAACAGCGGGCCGGCGGTCGCGAGAAGCCACGCCTGCTCGTGCGTGGGGAGCACTACGTCGATCCTGCGCTCCGCGACGACCGTTCCGAGCGTCTGGAGGTAAGTCACGGGATCGGCGCCGGCACGTGGGCAGCGGTGGACCTTCCGCACCCAGCGACTAAATCGCGCGAGGCACATCGCGTCCGGGTCGAGCACTTCGAGGTGGTAGCCGGCGGGACCGAGGCATGTCACAACCTCACGCGCGGTGAGGCTGGAGCCCTCCGTCAGCAGCACGCGCACACCGTCCACGCGCGCAAGCATCACATGTCCGCCTCGTCCCGGATGGCCAAGCAGCGTCGTTTCTGCTCCCACGTAGGGAACGAGCGTCGCGTTGGTCAGACCCACACGCCCGCCTCGGACGAGCAGCCGCCCGGCCGGGCAAGGACGCTGCACGGGCGGGTGGCGGCGGACACGTCCTCAGACGGAGCCTGCGGAGTCTGAGGAGCGTGATCCGCCGACAGGACCCGCCCGCCACCGACTGCGGGCCCTCGAAGACGGTCAGCCGTGGTGGGTGATCGTCAGGCCGCCCGACGGCGGAGCCGCATCGGCCGCTGACGACATCTCGTCGAGGCGCCGGTGGAAGGCGCGGGCCACCCGCAGCGCATGCGTCTTGGCCAGCTCGGCGCGGTCGCCGGCGAACAGCTCGTCGACCGTGCCGGACCAGAGCGCCAGCCACCGCTCGAAGTGCCCTCTGCGCAACCGGACCTTCGCGTGCAGCTGCGCATGCGGACGGAAGGCACCGCCGCCGTAGGACTGGGCTCCCAGCAGGATCGTCTCCCAGAACGAGGCGATCCGGGGGACGTGCGCCTCGAGGTCGAGCTTCGCGACGTCGACGAAGATGAAGCCGATGATGGGGTCCTCGAGGGCGCGCCCGTAGAAGGCGCGCACGAGCCGCTCGCAATCGGCACGGCTCTCGATGTCACGGAGTCCCTCGGGCACAGCCATCCCCACCACTATGGCGGGCTCGTCGATCGGGCAACCTCGGGGTGGCGGCGCAAAGTTCAGGGGCGCGACCCGATTTACACGGGCTCGTCGAGCCGCGACAGTCGGCCGATGACGAGCCTGCCAGCATGGTCGGCATGGCGGGCGGGCTCGCCTTCCAGCGCGTTCACCATCGGAATCGAGGAGGAGTTCATGCTCCTCGACCCGCGCGACTGGTCGTTGGCCTTCCGCTCGGACGAGGTGATCGCGGGCCTGGAGCCCGAGCTACGCGATCGCGTGACGCAGGAGACCCACGCGGCCGTGATGGAGGTCACCACGGGCGTGCATCGCCGGGTCGCCGATGCGGTCGCGGAGCTGGCCGAGCTGCGCTGGAAGCTCTCGCGTGCGCTCGCCGACCACGGGCTCCGCGCCGGCGTCGCCGGCATGCACCCGTCCGCCGTGGGGAGCGACACGGTCGTCTCGTCTGACCCGCGCTACCGCGAGATCGGCGCGTCGATGCGCGTGCTCGCCCGGCGCGAGCCGACCCTCGCGACGCATGTCCACGTCGGGATAGCGAACCCGCGTGCCGCGGTCAGGCTTCTGAACCGGCTGCGCGTGCACCTGCCGCTCCTGCTCGCCCTGTCGGCGAACTCCCCGTTCTGGCAGGGCCGGGCCACGGGCTTCGCGTCGACGCGCACCACCGTCTTCGACGCCTTCCCGCGCACCGGCGTGGCGCGCGCCTTTCGCGACTACGCCGACTGGGTCGGGCGCGTCGACGCGCTGCTGCGGTCCGGCGCCATCGCGGATCCGTCCCTGCTGTGGTGGGACGCCAGGCTGCAGCCGCGCTACGGCACGGTCGAGGTCCGCATCATGGATGCTCAGACGACGGTCGCGGACGTCGCCGCCCTCGCTGCCCTGGTCCAGTCGCTGGCGCTGCTCGAGCTCGAGCGGCCCGACAGCCCGGGAGACGGGCCGGCGACCAACGAGCTCATCGACGAGAACCGCTTCCTGGCGGCGCGCGACGGGATGCAGGCCCTCCTGATCGACGTCGCTTCCGGCAGGCGCATCGCCGCCGTCGACCAGCTCGACGACGTCCTCGCCGCCTGCCGCCCCTGGGCGGCGATGCTCGGCTGCGAGCGCGAGCTCAAGCAGGTCCGCACGCCTCGGGGCCGCCAACGGCGCATCGCGCCAGGTTGCGCAGGCCCACGGCGGCGATCTGCGAGACGTGGTCGCGCGCCTCGCCCGCGCCTACGCCGCCGAGGTGCCGATGGAGGCCGACCAGGATGTCGGCCCCGCCCGGCGGGCGGCCTAGCGTCAGGCCGCATCCCTCGGGAGGAAGGCGCCGCCGAAGCCGCCGTCCGCCCCGGAGGCGACGTCGACGACGTACATCGCGAGCAGGATGCACACCATCTCGTGCGTCAGCCCTGGAGCGTGGCCCTGGTCGACAAGCCACTGGGCCGCGGCGCGCAGGGAACTGGGCGTGCTGTGGCCCACGAACGGATGCCACGCGGGAGCCGTCGCGTCCGTGGCGAGCAACGTCGCCCAGCGCCGGGTCTGGGCCAGGGCGTGGGGGGTGAGTTCGGTCATCGGGCCTCTGCGGTTTCGGAGTGGGACGGCGCCCGGCATGGTGGCGCCGGCGCCGTCAGGTCACCGTCACGAGCCCGTCAGATTCGCGTCAGCTGAGGACCGCGCGCTCGACCGCCGCGAGCTCGGGCTCGCACGGGACGACCGAGCCGGACTGCTCGAGCGCGGTCTGCGGGTCCTTCAGACCGTGGCCGGTGAGCACGCAGACCACGCGTGACGCGCCCTCGCGCCCCGTGCTTGAGCAGCCCCGCGACCGACGCCGCGCTCGCGGGCTCGCAGAAGACCCCCTCCGACGCCGCCAGCAGCCGGTAGGCGGTGAGGATCTCCTCGTCGGTGACGGCCTCGATCGCGCCGCGGGACTCGGTCACCGCCGTCATCGCCTCCTCCCAGCGCGCCGGGTTGCCGATGCGGATCGCGCTCGCGACGGTCTCGGGCTTCTCGACGGGCGCACCGTGGACCAGGGGCGCCGCGCCGGCCGCCTGGAAGCCGAGCATGCGGGGCGACTCGCCGGACTCGCGAAAGCCCTTCCAGTAGGCGGTGATGTTGCCGGCGTTGCCGACCGGGATGCACAACGCATCGAGGGGACGCTCCGGCCCGAGCTCCTCGAGCAGCTCGAAGGCCGCCGTCTTCTGGCCCTCGAGGCGGAACGGGTTGACGCTGTTGACCAGGGCGATCGGGTGGCGCTGGGTGAGCTCGCGCACGAGCTTGAGGGCCTCGTCGAAGTTGCCGCGCAGCGCCACGACGCGCGCGCCGTGCATGAGCGCCTGCGCCAGCTTGCCCGCGGCGATCTTGCCCTCGGGGACGATCACGGCGCCGCCGATGCCGGCGCGCGCCGCGTAGGCGGCCAGCGACGCGGCGGTGTTGCCCGTCGAGGCGCAGATGACCATCTCGGCGCCCGAGCGGACGGCGTCGCTCACCGCGCACGTCATCCCGCGGTCCTTGAACGATCCGGTGGGGTTCGTCCCCTCGAGCTTCAGCCACACCTCCACCCCGGCCCGCTCGCTGATGCGCGGAGCGAGCACGAGCGGCGTCGAGCCCTCCTGCAGGCTGATCACGGGATCGTCAGCGGCGAACGGGAGCCGGTCGCGGTAGCGCTCGATGAGGCCGGCCATGAGGCCTAGAGGAACTCCTCGTCGATCACGCGGATCGCGCGCGGCCGCGAGCGCATGAAGTCCAGGCCGCCGATCAGCTCCAGCGCGGCGTAGAACTTCGACTCCAGGAGCGGGTGGGTGACCATCACCAGGCGCGCGTTCTCCCCCAGGCCCTTCTGGACGAACGAGCGGATCGACGCCCCCTGGAGCCCCATCAGCTGGGCGACCTGGGCCAGCACGCCCGGGCGGTCCGCCACCTCCAGGTGCAGGTAGAAGGCGGACTCGACGTCGGTCACGATCTCCAGGCGATCGGTCGTCTCGGGCGTCGAGGCCGGCGGGATCATCGCGCTGATGACGTCGCCGAGGACCGCGCTCGCCGTCTGCGGCCCGCCGGCGCCCGGCCCGCTCAGGGTGATCTCCGTGATCGCCTGCGACTCGATGGTGACCGCGTTGAAGGGCCCGTTGACGCTGGCCAGGGGGTGCTCTCCGTAGAGGAACACCGGGTGCACGCGGACGCTGAGGCCGCCGCCGACGCGCTCGGCGGTCCCGATGAGCTTCAGCCCCAGCCCGAGGTCGCGCGCGTACTCCATGTCGTCGGCGGTGATGGCCTCGATGCCCTCGTAGGGCACCTGGTCGAGGTGCACGGGCGTGTTGAAGGCCAGCCGCGCGAGGATCGCCATCTTCGCCGCCGCGTCCTTGCCGTTGACGTCCTCGGTGGGGTCGGCCTCGGCGTAGCCCAGCTCCTGGGCCTCGGCCAGCGCGTCCTCGTACGACGCGCCGGTGTCGGCCATGCGGCTCAGGATGAAGTTCGTCGTCCCGTTGACGATCCCGTGCAGGCGGTCGACGTGCGCCGCGGCCAGCGACTCCTGCAGGACCCGGATGACGGGCACGACGCCGGCGACCGCGGCCTCGAAGCGCAGCTGGACCCCGTGCGAGCGCGCCGCGGCCCACAGCTCCTCGCCGTGCTGGGAGAGCAGCTGCTTGTTGGCGGTGACGACGTGCTTGCCGGCCGCCATGGCGCGCAGCACGTAGTCGCGCGCGGGATCGAGGCCGCCCATGACCTCGACGACGAGGTCCGACGCGGCGAGGATGTCGTCGAACGAGCCGCGCGAGCGCGTCAGCACGCCGCTCAGCGAAGGACGCAGGCCCGTGACGGCCTCGACCTCGTCCGCGCGCGCCTCCAGCAGCTCGGCGAAGGCCGAGCCGACCGTGCCGAACCCCAGCAGCCCGACGCCGAAGCGCTCAGACATGCTCGACGTCCCGCGCCAGGAGGTCGTCGTAGGTCTCGCGGCGCACGACGACCCGCGCATCGCCGCCGCTGACCATCACGACCGGCGCCCGCGGCACGCCGTTGTAGGTGTTCGACATGGAGAAGCCGTAGGCCCCCGTGGCCGGGGTGACGACGACGTCGCCCACCCGCGGGTCCGCCAGCTCGGCGTCGCGGACGATCAGGTCGCCCGACTCGCAGTGCTTGCCCACCAGGTGGCAGTAGGTCCCGCCCCCGAAGCGCGACGCGACCTGCGCCTCGTAGCGCGCGCCGTAGAGCATCGGGCGCAGGTTGTCGGACATGCCGCCGTCGACGGCGACGTAGAGGTCGACGTTGCGCTTCATCGATTGCACCGTGTACAGGGTGACGGTCGAGTTGGCGACCAGTGCGCGTCCCGGCTCGTCGAGGATCCGCACGCCGGGGCCCATGACGTCGTGCACCGCGGAGACCTTGGCCGCCACGTACTCCTCGATCGTCGGCGGATGCTCGGCGCTCACGTACGCGACGCCCAGCCCACCGCCGAGGTTGACCATGCCGTGCGAGGCCAGCCCCGCCATCGCCTCCAGCGCCGTGCGAAAGCTGCCGACGTCGTAGATCTGCGAGCCGATGTGCAGGTGCAGGCCCTCGAGCTCGAGCCGGTCCGACGCGTCCAGGCGCTCGATCGCGGCCGGGGCCGACTGCAGCCCGAAGCCGAACTTCGTGTTCGGGCCGCCCGTCGAGATCGACGGGTGCGTGTCGGGGCTGATCCCGGGCGCCACGCGCAGCTGCACGCGCTGCACGGCACCGGAGGGCACGTGCTGCTCGAGCAGGTCGATGTCGGTGTGGTTGTCGACGACGACGTGCCCCACGCCGGCCTCCACCGCCTGGGCGATCTCCTGCGAGGACTTCGCGTTGCCGTGCAGGTGGATGCGCGCGGGGTCGAAGCCGGCCTTCAGGGCGATCGCCAGCTCGCCGCCCGAGGCGACGTCGCAGGCCAGACCCTCCTCGCGCAGGATGCGCAGCACCGCGGTGCACGGGAACGCCTTGGAGGCGAAGTGGACCTCGAAGTCCTCGCAGCGCGCGGCGTAGGCGGCGACGAAGGCCCGCGCGCGCTCGCGCACGTCGTCCTCGACGACCACATAGGCCGGCGTGCCGAACTCGCGCGCCAGGTCGATCGCGTCGCATCCGCCCAGCTCGAGGTGCCCGGCCTCGGTGACCCGGCTGCCGAGCGGATAGACGTGGCTGAGCTGGGCCGCCATGGCGCGCGGAAGGCTACCTTCGCGCGCCCGCGCGGAAGCGATCGGCCCCCTGACACGTCTCTACACCAGACTCATGACGCCGCTGCTCGCCCTCCACGCCGCCACCGCCGCGCTCCCCGTGCGCTGGGAGGCGACGCTGCTCGGCGGCGGCTGGCGGGGCAGCGACGACGACGACCTGCTGCCGGCGGCCGGCCTGCTCATCGACGCGGGCTTCGAGGGCGCCATCGCCCTGGAGGGCGCGCGCGTGCTGGGCTGGGACCGACGGCGCCTGGTCGCCGGCGAGAGCCGCGCCGGCATCAGGCTCGTCGACGACCTCGTCGCGCGCGTCGGCAAGGCGACGTTCGCGACCCCCTACGGCTGGTGCGAGCGGGCCGCGGTCTTCGCCCCCGACGCCGTCAACGAGGAGCTCGTCGAGCTCGGCCTGGTGGAGTGGCGCGAGGCCGGCTGGCTGCGCCGCGCGCTGCGCTACAAGGCCTTCGAGCTGCTCGACGGCGACGCGCGCGACGCGGCGGCCGCCCGGGTGCGCGACGCGGTCGCCGACCCCGACGGCGCCCCGGACACCGCGGTCGCGCTGGCGCTGCTGCTGCGCGCGACCAGCCTGCTGGGGCGGGTCGCCGGCACGCCGCCGTCGCGGCGCACCGAGCGCGCGCTGGAGGAACGCCGGCAGGAGCTGCCCCCGGTCGCCGCCGCCGTGCTCGAGGCGCTCGACGCCCGCCGCCGGCGCCTCGACGCGATCGGCACGTAGAGTCCGGCGCCGTGCGCGCCGTCCACGTCGAGCCTCCCTCCGAGCTGAGCACCCGCGACGGGCTGGCCTACGCCCTCTTCCTGCCCGACGGCGAGGCACAGGGCGGCGTCGTCATGGTCCACGGCGCCGGCTCGCAGAAGGAGAACCAGTTCGACGTGGCACGCGCGCTGCGCGCCGCGGGCGTCGCGGCGGTCTGCTTCGACCAGCGCGGCCACGGCGAGAGCGAGGGCGCCCTCGGCGCCGACGCGCTCGACGACGTCGCCGCCATGGCCGCGCTGCTGCCGCCGGGCCCGGTGGCGCTGCGCGGCTCGAGCATGGGCGGGTTCATGGCCCTCATGGCCAGCACGCGCATGGAGCTCGCGGCCGTGGTCGCCGTGTGCCCGGCGTCGGGCGAGCTCCTGGCGCGCGGCCTGCGCGAGGGGCGCTTCTCCTTCCGCGCCGACCACGACGGCCTGCACCGCCTCCTGGCCGAGGCCGACGAGCAGGCGGCGGCGCGCAGCGCTCGGCGAGCGGCTGCTGCTCATGCACGCCGAGGGCGACGAGTCAGTGCCGATCAGCGTCTCGCGCGAGTTGCACGCCGGCGCCCCCGGCAGCCGCCTGATCGCGGTGCCGGGCGGCCATCACCGCTCGATCCAGCACGACCCCGAGCTGACCGCCGTGGCCGTGCGCTTCCTCACGCGGGCATTGCGGCCGCGCCCAGCGGCGGGCTGAGCACGGGGGTGCGCACGTCGGACGACGTGCCCGCCAGCTCGGCGGCGGCGCCGCGGTCGAGCGGGCGCTTGCCCCAGCGAGCCGCGCGCGCGAACTCGATGATGCGCCCGAAGTAGTCCTCCAGGCGCGGGGCGGCGATCCCCATCGGCTCGAGCAGCGCGCGGGCGCGGGCGTCGTCGTAGCGCACGCGCATCGCGAAGTACGGGAAGTAGACCTCGCTGCGCTCGAGCAGCCGGCGCGTCGACGGCGCCACGCGGCGCAGGACGAGCGGGTGCAGGAAGCGGCGGTAGGCGCGCGGCGGGACGAGCCGCGGCGCGCGGCGCTCGAAGCGCTCCGTCGTCAGCGACATGATCTCCCCGACGGTCGAGGCGTGCGAGCCCGCGGTCAGGTGGTAGGTCCCGCCCGCCGCCTCGGGGTGGCGCGCGAGCGCCGCGACCGCGTCGGCGACGTAGTCGACCGGCACCACGTCGACGTGCGAGCGCCGGCGCGCGGGGAGCACCGGATAGGCGCCCGCCGCGAAGGCCCGCAGCGGCCCGTAGAGGACGTTGAAGGACGCCGTCCAGCCCGTGGTGCTCTCGCCGACGATGATGCTCGGACGCGCGATCGTCCACGGCAGCGTGCTCGAGCGCACGACGGCCTCGGCCTCGTGCTTGGAGCGCTCGTAGGAGTTGCGGAACGTCCCCGTCTCGCGGTCGTCCTCGTAGACCGTGCCGCGACGGTCGCCGGCCACGTAGGCGGTCGACACGTAGGCCACGCGCTGCAGATCGGGGACGGCGCCCGCGAAGTCGAGCACGCGGCGGGTGCCCTCGACGTTGATCGCGCGCGCCTCCTCGATCGGGAGGTCGAAGGCGACCGAGGCGGCGCTGTGGATCACGGTCCCGACGCCCGCGGCGATCTCGTCGTGGCGGTCGCCGAGCCCCAGGCGCGGCGCGGTCAGGTCGCCGGCGATGGCCACGGCGCGGCCGGTCGCGGGGGCCTGCACGCGGTGCAGGACGGCGCGCAGGCGCGAATCGGCCTCGGCGTCGTCGGAGGCGCGGATGAGGCAATGGACCTCGTGGTCGGCCGCCAGCAGGCGGGCGAGCACGGCCATGCCGACGAAGCCGGTGGCTCCGGTGAGCAAGATCGGACGTTCGGTGACGGGCACGGGTCTCGGTACTCCTCGTTCTCGTATCGGGCGTCCAGGGTGGCGCGCCGCCCCGCCGACGGCCATGGGCAGCGTGCACGGACTCGCGGCGCGAGCGCTGGACCACTGGTCGAGCGCACGTCGCGGGCTTGCGTGCCTTCCCCACTATGGGCCTTGCCCGACGTCGAGATGCTGAAACGCGGTTAACGACCCAGGGTCTCTAACGTAGCAGCGGCCGCGTGATCGGCCTGTTCGACGGCGCCCGCGACCGCCGCGCCCGCGCTCTCGACGGGGCCCGCGGCCGGCGCGGCCGCCGGCGCCACCGCGCCCGCCGCGGTCGCGCTCGTGTCGCGCGCCGCCTGGGCCGCCGGCGCGAGCGGGCCGCTGTGGGACGCGGGCGGACTCGGCGCGCCGGCACTCGGCGCGCGCTCGGCATCCGCGGGCGCCGGGGCGGCGGGCACCACCGCCCCGGCGCCGTGCGCGAGGGCGGGCGCGGGCGGCGCGACCGGGAGGCCGCGATGGCGCCGCGGCGCTCGCACCGCGCGCTCGCGAGCCGGACGGCGCAGGGAGCCTCGCGGCGCCCCATGCGCCGCGCGCGCCACGACGGTCGGTGCAGGCGCAGGCGCAGGCGCGCCGGCGGGGGCCGGCGCGACGCGCAGCGGCGCGCTCTCGCCGTCGTCGGCTGCGCCCGGGAAGGCCCCGAAGCCGAGCAGGCCACCGACGACGAGCGCCGCGGCCGCGGTGGCGGCCAGCAGCGATCCCGTGGTGGCGAGGCCGGCGAAGGCCGCGCGCGTGTTCTTGTGTCCGGGCATCCGTGCCGTTCTCTCCAGGCGCCGGGCTACCCCGTGGACGGCGGCCTCACGGCCCGGCTGGACGGATGTCCCAGCCCAGCCGAACGCGCGGGCCTACAGGTAGTTCAGCGGGTTGGTGACCGCGCCGTTGATGCGCACCTCGAAGTGCAGGTGCGGGCCGAAGCACAGCCCGGTGCAGCCGCTGTAGCCGATGACCTGGCCCTGGCTGACGCTCGCGCCCAGCGACGTGGCGAAGCGCGACTGGTGCGCGTAGCACGTCGACATCGCGCCGGTGTGCTGGATGCAGGTGAAGTTGCCGTAGCCGCCCGAGGCGCCGACCGACTGCATGAGGGCCACCTTGCCCGCGGCGGCCGCGCGGATCGGCGTGCCGCTGGGCACGCCGATGTCGATGCCCGGGTGGCAGGACTCCCAGGCCCGGCGCTCGCAGAACTGCGAGGTGATGGGCCCGTTGACCGGCCAGATGAGGCTGCCGTTGCCCTGCTTGATCGGCCCGGCGGGGAGGGTGCCCTGCGACTGCTGCAGCGTGGCCTGGATCTTGGCCTGCTCGGCCTTCAGCCCGGAGAGGTTGCCCTCGAGCTGCCTGCGCTCGGCGCGCACGGTGCCCAGGGCGCGCGCCTTGTCGGCCCGCGTGCCGGCGAGGCCGACCTTGGTGTCGATGAGGCCCTGCTTGGCGCGCGCGATCTGGTCGCGGCGCTGCTGGACGATCGCGGTGAGCTTCTGCTGGCGGCGCTCGAGGACGTCCAGGCGCTGAGCGGTGGACGTCGCGTCGGCCTTGGCCGTGCGCACGATCTTGATGATGTTCTGGTCCTGCTCGGACACGCGCTGCATGAACTCGCCGCGCTCGAGCAGCTCCGCGAAGCCCTTGGAGGACATGATCACCGTGACGATGTCGGGCTTGTCGGCCTGGTAGAGCTCGACCAGGCGCTGGGCGAGCGCCGTGCGGGCCTGCGCCAGGCGGGCGCGCAGGCGCACGAGGCGCCGGCGCTCGGCGCGCAGGTCGCGCTGCGTCTTGAACAGCTCGTTGCGCTTGGCGTCGAGGTCGGCCTGCGCGTTGGCCTGCTGGCTCTGCAGGGTGCCGATGCGGCTCTGCAGGCGCCCGATGCGCTGCGAGTAGGCGCTGATCTGCGTGGTCAGCAGGCGCTCGGTCCCCTTGCGCTTGCCGATCTTGCCCTGCGTGACCCTGATCTTGTGCTGGATGTCGCCCAGGCGGCCGGTGGGCGACGAAGCGCCCTGGGAGAACACCGGCAGGGCAGCCCAGAGCACGAGCGGGAGGACCGCCCCCGCGAGCAGGACGCGAAGACGCATGCGGCGGCGCATGCTACGAGCGTTGTCGGACAAGGGTCAACCTGAGGTACACAGTTATGTCCCGTGCCTACGGAGTTAGCTGTCGGGCTCGCGCACGCACGCGCTACCGGGCGGCTCTCGGCCCGGATTCGCCCCGTGGGTCTCTTGGGTCCCCCGCTCCCCCGCGCGATGCAGGGGATTCGGCGGGGCGAGCCTACCATCAGCCCCGCACTCCGACGAACTGTAGGTGCCGAACCGGCCGCTGTGGCAAGATCTGATGCATGGCTCGACCCTCCTCCTTCGGCCGCGACACCGGACTGCAGATCCGGATGCTGATCACGATCTTCCTGCTCGGCGTCGTCTACGTGGTGCTCCTCGGCGTGCTCTTCGCCGCCGGCGCCAGCGGGATCACGATCCTGATCGTGGCCGGCGGGCTGCTCTCGCTGCAGTTCTTCACCTCGGACAAGCTCGCGCTGCGCTCGATGGGCGCCCAGGAGGTCTCGCCGCAGGAGGCGCCGCAGCTGCACGCCATGATCGAGCGCCTGTGCATCCAGGCCGACCTGCCCAAGCCGCGCATCTACGTCGTCAACTCGACGATGCCCAACGCCTTCGCGGTCGGGCGCTCGAAGAAGGCCGCGGCGGTGTGCGCGACGACGGGCATCCTCGACCTGCTCTCGCCGGCCGAGCTCGAGGGCGTGATGGCCCACGAGCTGACCCACATCGCCAACCGCGACGTGATGGTCATGACGCTCGCCGCCTTCTTCGCCTCGCTGGCCTCCATGATCGTGCAGTTCGGGTTCTTCTTCGGCGGCGGCGACGATGACGACGACGGCCCCGGGATCTTCGCGATCATCCTCGTCTCGCTGGCCGTCTACGTGATCTCGTTCTTCCTCATGCAGGCGCTGTCGCGCTACCGCGAGTACGCGGCCGACCGCGGCGCGGCCGTCATCACCGGCCGCCCCAGCGCCCTGTCCTCGGCGCTCCTGAAGATCAGCGGGACGATGGAGCGCATCCCGCAGACCGACCTGCGTGCCCACGCCGAGATGAACGCCTTCTACATCGTCCCCGCCGGTGTGAAGCAGTCGGTCTACAACCTCTTCTCCACCCATCCCCCGATGGAGAAGCGCATCGAGGCCCTCTCGCGCCTGGAGGCTCAGCTGCAGGGCGCCGCGTAAGCTGGGAGGCATGGGCTTCCTCGACGCGCTGCTGGGCAAGCGCAAGGTCAAGGGGCCGGCGCCCGACCGGCTCTTCGCGATCTCGACCGCCTACGTCGGGCTCGACGCGCAGCAGGGCATCAAGACGCGCGGCGTCGCCGGCATCGTCTTCCAGCCGCTGGCCACCGGGGACTTCCGCCAGATCGTCGACGACATGCAGGAGATCCTCTCGGGGACCGGCTCGGAGATGGGCTCCTCGGTGGAGACCAAGGACGACGAGTTCGGCTACCGCTGGATGATCGTGCGCGACCCCGACATCGAGGACCTCGCCGTCGGGGTCAACGCGGTGAGCGACGCCCTGGCCGTGGGCGGCTACAACGACCGCGTGCTGGCCGCCGTCTTCGCCTTCGAGGACGCCGACGGCAAGCCGATGTACCTCATCTACAACTACAAGCGCGGCAGCTGGTACCCCTTCGTGCCCGCGTCGGGCGACAAGCAGCGCAACACCGAGCGCGAGCTGCAGATCAAGGCGGCCACCGGCTCAGAGCTCCCCTTCGAGCCCGAGCTCGAGCGCTGGTTCCCCCTGTGGGGGATCCCCATCTGAGCCTGCGCGCCCTCGTCCTGGCCGACGCGCCGCCGTACGTTCCGATCGCGCGCCTGCTCGAGCGCGACCTCGACCTCGTCCTGTGCCTCGGCGACCTGTCGCGCGTCGACCTCGAGCCGCTCGCCGATGCGCGCCTGCCCAAGCTCGGCGTCCACGGCAACCACGACGAGGGCGACGAGTTCGACGGCATCGGCATCGAGGACGTCCACCTGCGCCGCATCGAGGTCGGCGGACTGTGCTTCGGCGGCTTCTCGGGCAGCCACGAGTACCACGAGGACCTGCGCTACACCTGGACGCAGAAGAAGGCGTCCAAGCTCCTGCGCAAGCTCGGGCACGTGGACGTGATGCTGGCCCATAGCCCGCCGCTGGGCGTCAACGACGACGCCGACGATCGCGCCCACGTCGGCCTCGCCGGCCTGCGCGAGTACGTCGAGCGCGAGCGCCCGGCGATGCTCCTGCACGGCCACACCTACCCGCCCCTGCCGGTCGAGCGCTGGGGCGAGACCGAGGTGCGCCACGTGCGCGGGCACCGCTTCGTGAAGCTGCCGTCTCAGGCCGCCGGATGCCGATAGGCGACGGTCAGTTCGGTCAGATAGCGCTTGGCGATGGCTGGAGTCGACCTTCAGCGCTGACGCTCCACGCGGGTCGTCCTCGTCGCGCCTGCGGCGGTCCGGAGCCAGGGCATCGAGGGAATGGAGCCCCGGGGCGGTCCGGGCGCCTGCCGTTGTCCGCAGGCGCGCGCGTCTTGCGTCACGAAGCGCGCGTCCTTCGTAACAGCTCTCGGAGCTGCTCAGAGGGGTGGGCTCGCTTGACGGCGACTATCGCCGCGTAGAGAGCCCACCCCCTCTGGCCGCTCGCCGACCGCAGGCGCCCCGACCGCCGCCACTCCCTCCCCTCGATGCGGCGGTAAGCGCCGCGCAACGCCACCAGCGCAGACGGCAGACCCCAAGCCGTGTGTGCCGGGGACGACTGAGCTCAGAGCGTGGCGAGCGCCCGGTAGAGCTCCGTCGCGGCAGCCGCGCCCTGGTCGAGCGCGACGAGCCGGAAGGACTCGTCGGGCGCGTGGTAGGCGTCGTCCTCCAAGCCGAAGCCGGTGACGACGGCCGGGATGTCGCGGGCGGCGAACTCGGCCACGACCGGGATCGAGCCGCCGCTGCGCACGAAGGCCGTCGGCGCCCCGACCGCCCGCTCGAGGGCCTGCGCCGACAGCGCGATGGCGGGGTTGTCGGGCGGGAACAGCGAGGGCTCGCCCAGCTCGGCCGACAGCTCGAGCTCGGCGCCGGGCGGCAGCGCCTCGCGCAGCAGGCGCTCGAGCGTGGCGAGGGCGTCGCGCGCGTTCTGCCCGGGCGCCAGGCGCTGCGAGACGCTCGCGTGCGCCACCGCCGGCACCACGGTGCGGTGCTCGCCGGCATGGATGGCGTTGATCTCGAGCGACGTGTCGGCGCCGTTTCGCTCGTAGTACTCCGCGCCCGCGCCAGGGTACGCGGGGCGCGCGCCGACGGCGCGCAGGAACTCGTCGCCGGGCGGCAGCCGCGCCCACGACTCGCGTTCGGCCTGGGCGGGCGGGGCGATGCCGGCGCGCAGCTCGTCGCGCAGGCTCCCGTCGGGGCCGGGGACGACGGCCGCGAGCATCGCGTGCAGGGCGTGCAGGGCGTTGAGCGCGCTGCCGCCGTAGACGCCCGAGTGCAGGTCGCGCTCGGCCGTGCGCACCTGCAGGTGCGCCATCACCAGTCCGCGCAGCCCGACGGTGATCGCCGGCGTGCGCTCGTCGACCATCCCGGAATCGAAGACGATCGCGCAGTCCGCGCCGCGGTCGTCGGCGCGCACCCACCGGGCCACGGCGTCGCCCCCGGTCTCCTCCTCGCCCTCGACGAGCACGCGGACGTTGACCGGCAGCGAGCCCTGCGCCGCCTGCGCGCACGCCACGTGCAGCAGCGGCAGGAAGTTGCCCTTGTCGTCGGACGCGCCGCGGGCGTAGATCCGTCCGTCGCGCACGTCGGGCGCGAACGGCGGCGTCGTCCACGCTTCGAGGTCCCCGGCGGACTGCACGTCGTAGTGGCCGTAGATGAGCACGGTCGGCGCGTCCTCGCGCTCGGCGCGCAGCTCGCCCACGGCCAGCGGATTGCCCTCGGTGGCGACCACGCGCGCCTCGCCGCCGGCGCCGCTGACGCGCTGCGCCACCCACGCGGCCGCGCGCTCGAGATCGGCCGGATCGCCGCCACCGGTCGAGATCGACGGTATCCGCAGCCAGTCCAGGAGGTCGTCGAGCAGGCGCTGGTCCATTCGTGGGACCCTAGTCAATGCGGCATGGATTCCCCGCCCGCTGGAAATACCTCTCGGCTAGCCATGAGCATCGACGGTCACCAGGTCCCACGACCGATCGGCGCGCTGTTCGGATGCACGGTGCACCGGATGGGCGTGACCTCGGTGATCGAGCTGCGGGGCGAGCTCGACCTCGCCGCGCGCGAGATGCTCGACGCCGCGCTGGAGATGGCGCTGGCGCCCGGGCTGGTGGTCACCGTGGTCGCCGACCTCGACCGCGTGACCTCCGCAGACGCCTCCACGGTCTCCTGGCTCCTGCGTGCCGACGCCCAGGTGCGGCTCACCGGCGCGCGCTTCGTCGCCGTGACCGGCAAGGGGCGGGCGGGCGACGTGCTGCGACTGACCGGCGTCGGGCGCCGGCTCGACGTCGTCGCCGCCGCCCATCGGGCGCGCTGAGCGCCGCGCTCAGCCTGCGATCGCGCGCCAGAGGCGGACGAGCCGCGACGGCCGGGAGAGCGTGGCGTTGCCGCGCCGGCGCCAGGCGTCGAGCGACATGCCCTCGGGAACATCGGTCTCGACGTACATGAAGGTCGTGGAGGGCATGGGGCCAATGTCCCAGCGCCGGCGGGTCCCGACGATGCGGCGTCCCCGCGTTGCGGTGGGGTGGTCCGCGAAGCGCGCGGGTGCGGATGCCCACCGCGTGTGGGAGGCTCGCCGTACCCTTTGCCTTCGGCCATGCCCACGCGCAACGAGCGAACCGACGTCGCCGTGCTCCTGCGCACGGAGCACGCCGTCGCGCGCGTGCTGGCCTCGGCGCCGGGCGAGGACGAGGCCCATCCGCGCCTGCTGGCCGCCATCGGCGAGGCACTGGCGTGGGACTTCGGCGCCCTGTGGACGCCGACCGACGCCCGCGGCTCCGCGCTGCGCTGCGCGCACACCTGGGAGAGCGGGCGCGGCCGTCGCCGCCTTCGCCGAGACCAGCCGCTCGGTGACCCTCGCGACCGGCCAGGGCCTCCCCGGCGAGGTGTGGCAGACGGGCCGCCCGGCGTGGATCGCCGACGCCGCCGAGCATCCTCGCCCGCTGCCGCGCTCGCGCGCCGCCGACGCTGCCGGCCTTCGCTCCGCCTTCGCCTTCCCCGTCCGCGGCGCCGGCGAGGTCCTCGCCGTCATGGAGTTCTTCGCCGCCGCGCGCGCCGCGCCCGACGAGGAGCTGCTGGCCACCGTCACCAGCCTCGGCTCGCAGATCGGGCAGTTCGTCGGGCGCTGCCGCGCCGAGCAGGGCGTGCGCGAGAGCGACGCGCGCAAGACCGCGATCCTCAACGCGGCCTTCGACTGCATCGTCACGATGGACGGCGACGGGAACATCGTCGAGGTCAACGCCGCGACCGAGACGACGTTCGGCTACAGCGCGGAGGAGATGGTCGGCCGCGAGCTGGCCGAGCTCATGATCCCGCCCGGCAAGCTGCGCGAGGACCACCGCCGCGGGCTGCGGCGCTACATGGAGACCGGCGCCTCGCGGATCGTGGGCCACCCGGTCGAGCTCACGGCCATGCGCGCCGACGGCAGCACGTTCCCCGTCGAGCTGGCGGTGACGCGCCCCGACCTCCCCGGCCCGGCGCTCTTCTGCGGCTATCTGCGCGACGTGACCGAGCGCCGCCGGGCCGAGCGCGCGCTGCACGGGATGGCCGAGGAGCAGGCCGCGCTGCGTCGCGTGGCGACGGCGGTCGCCGCCGAGGTCGAGCCCGAGCGCCTCTTCGGCCTCATCGCCGAGGAGGTCGGGCGCGCGCTCGACGCCGGCATCGGCAACATCCTGCGCTACAACGGCGACGGGACGGCGCTGGTCATGGGGGTGTGGAGCGAGGGCGCCGGGACGATCCCGGTCGGCACCACGCTCGACCTCGACGGCGACACCGTCGCCCCGCACGATCTGGCGCACCCACCGCCCGGCGCGCTACGACAGCCTCGAAGGCAAGACCGGCGCGCTGGCCGACCAGCTGCGCTCGACGGGGATCAAGGCGGCCGTCGGCGCGCCCGTGATCTTCGGGGGCAAGCTGTGGGGCGCGGTGATCATCTCCAGCGACGACATCCCCTTCCCGCCCGAGGCGGAGTTCCGGGTCGGCGACTTCGCCGACCTCGCCGCTCAGGCCATCGCCAACGCGCAGGCACGAAAGGAGCTGGCCGCCTCGCGCGTGCGCATCGTCGAGGCCAGCGACGCCGAGCGCCGGCGCCTGGAGCGCAACCTCCACGACGGCGCCCAGCAGCGGCTCGTCGCGACCTCGCTGGCGGTGCGCATGGCGGCACGCCGCGTGACCGGCGATCCGGCGCTGCGCGCGATGCTCGACGGCGCCGGGGACGAGCTGGCGCTCGCGCTCGAGGAGCTGCGCGAGCTGGCGCGCGGGCTGCATCCCGCCGTTCTCAGCGACCACGGGCTGTGCGCGGCGATCGAGGCGGTCGCCGACCGCGCGCCGCTGCCGGTGACGGTCGACGTCCCGATCGACGAGCGCCTGCCCGAGACGGTCGAGGCCGCGGCCTACTTCGTCGTCTGCGAGGCGCTGACCAACGTGGCCAAGTACGCGCACGCCTCGCAGGCGCGCGTGCGCGTCGAGCGCAGCGACGGCCACGCCATGGTCGAGGTCGTCGACGACGGCGTCGGCGGGGCCGACGAGCGCGGCGGCTCGGGGCTGCGCGGCCTGGCCGACCGCGTCGAGGCGCTCGGCGGCCGGCTCGTGGTGGCGAGCCCGGCGGGCGAGGGCACGACCGTCCGCGCCCAGCTCCCGGTCTGCTGAGCGCCGGGCGCCGCGCCGCGCCGCGGTCAGGTCAGGCGGGCTCGGGGATCAACCCGTCGCCCGTGAACTCCTCGCCCGCCTCCACGAAGCTCAGGTCCGGAGGCGGCAGGATGACGTCCGAGGCGTCGAGGTCCTCGTCCTCGAGCTCCTGGCCCTCGGTGCGCACGACCTGCAGCAGCTCCTCGAACGCCGCGTGGAAGGCGTCCTCGTCGCCGGCCTCGACGGCTCGCACGGCGGCGTCGTCGAGCTCGTTGAGGCGCGCGTGCAGCCCGTCGTCGAGGCGGAACTGCCCCTCGTTGGAGATCCGGACGATCACGAGCCCTGGCCTTCCTCGATCTGCTTGGACTCGCCGCCGCCGGAGCCCGGCCCCAGCTCGGCCTTCATCTTGGCCAGCTCGTCGTCGACCTGCGTGGAGCTCGAGAGCTGCGCGAGCTGGCGGTCGATGTCGTCCTGCCCGGTGCCGAGGGTGGTCAGGTCGTCGAAGGTGCCGGCGGCCTCGAGCTCGGCCACCGCGTCGGCCCGCGCGCGCATCTGCTCGGTCTTGTCGGCCGCGCGCTGCATGGCGAGCCCGACGTCGGCCATCTGCTCGCCGACCCCGGTCGCGGCCTCGGAGATGCGCACCTGCGCCTCGGCCGCCGAGTACTGCGCCTTCATGACCTCCTTCTTGGTGCGGAAGGACTCGATCTTCGTGCGCAGCTTCTGCTCGGAGTCGGTGAGCTTCTCCTGCTGGGACTCGAGCTCGGCGACCTGCTGGTCGAGCGACTGCAGCTCGGTCTGGGCGACGTTCTTGCGCTCCAGCGCGACGCGCGCGAGGTCCTCGTTGCCCGCCGACAGGGCCTGGCGGGCCTGCGTGTCGAGCTTGACCACGGAGTCCTCGAGCTTCTTGGACTGCATCTGCAGGCGCTTCTTGGCCGTGACGACGTCCGCGATGCCCTTCTTGACGTTCTGCAGCGACTCGAGCTGCTTCTGGTAGCTGTAGTCGAGCGTCTCGCCCGGGTCTTCCGCCCGGTCGAGCAGCCGCGAGATCTTGGCCTTGATGACGGTGGACATGCGTCCGCCCATGCCGGGCATAGGTACTCCTCGATCGCTGGACGAGTGCAGGTTTCGTCTAGCGTAATGCCTCGTGGAAGCGCGTACCGTCGCCGACTCGCGCAGCGTGCTCGTGCACTGGATGGGCCCGACCGACGCCAACTCGGCGGGCTTCGTGCACGGGGGCGTCGTCATGAAGCTCATCGACGAGGTCTCCGGCCTCGCCGCCGTTCGCCATTCCCACCAGCGCGTGGTCACGGCCGGCGCCGACCGCATGACCTTCGAGCAGCCGATCCACGTCGGCCAGCTGGTGACCCTGCACGCCTCGGTCAACGCGGCCTGGAACACGTCGATGGAGGTCGGCGTGCGCGTGGTGGCCGAGAACCCGCGGACCGGCGAGGTGCTGCACACCAACACGGCCTACCTGACCATGGTCGCCGTGGACGAGGACGGCCGCCCCGCCCGCGTGCCAGCGCTCCGAACCGAGACGCCCGACGAGCTGCGCCGCGAGGCCGAGGCGCAGCTGCGGCGCACCAACCGCCTGGCCGAGCGCGACCAGATCCTCGCCCAGCGCGGGAGCGAGAGCTGATGGAGCCGCGCGAGGAGTTCCTGCTGCTGTCCTTCGAGGTCGCCCTGCAGGGCGTCGAGTCCGGCGACGGGGGGCCGTTCGGCGCCGTGATCGTGCGCGGCGACGACGTGCTCTCGAGCGCCCACAACCAGGTCGTCGCCACCAACGACCCGACCGCGCACGCCGAGATCGGCGCCATCCGCGCCGCGTGCGCGCTCCTGGGCTCCTTCCAGCTCGACGACTGCGACCTGTACTCGAGCTGCGAGCCGTGCCCGATGTGCCTGGGCGCGATCTACTGGGCGCGGCCCCGCGCGGTCTTCTTCTCCTCCACGCGCGAGGACGCCGCCGAGGCCGGCTTCGACGACGCCTTCGTCTACGAGGAGCTCGCGCTGCCGCCGGGCGCGCGCACGCTGCCCATGCGCCGCGTGGTGCATCCCGAGGCCCAGGGGCCGTTCGTCGCCTGGGCGGCCAAGCCGGACCGCGTCGAGTACTAGCGCGGCTGCAGCCCGGCCACGTCCCACACGAGCGCGCCGTCGACGACGGCCAGGCGCCCGTAGGCGGTGGACGTCGTGTGGCCCTCGGCGTCGACGGAGTAGCGCCCGAGGACCGAGGCGAGCGCCTCCTCGTCGTGCGCCGCGCGGCGGGCGTTGGCGATCGCCTGGCCGTCGCGGTCGGCGCCGAACCCGTCGAGGACGACCAGCTCGGGAGCGGTGCCGTTGGCGGCCTCGAGCGCGAGCTGCGCGCCGCGCAGAACGTCGCGCCCGGCGCCGGCGGTCGGACCGGTGAGCGGCAGGCTCGCGTAGACGCGGCTCACGACCCGAATCTACACCGGCGCGGCGCGCGCGCCGATCGCGTAGCCGACCACGTTGAGCACCGCGTGCACGGCGGCGATGGCGACGAAGGCGACCGCCGCCAGCCAGACCGGCATGACCCAGATCGGCAGCAGGCAGACCCAGATGCCGAGCACCAGGTCACCCTGGTCGAGCAGCGCCAGCGCGACGCCCCCCGGCGAGCGCCGGCGGGTGCCTGGCGCGATGTCCAGGCGACGCTTGAGGAAGGAGTTGGGCAGCTCGCCGCCCACCGTCCCCAGGCCGATGAGCAGGCCGACGAGCAGCGGCGAGGACGCGCTCACCTCATCGGGGATCTGCGCGCGCCACCACGGCCAGCGCCACAGCGCGACCGTGGCCAGCACCACGCCGGCGGTCATGCACAGCGCGCCGCGCCAGGTCTTGTTGTCGCCCAGGATCCGTCGGCCCCGCCAGCGCCGGCCGCCGTCGAGCGGGCGCGCGAGCGCCGGCAGGAGGTTCCAGCGCAGGACCGGAGCGTGCAGCAGCGGCGCCCCGAGGACGGCGAGGAAGAGCCACAGCGCGGTCACCCGCGCCCAGGCTAGCTAGAGCCCGAGCGGGTGGCGGGCGCGGTAGCCGCGCGTCGAGCGCAGGTTCGGGCGCCAGCGCGGGCCCGAGCCGCCGGCCGGGTCGCCCGCCGCGCTCGTGTCCAGCCGCAGCCCGGCGATGACCGCGAAGGCGTGGCCGGGGT
The DNA here is from genome assembly GCA_963816845.1 of uncultured Actinomycetes bacterium. GTDB lineage: Bacteria > Actinomycetota > Thermoleophilia > Solirubrobacterales > Solirubrobacteraceae > JAOPZW01. Next base: position 14,862 of record CAWFMR010000037.1, on the reverse strand, counting down.
TCGTGTAGACGGTGATCCACTGGCCCTTGCCCGCGACGCCGTAGCGCATGAACGACGACGAGTCGCGCGGCGTGGCGAGCAGACCCGCGCCGTGCATGGCGAACGACACGGTGCCCGAGCAGTCGTAGGCGTGGTCGACGAAGCCGAGCTTGTGGCCGCCGCCGAGGCGGTAGGGCATCCCGACGATCTGGTTGGCGGCCCAGATGGCCTGCTTGACCGCGTCGGGCGCCTGGTCGGGCGCGTAGGCGATGCCGTTGACCATCTGGGCGACGAGGCCCGGGACGGTCGGCTGGAAGACGACGCCGTAGGCGGCTCCGCCGGTGGCGGCCGGCGCGGGCGCGGGAGCGCCGGGAACGGGCGGGGCGGGCGCAGGTGTCTGCGCTGCTGCGGGGGCGGCCGCCGCGACCGAGATGGCCAGCAGCAGCACGACACGCATCCACAGCGACTTCCCCCGCACGCGGGACCCTCTTTCGTCGGCCTGCGGGGTTAGCTGACGGGCTAGCGCTGAAAGAGCCTGCGCCTCCCACGGCCCTCACCGTGAGACTCGCCCCAACTGATGGGTCCCCCGCTCCCGGACTCCACACCCGGGATTCGGCGTTGATCCGCGTGAACCTACCCGACCTGCAAGAAACTATGCAATGTCTTCCACCCGCGTGGGTGGTGTCCGGGGACCCGCGCAGTCGTCACCCGCCTTTCGTACGGTTCGGCGCTGATGCGCCGTCCCGCCGCCGTCCTCGCCTGCCTGCTCGCCGCGCTCGCCGCGACGGCGTGCGGCCGCGCCGACCGCACGAAGACGGCCACGGCGACCGGGGAGACGCCCGGCCTGGGCGTCAAGGGCTCAGCGCCCGAGGCCGTCCACGACCTCGGCTTCCCGGCCTTCGCGACCAAGAACACGACGCGCATCGGCGGCGCCGACCCGATCGCCAACGCGGCCGGAGTGGCGCGGGCGGTCTTTCCCGCCACGATGCCCGAGAACCGTCCCGCAGCCGTGGCGCTCATCGACGCCCGCGACTGGCGCGCCGGCATCGCCGGATCCGTCCTCGCCTCGACGCCGGTGCGCGCCGCGATCCTGCTCTCCAACGGTCCCCAGATGCCGGACGCCACGCGCGACGCGCTCGCCGCCCTGCGCCCGCTCGGAGCCAAGGCGGCGGGCGGCGCGCAGGTCGTGCGCGTCGGCGACGTCGCCCGCCCGCCCGGCCTCCGCACGACCGACATCGCCGGCCGCGATCCCTTCGCGCTGGCGCGGGCGCTCGACGCCTTCCAGACGGCGGCCCGCGGCAAGAGCAGCGATCGCGTCGTCGTGGTCTCGGCCGAGGACCCGGCCTTCGCCATGCCCGCTGCCGCGTGGGCGGCCAAGGCGGGCGACCCCGTCCTCTTCGTGCACCGCAACAGCGTGCCCCAGGAGACGAAGGCCGCGCTGCTGGCCCACGACCAGCCGCGCATCTACATCCTCGGGCCGCCGGCGACCGTGAGCGCGGGCGTCGCCACCGAGCTCAAGAAGCTGGGGACGGTCAAGCGCCTGGGGGCCGAGAACCCCATCGACAACGCCATCGCCTTCGCCCGCTACAGCGACCCGACCTTCGGCTGGGGCGTGGTCGACCCCGGGCACGGGCTCGTCTTCGCGCGCACCGACCAGCCGCTCAACGCCGCCGCCGCCTCGCCGCTCTCGGTCAGCGGCTCCTACGGCCCGCTGCTGCTGCTCGCCTCCCCCATCGGGCTCGACGGCGCCGTGGGCCAGTACCTGCTCGACATCCAGCCCGGCTACACCCGCGATCCCGTGCGCGGCGTCTACAATCACGGCTGGATCGTGGGAGACGATCGCGCCATCTCGGTGGCGACGCAGGCCCGCATCGACTCCCTCCTGGAGATCAAGAAGGCCCAGACCAGCCCGACGCCGTCCAGCAGCCCGTGAGCGAAGCCGAGAGCCCCATCCGCAAGGCCCCCGGCCACGAGGTCGTGGTCGACGACATCCGCCAGCTGGTCGGCGCCTCGACGCCGCACTTCGCGCTGCAGATCCGCAACCGCATCGCCCGGCTCATCCGCGGCCTCCCCGAGGACCACCCCGCCCGGATCGAGGGCGAGCGCGAGATCGCCCGCCTGCGAGAGCTGGGGTTGCTCGGCGAGTTCCGCGGCGCCCCCCACGAGGAGGGCCTCGAGCCGCTGGCCTCGCTGGACCTCCGCCCCGCGCACAGCGACGCGTAGCGCGTTGGCGCGCCCGGCGGGCATCGAGCGCGCCGTCGCGCTGCTCGCCGATCCCGCCGACCGGGGCGCGCCGGCACCGCGCGGGTGGCTCGACCTCATCGGCGCCGGTGACGCGCCCGCTTCGACCGGGCTGGCCCAGGACCTGATGCTCAGCCGCCTGCTGCCCGTGGTCTACGAGCGCTGGTGGCGCCCGGCGTGGAGCCGGGTGGCGCGCGGGGTGACGGCGGCCGGCATGGGCGACGAGCACCGCATCGCCCGGCTGCTGCTCGGCCTGTGCCCGGGCGACGGCGTGCTCGACGTCGCCTGCGGCCCGGGCAACTTCACGCGCGACTTCGCCCGCGTCGTCGGGCCGGCCGGGCTCGCGGTCGGCATCGACGCCTCTCCCACCATGCTCGACCGCGCGGCGCGCGACACGCCCGCGACGAACGTCGCCTACGTGCGCGGCGACGCGGTGCGGCTGCCGTTCCGCGATGCGAGCTTCGACGCGGTCTGCTGCTTCGCCGCGCTGCACCTGTTCGCCGATCCGTTCGTGGCGCTCGACCACATGGCGCGCGTCCTCACCCCGGGCGGGCGCATCGCCCTGTTCACGAGCTGCCGCACGTCCTCGGCGCCGCTGCGCACGATGGACGGCTTCGTCGGCGCGCGGTCGGGCATGCGCATGTTCGAACGCGACGAGATCACCACCGCTTTGGAGGACCGCGGACTGGTCGACGTGCACCAGCGCGTGGCCGGCCTCACGCAGTTCGTGGGAGCCCGGACCCCGGATCGCGGCCGGTGATGGCATCATGCGCCGCCGTGTCGCTCGGCCGCGAGGACATCGACCGGGCCGCGGAGGCGCTTGCCTCGCGCGTGCCCACGCCGTTGCACCCGCTGGCGCGGGCGGCGTACAACCTGCGCTGGTCGTGGACGCCCGGCGGCGCCGACACCTTCAGCGCGGTCGATCCGCAGCGCTGGGAGCTGTGCGGCGAGAACCCGATCCGCCTGCTGACCGAGGCGCCGCCGGAGGCGCTCGAGCGCGCGGCGGCCGACGAGGACCTGGTCCAGCGGGCGCGGGCGCTCGAGGAGAGCATCCGCGCCGACGTGGCGCGTCCCACCGGGACCACGGGGCCGGCCACCGCCGAGCGCCCGGTGAGCTTCTTCTGCGCCGAGTACGGCATCCACGCCTCGCTGCCGATCTACTCCGGCGGCCTCGGGGCGCTGGCCGGCGACATCCTCAAGGAGGCCTCCGACCGGGCGCTCCCGCTGGTCGCCGTCGGCCTGCTCTACCGCCAGGGCTACTTCCGCCAGCGCATCGACGCCTCGGGCTGGCAGCACGAGTCGTGGGTGCCGACCGATCCCGAGCGCCAGCCGATGGCGCTCGTCACCGGCGACGACGGCGAGCCGATCACGGTCACCGTCCCCGTCGGGGCCGAGCAGGTCGTCGCGCAGGTCTGGCGCGTCGACGTCGGGCGCGTGCCGCTCTTCCTGCTCGACGCCGACCGGCCCGAGAACGGCGCCGTGGCGCGCTGGATCAGCTCGCGCCTGTACACCGGCACGCGCGACCTGCGCCTCGCCCAGTACCTGCTGCTCGGCGTGGGCGGGATGCGGGCGCTGAAGGCGATGGGCATCGACCCGTCCGTCGTGCACCTCAACGAGGGCCACGCCGCCTTCGCCTCGCTGGAGCTGGCCCGCGGCGAGCTGGCGGCGGGCGCCTCGCTCGACGACGCGCTGGCCGCGGCCCTTGCGCGCACGGTCTTCACGACGCACACGCCGGTGCCGGCGGGCAACGACACCTACGAGCCCGAGCTCGTCGTCGACTCGCTCGGCACGCTGGCCGACGAGGTCGGCGTCGACCTCGACACGATCCTGCGCCTGGGCCGCACCCACCCCGACGACGACTCAGAGCCGTTCGGCGTCACCCAGTTCGCGCTGCACACGAGCCGCTCGGGCAACGGCGTCAGCCGCCGCCACGGCGAGGTCGCCCGCGAGATGTGGGCCGCGCTGTGGCCCGATCTCCCGGTCGACGACGTGCCGATCGGCTACGTGACCAACGGCGTGCATCTCCCCACGTGGGTCGGCGATCCCATGCGCACGCTGCTCGACCGCCATCTCGGCGAGGGCTGGATGGACCGCGCCGCGGACCCGGCCACGTGGGACGGGCTCTACAACGTCGACGACGCCGACCTGTGGGCCGCGCGCCGCGAGCAGCGCGCCGCGCTCGTCAGCTGGGCGCGTGAGCGCAGCATGGTCGACCGCCTCGGTCGCGACGAGCCGCGCGAGTACGTCGAGGCCCCGGACTTCGACCCCGACGTCCTCACCATCGGCTTCGCGCGGCGCCTGGCCACCTACAAGCGCCTGCACGTGCTGCTGCAGAGCGCCGAGGGGATCGTCGACCTGCTCTCGGGCGAGCGCAAGATCCAGATCCTCATGGCGGGCAAGGCGCACCCGCGCGACGACGACGGCAAGCGCAGCCTGCAGGCCCTGTTCGCGGCCAAGGGCATCCCCGAGATCGGCTGCCGCGTCGCCTACCTCGACGACTACGACCTCACCATCGGCAAGCGGCTCGTCACCGGCTGCGACGTGTGGGTCAACCTCCCGCGCCCCCCGCTCGAGGCCAGCGGCACGAGCGGGATGAAGTCGGCGGTCAACGGCGGCCTGCAGCTCAGCGTCCTCGACGGCTGGTGGGCCGAGGCCTACGACGGCAGCAACGGGTGGGCGCTGCCGGGCGACGTCGACGACGACCACGCGGCGCAGGACGCCCGCGACGCCGCCGAGCTCCTGCGCCTGCTCCACGACGAGGTCGTCCCCGCCTTCTACGACCGCGACGAGCGCGGGCTGCCGCCCGCGTGGCTGAAGATGCTGCGCGCGTCGCTGCGCACCAACGGCCCGGAGTTCTCGGCTACGCGGATGCTGCGCGACTACGCCGAGCGGATCTACGGCTGAGCGGGGCCTCGGCCGGCGCGATGGCGTGGCCGATGCGGAACACGTCGTCGGGGTCGTAGGCCGCCTTGACCTCGCGCAGCGCCTCGTAGTCGGCGGGCGCGAAGGCCGTCGGCGTGCGGGCCGGGTCGGCGAGGAAGTTCAGGAACGAGCGGCCCGTCGCGTGCGGGCGCCAGGGCCGCCGCCACCTCGGGCACGTGCGTGTCGGCGATCACCGAGAGCGGCGCGTCGCGCGGGCCCACCGGGCCGGCGCCGGCCGCCGGGAGCGCCATCGCTCCGCCCCAGTGGCGGATCTCGACCGTCGGCGCCCGCGCCGCGACGATCGCCTCGATGGCGGCGTCGGGCAGCTCGTGCACCAGCTCCATCTGCCGGGGCGCCGTGCCGCCCATGCTCGCGTCCGCGAAGCGCATGGGCCGCATGCCGTCGACCAGCGGCGGTCCGGCCGTCGCGAACAGCGGCGCGAGCAGCCGCCGCGCCTCGTCGGCTTCGCCCACGTGCATGGCGCGGATCGCGAGCACGCGCTCGCCCTCGGGCAGGTGCATCAGCAGCACGGCCGTGCTCAGCGCGTCGGGCGCGCCGGCGATCCACTCGCGGTAGCGCATGAGCGTCTCGGGCGCGCGCTCGATGGCGAAGCATGCGGTGCCGGCGTAGACCTGGGCGACCGGATGCAGGCGCAGCTCCATCGCGGTGACCACCCCGAAGCTGCCGCCACCGCCGCGCAGCGCCCAGAAGAGGTCGGCGTGATCGTCGGCGGTCGCGGTCACGATGCTCCCGTCGGCCGTCACGACCTCGGCGCGCAGCAGGCTGTCGGCGGCGAAGCCGTGGCGGCGAGCAAGCCAGCCCAGCCCGCCGCCGAGGGTGTAGCCCGTCACGCCCACCGAGGGGGAGGAGCCCGACAGCGGCGCGAGGCCGAAGGGCGCCGCGGCCGTCAGGACATCGCCCCAGACGGCGCCCGGGCCGACGCGGGCGACGCGCCGGTCGGGGTCCACGAGCACGGTCGCCATGTCCGACGTCCTGACGAGGATGGCGCCGTCGGCCGGCACGTGGGTGCCGTGTCCGGTGGCCTGCACGCCCAGCGCCAGGTCGTTCTCGCGCGCGGCGACGACCGCTGCCCGCACGTCGGCGGCGCCCCGCGCCTCGACGACCATCGCGGGCCGCGGGTCGATCGTGTCGTGCAGCGGCCGGCGCGCCGCCTCGTAGCCGGGCTCGCCGGGCACGTGCAGCTCGCCCGAGAGCGCGCGCCGCAGGCGCCGCGCGGCCACGTCGTGGGATCGCGCGGCGGGCGTCATCGAGGCGCCTCGCTTCGCGGGCCGGCCTGGTGTTGATCGCCGCGCACCGTGCGCAGATCGTCGATGAAGGGGTCATGGACGACCGGCTCGGGCTTGCGGGCGACCGGGGTGACGATCGGGGTGGTCATCTATGTGCTCCTGGGGCTCATGGCGCGTTCTGTCGGTAAGACTGCGCCGGGCCCGGGAACTCATCGGTGCCGCGCTGAGGTTCTGGCGGCGCGCTCAGGCGAGGTGCCCGAGCGGCAGCGGCCCGGGCGCCTTGACCGTCCGGATCGCGAAGTTCGAGCGCACGTCGGCGACCGAGGGAAGCTTGAGCAGCGAGCCCAGCAGGAAGCGCTCGTAGGCGCGCAGGTCGGGCACGACGACCTCGAGCAGGAAGTCGGCCGCGCCCGAGACGATGTGGCAGGCGACGACCTCGGGCATCTTCGCGACCGCCTCCTGGATGGCGTCGGCGAGCCGGTCTGAGTGCCCCTCGACCTTGAGCTCGACGAAGGCCGTGAGACCGAGGCCGACCGCCTCGCGATCGAGGACGGCGCGGTAGCCGTCGATCACGCCGTCGTGCTCGAGCGCCTTGAGCCGCCGCAGGCAGGGCGACGGGGACAGGTGCACGCGCTCGGCCAGGGCCACGTTCGAGAGCCGGCCCTCGCGCTGGAGGGCCTCGAGCAGGCGGCGATCGACGCTGTCCAGTGGCATGTTCTGCTCCTCAGAGGCCGTTCGTGGGTGGATCCTTGCCAGGAAGTGGCCATCAGCATGGCATGTTCGCCACCACATGCCCTCGTTTGCGGTGGATCATGCTGCTCATGGAGCAGACACGAGCCACCGCCGGCCTCGGGGTCGCCTCGGGCGCGGCGCTCTACGTGGGGGCCGTCCTCGGCCCGGGCGTGCTGCTGGTGCCGGCCCTCGCGGCGCAGGCCGCGGGCCCGGCGTCGGTGCTGGCCTGGGCCGGGCTCCTGGCGGCGTCGCTGGCCATCGCGGTCACCTTCGCCGCCCTCGGCGTCCGCCATCCGGTCGCCGGCGGCGCGGCGGCCTACGTGCGCGCGGCCTACGGCCGCCGGGCCGCGGCGGTCACCGGCTGGTGGTTCTACGCCGGCGTCGTCGGCGGCGCGCCGGCGGTGTGGCTCATCGGCGGCTTCTACGTGGCGCACCTCACGGGCGGCGGCCGCCCGGTGGCGGTCGGGGCGGCCGCGGCCATGATGGTCGTCGTGGTGGCGGCCAACGCCCGCGGCCTGCGCGCGACGGCGCGCTTCCAGCTCGGCCTCGCGGCGCTGCTGGCCGTGCTCCTGCTCGTCGCCGTGACGAGCGCGCTGCCGTCGGCGCGCGCCGCCAACTGGACGCCGTTCGCGCCGCACGGGTGGCTGGCGATCGGCACCGCGGCCAATCTGCTGATGCTGTCCTTCGTGGGCTGGGAGGCGGTCGCGCACCTGGCCGGCGACTTCGCGGACCCGCGCCGCCAGCTGCCGCGCGCGATGCTCGCCGCCTTCGCCATCGTCGCCGTCCTCTACCTCGGTCTCGCGGTGACCACGGTGGCGGTCCTCGGCGGCGCGCCGGGCTCGACGGTGCCGCTGGCCGACCTCATGCAGCACGGGCTCGGCGGCGCCGGCAACGCGCTCACCGCGGGCGCCGCCGTCCTGCTCACGGTCGGCACGACCAACGCCTACGTCGCCGGCGCCACGCGCCTGGCCACCGCGCTGGCGGCCGACGGCTCGATGCCGCGCGCGATGGCGCGGCCCGGCGCGCCGCTGGCCGTCATCGCCGTGGCGAGCGTGGCCATCCTCGCCGCGCTGGCGGCGGGGCTCGTCGGCGTCGATCCGATCGTGCGCGCGATCTCGGCGGCCTTCGTCGCGGTCTACGTGGCCGCCACGGCCGCGGGGGTGCGGCTGCTCGACGGGCGCCTGCGCGCGACCGCCGCGCTGTCGCTCGCGCTCGTGGCCGTCGTGCTGGCCTTCTCGGGGCCCTATATCGCCGCGCCCGCGGGCGTCGCGCTGCTCGCGCTCGCGTTCGTCAGTGCCCGTGCGGGTGGCGCAGCTTGGCGGGGATCTTCAAGCGCAGCTGGTTGTCGTGCAGCGCGATCGCTTGAAGAGGCCCCGGCGAGCCGGAGTGGAGGCTGAGCGGGAAGCGCCGGCCGTCGGCCGTGATGGCGGTGACGTCGATCGCGACGCGGACGTCGGGGCGGCGGCTGAGGAAGCCGGTGCTGAGCTTGGGGAGCTTGAAGCGCAGCTTCGCGGGGCCGGTGCCCTGCGGCGCGGACGTGGTGGCGATCGTCTTGCCCTTCTTGGTGCCCTTGGGCGGCGCGGTGGCCAGCGTGGCGGCGAAGCTCAGCGGCACGTCGGCGCGGCCGATGGCGACCGTGATGGTGGAGGTCGGGCCCACGGTCAGCGCCTTGGGCAGCTTCGCCGGCTCGAAGCTGCGCTGGGCGGTCTCGCATGTCGCCGCCAGCTCGTCGTTGGGGTCGGCCATGCCCTCGACCGTGTCCTGGCCGGCGCCGCAGTCGACCACGTCGCGCTGGCCGTCGGCGACCGTGGTCACCGTGTCGTTGGCGCTGCCCGCCTGGAGCACGTCGGAGCCCGGGCCCGAGGGTGACCTGCAGGGGCGTGGCGAGGCGCGTGGCGTCGATGCGATCGTCGCCGGCGCCGGTGTCGATGCGCACGAGCGGCGCGGCGGCGCACTGAAAGCCGTGGAACTTCGGGCTGGCGAGCGGGCACACGGGATCCAGCGCGTTGGCCTTGTCGGCCACGGCGATGAAGAGCCCGGTCTTGTTGGTCGACAGCGTCACGTCGTCGGCGCTGCCGGTGACGTCGGTGAGGACGAGCCCGCCGGCGTCGACGCTGGGCTGCAGGCTGGCGCCGGCCGAGGGCGCGAGGGCGGCGGCCAGCAGCGCGCCGGCGCACAGCGCGGCCGTCGCGGCGGATCGACCGTCCCTGATCATGCGGCGCAGCGTGCCAGCAGCCGCCGGCGGCGGCCACGGACGTTACGTCCAGGCCGATGAGCGCCGCCACCCGCGCCGCGGTGCTCGCGCGCGTCGCCCCACAGGTAGGCGTTGGCCTTGCCGCGCTTGAGCCACAGGTGCAGGTCGTGCTCCCAGGTGAAGCCGATGCCGCCGTGGACCTGCAGCGCGGCGGCGGGCACGCGCCAGCCCGCGTCGGAGGCGTAGGCCTTGGCCATCGAGGCGGCCAGCGGGCCGGACTCGGGCTCGTGGTCGAGCGCCCACGCGGCGTAGAGGACGGTCGAGCGCGCGCCCTCGACCTCGAGCAGCATCTGCGCGCAGGCGTGCGAGACGGCCTGGTAGGCGCCGATCGGGCGGCCGAACTGCTCGCGCTCCTTGGCGTACTCGACCGCCATGTCCATCGTCGCGCTCGCGCGACGCCGACCGACTCGGCGGCCAGCGCGACGGCGATGACGTCGCCGGCGCGCGCGCCGTCGCCGGGCAGCGGCTCGGGCTCGCCGCCGACCTCGATGCTCCACAGCCGCGCGTGGGGTCGAGCGCCTGCGACCGGCTCGCGCTCGACGTCCTCGGCCAGCGTCCAGCCGTCGCCGTCGCGCACCACGACCACGTCGGCGCCGTCGGCGTCGGGCACCGCGGCCCAGCCGTCGCCGTCGCGCAGCGTGGCCACCGTCGCCGCGCACCTCGCCGGCGGCCAGCCCGGGCAGCCAGCGCTCGCGCTGCTCGTCGCTGCCGGCGTCGGCGATGAGCGCGGCGGCGGCGACGGTCGACAGGAACGGCGACGGGCGCCAGCGCCGCGCCGAGCTCCTCCTGCACGACCGCCAGCTCGACCACGCCGAGGCCCAGCCCACCGTGCTCCTCGTCGACGAGCAGCGCCGGCCAGCCGAGCTCGCAGATGCGCCGCCCAGCCCTCGTCGGTGAAGCCGCGCTCGGTCTCGTAGGCGAGGCGGCGGATCTCCTCGGGCTTGTAGCCGGCGGCCAGGAAGTCGCGCGCCGTGCGCTGGATCGAGCGCTGGTCGTCGGTGAGGTCGAAGTTCATCAGCGCATCCGCGGCAGGCCGAGCACGCGCTCGGCGACGATGTTCTTGAGGATCTCGGTCGTCCCGCCCTCGATCGAGTTGGCGCGGGCGCGCAGGAAGCGGTAGGTCCAGGTGTCGTCCTGCAGGACGGCGCGCGGGCCGCGCAGGTCCATGGCCAGCTCGGTCAGCGCCTGGTTGACCTCGGCCCACTGCCACTTGCCCAGCGAGCCCTCGGGGCCGGGGACGCCGTTGCGCATGATCGCCGTCAGCCCGCGGTAGGCGTTCAGCCGCAGGACCTCGGCCTCGATGTAGAGCTGGGCGAGGCGGTCGCGCACCTGCGGGTCGGCCGCGGCGCCGCTGGCCTTGCGCGCCTCCTCGATGAGCTGGCGCAGGGCGAGCTTGACCGAGACCTGGAGCCCGAAGGCGAGCGTGGCGCGCTCGTGCATGAGCGTGGTGATGGCCACCGCCCAGCCGTTGCCCTCCCCGCCGACGATGTTCTCGTGCGGGATCCGGGCCTCCTCCATGAAGAGCTCGTTGAACTCGGACTCGCCGGTGATCTGGCGCAGCGGGCGCACCTGGACCGCGTCCTGCTCCATGTCCATCAGGAAGTAGCTGAGCCCCTGGTGCTTCGGCGCGTCGGGGTCGGTGCGCGCCACGAGCATGCACCACTTGGCGTGGTGGGCCAGCGTCGTCCACACCTTCTGCCCGGTGACCAGCCAGTCGTCGCCGTCGCGCACCGCGCGGGTCTTGACCGAGGCGAGGTCCGATCCCGAGCCGGGCTCGGAGAACCCCTGGCACCAGATCTCCTCGGCCGAGAGGATCGGCTCGAGGTAGCGGCGCTTCTGCTCGTCGCTGCCGTGGGCGATGACCGTCGGGCCGCCCATGGCCAGGCCCAGGACGTTGGCGGCGCTCGGCGCCTGGGCGCGGACGAACTCCTCGTTGTAGATCGCCTGCTCGACCAGCGTCGCGCCGCGCCCGCCGTACTCGGTCGGCCACGACACGCCGGCCCACCCCGCGTCGTGCAGCTTGCGCTGCCAGCTGCGGCGGAAGGCGAAGCCCGCGTCGTCGCCCTCGGGCTCGCGCCCGGGGTGGTTGGCGTCGAGCCACGTGCGCAGCTCGTCGCGGAAGGACTCCTCTGACGGGGACAGGGTCAGATCCACGCGGACGCGGGACCCTACACGGGACCTCCTACGTCCGGTCGAACGTCGGTCCTACCCCCTCCTGACGGGGGAAGACCGACGTTCGACGCCCCCGCGGGGCCGGACGCTCTACGGGGCCGAGACCGCGGCGAAGCGCACGCCGACGCCGGCGCGCTTGGCCTCGTACATGGCCGCGTCGGCGGCCTGCAACAGCGCCTCGGGGTCGGGCGACCCGTCGCCGATGGCGACGCCGAAGGACGCGCGCAGCAGGTGGCCGGCGCCGGCCTGCACGCCGGCGATGCCGGCGCCGATGCGGTCGACGACCTGGGTCGCCTCCTGCGATGCCGGCGTCCTCGAGGATGAGCGCGAACTCGTCGCCACCCAGGCGGAAGGCGCTGTCCGAGCGACGCGGGGTGGCACGCAGGACGTCGCCGATCGCCTCCAGCGCGATGTCGCCCTCGAAGTGCCCGTAGCGGTCGTTGAGCGCCTTGAAGCCGTCGACGTCGAGGACGACGAGCGCGAAGCGCTGGCCGTAGCGCGCGGCGCGATGGACCTCCTCGGCCAGGCGTCGCGTGAAGGCGCGGCGGTTGCCCACGCGCGTGAGCGGGTCGTTCTCGGCGAGGAACTGCATCTCCTCGAAGGCGGCCGCCACCGCGACCGCCGTGGCGGCCTGGTTGGCGAACATCCGCAGCGCCTGCAGGCGATCGGTCGAGGGGACGAGCCGGTCCTCGGGCTCGTCGGCCCAGATGACGCCGACCAGCTCGCCCGCGCGGTCGTGCAGCGGGATGACGAGCCAGTGGTGGTTCCAGGCCAGCGGGCCGGTGCCGTTGCGCGCCGACTCGTAGGCGGGGCGCTCGATGCCGAGCCGCGCGCACGCCTCATAGCTGGGCAGCAGGAAGCAGCCCTCGATCTCGAACTCGGGGTCGAGCAGGCGCCGCAGCGTCCGCAGGTCGCCGCTCTGGGAGGCCGCGACCTCCTCGGCCGTCCACCCCACCACCGCGCGCGGCACCGCGCGCTGCGCGGCGTGGTCGATGAGCTCGACGGACACGTTGTTGAAGCCCAGCGCGGCGCGGATGCCGGCGCAGACCTCCTGGAGGATCGCGTCGATCGACATCGTCTGGGTCAGGCGCGCGGAGACGCGCAGCAGCTGCTCGAGCGCGGTGCGGTGGCGGGCCGCCTCGGCCGCGGCGAGGGTGTCCTGGACGGCCTGGGCGGCGTGGGCGGCCAGTGCGGCGAGGACCGCGAGGTCGTCGTCGGACGGACGCAGGCCCGAGATCGGCTCGTCGACGGACATGATCCCGAGCATGTGCCCCTCGCTGTGGCGCAGCGGGACGAAGAGGGCGTCCTCGGGATGCCAGGCGTTGGGGTCGTCGGCCATCTCGATGTCGGGCACGAAGGAGACGCTCGTGTCGAAGGACCAGTCGAACTGGTCCCAGGGCAGCAGGAAGCACCCGTGGGACTCGAAGTCCAGGTCGAAGAGCGGCTCCCAGTCGCTCCACGTGCGCTCGCGACCGAGCAGCGCGTCGCGGCCCTCGGGCGAGCCGTGGACGGTCTCGACGCGGAAGTCGTTCCAGGCCGGGCGATAGAGCGAGATGACGACGGTCCGGTAACCCATGGCCTCGCTGACCGCGGCGGCGATCGCGGGCAGCAGGGCGTCGAGGTCCTGCTCGCTGCGCACGAGCCGCGTGACCTCGAGCAGACCGGTGAGCCGCGCGACGGTGTCCGCGCGGTGCTCGGGAAGAGCCATCAACAGGTTTGATCGGCTGCCACCCATCCCGACTGAAGCGCCGCTGGACGCGCCTCGGGGCCCGCTAGGTTGTCGGCGAATGGCCGATCAGCGCGCGCGTCCCGAGGGCATCGCCGGATCCCCGCACGCGGGGCCGTTCCCCGTTGGCGCCTACGCGGCCAAGCTGCGCGACGAGCTGCGCAAACGTGCCCGTGTGCAGCTGTTCGGCGAGGTCTTCGGCCTGCGGGTCGGGCGCGCCCGCGTGTGGTTCGAGCTGCGCGACGCCGAGGGCGCCGTGCCGTGCTCGATGTGGCGCGACGCCTTCGAGGAGCTGCGCCTCCCGGCCGGGGCGCTGTCCGACGGCGGACAGGTCGTCGTCGCGGGCGGCCCGGACTACTACGCGGGCTCGCGCACCGCCTCGCCGTCGTTCTCGTTCGCCGTCAGCGGCCTTCGTCTCGCCGGCGAGGGCGACCTGCTCGCCCAGGTCGAGGTCCTGCGTCGCACGCTGGCGGCGGAGGGGCTGTTCGAGCCCCAGAAGCGCCTGGCGCGGCCCGCGCTGCCGCGCTGCATCGGCGTGGTGACCGGCGAGAGCGGCAAGGCTCGCGACGACGTGCTCGCCGGCCTGCGCCGCCGCGGCTGGGCCGGGCGGGTCGTGTGGGCCTTCGCCCCCGTGCAGGACCGCCACGCCGCCCCGGCCATCACGCGCGCCCTGCAGGACCTGGCCGCCGTCGAGGAGGTCGAGGTCGTCGTCGTGGCGCGCGGCGGAGGGTCGATGGCCGACCTCTTCGCCTTCTGCGACGAGACCCTGTGCCGCACGGTGGCGCTGCTGCGCGTGCCGGTCATCGCCTCGGTCGGCCATCACACCGACCGCACGCTGATCGACGACGTCGCCGCGGCGAGCTGCTCGACGCCGACCCACGCCGCGGAGACCGCGGTGCCGCTGCATTGCGGCGAGGCGCGCGCGGCCGTCGCGGCGCGGGCGGGGCGGCTGGCCGTGCACGCCCGCCGGGCCGTGATCGAGCGCGCGCGCCACCTGGCGCACCTCTCGCGCGCCCCGGGCGAGCACGTCGCCCGCGAGCGGCGCGCGCTGCACCAGACGCTGCGCGAGGCGCGGGCCAGCGCCACCCGGCGCGTGCGCGACGAGCGCGCGGCCACGCGCGCGCGGGCCTCGCCCTGGCCCGCCGCGCGGCCGCGGCCGCCGGCCCCGAGCTCGCCGCGCGCCGCACGGCGCTCGACGGCTTCACCCTCGCGCTGGCCGCCCACGACCCCGAGCGCGTCGTCGAGCGCGGCTACGCCGTGGTCGACGACCGCCACGGCAACGTGGTCACCAGCGCCGAGGCCGCCGCGCCGCGCGCGCCGTGCGCCTGCGCTTCGCCGACGCCGCCGTCGATGCGACCATCGAGGACGATGGCTGAGGGCCCGGCAGCGCAGACCTACGAGACCGCCACCGCGCGCCTGGAGGCGATCGTCAAGCGCCTGGACTCCGGCGAGGCCGGCCTGCGCGAGACGCTCGAGCTCGTCCGCGAGGGCCGCGGCCTGGTCGAGTTCTGCGCCGCCGAGCTCGAGGCGGTCGGCAAGGGCCTCGAGGAGCTGCGCCTCGAGGAGCTCGTCGCGCGGCTGGAGCAGTA
>CAWFMR010000036.1:0-28948 GCA_963816845.1 uncultured Actinomycetes bacterium | reverse complement strand
TGTAGCGCTCCTCCTTCTGCCCCGGCCGGCGCGGGAGGCGCACGGCGAGTTCGCGGCCGATCAGCCGCTCGAGCGCCTCGAGCGACGGCCGAGAGGTCGGCGAGCGGGTACAGGCGCTCGGTGCGCTGCTCAGCTCGCCCGGCGTCTGCGCGCCGCGGAGCATGAGCACGCAGAGCACCGCGAGCTCGTCCTCGGGCAGCCCGAGCGCCTCGTCGAGCAGGTGGCGGTACTTCGGCGCTCGGCTCCCCGCGCCGCTGGCCAGCCGCGCCCAGCGCCGCCGCGAGAGGCGGTGCAGCGCGTCGCGGATGACGGCCTCGTCGTAGTCGGTGACCGGATCGCGGTTGGTCGACTGGTTGCAGGCCAGGCGCAGCGCGTTGAGGCTCAGGGGATAGGCGTCGGGCGTCGTGCGCTGCTTCTCGAGCAGGCAGCCGAGGACCCGGATCTCGGGGGCACTGAGGTCCACGGGCACGCGGCGTAGAGAATCCCGGCATGCCCGCCTCGTACGCCACCCGCGGCCTGGTCCTCACCGAGCACGAGCTCGCGGTGCCCCTCGACCACGCCGACCCCGACGGCGAGACCATCACCGTCTTCGCGCGCGAGGTGGCCGACCCGGACGGGCGCGACCGTCCGCTGCTGGTCTTCCTGCAGGGCGGACCGGGCAGCGAGGCGCCCCGGCCCACCCGGCACCCGAGCGTCCCCGGCTGGCTGGACCGCGCGCTGACCGACTTCCGCGTCCTGCATGCTCGACCAGCGCGGCACCGGCCGCTCGACGCCGATCGGCACGCTGCCGGGGCTGACGCGCCGGCGAGCAGGCCGACCGTCCTCGCGCACTTCCGCGCCGACGCGATCGTGCGCGACGCGGAGCACATCCGCGCGCGATGGGCGTCGAGCGCTGGAGCGTGCTGGGCCAGAGCTTCGGCGGCCTGTGCGTCATGACCTACCTGTCGATCGCCCCCGAGGGCCTGCGCGAGGCGTTCGTGACCGGCGGCCTCGCGCCGATCGGGCCGCCGCATCGACGACGTCTACCGCGCGACCTACCCGCGCACGATCGAGCGCTGCCGGCGCTATTACGAGCGCTACCCGGAGGACCGCGAGCGCGTGCGCGCGCTGCACGACCACCTCGACGGCCACGACGTCCGCCTGCCCTCGGGCGACCGGCTCACCGGCCGGCGCCTGCGCCAGCTCGGCAACCTGCTGGGCATGAGCACGGGCGCCGAGGACCTGCACCACATCCTCGAGCTGCCCGTCGACTCGCCCGCCTTCCGCCACGACGTCGACGGCGCCCTCGGCTTCGCGCGCAACCCGCTCTACGCCGTGCTGCAGGAGGCCTGCTGGGCCGACGGCGGCTCGACGCGCTGGGCCGCCGAGCGCCTGCTGCCCGCCGAGTACGACGACGAGCCCGAGCTGTTCGTGGGCGAGCACGTCTACCCGTGGATGTTCGAGGAATACGGCGCACTGGCCCCGCTGCGCGAGGCGGCCGGCATCCTCGCCGAGCGCGAATGGCCGCGGCTGTACGACGCCGAGCGCCTGGCCGCCAACGAGGTGCCGGTCGCCGCCGCGATCTACGCCGAGGACATGTACGTCGAGCGGGCGCTCTCCGAGGAGACCGCGGGGCACATCCGCGGCCTGCGGCCGTGGCTGACCAACGAGTACCAGCACAACGCCCTGCGCGCCGACGGCGATCGGGTCCTGGGCCGCCTCATCGACCTCACGCGCGGGCGGGCCTGACGTGCCGCTCGCCAACTGGGCCGGCAATCACGTCTACGGCGCCGCCGAGCTGCACCGACCGGCGACGCTCGAGGAGCTGCGGGCGATCGTGGCGCGCGCGCCGCGCGTGCGGGCGCTCGGCTCGCGACACTCGTTCAGCGACATCGGCGACTCCGCCGAGCTGGTCGCGGTCGACGGCCTGCCGGCCGACGTCGTCGTCGATCCCCGCGCCGGCACCGTGACGTGCGGCGCGGGGGTCAAGTACGGCGAGCTGGCCGAACCGCTGACCGCGCACGGGCTGGCGCTGCACAACCTCGCGTCACTGCCGCACATCTCGATCGGCGGGGCGATCGCGACGGCCACCCACGGGTCCGGCGACGCCAACGGCAACCTCGCCACCGCGGTCTGCGCGGTCGAGCTCGTCACCTCCGACGGCGACGTCCTGACCGTGAGGCGCGGCGAGCCGGACTTCGACGGCGTCGTCGTCGGCCTCGGCGCGCTGGGCGTCGTCACGCGCGTCACCCTCGACGTGGAGCCCGCCTACGAGGTGCGCCAGCGCGTGTTCGAGGGGCTGAGCTGGGACGCCCTGCACGAGCACTACGACGCCATCACGGCCGGCGGCTACAGCGTCAGCGTCTTCACCCGCTGGGGCGCGACCGTCGACCAGGTGTGGGTCAAGAGCCGCGTCACCGACGCGCCCGAGCAGGAGCGCGGCGAGCTCTTCGGCGCGGTCGCCGGCGACGCTCGACCGCCACCCGATCCTCGGCCTCGATCCGGTCAACTGCACGCCGCAGCTCGGCGTCCCCGGGCCGTGGTCGGACCGCCTGCCGCACTTCCGCATGGGCTTCACCCCCAGCAACGGCGAGGAGATCCAGTCCGAGTACCACGTGGCGCGCCACCGCGCCGAGGGGGCGATCCGCGCCGTGCACGGCCTGGCCGACGACGCTGCGCCCCGTACTCCAGGTCTCCGAGATCCGCACGATCGCGGCCGACGAGCTGTGGATGAGCCCGCAGTACCGCAGGCCGTCGGTCGCCCTGCACTTCACGTGGACACGCGAGCCCGAGGCGGTCGCGCGCGTGCTGGTCGATCTCGAGGCCGCGCTGGCCCCGTTCGGCGCGCGGCCGCACTGGGGCAAGGCCTTCCACGCGACAGCGGCCGAGGTCGCGCCGCTGTACGAGCGCCTGCCCGACTTCGCGCGCCTCATGCAGCGCCTGGACGCGCGCGGCGCCTTTCGCAACGACTGGCTCGAGCGCCACGTCGTCGGCGGCGGGCCCTGAGTCAGGCGGCCAGGCGCTCGCGCGGCGCGAACCCGCGCTCGAGCAGCGCCCGTGGCGCGTCGGCCACGAGCGCCTCGGCCCGGAGGGCGGCCATGCGGTGGCGGCGCAGGACCTCGACGGCGGGGCTCAGGCGTGGCGCGCGAGCGCCGGGCTGATGGGCGTCGGAGGCGATGACCGCCGCGCGGCCCGCGCTGACGAGCTCGAGCGCCGCGGTCCGCGCGCCCGCGCCGTGATAGCCCGTGAGCGAGGAAGCGTTGACCTGCAGCAGGTCGCCGGCGGCGATGAGGTCCTCGACGGCGCCCGGCGTGCGCAGGAGGGCGGGCGAGCGCTCCGGATGGCCGATGAGCACGCCGAAGCCGCGCTCGCGCAGCTCCGCGGCGCTGTCGGCCAGGCCCTGGGGCGTGCCGGTGCCCGGCAGCGGCGCCTCCAGCAGCAGCCAGCGCCGGTCCGGCGGGCCCTGGGCCACCGTCTCGAGCTCGGCGTCGCCGAGGGTGGCCACGTCGCCCCACGAGAGCTCGGCGCCCGGGCGGACGTCGAGGTCGATCCCCGCCTGCGACAGCGCCCCTCGCAGCTCGCGCACCCGCTCGGGGACCTCGGCGACGTCCACGAACGACGCGTGTGGCGTGCAGGTGATCAGGCCCGTCCCGTCGCGCACGGCCTCGCGGGCCAGCGCGAGCGCGACCCCGAGATCGGGCGGGCCGTCATCGACGCCCGGCAGGAGGTGGAAATGAAGCTCGACGCGATCCATCCCTGTCTAGAGTAGGCGCCTGACCTCCGACGACGCCCAGACCCTCGTTCCGACGCCCGGCCACGGCCATGTCTTCCTGGGCACTGGCGGCCAGCTGGGCCTGGACGAGTCCAGCGGCCAGCTCGAGCACGTCTACCGGCTCGCCGACCCGGCCCTGTCCGAGCTGGCCCTCGAGCCGCTGCTCGACGAGCTGCTGACACGCGCCAAGGACATCCTGCGCGTCGACACGGTTGCCATCCTGCTCCTCGACGACGACGCCCAGGAGCTGGTCGCGCGCGCCGCCAAGGGCCTCGAGGAGGAGGTCGAGCGCGGCGTGCGGATCCCGGTCGGAGGGGGCTTCGCCGGCCGCATCGCCGCGGGCCGCAGGCCGATCTACATCGCCGACGTCGACCACGCCGAGATCCTGAACCCGATCCTGCGCATGAAGGGTGTCCGCTCGCTGCTCGGCGTTCCGCTGCTCGTCGAGGGCGCCGCGCTCGGCGTGCTGCACGTGGGCACCGTCACCCCGCGCGAGTTCACCAACGCCGACGCCGCGCTGCTGCAGCTCGCGGCCGCGCAGGCGGCGCCCGCGATCGACCGCGCGCGCCTGTTCGACGCCCTCGATCGCGAGCACCGCAGCGCGGTCGGGCTGCAGCGCAGCCTCCTGCCCGACCGCCTGCCCGACCTCGTCGGCATCGACACCGCGGCGCGCTACCTGCCGGCGCGCGACGAGGTGGGCGGCGACTGGTACGACGTCATCGACCTGCCCGGGGGCCACGTCGGCCTCGCCATCGGCGACGTCGCCGGCCACGGGCTGCGGGCCGCAGCGCTCATGGGCCAGCTGCGGGCGGGCCTGCGGGCCTACGCGCTCGAGGGCCACTCGCCCGGCGAAGCGCTCAAGCGACTGGATCGCATGCTGCAGACGATCTCGGGGCGCGGGATGGCCACCGCCGGCTACGCGATCATCGATCCCACGACGGGGACGCTGCGCTACGCCAGCGCGGGCCACCCGCCGCCGGTCGTCGTCCGATCCGGGCGCGACGCCTCCCTGCTGGAGGCCACGCCCGCGCCGCCGCTGGGCAGCCTGCCGTTCGCGGCCTTCCACGAGACGCGAGGAGAGGCTGGACCCCGGCGACACGATCCTGCTCTACACCGACGGCCTGATCGAGCGCCGCCGCGAGCCGCTCACGGCCGGCCTCGAGCGCCTGCGCGCGGTGGCCGCGCGCGCCGGCCACCGCCGAGCAGCTCTGCCAGCGGGTCACCGAGCAGCTCGTGCCCGCCGGCGGCGGCGACGACGACATCGCCGTCGTGGCCCTGCGCCTCGTGCCCGTGGAGGCGACCCTGCGGGTGCGCTTCGCCGCCGATCCGCAGATCCTGTCGCAGATGCGCCGGATGCTCGGCCGCTGGCTGCAGGAGCACGGAGCGCGGCCCGACGAGATCGCCGCCATCACGCTCGCCTGCGGCGAGGCATGCGCCAACGCGATCGAGCATGCCTATGCTCCCGGCGTGGCCTACTTCGAGCTCGAGGCGCTGCACGCGGACGGGCTCGTGACCCTCACGGTCCGCGACACCGGCCGCTGGCGGGCGCCGCGCGGCTCCAATCGCGGCCGCGGCCTGAAGATCATCGCGGCGGCCGTCGACGAGCTCGACCTGCACACCACCGACGCCGGCACCGAGGTGGTCATGCGCCGCCGGCTGGGCGGGTCCCGATGAGCCCGCTGGCCGACGTGAACTTCGAGACGCTCGCGGGCGTGGTCGTGGCGCGCCTGGAGGGCGAGGTCGACATGTCCAACGCGGGCGACCTCGGCGCCGCGATCACGGCGCGCGTCCCGAGCGATGCCCGCGGGCTCGTGCTCGACCTCGGCGCCGTCGAGTACCTCGACAGCGCGGGGATCCACGCCCTCTTCGAGCTGCGCGAGCGCCTCACGCGCCGCGGGCAGGAGATCAGGCTCGCCCTGGCGCCCGACTCGCCGGTCGCCACGGCGCTCGAGTACGCCGGCGTGCAGCACACGCTCGGCGCGGCCGACACGGTGCAGGGCGCGATCGCCGACCTGGAGGGCTGACGCGGCGGCGGCGCTAGGCCGCGGGCTCTGCGTCGTCGCTCGCGACGGGCTCGGCGTCGTCGCTCGCCACGGGCTCGGCGTCGTCGCTCGCGACGGGCTCGGCGCTCGGCCGTCGCCACGGGCTCGGCGTCGTCGGCTCGCGACGGGCTCGGCCTCGGCCGTCGCCACGGACGCGTCCCTCCGCGTCGGCCTCGGCCGACGGCTCGGCGCCGTTCTCCCCATCGCTGCCGAGCGTCCCGGCGAGGACGGCCTTGGACGGGCCCAGCAGCATCGTCATGTTGCGCCCGTCGAGGTTGGGACGCTGCTCGATGATCGCGAGCTCGGTCAGTTCCTCGGCCAGGCGGTCGAGGATCATCTGCCCGCGCTCGGGGTGCGTGACCTCGCGCCCGCGGAACATGATCGTGATCTTGACCTTGTCCTTGTGCTTGAGGAAGCGCTCGACGTGGCGCTTCTTCGTGGCGTAGTCCTGCTCGGCGATCTTCGGGCGGAACTTGATCTCGCGGATCGTGATCTGCTGCTGGTGCTTGCGCGCGGCCTTCTGCTTCTGGGACTGCTCGTACTTGTACTTCGAGTAGTCCAGGACGCGGCACACGGGCGGGCGCGCCTCGGGGGCCACCTCGACGAGGTCGAGGTCGCGCTCCTGCGCGTAGCGCAGCGCCTCGTCGGTGCGCATGACACCGATCTGCGTGCCGTCATCGCCGATGACGCGGACCTCGGGAACGCGGATGCGCTCGTTGATCCTCGTGGAATCCCGCTCGGGCGGGCGCCGGTCGAACCGTCGGGGAACCGGCACTAGATCTGTAGGCCGCGGCTCAAGAAGGGCGCGGCGCTGTCGCGAACGAGTCGATCAACGTGATCCAGTATAGCCGCCTACACCCCGTCGAGAACAGCGGCGAAGGCGTCGCCCCCGCCCGCGGCCGTCTCGACCACCGAGCGCGCCCGCACGCAGAGCTTCATCCGCCACGGGCGCGACGCCGCGATCGACGCGCAGCACGCGCCCGTCGCGGCCCAGCCACACGAGGTCCAGGGCGAAGCGCATGCCGATGGTGTGGATCGAGTTGCACTTGAGGATCCGCAGCCCGTAGCCCGCCGGCAGCGGCGTCATCTTGGCCAGGCCGCGCCGGCGCTCGCGGAAGCTGCGCGCGACGATCAGCGTCAGGCCGCCGTCGAGCGTCACCTCCTCGAGGCCGGCGAGCCGCTCGCCCCAGCCTCGTCGGTCACGCGTAGCCGAGGTGGCTCGCGTCCGCGCACTCCCACGGCTGGAAGCCGCGCTGGCGGTAGAGCAGATAGGCGCGCATCCACTGCTCCTCGAGTTCGGCCCGTAGGCCCTAGGTCTGGTCGGCGACCTCGCCGGCCAGCCGCTCGACGAACTCGCCGAGCGCCACGGTGCCCTCGTCGCCCTCGCCGTGGCGGCGCACGGCGACGGTCCCCTCCTCGGCCTCGCGGTCGCCGACCACGAGCATGTAGGGGACCTTCTGCAGCTCGGCGTCGCGGATCTTGCGCCCGACCGACTCGGTGCGGTCGTCGGCCTCCGCCCGCAGCCCGGCCGCGCGCAGCGCGTCGACGACGGCCCTGGCCGCGTCGTTGTGACGGTCGGCGATCGGCAGCGCGATGGCCTGCACCGGCGCCAGCCACAGCGGCAGCTCGCCGGCGGTGTGCTCGAGGAGGATCCCGATGAAGCGCTCGAAGGACCCGAAGAGCGCGCGGTGCATCATCACCGGCGTGTGCTCGGCGTTGTCGGCGCCCGTGTAGGTCAGCTCGAAGCGCGCGGGCATGTTGTAGTCGAGCTGGATCGTGCCCAGCTGCCACGAGCGCCCGAGCGAGTCGGTCATGTGCAGGTCGATCTTCGGGCCGTAGAAGACGCCCTCGCCCTCGCCGATCGTGTACTCGATGGCGTTGTGCTCGAGCGCCTTGGCCAGCGCGCCCTCGGCGTGGTCCCAGAGCGCGTCGTCGCCCAGGCGCTCGTCGGGCCGCGTGGAGAGCTCGGCGTGCACCTGGAAGCCGAACAGCGCGTAGATCTCGTAGGCGAAGGCCAGCATCTTCGTGACCTCGTCCTGGATCTGCTCCTCGGTGCAGAAGATGTGGGCGTCGTCCTGGATGAAGTGGCGCACGCGCAGCAGCCCGTGCAGGGTGCCGCTGGGCTCGCGGCGATGCAGGAGGCCCGGCTCGGCGTAGCGCACCGGTAGGTCGCGATAGGACCAGTGCTGCAGCCCGAACAGGGCGCAGTGGCCCGGGCAGTTCATCGGCTTGAGGCCGAACTCCCGGTCCTCGTACTCGGAGACGAAGATGTTGTCCTTGTACTTGCCCCAGTGCCCG
Source organism: uncultured Actinomycetes bacterium (assembly GCA_963816845.1). Classification (GTDB taxonomy): domain Bacteria; phylum Actinomycetota; class Thermoleophilia; order Solirubrobacterales; family Solirubrobacteraceae; genus JAOPZW01. The sequence continues at coordinate 20,857 of CAWFMR010000036.1, read as the reverse complement.
GAGGTCTCCCACAGCTGGGACTCGTAGAGCTGCGGCGTCTTGACCTCGACGTAGCCGCGCTCCTGCTGCATGCGGCGGTTCAGCGCCACGAGGGCGTTGAACACCGCGGTGCCCTTCGGCAGCCAGAAGGTCGAGCCGGGTGACAGCGGCGAGAAGGTGAAGAGCCCGAGCTCGCGGCCGAGCTTGCGATGGTCGCGCGCCCGCGCCTGCTCGAGCTGCTCGAGGAACGCGTCGAGCTCGGCCTGCTTGAAGAAGGCCGTCCCGTAGACCCGCGTGAGCATCTGGCGGTTGGCGTCGCCGCGCCAGTAGGCGCCCGCGACCGACTGCAGCTTGATCGCGCCGATGCGCTTCGTGCTCGGCGAGTGCGGCCCGCGGCACAGGTCGGTGAAGGGGCCGTTGGTGTAGAGCGAGACGGTGTCGACGCCGTCGTTCTTCACCAGATCCTCGATGAGCTCGACCTTGTAGTCCTGGCCCTCGCCGCGGAAGCGCTCGAGCGCCTGCTCGACCGAGACGTCCTGGCGCGTGAAGGGCTCGTCGGCGGCGATGTGCTCGCGCATCTTCGCCTCGATGGCCTCGAAGTCGGCGTCCGAGAGGCTGACGCCGTCGGGGAAGTCGAAGTCGTAGTAGAAGCCGTTCTCGATCGGCGGCCCGATGGAGATCTTCACGCCCGGGTAGAGGTCCATGACCGCCGCGGCGAGCACGTGGGCGGCGTCGTGGCGGATGAGGTCGAGCGCGTCCTGCCCGCTGCGATCGGTGACGATCTCCAGCGGCTCGTCGGCCTTCAGCGGCTGGGAGAGGTCGCGCAGCTGGCCGTTCTGCTTGACGGCCAGGGCGGCGCGCGCCAGCCCAGGGCCGATCGCAGCGGCGGCGTCGGCGCCGCTGGCGCCCTCGGGAAGCTCGAGCGGCGTGCCGTCGGGGAGGGTGACCTTCATCGCTCCCGATGCTACGCGAGCGCGCGTCCTCAGCGACAGTTCGGGGGCGAAGCGAACGAACGTTCGTGCCGGGCTGCTACGGTGATGAGCTCGCGCGGGATCGCAGGGTGCCTGATACCCAACCGCGCCGTGGCGTTGCGCCGGCCTCGCGCCGGCGCTCTCGTGGAGGAGATCGCCGCGGCACGGCTCCCGCTCGCTTGAACCCGAAAGGGCGCCGTCGCGTGCGCACTGAGCGCGTTCGCATGGGGCGTCCGTTGGACGTGACTTCGACCATGAAGCCCAAGAAGCTGTTGGCCGTCTGCGGCGCGTGCGCCGTGACCGGCGCCCCTGCCGCCGCGGCACTCGCCGCCGGCGGCCCTGCCCCACCCCCACCCCACTCGCGCCGCACAGCCCGATCGTCTCGGCGCTGGCCAAGCGCCAGGCCGAGCACGAGGTCCTGCGCCTGGCGCGGCGCAAGGCTCGCCTGGATCACCGCCACGTGCGCCCCGGGTACGTGCGCCGCGTGCAGGCGTGGTCGCCGGCGCGCCTGCGTCGCGAGCGCCGTTCGCTGCGCGCCGACATCCGCGAGCTGCGGCGGACCGGCGGCGCCCCCGACGTGCCGGTGCCGGCCGTCCTGCAGTCGATCGCCGCGTGCGAGTCGGGCGGCAACCCGCGCGCCGTCGGCGGCGGCGGCGTCGTTCCGCGGCAAGTACCAGTTCGACTACGGCACGTGGGCGCGCGTCGGCGGCAGCGGCGACCCGGCCGCGGCGCCCGAGGCCGAGCAGGACCGCCGCGCGGCCATGCTCTACGCGCGCGCCGGCTCGTCGCCCTGGCCCGTCTGCGGTCGGTAGATAGCCTGCCGCGGGTGGATGCCTCCGCCCTGCGCGCCGAGTTCCCGGTCCTCGAGGACCGGGCCTACCTGAACGCCGGCACGTGCGGGCCGCTGCCGCACGCGTCCGTGCGCGCGACCCTCGAGATCCTCGATCGCGGCGCTGCGCTGGGGCGCGCGAAGGAGTACGTCGACACGCTGCTCGAGCTGCGCGACCGCCAGCGCGCGGCCTACGCGGGGGTGCTCGGCGCCGAGGTCGCCGACGTCGCCCTGACGACGTGCACGAGCGACGGCGTCGTGCGCGTGCTGGCCGGGCTGGACCTCGGGCCCGGCGACGAGGTGCTGACCGCGCCCGACGAGCACCCCGGCCTGCTCGGGCCGCTGACCACCCTGCGCGATCGGCGCGGCGTCGACATCCGCGCCGTGCCGTTCGCCGACCTCGCCGACGCGGTCGGTCCGCGGACGAAGCTGGTGGCCTGCTCGCACGTGAGCTGGATCACGGGCTCGGTGCGCCCTTCGGGGCTCGCGTCGCTGGACGTGCCGGTCCTGTTGGACGGGGCCCAGGGCGTCGGCGCGGTCGGGTTCGTCGGTCGGCGAGCTCGGGTGCGCGTTCTACGCCGGCTCCGGCCAGAAGTGGATGTGCGGGCCGATCGGCAGCGGGATGCTGTGGGTGGCGCCCGAGTGGCAGCCGCGCGTGGCGCCGGTGGGCGCGACCTACGTGAACCTCGAGAACGCCAACGACGGCCTCGCCGCCGAGCTGCACCCCGACGCCCGCCGCTACGACTCGCCGGGCCTGGGCCCCGAGACCGTCGCGGGAGCGCTCGCCGCCCACGACGTCCTCGCCGCGTACGGCTGGCCCTCGGTCTACGAGCGCGCGACCTCGCTCGCCGCCCTGCTCGCCTCGCGCCTGCGGGACGCCGGCCGGACCGTCGCGCCGCGCGGCGAGACCACGCTCGTGTCCTTCGAGGACGCCGACCCCGAGGCGACCCGCGACCGCCTCGCCGAGGGCGGCATCACCGTCCGCCACCTGCCGGGGACGTCGTACGTGCGCGCCTCGGTGGGCGCCTGGAACGACGAGAGCGACCTCGAGCGGTTGCTCGCCGCCCTCTGAGGGCGGCGGCCTACTCCGCGGGAGCGCCGGCGGCGCGGCTGCGGTGCGCCACCAGGCGCTCGATGATCTCCCGCTGCGCGGGAGGCGTGAACTCGATCTCCCGCACCAGGCACGTCGGCGACGTGCGCAGCAGGAACCGCAGCCCCTCGCCGAGGTCCGACGGCTGCACCATCTCCTCAGCCGCGACGCCCGCAGCCCGCGTCCACTGCGCCATCGGCGTCGCCGTGAACCCCGGCGAGAAGATCGTGAACTGGATGCCGGCGTTCCTGGTCTCCGCCTGCGCGGACTCGGTCAGCGCGTTGACGCCCGCCTTCGCCGCCGCATAGAACGTCATCCCCGGCGTCCCGCCCTTGGCCGCCAGCGACGACACGTTGACCACCAGCGCCTTGCCGTGCTCGGCGCCGGCCGCGGTCAGCATCGGCAGCGACGCGCGGATGGTCAGGAACATCGCCCGCAGGTCGACGTCGAGGTGGCGATCGAGCATCTCGGTCGGCATCTGCGCGAGCGGCACGCCACCACCGCCGTACGCCGCGGCGTTGACGAGCGCATCCATGCGGCCGTGTGCGGCCTCGTGCGCCGCCACGATCCGCGTGACCGCGTCCTCGTCGCCGACGTCGCCCGCCACGGTGTGGACCTCGATCCCCTCGCCACCCAGCTCCTCGGCCGCCGCGGCGAGCTTCGCTTCGTCGCGCCCGGCGATCGTGAGGGCGTAGCCCTCCTCGCCGAGCACCCGCGCGAGCGCCTTGCCGATCCCGCTCGACCCGCCGGTGACGAGCGCTGCCCGAGCCGTCATGGCGCTCCGACCGTCCCGGTTGGCTCAGCGTCGCTGGCTGCGCAGGAGATCGCGCAGCCGCCCAATCGCGATCGTGTTGTCCGGGTCCACTTCGACGGCGTGCTGGAAGGTCTGCTTCGCCTGCGCGATGGATCCGATCGCCTCGTAGGCACGACCGAGGCGGTTCATCGCGACGCTGTCATCCGGCGCGTGGCGCAGGATCGCTGTGTTCACGGCGATCGCGTCCTCTGGTTGCGTCGTGTGGGCCGCCTGCTCTCGGAGTTGCGCAAGGTCGTCGGGCAACTCGGAGCTTCGCGCGTCGATCCGCGCCGACGTCGCCGCCTTTCGCTCTGCGATCGCGTCGATGTGGCGCGCCAGGCGCTTGCGCGCTGCTGCTCGGTCGGTCTCGGTGAACAGATGCGCATACGGCTTGCTCTCGTCGGCGACCAGAGCCTCGCAGGCCAGGTCGAGAGAGTTCGCGTCCTCGAGCTTGCGGTAGCCGTCACTGGCCGCCTTGTACAGATACCGCCGCACGTAGTCCGCCACGGCCAGGTCACCCCGGTCGATCGCGTTGCGCAACCCCCGCTTGTAGTACGACGGGTTGTACGGGTTGCCGGCCTTGTCCTTGATGCCTCGCGGTCCGAGCTGGTCGATCTGCCAATGCAGATCGCTGACAAGTGCGGCTATCGCGTCATGGTCATTCATGCCGGTCGACCACGACGCTACTCCTCTCGCTTCAGGCGTGGGCTTCGGGTGGCGGCGAGCCTATCTCGCGAAGCTGGCGGCCAACTCGGCCGTGACCTCCGCGGTCGTCGCGGTGCCGCCGAGGTCGCGCGTGCGCGGTCCGTCGCCCGCCAGCAGCTGCCTCGATCGCGGTGAGCAGCGCTGTGGCCGCGTCGTGTTCCCCGAGGTGCTCGAGCATCTGCGCGCCCGAGCAGATCGCGCCGATCGGGTTGGCGATCCCCTGGCCGGCGATGTCGGGCGCCGAGCCGTGCACGGGCTCGAACATCGACGGGAAGTCGCGCTCGGGGTTCAGGTTGGCCGAGGGCGCGATGCCGATCGAGCCGGCCACGGCGGCGGCCAGGTCGCTGAGGATGTCTCCGAACAGGTTGGAGGCGACGATCACGTCGAAGCGGCCGGGGTCGAGGACGACCATCGCGGCGAGGGCGTCGATGAGCACCTGCTCGCTCTCGAGCTGCGGATGCGAAGACGTCACTTCAGCGAAGCGCTCGTCCCAGAACGGCATCGTGTGGATGATCCCGTTGGACTTCGTGGCCGAGCAGATGCGCCCGGACCGCGTCGCCGCCAGCGCGCACGCGTACTCGATCACGCGATCGGTCCCGCGGCGGGTGAAGACCGCCTCCTGCACCGCGAGCTCGTCATCGGTGCCCTGGTGCAGGCGTCCCCCGATCTCGGAGTACTCGCCCTCGTTGTTCTCGCGCACGATCACCATGTCGACGTCGGCAGGCGTGACGTCGCGCAGCGGTGAGGGGATGCCGGGCCACAGGCGGACCGGCCGCAGGTTCACGTACTGGCGGAAGGCGCGGCGGATCGGGATCAGCAGGCCCCACAGCGACACGTGGTCGGGCACGTCGGGCCGGCCGACCGCGCCGAGGAAGATCGCGTCGCTGTCGCGCAGGGTGTCGAGCGCGTCGGCCGGCATCATGCGGCCGGTCTCGACGAAGTGGTCGCAGCCCCACGGATGCTCGGTCAGCCGCAACTCGAACCCGTGGGCGCGCCCGACCGCCTCGAGCACCTCGAGCGCGGCGGGCGTGACCTCGCGGCCGATGCCGTCGCCTGCAATCACGGCGATCGCGTGGCGCCTGACGCCGGCCATGAGCGGGTCCTACCCCGTCGCGTGGCCCGGAGCTACGCGCAGCATCCGCACGCCTCGCCGCGCCACGCCTGGCGCCCTTCGCGCAGGGCGATGGCGGCGATGCCGAGCGCGGCGAGCGGATCGGCCCACCACCAGCCGAGCGCCGCGTTGGCCAGCAGGCCCACGAGCAGCGCGGCCGAGAGGTAGGCGCAGACCATCGTCTGGCGGCTCTCGCTCAGCGTGGCCGATGAGCCGAGCCGCTCTCCCACGCGGCGCTTGGCGGCGGCCAGCGGCGGCATGGTGGCGAGCGTCACGACGGAGAGGCCGATGCCGACCCAGCTTGCGTCGGGATGATGGCCGCCGAGGAGGTCGCGGACCGACTCGACGCCGATGTAGGCGGCGAGCACGACGAACGACGCGGCGATCAGCTGCTGCGCCCGCCGCTCGGCGCTGGCCGACGACGACCGGGCGCCACTCATCAGCCACAGCACGACGACACCGGCGGCGGCCTCGATGAGGCTGTCGGCGCCGAAGCCGACGAGCGCCACCGACCCGGCGACCACGCCGGCCGCGATGGCGACGGCCGCCTCGACGAGGTGCCAGCCGAGGCCGATCTGAGCGAGCGCTCGGGTCCGGCGCACGAGACGCGCCCGCTCAGCCTGCGAAGGCCCGGAGGCGACGATCGTCAGCGGGAGGACCGGAAGCTGCGTGTCCGCGGCCATGCCTAGACGGTACTCGGAGCCGAAGCGCAGGCAATGCAATCGTCGCTGCGAGTCCGCCGGTGACCCGAATCGGTTAGCGTCGCCGCGCACTGCCATGTGCTGGTAAGGAGGAGCGAGCGTGGGATCCAAGGCGATCGACCCGGTCGAATTCCGCGAGGCTCAGCACAAGCACTGGGACTCTGCTGCGGTGGGATGGAAGGAGTGGAGCGAGTTCAATGACCGCGCGGACGGGCACATCAGCGAGCGGCTGGTGGAGCTCGCTGGCGTGCAGTCGGGAAGCCGGGTCCTGGACGTCGCCGCCGGCTATGGCGAGCCGGCGCTCACCGCCGCGCGTAAGGCCGGCCCGGAGGGCCGCGTCGTGGCCACGGACATCTCCGCCCAGATGCTCGCGTTCGGGCGTGAACGCGCGGCGGCGGCCGGCTTGGGCAACGTCGAGTTCATGGAGTCGGACGCCTCCAGCCTCGACTTTCCGCACGCGAGCTTCGACGCCGCCGTCTCGCGCTGGGGAATCATCTTCGAGCCTGACGCGGAGGCCGCGGCGGGGCGCATCCGAGGCTTCCTCAAGCCGGGCGCGCGGATGGCGATCGCCTCGTGGGGCGAGCCCGATCAGGTCCCCTTCCTCTCGATTCCGATGAGGACGACGATGCAGCGGCTGGACGTGCCCCCGCCCCCGGCCGGAACGCCCGGGCCCCTCTCCCGGCCCACCCCCGCTGCCATCGGCGGGTTGCTCGAAGGAGGTGGGTTCTCGAACGTCGCCGTGGAGCAGGCCGAGGTCACCTTCGAGTTCGACTCCGCGGAGCACTTCACCGCCTACATCAGGGCGATCTCCGCCCCGATCCGGGCGATGATCGAGCAGCACGCAGGCGAGGCCCAGGAAGAGGCCTGGGACGCGATCACGCAGGCCGCAGCGGATGCCGGGGGTGGCTCGAAGCCGCTGAGCTTCTCGAACGTGGTGCTGCTCGCCTCGGCAACCGCCTAGCGCGCGAACCTGCTCTGGCTACCGCGGTGCAGGGCCTTTCTGCGGGTGAGTGGGCGATACTGGGCTCGAACCAGTGACCTCCGCCTTGTCGAGGCGGCGCTCTCCCAGCTGAGCTAATCGCCCTGGGAGGCGACAGTGTAGCGAGGGGTCAGGGGGCGGCGCGGGCCGCGTTGTTGAGCGCGTCGGAGGCTCGGCGCAGCGAGCGGACGGCCGGATCGAGGTCGCGCGTGGTGCGGTCCAGACGGCGGATCGAGGTCGCCGCGTCGGTGGTGAGGCGGTCGGCCTTGTCGGCCACGTCCTGAGCCTTGTTGGCCGTGGCGATGGCGATCCAGGCGAGGATCGTGACCGAGACCGCGGCGACGAAGACCGCCAGGAGGGTCAGGATGACGAGGGGTCGGGGAGCAGCCATCTCACCGAGGCTACTCGGGGTCGGCGCGCGTCAGCGGTGCTTGCGGCCGGGCGCGGGCGCGGGAGTGGCCGGGCGCCGGGAGGGGCCGAGACGGCACGGCTGACGGCGGTCGCGCCGGCGCCGGCGCGGGGCGGGCGGGCACGATGGCGACCGGCGGCACGGGGACCGGCCGGCGGGCACCGCCACGCCCGGCGCGAACGGGCCGAGCCCCGTGCAGCGCGCGACGAAGAGCATGGCCGCGGCCTGGCGGCGCAGGCGCAGGGCGCGCGACGGTCGGTCCTTCAGCGGTGTCGCGAACTTGCTGACGATCGGCGGCCCAGCGCACGGGACGAGCCCGTCCGGAGACACCCGCGCGACCATCGCCGAGAGCTTGGCGGCCGCCGTGCACGCCCTCGTCCGCACCGCGGCGAAGGTGACGATCGGCTGGACGTGCGGCGTCCCGTCTCCCCCGGTCCACACGACGTAGCGCTGCTCGTACGCGCGCTGGTTGGGGAGCAGGAACTCGTAGGCGTTGTCCTTGACGTCGGCGCGCACCGCGGTGCCGTCGGGGGCGGTGAGGAAGACGGCCGGCACCCCGTTGGGCACGATGCCCGAGATCGAGAGCATGGAGTGGTCGGCGCCGGCGCACGGCGCGAGCGTGACGGGCGCGCGGCCGCGGACGAGATCGTCGAGCGCCCCTCCCCCGCCGCTCGCGGCATCGCCGACGGCGACGACGACCAGCCCCTCGCGCGGGCCCGACTTGCCGACGGGCTCGCAGGCGACCCCGAGGCGGCCGACGACGTTCGGCACCGGGACGACCCACGCCTTCCCGCCCGACGCCGTGCTGCGCAGCAGGCGCGACGAGTCGAGCGACACCGGTGACAGGCCGCGCACGCGCAGGGCCTCGAGCGCCGCGGGCGACAGCGCGTCCTGGTCGGTGCGCGGGCGGCGCAGGATCGCGAAGGCGTCGAGCAGCTGCTGCGACGGCGGCGCGGCCGTGGCGGCCTTCGGCGGCTGGGGCGTCGGCCGGCGCGGATTGACCGGGACGGGGGCGGCGCACGCGATGGCCAGAGGCGCGACCCCGGCGAACGGCCGCGCCGGAGCGGGCGCCGCGACGACGCGCGCCGGCGTCCGCACACGACGCGCGGAGCTGGCGCTGTCGGCGTGCGCGGCGATCGCGCCCGCGATGAGCGCGACGAGCACGAGCGATACGACGGACCTGACCCTCATGGCGTGCCTCCAGCACTTGGCGGGGCGCAACGCCCCTCACGGCAGACGAGCAGCGCGGCGCCTGCCCCGTCGCGGACCGTGACCAGCGGGACGTCGCGCGCACCGTCCAGCACGGCGACGAAGACGCGCATCCCGGCCGGCAGGCCGCCCTTCGCCACGGCGTCCGGATCGGCCGGCGTCGCAGCGACGCGCGTGCTCGCCGCCGCTCCCGTCACGTCGACCGTGCGCGCGGCGGCCGGGACCGCCCCGAAGGCCCACGTGCGGCCTGACACGGGGTCGAAGTAGGTCTGCACCAGGCGTTGGGCGAGCACCGACGGGCTGACGCCGATCCCCGGGCGGCGCGAGGCGACGTCGCACCGCGCCCCTCCCCCGCCTCCGGGCACGGTCAGGAACACGCCGACGGCGCGCGCGCGGGCGTAGTCGCACGCGGAGGCCGTCAGCCGCCACGCCACCCCGCGCTCCACACCGGCCGCGACGTAGACCTGGGCACCGGTCCGCTCCGGCGCCACGGCCCCCGGGGGTCGCGCGGCGTCGGGCAGCGGCACCGGGTCGGGCGCCCAGATCGCGTCGCGGGTGGCGAGCGCGGTCGGCACGAGCGCCAGCAGCGCGAGGACCAGGACCAGGCCGCGCGGCCAGCGCGCCAGCCGCGCGCGGCGTGGCGGGCGAGCCCACGCCGCGCGCAGGTCGTGGCCGAGCTCGGCGAGGATGGCGTCGGGGTCGCGCGCGCTCACCTCGCCGCCTCCGGTCCGAGCTCATGACGGTCGACCGCGGCGGCCAGCGCGCGCAGCCCGCGCGAGACCCGCGCCCGCGCGGTCTGCTCGGAGACGCCGAGGCGCGCCGCCACCGCCGGGTAGCCCAGCTCGTCGACGACGCGCAGGCGCACCGCCTCGCGCTGCTCGGGCCCGAGCTCGGCCAGCGCGCCCTGGACCGCCGAGCGCAGCTCGCCCAGGGCGGCGAGCTCCTCGATGCGGATCTGCTCCTCGGCCTCGAGCGCCGGCGGCTCGACGCCCAGGCGGGCCAGGGCCCGGCGCTCGGCCCGCCCGCGGCGCAGCGCCTCGTGCAGCACGTTGCGCCCGATGCCGAAGACCCAGGCCGCCAGCGCGTCGCGGTCGGATGGGTCGGCCGCGAAGCGACGGCGCTGCTCGAAGGCGCGCGCGTAGGTCTCGGCCACCAGGTCGACGGCCAGCTGCGCGTCGTAGGTGCGGCGCGTGAAGAAGATCAGCAGCCGGCGTCCGTCGCGCTCGTAGGCGGCGGCGAGGCGATCGGCGTCGAGGCGCTGGCGGGCCATCCACTGCGATCTTGTCGCCTCGGTCCGATGCTGTGACGCGCTCGCTACGCTTGGCCGCTCCCTGGCGACGTGGCGGAGTGGTTACGCAGCGGCCTGCAAAGCCGTTTACACCGGTTCGATTCCGGTCGTCGCCTTGAGCGGTCAGCGTGCAGGCTCGTCGCTGGCGAGCAGCGCCTCGGTGCGAGATCCCCTCGCGCCCGGCGGCGTCAGTGCGCGTGCTCGTGGCCGCGCACGGTCCGCCACGACTGCCATGTGATGCGCAGGATGACCACGGTGATGGCCAGGCCGATGAGCGGGTCGGCCATCGGGATGCCGATGGCGACGACCGCGGCCGACACGATGACGGCCAGCGACACGTAGGCGTCCGCGCGCGCATGGTGGCCGTCGGCGATCAGGGCGGAGCTGTCGAGCCGCCGGCCGGCGCGCAGGCGGATCCGGGCCGCGACGAGGTTGCCGGCGTAGCCGATGGCGCCGGCCAGCGCGAGCGCCCACAGGTGGCTCGGCGCGTCGGGATGGATCAGCCGCGAGATCGCCTCGATCCCCGCCACGCAGGCGCTGACGAAGATCGCCGCGACGACGAACAGCCCGGCCGTCCGCTCGGCGCGCTCGGAGCGCAGCAGGAACGCGGCGCCGAGCGGCACGGCGGTCAGGGCGTCGCCGAAGTTGTGGATGAGGTCGGCCAGCAGCGCGACGCTGCCCGAGACGACGAAGACCAGCGTCTGCAGCACGGCGGCGACCCCGAGCACGGCGAGCGAGGCGAGGACCGCCCGGACGCCGGCGCGCGAGCGCTTGATCGAGTCGTGGACGAGCCCGTGCGAATGCCCATGGCCGTGGGCATGCGCGTGCCCGTCGCCGTGCGCGTGCGAGTGGCCGTGCGAGTGCGGCCCGTCGTGCGGGTGCTCGTGCACCAACGCCGCACCGTGGCGGTGCCGCTGGCCTCCAAGCGCCTCGTAGAGGCTCGCGCTCATCACCCGACAGGGTAGATCGCGAGGTCACGCACGTGTACTCGTTCCGCGACGGCCTGGTCGTGCGCATGGACGTCATCGAATCTCCGGAGTAGGGCCGCCCTCGAGCCACGCGACGACGTCCTCGCGCGTGATCTCGAAGCCGAGCGCCGGCAGCTCGGCGATGACGGCGTGGGTCATGGCGCGGCAGTGGCGCTCGGCGAGCGCGGGCGAGCCGGTGGCGTGCTCGATGATCGAGCGGGCCAGCTCGCGCGAGCCCAGCCCGGGGCGTCCCCACGCGAAGCTGGCCAGCGGGGCCTCGCCGCGGTAGGGCAGCGTCCGGCGGCTGCCGCCCTCCTCGATCCAGACGTGGAAGCCCCACCAGTCCGCCACCCCCACGTAGCGCAACGTCGCGGTCGGTGTGAGCGTTGTGTCGGACATGTCCCCACCCAACTGCGCCATGGCAACGAGAACATCAAGGCTTCCGAAGAAGTGACGAAGCGCGGTCCGCGCGCGGACGTCTCTTCGCCGACCCTTAGGTTCCTTTGAGATTCCTCTCAGCCCCCCACGATGAGGTGTCGACCATGGCCAGCGCAGCGTCCAGCATCCCCACCGAGGCCCACGCGCCGACCGAGGAGCTCGAGCCCAGCGGCGTCCTGGGGCACAGCGCGCGCCGCGAGAGCCTCGCCTTCGCGCGCCCCGCGCCCGGCCGCTACCTGGCGATCGAGGACGGCGAGGTCACGCGGCTCGTCGCGCTGCACCAAGCCGTGACCCACGTCGGGCGGGGCTTCTCGGCCGACCTTCGCCTCGAGGACCAGAGCGTCTCGCGCCGCCACGCGGTCATCGTGGACGACGGCGAAGGCGCGCGGATCCTCGACGACCGCAGCGCCAACGGCACCTTCGTCAACGGCGTCCGCGTGACCGACGCGCAACTGCGCGATCGCGACGTCATCCGGCTCGGGCGCGTCGCACTGGTCTTTCGCGTCGTCGCCGGCTGAGCGGCAGTACGCCAGCGCCCAACGGCGCACTAATCACGACGTTTGGTCCCCAACCCACCGGGAACAGTCTGTTACACCAGATCCAGGGGAGGCGGGAGCGATGCGTCAGCGGTGGTGGTTGGTGGCAGTGGTGTTCGTCATCTCATGGGGATGACGGGACTCCCGGCGGGAGCGCAGCTCCCCGCGCCGACGCCGACGGTCCCGACCCCGACCGTCCCCACGCCACCGGTCCCGGCGCCGAGCGTTCCGACGCCCACGGTCCCGGTGCCCACCGTCCCGACTCCCACGGTGCCGACGCCCCCGCCCGTCCCCAAGCTCCCGGTACCAGCACCTGCGCCCGCCCCTTCCGCGCCGGTCCGTGTCCCGTCGGTCACCGTCCCCTCCGTCACGACGCCGTCCGTCAGCACGCCTGCGGGAACGGTCCCGTCGACCTCGACGCCGTCGGTCAGCACACCCTCGGTGAGCACGCCCGGCAGCGCCGGCGCGCGCTCCGGCGGCGGGTCGACCGGATCCAGCGCGTCGGGCTCGAGCGGCTCCTCCGGTTCCGCCGGCGGCTCCGGAGGCGGCGCGCCCGGGACGACCGGCACCGCCGGGTCCACTCCGGGCAGCGCGACGTCGTCGGGCGCCGGCGCGACCGGCGCCGACGGCCAGAGCACCCGCAGCGGCTCCTCCAGCGGCAAGCCCCAGAGCCGCGCCGCGCGTGTCCAGCAGCGCGAACGCGACCTGCGGCGCACGGTCCTGCGCTTCCACGGCTGCCTGTCGCGCGTGCCGCGCTCCGAGCGCCGCGTGCTCAGCCTGCGCGCCGGCGTCGGGCGCCTGCGCCCGCACACGCGCAGCGAGGTCGCGCGGATCACCCACCTGCGGCGCGCGCGCGTCGTCAAGCTCGAGCGCCGCGGCCTGCGCCGGCTGCGCGCGCTGAACCGTGCCGGCGCGTGCCAGGACGCCGGCGCGTCGACGACGGCCATGACGGCGGCGCCCGGCACCGGCACCCCGCTGCCGCCGGCCGGCACCTCCGGCCAGCGCGGCGCCGTCCTGGCCGAGCATCACTCGAGTGCCGCGAGCAAGGACAGCGGCTCGCAAGGCAAGCCGGAGCGGGCGGAGCTGTCGATCAGCCGCCCGGCGACCGGGGTCCCCGGCGGCAGCTCGTTCGACCTCGCCCTCGTCCTCGGCCCGCTCGCCTTCCTCGCCTTCCTGCTCGTGATCACGCGCGAGGTTCGGCGGACCGGCTAGGCGACGCCGACCGCCGCCGAGATCGCCCGAAGCTCCGCGTCGCTGAGCTCGAGCTCGGCGGCGCGCAGCGAATCGGTGATGGTCTCCGGGCGGCTCGAGCCGGGGATCGGGATCATCGTCGGCCCGAGCGAGAGCAGCCACGCCAGCGCGACCTGCTGGGGCGAGACGCCGTGCGCGTCGGCCGCGGCCCGCACCGGGTCGACGCCGCCGGCCGCCTCGGCCGCCGAGCTGATGCCGCCCAGCGGCGACCACGCCAGGAAGGCGATGCCGCGCTCGGTGCAGGCCTGCACCTCGCCCTTGGCGATCGGCCCGGTGTAGCCCAGCGAGAGCTGGTTCTGCACGGAGACGACGTCGACGATGCCGAGCGCCTCCTCGAGCTGGGCGACGGTGGCGTTGGAGATGCCGACCCAGCGGACCTTGCCCTCGTCCTGGAGCTCCTTGAAGGTGCCGATCGACTCCGCGTAGGGGACCTTCGGATCGGGGCGGTGGAACTGGTAGAGGTCGATGCGGTCGGTCTCGAGCGCGCGCAGGGATGCCTCGCACGCCGCGCGCAGATGCTCGGGGCGCCCGTCGGGCGGCCAGCGCTGCTCGCGGTCGCGCGTCAGGCCGCCCTTGGTGGCGACGATGACGTCGTCGCGGCGGCCCTTGAGCGCCTTGGCGATCAGGCGCTCGCCGTGGCCGATGTCGCGGTCGTCGCGCGCGTAGGCGTCGGCGGTGTCGATGAGGCCGACGCCGGCGTCGAGCGCGGCGTGGATGGTGCGGATCGAGCGCTCCTCGTCGGGACGTCCGTCGAGCGACATGGGCATCTCGCCCAGGCCGATCGGATGGACGTCGACACCGGCGAGGGAGCGGGTCAGGTGCGTCGTGGAAGCCATCCCCCGAGACTAGCCCGATCGTTGCGCGCGCAAACGCCCGCTGCGCGCCGGCCGCGTCAGCCCTGCTGCCAGTACGACGTGCGCCGCATGGCGCCGGCCTTGGAGAGCCCGAAGTGGATGTGGTTGCGGTGGGCCGTCGTCGGGTCGATGTGCCGGCGGATCTCGCCGTGCTTGTTCTCGCACGCGCCTGTACGGGATGAAGTCCTGCATCCCGGCGCCCCAGTACGAGCAGTCCCAGATGATCTCCTCGACGCCCATCCGGCGCGCGAGCGCGTGCGGCGTGCCGACCTTGTCGGGCGCCAGGAAGAGCTCGATCAGCCGCCGCGCGGCGTGGCGGTCCGACGGGTTGGAGACGTCCAGGTGCCAATCGACGGCGCGGCCCTCGGCGTGCAGCGAGGCCTCGTGCGGACCCCACATCTCGCAGCGGTACGTGCCCCAGAAGACGCCGTCGGCGTGGCGCTGCAAGCCAGGAGACGAAGGCCGTCATCCCCGGCTTGGGCTTCGTCGTGCAGTGCGTGGCGGGGTCGTAGACCTCGGGATCGGGCGCGAGGTCGACGAGGTGGTCGGCGGGGTTGCCGGCCACCGGGGCAGGCGCCCGCCCGAGGCGGAAGGCGCCCGCCGGAGCGGCGACGACGAGCATCGCGAGCACGGCGGCGAGGAGTGTGAGCGAACGGCGCATGACCGTTCGGATCGGCGAGCCCGGCGCCCGCCTTGAACCGCGTCTGGACGGAAGGCCGGGCTATACTGCCGGTCGCGCGCGGCTGTAGCTCAGTTGGCTAGAGCGTCTGCTTGCCATGCAGAAGGTCGAGGGTTCGAGTCCCTTCAGCCGCTTCGAAGAACGTCCTGCAGCTACGGCGTTTCCGTGCCTTCCAGCTCGCTCCACGGACCGGGCTGGGAGGCATTTTTGTTGGCCGGTTGCCAATTGGTTGCCAAAACCCCCCGGCCGGAAAGCAGTGCGAAGGCCTCGTCGAGCGTGCATCCGATGAGCTTCTCGAGGGTCTGGAGGCCGCCCTCCCCCATGTCGATGACCTGCTGGTAGACCCGCATCGTCAGGGTCGGGTCGGTGTGGCCGATGAGATACATCGCCCGCCGTGGCGGCAGGTTGAGCTCGGCCAGGATCGAGGCGAACGTGCGCCGCAGCGTGTGCGGCGTGCACCGCGCGATCTCACGCTGACCGCGGGCCGCCAGCAGCTCGTTGGCACGCTCGACCGACGCGTCGACGATCGTGCGCCGCACGTTGTCGACGGTGTTGCGCCGTCCGTTGCGGGTCGCGAACACCGGGTCGTGAGCGCCGTAGCCGAACTCGGCCTTGTGGTCGATGAGCAGGTCGTAGAGGGCCGGCAGCATCGGCACCACGCGCTCGGCCGCCTCGGTCTTGATCCCCTGCACGCGCACCAGCTGGCCGTCGCGGTCCTTGCGCAGGCGCGGGACGTAGATGCGCCTTCCGGCGAAGTCGAGGTCCTCGCCATCCAGCGCGCACAGCTCGCTGATCCGTAGCCCGACGAGTGCCAACGTGGCGAGCACGACGGTTCGCGGGACGTCGTTGCGGTTGCGCTGCGGCGCGTTGACCCATACCTGGCGCCGGCGGATCTTGGCGATGAGCACGTCCGAGACGTGGTGGCGACGCGCGAGCGCGACGTTGGAATCGCTGCTGGCGCGGATGGCGTGAACGTCATCCCAGCTCAGGCCGCGGCGCGCCTGCTCGAGGGCGGCGCTCGCGTCGAGCAGCGCGGCGACCTGAAAGGGCTCGAGGAAACTGCGCTGCGGACCGTCCTCGCGAACGAGCGTGTGCGGATCGTCGGCGACGTTGCGGTCGATGACGCGATGGCGAACGCTGTCCCCGAGGACTTGGCGTACGGCCCGGACGATCTTGTTGATCGAGCTGTTCGATAGGCCGCGACGGCGACGCTGGTGGACGCGCCCGGTGCGCTCGTCGAGATAGTCCTCGACCAGCGCGGCGCCCTGGGCGGCGGCCTCGGTGATCGCGTCGCGCTCGCGCAACATGGCGTCGACCATGTCGTCGATGTCGCCGGCGCTGATCTCGTCTACCGGCTTCTCGCCGAGATGCTTGATCGCGTGGGCCAGCCGCCAGCGCAGGTCCTGGCGGCTCTTGTCGGATCCCATGCGCCGTTTGCGCCGGTCGAAGTGACGCGACGCGGCGACCTGGAAGGTCTCGGCCTCGGCGCGAGGCGGTGCGCGCCGGTGGCGTGGCTGACGCGCGCTGCTGGGGCGGTACCCACTCGCCGCGCGCGATGAGCGTTGCGATCAGCTCGCGTTCTTGGTGGACGCGCGTCCTCATCCCAGCCCTCCCACTCGCCGCCGAGCGGAACCAGCAGCCGCGTGGTCTCGCCGGTCGCCGGGTCGCTCCACGTGACCCTGAGATAGAAGCTCGTACCGCGCCTCGTGGCACGGCGAAGGACGCTTCCGACGGCGGGACGCGCCATCAGGGCCGGTCCCGCTTGCAGGGCTTGATCGACATCGGACGTTCCCGCGGGTGCACGGCCCGGGGACCTGGCATGGCCACCTGGGCGCTCTTCGTCGGGTGGAGGGATGGTACGGCCAGTCACGGTCGACGACTGCCACGCGGCGCGATGAGTTCCACGCCCGGGCCAAGGGTGCTCCCCCGTGGACGGCCCGGCCGCTTCGGGCCGGCGCTTGCCGCAGGCGCACGGGACACGACGCCCAACGCCCGCGCACGCTCGAGGGTGCGGCTGAGGTCGAACCGCAGGGCGGGCTTGCGCCCGCCGCCCATGCGCTGAGCGCCGAGGCTGTCGGCGTGGCGGTACACCCACCCGCAGCTCATCCCGAGAGCGCGCGCGACATCGCGTACCCCGACGAGCCCGTCGGTTGGCCGGCGCAGTTTGGCCGCGACTCGGTCCGCGATCGCCTCGATGTCCTCTTCGTCGAGCGTCATGGCCTGAACGCGACGAGTAGCCGCGACCGTTGGAGGTCGCTGTGTCGTTGCTCTACGCGCGGGCCCGCCGCTGTGGGCCGGGAGGCGATCGCCCCCAAGACCCGACGTTCCAAGTGGCATCTGGACTGGAGTAGCGCGGTTTGCGTGCTCAGCAGCTCAGCGCTCACTCGGTCGAGCAGGCGCCTGGACACAACCACATGAGCTAGGCCGGCGCCCTCCCGCGTGTGAGGCGAGAGGACTCCGGCGGTGCCAGCGCGGGCGTGACGTTCGTGCGATTGCGGCGCAGTGGCCCGCGCACGAGCCGCGACGTCGCTACGTCGCGCTGTCGGGATCCCAGAGCCCGCCGGTGGCGGCGGGTTGGGCCCCGACGCGTCGGGCTTCGATGTGTCGCTCGAGGTGGTCTCGGCGCACCCGCCATTCCTTGCCGATCTTGTAGGCGTCGAGCTCGCCGCGCCCGATCCAGTCGCGCACGGTCTTCTCCCTGACCTTCAGGCGGCCGGCGACTTCCTCGATCGTGAGCAGTTCGGTGGGGTCTTCGTTGGGCGTCATCGTCCTCGCCTTGACACTACATCAGGATGGCCGTATGTGTCCGTCTGTGTGTCTTTGCAGCCGACGGATTCGTGCGGACGGTGCGGGTTCCGAGCCGATGGTTCGACACGGTGGCGTAGAGAGCCGCCGCTAGGTGCGGTAGGAACGTGGGGTGAGCGAGGTTCCCCAGCAGCGGGCTCGGGCCAGCGCCGCAGGCGCGAAGGAGCAGACGTGGAGCGCAGTCCGCGACGCCCGGTCGGCGTGGGCAGACGCGACGCGGGCCCACGAGCAGGCGCCACCCGACGCCGGCTTTCGCGCGCGTCTGCGGTCGTTGTCTGACGCGGCGGCAGCGATGCGCGACGCGCATGCGCGCGCGCTGGAGGCCGGGCTTGCCTGGCGACCGATCGAGGGTTCCGAGCGCGCGCGACCGCCATATGAGCTGCGCCCTGGGACGGGACGGCGCGGTCCAGACGAGCTCTGGGCGCGCTTCGATGCAGCAGTCGAGCAGCTCAACACGGCCGGCGCCGGCGACAGCCTGGCCGAGATCGTGGCGGCCTACGCGGCCGTCGCTCACGCCGCCGCGGCGCTCGCCGACGCGCTCGAGGCGGCCGGCGAGTAGCAGTCACCCACCGCCGCTGCTCTGCCATCCAATCCGCGGAGGAACACCCCGCGTCCAAGGGCTCCTTGCGGAGGCTTTCCGTTTCACGCGGGAGCGAGAGCGCGGCGTAGGCTTGCCCGATGGAGCACTGGGATCTGCACACGCTCGAAGTAGAGGCGCGTCAGCCGCGAATCCTGCACTCCGCGCGTGGCGAGGCGCGCTCGATCCTCATCGCGCTGGCCGCGGGCGAGGGGCTGCAGGATCACCAGGTCCACGAGCGCGCATATGTCGTGGTCATCGCCGGTGAGGTCGACCTCGCCGGCACCATCGGAGGACCCGGGCTCGCCGCGGTCTTCGAGCCCGCCGAGCGCCACGCCGTGCGGGCACTCAGCGACGCGCGATTGCTGCTCGTACTGGCGCCCTGGCCCGGGGAAGGCCACCCCGGCGCCCGCGACGACTAGCGACACTCTCAAGCGAGGCTAGCGCTCCTCCGACTACAGTGCCCGCATGGGTCGCCCCCTGATCGGCGAGGCGACATGGTCGGCCTCCGGCGAGGGCGAGCGACTGTGGTTCGTCGGAACCCTGGCGACTATTCGCGTACCGGGCGAGGCGGTCGGCGGCCGTTACGCCTTGATCGAGTTCCTCTTTCCCAAACATGCCTCGCCGCCGCGTCATACCCATCCTCAGGACGAGAGCTACATCGTCATCGAGGGTCACCTGACCGTGCATGCGGGCGGGCATCGCTTCGACCTGGACACCGGCGGCGCGGCCACCGTCCCCATCGGAGTCCCGCACACATTTCGAGTGGACAGCGAGACGGCGCGAGTCCTGGTGCTCAGCACGCCCGCCGGGCTCGAACGGTTCGTGCGCGACGGCGGATTCCCAGCAACCGCTCCCACCCTGCCCCCGGCAGACGCACCTCGCCGATCCGCCGAAGAGCTCGCTCAGATCTTTCAAGCGCACGGTCAGATCAACGTCGGCCCACCGCTGACGCCAGACGACTGACCCTGCTGCGCAACGCGGCACTCTGGCAAGGCCCTTATCGCCACGTGCAGCCAACCCACGGTCCGGAGTGCCGCAGGCACACGGCCCGTCCGAGAAGAGGCATCGGACAGCAATGACTTCCAGGTCCCGCAGGCGGTTATTGCGTTGAGGTCCTAAGCGGTGTCGGTCTAGGATCCGGCCGCCGGTCCCGTGTGCCGCGAATGGGAGCGCACCATGGTGAAGTCAAGCCTGGCGTTTGTTGCAGTGGTTGTCGCCCTTGGATGGTCCTCGCCCGTCTCGCCCTCGGCGCGACCCCCAGCCACTGCGCAACGCGCCATGGACACGCGCGATCCCGATGGTGACGGCATCTACTGCGAGAGCGATCCACGGTGATGTCGCCCGCCGTACGCGCCTTGTGCGGCCAGGCGCAGGTGGGCTACCGCCCGTTGAGGCGCGCGCGCGGCGGGGGGCCGGGTCAGCTGCTCGGTGGTGGCCGGGACTTTGTGCTCGAGATCGAGCTCGACCGGCTCGCCGCTCGGCTGCGCGGCGGCGTCCGACCGCTCGGCGTTGTCGAGCGCGGAGAGGTACGGCGCCAGGTAGCGCCCGGCGATCTTCGTCGGCGGCCAGAACAGTGCGTGGCGGGCGACGTCGCCGGCATCGTCGTGTCCGGCCAGGTCGCGGCGCATCCACGCCCGGCCGCGCCCGGTCAGCATGACACCGCGCAGGACGGGACGGTACGGCAGCGGCTCGACGTCCGCTCCCGCCCGGGCGGCGATCGAGCGAGCGACCACGTCGGCCTGCTGGGCGGCGAGGCCGCCCTGCTTGATGGGGAACGCGGCAGCGTCCCCCGCCGCCCACACGGCCTCGGTACCCGGCACGCTGCCGAACCTGTCCGTCGGGAGGAAGCCGCGCGCGTCGGTGCGAAGCCCTGCACGGGGTGGCCGACCGCCCGCGGAAGGGCGACCACGCGCCAGCCGTTGAGGCTCTGACCGCCCGCGTCGGCGAAGATCGCCTCATCGCTCTCGGTCACGTGCGCGCCGGTCTGCACGCCGACATGGGCCTCGGCAAGATCCTTTGCGAGCGCCGCGGACGCGTTGGGCCCGAAGATGTCGAGCGGCGCGCGCTCATGGGTGAACACCGTGATCTCGACATCGTCCGGCCCATCCCGTAAGCGTCCCACGCCGTCATGAGCGCGAGCTCGTAGGCGGGCAGCGGCCAGTAGACGCCGTCTGGCACCACGAACGCTACGCGCTTGCTGTAGCCCTCTTCGAGGTCGCCCAGCAGCCCGCCGTAGACCCCGGCGTCGGACTCCGGCGTCCAGGTCAGTGCCCGGGCGAACGCCGGTTCCGACCCGGCCCCCATCGCGACCACGAGGGCGTCGTACGCCAGGGTGTCGCCGGCTGCGGTGATCGCGCTGCGCGAGGGATCGTCCACCCGCTCCAGGCCATCGGGGATCAGGCGGACCTGGAGCCGGTTGGCGATGTCCGCCAACCGGTGACGCTGCGCGTGTCCGCGAGCGAACGGCGCCGCGACGGCCATGGGCCGGTAGACGAACTCGCGTTCCGGGCTCACCAGCGTCATCTCGACCCGGTCGCCCAGGAGGTCGCGCAGTGCCAGCACTGCCTCCAATCCAGCCACGCCGCCGCCTGCGATGACGACCCGTGAGCGTGCGAGAGATGGTCCCGGCACGCCGGCAAAGAGCCGCTCCATCGGCCGAGCTGTGCACACCGTTGGTAGCTA
>CAWFMR010000035.1:0-42886 GCA_963816845.1 uncultured Actinomycetes bacterium | reverse complement strand
GAGGACGCCGAAGAGCATCAGCGGCTGCACGAAGGACCACAGGTAGCCCAGCGCCGAGCCGAAGAAGCGCAGCCGCAAGTCGGTGACCGCCAGCGCCCAGGTCAGGCGCAGCAGGCGGCGCGGGTCGTTGCCCAGCGCCGTCGGGCCCTTGATCGGCGGGCCGAGGCCCTCGACGCGGCAGGTCGGCGTCGCTCATCCGGCCACCTCCGGCGTCGGCTCCTGCGCGGGCCGCGAGCGCTCGACGTCGATCTCGAAGGGCAGGTCCACGAGCGCCCTCCGGCGGTGCGGTCGCGGTGACCATCACCGAGGCGAAGCGCGGCGCGGCGGTCGTGCCAGTCGAGCCCGCCGTCGCTCTTGGCGACCGCCGGCGTCGACCCAGTAGCGGTCGGGGCCAGGAGGTTCGTGAAGCGCAGCGCGAAGCGCGACCTCCTCGCCGGCCTCGAAGACGCCGGAGCGCTCGGCTCGCGAGGTTGTTGGCGCCCCAGCACGTGCTCGCCGGCCGAGTTCTGGAAGTTGACGCCGAACAGCGGGTCCTCGAGGCGCTCGTTGACGCGCACGCGGGCGTGGAAGCTGCACGGCTGCCGCGCGCGCAGGACCTCGGCGCGCTCGCCGTGCTCGTCCTCGAACCACGCCTCGACGATCTCGGCGTCGCCGTCGCCCAGGCGCATCGGCTCGCCCTCCTCGGCCGGCGCGCGTGACGGCGCTGCGGGCGCCGTCGTCGCCGGCCTCGCGCGCCTCGCGCCTCGCGGGCGTCGCGCGAGAAGTTCAGCTGCAGGTAGCGGTCGCCGACCCGCTCGGGGTCGCCGATCTCGACCACGCGCCCGTGCTCGAGCAGCATCGCGCGGTCGCAGAAGCGCTGGACGGCGCCCATGTCGTGCGTCACGAAGCAGGACCGTCGTGCCGCTGCGTCGCGGATGCGCGCGAACTCGTCGAAGCACTTCTGCTGGAAGGCGGCGTCGCCGACGGCGAGCACCTCGTCGATGAGCAGGATGTCGGCGTCGACCTGGATCATCACCGAGAAGGCGAGCCGCACGAGCATGCCCGACGAGTAGTTCTTGAGCTTGAGGTCGACGAACTCGCGCAGCTCGGCGAAGTCGATGATGCGGTCGAAGCGCCGCGCGCGCCTCGCGCTGGCGAGAGCCCGAGCATCGTCGCGTTGAGCATCGACGTTGTCGCGCGCGGCGAGGTCCATGTTGAAGCCGACGCCGAGCTCGATGAACGTCGACATCCGCCCGTCGACGTAGATCTGCCCGCGGTCGGTGCGGTAGATCCCGGCCAGGCACTTCAGCAGCGTCGACTTGCCCGAGCCGTTGCGCCCGACGATGCCGAAGAACTCGCCCGCGCTCGACCGCGAACGAGACGTCGCGCAGCGCGCGCAGGTCGTCGTGGCCCGCGCGGCGGAACGGGTGCAGCGCACGCTCCTTGAGCGTGTGGACCTGCTCGCGCGGGATGCTCGAACGTCTTCGAGACGCCGTCGACGACGACGGCGGGGCGCGTCGACACGCCCCACAGGGTATTGGCGCCTACGGCTGCGCCGCCTCACGCACCGCCGCGCGCAGCCCCGCCTCGACCTGGGCCGCCGGCGGCCGGCCACGTGCGCGCGGCGGCCCAGCGCAGCCCCTCGGCGCGCCTGGCGCGCGCGCCGCGGCGGGTCGTCGAGCAGCGCCTCGATGGCCTCGCACAGCGCGATCGGCTCGGGCGCCGCGAGCGTCGCCGGCCCGTCGGCGCCGTAGGTGGCGAGCATGCTCTCGCTGGCCACGTCGACGCACGGCAGGCCGCAGGCGAGCATCTCCTGCGGGATGAGCGACGGGTTGGTGAGCGACAGCACGAGGCCGACGGTCGCCTCGGAGTACGCCCGCGCCAGCGCGCCGGGCTCGAGCACGCCCAGGGCGCGGTGGGGAAACGGCGCGGCCAGCGGGCGGGCCTCGCCGAAGAGCGCGATCTCGATCCCCGGCCGGCGGCGGTGCAGCTCGGCCAGCGCCAGCAGGCCCAGCGGCACCGCCCGCCGCGGGGTGACGGCGCGCGCGTAGAAGAGCACGCGGTCGCTGCGCCGCTCGACGTCGGCGGGCCGGTAGCGCTCGTGGTCGATGCCGAGGTCGAAGCTCGTGGCGCTGGCGCCGTAGCGCGTGCGCACCACATCGGCCAGCCACGGCGAGGCGGCGATGCAGTGAAGCCCCTGCCGGTAGGTCCACGCGGCCCATTCGCGCTCGGCCGAGGTGGGGTAGAACTCGGGCTCGTGGTCCTGGACCAGGTAGGCGCGGGCGCTCGCGCCCGGCAGCCGCAGGACCTTCGCGACGGTCTGCCAGCCGGTGGCCATCGCCACGTCGGCGCCCGTCCCAGCCCTCGAAGCCGACGCGCACCGGGCCCGCGAGCGGCCCGAAGAACTCCGTGAAGAGCCCCGCGGTCTCGGCCGGGCTCTCGGTCGCGTGGCGGCCCTCGTCGTCGAGGACCCAGACGCTCGTGGTGTGCCCGGCGGCCTCGAGTCCGCGCAGCAGGTTGGCGATCGTGGCGTGGCCGCCGCTGCCGCGCCGGAAGGAGGGCACCACGGCCGCCACGCGCAGCGACGGGGCGTCGACGAGGGCCGCGGCGTCGCCGCGCAGGGCCACCGGCCCCTCGGCCATCGCCTGCGCCTGGCAGGAGGGCAGCACGACGCGCAGCGGCCCGGGCTGGGGGCCGCCGGCGAGCCGTCGCCGCACCCGCGCGGCCAGTGATCGCCGGGGCATGGGGCAGGCAGGCTACCCATCGGTCATCCTGTGGCGGTCCATGCGTCAGCGGATCCGCATCTCCCCGGAGCGCTACTTCGTGGTGGCCGCCGTCGCGCTCGTCGCGCTGACGGTCATCGTCTTCACGGGCGCCGCCGTGCGCGTGACGGGCTCGGGGCTGGGCTGCCCGCACTGGCCGGAGTGCTACTCCAACGGGCGCCTCGTGGCCGAGCTCAACTCGCACGCGTGGATCGAGTTCGGCAATCGCATGTTCACCGGCTTCGTGGCGCTGGCCGCCATCGCCGCCGGGCTGCTGGCCTTCTTCCGCGTGCCCTTCCGCCGCGACCTGGCGGTCCTCGGGGTGCTGCTGCCCCTGGGCGTGGTGGGCCAGGCCGTCATGGGCGGGCTGACCGTGCTCTACGGCCTCGCGCCCGGCTGGGTCATGGGCCACTACCTGCTGTCGATGACGATCCTCGTGGCCGCCGGGGCGCTGGCGTGGCGGGCGCGCCCGGCCTTCGCCGACGGCGAGGAGCCGGCGGCCGACCGCGCGACGGCGCGCGCGGTGTGGGCGCTGTTCGCGCTCGGCGCCGTGACCATCTTCGCCGGCACCGCGGCGACGGCGGCGGGCCCGCACGCCGGCGGCGAGGGGACCGGCGACGTCGTGCATCGCTTCACGTTCAAGGGCGCCTCGACCGTCAACTGGCTCATCAACCGCCACGGCGTGCTCGCCGCGGCGCTCGGCGTGCTGGCCGTCGCGACGTGGTGGCTGGCGCGCCGGCGCGAGGCCGACCGCGACCTGCGCGTCCGGCTGACGCGCATCTGCCTGCTGCTGGCGGCGCAGGGCGTCGTCGGCATCCTGCAGTTCCAGCTCAACCTGCCGGCCGAGATCGTGTGGGTGCACGTCGCGCTGGCGACGCTCACCTGGGTCGGCATCGTGCTGGCCGCGATGCAGGTGGGCGCGCCGTCGCGCGCCCCGGCCTTCAGCCCTTCGTCTGACGCTCACGCGTCGGCAGCGCCACCCGCAGCTGCTTCACCGTCACGCTGAACGTGCCGTTCGCCGCGCGGTAGGTCGGGCTGTCGCGCCCCAGCAGCTCGAGCTTGATCTGGTGGCCGCGCGCGAACTTGTACGCGTTGCCGTTGAGGTCGAAGCTGACGATCTTGCGCGAGCGCAGGCGCACGACGCCGCGGTCGACCAGGCGCTGGTGGCCGGTGGCCGGGTTGACGTCCCACAGGCGCCCGACGAGGAGCGCGTCGTGTCCGGTCACGGCCACGTCGGCGCGGACGTGGGTCATGCCGAGCACCGTGACGCCGGGCGAGCGCACGCTGGCCACCGCGGTGCCGCGGGCGACGTCGTCGGGGACCCCCTTGCACGGGTCGAGGGCCAGCGGTGAGAGCTTCTGCGAGAGCGCCGCGTCGCCGCCGCTCGAGGTCACGCGCTGGGCGGCCTTGTGGCGGAAGACGAGCTCGCCGCGCGACAGCGCCGCGAAGGACGCCGCCCGGTACGGGCCGCCGCCGTGCGTGGCGGTCTTCGGGCACGTCTGCGTGTAGGCGGTCACGCTGCCCGGGGCCGGGCCCGAGCCCCCCGCGTGCTTCAGGCGCGCCTCGAAGAAGGCCAGGCCCTGGGCGTTGAAGGCGGCGAGGTCGGCGGCATGGTTGGCCGCGCGCGAGTGGCCGAGGTCGCCGAGCTGCAGCGCCACCGGCGCCGTCTTGCTCTTCTGGCGCAGCAGGTCGTAGATCCGCAGGCCCTGGCCGACCGGGAAGAGGTCGTCGGTCCAGCCGGACTGGATGAGCAGCGGCGTGATCCCCTTGTCGATCGGCAGCCCGAGCACGCCGTGGTAGGTGTGGATCTGCTCGAGGATGGAGCGGACGTCCGCGCCGTAGGGCTCGCCCTTGCTCAGCCGCTGGCTCCACGCCGTGATGTCCGCGCCGGGGTCGGCGCCGAGCGGAGCGACGAAGCCGGCCGTGTTGGCCAGCGCGTAGAGGGCGTTGACGTAGGCCTCGATCTCGACGCCGACCGGCGACGCGTAGGTGTCGAGGCCGAGGCGCCCGTTGGGCGCCAGCGCGTCGGCGAGGTCGGTCCACGGCCAGCGCGCCCATGCGGCCGCGATGTGCAGCGGCACGCCGTCGGGCGACTGCCAGGACTCGGTCACGCCGTCGGGCCGGCGGATGCGGTCGGCCAGCAGCGCGAGCTGCATCGTGGTGCCGGCGCCGTAGGAGATGCCGGTCACCCCGAGCTCGTCGGGGCGCGCCACGAGCTGGTCGACGAGCTTGGCCAGCAGCCACTGCACGTCGCGCGCCTCGTAGCGCTGGTCGTCGAGGTGGATCCAGCCGCGCTCGCAGCCGGCCGTGCGCGAGTCCGGCACGCCGCACGAGCGACCGAAGCCGCGCGCGGACGGCAGCACGACGGCGTACCCCTTGCGCGCGAGCTCCATGGCGTTGTAGCCGGCCGGCTTCGGGCCCTGGAAGTCCTGCTTGGAGCCGCCGAAGCCGTGCAGCATCACGACCGTCGGGAACGGCCCGTCGCCGGTGGCGGGCAGCCAGACGTCGACGTCGAGCGGCACGCCGTCGAAGCTCGGGATGCGCGAGGCGTCGTCGGCCGTCGGGCAGAAGAGCGCGCCGTCGCGCGGAGCGCAGGCATGCCCGAAGGGCGCCGGCGGCGCCGCGGAGGCGGCGGACACCGGCACGCAGAGCAGCGCCGCGCAGAACAGGAATCGGAGGCCGAGCCGCATCGCGGCAATGTACGTCAGGGGACGGTGCGGCGCGTCAGGCCCGCTCGACGCGCAGCGCCGGCGCGAGCTCGGCGAGCACGTCGAAGTCGTCGTCCTGGGTCCAGACGGCGAGATCGTGGGCCAACGCGGTGGCCGCGATGATCGCGTCCATCGCACCAGCGCGCCGTTGCCGGTCGCGGGCCGTGGCCAGCAGGTCGGCGAGCCGCTCGGCCACCCGCTCGTCGTATGGCAACGCGATGAAGCGCCGCGCACGGCCGAGGCTGGCCTCACGCAACTCGCGTAGCGGCTCGCTCGCGGCCCGGCGGACGCCGACGCCGAGCTCGGTCAGGGTCGCGACGGAGATACGGGCGTCTCCGGCCGGCGGCGCGCCGAGGGTGCGCTGTTGCTCGGCGGCGACGAAGACGCTGGTGTCGGCCAGGTAGCCGCTCAACGGCCCATGTCGTCCGTGGTCAGGCCGACATCGAAGTCCTCGGCGGCGGATTCGACGCCAAGCGACCCCGCAAGTCGGGCGATGTCGTCGAGGTCGGCGAGCAGTTGGGCGCTCGGCCGGCGCTCGCTTCGCCGCTGATGGGGCACGATGTCGGCCACCGGCCGGCCGTGGACGGTGAGGACGACCGGCTCGCCGCTCTCGACGGCGGCGATGACTCGCCCCGTGTGGTTGCGCAGTTCTCGCACGGACACGTCCATTGGGCGTGGCACAGCGTAGCACTACTCGTCCGGTGCTTCGCCGATCTCGAACACGACGGCGAGGTGTTGCGCGTGGTAGAGGAACACGACCTCAGCCGGGCGGTGGACGACCTCGTCAGGCATGGGTAGATCGTTCTCGGCGAGCAGTCGGCGCAGACGCTGCTCGGCGTCGGCATTGGTCGGAGTCCGCATGGACGCATCTTGAGCAGCCACGCGTTGCGTGTCTGGCGTCGACTGCGCCGACTCTCAGGCGGCGCCGGCGCGGTCTACCCCGCCAGGCGCTCGCCGAGCAGGGCCGCCAGCGCGACGAAGGCGCCGGAGACCACCCACGTCCCGGTCCGCGCGAGCAGCGGAGGGCGCAACCGGGCCCGCCGCCGGGCGAGGTCGCGCCGCGACAGGGAGCTGGCGTAGATGCCGGTGGGCCGTTGCAAAGCTCCTCCGCGGAGGATCGAACCGCCGTGCGTGCGGCGCGTCAATCCGCCGGCGCGATGTTCCCGCATCCTCCGGACGTTTCCCGGGCGCGGGCGCCGCGGTGGGTAAGGTGCCCGCCCGATGAATCGACTCGACACGCGCCTGGACGGCCCGATCCTGCTCGCGCCCGACGTCTTCGGCGACGAGCGCGGCTTCTTCTGCGAGACCTACCGGCGCAGTGCCTTCATGGAGCTGGGGATCCTCGAGGAGATGGTCCAGGACAACCACTCGCGCTCGCGCCGCGGCGTGGTGCGCGGGATGCACGTCTCGGTGGGCCGCGGCGCGGCGAAGCTCGTGCGCTGCGGGCGCGGCGCGATCTACGACGTCCTCGTCGACGTGCGCCGCGGGTCGCCGACCTTCGGCCAGTGGGAGGGCTTCGACCTCAGCGACGAGAACATGCACCTGCTCTACGCGCCGGTCGGCTTCGCCCACGGCTTCTGCGTGCTCAGCGACACGGCCGACGTCCTCTACAAGCAGGACGCCTACTACGAGCCCGACATCGACCGGGCCTTCAGGTACGACGATCCCGACGTGGCCATCGCCTGGCCGCTGCCGGCCGGCGAGCTCGTCCCCTCCCAGCGCGATCTCGACGCGCCGCTGCTCAGGGACGTGGCCGACGGCCTGCCGTTCGAATACCGCTGAGCGCGCCCACGCCGGCCAGCGGGGCGTCGCCGCCGGCGCCGGCGCGCAGCACGAGCAGCGCCACGTCGTCGCGCTGGTGGCCGTGCTCGAAGGCCTGCAGCGCGTCGTCGATGCGCGAGGCCACCTCGTCGGCGTCGAGCGCGGCGGATCCGTCGAGCAGCTCGATCAGGCGCTCCTCGCCGAAGACGTCGCCGTCCTCGCCGCGGGTGTCGGTCACGCCGTCGGTGTAGAAGACCAGGGAGTCGCCGGCGCCGACGACGAAGTGGCTCTCCTCCCAGTCCCCGCCGTCGAAGGCGCCCAGCAGCGGCCCGGGGGTGCCGACCATGTCGGCGCCGCCCGCGGCGGAGATCAGGAAGGGCGGCGGATGGCCGCCGCGCGCGAGGACGACCCGCAGCGTGCCGTCGTCGGCGGGCTCGATGCGCGCGCACACCGCGGTGCAGATCTGGCGGCGGTCGGGGTCGGAGGCCAGCGCCGCGTTGAGGCGCGCCAGCACGGCGCTCGGTGAGCGCTCGTACATGGCCGCCGTGCGCATCGTGTAGCGCGCCAGCGAGGTGATGGTGGCGGCGCCGGGCCCCTTGCCGGTGACGTCGCCCACCACGACCATCCATGCGTCGCCGACGCCGAAGACGTCGTAGAAGTCGCCGCCCACCTCGCTCGTCTCCCCGGCGGCGCGAAAGCGCGCGGCGATGGTGACGCCCGGCACGATGGGCAGCCGCGGCGGCAGCAGGCTGCGCTGCAGCGTGGTGGCGATGTGCGAGCGGTCGGCGTGCAGGCGCGCGTTCTCCACCGCGATGCCGGCGCGGCGTGCGAGCTCGCCGGCCAGCGCCAGCTCCGCCTCTCCCAGCCGCCGCGCGCTGTGCGACGTCCCGAGGGTGACGACGCCGATGGCGCGGTCGCCGGCCACCATCGGGACGACCATCGCCGAGCGTGTGCCGCTGGCGCGCAGCACGGCGGCGCGCTCCTCGTCGCCTCCCGTCCAGGCCAGCGCGGCGTCGTGCGTCGAAGTCGCCGATGACGACGCCGCGGCCGGTGCGCAGCACGTGGGCGGGCGAGCCGGGGTCGTCGGCGTCCATCGAGAGCGCGTCGCGCATGCGCTCCAGCGCCTCGCGGTCGGCGTCGCCGGCGCCGAGGGCCGCGCGTCGCACGACGCCGCGCTCGTCGGGCACGTCGACGCAGCACCAGTCGGCCAGCTCGGGCACCGCCGCGCCGGCCACCTTGTCGAGCGTGACGTCGATGTCCAGCGAGGAGGAGACGAGCATGCTCGCCGCCGACAGGAAGCGCTGCTGGCGCTCGGCCAGGCGCGCGTCGGTGACGTCCTCGATGATGTTGACCGCGAGCACGACCGCGCCGTGCTCGTCGCGGACCGGCGTGGCCTTGGTCACCGACCAGCGCACCTCGCCGGTCGCCTTGTAGACCGACTGCGTGAGCGTCGGGCGCGACTCCTCGCCGGCCAGCGCGTGGCGCCCGGGCAGCTCGCGCAGGTCGAAGGGCCGCCCGTCCTCGTCGAGGATGACGAAGGCGTCGACCAGCTGCGCGATCGGCGTGGAGAGCACCTCCTCGGGCGAGGAGCAGCCCATCACCTCCGCGGCGGCCTGGTTGACGTAGACGAGCGTGCCGTCGGGCGCCTGCACGGTCACGGCGGCCGCGAGGTTGGCGAGGACCGCCTCGAGCTGGCCCTCGGTGCGGCGCAGCTCGGCGAACAGGCGCGCGTTGTCGAGGGCCAGCGCGGCGCGGCGCGCGACCTCGACGGCCAGCTCGATGTCGCCGTCGGCGTACGGTGCCGAGCCGCCGAAGCGCATGAAGCTCAGCACGCCGATGGTCCGCCCGCGGGCGATGAGCGGCACCGCCAGCGAGGTCGCGTAGCCGGCGCCCGCCATCAGCTTCAGGTGCTGCTCGTCGACCGCGAACGCGCGCAGGCGCTCGGCTCCGATCTCGTGCTGCAGGTGCGGGCGGCCCGTGCGGGCGACGACGGCGACGGGGTGCGGCCCCTCGGGGTCGAGCGGGTAGCGCATGCGCGAGTCGTGCAGCATCTCCAGCGTGCGCGGGTTGGTGGCGTAGGCCGTCGTCTCGCCCAGCGCGCCGTCGTGCACCAGGTCCACGATGCACAGCTCGGCCAGGTCCGGCACGGCCATCCGCACGATCTCGCGCAGCATCGCCTCGGGCTCGGGCGGCGCGTCGAGCAGCTGCCCGGCGCGGCCGACGAAGTCCGAGCGCCGGCGGGCCGCGCGCTCGTTGAGCAGCGCCTCCTCGTAGCTGCGCCGGCCCTTGGCCGCGAGCACGGCCAGGACGCCGCCGGCGGCCACCGCCAGCGATCTCGCCGATGTGCTCGGCGGAGACGAACTGGTCGTCGGAGAGCCCCAGCGGGATGGCGCAGACCGTCGCGAGCACCGCGACACCCACCGTGCAGCGCGGCGCCGCGAAGGCGGCGGCCAGCAGCGGCCCGATGACCAGCAGGGGCACGAAGACAGAGCTGTTGCCGAGGGCGATCGCGAGCGCGGTGTCGACGAGCACGAAGGCCGCCCCTGGCGCTGCCGCGATGCACGGCCATCGCCTCATCGCACCCGATCGTAGACCGCCACGGCGCAGCCTTCACGATGTCCGGCGGGCGGCGGCGCCAAGCGGTCGTCAGCGCGAGACGATCGGCGACCACCACCGGCGCGAGCGAGGTTACGAGCGGGTCAGCGCACGAAGACGTTGGCCGGGCGCGAGTAGCCCAGGAAATACGGGAAGCGCGGGAAGTGGCGCACGCGCAGGCGGAAGACGTAGCGCCCGCGCGCCCCGCTGGTGAAGGCGTAGCTCAGCGCGGTAGGTGCCGTCCGGCCGCGTGGCGGCCGTCGCGAGCGTGACGTAGCTGCCGTGGCGGCGCCCCTGCAGCTCGACGCGGATCCCGGCCGGGCGGTAGCTGCCGACGACGTGCCCGCGGAAGACGGCGCGTTGCCCGCGGCGCATGTGGCGCCTGCGCGGAGCGAAGGTGGCGTGCGTCGCGACCCGCACCCGGGCGTCGTCGCGGCCGGCCGGGGTCGCGTCCAGGGCGCGCGCGAAGTAGAGGACCCGCACGCGCCACGACGGCCCGCGGGGCAGGGTCACCTTGAAGCGGCCCTGGGCGTCGGTGACCACGTCGCTGGGCAGGTCGGCGTACGCCGGCACGCCGCGGTCGACCGCGGTGCCGACCGTGAGCCGCGCCCCGGTGACGGGCTGGCCGGCGCTGTTGACCAGGCGCCCCTGCGCGACGGTCTTGGCGTTGTAGGGCACGTCGAGCGTCGTGTGCGGCGTCGGCGCGCGGTGCCCGCTGCTCACGGCCCGGCGCACGCCGAGGCTGAGCTTGACCTGATCGGAGCCGTTGGCGCCGTTGAGCGCGCCGCGGGCGCTCGTGGTGACGGGGAAGCTCGCCGAGTAGCCGACGTTGGCCCCGGTGGCGTCGCGGGCGAAGACGCGCACCTGGTGCGGGCCGTCGGGCACGCTGGCGGGGTTGAACTGCAAGGTCGTGTTGACCGTCAGCGGGCACGGCACGAGGCGCCGGTAGGGCGTCCGGCACCCGGCGTTGGGGACGGGTGTCTCGGAGACCGTCTGCCCGTCGACCTGGATCCCCGTGGCGGCCACGCCGCCGCCGAGGTCCTTGAAGGTGACGGCGATGCTCTGCACGCCGCTCACCGAGCTGCCCGAGCCGAACATCGCGCTCGTGGGTCCGGCCGAGATCGTCGGCGCGGCGTTGTCGGTCAGCGCGATGTCCGCGCGCGAGAGCCGCACGGCCGCCGCCTCGCCGCCGCTGAGCTTCTGACAGGTCGGCACGCACTGGACGTAGACCTGGAGGCGGTTGACGTCGGCGCGCGCGGAGCGCCACGCGAACGACGTGCGCGCGATCTCCTGCTTGCAGCCGGTCGGGCCGGAGCAGTTCTCGAACACCTGGTAGTTGGCCGCGGCCGGCGTGAGCCCGCGCGCCACGTAGCCGTAGCCCGTCCCGGTCACGCCGACCTTGCGATAGAGCGTGGCGCCGGCGACGGTCGTGTTGGCGGGGGCACTGACCTGCCAGCCGGCGTTCGACGCGGCGGGCGCCTGGTTGCCCGCGAGCACCGCGGCCATCGAGCCGCCCGACGCCGCGCAGTTCTCCGACAGCGCGGTGTTCGGCCCGCTGGCGAACAGCGTCCACCCGCCCGTGGCGGCCGACTGGCCGTTGCAGGTCACGACCGTGTACTCGGCGGCGCCGGCGGGCGCCGCGCCGACGAGGACGGCGAAGAGGAAGAGGAAGAGAAGCTGGACCTTGATGCGCACGGTGGCTCGAACACGAGGCGCCGCATCGAGTTTCTCCCCCGGCCCCCGCGCGCAGATCATTCCCGATCGGGCCGGTGGTCAAGCGTGCCTTCGATGGCTCAGACGTGCTCCACGTCGACGGCGAGATCATCGAAGTCGCGGTCCTGGGTGTAGACCGCCGCGGCGTGTGCGCGGGCCGTCGCCGCTATCCACGTGTCCTGCACCTTGGGTCGGTGGCCTGCTCGGCGTGCGCTCGCGACGAGCTCGGCGAATGCCGCGGCGACCTCCTCGTCGATGGGCAGCGCGACGTAGGTCGCCTGCACCGCGCGCAGGGTCGCCAGGCGCTTGGCGCGCACGTCGACGTCGACCGCCATGTGCACGCCGAGGGCGAGCTCGGCGATCGTGACCACGGACACGGCCGCCTCGTCGGGCAGGCGCTCGACCGCGAGAGGGCGCGCGCCCTCGCCGGCGATGAACACCGACGTGTCGAGGATTCCCCTCACAGCTCGTCGATCGTGTCCGGGAGCGCTTCGGCGAGCTCCTTCCTCAGCCCGGCGTCGGCCTGGGTGAGTCCCTGCAGCACGCGCTGACGAGGAACCCAGGTCGCGCGGGAGGGCAACGGCACGAGCTCGGCCACTGGGCGACGGTCGACCGTCACGCGCAGGCGCTGCCCGGCCTCGACGCGCCGCAGCACGTCCGCGGTGTGGTTGCGCAGCTCGCGCACCGAGACGTCGTCGTCGGACACTCGCCGACTGTAGCACATTGGCTACAGTGGCCAGGCCGGCGCGGAGACGACCGGGTCGGTCATGTCCGCGCCGCTCAGCTCCTAGGCCGCGTACGCGTCCGACAGGCCCTTGTGGCGCGTCGGCTCGAGAGCGATGTCGAGGACCTCGCCCACCGTCATGACCGGGTGGAAGGTCATCTGCTCGCGCACGTCGGCGGGGACGTCGTCGAGGTCGCCGCGGTTGCGCTCGGGCAGGATGACGTCGGTCAGGCCGGCGGCGTGGGCGGCGAGCACCTTCTGCTTGAGCCCGCCGATCGGCAGCACGCGCCCCTGCAGCGTGACCTCTCCGGTCATGCCGACCGTGTGCTTGACCGGGCGGCCGCTGAGCAGCGAGGCCAGCGCCGTGGTCATGGTGACGCCCGCGCTCGGCCCGTCCTTGGGGATCGCGCCCGCGGGGACGTGGACGTGGAACTCGCGCTCGTCGAAGGCGTTCTCGGGGATGTCGAGCTCGCCGGCGTGCGCACGCACGTAGGTGAGCGCGATCCGCGCGGACTCCTTCATGACGTCGCCCAGCTGGCCGGTGAGGGTCAGCCCGCCCTTGGTCCCGCTCATGCCGTTGGCCTCGACGAAGAGCACGTCGCCGCCGGTGCCGGTGACCGCCAGGCCGGTGGCCACGCCCGGCACCGCGGTGCGGGCGGCCGCCTCCTGGAAGACCTTCTGGCGCCCGAGCGCGTCGCGCACGAGCTCGAGGTCGATCGCCACCGGTGCCTGCGCCTTCCCCGACGCGATCTGCGTCGCGGTCTTGCGCAGCAGCGTCCCGAGCTCGCGCTCGAGGTTGCGCACGCCGGCCTCGCGGGTGTACTCCGCGACGACGGTCTGCAGGAGCTCGTCGCTCACCGTGACCTCGTCCTCGCGCAGCCCGTTGCGCTCGCGCTGGCGCGGCCACAGGTAGTCGCGTGCGATGGCCACCTTCTCGGCGACGGTGTAGCCGTCGAAGCGGATGACCTCCATGCGGTCCAGCAGCGGGCCGGGGATCGTCTCGGCCTGGTTGGCGGTCGCGATGAAGACGACCTCGCTCAGGTCGAGCTCGACGTCGAGGTAGTGGTCGCGGAAGGTCGAGTTCTGCGCCGGGTCGAGCACCTCGAGCAGGGCCGCGCTGGGGTCGCCGCGCCAGTCGGCGCCGACCTTGTCGACCTCGTCGAGGAGGATGACCGGGTTCATCGTGCCCGCGTCGCGCAGGGCGCGCACGAGGCGGCCCGGCAGCGCGCCGATGTAGGTGCGCCGGTGGCCGCGGATCTCGGCCTCGTCGCGCACGCCGCCCAGCGACATGCGGACGAACTCGCGTCCCATGGCGCGGGCGATCGACTCGCCGATCGAGGTCTTGCCGGTGCCGGGCGGGCCGATCAGGGTCAGGATCGCGCCCGACTTGCGGTCGGCGGTGATGTTGCGCTCGGTGCGCAGCTTCTTGACCGCGACGTACTCGACGATGCGGTCCTTGACGTCGTCGAGGCCCGCGTGGTCGGCGTCGAGGACCTCGCGCGTGTGCACGGGATCCAGGCGATCCTCGGAGCTCTTGCTCCACGGCACGGCGATGAGCCAGTCCAGGTAGGTCCGGACCATGTTGCCCTCGCCGCCGCCCTCGCCCATGCGCTCGAGGCGACCGAGCTCGCGCTCGGCCTGCTCGCGCACCTCGTCGGGCATGCCGGCGTCCTCGATCTTCTTGCGGTACTCGTCGACGATCGAGCCGTCGTCCTCGCCGAGCTCGCGGCGGATCGACTCCATCTGCTTGCGCAGCACGTACTCGCGCTGCTGCTTGCCGACGCCGTCCTCGACGTCGTCGCGGATCTTGCGGCGCACCTGCAGCTCGGCCAGGCGCTCGCGCTGGAGCGCCAGCGCCTTCTCGAGGCGCTCGGTGACGTCGAGCGTCTGCAGGATGCTCGAGCTTCTGCTCGAAGGTCAGGTCGGGGGAGTAGCCCGAGGTGTCGGCGAGCGCGCCGGGCTCGGAGATGGCGCGGACCCAGGCGGAGATGCGCCCGTCGTCGCCGCGCAGCTCGAGGATCTCCTCGATGGTGGCGCGGTACTCGCGCTCGAGGTCGCGCGTGCGGCCGTCGATCGGCGACGTCGTCGGGGCTGCTCGGTGACCTCCACGCGCAGGCGGCCGCGGGCGTCGGTCTCGGCCGCGCCGGCGATGCCGCGCGCGACGCCTTCGAACATCGCGCCGCGGGCGCCGCCCGGGAGCCGGACGCGCTCGGTGACGCGGGCGATGGTGCCGACGGAGGCGTACTCGCCGTCGTGGCGAGGGACGAGCAGCACGCGCTCCTCGTCGCCGACGTCGACGGGCAGCGTGACGTCCATCGTGGGGAACACGACGGTGTCTTCGAGGGGGATGAGGAGCAGTGTGGCCATGGTCAACCTTTGCAGGGTTCAACTATTGCGAGACGCAATGGTAGCAGCGACCTGAGTCTCCTCAACTGAGATCTTCTGCCCGCCAGTTTTCGCCTGCTCAGGCGTTCCAACCGCCATGCGACGCCTCTGGGTCATGGTGCTCCTCCTCGCCGCGCTGGCGCTGCCGGCGGCCGCTCGGGCCGCCGATCCGCTCGGCTTGGCGTGCGCCGACCAGGGCGACGGGATCCGCCTGTGCCAGGGCAAGGTCAAGACCTTCGACGGCGTCCCGCTCGACGCGAACCTCGCCCTGCCGGCGGGCTCGAGCCTGCCCCTGGTGGTCCTCTCGCACGGCTACGGCGGCTCCAAGCTCGGCTACGAGGACATGAAGCCGTGGGCGCAGCGCGGCTACGCCGTGCTGGCCTTCAGCGCGCGCGGCTTCGGCGAGTCGTGCGGCAGCGCGGCGTCGCGACTGGCCGACCCCGTCGGCTGCGCGCAGGGCTGGGTGCGCCTGGACGACGTGCGCTACGAGGCACGCGACATCCAGCAGCTCGCGGGCCTGCTCGCCGACGCCGGCGTGGTCGACGGCCAGAAGGTGGGGGTCACCGGCGGCTCGTACGGCGGCGGCGTGTCGCTCGACCTCGCGGTCCTGCGCGACCGGGTCATGCTGGCGGACGGGACCCTGCGGCCGTGGACCTCGCCCGCCGGGCGGCCGATGAGCATCGCCGGCGCGGTGCCGTGGATCCCGTGGAGCGACCTCGCCTACGCGCTGGCGCCCAACGGGCGCACCCTGGACTACGAGGTCACGTCGCCGACCGCCGATCTCGAGCCCTTCGGCATCGCCAAGCAGTCCTTCGTCGCGGGCCTCTTCGCCTCGGGCCAGGCGAGCGGCTACTACGCGCCGCCGGGCGTCGATCCCGACGCCGACCTCACGCGCTGGTTCGCCGAGATCAACGCCGGCGAGCCGTATGGCGCGCAGGAGCGCGCCATCGCCGGCGAGCTCGCCGCGCACCACTCCGCCTACTACCTCGACCACTCGCGCGCGCCGGCGCCGACGCTGATCGCCAACGGCTGGACCGACGACCTCTTCCCCGTCGACGAGGCGCTGCGCTACTACAACCGCACGCGCGCGCAGTACCCCGACGCGCCGCTGGCGCTGATGTTCCTCGACTTCGGCCATCAGCGCGGGCAGAACAAGGACGCCGACGTCGCGCGCTTCGAGCAGCGCGCCTACGCGTGGATGGA
The DNA here is from genome assembly GCA_963816845.1 of uncultured Actinomycetes bacterium. GTDB lineage: Bacteria > Actinomycetota > Thermoleophilia > Solirubrobacterales > Solirubrobacteraceae > JAOPZW01. The sequence goes on along the minus strand of CAWFMR010000035.1, from coordinate 27,056 downwards.
CCGCTACGTCAAGGGCGACGCGAGCGCCCCCGCGCTGCAGGGCGTCGAGGCCCTGACCCAGACGTGCCCGAAGGCCGCCCCGTCCGGTGGGCCCTACGAGGCGCCGACGTGGGAGGCGCTGCATCCCGGCGAAGTCCGCTTCAGCAGCGCGACGGCGCAGACCGTGGTCTCGGCCGGCGGCGACCCCGCCGTGGCCCGCGCCTTCGATCCGATCGCCGGCGACGGCGCCTGCGCGACGACGAGCGCCGCGGACGAGCCGGGGACCGCGTCCTACCGCCTGCCGGCCGCGACCGGCGACGGCTACACGCTGCTCGGAGCGCCGACGGTGATCGCCGACCTCGAGCTGGCCGGCAGCTTCCCGGCGCTGGCTCTGCGCCTGCTCGACGTGGCGCCCGACGGGACCCAGACGCTCGTGGCGCGGGGCCTCTACCGCCCCACGGCCGACGGCCGCCAGGTCTTCCAGCTGCATCCCGGCGCGTGGCACTTCGCTGCGGGCCACGTCGCCAGGCTCGAGCTCCTGGGGCGCGACGCGCCCTACGGAAGGGCGTCGAACGGGACCTTCACGGTGGACGTGAGCTCGCTCGAGCTGCGCCTGCCGGTGCGTGAGCGGCGCGGCGCACAGGTGCGCCGGCCGCTCGCGCCGGTTCCGGGTCACTGACCCGGGCTTCGAATCGGGCTAGATACGCCGCGCCGCGACGCCCCGAGAAGAACAGGACGAGGGCGACGATGGCCAGCGCGAAGAGGATCGGGTGGACGATGACGCCGCCCGCGATGGCGATGATCAACAGGATGATCGCGAGGATGAGAAGCACAGCAGGTCCCTCCTAGGGTGGATTCGGGGCGGCCTTACCCGCCGAGGCGCTCGCGCATCCCCAAAGCGTTGCGGACCGCGAATCCCTCCCAGTCGTTGTTGAAGTAGGCGAAGACGTCCGCGCGGCGAGCCAGGCGTCTGAGCTCGTGCGCCCACTCGTCCAGCTCGGTGGCGCTGTAGTTGCCGCGCCGGCCGCGATGGCCGTGGTGCAGGCGCACGAAGGTGAAGTCGGCCGTCAGCTCGTGGCGCTGCCAGGGACGCTCGGGGTGGTCGCCGATGACGAGCGCGACCCCGTGGGTGCGCAGCGCCGCCAGGACGTCGTCGGCGAACCAGCTCTCGTGGCGGAACTCGAAGGCGTGGCGCCCGGGCGGCAGGTGCTCGAGGGCGAAGGCCAGGCGCTCGTCGTCGCGGCGGAAGTTGCCCGGCAGCTGCCAGAGCATCGGGCCCATCTTGGGCGACGCGGTGAGCGGCTCGAGGCGCTCGAGCAGGCGGGCGACGCCGCGGTCCATGTCGGTCAGGCGCTTGACGTGGGTCAGGTAGCGGCTGGACTTCACGGCGAAGACGAAGTCCGGTGGCGTCTGCGCCACCCATCCGCGCGCCGCGTCGAGCGTGGGCAGCCGGTAGAAGGTGTTGTTGACCTCGACCGTGTCGAAGACCTCGGCGTAGCGTTGAAGCCACTTGCGCTGCGGGCACCCCGGCGGGTAGAGCACGCCGCGCCAGTCGGCGTAGTTCCAGCCGCTGCAGCCGACGCGGATGGGGTTCACAGCGCCTGCCTCAGCGCCCGCGCGTCGTCGGCCAGCGTCGACAGCAGGCGCGGGTTGTGCAGCGCCGCGGCGGGGTGGTACATCGGGAACAGGGTGCGCCCGTCGCGCTGGACGACGTGGCCGTGGACCTCGCCGATGGCCATCCCGGGCGCGAAGCGCTTGAGCGCATGGCGACCCAGGGGCACGAGCAGCCGGGGGCGGATGACCTCGAGCTGCGCATCGAGGAACGGCAGGTGGTGGGCGACCTCGTCGGCGCGCGGGTCGCGGTTGCCGGGCGGGCGCGCCTTGACCACGTTGGTGATGAAGACGTCCTCGCGGGCGAGGCCGGCCACCTGCAGCAGATCGTCGAGGATCGCGCCGGCGCGCCCCACGAACGGGCGCCCCTGCGCGTCCTCGTTGGCGCCCGGCGCCTCGCCGACGATGACCACCGGCGCCGTCGCGCTGCCCTCTCCGGGCACGAGGTTCGTCGCCTGCTCGCAGATCTGAAAGCCGCACGGAACGTGCTCGCGGATCTCCGCCGCGATGGCGTCGAGGAGCTTCTGCGCCGCGGGCTCGTCCACCGGGCCTGCGCTACCCGATACTCCCGGGTATGAGTCCGCGCGCCTACGTCCTCGCCATCGCGGCGGGCCTGGGCCTGGCCGACGCGTCGATCGTGACGCTCGCGCTGCCTGACATCCTGCGCGACCTCAACACCTCCGTGGAGGGCGTCGCGGCCGTCATCGGCGTCTACACCGTCGTGCTCGCGATCGGGCTGATCCCCTTCGAGCGGGCGGCGTCGGCGCTGTCGGTGCGCGCGATCGGCGCCGGCGGCTTCGCGCTCTTCGCGGTGGCCAGCGCCGCGTGCGCTGGCGCCGACGACCTCACCGGCCTGCTCGTCGCGCGCTGCGCGCAGGCGGTCGGCGCCGCCGCCGGGCTGGCCACGGTCTTCGACCTGCTCGGCGGCGCCGGCCCCGGGCGCCGGCTGTGGCTGGGCGCCGCGGTGTTCGCCACCGCGCTGGGACCGGCGGCCGGCGGCGCGCTGACCGAGGCCTTCAGCTGGCGCGCGATCTTCGTCTTCCAGGTCCCCGTGGCGGCGGCGGGCGCGATCGCCGTCCTCCTCGGGCCCTCGCACGCGCCCGCCCAGCCGGCTCCCGAGCGCCCGGAGCGCTTCGCCCTGCGCCCGGCGCTGGCGCTCGCGCTGGTCTCCGCCGCGCTGGCGGCCGTCCTCTTCCTGCTCGTCCTGCTGCTCGTGGCGGGCTGGAACGTCAGCCCGCTGAGCGCGGCTGCGGCGGTCACCGTCATCCCCGTGGCGGCGCTCGGCGGCGCGCGCCTGCGCGGCGACCCGCGCACGCGCGCGGCCGCGGGCTGCGCGCTGGTGGGCGGCGGCGTGCTGGCGCTGGCCTGGCTGCCCGGCGCGAGCCTGTGGTGGACCGTGATCCCGCAGGCGCTGGCCGGCGTCGGGATGGGCCTCGCGCTCACGGCCCTGGGCGGCGACCTGCTGCCCGAGCGCACGCCGCGCGATGCGGCGCGGCTGCTCGCCGTGCGCCACGCCGGCATCGCCGGCATCCTCGCCATCGCCGCGCCGATCGCCGCCCACCAGCTCGACGTCTCCACGCAGACCGCCAAGGAGCGCGGGGTGGCGCTCGTGCTCGACGCGCCCCTGCCGCCCCAGGACAAGATCAAGCTCGCCCCGGCGCTGCTGGACGGCGTCGACACCGATCAGCCGCGCGCCGGGCTGCGCCGCGCGGTCGCCGCCGAGCGCCACAACTTCACCGGCCGCGACCTCGCCACCTACGACGACCTGGGCCAGAAGGCCGACGACATGCTGGTGACCGCGGTGGGCGAGGCCTTCCGCTCGTCGTTCCTGCTCGCCGCGGCGGCCGGCCTGCTGGCCGCCGCGCTGCTGGCGGCCGGCGCGCAGTTGGCGGCGATGGCCGCCGCGAGCGCACTGGCGTTCGGGACGCCCGCGGCGTACTTCGCGCTGCACCAGGCCATCGCGCCCGAGCCGCCGGCGATCCAGGACCCGTGCCACCCCGACCGGACCGTGCCCAGGACGGGCGGGGTGTCGGGCTTCCTCCAGGTGCAGCTGCTCAGGCTGCTGGACAGCACGGCGTGCAAGCTCGGGTCCTCACGCGAGGAGCTCGTGCTCGCCATCGCCGACAAGGAAGAGGCCAAGCGCTTCGAGCGCGAGCACGGGGTCGATCCGCGCACCGCGGCCGGCCTTCTGCAGGCCCTTCTGAAGTGACGCCCACCGTCCGATACGCGCCGAGACGCGGGGGCGAACCGTCAAGAAGAGCGTCAACGCGCCGAATACCGGCGGGAACGGCATGGTCTCCCCCCGACGACACAAGGACCGCTGGATCGTCCGTGCCAGCCTGGCCGGCCTCGTCGTCGTGCTCTGCTTCCTGGGCGGGTTCTCGATCGTCACCCGGCACTCGGTCGCGCTGAAGTCGGCTCGCGCCGACCGTGCGACCCGCCTGAGCGCCACCTATCAGGACGCGCGCCATTGGGTGGGCGAGCAGAAGTCCGTCGAGCGCCAGTACCGGATCGAGGGCAGCTACGCCGTCGTCTTCGCCCACCGTCAGGCCGAGCGGCGGTTGATCGCCGACCTCGACCACGTGCTGGCAGCTCGACGACTCGCTGGCCACCCGCAACACCGTCGCCCGGCTCCTGCGCCTGCAGGCCGAATACCACAGCGCCAGCCAGGCGCTGTTCAACGCGGTCGACGAGAACGACCAGGAGCGCGTCCTGTGGTTCGACCACTCGGCCGTCGACCCGGTCTTCGGTGTGCTTGCCGACCTGATCTACCGCCAGGCCGCGGCCGCGAGCGCCTCGGCCCTGGCTCACAGCGCCGCGCTGCGCGCCGACGAGGTGCGCGCCAACCGGACGATCGCGATCGCGGTCGGCATCGCGCTGCTGCTCGTCTCGTTCTTCGGAGCGGTCGTCGTGCGCTACGGCCGGCGCATCGACGCGGCCGTCGCCGCCGAGGTCGAGCGCCTGGCCGAGATGGCGATCACCGACCCGCTCACCGGCCTGCGCAACCACCGCGCCTTTCACGAGGACGTCGCCCGCGAGCTGCAGGTCGTGGCCCGCACGGGCGTGCCGCTCGCGCTCGTGCTCCTCGACGTCGACGACCTCAAGGCGGTCAACGACGCGCACGGCCATCAGGCCGGCGACGAGCGCCTGCAGGCCCTGGCCCGCGCGATCAGGGCCACGGGGCGCGGCGCGGACCTCGCCTACCGGGTGGGCGGCGACGAGTTCGCCGTCATCCTGCCCGACACGCGCGCGTGGGGGGCGCTCGACTTCGCCCAGCGCCTGCGCGAGGCCTGTCAGGCCAGCGACCACGGCGCCGAGCCCTTCACCACGACCGCCGGCATCTCCGAAGCGCTCGCGCTGCGCCCCAAGGACGAGCTGATCCGTGAGGCCGACCTGGCCCTCATCGGCGCCAAGCGCATCCACCAGGACGTCGTCATCTACGGTCCCGACCTGGCTCCGAGCGCGGACGGCGAAGCCCAGGAGGACGAGCACCACTCGCGCACCCTGGCCAGCGCCCTGGCGCGCGCGGTCGACGCCAAGGACTCCTACACGCGCAGCCACTGCCAGACCGTCTCGCAGCTGTGCGGGCTCATCGGTGCCCAGCTGGGCCTCGATGCCGGCAGGCTCACGCGCCTGCGCCTGGCCGGGCTGCTGCACGACGTCGGCAAGATCGGCGTCCCCGACGCGATCCTCAACAAGCCCGCCAAGCTCACCGACGACGAGTACGAGCACATGAAGCGCCACGCGCTGCTGGGCTACGACATCGTCCAGGCCGCCGACATGGAGCTCGAGGCGCGCTGGGTGCGCCACCACCACGAGCGCTTCGACGGCGGCGGTTATCCCGACGGCCTCGCCGGCGAGGACATCCCGCTCGAGTCGCGCGTCATCCTCGTCGCCGACGCCTTCGAGGCGATGACCTCCGATCGGCCCTATCGCCTCGCGCCCGGGCAGTCCTTCGCGGTCCGCGAGCTCGGCCGCCATGCCGGCACGCAGTTCGACCCGGCCGTGGTCGAGGCCCTCACGCGCGTCCTCGCCCGTGCCGGCGAGGTCGGGGACGTGCCCGCTCGCGCCGCCCGCTCGGCGGCCTGAGGCTCAGCGCCCGCTGCGCGCCGGGCGGTCGCCGGTGTCGGCGGCGGCGGCGGGGATCACACGCGGCGCCGGGCGTACCGGGCGCAGCTTCTCGAGCTCCTCGCGCAGCGAAGCCTCCCACGTCGTCGTCGAACGCGCGGCTCGCCGGGACATCCGGGTCGAGATCGCGGAAGACGAGATCGGAGACGTTGTCGCTCATTGGTACGACTTCTATACCCCAGGGGCTTCTTCGGAACCCTGACATGCGACCGTTCACCGCAAAATCCGCGTCGAACCTGGCCAGAAGTCGAGCGCGACGTCACCTCGCGGGGCCGCGCAGCACACGAGCACGCCGCCGCGCGGCCGTCCCAGCCCACCGCGCCGGGCGTTGTCCGGTAGGACTTGCGCCATGCGCGCCGGTCGCCGCGACGTCCCCCTCACCCATCCCGACAAGGTCCTCTTCCCCGACGACGGCATCGCCAAGGCCGACCTCGCGGCCTACTACCGCGACGCTGCGCCGCGGATGGTCGACCTCGTGCGCGACCGCCCGGTGTCGCTGCAGCGCTTCAACGACGGCATCGCCAAGCCGGGGTTCTTCCAGAAGAACGTCGAGCGCGGCGCGCCGGAGTGGGTCAAGCGCGTGCGCGTCGGCAAGCGCGGCGGAACGCTCTGGCACGTCCTGGCCAACGACGCCGCGACGCTCGTGTGGCTGGCCAACCAGAACTGCATCACGCCGCACGTCTGGCTCTCGCGCGCCGATCGCCTCGAGCGCCCCGACCGCATGATCTTCGACCTCGATCCCGCGTCCGCCGACGACTTCGCCCTCGTGCGCCGCACCGCGCGCGACCTCGGCGACGTCCTGCGCGAGGCCGGCGTCGAGCCCTTCGCGATGACGACGGGCTCCAAGGGCATCCACGTCGTCGTCGCGCTGCAGCGGCGCTACGGCTTCGGCGAGGTGCGCGACGCCGCGGTCGCGGTGGCCGCCGAGCTCGTCGAGCGCAGGCCCAAGGACCTGACGACCGAGTTCTACAAGCGAAAGCGCGACGGGCGCCTGTTCGTCGACATCAACCGCAACGCGTACGCGGCGACGGCGGTCCCGCCCTACGCGGTGCGTCCTCTGCCGGGCGCGCCGGTGGCCACGCCCCTGGACTGGGACGAGCTCTCCGACCGGCGCCTGCGCGCCCAGCGCTGGACGATCCGCACGGTGCTCGACCGCGATCCCGACGTGTGGAAGGGCGTGCGGCGCGCCGCGGGCGCTCTGCCCAGGCTGTGACGCCGGCGGCGCTGGCTACCGGGTGAGCTTGGCCAGCCGCTTGGCCGCCGTGCGGGCGCCGCAGGCGCGCAGCTTGCGCTCGAGCGCCGTCGCCGACTGCCCGACGGTCGTGCCGTCGGCCTGGCTCGCCTCCGGGTCGATCTCGTACAGCGACTCGAGGGTGGCGATGGCGCCCGTCAGCTCGCCGGCGGTCGCCGCGTGCCCCGCGCAGTAGCGCGCCACGGTCTGGCGGATGGTGCGCAGCGTGCCGGCGTCGTCGGCGTCGAGCCGATCGGCGCTGGCCGGCGCGGCCGGCTGCGAGGCGGCGGTCGTGGCGGGAGGCGGCGCGGACGAGTCGTCGCTGCTGGCGCATCCGACGGCCGCGAGCAGGGCGACCGCGGCGAGGCCGATGAGGAGCAGACGAGACAGGCGAGAGGGGTTGGACCGGAGCATCGCTCGAAGGTAGCGAGCCGATCGCGACGCGAAGTTCGGATAACCGGAAGACCCGATTTGCTATGAGCGCGCCGGATGCGGGTCGAGCGGGCACAATGAGGACATGGGCGCGTCGCTCAAGGGGCAGTTGCTCATCGCTTCGCCGACGATCCTCGACCCCAACTTCCGCCGGACGGTCGTCCTCATGACCGAGCACGGCGACGACGGCGCCATGGGCCTGATCCTCAACCGTGCCGCCGAGACCACGGTCGGCGAGGCGGTGCCCGACCTCGCGTGGCTGGCCGGCGACGACATCGTCCACGTCGGCGGCCCGGTGTCGCCCCAGTCGGTCGTGGTGCTGGCCGAGTTCGAGGAGCCGGCGCAGTCGGCGCTGCTGGTCGCGGACGACCTGGGCTTCGTCCCGGCGGAGGTCGAGGACACCGACGCGATGGCCGACGCGCTGGGCCGCCGGCGCGTGTTCGCCGGGCACGCCGGCTGGGGCCCCGGTCAGCTCGAGGCCGAGATGGAGGAGGAGTCCTGGATCGTCGAGCCGGCCGTCCGCGAGGACGTCTTCACCGACGACCCCGAGGACCTGTGGTCGCGCGTGCTGCGCCGCAAGGGCCGCGAGTACGCGCTGCTCTCGACCATGCCGGCCGACCCCTCGCTCAACTGAGGGCGGCGCGCAGGCGGCGCTCGTAGTCCTCGCGGGGGACGAGCCGCGCGCCCATCCGCGTGGTGTGGTCGGTCGGCAGCTGGATGTCGCACAGGACGAAGCCGCGCGCGGCGAGCTCGTCGAGGGTTCGGGCCAGCAGCACGTTGCCGGCGTCGGGGACCCGGTGGAACATCGACTCGAGCATCGCCGCGCGGCCGAGCGTCACGCCGACCAGGCCGGCGGCCAGCTCGCCGTCGGCCTCGATCTCGAAGGAGTGCGCGAGGCCAGCCTCGTGCAGGCGCCGGTAGAGGCTCCGCAGGCGGGCGGTGATCCACACGCCGTCGCCGGGCTCGCGCGGGCGGGCGCACGCGTCGAGCACCTCCTCGAAGTGCTCGTCGTGGACCAGCCGCCACGCCGCGTCCTCGCCGGCGCGCAGGCTGCGCCGCACGCGCCGGCGCAGGGCCGCTCGCGACGCCTCGTCGAGCTCGAGCACCGCGCGGCGCTCGGCCGCGTAGAAGGGCAGCGGGTTGTGCGCCTCGGTGACGTCGTCCATCGGGAAGTAGCCGGCGGCGTACAGCGACACCGCCTGCTCCACCGACGGGCCGTGGTCGACCCCGCGCGTGGGCATCGGCGGAGGATAGGGTTGGTCGGCCATGGCCGACGACCACACGAAGTTCCTGCTGGCAGAGGACGCGATCCCGACGCATTGGGTCAACCTGCTGCCCGACCTCCCCGGCGATCCGCTGCCGCCCCTGCACCCGGGCACGCTGGCGCCCGCGGGGCCCGAGGACCTCGGTGCCATCTTCCCGATGGCGCTCATCCTCCAGGAGGTGAGCGCCGAGCCCGAGGTCGAGGTCCCCGAGGCGGTCCGCGAGGCCTACAAGCTCTGGCGCCCGACGCCGCTGTACCGCGCGCGGCGCCTGGAGGCCGAGCTCGATACGCCGGCACGCATCTACTACAAGTACGAGGGCGTCTCGCCCGCCGGCTCGCACAAGCCCAACACGGCGGTCCCGCAGGCCTACGAGAACGCCCAGGCCGGCGTGCGCAAGCTGACCACCGAGACCGGCGCCGGCCAGTGGGGCTCGTCGCTGGCCTTCGCGTGCCGGCTCTTCGGCCTCGAGTGCGAGGTCTTCATGGTCGGCTCGTCCTACGACCAGAAGCCCTACCGGCGCTCGATGATGCAGACCTGGGGCGCGACCGTGCACCGCTCGCCGTCGCAGGAGACGGAGTCCGGCCGTGCCAACGCGGGCTCGCCGACCGGGTCGCTGGGCATCGCCATCTCCGAGGCCGTCGAGGTCGCCGCCCAGAACGAGGACACCAACTACTCGCTGGGCTCGGTCCTCAACCACGTGCTGCTGCACCAGACCGTCATCGGCCAGGAGTCGATCGCCCAGATGGAGCTCGCCGGCGACACGCCCGACGTGATCGTCGGCTGCGTGGGCGGCGGCTCGAACTTCGCCGGCCTGGCCTACCCGTGGCTGCGGCGCAAGCTGCGCTCCGGCTCTGGCCCGCGCTTCCTGGCGGCCGAGCCGGCGGCGTGCCCGACGCTGACGAAGGGCGTCTACGCCTACGACTTCGGCGACACGGCCGGGCTCACCCCGCTCATGCCGATGTACACGCTCGGCCACGGCTTCGTCCCGCCGCCGGTGCACGCCGGCGGCCTGCGCTACCACGGCGACGCTCCGTCGCTGTGCGCGCTGGTCAGGGCCGGAGCCATCGAGGCGCGCGCGTTCCGCCAGAACGAGACGTTCGACGCCGCGCTGCGCTTCGCGCGCTCGGAGGGGATCATCCCGGCGCCCGAGCCGGCGCACGCGATCCGCGCGGTGATCCAGGAGGCCGAGGCGGCGCGCGAGAGCGGCGAGGAGCGCGTGATCCTCTTCGGGCTGTGCGGCCACGGCCACTTCGACCTCGCCGCCTACGACGCCTATCTGGCCGGCACGCTCGAGGACCCGGAGTTCAGCGAGACCGACCGCGACGCGGCGCTCGCCGCGCTGCCGGATGGGGCGCCGAGCCTGGCCTGAGCCGCTCCGCCGCTCGTCCGCCCGCGCTCCGCCCCTTCATCCGCCGTCGCTCCGCGGCGGGCTGCGGCCAGGGCACCGAGGGAGGGCGGGCCCGCACCCAGCGCCGCTCCCAGCGCGCCGTCGCCGCGCTCCTCACTCCCTCGATGCCCGGCCGCGAAGCGCCGCCCACGCAGCGCGGAAACCGCCGTCAGCCAGCCGACCGCCCGATACCGCTCGATCGCCCGCCGCCGCGCCGCCGCGTGGTCGACCACCGGCGCGGGGTAGTCGCGCCCGATGCGGCAGCCCGCGGCCGCCTGCTCGTCGTCGGTCATCGTCCACGGCTCCGCGAGCCTGTCGTCGGGGACGCGGCGCAGCTCGGGGCACCAGCGGCGCACGTAGCGCCCGTCGGGGTCGAACCGGCGCTGCTGGGTCATCGGGTTGAACAGGCGCTGGAAGTAGGGCGCCGGATCGGTGCCGGTCGAGGCGATCCACTGCCAGCCGCCGTTGTTGTTGGGCACGTCGCCGTCGAGCAGGTGGGCCATGAAGTGGCGCTCGCCCTCGCGCCAGTCCTGCTGGAGGTCCTTGGTCAGGAACGAGCCGACGATCATGCGCGCGCGGTTGTGCATCCAGCCGGTCGCGGCGAGCTGGCGCATCGCGGCGTCGACGACGGGGAAGCCGGTCCGGCCCTCGCGCCAGGCCGCGAGCAGCTCGTCGTCGGTGTCCCACTCGAGGGCGCGGTAGCGCTCCTGGAGCTCGACCCGTGCCGCGTGGGGGAAGTGCAGCGCCACCGCGCCGTAGAAGTCGCGCCACGCGAGCTGGTCGCGGTAGCGCGCGACGCCCCGGGCGGCCACGGCGCGCTCGAGCTTCAGCGCGGACAGGCAGCCGAAGCGCAGGTAGGCCGACAGGCGCGAGGTCGGCTCGGCGAGCTCGTCGCGGCGCTCCGCGTAGCGCGCCAGGCCCTGCCCCTCGACCCAGCTGCGCGCCGCGCGCCGCGCGGCGTCCTCGCCGGGCTCCGGAGGGTCGTCGAGCCGCGGCGGGCGCCCTTCGAAGCCCAGGGCGCGCAGCGACGGCAGGCGCCCCGCGGCGATGCGCGCCATCGCGATCTCCCGCGGCGCGCGCTCGACGGGGCGGCGCTCCTGCGCCTTCCATGCGCGCAGGAAGGGCGAGTAGACCGTGTACGGCCCGCCGGCCGTGGTTCGGATCGCGGCCAGGTCGGCGACGTGGAGGCCCAGGTGGCGGATCAGCTGCACTCCGTCGCGCCGGAGCACCTCCTCCACGAGCGCGTCGCGCGCCCGCGCGAAGCCCGTGACGTCGTCGGAGACGTGCACGGTGCGCGCGCCGACCTCGGCCGCGACCCGGCGCACCTCGGTCTGCGGGCGCCCGTGGCGGAGCACCAGGCGCCCGCCGCGGGCCCGCAGCTCGCGGTCGAGCGCCTCCAGGCAGCCGAGCATCCAGGCGGTGCGGGCGTGCGAGCGAAAGCGCCCGCCGAGGAGCGTGGGATCGAAGACGAACAGGGGCACGACCCGCTCGTGCTCGCGGCAGGCGTGCGCGAGAGCGGGCAGGTCGCGCACTCGCAGGTCGCGGCGAAACCACACGACGGCCGTGTCGGTCATCGCCTGGGCTACGGGCTGGCGCGCCCGCCGCGATCACTGCGGCTGCGGCGCGACCTCTTCGGTCAAGAACCGCGTCGTCACCAGGGCCGCGGCCGCGGCCACCGGCGGCGCGAGGGCGACGAGCGCCCACGTCGTCGTCGCGTCGGTTCCGACCAGCAGGCCGTGCCCGACGGCGAGCAGCCAGAAGAGGGGCAGCCAGCGGTGCGCCGAGCGCCAGCGCTGGGTGCCGACGCGCCGGCGGACGTAGAACGTCGCCCCCAGCGCGAACATGCCATAGGCGGCGATCTGCCCGAGGGCGGTGGCCAGCGGGCGGTAGGGGGCGGCGAAGGGGACGAGCAGCCCGGCCAGGCCTGGGCGCAGGACCGGGTCGAGCAGCAGCGAGACGGCGTGGACGCCGATCAGCGCGAAGGTCGCGTTGGCCAGCGCCTGGTGGGCGGCACGCAGCTCGGGCGCGCGGCGGCGCAGGGCTGGGATCTTCAGGGCCATGAGCAGGCCGCAGCTGATCGCGAGGCTCGAAGTCATGAGCGCGGCCAGCCCGGCGGCGCGGCTCGTCGTCCAGACGGGTGTCATACCGAGACGACCTCGCCGTCGTCGAGGACGAGCAGGCCGCCGTGGGGGAGGTGGTCGCGCGCCGTCGCCGGGCCGGAGAGCAGCGCGGCCTTCGCGCGGACCTCCGCCTCGAGCGCGGTGGGCGCGAGAGCGGTCGCCTGGACGATCCCCGTGCGGGCCGGCCGTCCGGTGCTGGGATCGATCAGGTGCCAACCGCGGCGCGTGACGCCGCTCGTGGCGGCCGCGCCGTCGGTCAGGAGCAGCTCGGCCAGGATCTCGTCGCCCCAGGGGCTCGCGATCCGCAGCGTGCGCTCGGCGCCCCCGGCGCGGATGTCGCCCATGCACTCGACCGCGTAGGACGGCAGCGCGCGCAGTCGGTGGGCGACGAGGTCGGCGGCCAGGCCCTTGCCGAGCCCGCCGCTGTCGAGGGCCACGCCGGGCGGGCGCGAGACCGCGTCGCCGTCGACGGACACCTGCGCCCATCGTCGCTGCGGATCGGGCGTCGCCGGGCGCGGATCGCCCGTGGGCGCCGTTCGTTCGGGGGCGAACGTCGGCTCGACGGTGGCGTCGACCAGGCCGCCGCTCAGCGCGCCGGCGTACGGGACGGCGGCGGCCAGCCGCCGGACGAGGGCCGACGCGGGCACCGTCGGACGCGCATCGTCGTTGAGCCGGCACAGCTCCGAGCGCGGATCGAAGCGCGTGAGCGCCGCGTGCATGCGGCGCAGGAGGGCCTCCGCCACCGCGAGCGCCAGCGGCGCGTCGCGGCCCGCGCCGAGCAGGGCGACGCGCCCGCCGAACACCTCGACGGTGCGCGCGTGCTCCCTCATGACTGCCCGGTGGTGACGGGGCCGCCCTGCTGGCTGCCGCTCTGACTGGAGCCGGAGTCCGCGCCGCTGCTGGAGCCGTCGCCATTCTGCGACGGACCGAACCCGTCGCTCGCCCGTGCCCTCGTCGCTCTGCGACTGCCCGAACCCGTCGCCGCCCGTGTCGTCGCCGCTCTGCCCGAACCCGTCGCTCTGCGGATCGCCGCCGCTCTGCGCGGAGCCCGCGCCGTCGTCGCTCTGACTGGACGTGCCCGTCGTCGGCGACCCGCTCGTCGCTGCGGTGCTCGTCGCGCCGCCCTTGCCCAGCGCGGCGACGGCCAGCCACGCGGCGACGAAGGTCGCGAGGACCGCGGCCGTGACGCGGCGGCGCACCAGGCGCAGGCGCTGCTTGACGGGGGGTTCAGGGGATTGCGGCATGCGGAGGATCGTGGCGGCCTTTGCTCAGATCCTCCTGGGAGGTTGGTATGGAGCCGGTAAGAACCGGCCGTACGCATCCCTACGGCGAGTCGAAGGTGACGTAGCGGAACGTCGTCGCGGCCCGGGTCGGGCGGCGCCGCGCCGCTGCCGACCCAGCACGCGACGATCCGATCACGGTTCTCCGGCGCCGGCTTGCCCGTGACGATCGACGTTGTCGGGCCACCCGGACGGGCGGCGAGACGACGATGACGTCGTCGGCGATGTTGGGCTGGCCGCCGGTCGGCACCGCGACCGGCGGGCCGGACGCCGGTCGCGCGTCGCCTGGCAGCGCCTGGCCCGGGTCGTTGAACGGCTTGAAGTCGACGTTGACGGCTGCCCGCGAACGAGCCGATGTCGACCGTCTGCAGTGACCCGTTCGCCACCGAACCCCCGCCTATGGAGTCCGCGGCGAGCTTGGACGCCGTCACCGCGCCGGGCGCGAGCTGGCCCTGCGCCCACGGACCCGAGCCCGAGGTCGGGCGCGAGCACGGAGCCGTCGGCGATCTGGGCCGAGCGCACCGATGAGGGCGGCGTCGCCGTCAACGAGCGCACTGCCGTCTTGCTCAGGTCGGCCTTGGCGACCGAGCCGTTCTTGATCTGCTTGCTCGTGATCGTGCCCTTGCGAATGGAGCCGCCGTCGATGACGCGCTTGGCCTGGGCGGGCCCGCCGAGCGCGACGAAGAGGGCGATGAGGGCGACGACCATCGCTGGGGAGGGGCGACGGCGTGTGAAGCGCATGAGAAGAGACTCTGGCAGGTCAGACGGCTGACGCTGCGCGCTCGACGGATGTTGGATCGGCCGTAGGCGGATGTCGCAAGCGGTCGCCCAGGTGTGGTTAGGGCGAGCGCCAACGCGCCAGCTTCGGCTATCGAGAAACGGCAGAAACGCGATGAATACGCGACGATCTGATTTCCGGCGTGGAAACCCCCCATTCGTAGGACTTGAGGGAAAGCCCGTTCACGTCGATGTTCCGTCCAGAATGATCCGATTCGGTCACGGAAAGACCCGGGTCACCGTCGCGTGGCTCGCCGGCGCTGCCTTGGCTTGCGCGCTGATCGGCACCTGCCTGGCGCTGCTGCGAAGCGACGTCCTGCCGTTCCGCGACCCCTGGCCGAGCACCCGCGGCACCAGCACTCCGGTGAGCAAGCTCGCCCCGCCGCAGCCCGCCTCCCAGCCCGGAGGCCGCCCGTCCTTCGCCGCGCAGCCGACCACGGTCGGTGGCGTGGCCGCGATCGGCCTGCCGGGGCTGCCGGGCCTGCCGGCCGCCACCGGCCCGCTGGTGCCCGCCACCGGCTCAGGCCCGCTGGGCGCCGCCCTGCCCGGCACCGGCTCGTCGCCCGCGCCGACCCAGACCACGACCGGTGGCACCAGCGTCGGCCCGCAGGGCACGAACCTGCCCACCTTCCCCGCCACCGTCCCGCCGGCCCCGGCCACCACCACGCCGACCGTTCCCGCCACGACGACGCCCGACGTCGCCGCTGCCAGCTCTGACAGCCCGGTGCAGACGTCGGCTGCCAGCCGCCCCGGCCCCTCGGGCCGTACCTCCGACGCCGACGCGACGCGCGCCGACGACGCACCGCCCGGCGACACCACGCCCGTGACGGGCGACACGCCGGCGAGCCCGGTCGACGGCGACACGCCGGCCGGCCCGACCGCCTCGACGCCGTCGGCGCCCACGACCGACCCGACCCAGGCGCCGTCCGCGCCGGCCGACACCGCCCCGCCGGCCGAGACTGCCCCCGCGAACGCGACGCCGCCGGCCGACGCCACGCCGCAGCCCGCCGACCCGGGCCCGGCCGAGACGCCGCCCGCCGAGGAGCCCGCGCCGACCCCGCCGGCCGACGCGGCACCGCAGCCCGAGCAGGCCGCCTCGACCCCCGCGCCGCCGACCGACACGCAGCCCGAGCAGCCCGCTCAGACGCCCGCGCCGGCCGACTCGGCGCCGCAGCCCGACGCGCCCGCCGCTCCCGCGGCTCCCGCCGCGTCCCGCGGCTCCCGCGGCTCCCGCCGCTCCCGCGGCTCCCGCCGGCTGCTAGCTCCTCAGGTCGCCGGCACCGCGTCCCGCCGCCGCCCCGCGACGTCGTCGCGCAGCAATCCACCGCGGCGACCGACGACGAACAGCCAGACGGCGCCGACGACGAACAGGCTCAAGCTCTCGAGCTGAGCCGCGGTGAGCCCGAGGGCCACGACGTCGTTGCGGCGGATGAACTCGATCAGGAAGCGCTCCGCG
Organism: uncultured Actinomycetes bacterium; assembly: GCA_963816845.1. Lineage (GTDB taxonomy): Bacteria > Actinomycetota > Thermoleophilia > Solirubrobacterales > Solirubrobacteraceae > JAOPZW01. Next base: position 11,390 of record CAWFMR010000035.1, on the reverse strand, counting down.
CCCGCGATGACGAGGTAGAGCGCGAAGAGCACGCCGGGCCGCACGCGGTCGCGCAGCTGCCAGAGGACATAGGCCAGCAGGCCCATGACGAGCGTCTCGTAGATCGGGGTGGGGTGGACGGTCACCCCGGGCGCTGTGGGCACGGTGCCGTGCGGATAGCCCATCGCCCACGGACCGTCCCAGGCCCGCCCGTAGTCGCCGTCGCCCGAGACCTGGCACCCGATCCGCCCGATGGCGTAGCCGAGCGCCAGCCCGGGCCCGGCCATGTCGAACAACGCCAGCGTGAGGAACCCCCGCCAGCGTGCCCACAGCAGCACGGCCGCCACGCCGCCCAGCAGGCCGCCGTACCAGATCAGGCCGCTGCCGCCGAGGACGCTGCCCACGCTGAACGGCTCGTGGTTCTGGATCAGCCAGTAGCCGCGCGCCCCGATCAGCCCGCCCACGAGCGCCGCCGCCACCATCTCGTAGGCCCAGTCGACGGGCTTGCCGAGCTCGCGCAGGCGCCGGCTGACCAGTGCGCCCCAGGCGACGAAGTTGAGTGCGAAGAAGAGCCCGAAGGTCTTGATCGAGAGGCCGAAGACGTTGATCTCGGGTTGCATCGCCGCCGAATGCTAGGCGGCGGCAACCGACCTAGGAGCGCGCGGCCTCGATCGCGGCCTCGAGCTCGCGCCCGACCTGGTCGAGCGCGAGCGTGTCCCCGCGCGCGCGGGAGACCGCGACGGCGCCCTCGATGGCCGCCACGGTCAGCGTGGCGAGGCGCGCGGCCTTCTTGCGCTTGACGCCCGAGCCGTGCAGCGTGGCGGCGAACGCCTCCGCCCAGCCCTCGAACGCCGCTGCGGCGGCCGCGCGGGCCCCCGTCTGCTCCTCGGGCTCGATCGCGACGGCGAGCACCGCGCTGCCCGCATGGAAGTCGCTGCGCTCGAGGGCGCCGCGCCAGTGGTCCAGCCAGGCGTGCAGCGCCGCGATCGGATCGCCGCCGCGAGCCGCGTCGCCCACCGGGCCGGCCACCTCGTCGGCCGCGTGGCGAACGGCCTCGCGCGCGAGCTCGGCCTTGCCGCCGGCGAAGTGGTGGTAGATCGAGCCCCGCGGCGTCGAGCTGTGGGCGATGACGTCGCGCAGGCCCGTCCCCGAGAACCCGCGCTCGCCGAAGAGCAGCGCGGCGCTGCGCGTCATCTGCTCGCGGACGTCCGTCCCCCGATCTCCGTCGCCGCCGGCTATGACGGCGATCATATGGGCGCGGAGCGCGCCGGGCTAGCTGGCGCGGAACAGGGCGCGCAGACCGCCGAGCACCCGCGAGCGCGGACGCCGGCGAGCCGGGCGCGGCGCCACCGGCGCGCCGGCGGGGCGTGCGACGCCCGGCGGCAGCGGCTCCCAGCGCTGCCCATGCGCCTGCGCCTGGGCGAGCTCGGTCTGCCAGCGCTCGATGAGCGGCAGGATCTGCTCGCCCCCGGCCACGTCGCTCGTCGCGGCCCACGGGACCCCGCGGGCCCACCACAACGTCCAGTCGTCGGCCCGGCCGCGCAGCGTGCCCGACCAGGTGCCGAGCCGGACGACCTTGCCCTGGCGGCGCAGCGCCCGCTCGGCGACCTCGGGCCGGACCGTGCACAGATCGCGCCCCGACGTCCGGCAGAACACGGCGTAGCCGTCCTCGCGGGGCATCAGGTACGCATCGTCGAGCGCGGTGATGAAGCCGGGCCGGGTGGGTGGGTCGTCGATCTGCAAGGCCTCTGGGTGGGGGGGCCGTGAACGCTCTCTTGCCGCTCAGGCGACCTCGTAAACCGACAAGCGCAGAATCCGCGCCCTCCGCAGCCGCCCGGCCATCCGTCCACCCCGGAGCGAGGGATCCCGCAGCCCTCCCGCCCGTAGCGCGCCTGGGCACCCCACCGGTTATCGGCGCGTCGCGTTCGGGCACGAACCACGACCAACCTTGGCAGCCGCTCGGCGTTCTTCTCCATGGGGGCAACCGTACGACGGCTGCGCCGTTCGGTCATGGATCAGACCGGCGTTGGGGGGACAGCGCCCCGGGCACGAGCATGCCCGGGGCAGCTGTCTGCGGGTCGGGTCTTCGTCCGAGATTCGCACGCAACTTGCACCAACTCCCACGGGTGGGCCTTACCGTGGTCTGTGCACGGATGCAATGCGCCCCGGCGCCACAGCCCCAACAGGCGTCGGAGCGCGTCCCGGGCCCCCGGCCGGTTGCCCCCCATGCCGTGCCGGGAGGTCCGGGACACCTGCCCGCGCACGGCTTTCACATTTCGTTGCTCCGGGTGGCGCATACTTGCCCCGATGGCCGCCACCGCGGTTCACGTCCGTTCCCCAGGCCCGGCGCGCGCGCGGCGGCTGCCGCGCGTGGGCGACGATCGCCTCGTAGCGCGCGTGCGCGCCGGTGACGACGCCGCGTTCGAGATCATCTACGACCGCTACTACGGCGGCCTGCTCGCCTTCTGCGGACACATGCTCGGCAGCCGCCAGGAGGCCGAGGACGCCCTGCAGCACAGCTTCGCCTCGGCCTACCGCGCGCTGCGCGGCGGCGCCGGCGACATCGAGCTGCGCCCCTGGCTGTACACGATCGCGCGCAACCGCTGCCTGTCGGCCCTGCGCGCGCAGCGCGCGCACGTCTCCGCCGACGGGCTCGCGGCGGACTTCGGACCGTTCGAAGGGATGTCGACGCAGGTCCAGCTCCGCGCCGACCTGCGCGAGCTGGTGGACGAGCTGCAGCGCCTGCCCGACGACCAGCGCGCGGCGCTGGTCCTCTTCGAGCTCGGCGACGAGTCCCATGCGCAGATCGCGGCGGTGCTCGGCGTGCGCCGCGAGAAGGTCAAGGCGCTCGTCTTCCAGGCGCGCGAGGCGCTGATGCGCGCACGCGACGCGCGCGCGACTCCGTGCGTCGAGATCCGCGAGCAGCTCGCCACCGCCACCGGCCGCGTCCCCCGGCGCAGCGTCGCGCGCAGGCACATCGACCGCTGTCCCGGCTGCGCGGACTTCGAGCGCGAGGTTCGCCGCCAGCGGGCCGCGTTCGCGGCCATCCTGCCGCTGGCGCCGACCGTCGGCCTGAAGGCCTCGGTCCTGGGCTTCGCGCTCGGCGGCGGGGGCGGCGGCGCCGTCGCCCTGGGCGGCGCGGGCGGCGGCGCGACCGTCGCCGCGGGCGGCGCGCTCGCGGCCGGCGGCGTCGGCGGCGGCGGAGTCGCGGGCAGCGCCGGCGCGGCTGCCGCGGGCGCCATCGGCACGGCCGGCGCGGCCAGCGTGGCCACGGGTCTGGCCACCGGCGGCGGCGGAGTGGGACTCGCCAGCCTTCCGGCCAAGAGCGTCGTGGCGAAGATCCTGTCCGTCGTGGCCCTGGGCGGCGGTGGCGCGCAGGCCCAGGTCCACAGCCATCGGCTGCCGCGTCCGCCGGCGATCCACCAGTCCGTGTTGCGCCCCTCCACGGCGGCGCCCTCCTATCCGCCGTCCCCCGCGCGGCGCCGGCCGGCCGCCGCGCCCGTCGCCGTCCAGCCGACGGTGTCGGCCGACTCGCCCGCCAAGGCGCCCGAGCCCTCCGCGACGCCGCCCGCGTCGTCGCCGTCGCCCGCGCCGGCTGTCTCGCACGCTCCCGTCACGCCCGCCCCCGCCGCGCCCGCCTCGCCGTCGTCGAGCGCCGCGCCGCCCGCGACCGCTGCCGCTGCGGGCCCCAGCGACCCGCCCGCGGCCACGCCGGCGCCGGCCACCGCGGCGCCCGCGAGCGCGCCCGCGGGCGCCGCAGCGCCGACGGCGTCCGTCGCCGCCACCTCCACCGACGCACCGGCGCCCGTGCCCGCACCCGCCCCGACGCCGAGCGTGAGCACCCCGCCGCCCACCGGGTCGTCCACGGAGAGCGCCGGCACGCCCGCCACCGCCGCCGCCGCGGCCGACAGCGCGGCGGTCGCCGCCTCCGCGCCTCCGGCCGCCGTCGCCGCGTCCTGACCGACCGCTTCGCGCCGCATCCGACCGGCGCTCCGTGGGCGGCGGGGCCCGGGCGCCGAGCGGCGCCGGGTGATCAAAGTTCACATGAATGTCCGGCGCGCGCGGTACACACGCCGCACGCATGACGGATTTCGACCTTGCCCTCGAGACCCAGGCCTACCAGACGCTCCTGGAGGGCCACCGCGCAGCGCCTGACGACGAGCTGATCTACCAGGACATGCTCAAGGCCAAGGCCGCGATGGAGATCGCCTGGCTGCAGGCCTCGACGCGCCGCCAGTCCAACGGCGGGTTCCTCGCGCACTAGCCGGCGCCGGCGCGGCCGCGGCTCGCGCCCGTAAGGGGTCTCTCGCGCGCGTAAGGGGTGAGCCCACGGCAAGTGGCTCCATTTGCCCGATGTGAGCAGCGCCGGTCGTAGTCGACCATCGATGCATGTTCATGACCGGCTCCAGTGCCATCGACGCCGAGCGCGCCTTCACGCGTGCGGCGCGCGGCCGGCGCCGGGCCGCGCTGGCCCGCCGCCTGCGCCGCGCGCCCGCGGACGGCGGGCAGCTGTGCGTGTACGGCGAGCCGCGGTTCCCGCGGCCCCGGGCGGGCGGCCGCCAGGGCGTGCGCGAGATCCCCATCGCCGCGATCAGCGGGACGCTCGAGCCCAGCCGGGCCGCGATGTTCGACGGCTCCTTCAGGCCCGCCGGACGCGCCCGCAGCCGCTGGGAGCGCGTGTGGCTGGCCGAGCACCAGGGCGCCGTGCTGCCGCCGATCTCGGTCGTCCAGGTCGGCGACGTCTACGCGGTGCGCGACGGCCACCACCGCGTGTCGGTGGCCAGGGCCCGCGGTGCGGTCAGCATCGACGCGACCGTCGACGCGGCCTAGTGCGTCAGGACCTCGACCAGGCCGGGGAAGCGATCCTCGAGATCGTCGCGGCGCAGCGAGATGAAACGCTGCGTCCCTTCGGCACGCGTGCGCGTCACGCCCGCCTCGCGCAACAGCCGCAGGTGGTAGGAGCACGTCGAGACCGGCAGGCCCATGGCGTCCGACACCTCGCTGCACGGGCGCGGCCGGTCGTCGGCCAGCAGCCGCACGATGTCGAGCCGCAGCGGGTCGCCCACGGTGCGCATGATCGTCGCCAGGTCGAGCGCCGACGCGGCGGGGTGGGCGATCTTCTCGCGGACGGTGTGTGGAGCCGGCACGCAGGACATGATACAACTGTTCTAAGCTTCCAATACTTTGGAAATACGGAATGAGCTTGACTCCATGACCACGATCACGCCCACCGCCGCCCGCCGCACGCTCTCGCCGCGCATCGCCTACGCGCTCGCCGGAGCGATCATCGGCCTGGCGCTCTTCGCCTCGGGGACGCCGTCGCCCATCTACGGGATCTACCGCGAGCTCTGGGGCTTCTCGCCGCTCGTCCTCACGCTCGTCTACGCCACCTACGCGTTCGGCGTGCTCGCCGCGCTGCTCCTGGCCGGGCGCGTGTCGGACGCCGTCGGCCGCCGGCCCGTCCTGCTCGCCGCGCTCGGCACGCTCATGGCCGCCACCGTGCTCTTCATGCTGGCCGACTCGGTCGTCTGGCTCTTCGTCGCCCGCGGCGTGCAGGGGCTGGCGACCGGCGCCGCGCTCGGCGCCGCGAGCGCCGCGCTGCTCGATCTGCACCCGCGGCGCGACCCCGCGGGCGTCGGGCTGACCAACGGCGTCGTGAGCGCCGGGGGCTTGGGCCTCGGCGTGCTCGTCTCCGCCGCCTTCGTCGAGTTCCTGCCCGCCCCGCGCGTGCTTCCCTACGTGGCGCTGTTCGTGCTCTTCGCGATCGCCCTCGAGGGCGTCTGGCGGATGCCCGAGCCGGTCGCCGAGCGCTCGCGCCTGCGCCTGACTCCCCAGTGGCCGAGCGTCCCGAGCGCGGTGCGCCGTCCCTTCCTGCTCGCGGCCCTGGGCGTCATCTCGTCGTGGTCGATCGGCGGCCTGTTCCTGTCCCTCGGCCCGCAGCTCTCCGCGGACCTCTTCCACACGACCAACCACCTCGTCGCCGGGGTCCCCGTCTTCGCGCTGGCCGGCTCCGCCGCGGTCGCCCAGATCGTCCTCGGCCGCACGCCCCCGTGGGCCGGAGCCGCGGCCGGATCGGTGGCGCTCGCCTCGGGCATGGTGCTGATCGTCATCGCCGCCTCGACGGACTCGAGCGTCGTCTTCCTCACCGGGGCCATCATCGGGGGCGCCGGCTTCGGAGTCGCGTTCCTCGGGGCCCTGCGCGCCCTGTCGGCCGCCATCCCCAACGAGCACCGCGCCGCGGTCATGTCCGCCTTCTACGTCGTGGCCTATGCCTCGCTGTCGGTCCCGGCCATCGCGGCCGGCGTGCTGGTCACGCCGCTCGGGTTGCGCCCCACGTTCGAGATCTTCGGCAGCATCATCGCCGCGCTCGCGCTGGTGGTGGCCTTCGAGGCGTGGCGCACGCGCCCGCGCATGGAGACGGTGCGCGCGAACCTGGGGTACGACGTCGCGGGCTAAGGTCCCCGCGTGGTCGCGGAGCCGGTGCCCGGGCGCGTTGCGCTGATCGTCCATCCGACACGCCCCGTCGAGCGGGCGCTGGCGACGCTCAAGGGCTGGGCCGCCGAGCACGGCGTCGACGTGGTCCAGCTCGCGGTCGACGGCAAACGCCATCGTGAGGCCGCCGCGCCGGGCACGCTGCGGGAGGGAGATCTGGTCGTGGCCGTCGGCGGAGACGGCACCGTGCTCGCGTCGTTGCGCGCCGCGGCCGCTCAGGGCGCGCCGGTCCTCGGCGTCGCGTGCGGCAGCCTCGGAGCGTTGACCGCGGTCGCGGCCGACGGGATCGCCGCCGCCCTCGATCGCGTCTGGGCCGGCGACTGGACCGCGAGGTCGCTGCCCGCGCTGGCGATCGGCCCGGCCGACGCGCCCGACGACTGGGCCGCCAACGACTTCGTCGTGGTCCGCCGTGGCGCCGGCCAGCTCGTCGCCGACATCGTCGTCGACGACGAGCTCTACGCGCGCCTGGCCGGCGACGGGCTCGTGGTCGCCACCGCGCTGGGCTCGAGCGCGTACTCGATGGCCGCCGGCGGCCCGGTGCTCGCGGCGGGCACCCCGGCCTTCGTCTGCACCCCGCTGGCCATGCACGGGGGCAGCGCGCCGCCGCTGGTGGTCCCGGGCGACGCCGTGGTCACGGTCGAGGTCTCTCCGGGCTACGCGGGCTTCCAAGTCGAGATCGACGGGCGCGCGCGCGAGGGCGAGGAGCAACGCTTCCGCCTGGCCCTGCATCCCGACAAGCTCTCGCTGGTGGCGTTCGGCGGCTCGGGCCGCGGCCTCACGGGCCTGCGCGAGCGGCGCCTGATCACCGACAGCCCGCGCGTGCTCGCGCGCGACGACCGCGCGAGCGGCTAGTAGCTGCGCCGGGGCCGGGGCCGTCGCCGCGTGTCGGCGCGCCGGCGGGCCTGGGTGCGCAGCCCGCCGAGCTCGGCGCGCATCGCGTCGCGCAGGCTGCGGTCGGTGCCCGACTCGTCGAGCATCGTGAGCTCGGCGCTGAGGCGTTGGACCTGGGCATCGAGGCCGCCGGCGAAGCGCGCGAGGACCTGCTCGTCGCCCTGGCTGGCGGCCTGGTAGAGGTCGCTGGCGTTGCAGACCTTGTCGGCGGCGCAGATGGCCCGCGCCGCATCGGGGGAGTGGCGCAGCCCCTCGCGGTAGGCGCGCTTGCGCTCGGGCGTGGGGAGCTCGGGATCCTCGGTCACGCACTCGACGAGCTGCGCCACGCGCGCGCCGAAGCGCTGGCGAACCTCGTCGAGCGTCACCTCGGTGTCCTCGACGACGTCGTGCAGCAGGGCGGCGGCCACCACTTCCTCGTCGTAGCCGCGCGCGGCCAGCAGGCGCGCGACGTGGACGGGATGGGCGATGAAGGCCCTGTCGTCCTTGCGGCGCTGACCCCTGTGCGCGGCCTCGGCGAAGGCGTAGGCGCGGCGCACCAGAGTGTCCTGCGGTCCGGGTTGGGCGTCGTGCCCGCTCACACCCCGATATTCGGCTTCCGAAGCACATCTTCCGCGTGATCTCGACGCCTGTATGAGCCGAGGGGCGCGGCGAGCCTCCTCGCCGCCGCCGGGCGTGGGCGGCAAATTGCGCCGTGGGCGCCAGCATTTCCCCTGCGTATAGCGAAAAGTGGGGATCGACCTGGGCCGATCGTCCAGAACGGCCTCAGGTCCGTCCACTTGCTGCCGATCAGGGGGGCATCCAAACGAACGGGCAAACCCGACCGCAAGGCGGGGGCGCAAAGCCACGGAACCACTAGCGGTCCGCCGGGCTACCGAAAGGAAAGGGGATACCCCATGAAGGGCAAGACCAAGAAGATCGTCCTGGCGGTGGCCGTGATCGGCGCTATTGCCGCGGGCGGCGTCGCCTTCACCGCGGCCAACACCGTGCCGGACAGCGTCGCTGGCTACGAGACCACGACCGTGTCGGGCGCGACCGTGACGGACGTCCACTACGCCCTGAACAGCGTGGGTGACACGATCAACAGCGTCATCCTGACGTTCAGCACCCCCGACATCACGAACCTCGCACGTCAAGATCGGCTTCAACGGCAACGCCACGACCGACTGCACCGTCGACTCGGCGACCGCAGGCCACCTGCAGCGGCCTGACCGAGGACCTCGCCGGCGCCACCGCCCTCGCCGTGGCGGTCACCGGGACCCCGTAGTCCCACATCCGGCTCAGCGCTGGGGGACGGCCGGGCATCTGCCCGGCCGTCCCCTTCGCGGGCTGACCAAACCGTTCCCCCCGTCTTGAGCAAGCACCCCCCGGCTTGATGACCAGACCCCCCCATCTGCGTTCAGGCCTGATCAGCGCCACGCTGGTCGTGCTCGTCGTCGCAGCCTGGCTGCTTGTCGCCCCGACCCAGATCGGCGGCGAGACCAGCTACGTCACCACCAGCGGCATCAGCATGCCGCCGCGCTTCCACAGCGGCGACCTCGGTGTGGTGCGCCCCGCCGCCGACTACCGCGTGGGGGACATCGTCGCCTACCGCAGCAAGATGCTGCACCTCGTCGTCCTGCACCGCATCATCGCGGTCAAGGGCGACCGCTTCGTCACCAAGGGCGACAACAACGACTTCGTCGACCCCGATCACCCCGCGCGCGCGGACGTGGTCGGCAAGCTCGCCTTCCGCGTGCCGCACGGCGGCCTCGTCCTGCACTGGCTGCATACGCCGTTCATGGCCGCGCTGCTCAGCGGCGGCATGGCGCTGCTGCTGTTCATGGGCGCCAAGCAGCACCGCCGGCGCCGCGACCGCCGCCGACCGCCCGACGAGCGCGGCATGCGCCAGCTCGAGCCGCTCGGCACCGGGCCCGCGACCGCACTCGATCTACGACGACCCACGAGAAGAGCATCTTCACCACCTGCGCGGTGGTCGCTCTCGTCTTCCTCGCCTTCGGCGCGCTCGCCTTCACGCGTCCCACGACCAAGCCCTCGGCGCGACAAGACCCCCTACACGGAGAAGGTCAGCTTCGGCTACCACGCCAAGGCGCTCGGCCGGACCGGTCTACCCCGACGGCGTCGTGAGCACGGGCGACCCGATCTTCGTCAAGCTCGTGCACGACGTCCACGTCAAGGCTCACTACCGCCTGCAGGCCAAGGCGCCGCATCACCTCGGCGGCACCATGGAGCTCGTGCTGAACCTCTCCAGCCCGACCGGCTGGAGCCGCACCATCCAGCTCGCCGCGCCCAAGCCCTTCAACGGCGACTACGCCGCGGCCGACGTGACGCTCGACGTGCCGCAGCTGCGGTCCCTGATCCGCAAGGTCGAGAAGCTCACCGGCAGCTCGGCGGGCGCCCCCTACGGCATCTACGTCACGCCGCGCGTGCACCTGGCCGGCACGCTCGCCGACGAGCCGCTCACGAGCGACTACGCGCCGGCCCTGAAGCTCCAGCTCGACCGCCTGAAGCTCCGTCCCGACACGGGCGCGCCCGCCGCCGGCGGCGACGCCTCGGCGGCTGATCGAGCTCGCGGCCGCGTTCAACCCCAAGCGCGATGGCTCCGTCGTCGGCCTCGACCACCGCGGCCAACACGCTGACCATCCATGACATCGGCCTCTCGGTGCCCACCGCTCGCTGGCTCGCCCTCATCGGCCTGCTGCTCGGCGTCGCCGGCACGCTGATCACGGGCGCCGGGGTCCTGCGCGATCCCTACGACCCGACCAAGCACGTCGACCGCTACCGCCACCTGATCGTCCCGATCGCCGGCACGACCTTCGACCCGGCGCGCCCGCCGATCGACGTGACGAGCATCGGCGCGCTGGCCCAGCTGGCCGAGCGCAGCGAGCGCCTCATCCTGCACCACCAGCGCGAGGGCGTGGACACCTACCTCGTCGACGACGAGGGCACGCTCTACCGCTACCAGGCGCACTCGCACCTGCGCCAGATCCCGGCGCTGTCAGTCGTCGACGGCACCGTCTACGAGCCCGTCGCGCGCTGACCGCCCGGGCGCCGCGCTGGCTGCCCGATCGGTTCCTGGGCGAGCCCGCACCTCAGATGCAGGGGTCGCTGGTTCGCGCCCGGCGGCGCCATTAGTGTCGGGGCATGACCCAGCGCCCGCCGCTGCGCAACACGTCTGGATCGCTCGCTGAACGACGCATGCTCGGCGACGCACCCGGCCAGGCGGCCCTCGGTCGCGGACCGTCGGGGACGGGCGCACCGGAGCAGGTCGATTACGAGCATCCGGCTGCCGGGTGGGGCGCCGCCAGGTCGGTGACCAGGGTGCTCGTGCGCTCGCGGAGCCGCTCGAGGGGCCGCGCGTGCTGGCGAAGATGAACCACGAGGACGGCGGTTTCGACTGCCCGGGCTGCGCGTGGCCGGACTCGCAGGACGGCCTGAAGCTGGACTTCTGCGAGAACGGCGTCAAGCACGTCACGTGGGAGCTGACCGGCCGGCGCGTGGAGCGCGAGTTCTTCGCCTCACACACGGTGAGCGAGCTGCGCTCGTGGAGTGATTACGCGCTGGAGGCCGAGGGGCGCCTGGTCGAGCCGATGGCCTACGACGCCGGGACCGACACGTACGTGCCGATCGCGTGGGCCGATGCCTTCGCGCTGGTGGGGGAGACCCTGCGCGGTCTCGACTCGCCCAACCAGGCGTCGTTCTATACGTCGGGACGGCTGAGCAACGAGGCGACGTTCCTCTACCAGCTGTGGGTGCGTGAGTTCGGCACGAACAACCTGCCGGACGTGCTCGAACATGTGCCACGAGGCCAGCGGCCGTGGGTTGCAGGCGTCGCTGGGCACGGGCAAGGGCACGTGCGATCTCGCCGATTGGGACGAGGCTGACCTGATCTTCGTGATGGGGGTCAACGCTGTGTCGAACGCGCCGCGCATGCTCACGACGCTCGCGGAGGCCTATCGCCGCGGCGCCGAGATCGTGCACGTCAACCCGATGGTCGAGGCGGGCGCGCGCTCGACCATCATCCCTCACGA